>NZ_CP134276.1:0-2436 GCF_040869025.1 Vibrio scophthalmi | reverse complement strand
AAGGAAGTGACAGAGTAACGTGTGCGCGAAAAATGTGCGTAACCCAAAAGGAAATGAAGCAGAGGCCAATAAAAACGGCGCATCTAAACCCCTGTCACTGTCTACCCGATAGTGACAGGGGTAACTCAAAAAGCGCTCATGTGGAAAAGTTGGGACAGCAAGCTGCCCCGAACTTTACGCACAATCGCTAAGTAACCTTGAGAACGCAGTTAGTTTGCGCTCCGCGCTGAATAAGTTTCTTTTTTTATTTTTTCTAAAAGAGCTAAAGGGGGATTCGGCTGCTGAATGGAAGAGGTAGGAGGGGGATTCAGGGTACACTCACCCTAAGAAGCTCTAAAAAAAGCCTCTTAGTGGTGACTGATGAAACTGCCGACCGGAGCCGAGTATAGTTAATTTTTCATCAGATGAACCTTGATAACACCGGTTCACTGCGAGAGTTACGCTCTGTTATGAGCCTTGTCGCCCGTCTCTCGCGCCCATCCTGTTAGTGCCTTGCAAGGAAGTAAACTCTCCAATGTGCAAGCCTCTTTGCTACCGCTATTGTTCGTAGACTTAGGATGAACCACTCATTTGGGTGATGCTTTCGACAATTCCGCTAGTCCCCATCAGACTAGAGCAAATAACAACGTACTAGGTTGAAAGTCTCTAATTTGTGGAGGAAACCCTTGGGTTTCTACATCTCTATGCTGTCCCGTAACCCTAGTGACTCTAACCCAACCACCGATTACTTGGGGATAATTACTTGAAGTGACTACTTGATATGATCTATCATGAAAGGACTTCAACGCGGCTAAACGTTAGTAAGTATCTCGACGAAAACCAGCTTCCTACGGCTGGTTTTGTCACATATGGGGAAAGAGATTAATCCCAAAAGCAATTGATCTCAATGATCCTTTTTGATGTTCATGAATTTCCCCCACAAAAAAGCCTCCCATAGTGGAGGCTTTTTTGTGTCTAAATCGTAGTTCGCACTAAGTGCCGTTATGGTAAATCGACCACCTTCGTTCGATGTGTTTTAATAATTACAACAGCATCGTCAGGTATATTCACTCTTATAAACGCACCAGCATTATCAACAGAAGTAAAACCGCCACATTGAGGGCACTTAGCTGAATAATTTTCTAGCGGGGAAAAATAACCATCCAAAACCCCCGAGAAAGCCGAATTACAACTGGAACATGTAATTTCTTTTAGTGAACGATCCATTTCAACCCTTCTTGTAGTGTGATCTGCATCACATTTTATCAACTACAAAACAAATTCGCAATAGAGACTAAACTCCAAAATCTGACCGTTTTTTTGTCTTAATATTCGGTAGTCATTATTCCTATTATGTTAAATGCGAGAGTTTGCAGCGAAAAACAGGCCGTTAAGCGCCCTAGAAACGCCTAGGCGCGATTTTGTGCATAAAACCACCCGAGATACCTCGAAATTAATTTGAAAGTTTGTGACGCTTTTTAGGCGATTTACAGGGCATATTTTACACCACTTCGTTAACCCTCCTTTCAAGCTCAAACACTCAAAAGGAATAGTTTTCTTTTTTGAAGTTCGTTTGACCAGGTAAAACGAGTGCAACGAGCTTTGCCTAGTCAAATGAACCGACAACGAGCACAGCGAGGCGTCAGAAATAAGATCTAAAAAAATCTAAAACCCCAGAAATCAGCTAATACACTAGCACTACACTAGTAATACACGGAGCTTCAAAACGCGTATACATCTGTATGTAAATGTGTATTACAAATCAAGTTTGGCTCATATTAACCAATTGATAAATAAGTGGAATTACGATTCTCTACGTTCGTATTACACTGCCAATACGAATTGCTCAACATTGATTTGGGATTTTTTCAAACTTTTAAAATCCGAATTCCCCTTTACAGACAACCACTTAGGCAAAACAAAAGTTTTGCGTGGTGTGTGGTAATTTTTAGCTCTGTTCAAAACTTGTTCGATGTAGGAAAAATCCGACCTAAGACGCAATAAGGAAAAGCTACGGATTACAGAGAAAAGGGTTCAAAGGGATGCCCTTTGGCACGCGATGAGACAAAGTGAGGAACGAGCTTGTATACATCGACAGCGTGCCTTAAAAACAAAGCATAAACAAAAAGAATCGAAGCTAAATCACTGTGTTACATTGAGATTTACATTTGCAAACAAGGAAAAGCGTAGAGTGTCGAACAAAAAACACCTGATTAGCGTTCGAGTAGACGATCAGCATAAAGAAGAACTAGAACTCTTGGGTAAATTCACAGTCATGACGACCCCTGATTTTCTTCGATGCATCCTGTCACTAGGGATAGAGCAATTTAAAAAGAACCAAAACGAATTGGTAGCAAAACATGAGCAACAAACGATAGACAGCCGACTAAAAGAACTAGAGATAAAAATAGCAAAGCTAGAAAACACCGTCCCCAACAAGATAAGGAATTGGCTAGA
>NZ_CP134275.1:0-11414 GCF_040869025.1 Vibrio scophthalmi | reverse complement strand
ATTGCGCTCTGCTGTTTTTACTTACCTTTTGTCGATAACTAGTGCCACTTATTTCGATAGAAATAAGTGTAGTTGATGTCGGTATGAACAACTCCCGATCGTAGAACAGCTTCCAGAAGAGACCGATTTGCTGGCTAGGCTCTTCACGTACAGCGATATGCGGACTTTCTAAGTACAAGATAAAACCAACTTATTCTCTAGCTCTTGTCGTTCTCGCTTAGTGAACCTCATACTATTGCGGCTAACACAAAAAAAGCCCGCTATCGAAGCGGGCAAATGAGATCTTCTTACGTTGAGTTTATTATTAGATTAAGCTGACCAGTTGAGTAACTTCGCCTAGTGAGCCATGTTTGAGCTTTAATGCCATATTGATTTGGGAGGTAAATCGGGCGTTGTCTGCGATACCATGTTCGACATAACCTCTCGCCTCTAACCAGTCTGCAATTTCAGCCCAATCATACAAAGGTGATTTACTGGATACACGTAAGTATGGGGTCGGGAACGTACCATCGCCGCGGGTTCCCTTGCTGAAGCTAGATAATGCAGCCCTTGTTAGATTAGACATTTCGGCAGCGTCAGATAAACCAACGAATTGCCCAGCGTCTAGGCTCTTAATTTCAATATCATTAATGGTTTTTACTTCTTGGATAGCGCTTAATACTGCGTCTTGATACGAGTCAGCTTCTCTATCGAACTCTAAGATGATGTTTTTGCCACTCGAACCGACTGTGCAATCTTCTGCGCCCGCTTCAAAGAGTTGGTTTGCCAAGTCGCATACGCCGTCAGCATCCAATTCCTTTGAGCTGATAACAACTAAAGCAAAGTCATGAGTTTTCATTGTGTGTTTCCTTAATATCTTGATGAAGATAATGGTCTTTAATTCTTTGAGTCTATTATGTGTGAGGAATAAGCAACCAAGCGTGTCAAACTTGGTTGCTTAGGGTTGGTTTAGCAGGTCAGATTACGTGCTTGTTGCAGAATCTTGTTTGCATGGTTGGTCGGGTTCTTTGGTGAACCAAATACGGCAATAAAACATTTGTTGTTCGCATGTTTCCCTGTCGTGCTTGTATCGCACTTGAGGTAAGCAACGGTGTGACCGTTACCTTTCTTTTCGTATTTCCAACCTTGTGCTACTAACAGTTCAATGGCTGCGTTCACGGCTTTGTCTTTGTGGTAATTAGCTATAGGCATTTTCCTCAACGTTATTAGATCTCAAATTTTTAAAGAACAGTTGCTAATGCAACGAGCAGCCAAATTGGCCACCTGTTTACAAGTGTAAACAGTCTTGCTAGTTACGTCAATGTTTACAAGTGTAAACACTGACGTCGGCCTATTCTACCAAACTGAATAGACCCAACCACCCAAACGCAAAGCGTAGTTACTTTGGCTGCTCTTTTTTCTTGATAATATACATGCGAACAGTAAGTTACTGTTTCCTTAAACCGTAACTTACAATATTGAATTGTAAAAAAAGCCCATTAAGGGCTTTTTACTATCGAGACTTTAATGTGACGATTCTTCGGTTAATCTTCTAAACCCTTCCCAAGAATCGTGCATTGCCCTCCAGATGGAAAGCCTTTTGTTGGCGTTCTCTAAACACCGTTTGACATAGGCCTCTACATCACTCATGCCTGCAAAATGATCGCCCACAAAATCCACATAAAATTGATTATCAATCTCCCCCAAAAATGTTGATGATTGCTCTCTTAACATTTGGGCTGGTATCGTTGTATACCCTTGATTTGATGCTTCAATAGAAATATTTTCAAACGACATTGGGTTCATCATTTGGCAGAACTTAAACAAAGCAGCGCGCATAGCTTGATCTGTTTTATCACAAAGAGCTGATGCATCGTGAATTCTTGCACCAAGCAAAATACACTTCACAGCATATAAAGTATCTTTATCAATTTTGTTCATAACCGGTACCGAAAGCTGTTGTATTTAATAATTTAGACATAGAGTTATGCTGTAACGCTACTGCACGATAATGTTGATGTTTGTATGTCAGCAAGCTTGCGACTTATCTCAATGAGTCGTTTTTCTGAACGGTCAAGATAACGTTGAGTTGTCGCAATATCCCCACTTCCGTTACCGTGACCGATAAAAAGGGAAGCGCTCATGATATCCAGCGCATTAGCTATTCTCTGAACTGCAGACTTTCGAGCTGAGTGCAGCCCTAAACGAATACCTTCCAGTAGTTCTTTAAACTTATTAGCTTTGGTTTCCAGCTTGTTCTTGATGACTATGATCACCCTGTAAACAGATTGACGCGTTACTGGTGAAAAGCTGCTGGCTCGATTGGATTTGAGCTCACAAGCAGGAAATAAGAAGCCTCCTAGGTTTTCATATTTATCACAACGAACTTGAAGCATCTTTTTGATTGCAGGATAGCGGCTAAAATCAACTCTACGGGCTTTTGGCGCATTCTTTAGGGCTAAGGATTGATAATTCTTTAAATTTGACTCTCTGTGTTGTTGGCGAGCCTTCTTGTACTCAATTAATAGGTCGTACTCATCTGCCAGAGCTTCAAGCTGATTCAGGTCTGTACACATTCTGACTAAAAGTGGTGCTAAGTCGTTATTGATCGCAGCTCGTAGAAACTTCCGGCCCTCTGTTAGCCAGCTCGTATCAATCATTTTATTTGTAGCTTTGGTTACGTGTGATCGCAGTTGCTTTGAGTCGGTGAGAATTATCGTATTAGATTTTAAATCGATATGACTAGCCTGTAATTCTCGGGCTTCGCTGTTCCGTAAACCAAAAGTAAGGCAGAGCTGGAACATGTCATGCCAGAACGAACCTAGAAGTGAGGCTTCATGCATGAAGCTTTTTTCCAACTCTTGTGGGATTGCATCAACGCTTAAGCTTTTCATGACTTAAACCTCCGCTCTTGATAGGTAGCTGCGAAGTTGGCGATTAGTCAGTAAATGAGAGATGCGAGCAATGTCGCTGTATGATAAAGTGAATTTCATAGTAATTAATTCCTATTGGTTGCTATGCGAACCCGATTAGTGCTTGGCGGTGCGGTCGGGTTTTTTATTGCCTGTTAAATGTCGTCTCGTTTCAGTTGTTCCATGAAAGCACGTCTCATGTAGTCATTCATTGAGCCAGTAACTTTTCCCTCATATTTTAATCTTTTGAACTTCTCTCGAAGTGCCTTTGGCATATTTCGCAAACTCATATCGAAAGTGGTTTTTTCTTCTGCAACTGATGCAGTTTCCACCGTTGAAAGTTTCGCTTCCTCTGTTTTTCCAATGCTGCGCTTTGTCATTCTTAAACCTTATATAACACTCAAAACGTGTTTATAATTGAGTATAAATAACTAAACCTCTGAGTCAAGTTTTTATCTGTTGAATGTGAACCTTTAAATGCAGATTTAGGGATGTGACTACTTGCTGGAATAGTGGCATCTAGTAGAGTTAGGTTATCCAATCCAGACACAAGTTCCGCAATCTCTGGAAATGACTTCCTACTATGGTGAACTCGATTCAATACAACCTGAGCAACCAACTTTTCATCTACCATCTGAGAAACTGCTCTCATAGCCTTATCAAACTCAATCAGTGCAAATTGATCTGTTGGGTCGTCACTGGTCGGTGTCAGTACAACATCAGATTGTGATATGCAGTATCGTGTGATGTCTGAATCAAAACCGCCACAATCAATCAGAACTCGTTTACCCTCATCGCACCATTTAAGAACATCCCCTTTATTCTTTGGGTAGCGTACTTCGATACCGCTATCCCCCAAACCAAGCAGATTACTAATGCCCTTATGAACATCAGCATCAATAATAAAATCAGGTTTGAAGTGAGGGATTAAGTTTAGCGTGAGGCTGCTTTTACCTGTACCGCCTTTGCTGTTAGCTACGCATAATATAGACATATTTCAATACTCTAAACGTGTTTATTTTTGTGTTTAAACAGTTATAAAACATCAGTCAATCCAATGCCAGTTAATTAAAGAGATTTTTTGAAGTGGACGCAATCCGTACGGATTATCATTCGTGAGAATATTTAATGCGAAAGGTTTGATTTAGTGTCGGTGGACAACAAAGTCTAAAACTATGACAGTAAAGTTTGAAATTGTGACATTAAAGATTAGAACTTTTTGTCTTTAATATTGAAATAAGGGCGAAAGTTGCACACTTATTTGAACCCATATAGACTACAATTAAACTAGGTTCAAAAAAGTATGGTGCTATATGTCTGTATATTTAAGCCTTGGCAAAGATACACAAGGAAACTTTCATCACATCGACTCGCAGAAATCAGGAAAAGGCCATTTGGCCTGTCCGTTCTGTCGCTGTCCGTTAATCGCTGTAAAAGGCAAAACCAAGGCGGCTCACTTTCGCCATGATGGTGAAACCTGTAAAGAGTCTTTGAATGAGATCCCGCAGATTCCCGCATGGCATCACTTTCACCTCAACTATTCGCTAGAGATCATCGACGCTTTAAAGGACGGCTATCAAGCGGATGGCAAGTCGCCCAACGTGTTTCAACACTGGAAGTCTGGATTGCATCGCTTTACACGTACAGCCCAACGAGAACTGCTTAGACATGACGAATGGACAGATAACCTTATCTTCACCGATACCGCGAGAACTATCCTTGGTAGCTTACCGCTACTAGGGTTTAGCCAGTGGATGCGTAACATCTTACAAATGCGCGTTCACACATTGCGCGAAGCCATTGAACAAGGGACTCGACATCGAGCATGGCTAGAAATTGAGGCGTACCGTCAGCAAGCCATTCTCAAAGCGTCACTGTATCTGTTTGAGTACCAACTAGAGGATAACAGCGTTATTCACAAAGTTGGGAGAACATCGAGAGAGCCAGAACAACGGTTGAAAGAAACGGTACTCGATCTAGAAAAGGCTACAGGCAAGGCCGTAGTTAAAAGCACTATTTTGCGTAAAGTTGCGAATTGTGGTCACGTTGAAAAGTATGTTTTTCATCGTTACAACAATCAGTTAGCTAACATTGGCTCACACACAGAATATCTGGTACTTGATTGTAAATCATTGAAGCGATTGAAAGCAGAATTTACCAAGCTGACGAACAACCTTGAACCGTTCAACAAAGCGGAACGATTCATTGTTACAGGCCGTTGGAAGTATGAAGAAAAACGACTCGCAGCGTCTAAGCGTGGCATCGAGCTAACGCAATGCGAAAGCGGTAAGTTTGGTCGGCCTAAAGGAACTACTGTCAGCACTGACGACTTTCTGGTAAAGCACTCAGATATTGTCACTAGCTTAGAGCGTGGGCGTTCTATCAACCAAACCGCAGAATTTACAGGTAAAGGACGTTCAACCGTCAAGCGCGTAAAGGCAGCCATGAACAAATGAGGGAAACTGTGGTATCAAACTTTGTTGTCACACTTTTGTTGTTCAGAAGATGGTCACGCTAATTTAGTTTTAAACTTTACTGTCACTTTCTTCTATCTAGCACTACATAGTATTAAGCACTATACGAGAGAAAAGTTTCAATTTTTAATGTCCATCGACATTTAGTTTCCAAGCTAATTAGTTTGGAAATAAAACCGCACTCACTGGCCTTTTTGGATACATCGCAAAAAACGAAACAGCGATCGTGTGATACAGTGCAGTTCATCGAGATAAAGCCACTGACCCTAATGACAAAGAAACGCCCCCAACTTGATAAGCCCGTACACTGGCAACCGTTTAGACTGGATGATGAAACTTATGACCTATCACATTTAGATTCTCATGTAGTGGAACTGGTACACGCAGCTCAAGGTGACAAGGCCGCAATCACCTACCGTTTTCATGTGACCTATTCGTTTCATTGTTTTGCTAAAGCCTATCCAGAACAAAGCGATGAAGATCGCAAGCGGTTGGAGTACGTCACGAACAAAGAGGTTCGACCATTTTGCTTTAAGCGGTATGAACTAAGTAAAAATTTACCTGAAATTGTCGAAAACCTAGATAGTGCGAAGTTAATCTTCCATGCTGGGTATGAGAGCTTTGCTGTCTGCGAAGTGAAGAACTTAGACGGTGATGATGTAGATTATTTCGTAAACTTTGTTGCGTATCGAGAGAAGAAGAAACTAAGGCTACACATAAAAAGCGCATACCCTTTAGATGAAAAATTGGGCAAGGTGAAGAAAGTAAACATCTTTGCTATCGCTCGGGCGGTTCTTCAAAACAAGCCATTACCCAAACCCCAGAAATAACAAAACCCCCTATATATGAGGGGGTTTCGCCTGAATAAATCAGGTGTCCAGAACGCCATTACCGGGCAAGGCCTCGACCGTTAAACGGTTGCGGAGTGTCACACCGAAGTGTCTCTGTTGCACTCTATGGTGTAAGTTTTGATCACACGTGACCTTTAGTCAATATTTAGTTTTCTGGGGAATGCCTTTTTAATAAAAAATATAGGGAAGAAGTACAATTCTTCCCTGTATAGAATGATTCTCAACAAGAACAAATTAGAGGTTGTTCGTGTTGGGAATTACTCCTAATGACAGCAAATTACGATTTGCAACCATTGAGAACTTATCTCACTTACAACCATCGATAATAACAATTATGGATGGTTATCATGCAGGCTGATGGTGGTTTAAATAGGTTACCTTAATGGTTATTAACGTAACCTAAAGTGATCCTGTAACAGATTCTAGCCAACGCAATTGAATGCGATTATGGTTATCGCGATAATATTCAGCGTGCCCCATTGCTACGTGGGATTCATTTATCTCCATAAACATTGCATTAGCCGCTTCTTTTGCTTGTTCTGGAGTTCCTCCAAAGGCCTTCACCTCTAAATCTTGAATATCTTTAGTCTTACTGTGATCTTTTGCAATTACATAGTTTAGGTAGCGTTTGAACGACTTGGCTATTTCAACCCCTGCTTTCGTGTGAATGCCGATAAGTTTGCGAGCGCCACTGGCAGTAATACGCCCTTTTTTAGCGGCTAGCTGCAGAGATTTAGCATCGTTAGCGAGAGTACCAAAAAATTTTATAAAGAAAGCATCAGATGGGAATCCATTATATTTATTACTCTCTTTAGAGAGATCTTTTGATCTTACACTGCACTTTTTGTTTGTAATGTGTTCTTCTGAGCTATTGGTATTGCTAGGATTGGAGGTGTTTTCCACATCAGACCGACTCGACTGCACTTTTTGGCGATTTACATAGGCATTAGCTGCTTTGGTTGCCCAGTTTATAGCGCCAGAGAATACATCTTTAACCGTGGTTAGGTTGATTTTTATGTGTCGTTTAGTTTGCCAAGCCGCATCATTTCTGGTGTGTGTACGAGAAATAAAGCCTTTTGTCTCAATAACGTTGAGCAGGTTAAACATTGCTCGCTCTTTTATAGGCTTTACACCGTAACGAGAGGCTGCGTTGTTATACATATTTAAGAGGCGCGTTGTAGATGCAAAGCAATCATTGCCGTGCTTCATGATGTGCGCAGCAATGACTTCCAAAAGGCACGCAAGCTTACACTCGCCTTTACTGCGAGTTTGGCTGATGTTTTTTGCCTGTGTTTTGAATCCGGCTTGAATGTAACGAGGGTTTAATTCTAGATTTACGTTCACACCGTCCCGCACTTATGGCGGTTTGGGGTTTGTAGTTTTTTAAGCATTTGGTTATACTCTTCTCAGGATTAATTCCTAGACCCTGATTGCGTATATCTCCCGCCAAGTTGATATAGTGCGCATCAGGGTTTTGTTTTTTCTGCGGAACAATCTTAATCTTAAAAATCAATTGTCTCAATGATCTATTGAAGATCATTTAAAAAATGGCGGTTATGCAAGTTTTACACGTCGAGGATCGTAAGGTTTGGCGTTAGTCCCTACTTTCATCTCCAAAGTTAAACTGAGCATTTCATAAAGCTCTGCCGGTGAAACAAATAACATCACGGCTTGACTGAGTTCATCGGCAATAGATGAATCATCTTTCCCTAACATCTTTGATGTGTAGTAGCTGCTGTACAGAAACCCTCGACTTCTAGCCTTGACCAAAATATCGCTAACAAAATCGATGCCAACATCCATAAAAGAAGATGTGCTCACACTGGCAAAGCCGCGTTCAAGGACAAACCTCCAAGCGGTGCTACTAGCCCAAATCGTTTCAAAAACTCTACCGCAAGTTATTCGCCAGTTTGTGCGCCGTTCCATAACTTTTTTGTGATCAGCTAATTTGTCGGCTGATTCGCCTGGTTGAATCAAGTTAGGGTCAAAGGTTTCTATGTTTGGACCTATCACGAATGACTCTTTGGTTGGCTTACCTTCGGGGGTAGCTTCTAGAGCCCAGATAGTTTTTTCACCAATACCGCCGAAAGTATCGTTTTTGAGTTCTGAAATATCGGATGGCTTGTTTAGTGTTGTTTTTCCTGTGAGTAAAAAATAGCACTCAACTGGCGATACAAAATCAAACATTGTTTGTAAGTGTGCTTTTAGCTCTAGCCACTCATTGCTCTTTTCTAGCGATGTTGCGAACTGGCTTCCTACGGTGTGCCCTCTGTGATGCGCTAACTCTAATAAAGACCATACTCTTTCTTCATGAACCTTTTTCAAAGTTTCAAAAACTAACTTCATGTAGTCATATCTTGTTCTATGGATGTTGTCGGATGTGGAGCTCATTTCTAAATCTCTTTTGCGATCGTTTTTCCGCAGACTAGCGGAGGCAAAAAGTTCACGCCACAACACAAAAATATTTGATCGCAATTTGAATCGCTATCACTAGCACCTGCTAAAGTGTATGCTTAACGAAATGCTTTTTTTGGATCTTTTTATAAGTATTAATTAAAAACAATGGGTTAAAGCCTAATGTAAAACTCTTCATTAGTGTTTTACTTTGATTTTCGACTAGCATTCGTTGAAAGGTCTTCCTCTTCACCAGTGAGAGCTTGAATAAAGGAGCTGTAACGTGCCGAATTTAACAGCAAAGCAAGTGGCAAGCGCTAAACCAAAGGACAAAGCCTATCGACTTGGTGATGGAGGTGGGCTGTATTTTTATGTGCGAAAATCGGGGGCTAAATCGTGGGAGTGTCGTTACATTCAGCCTAGAACGGGAAAGCCTACTTTTCTTGGGTTGGGTGGATACCCTGAAATTTCTCTCGCAGAAGCTAGGAAAAAAGCACAAGAAGTTAGGCACTATTTGAGTGATGGAATCGATCCAAAGCTCAAGAAAGCAGAACAGAGAGCGAAGTTACTTAGCGATCAGAAAAACACACTAAAAGCTGTCGCTAAGCTTTGGCTTGATGCCAAAAGCAACGCTATCAAAAAGGAAACAGAGACGAAAATATGGCGTAGTTTGGAGAATTACGTGTTGCCAAGTTTGGGTAGTATACCTGTATCCAAAATTACTGCGCCCATGGCCATTTCTGCCTTAAAGCCGGCAGAGGCACAAGGTAAGCTTGAGGCTGTCAAAAGAACCTCCCAGCAATTAAATGAAATTATGACCTATGCCGTGAATTATGGACTGATACAAGCAAATCCATTAACCGGTATTCGGGAGGTTTTTAAGAAATCCCAAACGGTGCATTTTAATGCTTTAAGTCCACAGGATTTGTCTGAGTTGGTGATGACAATTGGCGCTGCAGATCTTCCTACATCGATGGAAAGCTTGATTCTTTGGCAGTTGCACACAATGGTTAGGCCTAGTGAGGCTGCAGGAGCTATGTGGTGTGAAATTAATTTTGAAAGCAAGCTTTGGACTATTCCTCCTGAGCGTATGAAAATGAACAGAGAACACCAGGTCCCATTAACGAAGCAAACTCTAGATGTTCTTGAAAAAATGCATCAGCTTAGCTCTCATAGGAAGCATATTTTCCCTTCTATTCGAGACCCTAAAAAGCCGATCGGTGCTATATCTGTTAATCGAGTCTTAGGTAAGCTCGGCTTTTCTGGTAAAACAACGGCACATGGATTCCGTTCTTTGGCATCAACGACTTTAAATGAACAGGGTTTTGATGCCGATCTAATAGAAGCGTCCTTGTCACACCAAGATAAAAATGCGGTTAGAAAAGCCTATAACCGGTCTCAATATTTGGAGCAAAGGAGAGTGGTAATGAGCTGGTGGAGTGAACATATAGAGAATGCTAAAAGTGGTAATATACAACTCAATGGAACTAAAGCATTAAGAGCGATTTAATGAATAACAAAAACGATTTATCTAACCCTGAATTGGCTGAAATATACATCATCACTCTATTTGCAAGACTATATGAGTGCTGGCCTACAAATACACCAGTAACAGCTCAAGATATAACAGGGATAGAGTTTGATATGGAAAGTTTATTCTATCCAAACGCCCCTGATATCCCGAATGAGTGGGATGTTTGTAAGAGCCTGCTTAACTGGCTAGAGATGGAGGGGTATATTTTTGGTGATCGTTCTGGTGGAGATGCGTTCACGTGGAGAAGTTGCCAGCTAACACAAAAAGCCATAGAAGCAATGAAAAGCTTACCCGACCCTTTAAACCCTGAATCGAAAAGAACTCTAGCTGATGGTATCTTGGATGCTGCTAAAGACATTTCTAAGAAATCGATTCATGACCTGATAAAAGCTGGAATGACCTCTCTTTACCTACAAATATCAGGTTAACTCGGATCCTAATGCCAGCTTGTTTTAATAAGCTGGCTCTTTTCAATTCAGAGTTAGATTTCGAGTTTCTTTTCTCCTCGCTTTGCTCTCCAATAGTTAAGTAAATTTAGGGCTGCTTCTTTGGATTCATCCGTCACTTTGTAGACTGTTACTGATTTGTTTCGAACTCTATCCTTGTCTGAGTGGATCTCTACTCCATCCACTTTTCTTAATGCATGGATTGGTTGAGATAAGTGAGCCACGTCAACGCCAGCTTCTTGAATGGAGTACCGGTGGCAGCCTCCTTTAACTAGCATCTGATGTAATACTGCTTCTAAAGCACTTGGTTTCTTAGGCTTGCTCTTTTGACGCTGCCTTTTAATGTGCTTTTTCTCTAAAAATTCTACACGTAGGGTCAAATTTTCAATTGCTGTTAATAGTTCGTCACTCATTAATGTGTACCTATGTTTCGATCATATCTGCCGATAAATTCAATCACGCTCCCATGATTAATTCAGCAATATGTTTGTGTTTTTACTGGTTAGTTGGCTTGAGACATGAGTGAGATTGCCAGTCTTAGGGGGGATGTTTAGAGGTCAGTTGCTATGTGGCTTGAGCGGTCTTTGTTGTATTTATCTCAGAGGAGGATATCAAAAATAGCGCTTTTACCGATCATAACTGCATGAAATGTTGAACTAATAACGAATTATGATCGACGCTAGGCAATAAAGCTCCCTACCCATGTTTTTAATAAATTCTATTTAAAATAATAGGTTAGTCAAACAAATGAGGGGAAGGATGAAGTAGAAGACTTGTCTGTTTTGTAGTTATTGCCGCGAAACGAAGTGGTTGTGATCATTACT
>NZ_CP134274.1:0-39585 GCF_040869025.1 Vibrio scophthalmi | reverse complement strand
GTTGAAACCATTTTAGATGTTGTGCCACTGGCGGGGTATTCCGCTAGTGATGCACTGGAATGGACAACGGAAATTGCCTTGCGACGTTACGAGCTAGCTTTGGCTCAATTAGGGGTGAAGCGTGGATAAAAAAATACAACTCGGAATTACCACAGACGCTACGCAAGCGGTCGCTGGAATAGAGAAAGTAGAAAAGGCGCAACGTGGGTTAATCGACACCACTGAAAAGGCGCAGAAAGAACTCAGAGCCGCAAAGAGAACGGCAGGGGATGTGAGGCAGTATGAAACTTTAACCTCGGCGCTTAAGGTCACTCAAGAGCAAACTAAACACACCCAATCGGCGTTGTCTGCTTTGTCTGCCAAGCAGCAACAGCACATCAAGCTTACCGATGCCGAAACGGTATCACTAAAAACCAACCAAAATACCGTTGCCTCACTCAACGCCAAGAAAGCCAAAGGTATTGATTTAACTACGGTAGAGCAAAATAAGCTCATTCGTTCTCAGTCGATTGTCGATAAGTTAACGAAGAAGAAAAACGAGCATTAC
The DNA here is from genome assembly GCF_040869025.1 of Vibrio scophthalmi. Lineage (NCBI taxonomy): Bacteria > Pseudomonadati > Pseudomonadota > Gammaproteobacteria > Vibrionales > Vibrionaceae > Vibrio > Vibrio scophthalmi. The sequence goes on along the minus strand of NZ_CP134274.1, from coordinate 39,038 downwards.
AAGCTCACCAAAAAAGAACAAGCTGAGTTAGAGCGACTCACTAAAAGCGTGTCGAATTTAAACGCCAAAGAGAAAAATCAAACTCGCCAACTTGGCGCGCTGAATGACAAGTTAAAGTCAGCAGGCATTGGTACTAAAGACCTGGCGAAAGCCAAAGATATTGCTAATCGCCGCGCTGAAAAATCTGCTCAGTTGCTTGAGCGTGAAAACAGGCTATTGGCTCGTTCTAATCAACTGCAGCAGCGAAAGAAAGAAGCCTTAGCCTCTATGCCTAGCGCAAGCACTGCCGCAGTGGGTATCACAGCCACAGGCGTATTGGCGGGGCGTGAGTCCATGCACAATGAAGCCTCATTTGTGGATGTGGCGAAGACCTTAGATTTTGGTGATCAAGGCTACCGCAGTGAAGATGCGCAAAAGTTACGCCGTGAGCTGAATAACCTTGCTGTTGAAATGGCAGGGGTTAACGACACAGACGTAATGAAAATTGCGGCAGGTGGTGCAAATGGTGGTATTGCCAAGGAAGATTTAGCCGCTTATACCCGTGACACCATTATGACCGCAACAGCGTGGGATATGACGGCAGATGAAGCCGCACAAAAGGGTATGGCACTGCGCAACTCGCTAGGCTATGAGCAAGGCGAAGCAGGGCAAAAGCAGTTCATGCGAATGGCAAACATGATCAATGATGTTGCCAACCAAAACGGTGGTGTGTCGGGTAATGACTTGCTTGGGGTGATGAGCCGAACAGGTGCGCTCATGACGAACTCAGGTTTTACCGAAGCGCAAGCCCTTGGCTTGTCCGGTTCGTTGCTGTCCAAAGGAGCCAGCGAGGAAGAGGCGGCGACCGCCGCTAAAAACATTTCTTCAGCGTTAACGGCAGGCTTTGCCGCCACTGGCAGCCAAAAGGAAATTTTCAACATGCTGGGCACGGATGCACAATCCGTGGCGCTAGGCATGCAAGAAGATGCGATGGGCACATTGCTGGATGTGCTCGAAGGCATCAAAGCGCTGAACAAAGAAGACCAATCCGCTGCGATTAAGTCTCTGTTTGGTGATGAAGCTAACCCGCACATTCAAAAGCTGCTCAAAGATACTGAGCGACTCACCAAAATTCAGAATGAAGCCGCTAAAGCAAGCAGCACCTCTGTTAAGGACGAATACACATCCATTGCAAGTACCAACCTATCAGGGGCAGAGCGAGCCGCTGATGCGTTCGGTAACCTTGCCACTGTAGTGGGTGACAAGCTTTGGCCTGCTTTCAACGCAATATTGGATCCTATTGTTGATCTCACGATAGCCACCACTGATTGGGTAGCAGAGGCAGGCATTGCCGCTGATGTTGTTCTAGGCTTGGGCGCTGCCGTGGTCGCAGGGGTAGCCGCTTACAAGGTTTATCAAGGCGTCAAATTCGCCACAAACATTGCCAGTATTGCCAAAGAAACATTGGCACTTAAAAGCCAACAATCAGCCACAGACAAAGCCACTACAGCCGCTAATCGTCATGCTTCTGCTATGGAACGTCAAGCGAGAGCCACACGTGGCGCTCGTGTAGGCGAAACAGGAAGCACAGTAAGAACGAGAGGTGAAGCCAAAACAAGGCGCTCACCGTCACGGCGTCGAAGAGGTCGCAAGCGTGGTTTAGTTGGTTTGGGGATGAGTCTCTTTAGTGGGGCTACGGACTTTATTTCCGGTGCTGCACCTAAAGGTATGAGTCTTTCGGGAAGAGCCAAGGGAAACATTCTAAAAACGGGGGCGGGGCTATTGGCTGGCGGTGCCGCTTTGCCTACCTTTGCTGCCGATGGTTTAAACCAAGCCGCACAAATAACAGGCACCGTTGGCGATACGTTGGAGGGGTTGCACGTTGAGAAGTTCGCCAAGGTGGCGGGGTTCCTTCGCCCTCTTACCGTGGGCTTAGATGCGGTGAGCGTAGCCACCAATCTAGCTAAAGGGGATACCGCTGCAGCCGTAGAAAGTGGCGGTGGATTACTTGGTGGTCTAGGTGGTGCAGCAGCAGGTGCCGCTATAGGAACGGCAATCTTACCAGGTATCGGTACCGCCATTGGTGCAGGCATTGGCGGCATGTTGGGTAATTCTGCAGGTGAGAGCATTGCTTCAACGATATTTAACTGGTTTAGCAAAGACGACAACGAAACCAGAGTGGCTCAAGAGCCACAACCGGAAGAGAAGTCTTACGCTGCATTGCGAATGGAACGAATGGAAAAGAACCGTAAACGCAATGAAGAGTGGAATAAGGGGGTAAGCCTCAACCCTACTGAAAGTTGGGTAAGTAAAGCCTCCCTTCCAGATAAAACCGAAGAAATAAAAACTGCTCAAATCCAGAAGGTAGAGCAAGCACAAAAGCCAAACATTACTTTTTCACCAGTAGTGCAGGTAACCGGTGCGCAAGCGCCAGAACAAACTGCTGCTTTAACGATGGAAACAGTACAACAAGCTTTAGCGCAGTTTGCGCGAGAGCACGGTTTAGATTCTGAAAACCTAACTCAAGACTTTGAACATTCATTGGTGAGCTAATGCAGCACTTAGCACTAAACGATCATGTTTTTAGCGTAGTGAACGGCAACCCGTTAGAAGATCATACCTATGATACTTCCGGCGGGTGGTCAGATTTCGACGCGATAGACAGCCCACGACAAGACCCAACCTCAAACCCTTTGGATAACTGGACGCTTAATGTTGTGGCGTTCAAAGGGGATGGTGAAGCCGAAGCCGAAGCGTTGCGAACAATGGCGAAAGCACATGAAATCGTCATGGTTACGGATGGTAAAGGGCGAAGTTGGGGACGCTTTACCCTTCGTAACGTGAAAACCAGTTACACAAAAATCATTGAGAAAGGGCAAGCCCAAGTCGTCAAGATAACGCTCACGCTTAAGGAGTACCGCCAGAAAGATGAAAACCCAAGCCAAGCCCAACGAAACGGTTAATACGTTGCTTTATCGGGTGTTTGGTGTGGATTCCGATGAACTGGAAGAGCAGTTTTACCGCCTGAACCCGACCCAAACCACCCCATTTTTACAACCTGGTCAAATGGTGGAGTTACCAACCTTGGGTAGCGACTCTGATTCGACAACACAAAATGAAATCCCTGTATGGACGTAATCAGCATCAAAGGGGCGGGAGCTGCCGAGCTAAAGCCCCTGCTTACCAATTGGTCATTGACAGATAGTGAAGGGATGCAGGCGGATAGGCTAACACTCACCTTTAGTGGTAGTGAGTCTCAAGATCATATTCCTGCAAGCGGCGCAGAGTGGAGCGTTACCGTTGATGGTGAGCATAGAGGTGTGTTTCAAATCTCTGCCATCTCTGAGCAGTTGCATCCTGCCAAGCTTGTAGTGCAGCTCACCCCTGCCAAGTTCAGTGTGGAAGATAAAAGCGGGTTTAAAGAACCAAGGCGGCGAACTTTCCCACCTGCCACCGTGTTGGATGTGGTCAAAGCTGTGATGGAGCCGCACGGTTATGAGGTTCGTGTGAGTCCCGAACTTGCCAGCAAGCCAACCGACCACTTAAACCAGAACGAAGAAACCGACTCTGCCTTTATTGCTCGCTTAGCGTCAAAACATGACGCAATCGCAAAACCTATCGATCACATGTACGTGTTTGGTAAGCGTGGCAGTCTTTCAACGTTATCCGGTAACGCTCAGCGTTCCGTCACTATCAACCTGCAGGATGTGCAAAAAGGCACTGCCAAGATAGCCCACCCAAGCAATGTTCGATTTAAAGGCATTAAAGCGGAATGGCAAACGCCTGAAACTGGCAATAGTGGCACTGAGATCATCGGCACAGAGCCTTATTACCGAATTAGAGAGGTGTTCAAAAACGCCGATGAGGCGACTCAACGAGCAGAAGCGAAGCTAGCCGAGTTCAACCGTAAGGGGCAAAAGTTCTCTGCCACCTTGAACGGTAAGCAAGGCTTGTTTGCTGAATCTGTTATGAACTTAGAAGGGTTCCACTCTCCCCGTTCTAAGGGGAATTGGTCGATTGAAACCGTCACCCTGTCAGGAACCCGCACCGCTTACACCATTCAAGTAGAAGCAACCCGCCCTACTTAATCATTCAGAGAGAACCTATGAAGTATCCGCAGGCTTATTTGATCGCCTTTGAGCGAGTGATTGGTCACGAAGGTAAATATCAAAACTTATATGATGACCGTGGAAACTGGACAACGGGCGTTGTGGGTAAAGGTGAACGCAAAGGCACGAAGTTTGGTATCGCTGCCATGAGTTACCCCGACCTTAATATTAAGCAGCTCACCATCGAGCAAGCCAAAGAGATTTATTACCGTGACTTTTGGCTCAAGTTAGGTGGCGAAGCGTTCCACAAAGCAGTGATGTATCAGCTATTCGATGCTTCGATTAATCACGGCTCTTGGCGTGCTATTCGCTTCTTACAGCGTGCCGTTGGCGCTAAAGACGATGGCTATTACGGCAAGAAAACCGAGGCAGCAGTCAAAGCCTCTGATCACAATGATGTGCTTTTAAAGTTCCTAGCAGAGCGCTTGGACTTTATGAACGACATTAAAACGTGGTCTCAGTTCTCACGGGGTTGGTCACAACGAATTGCGGAAAACCTCCGTTTAGCGGCAATTGATAACTAATGTATATCATTGTTGATATGCATTTACTTTGGGGTGGCATGAGCTGCCCTTTTTTTATTGGAGAAACAACAACATGAAATACATTTTTGCTTTAGTGTTCGCGCTATTTTCTAGCTTAGCATTGGCAGAAGTTGCCCCGTTAACCCCAGAAGAAGCAGGTTTGATTCTTGGGGCGATCAAGTGGGTTGCAGGTGAATACTACGCCATTGTGATGCTTATCTTCTTAGCGCTTGGTTTTGTTTGGGCGCAGGTTCGCCAGTTCATTAAACCGGAAACAATGGCAAAAGCCCCTGATTGGCTGATCTCTATTTTAGAGAGTATTGCCGCGAACCGTGGACACGCCAAGAACGAGCTGGATAAGAACCCGATTCACTTTAAACGGATGCAGTAGATGCCCTATCTCAAAATCTTATTAGGGGTGCTGAAAATCGCCCCTTATATCGCAGACGGCTACCGAAAGTGGCAAGCCGTTAGAGCGCAAAAGAAGAAGCAACAGCAGGTGAAAAACATCAATGAAACCCCGAATGAAACTTTTGCTGATGAGTTCGGTGCTGCTTCTGGCAGCGTGCAGCTCAGCGACCCCAAGCCCAACAAGCTGCCCTCCGACACCAATAAATCTTGAGTGGTATGAAGTCGAAGGTAGCAACGGGGTTTACTTACCCGAGCGCAGCTTTAAGAACTTGCAGCTTTATCTGCTCGACCTCAAGCAATGTGCCACTGCTTCCCAGACTTTCAAACCTCCGTCAAAGTCTGACGGCATGCGAGCCTTAGTTAAACAGTCCGTGGCTAAGGCTAATTCAGCCTTAGAGCCTGACATTTATCAAACCTACATTACTACCACTGCCTTTATTCCTCCTTAGCTTGCTAAGGGGGAACCCCTTTCCTTATGCCGCCTCTGGCAATCTATCCCCTTAGATATCCCCCGAAATTGTGAATAACCAAAACGTTACCCTTATCTCATTTTTACCTATATCAAACCTTAATCATTGCAACAATGAATTAGGTGCTGTATTGTCTTAATCATTGTAGCAATGATTAAGGGATTATGGACGCAAGCAATCATCGTTTCAGCGAAATTCAGAAAGAGATTTTACTAAGGCTGGCTCATGCCTTTATGCGTGGGAATAAGCAAGCGAAATCAACGGTTTTGAACGCCGCAGTGAATAGAATGCTGAATAAAGAAGTTCACCCCAACAACTTCCGCAGTTCATGTAAAACGCTCGAAGAGCGAGGTTTGATCATGAGAAGAAAAGTTGATTTGGATTGGTATATCAATATTAGCCCTCAAGGCTTTGAGAAAGCTCTTGAGTGGATTGAGAACAAATAAGGGACACAAGATGAACGAATCATACATTCAAGCAGTGCTAACGGATTATCTAGGAACGCTAGCCACACAATTACCGCAATACAACCAAACACAGCAACAGGAGATACTTGATTCAGTCCGCGCATTGGTCATGAATCCCAAGCCTATTGCTTATGGTCGCCCTCAAGAAGAAGTGTTGGCAGATATTCGAGAGCAAATAGAAGATGGTGGTAGAGCTGCGCTGTTCTTTCAAACTGCCTTTGCTAACTGGTACCGACGAACAGAAGAGCCGCGAGTGGCTCACTTGCATGAATACATTAACTTGGACTTAAGCAATCGTCACTTGTTCAATGAAATGATGTCACTTCGTGATTCTGGTCATTTTGATGATGAGTCTCTATATCAATTTGAACAATACTGTTTAGAGAAAATGGGTGAGTAACCACTACATATTGAAAGCCGGTACTCATCACCAACACAAGATATAGATAAAACAAAACCCCGTTAGTCGCCAAACTAGAACGGGGTTTGCAATCACAATTACCCTAAAGCCGATCAAAACTAAGAGGGAATAACTATGACTCAAGCTAGTCTAACGAATTACGCTCGCCTGAACAACGAACTTAAACAATTACCTCGTCACCTGGTGTGGCAGTTCTGCAGAGAGAATGGCTTTCATTCATGGCATTGCAACGCAAGCAATCATCCTAATTACAATAAGTTTAACCAAAAAGAGTGTTGAGCAATTAGCTAATCAATATGTGTATGAAAATGCTACATGTGTATATGTACACAATTGATCTCTTGTTCAATTGTTGGTTTCGTGTTGGTTCGACATTTAATGTAAGGAAGTAAAATGATAAAAATTATCAACATAGGGAAAGACACAACGCTAATGCAACGCCCTTGCGTAACATTGGAATGGAAAGGTAAGACCGTTGAAAGTATCACTGAGATACAGCTAAGAGAGAATACAGTAAGCAGTCCCTCTTTGATGTTTCAGGTTGGAGGTGGGTTAGGTAGCAATGATTTGCATTTTTATCACGACTCGGATCTTTATGAGGTCTATAAAAATCGGGTATTCGTAAAATAGTGTGTACGTGAGTGCATAATGCTGTTATGATTACTACATGTTTAATTCGTAAAAGAATGTGTATTTATGAAAGCTAATCATTACATCGAACTAGAAGCAAAGTATTTAAATTGCAATGGATTTGAGTTGCCCCTTCTTAAAACTCCGCATCAATACTCAAAGATTGAAAGTAGCAATCCAAAGTTTGTTGATGAGGGCTTTTTGATTTGCGAGGTCAAGAAAATAGATGATCGGGAGTTTTTAGTTAATAAGGTTAACTCAAGACTAGATTTACTTAGTTCTACGACAGTATCTCTGCCAAGTTCGAACAATCTTGCGCAAATTGCGATAAATACAACAGGGTATTGGTTTTCAAATGAAGACGTTGTGGCGGCTACAGGATACGCTGAAAAGCTTCTTGAAACTGAAGATTACGGTATCTATAAGTTAGAGATTCAAATTCAGAAGTGGAAGTAATTAAATGAGCCAAGGAAAACATATAATGGATAAAGTTGCGATCATCGAAGAAGCCATTAGAACTACTCAACTTACGAGTGAAGAACTCAACTCTCTAAATCGACTAATAAACCATAAAATAGAGAAAATTGAACAATCAGAAAAAGTGAGGATTTTCAGCCTTAGCCACTGTGACACAACTCAATACTATATGACTCCTGATGAGGTTAAGGCTGAACTGATTAATGAAATTCAGAGTTGTGAGGGTGATGACATTGTAGGCGTAGATTTTAGGGTCAGAGAGCGTCACGTTTCGGAACATGACCTCTCAGAATACATCGGTAAATTATTTATTTGAGACTCTTAAAACCTACGGAACTAACGTTGCTAAACATTGAAAACCTAAAAGTAATTGAGCATGAAGAACTAGACGAAAGCTATGTTATTCATGCTCAATCTGCATCTCCAAACCGCACTTGTTCCGAGTGCGGATCTCTCAATACAGTTATCATCGGCAAGGTAATTCAGCCTTATGCCGACACACCTATGCATGGAAAGACTGTAAAGCTTAAGTTTGAGCGTAAGCGTCTAAAATGCAAGGACTGCAACAAAACATGCTTTGAGCACTTAGAATGGCTTTCTAGCGATTTCCGCATGACTCAGAGAGCCGAAAACTACGTGATGAGAAGATGCGGCAAAGTCCCATTCTTGCACGTTGCGTCTGAACTGGACGTAACGGAGGGGACGATACGCAACGTGTTCTCTAATTACGTAGCTATCATCGAAGATAAGCATGATTGGATTGCTCCTCGCGTTCTTGGCATTGATGAAACGCACTTCAGTAAGAGTATGCACTTAGTCATGACCGATATCGAAAACAAGACGCTCCTAGACATGCGTAGAGATAGATCTCAGGTCGCTACTCAGCAAGCTATTATGAGGCTGAGCGGTTGGCAGAACATCGATGTTATATGTATCGATATGTGGCGACCATACCTACGTGCCGCCAAGCAGTTGCTTCCTGATGTAGTGGTAGTAGTCGACCGATTTCACGTAGCTAAAATGGCTGGAGAAGCCATGGAGAAAGCGCGTAAATCGTTACGCTCTGAGTTATCTGACAAGGAACGGAAGAAGCTCAAGAATGACCGCAAGATACTGCTTAAACGTAGAGATAACATTAAGGGCTTAAACGAACTTGCCTCGTTCCATTTTTGGACAGAGGAATACCCTGCATTGATGGAAGTTTACAACGCTAAGGAGGCTTATCTTGGTATGTGGGATATGCCCACGAGAAAGGAAGCAGAAGACTACTGGGAAAACTGGAAGTCCTTGTCCACACCTGCGGTAAGGCGGCACTTTAAAGATGCTATACGAGCGATTGATAACTGGCACGAGTACATCTTTAACTGGTGGGATTATCGATATACCAACGCAGTTACAGAGAGCTTAAATAACACGATTAAAGCCGTATTTAGAAATGGTCGCGGCTATAGCTTTGAAGTGCTTAGAGCGAAGCTGCTTTACACCAAAGGTGGTTTGGCGGCATCACTCCAAAATATGAATCACCCTAAACGAAACACTCTTTTGGAGTTCTTAAGAGAAGAAGACCCAGAAATAACGGTCAATCACCCTCTATACAGAAAAATGAGACTTCTCATTAACGATCTAGGCGAATACTTCAATCCAAAGCCGAACGAGGAAAAGGCTAAAAATCAATCAAATACACAAAAATAGGATCTGATAAATGTGGGTATCAATTATGTTCACTAATTAATCGATACTCACACTATTACGAATACCCTAAAAATCTTAAGGGTGAGTTATCTCCTCATGGCATTAAATTTAAAAGTGTATTAACTGACTAAGGCAGAGTTAATTACTGATGATCTAGAAAAGTAGTAAATATCTGCTTTTCGCTTAATTTTTTAGGTTGTTACTTATCCACAGCCACTTATCCACAAAAAACAGAAAGGCTAAGCTGTCAGAAATAGACGATTAGCCTTTCTTTTTACATCAAGCTGCCAAAGTTGCCTCCGCTTGGTGCATATTAGGTAATATATGTTAAATATCCTGGTTTACCTCCTAGGTTCACGAAAGACCACTCACGAACTTTTCTGCCACAATACAAGAAAGGCCGCATAAAGCGACCTTTGTGTGTTACCAGTAATATACATTTATTCTTGAAATCTCACCATCGCCAGCTTGGCCTTTCTGATGTATTCCACTTTCTCTTCGTCGCTCAGTGCCTCATAAGCCCAAATTGCAGCCCGCATTTGCATGTTATTGCTGAGGTCATTGGCATTACCAAGGCGATCATAAAAAAGCTCAGTCCCATCTATGCGATCTCGCGTATCGGTTAATACTTTCTTATCTATTTCACTAATGCGAAAAGGAACACCGACCAGCTTAGTTGTTGGCTTCACGCCAAAGGTTTCGTTTCGCTTTGGCTTGGGAGCCGCCGATTTCTCTTCTTTCTTTGCTAGTCGCTCAAGGCTTTTTAGTTTCGCCTTTTCTGCAGGTTTAAGATCGCGGGTAGGTTTGGCTTTTAATTCTGCCAGTAGCGTCAGTTCTTCGTTAGTCATTGATAATCTCCGATGCTAGATTGTTGTAATAACGAGCTGCAGCGTGACCTTTTTTGAATACCGATAAAGGTAAATGCTCGCGTTCTGCATCATCAAAAACCGTTCTGTCCATTATCTTAGTCTTGGCCACCTTGTCAGGCCATCGCTCTTGTGTGTAGCTTTCTCCGTATTCATTCTTACTCTTCTTTCGGTTGTCGATCTTCACTGGCAAAACGGTGTAGTTAATTTCGTCTTCTTCAACAAAGAGTACATCTTGAATATGCGTAAGCAGCTTCTCAATGCCGTCAATAGAGTGTTCGCTGTAATCCGTAGGAAAAAGGAATCGCGTAGCGGCGTTGATGGCATTCAATCCTAAAACGCTTGTGCCAGGTTGCGTGTCGATCACGATGTAATCAAATGGCTCGCTTATCTTTTGGAGCTGCAGTTTAAGTCGCTCTTCTCGCTTTGGTGCAGAGAATAAATCCATATCTAACTTCGTCATGGCATCATCAAAGCGAGCAGGAATGATAAATAGATTGTCTTGAACTTCGCCATTAACAAGAGCGGGATAGATAGCTTGGTTAATGTCAAATTTTCTATCAAGAAGCACATCCCCAAGATAGTGAGGGGTTTCGTCTTCTAAGTAAAATTTGGTGGTATCGCCTTGACCGTCAAAGTCGATGATAAGGGTACGCTTGCCTTTCTTGCTTAGCTCGTAGCTAAGGTTTACAGCGGTAGTGGTTTTAGTTACCCCGCCTTTACCGTTGCCTACAGTAATGATTTGAGTCATGTCTATGCCTTATTTTCAGTGGTGCTGAATAGGCAATATAACTCAGTTAGTTACCGATGTATATTATTAGTAATATACATTTATTCTTTGTTTGTGATTTCTGCCTGATTGATGTGCTTTTGGCACTCTCTGCCGAGGCGCTCTATAACCTGAAAGCAGAGCGCTAAAGTCGCTTGGTCTATCTGTTCGGCTGCTTCTCCCGCAGCGGTTGCAACGGCGGTAAGTTGCTGCGCTTTAACTTCTGCGCACTGCAAGTGCTCGTTCGCATCGAAATTCATTGGTACCTCTGGAAAGAACAGTATTAATACTGTATATTTAACCAGTGTTAATCATTCATTTCCATAAAAAATTGCAGAAACATCAATAACAAATGGAAGATCGTTTATTTGCCGATCGGCCAAGGCGAACAGTGCATTAAGGTTGTTTTTGATGGTTTTTGTCATTGTCAGTTTTCCGTATAACTCAATATTGAGTCTTTATGTGGTACAGCGGTGATTTTGGGGTAAGATCGTTTACTCAAAAGGTGCTGTACATAAGGCGTGAAATCAGATAGCAATTGCTCTCAATCCCTCTAAACGCTAATATATAACCATCCGAGACGCTTTTAGTCGGGCGTTTAACGAAATTAGAGATTATTGTCTCTCTAGCTTTGAATCGGTCAGCTGTGCCAGGTGGTGCTGAACAGCGAACAAATTGACGAAGAAGCCTCGCCTTATCCGCGGGGCTTTTTTGTATCTGTCACCTAGACAGCGATCTAGTGCTTGATCTTTCTTGTGTTTATCGGATATAGTTTCCCTTGTCGGCTACCAACCGACTTACTAACTACGACAACGACTAACAAATAGACAATAATCATGTTGCTTACTAATAGCGTAAGCGCGTCGAGAACTGACGTGCCAGCACAGCCAAAAGCGTGGAGTCCACGCGATAAAGCCCAAATCAATGCCAAAGAGCTAACCGAGTTCTTAGGGTTTGACGTCTCCGATTCTATCCCATACGCGTTACTCGAAACGGCGGTGCGATGCTCAAGAACGGTCACCAATCCAAAAGAGTACAGCAAGCTGTTTTCTGTTCGTGCTGATCACTACCGTAACTGCATTAAGTTTTTGTGTTGTAGCTTGCTACACCTCGACTTGGCCACCAATACCATCATGGCTATGGACAAGGCAAGAGGCATTATTCCGGCTGGCAACAGCCTGGCAAGAAATAAACTTGGCATGCACCGTCGTACCGTTGATACCTGCATCGCAACGCTCAAAGAAGCGGGCTTATATCTGTCCAACGAGCGATACAAGTTCACCACCTGCCCTGTCGAGGGCCGAGTGTTCGAGGGTAAGCACTCGATCAAGCGTCTTTTCATTGGCTTGTTTGATTTGGTTGGTACTGCGGCCTTTATTAGCAAAGCCATTAAAAGGGCCAAAGAAGCCGCACTTGTGAGACGCAACCAAAAGGCGCTTGCGGCCTCGAATGTTAACTACGGCTATAAGCACGCCAACCGAGTGCGCAAGCAAAAACGCGCCGAACGCCGAGCTGAGGCTGCCTCCAAAAGAGGAGCAACCCCGGCCACTTCCCATCTATCATTATCCCGCACTCAAGAACAAATCATGCTGCTTGAGAAAGGATATAGCCATAGCGAGATAAAAGCGCACTTCGACGGCTCTATCCCTATCATCGACGATATCCCTTATTGATTAACCTTGTTTAAAATCGCCTTAACTGGCGAGGCTAACCCCTGCGTGAAACATAAAACACACACAAAAACAGCAACTTATGTTATAATAAACACCTGCACGAGGTGTTTTTTTGTGGCATTTGGAATATTATCCACATCTAAATTGTGAACCGCACGCTGTATTAAATGTGCTCCCTCTAACTACTCATATAAATAACTCTACTCTCTCATTATGACTCACTAGCCTTTTCTTCTACCTGCTGCGCAGGTGCGAAAACGCTAACGTGAGATGACAAAATCTCTACCTTTCCACAAATGGTTATTCTAGAGGCCACCTATATCTTTCTTTTGTCATTCGACAGGAACCCATCGCGTTATCTAAAAATTTAGTGGAACCACTTCTTTCACTTCACCTTTGCCTCAACCTAATCACCAATACAAGGTCTAGCAGGAGGGTAACCTTTTCCTCCCTTAGCTCCTCACAAGCTGATAGAGCATCGCCCCCTAACCCTTGAATGGCGAAAGATTCACCGCTCGCAAGCTCGCTGTATGCCCTACGGGCATCATATGCGTGCGAAATGGTAATATTAAAAACCAATTAAACTTTATAAATCAATAAGTTAAATTACAAAAAGCTAGACGAATGGTATAATTATTAAGCAAATTAAACCGGAGTTCCCTTACTCATGAAGAAGAAATTAATTAAAAAATGCGAGCTGTTAGATTCTGTTATTAACCGCTTTAAAAAAGATGAAAACGTGCATGAACTGAACTTTACCAACCTTCCTTTAAAGCTTCGTTTTAACGCAGCTCGTGATAGAGGCTCTTGGTTGCTTGTGTTCAGAAAAAGCGTTGAGGTTGTTGGTCATAACGGTGAGGTTTCAACTAAGAGGAAAGAGGTTTGGCGCAAAGTCGGCTCTTGGCCTCTTCTGTCTGCCAAGAACATGAAAGAACAATTACCTGCGATTAGCGCTAATGTTGCTGCAGGTCAGAACTTAAAGACAGTGAACGCCGATCACTTTGAAACGGTGGGTGAGCTTCTTATCTGGTACTACAACCGAAACGAAGAAAACAACACCATTTCACCAGAACGTCAAACCCAAATACGTTGTGCGATTAACAAGCAGCTCATGCCGCTGCTTGGAACTCTGCCAGTTAGAGCAGTGTCGAAAATCAACGTTGAAGAAAAAATGCTTTGGGTGCTGCAGCGTGATAAATACGCGATTGCCAGCATTAAAGCTTACTTCAACATATTAAAGGCAGCGTTCGAGCGCGCCAATGAGCTAGGCATGATCTCTTACAATCCTATGTTAGAGATTCGATTCAAGAACTCGTTTCCCAAAGGCATCCCCACCAAGGATGGCAAACTAAAGCCTGGGCGTATTCCTGAGTTAATGAAACTGACAGAGGGTGAACCATCCATTGCGAAAACGCTTGTATATATGATGCTTAGCCATTCTACCCGTCAAGGCGAAACGCGCTTAGCTCGCTGGTCTCACATCGATCTGTCAAACATGACTTGGTACCTACCAACCGAGAACATTAAGACAAAAGACCATGAGCACACCTTGCCAATTACCGATGAGGTTTTTGAATACTTAAAGTCACACCGTAACTTTTTAAAAAGCAAAGGCTATGAGGGCGATTACATATTCCCAAGCAATTTACGTGATTCTAAATGCTCGCCAATATCCAAGGCGACTGCCTGTAGATTGATAAAAGCTATTTCTAACAGCGAATGGACGTCTCACGACATACGAAAGCTAGCCTCTACTACTTGGACAGAGAGAAGTGAAGACCACTTGGTTATCAAGTTCCTGCTCAATCATCACATTCCAAATCTGGATAGAACTTACATCCAAGCCTACATCGAACCACAAAAGCGAGAGGTGCTAACTCGTTGGCAGGCATTCTTAACTCAAGAAAAAAACAAGACAATCGCAAGATGGTGAGTTGGGGTGATGCAACCTAAGTACATGAAAATATGATTCAAAGCTCAATACTGAGGACTAAACCCAAAGGAATGTATCAAAAAGCTTCAAATATGAGTCTTTAGCAGTTATTATTTATCCCGTGTCGAAAATAAACGCTTAAGGGGGCGGTATGTTGGCGAAATTACGGGATAAAAAATTGGCTGAGTTTGCGGTTGGTTGCATCGCTATTGCCTGGGGCTTTGCTCAGTTATTTGAACTAGCTAGCAAAACACTTGTGGGGTGATCATGGCAGTAACAAAATCAAAGCGACAAGAAATCAACAAGCTCTTGAGGAAAATGAATGGTGCAAGAGTCAGTCAAAAGCTTCTTAAGCATCTTCTCGACAACGTGGGCAAAAATGGCATTGAAAGCATTACATCTGAGTTGAATTTTAATAGGAAGCAAGTCATTAGTTCGGTTTCAAGACTCAGGGAGATAGGTGTAGGCATTAGAAGTGGGTCGAGCGAATGTGATGATTTGTGGTATCAGCTGACAATGAATCCAGAAGATTGCATTAAAAAAAGCACGCGAGAAAGGGATGGAATGGACGAACTTAGGTTTGTATCAAAAGCCGCGGTGCCAACGCCAAGCAGTATGTGGCCTTGGTTGACCGGAACTTCTAGCAGTGTTTTTTCATGAGAGGAGCAATAATGTATCTTGAATCGTTCAACCGGATAATCCAAATCGAACTGCACGACTTAGATATGTTCGACTTTCAACGAGTCAATAGAGTTCTTACTGCTGCAGTTGGCGGCGTTAGAGTATTTGGTGGTTCTGAGTCTCGTAGCATCAAACTTGAATGGAATCATTTTGATATGGCTGAGTACCTAAACAAATCTACAGTTTCCGTAGTTCTTGCTGAGCAGCTCGCGCTAATACCGGAAGCATCACCGCAATATCTTGAGCTGATTGAGCACATCATTGATGACTGGCAAACCGTAGATAGAACGGTCAAGCATGACCAGTCAGAGCGGTGCGCCCAGGTCATTGAAATGCTTGCTAAGAAGCGTGATGAAATCAGAGAAAATCTACGTGAAGAACCATATCTAAATGCGCCTGTAAGCCAAAATGAAAGCGTGCTTTCTTTAGGTGAGCCGATGGGCGCAGAGGCATTTAACGCCTCTCTGAGAGCTGTAGGATAAGCCCAGTAGGTACTCTGGAAGCATATCAAACGAATGGCGGTGGGAAGACGTCGAGTTTGGAAAATTTTATTGATTCGCATGGAGTTGAGCACATCCATAGTCAAGAAATTGATATTTAAAGGAATGTTACTCATCCCACTGATCACTTTTGTGCCATTAAGGTGATCAGTTGCGTGATCAATGTGATCCTCAAATTAACGTCAGGGTGAAGCTATGAATCGCCTCCAAAAACTGCAGCAAGACCTGCAAGCCACCACTAGAGCCAAAGAAGTAACCAACGTTCATTTGGCTAACATCACGGGCTTTAGTCGCCCGTCGATTTCGGAAGCTATCCGTAGTGGGAAAATTAATAATCGAATGAACCGAGTTTAGACCTGGTTGATCTCGTAACCGAGGCTTATCACATCACTTCGCTTTGGGAGTTGGCAGAGCCAAACCAAGGCGCAACGCAAATTGATATGCGTTCTTGGGTATCAAAAAAACTGGATAAGCACCTTTCGGCTTGTCGAGTTCTTGAAGAAAACCAACTGGATATCGTGGACGTTTGCGGCAGACCAGAAACGCCAGATTGGTTACCCCTGCAACTGCAGGATGTGGCTGATAAATTGAGCGATGAACAGTTGCGAGAAGTGGTGCAAATTGGTGAGATTTCCCAACAAGGCGCGATAGGTGCATTCAAAGAATTATTAAAAAAATCGTCAGAAATCGACGCGCAAGCGGAAGAGGAAAAGCCAAAAGCTTACTATGGTTTCGCCTCTCCACTTGCTCTTAACATGATTAAATCAGACATTAAAAACGGTTATATCAGTGAGGATTACAGCGCTCTAATTAACCAGCTAAAATCCATGTTTGGTGAGAAAGGGCATTACGAGTTCAAAGAAGTAAGAGCCGCTTTAGTTGCGCTTGAATGCCCTGAAATGGTAGAGAAAACGCATGATTCTATTTCCTTCAAAGAGTCGAACCTGGCGCAGCTTAAAGAATTGTGCGAGCTGCACCTTGAGGGTTCAGTTTCAGAGGTTCAGCGCCCTATCGTTGCGGAAAAGTTGATAGAAGCATGTTCTCAATTAAACGTTATCGGTCTTGATGATAGTGATGCGATTTTGCAGCCGCTTGAAAAGTTACTTACCGAGCATGCGAACCCCGGTGCGCTTATGAACATTCGTTTGGCGCGTCGAGCAATTGCCGCTAGCGAAGCAATGAAAGAGTGGTTGCCAGAGGAGGCGGCTTAATGAACCATTCTATAGACCCATATCTAAAGAACGTCTTTGACCCAAACGCCAGTGAGTTAGCAAACGCATTGGCGCGGGTGGCTTATCTCGAATCCTTGATAGGTCAAAGTGACATAGAGAAGCAGCTCACCGAGGATAACGCCGCCTTGGTGAGTCAGGTTCAAACACTGCAAAATAAAATGAGATTTCAAGAAGGGAAGTATAACGCGCAGTGTTTGATAACTGAGCAAAAACAGGAGACCAATAACCGTTTGATCTCCAAAGCTCAGGAAAGTGAAAAAATCATCTCTCGCCAGAAAAGAGAGATTGAGCAATTAGGCGCATTATTGGTGAAAAAAATATAAAAAATTCGTCAGATTTCGACGGTTAACCGTTGCCAACCCAGCCAACAACACGCCCTACCACTTCACCTTTCTCTATCGTTTCAAACTCACCATTAGCAGGAATGTACTTACCACGGTACTTGCGTCTAAAGTGGAATGTTCCACCTGCCTTCACTATCACTAAAGTATTGTCGTTGACTGATTTCATAGGCTCAACAATGATGAAACAACCAACAGGGTAGTTCATTGCAAAGTCAGGAGAGATCATTGCAGCATCTCGAACCTTAAGTGCGTAACTTTCCAACTTGGTACCGTTTGGGTAGAAGACCGTCCCTTGTGGTTCTGGATCTTCCTTGTCGATATCAGCCCAATTCAAAACATTTACGTTCTTAGTGTGATAGCCGTGTGTTTCTTCCGTTTCCATACGGGTGACGAACTCACCTAGAGTTATGTTCATTTTTCGCAAGGCACGTATAAGCACTTGTGTTGGCAAGTCGCCTTCACCTTGTTCAAATCTGCCGATAGTCGCACGGCTTGCGATACCGATGAAATCTTTCTGTTTCAGCTTCTTAGATTTTCGGATTGCTGCAAAAACCTCATGTGCTTCTGGCATGGTTGTACTCCTATATCATGTAACGCTCAATTAAGTTGCCAATAACCTGCTGTTGACCACCTTAAACACCAAACCCAACCTTGAACTGAAAATGCCAAGCGTTGGGAATCACGCTTAAATGTCTTGTTATCTAACGCCCTGTTAAGGGGGTGAGCAACGCAAAGTGAAAGTGCCACGCGTTGCGAATCCCTCTTGAATAGTTTGTTATGTCCCTGCCTTTTAATGGCTGCAACTCATTGTATTTGTTTGTTTTTAATCATAATGCGCAGAAATTTGCGCGTAGTAAGCCACTGGTAAAGCCCAGTATTTTTATTATTTTTTTATGTTCCGTTAAAATTGATTATAAAACATCTAGTGATCATAAGAACGTATTTAGAGTGTTTTTTAGCGTTAAAATCACTATATGTTACATATGGAAATCTTTTCATGTCAGCGTGAAGACACGGTGATTCAATAATTAGCTTCGTTCGCTATCCCCTTAACATGTTCGACTTAACTCAAAACATTGTTCAAACAGAGGTATAACTCACTACCCACTGTCGAAAATCTACGCTAAAATAAAGCTCAAATGTGAGCTATTTGTACTTAAATGTCAGTAAGGGGACTCTTAAAGTGAACAATAATAAATTTCCAAATGAATCAGAGATAATCGTTCGTCACACCCAAACTTGGTTGCTAACCAGTAATGAATCAGTCAAATCACTAGCTTTGGATATGCTAGCGCCCCGATTGAAAAAGTTTGCGCCAGAAAACCCCACCGTAGCTGAGCAAGATAATTGGGAAGCGAGCGTGTCACGCATGGTGCACCGCTACCTAAAAGGCACTCACCCTATGCCACTTAGCTGGAAGTGGCAGTGGCTAGATTGCTTGCCTAAGAAATACCGCGACTCTGCTTTGAAAGAGATTTACGCCATTCATGGTTTTTTAGATACGCTACCGGAAATAGAAAGCGGTACGGCTTGTGATGCTTCAATCAACGAGGTGCTAGAGAGTGTTGCCTCTATGGTGAGCACTGCAGAGCCAGCTCATGATGGTAAGTACGATGAAAAAGATAGCTTAGAAAGCTCCAACCAAATGATCGACAGTTTATTAGGCTTGGCGGCTAAGTGTTTGGATGAAGCAAGAAAGATTAATGCGGGGACAGGTGCAGTGGGTACCCGTCATAACATCAATAACTTTTCAATGAGCGAGGTAGAGTAGCGCAATGAGTTTCGACGAAGAGCTATTGGAAGCAACCCGCACGCTGATCATGGAAGCGCTTGCGACCTATCAACCGTCGAAATCTAACGACGGTTCTGAAAGGGCGATTTTTAATGTTGGCAGCACCAAGCGTATTACCAATGATAATGAGCGCCCCGCAGAGCCGTTAAGTGCAACTAGCTCTCGCCGTAAAGGGACATCAAAACTTAATTGTTCCGAGGATGTGTTTGAGCACTTAAGGGTGCAGCGAACAATCAAAAACCTACCCACCCATCTGGCTAAGTGGTTGGTGTATCGTTACGGGGAAAGCCCATCGAACAGCTTGGTACCTTCTTTGGTTAATGTGGTTATTAATGAGCTGCCATTAGATAACTGCCGCAAACCAACTAAGGAAAAAGTACAAACCATGTTGGTTGAACGCCTTACACGGCGGGAGTTTGTGGATTGTTTGCAACGAAATCTATTTGAGGCGATTGGCGTTAAAAAACAAACCTACTTTGAATGCTACGATAAGCATAACGACAACATCACAAGTCAGTTTCATTCATTAGATAAGCTAGCGTTGCGTGCGTTTTATATTGTGCATAATACTCAAATTTAAGCCTTGATCATTCTTCCGTAAATAAAAATAACTCAAATGTGAGCTTTTATTGTTGCAATAACCTGACCTCGTGTAGTAGTATTTTTCCATCGTCGAAGAGTCCCTTAATTCTCACGATAGCCAACTGACGTTGACCAAAGCCCCTTAGCGCAAGCGAGGGGCTTTTTTTATGCCGTCACTTCTCAAACATTCAAACTAATCAGGTTGTGCTTTATGTTAACGAATGACAAAGAGACAAACGGCTTTTTGTTGTTTGTTGCGGTTTTTATTATTGCCAGGTTAGGCGTGATGTTGAAGAAATCAGAAAAGATCTCCCCCAAGATATTCTTTGCTGAGTTATTCATTGCATTAGCAATGGCGTTCGGGGCGTGGCACTTGGGCTTAATGCAAGGTATGTCATACAGCCAAACGGTGGTTTACGGCATCTTTGGCGCATTAGGTCACATTCATATAATCAAGTTTGTGGCGCAGCAAGCCTTTAAAAAGGGCGTATAAACGTTGACATGCATATGTGCATTTATAACAATGGCGAGGTGTTGGCAAAATCCAACACCGAGATTGGAAACCTCGAAACACACCCAAAGACACAGCGTGATGCTGTGCGTCTGCGCACACCTATTCTATGGTGAGCTAGGGCGGGGCAGCTTAGGCAGGCCGTTTCTTTGGGGCGGTAGTTTCCAACCTCGTTCTAGCTTGCCACCCAAGATTGGAAACCTTGGTGGTAAGTGTAAACACAACCCAAAGGTCATATTATGCATAGACATAGCCAAGCCGCTTATCCCGTAGGGTGCAGCGCATCAAACAAACTTATTCAGACATAAAAGCCTAGTGATAACCCAAGCGGTTGTTACGGGCTTTTTTGCTTTCTAAGTTTGCCAAAAGGGAACCTTCTATTAGGGGGTTAGGCGAATAAACCTAATCATTTTCAACGTCGGTAGTTTGCTGGTTCCCTTTCTCGATTGGTAACCGAGCCTACTTAAAAGCAATTATCGGTAACGCTGCATTAGTGTATATCACCAATAATATACATTTACACACTTAATCGTGTGCGGGTTCGTTCACCCCAAGAAAGGCAAAAAATAATAATCACCACAATGCTAATTATTTGGCGTTGCAATCAGTTGCACCAGTAACGGAGCTAGGTAAATGGAACATGGCGCTTTATCCCCTTCGCATCTTAAAGATGCTTGTTTTCTTGTAGGTCGTGCATTTGGCGTGCGCAACCTTGGCCGTTTGTTGTATGAAATCACTTTGGTAGAGTCGAACGCAGGTCAGGTAAAAAGTCAATTTGGCGGCGTGTGCTCAATCTCGCATTATCAGTTTGGACTTATGCAGCATCACCACGGCTTTTATGAATACCGCAAAGAGATTTTGAAAGCGTTTGGCATGGATTTGAAGTTGATAAAGTTTGCACAACTGGCAAGCAACCCAGCCTTATCATTGATTGTTTCCGCTGCTTGGATTCTATCAAACGTTGATAGCGTTCCTAAAAAGCGCATTGCTCGCGCAAAATTGTTCTCTAAGTGGTGGCGCAGCATTGATTATGGTGATTATATGAAGATCACAAAAGAGCAAGGCTAACCTTAGTAACTGTCGATTTCTGACGCTCCTTTAAATATGCTCACGGAAGCATGCTTAAAGGAGTTAGCTTAATGAAGAATAAAGTAATTATCGGCTTTGCCGTTGCGGTGGGTGTTTTAGTCTTTGTGTCAGGCGGTGGGAGCTATGATGGCTTCAAAAACAAAACACTAGGCGAATTTAAAGGTGAACCTATCACCGCTAAAAAAGACATAGTGGAAGGCTATGTGTCAGAGTCGGGGTTACCTATCGATATTCTGGATGATGTTTATGCTTGTATCAGCCAAATGTCTTACACCAAAAGTAAAGATGTTCAATTCAGCGAAGCTGCTGGATGGTGCAAAGAAGCTTACGAGAATGAATTCTTAGATCGCTATATCAGTTTTGATAACTTTGAAAAGCAATTTAGCCCGTACGATGGTGCTTTTAGACCTTTGGAAAAAGCCCTTAAAAATTCTATTGGTGATAAAGATTCTTACGAGCATGTTAGCAGTAAGTTTAGGTTAGTGATGGACGGAGCGCCTTATGCCTTGGTAGAGACAACGTTTAGAGTGAACAACAACCAAGGCGTTAAGGTTAAGAACAGCGTTACCGCAAAAGTAGACATTCTTTCTGGTGAGATGGTCGGCATTCAACAATAAATGTATATCACCAATAATATACATTCATAAGCTGTTAAAAAATAAAGGTAAGTTAATAAATGCATAAAGGCTGCTTCTTTTGAAGTGGCTTTTTTTATGCCTCACGTTTACGCATAGGAGGCGTTCTCTATGACCTCCAAGTACGCAATGAACAAAACGGAGGCGGCGAACTATTGGAAGAAATCACCCAACACAATTAAAAAGGTGATTGAAGAAAACGACATTAAACCGTGTGGAAAAGATAACCGCGGCAATGATGTTTTCGAATGCAAAGATCTTGCGCCGTATTTGGTTGAGCAAAAGAAAGCAAGTAGGCGTCGAAATCGGACGTTGAGTGATAGCAAAGTCGAAGAGATTGAAGAGCTGTTGCAAGCGTTCGGCTCAATGAAAGAGTTTAAAGAGTACGAAATGGCGCTAGGTCAGCAACAAAAGCGCGAGCTTGAACAACGGCAGTTGGTCAAAGCTGCCGAAGCCGTGGCGATGTTCTCAGGCATGTTTGCCATTTTGAAAAAGAAATTTCGCCAAATCCCCACCGAGGCTGAGCGGATTTGTCCAGATTGGAGCGGTAAACACTCTGAAAGGCTGGATAACAAGCTCGTTAATATGTTGAAAGAAGTTATTCGATCTGCTCAGGAGTATGCCGATGAGTTACAAGAGCATCAGAGCAGTGATTAACGAGGCTGCAGAAGTGGTCGAGGTAGAAGAAATCGACGCAGTAACAGCGTGCGATACCTACCTTTATATCGCAGACGCAGGCGGCGTGGTTAAGTTTGACTCCTCCATAGCGCCATACATGAGAAAGCCCTTATTGGCGGCTTTTGAGCGTACGTGCCAAGAAATTGCTTTGATGGGTTCCGCTCGTTCGACCAAAACAAAAACGCTATTAGATGGCGTGGTGTTTTATCGAGTTTGGCAAAACCCTGGCGACATTCTTTTGATCTTTGCCAGTCAGCGTACTGCGCGTGGTTATTCGGATAAAGAGCTAGGTCGAATGGTGCTCAACACTGAGCCAATCAAAAAGCTTATGACCGGAAATCGACATGATAACGGCACTGAGCGTAAGCGATTTAGAAACGATTCCACCGTAACCATTAACTCACCCACCAATGATGCGCTCTCTGCTCAGGGTTATGCGGTGGTTATTTTTACCGATTATGACCGCTCAGAGGATGACGGCACAGGCGCAGGCGGCAGCGAGGGTGATAAGTTCGCCCGTGGCGCGAAGCGCACTCTGCAAAGTGGTAGTG
The DNA here is from genome assembly GCF_040869025.1 of Vibrio scophthalmi. NCBI lineage: Bacteria > Pseudomonadati > Pseudomonadota > Gammaproteobacteria > Vibrionales > Vibrionaceae > Vibrio > Vibrio scophthalmi. The sequence goes on along the minus strand of NZ_CP134274.1, from coordinate 16,022 downwards.
ATGGCATTTGCATTGCAGAAGCTAGCCCCTCTCGTATCCCTGTCAAAGATCAGGAGGGCTTAAAACCCCACCAAGCTCCAAGAGCGGGAGGTGTTACCGGACTGTATAACGAGGGTTCTTGTGAGGTCTGGTATTGGAACTGTCCAAACTGCGATAAGTGGTACCCAGTAAAGTGGGAGTTGCTCACTTGGGATGATAAAGACGAGCATTCAGTGAGGGCGAATTGTCCTCATTGCTCCCATGAGATGCAGCCCACCGATAAGTATGAATTGAATTTGGCGGGTGATTATATGTACCCGTCAGAAGTTGACGAGCTAGGCAATCGGCAAGATATTACGCCGCCAAACAATCGCCGCCGTTCATTTTGGTTTGAGGGGGTTTGTGCTTCTTTCAATGACTGGTCTGAAATGGTGCGCGAATACCTGAATGCTTGGGAATACTATGAGCAGTTCGGGGATGAATCGAAACTGCAGGCATTTTTTAACACCACAGTTGGCAGACCTTACACCCCAATTGCGGTTGAGTCTGAGCTGACAGGTGAGCGCCTGCAAGAAAGGGCGACGGATTACCAGTTGCCGCAAGGCGTTGCCCCTGCAGATACGCGATTTTTGCTGGCAACCATCGACGTACAGGGCGGTGCAAACAGCCGTTTTGATGTGCAAGTCACGGCATTTGCTGAGCACTGCCAATGGCAACCTATAGACCGCTTTCAAATCTTACTTAACGAGCAGAGAACGGAGGCGGGTGAGCCGCAGCGCGTACAGCCTCATGTTTATGTGGATGACTGGCTACCAATCATCGACAAGGTGATCAACAAAGAATACACCATAGATGGCACTGATTTGACCATCGTTCCCCGCCTAACTTTGTGTGATTCGGGTGGTTCAGATAACGAAGAGGGCGAGGGTAACACCACGTTTCATGCGTATCAGTTCTACCGAGAGCTGCAGAAGAAAGGCTTAGAAAGCCGCTTTCTGTTGCTTAAGGGTAACCCGCGAGCATTCAGAGAAAAGGAGTGGGATGGCTGGACAAAAATCAGTGAGCCTGATTCGTCAAGCGATCACCCAATGGCAGCGCGTGGTGATATTCCGCTGCTCAACATTAACTCCAATGTGGTGAAAAGCTCTGTTTACTCATCAATGATGAATGAACAAAGCGATAGTCCTCGTTATTTCCGTCCTCCTTTTTGGGCTAAGCAAGATTGGTACAACGGACTTTTGTCGGAGGAGAAAAACGACAAAGGTCATTGGTACTGCCCGAAAGGCAAGAACAATGAACCGTTTGACCATGCTCAGTACGCCTTTGCAGGGCTTTGGCATACAAGAGCAATGGCGATTGATTGGAACAAACCACCAAATTGGGCGGCTCCACTGAATATAAACGTGAACGTTTCAACGCGAGGCGAGCACACCACCGCATCGCAACCACGCAAACGCAAGCGCGTGATATCAAGAGGTTTAACTTAATGAGCAGCATTGCAGATTTAGAAGCTCGCTTGGCTCGTTATAAAGCCACCGAACAAGAAATTTTAGAGCAAGGTCAACGCATCAAGGACGAAGACGAACGAGATTTGCAGCGAGCAAACCTTAGTACCGTCCAGGCGGCAATCAAAGAGCTGCAAGCTCAGTTAGCTGCCGTAAGAAATCCAAAGCGTGGTCGAACTCGTCAATACGCAGCAAGGGTGTGATATGGGAAGCATGAATTTTATAGATAGAATCGTTGCTTACCGTGACCCAGAGAAAGGGCTGGCGCGCATGCTGGCGAGAAAGAGGCTCAACGCCAGTTATGAAGCGTTAACACCAAAAACAGGCAAGCGACCACCGCGAGAGAAGAAGCTCGCCAAGGAACTGGCCAAAATCAGCCAATTGCCTTTGGCGCAACAAGCCCGATGGTTTGAAGAAAACTACCCGATCATTGCCACGGCATTGGATGAGGTGGTGAAAAATGTCATTGGTGCTGATGGATTGGTGGTGCAGCCTCAGCCAAAGTTGAAAGATGGCACTGTAGCTACTGATTTTGCAAAGCATATTCAACGAGCTTATGAGAAGTCTTCACGCCATTGGTGTATGGATGGTCGAACGTCGAGGGCTGACAGTGAGCAGTTGATTTGTCGTGCGATTGTTCGTGATGGTGAAATCTTTTCGCGTATCTACGCCTTTGATGGTCATGAGTATTTAGGTGATGTGCCTTTTGGTATTGAGCCGTTTGAATGTGACCACATCCCCGCCGATCTTTACGACAAGAAAAACAACATCGTTAACGGCTTTAAGCTTGGTGAGTACAACCGCACAAAAGGTTATTACTTTGTACCGGACTTGACCGCCTTTGCTCAAAAGCCATTGTTTGTTGAAGTTCAGAACGTATTACACACCCGTTGGCAAACGCGCATTGGTGGCTTGCGTGGTATTTCAAAACTCGCCCCCGCATTGCTCAGTATTCACAACTTAAAAGAATATGAAGATGCGGTGCGTCTTGGTCGTTTGGTTGCTGCCAGAATCGTATTGGTTCACAAAAAGGCAGGCGGTCAATATGTACCTGGTCAGGGTGATGATGGTGAAGAAGACGAATACGACGAACCATTGAGTTTTGAATACGGCAACGTATTAGAAGCGAACAAAAATGATGAGTTCCAAACGCTTGAATCGGCTAAAGGGGCTGAAAGCGCTGATGTGTATATGCAGCATCAACAGCGCAATGTCACAGGTACGATTGGCGCGAATAACTCAGCCGTAACAGGGATTTACAACAAGTCGTATTCAGCTCAACGCCAAGAAATGATTGACCGTTGGGCGGGTTACATCATCTTGCGTGCCTTAATGGTTCGCCAGCATGTGCGACCTGCTTATGAGGGGTGGCTTAATGCCGCCACGCTAAGCAAAACGCTTGTTCCACCCAAAGACCTTGATTGGTCAACACTGTATGACGCCTCATTTACTGGTCCGGTCATGCCGTGGATTGACCCATACAAAGAAGCAACCTCAATCAAAATCCTTAAAGACATTGGCATGCTGCCATTGACGCTAGCCCTTGCTCAGCGTGGTTTGGATGTAAGTTCGATTCTTGAGATGTACAAGCAAGAAAAAGACGAAATGGAACGGTTAGAGCTAACCGAGCTGCTTTCGATGGTTGCAGACGAAAACGCAAACAAAACGGATAGCAAAGATGGCAAAAAAGACGAGTAAGTTAAAAGCTCAAGGCTCCCAAAGTTGGTACAAGCTGAAAGCTTCCGCAGAGGGCGTGAAGCTTTTTTTATATGGCTATATCGGGGAGTGGGAAATCTCAGCAAGCACAATGCTGTATGAGCTGAGCAAGCACGATGGCAAAGACCTTACGATACATTTTCACACCGATGGTGGCGAAGTGGATGAAGGCATGGCGATTTATGCCGCCATTAAAGATTACCCAGGCAAAGTGACGGGCATTGTTGATTCGGTGTGTGCCTCAATAAGCTCCGTGGTGCTCATGGCGTGTGAAGAGCGTTACATTCGCCCAACCGCGCGCCTTATGATTCATCAATGCCACGGTGCGGCTTATGGCACAGCTGCAGAAATGCGCGCCCGTGCTGATGAAGCCGAAACCATTAATAACCAAATGATTGAGCTATTCGCCTCAGTATCGGGCAAAACAGAAGACGATATTCGAGCAGATATCGCGGAGTCTGACTGTTGGTTAAGTGCTAATGAGGCCGTTGAGTATGGGCTTTGTACTGGCATTTACGAGCAGTCAGACAACCCGCTAGAAGCGTCTAATTTCAACGCTCCTAAGCTTAAGCATTTAAAAGCGTTTAACGCTCCTGATTCTCTTGTCGCTATGTGGCAAGACAACGGCGAGGATGGTGAACCCACCGCGCCAGATTCACCAACGGCTGAACCAAGCCAATCCTCTCCTGATAAATTAACCGCAGAGAATGACGACATGCCATACGAAGAGTTTAAGAAACAAGAAAAGCAGCGCAAAACAGGCATCAACCAACTGTTTGCCAAATACCCGAAAGCGAAAAAGCTAAAGGCTGAGTGTTTGGAAGATATGGATTGTGATATTGAAACTGCTCGCGTTAAGTTACTGGCGTTCTTAGAGCCGCAAGGTGATACGCCAGAAGGTGGTGAGCCACAGTCACCAACCCCTGCAGGGCAACAAACGGCACTAACGGCAAGTGCTGCGCAATCTCACCTTAGCAACTACTTTGGTGCTCGCCTTAAAGCGTGCTCATGGGATGACAACAACCCTTACCGTCATATGTCAGCCACCGAAGCTCTGCGCGCTCATGCAGGTTATGTGGGCGACACGGACGCAACGCAGATGAGCAAGAAAAAGCTTGTTGCTCATGCGTTCACCAACAACACCCACTCACTAGGCGATATCATTGAAACGCATGTGGGCGCGTTGATCATTAACGAAGTGGCGAATCTGGAATCATGGCACGCGCCATTGGTGACACGCCAACCAATGAAATTTGGTACCAATGACATTCTCATCATGAATGATCTTGGTAAGCCTGGTGTGAAAACCGAAGGTGGTAAGTTCACTCAAGTGAAGCTAAAAGCGTCCGGTGATACGGCGGTGCTTTCTACGTTGGGTTATGAAATCCAAGTAAGCCGCGAACTTATCATGAGCGATAAGTTTGATTTCATCACGTCGCAAGTCCAAAAGGCAGTGCGTAACTGTGCTCAAGCTCCTGCAGATTCTTTGATTGCTCTGCTTAAGAGCAACCCGAAACTGAAAGATGGCAAAGCGCTATTTAGTAAAGCGTCAGGCAATGAAGTAGACGGTTTGATTGACTCTGCAACGCTGGCGGATATGTCAGGCAAAATGGCAGACGCGCAAACCAGTGAAGGTAACCCGCTTTACCTTAAGCCAGAGGTTTACCTAACGTCGAACCAGCGCGCTAAGAAAGCCAGCGCTCTAATGAAAGCGGAAACCATTAAAGACGAACCAAATGAAGCGTATGAAGCATTCAGCAAGGTTCAAGGTTTGGCTGACCTAGCGGGTACTGATGTGGCGTATGCCTTTACGCATAACGATCATGTTTCCTTTGTTGAGGGTTACCACGAAGACGCAGACGGCGTGCAGGTGGAAACCAAAGAAGATTGGAAATCGGACGGTGCCACTATCCGAATTTACATCGACTCAGTGATCCAGCCAGTGGATCGCAAAGGCGTGATGAAACAAAACATTATCGCCGCTTCTTAACTCCATAGGGCATAGCGAAAGGCTATGCGTTAAACCTCCACGAGACGCCACCTTAACGGGTGGCGTTGTCGTTTCTTCGTTTAAGAGAACAGATTATGCGCTTACTAGCTAACAACGAAAATCTAACCCTTACCGCGCCCACTGGCGGCGTTCAATATGGCATCCCCCTAAAAATAGGTGTGGTGTTGGTTGTTCCTGCCATGAATGCTGACGAAGGTCAGCCGTTTACAGGCGAAGTTCAAGGGGTGTTTGTAGACTTCCCGCTCAAAGATGGCGACACGCCAAGCTATGAAGGTGAATACGCTTACTTTGACTCAGCAGCAAAAGAGTTCACCGTGACCAAACCCGTCGCTCCTGATGATAAGCCAATTGGTGCATTCATCACTGAGCATAGTAAACAAGCGTTGTACTTACCTGGCATTTTGTAAGGCAATGGATCATTTAATTGATTCGGCTTTTTCAAAAGAGTGGTTGATAGGCGGGGAAGCAGTTCCCTGCCGTTATCGCTATAAGGACGACACGCACGAACTGAAAAACCACAGCGGGTTGCTCGCTCAAGGTACGCAGTGCGTTCACCCGAACGGCGATAAGTTTGAAGTGATTAACAGCCAGCGTTTTAACACCTCGACCTACTTACACACTTTGCAGCCGCTCAATGACAAGCCCAAAACCGACTGGACGCCACAGCGATGACGACAATTCACCTTAGCGTAGAAGATGAAAAATACTTTGACAGAGAGCATATCAACAAATGCGCCAAGGTGGCACTAAAGGTCGCGCAAAAATGGTTAACTAAGGAATCTATAAAAAGGATAGGGGAAGAGCTAAACATAAGTCGAAGGTCAATCTCAAGGCGCGTAAAAGCAGGCAAGATTAAAGATGGTCAAACATCAATGTGGTATGGACTGTTGCCGATAAATATAGCGTTTATCAATGACAGCAAACAAGTTGATGGCGGGGTGGTTGCTAACAACTACCTTTACAACCGAGTGTTTTTTCAGTCCATGAATAACAGCCCAATATTGGCTTGGAGACGAGTTCGAGAAAGGGCAAAGCAACCAAAACCTCGCCGAAAGCCCCTACCTAAAGGAGAGCGCCGTAAGCGCAAATCACCGCCCGTTGAGAGAGTTTCCGATCATGTTGAAATTGACATGGAAAGAGAAATTCTACAGTTAGAGGCGGAAATCCAAGACGTTTACAGAGAGGCGTTTTTAGATGAGCTACATCAATAATCTGGGTGACTATGTTGAGCTGCTTCACTCGCTGCTCACCAAAGCCGTTGGGGATAGAGCCACAGTGCAATATGACGACGAACCCGACAAGCAAGACAAGCCCAAGCCATTCATTAAACTGCCTTTGCCTGAAATTGAAGAGTTCAGTTATTCCGATGATGGACGCCACCAAAACACGCTTAAAGTAACGGTGTTGGTCAAAGTGCCTAAGAACGTATCAAAGCCAAGCGTTGAAGCTGCCAACATTGGCGGTTTTGTGAGTGCCAAAGTAACAGGTCAGTATTTTGTTGACCCCGAACAAATGGGCGAAGACGAAAACGGCGTGAGTCGAGCGCTAAACCCTGATTTTGATTGCGTAGACGAACCCGAAGAAATCCAAGGTTACCCGCTTAAGTGGCACACGAACGATCAAGGTTATGCCATCACGTTCATTCAAACCATTCGCTACGGCAACCTAGAAGATGAAACGTTCTTGCTTAAGTCCATTACAGCCCAAGAGGGTGATAGCGAGGTGCAAATAATCTATGAATCTGACGAAAGCGGTTCTTGAGCTTACTCAGCGCGTTAATGGTCTTGAGCGTCAACTTAGAAACCTGATCAGATTAGGTCGCGTGAAATCAGTATCAGGGGTTAAAGCTGTCATTGATTATGCCCCGAACTCAGATGAGGACTACTTATCGCCCCCCATTCAATGGATAGCCTTTGAAGCGGGTGAAGTGATCAAATGGCGTGCGCCTAGTCTCGGTGAGCAAGTGGTGGTGTTGAATCTATCGGGTGGCGTTGATGAGGCGCAAGCAATCGCACTGCCTGCAGCGTATTGCACTGATTTCTCTCCTGATGACACCGACCCACGAAAAACCATTTTAAGTATTTTAGATGTATTCAAGGTGACGTCAGATTTTGACGGTAACTATTTAGTTGAAGCGGATAGCTCAGTTAAGTTTATAACCCCCGCTTTTCTGGTTGAGGCATCGGATGTAATTTCAATGCAAACCAGTGAGTACAACCGAACCGCAAGCACAGCTAACACCAAAGGAACCCACACCCAAACGGGTGATGTGAAGATTAAGGGCGCACTGGATGTGAGCACTCAAGTGAAAACGCCAACCGTAGTGAGTTATTCGCCTGGCGCGTTCTCGCTCTCTGCTAACGGTGCCGCGCTTTCCGATGCCACGATAGATAATGTGAAATTCAGTATTCACCGCCACAAAGTGAACAACGAAGGTCAGCCAACAGAAACCCCGATTGAGTAAGAGGTCAGCATGCAGCAAGGTATTGACCCCAACACGGGGCTAACGGTGACGGGTGGCAAGCAAGCAGCTTGCCGTTTGGCGAAAGCTATCACTACTCAAATAGGTTCAAGAGAAAAGCGCCGAAACGTGGGCGGCGAGTATCGCAAGCTTATGGGACTGGCGAATGAGCAAAACCGCATGAAAGCCATTAACCGTATTCACCGAATCATTGCGAACCCTGCCAACGATTTATCTGACATTGTGAACCCAATTGTCGATATACGGATACATGGCACAGGTTTTCGCACCCAAATTCACTACACGTATGACGGACAAAAAGAGGTGCTAGAGTTATGAGTGCGGTGAAAATTCCTGATATTTTGACCGTTGAGCCATTCGAAGTGATGCGCGAGCGGTTTATTAATGATTTCTTCTATCCGCATGCGGTGAAAGAAGTTGGCGAAGAAATGGCGCAGTTACTTACTACGGGCTTACGCAGCCCCAATGAGTCAGCCGCTTTGCTGTTAGATTCAATGATTCTGTTTCGACAGCAAGAAACCCGCAACGACAACTACAAGTACCTGCAGAACTTTTCAGAAACCGCCACGGATTCTGAAATGATAGATTTGGTGGTCTCTCGCTTAGGTCTGACACGTCAAGTGATACAACCCGCCGATAACACGGTATTCCCACCGATTCCAGCAGTGATGGAATCTGATGCGTCGTTATTACTTCGTTACAGCTTAGCCCCGTATGGGTTGGCAACCACGGGAACGAGAACCGGCTATAAGTTCCACGCCATGACATTGGGTGAGCGACCTTTAATCACTGTGTATCGCGAATCGGAACACGTCATAATTCAACGCTTTGAATTTACATCAACAGAAGGGGTAACCCGTCCGAAAGATGCCGAAGCTAGAATGGTGACGCCAAACTCAGGTGAAGTGCAAATTCGTGTACTTTCTCCAATCGGGGATGGTTCAGCAAACCAAGCTTTGCAAGATGCAGTGTTGGCATACTGCACCCGCCCAGACGTAGCTCAAGAGTCCGATCACATCACGACAGCAAGTGCTGATATCAATCCCTATTCAATAGCGATTGATGCTTGGGAAGAAACCGCACCAACGCGATTGATAGACCGAGAGGGCTTAAACAAAGCGCTCAACGATTACGCCGACGAACAACACAAATTGGGTGGAATCATCCAGCGATCACGCATCGATCAAATTGCTCACAACCACAACGCCACACGGTTGAATATTCTCAGTCCTGTAAGCGATGTGGCATGCGATTGGTTTGAAGCGCCATATTGTCAGGGGGTGACCGTGAATGTCAGAACCAATTGATAAAGACACCCTCTTACCTGACAACCGAACTACATTCGAACGCAGCTACGAAGAAGGCTCGAAAGCGCTTGTTAAGAGCGAGGATGTGTTAGCTACCATTAATGACCCAATGACGACTACTCAGGAGTTACTACCCCTGATGGCGTCAGAACGAGGCGTTAATGATTGGTTTTTTAGTGACAGCGAAGCAGAAAAGCGCGCCATTACTAACGTGTCCTATTCAGTCCATCAAGCTAGCGGTACCAACGCAGGCATAGCGCAGGCATTAGATGCAGTGGACTACACCGCGCAAATTACTCACTGGAAGCAAGTTGAGGGCGGATTGCCTTATACGGTTTATGTGTTGGCGTGGGGTAAGAGTAATCAAACCGTCACCCAAGAGCGTGCAAACCGACTTATAGAGCGTTTGAATCATGTGAAGTCGGAAAGAGACACAATAGAGCTCGCATTGGCGTTTGGTGTGTCTCAGTCCTTTGAAATGAAAGCGGCAGGTGCGCCAAGCGTCAGTATTCAACACACTAAAACGAAAGCCGATCTTTGGCAGTTAGATGTCAAAGGTAGCGCCGCATTAGGTATGGGGCATGCAACCCCTGTCACCATTCACCCAATGTCAGTGAAAGCAGAGCTAAATCAAACCGAGTTGAGCGGGAAAGTTCATCTAGGCTCAGCGGTTAGCTCTCACCCAATATCAGTAACTCATATCTACACAACAGCGAGAACGCCATGACCCTAGCCGTAACGATTACCGAGCAAGGCTTAGCGGAGTGTATCAGCGCCAAAGAAAGCGGTATTCAAGCTCAAATAAAATGGATATCTGCAGGCGACAGAGCGTACACCCCAAGTCCAACACAAAAAATGCTGCAGAATGAAAAGCAGCGCGTCGAAATCTCAGAATACAAGGACATGAGCGCAACATCGCTACAGTGCACTGCTAAGTTCTCCGGTAGCGCTGAGTATTCCATTCGAGAGATTGGAATTTGGCTATCGACTGGTACCCTTCTGGGTGTGATTTCTGAGCACGGCACAACGCTAAACTACAAGGCGGCAAACGCCCACGTAATCATTCCATTCACAATGGATTTATCCGCCCTGCCCACCGATTCTCTAGAAATTATCGTCGGCATTGAAAATCTAAACATCCTAATTGATGAACAAATGATGAGTGACGCTGTGGCGTTTACTCGCTCCCAGAAACTACAAACAAAGCAGTTGTTTGCTCACATGAAGCTGAGCGATAAAGTGCGCCAATTGGAGTCAGAAAATGTCTGAAATATTAACGGAATTGCAAGAAGTTAAAAAAGCCTCTCAAGAGCAGACTGCTGCATCTCAAGAAATTGCGGCTTACCACCTCGAAGCAATCCAAAAAGTCGAAACAAAATCAACCTCCGCCATTCAAGCTGCTGAAAATACCTTCAACCAAAAGGTTGGTGAACTAACAGACTACGCAATCGAAGGGCACAAAAAGGCTATCGAAGACGCAAGTGGCGGACGAAATACAATCATCATTGACGATCAAGGCAACCCAAACATCATGGTGCGCATCCCTCGCTTTACTTATGAAGACGTGAATGCTGCCATCCTGGCAAACACAGGCGTTGACCTGCAGCTCGGCACTGGAACCCCAACCATGTTCTTGACCAACGGCGCACCGCGAGGCGAGGTGTTGATTGCTAAGTACCTCGCTTCATCTGGCGCCAATGGTGGATGCTCTGTTGTTGGCGGAGTTCAGCCGAGAACTTCGGTGAATTACGACACTGCCAAGTCGCTTTGCGAGAACAAGGGAGCAGGTTGGCACATGATGTCGATTCACGAATGGGCTGCCATCGCATTGTGGGCATACGCAAATCAAACTGTTCCGCGTGGCAATACCAATTACGGCAGAGCGCACGACAACAAAATTGAAACCGCTCGACGTTCGGATAATGGCACTCCAGGCGACACATCGGGTACCGCACGAACAGACGCAGGGAAAGGACCAGCAACATGGGGTCACGATCATACCGAGTTTGGGGTGCAAGATTTGGTTGGCAATGTCTGGGAGTGGCTGGATCAAATGAAGTTGGACGATGGACAAATCATCACAACGCTTGATAATCACCCTGATATCGCAGAAGTAAACTGGCATAAGCACCACGCTTACTTTGACTCTCCGAGCGATAACACGTCAGGCAATGTAGGCTCACCAATCCTAAGCAACGCCGTAACCAAACGAAACGGTCCAATTGATGATGACAGCCACGATTATGCCTCAATGAGTAATGGGCATTTCGCTGCCATCACCAAGTCAGAAGGGTATCAGCCGCTTGAAATATTGCGTCGCTTGTTAATCGAGTCCGCAAGCACCACCAATGTTGCCGGAGCAATCTACGCTCGAAATTATGGCGATCGATTCCCGATACGCGGAGGCAGCTGGGGCAGTGGCTCGGACGCAGGCTTGGGCGCGCTCAGCCTCAATAATGCTCGTTCGTATGCGCTCAGCTACATCGGTTTCCGTCCCGCTTTCTTTGGGTAATGCCATCTGAAGCTTTGTTTGCTGGGCGGTAGCCCAGCTTTACCTATCTAACCAGAAAGGATTTAACTTGACCGCCTTAGTCATTGAAGAAAAATGCCGAGAAATGTTGATGTACGGCTATCAAGCACTAAAGCAGTTCCCAAAACATGAAAAGCACGTATTGGGCGCTGAGATTCGCTTGTCAATGTTACAACTTCAACGACTCATTGTGACCGCATTCAAACGCTATCACAAAAAGACCACGCTCACCGATTTGGATATAGAGCTCGCCATTCTTAAAAGGCGAGTTCGGCTAGCAAAAGATTTGCGATACCTCGATCTCAAGAAGTATCAAATCTGGATAGGGCAACTGGTCGAAATAGGCAAAATGATAGGCGGCTGGATTAAATCCATAAAAACCAAAACACAGGCGACTGCATTATGAATGCACGGAATCGATTCCCGATACGCGGAGGCAACTGGAACAATGGCTCGAACGCAGGCTTGGGCGCGCTCAACCTCAATAATGCTCGTTCGAATGCGAACAGTAACATCGGTTTCCGTCCCGCTCTTGATAACGCCAGAAGCAACCACTCCACGGAGTGCTGCCAGTGCAACTATGAAAAGGATGCATTCGCCTCAGCCATTGCTGAAAAACACATCAAACCAATTGATGCGTCAATTGGCTGTACGTTTGAAAAGATTTTTGATTTTGAGAATTTACTAAACGCAGCGTACCAATGCCGAAAAGGCAAAACTAAAGTGAACTCAACACTCGTTTTCTTCAACAATCTGGAAGAGAACATCATTGAGCTACAGAATGAATTGATGTGGGACATGTATCAAATGTCGCCGTATCGGCACTTCTATGTATTTGAGCCAAAGCGCAGATTGATATCAGCACCGCACTTTCGAGATAGAGTGATTCATCGCGCCATCTATAACGTCATCGAGCCGCTGTTTGATGAGCGGTACATCTATGACTCATACGCCTGCCGAAGAAACAAGGGTACGCACAAAGGCGCAGATAGAGCGCAGAAGTTTATCAGGCGAGTAGAAGCTAAATACGGCAAAGCATACGCATTAAAAGCAGATATCTCGCGCTATTTCTCAAGCATTGACCACTTCATACTAAAGAGCATTTTAAATGCAAAACTGCAATGCAATCGAACCAAGGCGCTGCTTTTCTACATCATAGATAACAGCCCAAGCGATGCGCTAGGGGTTGGCATTCCACTTGGCAATCTAACGAGTCAGGTGTTTGCTAATATCTATCTCAACGAGCTCGATCAATACGTTAAGTGCGCGCTTAAAGCCAAAGAATACGTGCGATACATGGATGATTTCACGATTATTCACAATGACAAACATCAACTGCATGAGTGGCGAAAAGAGATAGAGCAGTTTCTTTGGCAAAGACTCAGACTAAAAACCAACAGCAAGACGCAAGTGTTTCCCATTGCAAAACAGAATGGGCGCTCACTCGACTTTCTTGGTTACCAAATCTATGGCTCACATCGCCTGCTTAGAAAGAGTAGCGTGAAGCGCATTAAAACCAAATTAAGGAAATATCGGAAGCAGTTCGCAAATGGTGAAATTGCACTATCAGACATCAATCAAAACATTCAATCGTGGCTTGGTCACGCGTCGCACGCCAACTCACACGGACTAAGACAGGCTCTATTTAGCGAGCCGTTTCGGAGAAACTAGATGTTTATATACATTTTTAAAGATACGCCGCACTCAGATACGTCTCGTGAATACATGCTCAATCTGGGCATGAACACAGAAACGATTGAGTCAGTGCTGCAGCAAAAAGAGTTTGAAGAGGGGCAGAACGTTGGGCTAAGAGCAAAGGCTTATAAGCGCGAATCCGATCCTCTCTACATCGAATGGCAGTACGAATTAGAAACAGCTAACCCCAAGGCTGATGATTTTAAGCAGAAGTGGATGGATAAGGTTGCTGAAATTAAAGCCCGTTATCCACTTCCATCTGAATCCTAAACAGCCACCTAATCAGGCGATTTACACCTAAATTTTACCCTTAGCCCTGCCTTAGTGCAGGGCTTTTTATCTGGAGCGCATGCTAATGGCAAACACCAAAGCGTCAAATTCAGACACAACAACCCAAGCGCAGGTAACGGACAACCCGAACGCCCCGCGAGAGTACGTGATGCTCAAAGAAAAACGCATCCTCAAGCGTTGGCGCGAGAAAGGAGAATCCATCACCTTGACGCCATCCCAAGCTGAGTACCACCTCAGAAACAAAAACCTCAAATTGAAAAAAGAGAGTAAGTAATGGCAATGACCACAACACAAAACCATAACGGTATCTCATTAGAAGTGAGTGAACCGCTAGGCGTCATGGGCGGGGTAGATAATCAGCTTGGTGGTTTGATTGGTATTGCACCAAACAAAGATCCAAGCGTGGCTTATGGCGAACCTATCAAGCTATATACGCCTGCAGACTTGGCGCTTATTGACACCACCGAAACCCCATCGGGCGTGCTTTACTTTAGTGCTAAATACTTCCTTGAAGTCGCCAAGGTGCCTTGTTACGTCATTATCGAACAAGAAGGCGCTAACGATGACGCCACCAAAGTCAAGATTGTAGGCGGTGTGTCTCCGTCTGGACGATTGACAGGTATTGCTGCCTTTGCAGCTTGCCAAGAAGCACCAACCAACGTTGCGGTACCGGGCTTTCACGGCATTGAGATTGCCAATGCACTAGCGGCACTGGCTGACCAAACCTATTGTGAAGGCTGGACGGATGCACCTGATACCAACACCGTAGATGCGAAGACTTACGCAGAGCTTTTAGGCGCGGTTCATAAGCGCGTATGGTGCCCTGATGTTAGCGGTGAGCGTTGGTCTCACACTATTCCACCGTCAGTGATTGGTATGGCAGCTCGCTGCAGCGTGAAGCCATCTCAAACCCCGAACGGCGCACCAACCCCACTAGATGATATCGCTCGCATTGTTGGCTACCGTGTCAACGATAAGAACAGTGAAGCGGTAGACCTCAACAAAAAAGGCGTATCGGTTACTATCCGCGACCCGAACGGCGGTTTGATGTTCTTAGGTACTCGTACTGCAGATGGTAGCTTTGGCAACATTATTGGTATTGAAAACCAATTGTGCCGTGAGCTTACCAAGTCTCACCGTGACACGATGGAATACAACCTTGATTTCGATTTCTTCAAGCAGCGCATTGCTCAGTTAAGTAACTGGCTGTCTAGTCTGCAGGCTGATGGTGAAATCATCGGTGCACGCTGTTATCTCCATGCGTCCCGCAACAATCTGCAACGCTACAAAAATGGTGAGTGGGTGTTGGTGATTGATTGGGGTGCGTACCGTCCAAACGAGCACTCAATCATTGAGTTAAATCAGAGCGATGAAATCCTGCAGGTTTACATCGATGACGCAATCAAAACATTCAGCTAATAAGGTGAGCTATGTCTAATCGAGTTACTCACGCCAGAACGCTAACGCTACCTGGCGGCATTAAGATCACCAACAACATGGATGAGTTTACCCCGCCTAAATACACCAAGGTGTACGCTGATGTACCTGGTGCGTTTATGGGTAAGAAAGTGTGTGTTGGTTATGAAGCCTCTGAATGGTCAGTGACCATTAAAGGTGAAATGGCGTCTGTTGTGAAAGGCGCGCTTAAAGATGGTGATAAGACCGTGATCATCTACAGCGAAAACGGCATGAATAAGCATCAACGTTTCGATGCAGAGCACACCATGACAGGTGAAGTGAGCATGGAATACTCATCTAACAAGATGCGTGAGCAGCAAACTTTGACCCTGACAGGGCAGATCACCAAGCACCTTTGGGTAGATAACGGCGTAACTATCACTGACGTGGATATTGATAACGGTAAGTACAATATCGGCGGTGAGCAGTTCAACGTTTAATTCATCCCATTTCAGCAAGTTAAGGTCGTCAAATGTGGCGACCTTTTTTTATTCCTATTTCTTGGGGGCATCATGAGCCAAGCCGAATACCTAGAGCGTCCGTTCACGCTATTAAAGCCAATTGAAAGTATCAACCAAGTCACGGTTAAACCAATGAGCCGTGAATCAAGCATGGATGTTGAGCCAAAAGGTGACACGTTCACACAAGAAGAAAAAGAAGCCTTGGTGATGGCATCAACAGGGCTCAACCAAGATGAGTTGGATTCTCTATCAAGCCCTGATTGGCTTGCGCTTTATGAAGCTTCCTATGATTTCTATCGCCAAACGGGTTACCAGTTGGCAAATGTGGAACAAGACGACACCGCAAAAGAAGTGACGTTGTATTTTACTGGTGAGCGTAAAGTTAGCTTTGAGTTCCCAACGCTCAAACTTTCCAAAATGGCAAATAAGATCAGCGATGATATTAAACGCGCTTGTTTCATTGTTGCCAACCTTACCGAACTGGAAGAAGACGAGATCATGAGCTTGCCTTTGCCCGACTACCGCAGCCTTGTAAATGCTGCCACCAATTTTTTAACCAAACCAGCGGCTTACTTTCAGTAGAGAGC
>NZ_CP134273.1:0-106009 GCF_040869025.1 Vibrio scophthalmi | reverse complement strand
ATACAGTGCAATTTGACATGAAATTGGGTTGCTCTTAGTCAACCTCTTATAGCCTAAAGTCTTTGAGCGACTTGAGGATATGCTATGTAAGTTGCTGATAGGTTGCCAGTTTTCCGCACCTAAATCTGCATATTGCACTTTCCCTCTGACTCGACTTAACCAGTACCAACCTAGCTTTTCAACGGATTTATACCATGGCACTTTAAAGCCAGCATCACTGACAATGAGCGGTGTAGTGTTACTCGGTAGAATGCTTGCAAGGTCGGCTAGAAATTGGTCATGAGCCTTCTTTGAACATTGCTCTGAAAGCGGAAAGGCTTTCTCATAAAGAGTAATAGAACGACCATGTAGTGCCACCGAAGCCCGCAATACCATAAGCCGTTTTTGCTCACGAATATCAGACCAGTCAACAAGAACAATGGGCATCGAATTACCTGAACAGATAAAGCTGGCATGCCAACGGTATACAGCGAGTCGCTCTTTGTGCAAGTGACGATTACCTAACAATCTGTCGATTCGTTTGATGTTATGTTTTGTTCTGGCTTTCGTTGGCAGGTTACGACCAAGTTCGGTAAGAGTGAGCGTTTTACATTCAAGTAATGCGTGGCAAGCCAGCGTTAAACTGTTGAGTCGTTTTAAGTGCAATTCAGGGCAGAATTGGTAAAGAGAGTCGTGTAAAATATCGAGTTCGCACATCTTGTTGTCTGGTTATTGATTTTTCTCAGAACCATTTGATCACATGACAAGATGTGCATCTACCTTAAATTTATGATTTTTATCAAAATCATTAGGGGATTCCTCAGCGCAAAACTTCCATCCCTAAGCGCACTGTTGAGAGTACATTTCGATTTTTGACAGTGTTAGCTTGGAAGTGCTTATCCCAACCTTGTTTCTGACCATGAACTCCAGCAAGCCAAAATGTCAGTTGAAGCATTAGGGCGATTAGCAGCATGATATCAAAGCGCTCTGAGCTGCTAGTTCGGCTATGACGGAGGCCTAAACCGTAGGCTGGGCTTTTCAAGTCTCGGAAGGTTTCTTCAATTTGCATACGCTTCGAGTAGAGCCTAACAAGTTGCTTTGGTGTTCGGATTTCAACGGGCAAGTTAGTCGCTAAAACCCATGGTTCTTTTGTCGAAGCGGAGTAGATTTTAGGTGACGGATGATGACAATTAGTCCGTGTCGAACGCTGATTTTTTCGGCCTTTAGGACGTGATTTATACAGTGCAATTTGACATGAAATTGGGTTGCTCTTAGTCAACCTCTTATAGCCTAAAGTCTTTGAGCGACTTGAGGATATGCTATGTAAGTTGCTGATAGGTTGCCAGTTTTCCGCACCTAAATCTGCATATTGCACTTTCCCTCTGACTCGACTTAACCAGTACCAACCTAGCTTTTCAACGGATTTATACCATGGCACTTTAAAGCCAGCATCACTGACAATGAGCGGTGTAGTGTTACTCGGTAGAATGCTTGCAAGGTCGGCTAGAAATTGGTCATGAGCCTTCTTTGAACATTGCTCTGAAAGCGGAAAGGCTTTCT
This sequence comes from Vibrio scophthalmi, assembly GCF_040869025.1. NCBI lineage: Bacteria > Pseudomonadati > Pseudomonadota > Gammaproteobacteria > Vibrionales > Vibrionaceae > Vibrio > Vibrio scophthalmi. The sequence continues at coordinate 104,470 of NZ_CP134273.1, read as the reverse complement.
CATAAAGAGTAATAGAACGACCATGTAGTGCCACCGAAGCCCGCAATACCATAAGCCGTTTTTGCTCACGAATATCAGACCAGTCAACAAGAACAATGGGCATCGAATTACCTGAACAGATAAAGCTGGCATGCCAACGGTATACAGCGAGTCGCTCTTTGTGCAAGTGACGATTACCTAACAATCTGTCGATTCGTTTGATGTTATGTTTTGTTCTGGCTTTCGTTGGCAGGTTACGACCAAGTTCGGTAAGAGTGAGCGTTTTACATTCAAGTAATGCGTGGCAAGCCAGCGTTAAACTGTTGAGTCGTTTTAAGTGCAATTCAGGGCAGAATTGGTAAAGAGAGTCGTGTAAAATATCGAGTTCGCACATCTTGTTGTCTGGTTATTGATTTTTCTCAGAACCATTTGATCACATGACAAGATGTGCATCTACCTTAAATTTATGATTTTTATCAAAATCATTAGGGGATTCCTCAGTGCTTTACGTGCCCGAGTTCGGGCGCGTAGAAGTGGTGATGCGCAGCTATTGGCTCAGGCGGATTTGGACGTCAAAGCACAACAACCTTATTGCGCGCAGGTGCAACAAGCACTGATCCAAAACCGTGACAATATGACGTTAAGTAATGTTACCGCGGGTTGGGTGAAATCGCGTTTGCGCGAGAAAGGAGCCTTGTCATGACAGTCGATTCTTGTATGGCTTATCTACTGCACAACCCTGTTGAAGCTGTAGTGGCTGACAAAGCCTTGTTTAATTTCACTCACGAAACATCGCATCCGATAGAGCCTGCTGTGTACTGAGGGATCCCCTCATAATTTCCCCAAAGCACAACCATGTTTGAATAGATTTTGAGCAAGCAGGGTTGCAGCCGCGAGCAAGTCTTCCCTCGTTATTGTGTAGCCAGAATGCCGCAAAACTCTGAGGGATCCCCTCATAATTTCCCCAAAGCACAACCATGTTTGAATAGATTTTGAGCAAGCAGGGTTGCAGCCGCGAGCAAGTCTTCCCTCGTTATTGTGTAGCCAGAATGCCGCAAAACTTCCATCCCTAAGCGCACTGTTGAGAGTACATTTCGATTTTTGACAGTGTTAGCTTGGAAGTGCTTATCCCAACCTTGTTTCTGACCATGAACTCCAGCAAGCCAAAATGTCAGTTGAAGCATTAGGGCGATTAGCAGCATGATATCAAAGCGCTCTGAGCTGCTAGTTCGGCTATGACGGAGGCCTAAACCGTAGGCTGGGCTTTTCAAGTCTCGGAAGGTTTCTTCAATTTGCATACGCTTCGAGTAGAGCCTAACAAGTTGCTTTGGTGTTCGGATTTCAACGGGCAAGTTAGTCGCTAAAACCCATGGTTCTTTTGTCGAAGCGGAGTAGATTTTAGGTGACGGATGATGACAATTAGTCCGTGTCGAACGCTGATTTTTTCGGCCTTTAGGACGTGATTTATACAGTGCAATTTGACATGAAATTGGGTTGCTCTTAGTCAACCTCTTATAGCCTAAAGTCTTTGAGCGACTTGAGGATATGCTATGTAAGTTGCTGATAGGTTGCCAGTTTTCCGCACCTAAATCTGCATATTGCACTTTCCCTCTGACTCGACTTAACCAGTACCAACCTAGCTTTTCAACGGATTTATACCATGGCACTTTAAAGCCAGCATCACTGACAATGAGCGGTGTAGTGTTACTCGGTAGAATGCTTGCAAGGTCGGCTAGAAATTGGTCATGAGCCTTCTTTGAACATTGCTCTGAAAGCGGAAAGGCTTTCTCATAAAGAGTAATAGAACGACCATGTAGTGCCACCGAAGCCCGCAATACCATAAGCCGTTTTTGCTCACGAATATCAGACCAGTCAACAAGAACAATGGGCATCGAATTACCTGAACAGATAAAGCTGGCATGCCAACGGTATACAGCGAGTCGCTCTTTGTGCAAGTGACGATTACCTAACAATCTGTCGATTCGTTTGATGTTATGTTTTGTTCTGGCTTTCGTTGGCAGGTTACGACCAAGTTCGGTAAGAGTGAGCGTTTTACATTCAAGTAATGCGTGGCAAGCCAGCGTTAAACTGTTGAGTCGTTTTAAGTGCAATTCAGGGCAGAATTGGTAAAGAGAGTCGTGTAAAATATCGAGTTCGCACATCTTGTTGTCTGGTTATTGATTTTTCTCAGAACCATTTGATCACATGACAAGATGTGCATCTACCTTAAATTTATGATTTTTATCAAAATCATTAGGGGATTCCTCAGCGCAAAACTTCCATCCCTAAGCGCACTGTTGAGAGTACATTTCGATTTTTGACAGTGTTAGCTTGGAAGTGCTTATCCCAACCTTGTTTCTGACCATGAACTCCAGCAAGCCAAAATGTCAGTTGAAGCATTAGGGCGATTAGCAGCATGATATCAAAGCGCTCTGAGCTGCTAGTTCGGCTATGACGGAGGCCTAAACCGTAGGCTGGGCTTTTCAAGTCTCGGAAGGTTTCTTCAATTTGCATACGCTTCGAGTAGAGCCTAACAAGTTGCTTTGGTGTTCGGATTTCAACGGGCAAGTTAGTCGCTAAAACCCATGGTTCTTTTGTCGAAGCGGAGTAGATTTTAGGTGACGGATGATGACAATTAGTCCGTGTCGAACGCTGATTTTTTCGGCCTTTAGGACGTGATTTATACAGTGCAATTTGACATGAAATTGGGTTGCTCTTAGTCAACCTCTTATAGCCTAAAGTCTTTGAGCGACTTGAGGATATGCTATGTAAGTTGCTGATAGGTTGCCAGTTTTCCGCACCTAAATCTGCATATTGCACTTTCCCTCTGACTCGACTTAACCAGTACCAACCTAGCTTTTCAACGGATTTATACCATGGCACTTTAAAGCCAGCATCACTGACAATGAGCGGTGTAGTGTTACTCGGTAGAATGCTTGCAAGGTCGGCTAGAAATTGGTCATGAGCCTTCTTTGAACATTGCTCTGAAAGCGGAAAGGCTTTCTCATAAAGAGTAATAGAACGACCATGTAGTGCCACCGAAGCCCGCAATACCATAAGCCGTTTTTGCTCACGAATATCAGACCAGTCAACAAGAACAATGGGCATCGAATTACCTGAACAGATAAAGCTGGCATGCCAACGGTATACAGCGAGTCGCTCTTTGTGCAAGTGACGATTACCTAACAATCTGTCGATTCGTTTGATGTTATGTTTTGTTCTGGCTTTCGTTGGCAGGTTACGACCAAGTTCGGTAAGAGTGAGCGTTTTACATTCAAGTAATGCGTGGCAAGCCAGCGTTAAACTGTTGAGTCGTTTTAAGTGCAATTCAGGGCAGAATTGGTAAAGAGAGTCGTGTAAAATATCGAGTTCGCACATCTTGTTGTCTGGTTATTGATTTTTCTCAGAACCATTTGATCACATGACAAGATGTGCATCTACCTTAAATTTATGATTTTTATCAAAATCATTAGGGGATTCCTCAGTGCTGTGTATGTACAGCTTCAAGCTGAGGCTTTATATGGCGTGCGCCTTGGTGCGCGCCGACTTGGTGAGATTTTGGTGCAATTCTATGGTTATCGATGGGTAAAAGGCCCGTTGCCGATCTTGCTGGAAAAGGTGGATGTGAGGCAGGCCAGAGAAGAGGTAGATACGGATGATTTGTTTCATAACGAGGCCTTAGATCGCAATGGCTTGATACGGGCTATTCGTCAATCCATACCCTGTGACGTGGTCACGTTGGCTGAGCGTCTTGATGAGGAGGCGGCATAATGCGCGTGTTTTTATGTGAAAAACCGTCTCAAGGTCGTGATGTTGCCGCGGTTCTTGGTTGTACTAAAAAGATTGAGGGGGCTTTGACCGCGGCGAATGATGCAGTGACAGTGACCTGGGGGATTGGTCATATTTTGTCGCAAGCGAACCCAGAAGATTATGACCCAGCATTAAAGGCATGGGCCTATGACACATTACCGATTGTTCCATCCAATTGGCAAATGATGGTGCCGGCGGATAAGAAGAAGCAATTTAAGGTGATCAAAGAGTTGCTACTTAAAGCCACTGAAGTGGTGATCGCCACGGATGCGGACCGTGAGGGGGAGGTCATTGGGCGCGAGTTGCTGGATTTTGTTGGTTATCGTGGGCCAGTCCAACGGCTCTGGCTCAGTGCTTTGGATGAAGCGAGCGTGCGCAAGGCGCTGGCGAGCTTAAAGCCTGGGCATGAAACTGAACCCCTTTATTGGGCAGGGATGGCTCGTAGTCGCGCGGATTGGTTGCTTGGGATGAATCTCACTCGCCTCTGCTCTTTGCTTGCACGCGATGCCGGTTACAGCACGGTTTTTTCCATTGGTCGTGTACAAACGCCGACGCTTCGTCTTGTCGTTGAGCGTGATTTGGCCATTGCTCGTTTTGTCTCGAAACCGTTCTTTGATGTGGTGGCTGGGTTTAATGGTTTGTTTGATGCGAAATGGCAAGTGCCGGAGATGCTGGGTGATGAGGCAGGACGCTGTTTAGCTCGCGCTTCTGCAGAGAGTGTGGTGAGCCAGTGCCAAGGACAACAAGCCGTTGTTTCTGTTTTTGAAACCAAACGCCAAAAAGCGAAGCATCCCGCGCTGTTCTTCTTGAGCGCGCTGCAAAAAAGTATGTCTTCACGATATGGCTACAGCGCCCAGCAAGTACTCGATACGGCGCAAGCCTTGTACGAAAAGCATAAGCTAACGACGTACCCACGAAGTGATTGTGGTTTTTTGCCGATGAGTCAGTTTGATGAAGTAAACGATATCGTTCGTGGTTTGGCGCAGGTCGGTGAATTTAGTGGGTGGTGTCAAGGTGTTGATACCTCGCTAAAGAGTGCGTGCTGGAACGATAAGAAAGTGGCGCAAAGCTCTCACCACGCCATCATCCCAACAGGGAAGCAGCCTGATTTAGCCGCATTAAGTGAACAAGAGCGAAATGTTTACATTGCGATTGTTCAGCGTTATCTCGCTCAGTTTTACCCTCATGCCGAAGACGATGCGACGACCGTCGAGCTGACGTGTGGCGCTCATCGTTTTAAAACGCGAGGGGTGGTAGAGCGCGTTAAAGGTTGGCGGATCATCTTGGCATCGGAGAGTGACGCCGATGAATCGCAGGAGGGGAAAGGGGAAGAGCAAAAGCAATCCTTGCCTGTTTTAACGGTCGGTCAATCGGTTTCCGTTTCAAGCGCGCGTGTTGTGGAAAAGAAAACCACGCCACCGGCGCATTTTACCGAAGGCTCGCTCCTCGATGCGATGGCCAACATTGCGCGTAGCGAGAATATCCCGGCTCAGTTTAAAGCGATTTTGAAAGAGACTGCGGGGCTTGGAACCGAAGCGACACGTGCGGCCATCATCGAGACACTAAAAAAACGTGGCTTTATCGATGCCAAAGGCAGCGGTAAAAGCAAAAAGTTGATCAGCAGTGATTCTGGTCGAGCGTTGATTGGGGCGTTGCCGGATGAAATCAGCAATCCCGTTATGACCGCGATTTGGGAGCAATCGCTCGATGCCATTGAAAAGCGAGCCATGACGTTGGACGACTTTATGCAGCGTCAAGAAGGGTTTGTGCGAGCCATTGTCTCGAAAGTTAAAAGTGGTGAACTCCAGTTGAAACTGCCTAAGCATGTTGAAGTGACGCATCCGTGTCCACTTTGTGGTCAGCCGATGCACTCACGCAAAGGAAAAACAATGTTCTGGGCCTGCGCCAACAAAGAGGTGTGCGGACTGATTTTGGATAACGCTAGAGGTAAGCCGGCGGCGCATCAAAAATGCAGTTGTGGTAAAGGCGTGCAAGTTCGCAAGTCTGGCAAAGAGAAAGGTAAGTTTTACTGGAGTTGCAGCGCGTGGAAGCAAGGCTGTACGAAGCGTCACTTTGATGAAAAAGGCAAGATAGGCCCACAGATTGGAGATAAACCATGAACAAACTCGAATGGATGAGAAATATTGTTGCTCAGTCCGAAGTGGAAGGGATCCAGCTGTTCCAGTCGGATAGTAAAAAAAAGAGCAAGGAATGGTCTGAACGAATGGTGAGCTCGACAGGGCTTAGACCTGAAACGATTGAGCTTTGGAGTGAAGTTGAAAATGGGATCGTTATTGAGTGTTGGCAACATCCTGATTCATTGGGTGGGTTGATCCTGCTTGATGTGGATTGGTGCAAATCGTCATTTATTTTACGTCTACAACTGAATGCGTTAGAAGTCTCACCACGCTCGAAGAACTACATGATGAAAACGCTCTCATCATTGGGGGGTGGCTTTGAAATGATATTTGATGATCTTGAAGCGAAGAGTTTGTCGCCAGTCGTCATTATTGATGTCGCTGACGATATTTATGATGCCCTATTGTGGCGTGATGCTTTTGCTGAAGAATTTGAATTAAATGAGAACGAAGGCGATTTGATTTTGGTGAAACGTGGGGGTGATTTGGCACTGTCACACACCGCAAGTAGTTATGAAGTGATTCATTAATGTGTCAGCGAGATAGCTCAAAAATCACGGCTATCTCGTTGATGACACAATTTAGGTAAATAAAATCAATGACACAATCTCGGTGTTAGGAGAAGGAAATGACTGAGGCAAAGCACTTTAAACAAGGCGATCGTGTTCGAGTGATTGACCACGATTATCCTGGGTTGTTCAAGGTGGTTAACCCGTTGAATCTACAGCTTGATGAGACAACTCAGCAGGCGACTCTCGTGGTTATAATTGAGCCCGTTAATGTGGATGAGTTTATAAAGCACTTTTGCAGCGAGGCGTTGCCGGCGGATATTAAGCAGTTTGAGCTTTTGATTAAGCCGGAATGTTTAGAGTTGGCTGTTGAGCCAGATATCCCAATGCCAATCGAAATGGATTCATGCCTGTTGGATCTCTGGGATGAAGGTGAGTTCGCTACGGCGATCACCTACGGTCGAAGCTCGATTGATGAGCGAAAGCGATGCTATGGGCTGTATCAAAGTGATGAGCAGAGGGATTTGCCGCAGATGAGTGAGCGTTATTTTACTCATCCCAATCACACCTTGTTTGAGCTTTGGGAAGGCAGAGAGCTGATTGGCATGTTGAACATGAATATCTCTCGAACCGCGACGACGCTTTATCTCAGTATTAACGCGGTGCTAGTGATAAACCAAGCGCAAGGTAAAGGCTTAGGCTCGCGATTAGCAATGACGGTGAGCCATTTTGTCGATCAATGGCGCCAGCAACAAGAATGGATAAATAAGCCCGAAGTTGTTATCCATGCCGAGTTACTGAGTGAGCGTGGCGAGGGTTTTCTGCAGCAATTTGCGCAGCGCTTTGATAATCCATCACACCTGACATTGGTGCGAGATTGGGGATGGTGATATGCGCCAGTTCTTAACCGAAACTCAGCTCGATGCCCTGCTGTCACTCTATTCCGAGCGAGATTTCCCAGAGAAAACTCGCGAGGCAGTGAGATTGCGCATTATCAATGGGCATACCTATGAACTTGCAGAGTTCATCACTGGTGTATCGAGGCGCAATATTTATCGTGGTGTGGTGAAGCTAAAGCGTGCGCATGAAATTGTGACCAATGAGTATGGGGTTAGATGATGAATACCGAGTTATCAATGACATTGTTGGACTTTTTTAAGCAGTCTCGGCGTCCGATTTATTACAAAAGCAAGCTTAATCAGCTTAGTAATAATGAGGTGCTCTCATTCGGCGGGATTCGTAGGTCGATTGGTCGGAAGCGCTTTGCGTATGGCCAAGCCTACATCCAAAAACTGACCAAAAATCAATTTTCCTTTGTTGGATTATGGACACTGCCAAGCAAACCAGAGCGTCACGATTATTGGGTACAAGGCTCGTTTACACTAAGTAAAGGAGTGATGTGTTTCGAAAACGGCATCACACCTGATCATTTACGTGCCTTTTTCAAAGTGTGTCGTTATTTAGGCGTACATAAGAGAAAGAGCCTAGCGCAATACCAACAAGCGCATATTGAATATTCAAATGCAGTGAGCCAGCGGAATGAAGCGATGCGTAATTATGAAGAAGAATTCAACTGCTATCCCGAATCAGAAACGGTGGATTTTCTCTTTGGTGTTAGACCTTTTCGTGATGATTTTAATTGTTGGTTTTTGGCGCACGGCTATGAACCACTGTTTGATGGCGAAGTTTTGAGGGGAGGGTATTCGAGTTTAAGCTCCGATTTAGATTTTGATACTCGCGATCGCATTATGACAACTCCATGGCTCGCGTTGAGCCAGAAACAATTGTTAAGAGAAAAGAAATGAACTCAATGACGACTTTTCCTCATTCACAAGTACTACTCTCACCCAGTGTTGCCAGCCTGTATTGGTCTGATGGGGCGTTTGAAGCACCAAAAAAGATAACATGGTGTGAATTGTATGCGTTGATAAACACACAATTGTGGCGTCGTATGGTGATGCGTGTACAAGATGGTCATCTTGACACATTGGTACTGGCTGGGTTGTTTCGTATCGTAAAAAATACGTCATCACAAAAGGTCACGATGCAGCGCAAATCTTTACAATTGGATTGCGATCTTATGCCTACCTGGTCTTGGGTGACCACCTCTTATTTACCAGATTTCATGATGCAATCATTTCAGGGCTCACTTGTTTGGCGATTTCGTAGGATCTTGGAGTTCAGCGTAGGGGAGATTTTAAAAGATTTAGATAAGCAAGGGTTCACTACGTTAGAGATACCTGTGAAAGCGGCTAAGAGCAGGTTATATGATGGTGTTGATGCAAGTTCAGCTAAAACTGTGCTTCTGGATATTGGGGACGTTGCTAACCAGTGGGCAATCGATCAATTCAGCAAGCAGTTTGGTTTTCTTGAGCAGGGGATAAAACAAGGGAGCCGTTCACTATACAAACACCTTTGGCATTTTATTGATAAAGAGAAATTGTCGATTTATTTGCAGATTTATCAATGTTCATTAAGCCAGGTTTCGTTTAAGACTATTCATAAGTTTAGTCGTATTGTCGTAGATGTTCAGCGTTTCAAAGAGCAGGCGTTATGGCTGCCTTGGCTTAGTGTATTACCCATTAAAGTTAGAGAGCGTTTAAATCAACCGAATTTGTTTAGCTATGAGTTCTTGCTATCAAACTTACCCGATGAGGTAAGTAAGGGGGCTGTACGCAAAATTAATCGTCAGCCGAGGCGGATTCAAGTGCTACTTATTGAAGCAAATATGTGGACGCCGCAGGAGTTGGCATTGGTGGACGCATTGGATGGTTACCCAACTTTAATCAAAGCGAAGCTCCTTTCAGAAATTAAAGAACGAAAAGAGTTTGGTGAATTACGCCTAAGTGTTGGTGATTGCCAGCGTGTTCAACGGGCTGTGTTTCGTTGGGCGCAATACTTTAGTTCAATGATTGGTCAGGTAAAGGCGCGAAAGCAACGTGAGCAATGGCAACGAGCTCTTAACCAATTCAGCGACGTATTGAGTTGGGTTATCAGGAGTAACGGCGTTGTGCATAAAAATCAGAAGTGGTACGCGTTGGTGCAGCAACATGAAAAATGGGTAGAGCAGTTAAATAGGGATGATCAAACGAGGGATACAGAATTAGATGCGTTGAGTTGGGAGTCCGCAGAATGGGACCGAGCCGCCGTGAAAAACGGTAAAGTAGAGATTGAGGAAATTACCCAAGGAGCGAAGCTTCGTCTTGAAGGGAGCGAAATGGAGCATTGTGTGTGGTCATATTTGAGTGACTGCTTAAAGCAACGCTACCGTGTATTCTCGCTGCGAACGCCAGAAGAGAGAGTGACGTTGGGGTTGTATATGGACCCGGTAACATTGAAATGTACCTATGATCAATTGCGAGGTCCAAATAATGATATTGCAAGTCGGCCAATGCAGCAGTTGGCCAAGCGATTGATAAAGCAGATTAATGCTCGATAAAGGGTTGGAAAACAACAGAGAGGTAGACATATGATCCCGTTTAAAAATGATGTATACCTGTGATTATTGAAGATGCTTGATTTTCTTTAGAATCAGGATCATGCTACGCACCATGAAAATCACACTGACTCCTCAACAGAAATTACAACTCGAACAAATGCACGATTCTACTCGTGATGGTCGAGTGCGTGACCGTATTAAGGCTGTTTTACTGGCTTCTGAAGACTGGAGTCAGGCTATGATTTCACAAGCCCTTCGCATTCATGAATCGACCGTTGATCGTCACCTCAGTGACTACGTTCTTTCTGAAAAACTTAAGCCTGAAAATGGCGGAAGCCAAAGCAAGCTTTCTGCTACTCAAACCATGCACCTAATCGAGCACTTGACTGATAAAACCTATTCTCAGACTCATCAAATTGTCACTTACGTTAAAGAGACATTTGAACTTGATTATACGGTCTCTGGTATGAACAAATGGCTTTAGTTACAAGCAACCGAAAGGCGTTCCACATAAGTTTGATGAAGCAAAACAACAAGCATTCATAGAGGCTTATGAAGCGCTAAAGGCAAGCTGTAGCAAGGATGAATCGATAGTCTTTATCGACGCTGTTCATTCAACCTTATCAACAAAAATATCTCATGGCTGGATACGTACTGGTCAGGATAAAGTGATTGTAACAACGGGTAATCGTAGCAGGTTGAACGTTATTGGCGCACTGAACCTGTCGGATATTGGTGCCACCATCGTTGATGATTACGAAAGCATTAACAGTGAAAGTATTGTTCGCTTTTTCTGTAAGTTAAGAGAGAGCTATCCGTTAGCTCATAAGCTTCATATCATCTTAGATGGTGCTGGATATCACCGCAGTGACTTAGTCAAAGATGCGGCGTTTGTCCTAAATATCGAACTGCATTATCTTCCACCTTATAGCCCAAACCTAAACCCAATAGAGCGGCTATGGAAAGTAATGAATGAGAAGTCGAGGAACAATGTTTACTTCAAAAGCAAACGGGATTTCAAGGCGGCAATAGACCAATTTTTTACTGTGACTCTTCCAGAGATCGCAGGCTCTTTGGTATCTCGAATTAATGATAATTTTCAAACTCTAAAGCCTGCATCTTCAAGTTGATTCGGTATATCTAGGTGTATTTATCGAGGTACGGCGAAAGAAAAGCCTGAACGATGTTCAGGCAAGTTACAAATACAGTTAGTTTTGATAGTAAGGGATCGAAGCTAACGGCCAGCTATGTGTAACAATAGATATTGACTGCCACTTAATAGATCGGCGGCCAAACCAAGAACATTAAGTGGATATGTCGTGAGCGGCTCAGGCCGCTATTATGCCTTTCTAATAATCCGTGTAGTCGTCAAGGAAATACATATACTTTGGGATTTAATGAACCTCCGTCATTAATAAATAAATCGTTAATGAAGGAGGGCGACTTCTGTGAGAATATTGCTACCACTGCCATATTTGCTACAAAAGTCACCCTAAATTTGATGATTTATAGGTTATAACTATTAACCCCCGAGAACGACTTTGTTGATAAATTGCTTCTTCAATTCTGTTGCGAGTTCTTTATTAAAGTGGGGTACTTCAGTTGCTGTGGTATCAGTTGTTTCCTTCACCATAATGACTGATCCAAACTTATCATGCATGCGTTGTTGAGTTTCTGGGGATACTAACCAATTGGTAAATAGGATCGAAGCCGCAGGCTTCTGAGTGTTCGCAGCGATTGCCACAACATTACCGCCACTTGGCATACCAAATTCAGGAACATAGAACTTCACATTCTTAGTAATCGCGCCTGAACTCTGTAGCCCAAGTAGATGATCTTCCCAAGCAGGAGCAATGGCGATTTCGCCATCATTTAGTCGATTGAGACTGTCGGCACCAGAAGCTGATATGACCATATTCTCTTTATTGCCATTAAACCAGTCCCAAGCTTTCGACCATTGAGTAAGCACTTTTTCTGTAGGTTTCTCTTGAGGATCAAATGGGCCTGAATTGATGGTGACCATACGCTCAATAAAACCAGCACCCGCACCACCTGTGTTTGGGTCATTGTAACCAAATCGCTTAGGATTATTGGTGATGAAATCTTGGAGTTGTTCAAACGTTTGAGGGATCTCCTTATCATCAATAATCAATGAGTTATAAGCTAAACCTGTTTTATTACCCCAAAAGCCTATTGCGTAACCATTCAAATCGATGTTGTTTACTCTGTGAACACTGGTAGCGTAGTTATCTAGTTGATCCACTTTAGCAATTGCTTCCTGCTTTACGGCAAGACTAATTTGAGTCGGACTCAAAGCAATAACGTCCATGCGTCCTTTTTCACGTTTTTTCTCGGCTAAAAGTTTATTGAACGTACCATCCATTGATCCTTCAGGAATGCGGACTTTAACATCATATTTATCTTCAAACTCTCGAACAAACTCACGCCATTTTGGCTGTAGGTACCATACAGAGAAAATAACAGAGCCTTCATCTTGTGCTTGCTTTATCAGTGTATCGTTGATCCCACCTTGGTGTAATTGCTCATAGGTCTGAGCATTGACGGTGATTGAAGTGGACATGACTGCGAGAGTTAATAAGCTTTTTACTAGTTTCATTATGCTTTTCCATTTGATTGAGAGGCGTAATTACCTTTTAAAAGTTTTTCAATAATTATCATTAGAATTACATTAGGTATGACTAAAATCATTGATACTACGGCTGCATCTGGACGAACAAATGAATACCCTAAGAAGGAATACAAAATTGTAGGTACTGTGATGAAATCAGGTGAACCAAGTACAAATGAAATGCTGAACTCTTCTAAACTTTTCACTAAACAAAAGATTGTAGCTGCTAATAAGCTCGGCTTTAAAAAAGGCAAGAAAGCATTACAAAATACTGTCCAATAGTTACCACCTAAGTTCCGTGTCGCATCAATCATGTCTTGCGGAACCGATTTGAATCCAGCAGCCATAATACGTATTGAATAGGGCAAAGTTAAGACTGTGTGGCCGATAACGATGCCTATGAACTGATTTTCAATCCCTAGATTCATAAGAGCAGCGCTGAAAAAAATGGCGATCACCATACCAGGAATAACTAGAGGAATTAATGAAATCATTTCACAGATTTTCTTTCCTTTAAATTCTAATCGACCTAGCGCGTAAGCCGTAGGAATAGAGAGCAAGATACTGGTAATAGCAACTACAGGAGCAATTCGATAGCTGTTCCAGATAGCTTCTGCTAGGGATGTGTTTTCCCACATGTAAGACCATCGGCCAAATGATAATACTTCAGGAAAGAGTTGTGGGTATGCCCAAGGATGGTCAGGATCAACCAGAGACCATAACACTGCCATAATAATAGGAATACCTATCCAAATGAAGTTCACGATGAAGAAGAAGATCAGAGATATTTTCGTGACCTTCTTTCCATTGATGGTTTCCATTTTTGGTGTTTTTTCTCTATCTGCTTTAAAGAAGCGTTTAAAGGAATTACTACGGTTCGCAAGAGTATTCATTACTTCACTTCTCCTTTTTTCTGTGTAAATGGTTTAATTGCAAGCGTAATGACGGTTGCGGCAATCCCTGAAGTGATCATGATGATGGCTGCAATTACGCCAGAGCTGTTCCATTCCGCGTATTCCATTGCGGTTACTTGCATCAGTCGAGCAAGCGCATATGTATTTCGCGGGCCTGCAATAGAGTAGAACGCGAAGTCACCAAGTGCGCCAATGAAGATAAGAATCATTGCAACCTGAACGGCAGGAAGGGTTAAAGGCACAATCACCGTGAAGAATTTACGAGATTTAGATGCGCCTAAATTACTTGCTGCATCTAAAACATCGCCACGAATACTATTCATTGCACCAGAAATTAGAATTAAAGCAAAAGGAATGTTTTTCCACATTTGAAGAATAATTACTCCCCAACCGAAGGAGTCATTTTGTAATCGTAATGGTTGTTCAATAATGCCGATAAACATAAGGAATTGATTTAAAATGCCATGATACGAAATAATATTGACATACAAGAACGCGGCAACAAGTCCTGTGACAAACATCGGTATACGCATTACGGAGATAATTAACTCTTTCCCTTTGATTTCGTTGCGTAACCATAAACAAATTGGATATGCAACAATGATCGATAGTAATGCTCCTAATGTCGCGACTTTAATCGAATAATATAAAGCACTCTGCATCTGCGGGCTTTGTATATTCTCAGTCCAATATTGCAAGGTAAATCCGCTTTCACCTGTCATGTTGTAGTAACCAAATGACTGCATAATGATTGTATATACGGTTGACCCCATTAAGAGCAAGATCGTTCCAACTCCACTGAGCATTAATAGCCAGGCAAGGCCGTTATCTTTTATTATTTTTGGCATTAGATTAATTCCAAAGGCTTAATATGTTCAGGACGAACAAAGAAAGAGTATGTTTGTCCTTCTTGTACATCTAGGTTTTTTGAAAGTTGTAAACGAAGTTCTTTATCGAATCCTATGGTCGTGCCATATGCTTCTACTAAGTTACCTATAAAAGAGATCTTGGTAATTGAAACATCAAATGCGTTGACCGTGGCGTTATCCGTATTGAGCTTTATATCCTCTGGACGGAAACAAAAATAACGTAGTTCTTCTGCTTCACAATTGTTTGGATAATCAGATGAATATATAAATTCACCCACGTCTGATGCTATTGAACCAGATTGACCGTCGACACTTTGCATAGTGCCTTCCAAAATGTTAGCTGCACCAATGAAATCTGCGACGAATGAGTTCGCAGGGTTGTTATAGATTTCTTTTGGTGTCCCAATTTGTTCAACGTTGCCTTTATTCAGTACAACGATTTTGTCGGATAGAGAGAGAGCTTCTGCTTGGTCATGAGTAACATAGATAGAGGTTAATTTATATTTTCGTTGAAGCTCTTTTAGTTCCATTCGCACGCTATCCCGCAGTTTAGCATCGAGGTTCGACAGTGGTTCGTCGAATAAAATGACATCGGGAAGTGTAATAACCGCTCTAGCAAGTGCAACGCGTTGTTGTTGGCCGCCAGATAGTTGGGCTGGCATTTTTAATTTGTGTTCTATCAGTCCCACTTGTTTAAGAGTTTGATTCAGTTTCGAAATTTGTTGGTCAAGTGGCATTTTCTGTTGCACTAGTCCAAAACAGATATTGTGCGATACATTCATGTGTGGAAAGAGAGCATAAGATTGAAAACACATTGCTGTATTTCGACGTTCTGGTGGCATGTCATTGACGACTTGGCCATTGATTAGAATATCACCACTATCTTGATTATGAAATCCTGCAATTATTTTTAGAAGAGTTGTTTTACCGCAGCCTGATGGACCAAGAAGCGTAACGAATTCACCTTCCTTCACGTTAAGTGAGATTTCGTTCGCTGCACAATAGCCATTGTCAAAGTACTTCGAAATCTTATTAAGGGTCAATCTATCAGTCATTTCGCTTATCCATTATTGAGGAGATGTTCTTTTAGATTATCAATAAAAACTTAACTGGTATGTGATGATTGTCAAGCTTTCGTTAAGTTGTAATTTTTCAATAACTTAGATTAAATTTCATAATAATCTTGATTGATTAAGTTTTTTATAATAATTTAATGGCAGTAGTATTAACGAGATACAAATAGATGAAATTTGAATTCCATAATGCAGAAAACGGGGTTGTTTTGGCGAACACACACCGTGGATACTGCGAAATTTATCCAGAAAACACGATGCCCGCTTTTGAAGGGGCTTTACGAGCAAATACGCACTGTATTGAAATTGATATCCAACTTACACGAGACAATCAATTGGTCGTTGTTCATGACCACGTTGTGGATCGTGTTTCTACGGGAACAGGGTTTGTAGACCGATTAACGTATGAAGAATTGCTAGCTTTTGATTTTGGAATCAAGTTTGGACAAGAGTTTAAAGGCACAAAAATACCGCTCTTTGTCGACGTGCTTTCATGGGCGATTAAGAATGGAGTTGGCTTGATAGTCGAAGCAAAACAACGCATACGTCAAGATGCGTTTATTGACTGTTTTGTTGATGTTATTCGTGCAGTGCCTCATGCCGTTAACTTTATTCAATTGTTATCGTTTGACCACGTATTGATTAACAAAGTAAAAAAAATTATTCCTGAATTAGCTTTACAAGTTGTGACACTTGAACGTTACAACAACCAGCTAGAATGTGTTCTCGGTTCTAATGCTTCTTGTGTTTGCTTTGAGTATGAGTTTGCACACATTGATGATTTACGTGCGTATAAGCAACATGGTTTAGGTACTCGTATGTACTTACATGCGCACAGTAACAATAAAACACCGACAGAAAACTATTATGACAAGTTCGGTGTAGAAGCCGAAGAAGAAATATTAGCCTGGATTCGAGAAGGTCTGATAGACATGATTAGTCATGATGATGCATTATATATGATTAGTTTAATCAACAAAGCAAATATGAAAGCATACTAATGAATAACCAAAGCTACCTAACTAATGACCTTACGACTAATCAAAGAAAGATTATTTCAGCAGTCTCAAAGTATCGTGTCATTAGTAGGGCGCGGATAAGTGAACTTACTGGTCTAACACCAAGTGCTGTCACTCAGTTGTCTAAGTCACTTATTAATCTTGGTTTGTTACGAGAAGGTTCAAGACAAAAATGTGGCAGAGGTCAACCACCAATACCACTTGAAATTAATCCTGAAGGAGCCTTCTCTCTAGGTGTTAGTATTGAGCCAAATTTCATGGCGATATCAATATCAAATTTGTCAGGATTGATTGTCTATCATACAAGTCGTTCGGTAGACAAAACGCAAAACCTTGAAAAAATGCTCGAATCTATTCAGGATTTAGTTAATTTTGGCATTGTGAAAGCGAAAATCCCGAAGGCAAAAATATTAGGTATCGGCTTTTCGTTACCTGCTTATAGAGGTATTGACCAGAGTTGGGTATGTGTCCCAGCTCTGCAATGTTTTAATGATATTTCTTTGGCTGATATATTAGATGACGCATTTGAATACCCCGTTTATATAGAAAATAACGTAAATGCATCCGTGATAGGTGAATATTACTCGCATGTTAAAAAAGATTTCTCAACTATGGTTTTTATCGATATTGGTTTTGGGATTGGTGCGGGGATTATTTATAATGGTGAGTTATTTAAGGGGGGGTTTAATAATGCTGGTCAAGTTGGTTTATCCTTCCCGTATGGAAAGGAAAGACCATCGTATCTTGACTTCGTGAGCCGAAAAGAACTGTCGCTAGAACAATGGGTTGCCCGTAGTGCAGTACAAATTGAACAGATATTGTCGAATTGTATTCAGTGGATTGATCCACAGTTAATTATATTAGGTGGTTCGCTTCCTAATTCTGTAGCCGAAGAGTTAATCAACATTTTGTCAGAACGCATTGGTACGCTTGTTCCTAGTGATGCCAGTTCGCCAAAATTAATTATATCTCCAAACAATGAGAAAAGTTCAACACTAGGTGCATCTATCATCCCATTTTATAATGAGTTTTACGTATAAACCTACGAGTTAAATATATTATTTAACATATAACTGATTATTAAAATATAAACATATAGCCATTTATCTTGTTGATAAGTGATGTTACGCTCGTCTGAATAATCTATAAATTGCTATTTATAATTGAGGTGAAAAGTGAAAGTTCTAGTCACAGGTGGGATGGGATATATTGGTAGCCATACCTGCGTTCAAATGATTAATGCTGGAATGCAACCCATTATTATCGATAATTTATGTAATTCTAAGATTGAAGTGTTAACTCGCGTTAAAGCGATAACAGGCCAGTTACCATATTTTTATCAAGGTGATATTCGTGATAAGGTGTTTCTAGATACCATTTTTGGAAAATATGACATTCAGGCTGTGATTCATTTTGCGGGACTAAAAGCAGTAGGTGAGTCGGTTGAACAACCTTTGCAGTATTTTGATAATAATGTCAATGGTTCATTGACGTTAGTACGCAGCATGCGTAAAGCGGGCGTGAAAAAGATCGTATTTAGTTCGTCAGCGACAGTTTACGGTGATCCTGATGTTGTACCAATTACTGAAAACTCACCAACAGGCGCAACCACAAATCCATACGGGCGCAGTAAATATATAGTGGAGGAGTGTTTAAGTGATCTATTCAATGCCGAACGCGACTGGAGTATTACTATACTGCGCTACTTTAATCCAGTAGGTGCACATCCATCTGGCATTATTGGGGAAGACCCGCAAGGTCGGCCAAATAACCTCTTGCCGTTTATCGCCCAAGTAGCAGTAGGAAGGCGTGAAAAGCTATCAGTATTTGGTAATGATTACCCAACAGAAGACGGAACTGGCGTACGCGATTACATTCATGTAATGGATGTTGCTGATGGGCATGTTGTTGCATTGAACTTACTTAGACACAGAGTGGGATTACATATATACAATTTGGGTACAGGTAAAGGCTCAAGTGTCCTAGAAATGGTCGAAGCGTTTGGTGTTGCTTGTGGTAAACCGATCCCTTATGAGTTCTGTCCAGCTCGTCCTGGTGATATCGCTGAATGTTGGGCGAGTACTGAAAAAATTCAACAAGATCTTGAATGGAAAGCGACGAGAAGTGTTACCGATATGGTTTCCGATACGTGGAATTGGCAAATAAATAATCCAAATGGTTACTAATTAAAATTTGGCGCTTTGTGTCGAATTAGCAAGAAGAAAAGGTTGAGTAATATGTTGAATATTGAATTTAACCCGCTGGAACATCCACACCGTCGTTATAATCCGTTAACGGGTCAGTGGATTTTGGTCTCTCCCTATCGTGCAAAACGCCCCTGGAGCGGAGCAGATGAAAAGCCAGAGATCGACGAACAGCCAAGCTATGATGAGAAGTGCTTTCTTTGCCCAACTAATGAACGTATTTCTGGTGATGCAAATCCAAATTACCAAGGTACATATGTATTTGATAATGATTTTGCTGCGTTAATGGTGGATTCGCCAAATGCACCAGAGTCAGACAACCCGTTATTCAAAATACAAGCTGTACGTGGTTTGAGTCGCGTAATCTGTTTTTCGCCTGATCACCACAAAACTCTTCCTGAGCTATCAGTTGAGAAAATTGCTGGTGTGATTAATGCGTGGAGCGAGCAGATTGAAGAATTAGGAAATGATTATGTTTGGGTGCAAGCGTTTGAGAATAAGGGAGATGCGATGGGGTGCTCTCAGCCTCACCCTCATGGACAAATTTGGGCTAGCAGCTTTTTACCAAATGAAATTGAACGTAAAGACCATCACTTGAAAACATATTATAAAAAATATGGTACTAACTTATTGGTAGATTACGTGCGTTCTGAATTAAAAGATGGTTCCCGTATTGTTTTTGAAACTGAATACTGGTTGGCGGTGGTACCTTATTGGGCTGCGTGGCCCTTTGAAACCATGCTTCTACCAAAAAAACATATTCGCCGCATGAGTGAACTTAATGATGAGCTGCGTAATGACTTAGCTATTGCTCTTAAAAAGCTCACGAGCCGTTACGACAATTTGTTTCAATGTTCTTTCCCTTATTCCATGGGATGGCATTACGCTCCTTTCTTCAATGAAGATAAGGGTATTGAACATTGGCAATTACATGCTTTGTTTTATCCTCCGTTACTTCGCAGTGCAAGTGTACGTAAGTTTATGGTGGGATATGAAATGTTAGCGGAAAGCCAAAGAGATTTGACCGCGGAGCAAGCCGCGCAAAGGTTACGTGACTTAAGTGATGTACATTACAAAACGTAGACTAACGGATTATTTAGATCTAATTCAAAAACTATATCCACATACACGTGGGTACCATATATTAACGTCATAAGTTGTATTTATTTTTTGTTTATTCATCCTTCTATGAATGAACGGTTTTGTTTTATTTGAATGAGAGTAAAGTTGAAAATGCTTAATAAATTAATGCCAATAACATTGTTGGCTTTCGCATCTGGTTATACTTATGCTGATCAATTAATTGATAAAGAGGTTGTAACGCCGGATATCAGGGTAGGTTCGATAAATATTATGGCATCGAGAATGGGTAGTACCGATAACTTAGTGTTGGCGATAAAGAATATGGACGCAGACGTTATCGCTTTACAAGAGGTAGATAAATTTACCAACCGATCAGGTATTAATTTTAGCTCTGTAGGTGCAAAACCTATCGATCAGGCCAAATATATTGCTGATAAGCTTGGAATGCAGTCATACTTTTGCGGCGCGATTGAACATGATGGCGGCGAGTATGGTTCAGCTGTTATTTCTAAATACCCAATTAAATTAGTAAAAAAAGCAGATCTTCCTAATGCGGAAGGTGGCGAACAGCGAACTGCATGTGCGGTAGAAATTGACATTCCTGATTATCCAGCACCACTCATGATTGTTGCGACGCATTTAGACCATAGCTCACCTGAACTACGTTTGAAACAGGTCGATTTTTTGCAAACGCAATTCTCATCATGGCAGTTTTCACACGCACTACCAATCATTATCGGCGATTTGAATTTTGGTCCGACATCTGAAGAGTATACGAATATAACAGCTTGGTTTAATGATACAGATGCTAATCTAAAATTAACCGCACCATCTTGGAATCCCGATAGAAAAATTGATTACATATTAACGTCTAATGCCCAACAATGGGATGTTAAAAGCGTAAGCATCCCGAACCCAACTGACGAAGTAGGAAAGACGATATATGCTCACGTTACGGACCATTTACCTATTATTGTAGAAATGAATCTTGTAAGGCAGTAATTATAAGCCACCTATTTATCTAGGTGGCTTTTTATGTCTATTCTCTTTAATAATTACCTAATAATTGTCTATTCATTAAGTCACGAACTTGGCTGTCACTTAATGGATAGTTATAAATTGCGATGTCGTCAATAGCTGTTATGTTATTTGTTAAGTCAGGTTTGTATAAATTAGGGCTCCCAAAACCAACGTGAGAATAATTGCCAGTTAAGTTTAATGGTATTACACCATGCATAGTGTACATTTTCTTGAATGGTTCATTGTGATCAAAATAAGGGTCATGAGTAAAGACAGTTGTTCTGCCATGGTTTAGTACTAATACAAATTGTCTCCAAACGTCGTTGTTTTGTTTTATTTTTTGTGGCTCTGTAAGCCAGATCATCCAATCTCTTTTGTCTTTTTGTGATATCGGAGTTGTTTTGGGGAGTCCAATATAACCATGATTAGAAATAGCGAGTCCAGCAGGCATGTTATATCCACCATGTAAATTTGAATCCAATGCCCAAAATGCGTAGTTCCAGTATTTATCAGTTTGTTGAGGATAATCTCTTCTGTTGTCTGCTGTGACAACTTTAGCCCAAAAAGAAATAGTAGCACCAGTATTAGAATCTAGAATTTTCTTTATTTCCTCTATATCTAGCTCTAATGAACCCCCTGGGTGGAAATAAGCCGCATGTTGATCTCTACCAAATCGATCCGTTCCATAATTAAGTCGGTGGGGAGATGCACAAGTTTTACTTCCAAATATATCGCAAGGGTTAGATTCTAAAGGGAAATACATTGTAGGTTCATGTAGACTTGCCCCGACAACACTACGGATAATCCAATAGTGATTCCAATAATCAGCATACCCATCCCCACAAACATGTTTACCTTCCATTGAGCCGTAATTCCCAGTAAAAATATTGTGATTTCCATCTACTAGTCTTGTAATTCCGCTATCGGAATGGTAATTGTTAAAACCGTAATACACATCCCACTGAGCCATCGAACTTGGATTGCCATAGCCTAACCATACAATCGAAGCTTGACTACTATCACACATTGCCGCAGACACAGGTTTGTATGCGTTAATTGGCTCATCAGCCCAAGCTGTCATTATTTTTCTTCTGTAAGGTAGTTGACTATAATCTTGATAGCGATGATAAAACATAGATGATTTAAGGTAATTAAAATCATAGTACCATAAGTTGTCATAGTTAAATTTATCGAATGGAGTCACCTCGCGAGAATTTCTATCAGCATCTCCACTAATTACATCAGCAACAGCAATCCAGCCCCCTCCATCATTAAAACTTTTTAATCTAGTATTGCCATTGTGAGTTAGTATGGAAAATAATCGTGCATTTTTATCGCTGATTCCATATATATTTTCCCAACCAATGTCACTGATATTTTTCATTTTATATGGGTATTCAATTTCAGGCATTTCCCAAGGTTCCCATGGTGCTGATTGAACAGAAAATGAAGTTAAAATGATAAAAATATACTTTATATTATTCATGCTATTGCTCCAGGTGGCGCTTACCCATGATTTCTAAGTAATCGATAAGTAATAAAGGATGATCTGATATCACAAACTGAGAACGGGTTTTTAAAATACTGTCAAAATTACCTCTTATGTCATTGTCATCCATGTCAACCCATTGAAAAGTTGAATTGTCAAATCGACCTTTAGGGCTTTCTGGCCATTGATCAAATAATCCATTCCAACCATTTCCAGCAATTATTTGGTCAACCATTCCTCCTGGGGTAAGGAAGGGTGATTTGTAATTTTTAATCACTAACTCGAAACTTTTCACGCCTAAATTTTTAAATTCCTTAAATCTCGCTTCGTAATCAGGCATGTTGTCATAAATTATTGGCGTGAAAAGCATTTCTTGAAAATCTGTTATGCCTTTTATTGCTTCATTAACATCAGCTGGGGTCGCGGTGCTTTTTATAACTGAATACTCTAATAATCCTTTATTTTTTAATTTTGTGACCAGAGTCCTTAATGTTGCTATATCTCTGGTTTTAAGATCATAATTCGCAATTAATCTTGGGAAATGAGTCTCTTCATCCCAAATTAGATCTAAGAATTGATCGATAGTTAGAACATTGTCATCTGTTACCTCAAGAAGGCGATTTCTATATCTCATCTGTTTTAATTGATCTGTAGTGTAATTTTCGACATATCCTGTTACGGGGTGTCCGTTGGGATCTGTTAGTAATCTGTCAACAATAGAATCGTGAAAAATCACGTGCTCTCCAGTTGTTGGACTATCAGCTGTAGCTCTAACATCCATTTCAATACATTCAATTCCGTACGTAACGGTGTCAACAAGCGCTGAAATGCTATTTTCTGCTGCGCTATCTAGCCAGAGTCCGCGATGAGCGCAGACCGGGATGAAATTTGGATTTGATTTTGGATTCTTTATTATGGTCATTATTTTTTTTATTCTTTCGGGTGTTATTGGTTCATATATTTCCTCTTGGTTGTATTCTGAGTTTGCACTTACTGACAATGTTGCAATTAATGTGATACAGCATGCTATTAATGAAAACTTCATAAAAACTCCGTTTTTCCTTTTAATCTTATGCAATTATAGGAGTACGAAATAGTTTTGAATGTGATGCACCCATATAAAATGTAAACATTTTGTCTTTATATTCTCATGTAGGTTGGCATGGTGTTAAGTTACATGCTTTTAAACCAAGGCGTTTTTGTAATGTATGTATTTACAATACTGCAGAAAGCTTTAAACTAATGTCCGTAAATGTTGTGCACTGACATATAGTGCTGAGGGATCCCCTCATAATTTCCCCAAAGCACAACCATGTTTGAATAGATTTTGAGCAAGCAGGGTTGCAGCCGCGAGCAAGTCTTCCCTCGTTATTGTGTAGCCAGAATGCCGCAAAACTTCCATCCCTAAGCGCACTGTTGAGAGTACATTTCGATTTTTGACAGTGTTAGCTTGGAAGTGCTTATCCCAACCTTGTTTCTGACCATGAACTCCAGCAAGCCAAAATGTCAGTTGAAGCATTAGGGCGATTAGCAGCATGATATCAAAGCGCTCTGAGCTGCTAGTTCGGCTATGACGGAGGCCTAAACCGTAGGCTGGGCTTTTCAAGTCTCGGAAGGTTTCTTCAATTTGCATACGCTTCGAGTAGAGCCTAACAAGTTGCTTTGGTGTTCGGATTTCAACGGGCAAGTTAGTCGCTAAAACCCATGGTTCTTTTGTCGAAGCGGAGTAGATTTTAGGTGACGGATGATGACAATTAGTCCGTGTCGAACGCTGATTTTTTCGGCCTTTAGGACGTGATTTATACAGTGCAATTTGACATGAAATTGGGTTGCTCTTAGTCAACCTCTTATAGCCTAAAGTCTTTGAGCGACTTGAGGATATGCTATGTAAGTTGCTGATAGGTTGCCAGTTTTCCGCACCTAAATCTGCATATTGCACTTTCCCTCTGACTCGACTTAACCAGTACCAACCTAGCTTTTCAACGGATTTATACCATGGCACTTTAAAGCCAGCATCACTGACAATGAGCGGTGTAGTGTTACTCGGTAGAATGCTTGCAAGGTCGGCTAGAAATTGGTCATGAGCCTTCTTTGAACATTGCTCTGAAAGCGGAAAGGCTTTCTCATAAAGAGTAATAGAACGACCATGTAGTGCCACCGAAGCCCGCAATACCATAAGCCGTTTTTGCTCACGAATATCAGACCAGTCAACAAGAACAATGGGCATCGAATTACCTGAACAGATAAAGCTGGCATGCCAACGGTATACAGCGAGTCGCTCTTTGTGCAAGTGACGATTACCTAACAATCTGTCGATTCGTTTGATGTTATGTTTTGTTCTGGCTTTCGTTGGCAGGTTACGACCAAGTTCGGTAAGAGTGAGCGTTTTAGATTCAAGTAATGCGTGGCAAGCCAGCGTTAAACTGTTGAGTCGTTTTAAGTGCAATTCAGGGCAGAATTGGTAAAGAGAGTCGTGTAAAATATCGAGTTCGCACATCTTGTTGTCTGGTTATTGATTTTTCTCAGAACCATTTGATCACATGACAAGATGTGCATCTACCTTAAATTTATGATTTTTATCAAAATCATTAGGGGATTCCTCAGCATATAGTGTAAAGCACACGGGAACTACACCGCCCTTAAATCGCTTTCTGAGACGTGTCGCGGTTTCGAAGAGAAACTGGAAAGCTTTTTCAACTTTCGTCCGTATTAGCGTGACGTAACTGACTTTGAACCAACCCCCACGGGAAGATTATTTTCCCAATGGGGTAATAGTTTTTCTCGTTTCATTATTTGTTAGGAGAATTACTATGACTGGTCAAACTAAACTCAATCTTTTAGAGCAAGAAGCGCAGTACCAACGTGAGTTGGATGCGTATGATACCGTTCTTTGGTCAACAGCGCGCATGTTGAATTACTTTGCGTGGGATGAAGAGAAAGCACTAAAGGTGATGGATACGATTTATGCGAAAGCACGTTCGTGGCCAGAACGCTTCCCACATCTTGTTGATAAGGAAGATCATAACGTAGTAAAAGCGACGAGCTATTATTACGATATTCTTGCTGATGCAGAGCCGATTGTTGCGGCGAAGCGTCAACAAGAGCTGAATGCTTTGAAAGAGCAGCTTAATATGGTGCCATTTTCATGGTTACGGCATCCGCGATTGAAGCGAGTCATACTGTGGTTAAATCGCCCAATTGCTGCATAAAAAATAGCCCCGACCTTTTGGTTGGGGCTATTTTGTGCGTATTTGATCAATTCAAAGGATAGAAAAGAAGATATTGTTGCTCGATAATTAGATGGTATTATGAGCTTAGTTGTATTTACTTTGATCTTTTGGAGATAGATGTGGATTTCTTTTTTTTACTGGCTTTTGCTTTTGTTGTCTTAGTCCTATTGGGAAAGAAGAAAAAAAAGGGAAACTATAAGCCTAGAAGTCATTACAGCAAGACCGACCATTTTGATGGTGAACCAAAGCAGGAAAGCCACATAAGCCTAGCAACTCGTTGTTCGTATAAAACGCAAGCGATAATGAATAAGCCAGAGTTCGTGATTTATAAAACATTACAAAGACTATTGGGGCGAGAGTTTAATGTTTTTCCGCAGGTTGCGCTTGGTGAAGTTTTAACTTCAAGTGATGGTCATTCAGCCATAAACGCGAAGCGAGTTGATTTGCTAATTGTTAACTCTTATGGACATGCAGTGGCTGCTGTTGAATTTAATGGATCAGGAAAGAATGGTCATTTTCAAGGTAATGCGATTGAACGTGATGCTGTGAAATACTTGGCGTTAACGGATGCTGGTGTGAAGTATATCGCGGTTAGTACAACTGATGAGTCGTATCTTCGTCAGGAGTTAGAGACTGCAGGTTTTGTGCTGAAACCTAAAAAAACGGCATAGAGGCGAAAAATGAGTAGCTTACAATCTCTAAGGAAAAAAGCATTAGCGAATCCAGCGGTGAAAGTACAGTATGATGCGCTTGAGTCTGAGTTTATTAACGTACCCCCTTCAAAGCATGAGCCGTCAGGGCTAACCCAACAAGAGATGGTGGAGTGCATGGGTAAACCACCATCAAAGCACTGATGAAATATGCTCAAGCATACGCACGCTTAGAACGCTAAATCCAGTAATTAAAGGGCCGTTGTGATCACAACGGTCTTTTTTATTACCCAAAGTTAGCAAGCGGATCGCTAGTTGACTCTCTGTGAAAATTTAATCTAAATCACTTTACAGCCGATCGAAAAATGCTATTCTGAATAAGCTTAAAGTTGTGTACTGACTTATAGTACAAAGCACACGGGAACTACACCTCCCTTAAATCGCTTTCTGAGACGTGTCGCGGTCTCTAAGAGACTGGAAAGCTTTTTCAACTTTTGTCCATCTTATGATGTAGACATAACTTACTTTGTTACCACCCACACGGGAAGATTATTTCCCAGTGGGGTAATAGTTTTTCTCGTTTCATTACTTGTTAGGAGAAAACACTATGTCTGGTAATAACAACGCTAACTACTTCGATATTCACACTTCTGCATTTGGTTTTATTAACCGTGTACGTAAGGTTGTACCGAATAGAGGCGAACCGTTCTGGGCGGCTGATTTTTCAGCTTGTCGAGGCGATGCTGGCGAAAAAACGTACTTTGACGTTAAAGTTGTTGGGACAGAAGCTATTGCTCTGTTTGAACAGCACCTTGCGAATTTTGAGCAAGGTAAAGACAAAGTAACAGCAAGCATTGTTATCGGCGACTTGCGCGTAGAACAATTTACTTATAAAGCAGGCGAAAAGAAGGGGCAAACAGGCGTTTCATTGAAAGGTCGATTGCTTCGTTTTAAATACCTGAAGGTTAATGATGAGGTTGTTTTTCAAACTGAATCAGAAGCCAAAGCCGCTTAATAACTGACTGCCCAATACGTTTATCGTCTTGGGCATTTTCGTCTAAGGGCGAAAGAACTCTGACCCAATGGGGGAAACATTCCCAGCGGGCATCGTTTCTCTTTTTTTATTCGTAAATTTGGAGAAACGATGATGAATGAACAAATGATAACTCAACATCAGTACAACGCGTTTGTACTGGCGCAAGTTAATACGGATGGTTGGCAAAACGAAGAAACGTGCCCTGATTGTGGAAAAATGGCAATCAGACGTGATTTTGAATCTTGTCATACCGGTTCTGTGAATGCGCATTACACCCTAAATTGTTCACATTGTGGCTACCATGAGTGTGAGCAGGATGAGTGTTCTATCTGTGATGTGAAATATGACCACAACCAACACATCAATGATGAGGTTGGTAAATGGTTGTCTTTTATGGATTTAGTTGAAGACAGGTTAGCCGAAGGACGATGTGTCCCAGGTGTACTTTGGACTCAGTTCAAACATGTCATGTACCATCAACCAGCAGTGGCGGATTTACTTGATAATGTTTTGGGTCTCGGTTTACCAGCTAATTGTGGAAGACAAGTTGTTCATCATGTTCAACGACATATCATGGATGTGCGATTTAAGCTTAATCTTGAACAACGTATTCAGCTTGCGAAATTGAATTAATCATAAACCCACAGGGGATTCGTCCCTTTGGGCGTTTCTCCTTTTATTAGGAGAAACGATAATGAATCAATTGATGATTAACCAATCTCAGCACAGTGCTTTCGTACTTACTGAGGTGCTTAAGGCTACTGGTTATGACTATGTTCGAGGTGGATGCTCAATCAAAGACTTTGATGAGAGCTATTTATTTCGTCAATACAGTTATGACGAAGCTGGTAAATGGTGGGTGTTTTTAAACCATGTTGAAGAGTGGTTGGTCGCAGGAAAACCAGTAACCGGCTTTCTGTGGTCATTTCTTCTCTATGTAATAAATCCAAAGTCTGAAATGACGGGATTTGTTTGCCTATTGCTTGATTTTGAACCATTAGAGGCCCAAAACAAGCTCGGTATGTTTAAACTCGCGCTGACTGATATTCGTGCTAAAAAGCGAATTGAACAGTCTGTAGCATAAGTAAAATTCATAAACCCACAGGGGATTCGATCCCTTGGGTATCGTTTCTCCTTTTTTGATGAGGAGAACGATGATGAAAGCAGTAACGGTAAATGTTGGTGGTGCGAAGGTGGATTGTTTTGTGCAGTATGCGCAATACGGTAATAGCCAAATCGCCCTACAACTTATCGCTCAACAAAGTGCAGATAATGAAGCGCAAGGTATCTACCCTGGTATGCCGATTGGCAAGCCAACGGTTTGTTTACCTGAGCAGAGTTTGGCGCCTAATGAAACGATAATCAAAGATTGTGATGAGTATGCAGGTTTTCTGGATGCCTTAGAGCAAGCTGAGATAGTCAAAGCAACGGGGCGAGAGATCTGTTGTGGGTATGTTTCATACAAGGTAGTTGAAGTCTTAGTTTAATTATTTGTACACAATTCCGGCAGGAACTTCGTTCCTGTTGGATTGGGGTTTTCTGTCTTTTTTTGTTATATTGAGACAATAAACTATGAGCAGTAATTTAAATATATTGTCGAGTCGACTACAGGTAAATCATATGGCTACAGTGACATTTGATACACATAAATTCATTCGACGACTAAAAGAGTCTGGCATTGATGAGAAGCAAGCAGAGGCGATTGTAGAAGGTTTTTCTGAAGCGCAATCAGAAGGAAAGCCAGTTACAAACGATTATCTTGACACTAAATTGTTTTTGATTAAGGAACAGTTAACCTTGGAAATTGAGAAGACAAGAAGTGACACCATAAAATGGGTCGCTGGTTTGCTACTCGCCCAAGGTGCACTCATTGCTACGTTTGTTAAATTATTTTCATTGGTTTAATTAACCCCAACAAACTAAGAGCCTCTATCCATTTGGATCGAGGCTTTTTTCTACCTAGATTATATTGATGATAGGATAAGCTATGTGTGACGAACAAAGGCGCATAGAAGAACGTGAGTTAGAGAAAATTCAGCTTTTGCGTGAAATCTCTAATGCTTGCAAGCAGATGAATGAGGATCGCAACCTGAACCGCTTTGAACGAGAAAAGTTAATTTCTCGGCGTGTTAGGTTCACGTCTAACGAGAAATGGTTAATGGGAGCGCTCATTATGTCAATGATCGTGTCTCTGCTTGCAATTGTCATTACTTTTTCTAAATCGTGATGCTTTGATTTGATGCGTTCACAAGGCAAATCAAATCATCGAACTATAGCCGGACCTTAAACAAATGAATTAAGGTTTTCAACTCAACATTATTGCGCCTAGCGCACCGTCCATACAGGATGCTTCCTGTATGGGGGCATCCTTTTTTATTTTAAGAAGGAAATTATTATGCCTAACTGGTGTGTTAACCAAATCCATGTCAGTGGTCCTGATGCGCTTGACGTTCAGCGCTTGATGACAGAACCACAAACTCTACTGCATTACGATGCAACCAAAGCGGCGGTGAAGATGTTTTTAGCCGGTATGGGTGGTTTGTTAAAACCCACTGTATCAATGCGCTTTGATGTCTATCCAGAGTTGATCGCCGGTATCGGTGAATCCAATACAGCGAACCATGCTTTTGATGCGTTCGTAATGTTACTGAACCAAAAACCGCAGTTAACGCCTGAAATCTGCTTAGCCATTTTGACTTTGTTTGAGCAGACGGGCTTAAAGCAGCGGTATTGGGGTAACTTACCTGTCGCAGCCAGAAAGAAGATCTCGCCATTGTTGAAGAACAGTGCACACGATTGGTCGGGTATCTACTTACGTCGTTTACCTCTTGATGTGGTATGGGCAAAGCTTGATGTGTTTGAGCCAGTTTTACCTAGCTCGTTTTCGTTAAGCAGTTTATGTCCACCAAATCTGTTGTCGCAAATAAATGGGTTTAATGGTCATTTATTGCCGGGGATATCTAGTGGTTACAACGATAATTGTGATCGCCTTGGAACGAAGTGGGAGATGGTAGACGTTGATGTTGTCGAATCAAGTGATGGGTTTGTAAAACTTGAGTTTGATACCGCTTGGAGTCCAGCCATTCCACCGATGGCAGAGTTGGCGGCACGTTTTCCTGAGTCAGTCTTTACCCATTATTTTGTTGAAATAGGGTGCTCGTTCTGCGGCTATGTTTCGTATGAGGATGGGATTGTTCAGGAAGATCGTGATGACAGTTTGGTCTTTTCAGATGAAGAGAACGATGAGGGTTATCATGATTTAGTCGGTCCAGACTATCTCATTGAAAACTTCGATCGCTACGGCGGTTAATTTTTATCACCCAATCAGGGAGCACATCCCTGGTTGGGGTGTGCTCTCAAGGAGCATGCTGATGAATAAAATGTTGTACGTCTACGACGATGAAGGGACGTTGACCAGTGTATCGATAACGGACTTTAAAACTGAGACCGACGCAGCGATCAGTCTTATCGATGTGTTGATCGATTGGTCATATGAACATGGGGGCGCGATTTATGGTGCTGCTTCCGTTAAAGCTCACATCAAAGAGTTAGAGGGGTTAAAATCAGAGGTACGAGGTTTTGCCGTGGACTTAAGCGAACAAGCCTGGTTTGGCACTTCGTTAGGTTTTACTTTTTCCTGCTGTTTGAATGAAGAGTGATTGTTAGTAAAAAGCCGAGCTCGTTGAGTTCGGCTTTTTGTCTGTTTGATGTTAAAACAAAGTCACCGTAAGGATATCATAAATTTTCTTCCGCGTACTAAGTTAAAATATTTATTTTAACTTGCGGTTTTGAGTTTTTTTTCTTGCTAGCTTGTGCGCAGAGAAATCTCATTCATCAAAGGAGTTTTTGTATGCGTATTATCGCGCTTTCTGTGATGGGTGTATTAGCTGGCTGTGCGAGCTCTGAGCCGCCAGCCCCAATACCACCTTCACCACCATTAAACCTTCGAGTGGCCCCGCCACTTGAGGCGGCTACCCCTATTCAAACATCGCGTTATGTCCTTGAAAGACGTGGGCCTGCTTCGCAATTGACCGACATGCTTGACGTGCCTGTTGATGCGCGTATGCCGGCAATGGCGAACCTGACCGTTAAAGATGGTTTGGATTTTCTGCTGACCGGCAGTGGGATGCGTGTTCGCACGCCAACCTCTTATGGCGAATCTCAAATGTACGCGCAACCTTTGCCTGTGACCCAAATGGATATGGGCCAAATCCCACTTCGTCATGCTCTGCAAGTGTTAGGCGGTCAAGCGTTCGAGCTTGAAGAAGATGTGGTGAAACGTGAGGTCGGGTTTCGTTTGAAAAATGGCTATGTTTGGACGCCACCAAAATATGATGAAATTCAACCTACAGCGCAATTGGATAAAGCATTAACCGCGAATCGCACAGGCTTGACCTCATCTGCTCACTCTGATTTTGACAATGATGCGTTCTTTTCAAGTGACGCGGTCACGCGCGCGGCAAGTTTAAATAACAAGACGGTAGTGGCATCAAATCAACAAAGCGTCGCGAGCGAAAAAACAGTTTTATCAAGCGGTAGATCTGTCACGAACAGTCACGCTAAGCCGATGGTAGTCAAAACCTTTGCCATGGTCGAGGGAGAAAGCTATCGAGATGCGATCTTGCGTTGGGCCAATAGCGCTGGTTTTGAAAAAGTGGCTCTAGCACAAGAGTTGGAGTTTCTTAATGCCCTTGATTCGCGTTCACCGTCTGGATTTCTAGCCAAAGGCTCACTGCGTACTGCCGTTGCAAAACTGGCCGAAGAGATCCCAGAGCTATCTGAGTTAACCCTTTATGAAAACTCTGCGAAGGGCTTAGCGGCGCTTCACCCTTATCGTATGCAGGCTGTGACGGTCTTTATGACCAACGGTAAAACGCTGGAAGCGGTGATTGAAGATGCAGTGAAGCAATACGACTGGAATTGGGACGCTGACCACTCTTGGGGATCGGATAACTACGCCTTTGGAACCGCTTATCCTGTGGTGACGCGCAAAACCGATATCAGTGGTGCCTTGAGTATTTTGCTAAAGCAATACCCGCTTGAAGCGCGTCGTTTAGATGCCAATCGCACTATTTACATTCGTGAGGCCACTCCGCTATGAGAAATAACAGTAAAAAGATCTTAATTATTAGCGTGCTCGCCCTTGCCATGATGGGGTGTGAAGCGTTGGGCTTTAATGAATACAGCAAGCGCAATGCAGAATCGGCTGACGTGCTGGCCAAGATGGAGCAAGCGCGTGGCGATTTTAATGATGTCAGTAAAGTGGTGCGTATTGAGCAACCACCGGTATCTCTGACGCCGCTCGATGAGGTCATCGATACCTCCTACCTCATGCAACGAGTGAGTGTTTCTCAATCTCGCGTTCCGCTTTCACTCATGATGGATGACTTACTTTCTCAAGTGGGCGTTACTGCATGGTACGGCGATGGAGTCGCCATGGATGCCCCGGTGAGCTTGAATTTTGAAGGGCCATTATCGGGGGCGCTGAACGCCATTGAGCGTCAACTGAATATAGGGTTTGCTGCAGAAGAAGATCGAGTAAAAGTGGAGCGTTTTGTCTCAAAAACGTTCGAGCTTGAGCTGCCTCCCGGCATGATCAACGACCAGATTGGTGCGTCTGAAAGCAGTGGTGGCGGTGATGAAGAGGGTGGTGAAACCAAGATTGAAGGTCAATATGTCACTCTTTCAAACAGCGATGTCGATACCTTTACAGAGGTTGCGGAAGGCATTAAAGCGCTGCTTGCTCAAGATCCAGATTTAAGTAATGGCGAAGCTGGCAAACCTGGTTCAGATAACGATTCACTCGTGGGCAGTGTGCGCGCGATCCCTGCGTTATCACGCATCGTTGTACGTACCACGCCATCTCGTATGGAAGAGGTGATCGCCTTTGTAAATGACAACAAATCGTCATTGACTCGCCAAGTGGCGGTTGAGGTTCAGATCTTAGAGTTTCGTTCAAACCTGGGTCATAACCGTGGTGTTGACTGGAATCTGATTCGTGATATCGGCGGCGGTAACAGCTTGAGCTTCTTTATCCCAGGAACGGATCTGCTCTCAAATTCTGCGAACCCAAGTTTTGCCTTTACCGGCGGCGGTAAGTGGGATGGCACAACGGCACTGATTAATGCTTTGAATAAGCAAGGTCAAGTCTCAACCGAGACACCCATTACCATTTTAGTGCAAAACCATCAGACCAATCATGTGACGCAAGAGAACATCATCGAGTTTGTTGAAAACACTAAGAGCAACAGCAGTGAAGGCGTGGTGACAACGGAAACCGAGCGCGGCAAGCGTCGTGAAGGTGTTGATTTTATCGTAGTGCCTAATATTCAGCGCGATCATGTTTACCTTCGCGCTTCTGGCATGTTGACCAAAATCGAGGCGTTAGTGCGTGAAGAGGTGGCTGGTGAGATCCAAACCTTCCCACGGATGCGTGAGTCGAAAATCAATTTTGCGAACAAGCTGAAATATGGACAAACCATGGTGATTGCTTCGGTATCGCAGACAGACACGGGCACCGAAGAGAATACGTTCTTAGGTATTCCATTCTTAGGTGGTACGAGTGCAAAAACGCAGCGCGTTGACACGCTGGTGCTACTGACGCCACGGAGAGCGGACTGATGATGGTGATCCCTGAATTAGTAAGCTTGCCGCATCACGGTAAGCCTCAATCTGTATTGCGTAAGTTAAAAAAGGCGTGGCCATCAAAGTATAGCCTTGCGTTTGTTCGTGATAGCCGCGTTTGTTTGTACACCGCAGAAAGTGCTGCCGTTGTTCGAAGCGAAGTTTGGCGTGAAGCATTGATGGGTCGTGGCGTGGATTTGCGTTCTGTGGTGGTTCTTGATGTGTTGTCAGATCAAAGTGAATCGTCACAGCTTTATTGTGTCGTGATTGAAGAGGGTGAGGTTGTGGCTCAGTGGCTGCAGAACTCACTCAATATCAAAGAGAACGTCGCCATTCTGACAGCAAAGACGGTGCTTTGCGCCGTCTCTGACGAAGATAAGGTGATTGAGGGACAGTGGTGCTTGCCACTGACCGAGAGCGAGCAAGAAGCGTTGGCCGCTTACACCTTAAAGGCGAAAAAATCCCCACTGCCATGGGTTGTCGGTGGTGGTGTTGCTGCGCTGGGATTAGGGGCTTTGTTGATGTGGCCAGCGCCTTCACAAAAGGCTGAGGAACTTCGTAGTGAGCCGGTTGCCGTTGTGGTCGCTGACCCGTGGGGGGATTATCGTTCAATCATGGAAAACGATCATTCGGCGGCCGCTGTTTTTCAACAAGTTCAAAACCTTGTCGCGATGGCTCAGTTGCTTCCGCCTAAATGGAAACCAACGTTAATTGAGGTAAGTAGTGGTGTTGTCACGCTCAACATCGAGCGTGAGCCTCTTGGGCAGGTTGCCATGTTAACGGCATGGATTGACCACTACCCAGCGATTAAGCCTTACATCACGTACAGCAGGGAGTCGGCAGTGATAAGCACGCCCGTCGAAAAGCCGTTGTCATTTTGGGCTGAGCGGTTCATCCCAATCGAGCCAACTCAAAGTACGCTTTTTGACACGTTAGCACTGCTTGGTTTTGAAGCCTCTGGGGTGAGTGAAACGAAGGGGGCGTATCAAAAAACAGCGTTTTCAATTGAAAAAAGTCTCACGCTATTTGATGTCGGTGTGCTTTTGGGGTTGATGTCACCGTTACCAATGACGGTGGCCGATTTTTCATTATCCCCAGTCGGTGATGGGGCTTGGCAAGGTGGAATTAACCTTTCTTTTTATGGAGTGAGTTCATGAGTGATAAGAAAAAAATGATTGCGATTGGTGTTGTTGTCTTGGTCGCGGGCGGTATTGTTGCCAATTTGGTCTTTACCCCGAAAACCTCAAAACTTCAGAGTGCGTCGAACACGCCACAAGAAAGCTTGGTGGTTGAGGTTATAGAGCCAGTGACGCCAGTCATTGCGCCTTCGGCATTAACAGTATCAACAAACATTGCGAGCGTAGAGGTTGTTGCGGCCCCTTCGCCGGCACCAGATTTATACCTAAAGCCACTTAACGTTGATGTTGAGGTGACCGAGTTGATAAACGGTATTCATGAAAGAGCCGTGGCAGAGGTGAAAGCGAATAC
This sequence comes from Vibrio scophthalmi, assembly GCF_040869025.1. Classification (NCBI taxonomy): domain Bacteria; kingdom Pseudomonadati; phylum Pseudomonadota; class Gammaproteobacteria; order Vibrionales; family Vibrionaceae; genus Vibrio; species Vibrio scophthalmi. The sequence continues at coordinate 69,267 of NZ_CP134273.1, read as the reverse complement.
CTCTGAGTTCAAATCGCGCGAGTGGGATGCAGGCCAATCTCAACGTGAATCTCAACTGGGTCAATCGATAGGCGTGGACTTTGCCTCTACTCCAGCGGTAACGACATCAACCGTTGATGGGGCCGTTGTGCATGATGTGACACCAATGTTGACGTTGCGTGGTATCACCGGCACGGCAAATGAAGGGGTTTTCGCTGCTCGTTTGTTTACTCAAGGGCAATTTAAGCGAGTGATGGTTGGCAGTAAGTTGTCCGGTTACACCGTGACGCGCATTACTCGTGATTCAGTAACTCTTAAAGGTCAACAAGGTGCTCGAACGTTAACGCTGGGTGAATCACTATGAATGACGTTACTGAATTATTAGTAGACAGCGAACTATTGGCACTGTGCATCGATGATGGTCATAGCTTTGTTGATAATCGCGGAGTGATTTATACCGATAGTCTGAACGCTCCAAAGCTTGCTGATATTAGAGAGTATGTTCAATCCACTCCTGGGTTGTTGGATGGTGAGCTCTACGGTAAAGCGCCATTAGTTGAGATGGTCAATAGTGACGCGGTTCAAACCATGTTGGAAATTGCGGATGCGTTGTTGAGCGCAAAGAAAGGAGAGGATGACCACTCGGAAATGGGTGGAAAACTTCTTTCGCTTTGCCAATCGGCGGTGAACGCAAAAGCCTCTGACGTTCATTTGGAAGTTGGCCGTAAAGAGAGTCGTTTCTTGCTTCGTGTTGATGGTAAGCGTGTGGTGCTCAAATCTTTTGCTGACGGCTCAAGTGCGTTAAGGCAGTCCAGAAAATTGGGCTCTAACCTTGCTGCGTATGCTTTCCAAATGAAAGGTAACCACAACTACAGTGAACGCGTGCCGTTAAATGACCGTTTTGAGTTGACGCTGCAGGTGGATGGCCAAGAGAAAACGGTGGAATGGCGCGCCGCATTAATGCCCCTTGATCGTGGCATTAAGCTGGTTTTGCGTTGTATTACGCCGCTTGGTGAACCATTGACGCTCAGCGCGATGGATTTGCTACCTACCCATGTGCGTCTTTTTGAAGAAAAGATGAAGCGCCGCAGTGGCATCATTGTTCTGACAGGCCCAATGGGCTCGGGTAAGTCATCGTTGGTGTACGCCTTACTCGAAACTGTAGACCGGGTTGCGCGTTGTGTTCATACCCTCGAAGACCCCGTGGAATTTGAGCAAGATTTTGTCACTAAAACCTTGGTTGAACCACGCCGCGAACTAAAAGAAGGGGGTGGTGTTTACCTCGATTATACCTTCTACGCGCTTGAGCAGCTTCGTCAAGATATCGATATCACCTCATTTGGTGAGCTTCGCAGTAAAAGTGCGACCAAAGAGTTTACCCGTAAAGGTGAAACCGGTGGTTTGGCACTTTCGACGTTGCACGCCAATAGCGCCGTTGGTGTGCCGGCAATATTCATTGAGCATTTGAATATTCCCGCATCGGTCGTCTCTGCTCCAGGTTTAATGCAGCTTTTTACTCATCAAAAGTTAATCCGCAAGTTGTGCCCACACTGTGCGCTCACTCTTGACGAGGCCAAAGGTATCTATGACGCCCATGATTTGTCGCAATCCTATGACATTAAGTTGTCGCAATTGACCGTCTTGCTGCCAGAGCATTTAGAGTCCGTTCGAATGCGAAATCCAGAAGGGTGTGAACAGTGTAAGCACAGCCCAAATGCAGGAGAAAAAGGCCGCGTCATGGTGCTTGAAATGATCGCGCTAGAGAACGATGACCGTGAGTTCATCAAAGCGGAAGATTATCTGGGTTGGGAAGCGCATTTAGAAAGCAAAGGCTGGCCAAATATTCGCACCCACACGTTGCACCGCATGAAGCAAGGCCTCGTTGATATTGAATCGGCGTCTGAGCAGGTGGATGAGCTCATGCCCGTGTCGAGCTCAACGCTTTATGAGCAGATGCAGAAGGAGATGGGAAATGACGGTCGCGATTGAAACGTTGCTGTTTACCAGGGCGAATCAAAAAGAGTTGCTTGAGCAATGGCTGCAGTGTGAAGAGGATGGTTTAACCGTTTCTCAATTCTGTGATTTGCTGATTAAGCACGGTGATGATTCAACCAAAAAGATTGGTAAGGAGGGGCTAGAGGCGCCCGGTAAAGGTCTGGCTTTTTCAGATGTCCTTGCGAAATGGTGTTCACCGGTCGTGGCAAGCACCATCGCGAGTGCCGAATCTGCAGGGAACCGTAAGGTTGGAATTGAAGCGGCGCTTAATGAGCTGTCCGGTGGACAAAACGTGATGGGGCGATTGTTTAAAATTGTCGCATTTCCAATGCTAATCGTACTCGCTGTGGGTTATCTCGGCGTTTATGTCTCGGGTGAAATACTCGGAGCTATCCGCGCGCCCCGTGGTTTTGCCATTGACTTAAGAGATTTCTTGCAAGGCTCTGGGGTACTGACACTGGCCGGTATTGGTTTTGTTCTCATTATGATGGGCGTTTCAATGCCACGTTGGTCTGGCCACACTCGTCAATGGGTAGAGGGTATTCCGCTCTATAGCCATTACCGTATTGGTGCGGCGGCTGGGCTTTTGCGCACGCTCTACAACTTATCTAGCGCAGGGATGAACCTAAATGAAGCGTTAGAGGTGGCAGCGAAAAACGGCACACCGTATTTGCGTGGTCACATAAGGGTGATGCGTGAGTTGCTTGTGACAGAAAACAACATTGGCAAGGTGCTTAACAGTGGCTTATTGCTGCCTCGAAGCCGCTCCAATCTCGAAGTGTTGGGGGAAAGCTCGCAAGTGACGCGTCTACTTGACCGAGCTGCACTCTATCACCAGAACGAAGTGACTAAGCGATTAAATCGTATCGACCTTGTACTTCCAAAAGTCATTTTGATACTCGCTATCGTGATACTGGGCGTCTTAATCGGCAGTTCAATGATGCTGCTTCTTAACTCAGTACAGATGTAACGACACCAAACATTAAATAATCAAATAACAAGAGAATATACCAATGAAAACAATCAAAAAATTCCCAAGATATCCTCGTGGTCGAATGCAAAAGCAAAAAGGCGCGTCACTGATGGACTTCTTACTTTGGTCAGCGCTTGCTGCGCTATTTTTAGCCGGTGTGGTTCAACTCTACGTGACGGGCTCAGCGTATGCCAATCGCACGCAAACGGTAACCGCAGTGACATCCATCAAAGCGGGCGCCGAGAGCGTAAAAATCATTAACCATGCCGGCGTCAATATGGCCAAGGTGTGTGATGAGCGTCGTAACGCGGTATCAATGAAGATTTGTGGTGATGCGCGGAATGGTGTGGGAACCAACCAATACGGTGGCAACTACACGCTAGAGCCGGATAACTCGAACCTTTCTCGCGTCAAAGTGGGCGTAACGAATGTAGATACACAATACATTGATGCGGTGGCAGATTCACTTTCAGCATTGGCGGCGGGTAACTGTACGCAAGCAGCTGGCTGCAGCACTCTTACCGTCTCAGGTAACACCATTACGGTGACGATGTAATGCACATAGGAAGCCTTATTTTAGCTGCTTCCATCACTGCTGGGCTGACGGCGTTGTCCGTCAGCATCTTGGAGCCTGAACGCTGGATAACGTCTTATAAGGTTAAAGCGGTTCAAGCGCCTATGTTTGAAGCGATGGAGCAAAACATGTTTTACACCATTGCCAATGGTGGTTGCATCCGAAATCCAGTCGATACCAGTCTTGCTTTTTTGATGGATAACCAGTGGCTGCCTGATGACTTTGAAGCGCGCTATCCATGGGATATCACCACATCGTATTTCACCCTTGGGTATGGGGAAATCGCGAAGTTATCGCTGACGTTAACCGCAGGCTCTGACCATGATGCGGAAAAGCTAAAAAGTGCCGCACAAAGTCTGGGTGGTTCATGGCGATTTGAACCAGGTGCGCGTTCGTTGACGATTCATCGAACTGTGCCATTCGTTCGCTCTGAGTTTGATGAAGCGAATTTTGATTTTGCAACGGGGTGCTTTGTTCCCCCAAGAGAGGGCTGATATGCCAAATAGAGGTAAACAAGGTGGTTTTGGCTTGATGGAAACCGTGCTTGCCTTGAGTTTGACCGCCATCATTTTGGTGACGGTGATCCCGCTGGGTATTCGTTACTACCAACAAAAGCAAGTAGATGAATTTGTGGCCAACATTAAGCATTTAGTCACTCAAATTCAATTGTATCAATATCATAAAACGTCGCGTGAAGGGGTAACTAGCGACCCGATGAAGCCCGGTTATTTTGAGGGTTGGCCAGCGTCGTTCGATGCGTTAATGACCGATTACGGCAGTGCTTTTGTTGAGTTTTGTGGGCCGACGAACGAGAGTTCTGGCGCCTGTATTCGACCAGATACATTGCCGTTTACAACCGAGAAATTGACGTTTGAAGAGTTACCTGGTTACCCGAATAAGTTGTTTTTGATTGTACCGACAGGAACGTTACCAAATGACGGGCCAAGAGCGCGATGGGGGCGACCTTTACTCTCGATCCCAGATACGTTAGTTCGCCCTGACGGCAATATTCAAATCAGCCTTAGACCACTCACAAAGAGCATTATGTATGACGAGTTCTTGCGTAAAGACGGCTCTGTTCATCTAACGCAAGATTGGGATGTTGGGGGGCAATTCGGTATTACCAATACCCGCGATTTGACGATTAGAAATATAGACGGGTCCCAAACGAGGGTGAGTAATAAATTGACGGATATTTACACCGTTGAGCACGGAGAGTGGTTAAGTAAACCCAAATGTCCTAATGGATTAATGGCAGAAGTCAATCCAACGATTACATCGGTTGATTTTCATCCAAGTTACGATTTAACCGGTAGCCAACGAGCGTATGTGATTCAAGAAACATCAACTCAGTGGCAATTCGGACTCGATGCTTTAGCGGTGCATAAAAGTAGTGGTACCAAACGATTTTTAAATGGCGGTGTGATCACCGCATTTGTTCAATGTAAATAAAGGAAACTAAAAATGATGAAAAAAACAATAACAGCAGTATTGGCCGTGTGTTTTGCTCTAAACGCATATGCGGGTGAAAAAATCACCCTTGATATGGCGATTGAACAAGATGCCGCGGCAAGAGCTTATAATAACTCTGTGGATATGGGAGCCCTTAAAGGAGGGATGAGTCAAGCTGCTTTAGAAACGACTGGAGGAGGGACTGGATGGAAAGCACATTGGAGTGGTTCAACAACCGGAAGCGTTGCTATACCAGGAAATGCTAAGGAAATTTTTGTAGTAACATCGAACGGAACACATTCATTCCCTAAAAATAGCGGTGCATTTACTCTTGAAACAGTATCAAGAAGCAATCAAAGCCTAACTGCGACGGCAACATCTCGATTTACAGGAAGTTCAGTCATTGGAGGGTCTCAAACAAAGACTGCATATAAAGATTGTAGTTCAAACGGCAACCGTCAATGTAAATACACGGCATCTGCCAGCGTGTACATTAATAAAGTCATGTATAAATAGCTTTAATCAAATCAATCCGCTATAGTTAAATACCACTATAGCGGATTATTGCAATGAAAGAAGAGTATTTGAGACATCTATTCAAAATCGCCCCCAATCATTCAAAAGAAATCACAGAAGCGACCATTGATCATTTGTGCCACGGTTTATCGCAAGATAAAGCCGCTGAAAAACATCACACTGTACAATCATCCGTAGGACGCACGGTTTCTAAGATAAGGAAGTTAGACCTGCTAATCAAAGAAGCAATAATTATAAAAATATCGTGATCGCCACAACAAAAACAATTGCATTAACCTAATATGATACACCTAGTATAATAAGATACATGCCGTAATCGTTAGCAAGGACACACCTTATGCGTCGCTCTTTCATGCTTTTAGCACTACTCTCGTCATCAACCTTTGCCGCTGTAGATGGAACAAGCGTTAATTGGTCGGACTATAAAGATATGGTAAATAACAACTGTACCGGCACCTTAATTGGTGGCAAGTTCATTTTAACGGCGGCGCATTGTTACGATATAAAAAACACAGTCATCACACAGGATGGCGCATGGATAAATCCAACCGTTGTAAACGATCATCTCAATTATCCTGGAGTGGAAGGTTATGACCTTTCAGTTTTAACACTGCCTAATCGATTAGAAACAACCTACATTCATTACTTTGCCGATCTTAATAGCGATCCTGTCAGGAATGGTGATGAAGTTCGCCTGTTTGGTTTTGCAGGAACGCAAGATCAGCTTAGTTATGCCACTATGACTGTCGATACCACACCAACCGTTGTGACTTCACGTTATACCGCAGAAAAAACTATTGGTGGTGGTGAAACTCAAGGTGGGGATTCAGGAGGAGCATGGTTAAATAGTAGTAATGATATCGTAGGGGTTCATAATGCCAGTGATATTGCTGGCGGAGCAACAGATTATACCTTTGGCATTAACCTTCATGATTCAAAAGATTTTATTCTTGATACCATTGACGGCTGGCATTACCCAACGCTTGCCACGGCAAACGGAGCCAAAACAATTACCGTTCAATCTTTGCATACCGGTGGGTCTGTAGATAGCGCTTATTCCGACGGTAACGTGACGATTACAGGCGGCACTTGTAAAAACGGTGCGATCGGTGAATTTGAGAAATGCACCTACGAGATTGAAGCTACCGGAGAAGGTAAGTTGTGGCTGACACCGACAGAATATATCCACGTTAATAAACCCGCACCAGGCACAGATAATGGCGGCGGTTCTAGCGGCGGTTCGATGAGTATCTTCTCGATGTTTGCGTTATTGGGGTTAGGATTTGCCCGTAATCGGGGTTGTAAGCGGGAAGCCGCCAAAATTTTGTGAGCATATTTTAAGCGTCCGTAAGACGGTGGTTCAACGGACACTAAAAAGACAGTGCAGCTCTAACTGTCAGGCCAATAGTTACCATCTCATATGAGTGGTACGAATTAATTCTCATTGAAGGTGCGTTAATCGTACACTTTAAGCATGATTAACCAGAAACATGCCGCTAAACCTTGATAATTTTGGGCGCTAATCATCGTGACAAAAAAAGGCGGGTTCCGGCTTACAACCCCTAATCGTAAAAAGAATACGGTTAGTGCATAAAATCATTACACTTTCCAATCTACGTTGTGATAAGGTTTTTACCTGTTCGCAGAAGACTCTTCAACGGTTAGCGAATAGCATCAGTCATTAAAAAGCGGGCTCAATAAGGGCCCCTTTCTTTTATGGAAAATAGACAATGAATAAAACTGAATTAGTGGCCCACGTTGCCGAAGCGGCCGAACTATCAAAAGCCGATGCCGGACGTGCGATCGATGCCATTATTGATGGGATCACTGAGTCACTTGCAACTGGTGATGATGTTGCACTGCTTGGCTTTGGTACATTTAAAATTTCAGAGCGTGCAGCGCGTGATGGTCGCAACCCTCGCACTGGCGAGACGATCAAGATTGCAGCAAGCAAAGTACCTTCCTTTAAAGCAGGTAAGGCATTAAAAGATGCCGTAAATCAGTAATATTAACTGATTTCAACTTCTTATAGGGCGCCAGTGGCGTCCTTTTTTATGCCTGCCATATGATCACCTCTAAGCGTCGCCACTCTTCTTACCTTCTTAATCCTCAAGCACGCGAGAGAGAAATTGTAAGCTTACGATTTCGAACTTGGGTGGAACAACGCGAAGCGGCGTTAGTTATCTTATTACAATAGCAAGCAACAATTCCAGCGAAATTATACCATAAATAAATTTTTCTCGTCACAAGTTAAAATAAATATTTAAACTTGCGGAAATGAAATTTTTTCTTTGCTAGCGTCGTTAACGAAATTCTGTCTTTAGGAGAGACTCGTGAACCCCTATGCAAAAACTGCCATTAAATGTGCAGTATTAACCCTTTGGAGTGCCACCATTGCCGTTGGTGTGCTGCTTGCTTACGAACAATGGCGTCCTTCGATCGTACAAACCGATTTAGATGCGCTCGAACAGCGGATCAATGCCGTAGTTTTAGATAACGCGACAACTCAAACAGCCGCGCTCAACCTATTATCTGGCAAATTAGACGCGTTAGAAGAGGAATTGACCTCCTTAGAGCTCGGCTATGGCGCTCTTACTCACCGTCAAGAGACGAATGAAACTGAGATCTCAAACCTTGATGACAAATTAAGCGCTGAGATGAGTGAAGGCCTGAGCAAATTAGAAGCGCGATTAACCACAAAACTCAACAGTGCGCCGAGTCGCACGCGCACTATTGTGGAGTCGCCGCGTAAAACGGTTAAGTCCACAAAACCAAAACCAGTAATTAAAGCCCCTTTTGAGCTCTATGACGTTCAAAAACGCGGCCTAACCTACCTTGCGATTGTTGGAAAACCAGGTGCTACGCATTTATCGCAATTAAGCGCCGTTCAAGAAGGACAATCTTATCAAAGTTGGCGCCTTATAAGAGTAGAGCCTGGTCGAGTGGAATTACAAAAGGCCGCCGACCGAATTGAACTGGAGGTGCGCTCATGAAACTCATGTGGTTATTAGCACTGATGGTCAGCACTACATCGATGGCCAGTGATGTGGTTTCGATTCCGAATGAGATCGTCAAAGAGACATTATCCGCGGAAAACTGGCAACTCTCAGAGGGCGAATGGTCACGATATCAAGAGCTCCTGAATAAACCCGAAGCTTATGGTCTTGTTGACCAAAATCCGCTCGTCGTTCTTGGTCAGTTTGCTCGCAATGATGAAGAACGTCGCCGCTATGCACAGCGTCTTGTCGCCATCGATAAAAAACGCATCGATGGATTACTGGCACTTGATAAAGCATATCGCAATGCTTGGGACTCACTCTATCCAGCCTTAACCCCAATAGCCCAAAGCTTGCCTGAGCGAGTGTCGCTTTTTGTCACCGCCAATTGCGATCCTTGTATGGATGCCTTGAAAGAGTGGCGCACTCGAGGTGTCAAGGTGGATGTTTTCATGGTGGACAGCAAAGGCAACGACTATGTTCTTCGACAATGGGCAAGCGCAGCCGGCGTCAGAAAATCAGATGTGACTGAGCGCTTTATTACTTTAAATCACGATTCTCGTGGCTTGTGGTTTCACTTAGCAAAAGGAGAATCAACGCCTATCGCCGCGTTTGAGCAAGAGGGTGTATGGTCCGTTATCTCATTGCCATCTTCTTAGTGTTAAAGATGGGCGTTGCGAGTGCGTCTGTTCCGCCACTTTATCAATCGATCGCGCATCAGTGGGAAGTACCCCCGACGGTGCTCTATGCCCTTGCGATGGGGGAAAGTCAAACGCGATTAAAAAACGGTTTGGTTCGTCCGTGGCCATGGACGCTCAATGTCAAAGGTACACCTTATTATTACGCGGATAGGGAGACCGCATGTCAGGCGTTAATGGGCTTCTTACGACAAACTGAAATTGTCGATATTGGCCTAACGCAACACAACTGGCGCTGGCAAAAAGATCACTTTACCTCGCCATGCTCCGTGTTCGAACCGTCAGTCAATTTAGCTCATGCCGCGAGATTGCTTCGAGAAGGTAGGGCGCTGCATGGCGATTGGGTAAAAGCCGCTGGCTATTTCCACCGACCTGCCGGTGGGCAAATTGCACGACGTTATGAAAAGCGATTCATTGCGCAGCTCACGCAAGTTCAACGTTAAGGAGACCGTATGAAGTCAAAATTCTCATGTTTTATCCACCTCCTCTGGTTAAGTGCGCTTCTTGGGAGTGGCCAATCTTTTGCAAAAGACCCCATGAGCTTAATGTTGCCAGTAATAACCCCGCAGTTAACACCGGGCAAAGTGGTGGCTAAATCCGCTCCCACTCATGTCGGGATGCCACTTTTTATTGTGGGTGACGATGCGTTATCTCATCGATGGTTAAAAGCGCGCAAACCCTATCTTCAATCCATCAATGCGGTAGGGATGGTGGTGAATGTGAAAAGCGAAGCGGGCCTAGCTCGTATGAACAGCTATGGTCTTACGCTCTATCCCGTACCGGGCAAAGACTTCGCCAAAGCGTTCGGGCTTAAACATTACCCCGTTCTTATCGAGAACAAACAAATCAAACAATAACTCAAACAAATAGTGACCCTCTTTTTTTTCAGGAGAAGCCAATGTCTGTGATTTCCCTTAGTAACGCTGATGTGCATCAAGTGCTGTCCGCTTCACATCATGCCATTGCCAATAAAGAGCTGGCCCCTTTGGTGCTGGCTGTATCCACACTTTCCGCCAAAGAAGGTCTGCGACCCGAGGTGGCACTTATCCGCTTGATGCAACAAGGAGCGAGCAATGAAGGTGAGTGCGATGAATAAGACGCCATTTGCCAAAAAATGGCTCAGTGAAAAAGCCAAACCGAGAGTGATTTTTGACCCCAAACCGCATCAAACACGAAAGCGTATCGAATTGATGGAGGAAAAACTCCGGTGTCAGGCGTCAAAGTCACCCAATTAATTGGGTGCATTAAGGAAAAAGCAAACAATGATGAGTGATAAGGCGAAAAGAGAGTGCGTAAGTGAGTAGTTACGGGTATGCAGAAGGCTTGCTTCGGCCTGCAGAAGAGTTATTGAGCGCGGCAATGTTTGCGCTGGCGATTGTGATGATTTGGGTTCTGCCGGAGCTTTTCTTGTTGCCATTTTGGTGGCGCGTAGCGGTCACCGGGTTGCTGTTCTATTTCTTTCTTATTCGCTTTAAACAAGGCTTAGATGTTCTGTCTTATCAAAAAGGGCTGTTACAACTCCCTTTTTGGGCCATGTCGTCGCTGGATATGCCGGTCTACAAGAATAAGCTGTTCTTAGGGAAAGGCTTTCTTGTGTTACCACGTCACGCGCAAAGACTCTACGACTCAAGACAAATCTGGGCGGAGCGTTATGTGACACCTTCAAAGCTCTATCATTTCGCTCGGAAAATGGAAGCCAAATATGAAGGTCACTGGATTGAGCGATTTTGGACTGGCAGCCAAGTGATAAAAAAGGCGGGGCGCTTTTATGCTTTGGTGAACCTCTTTCTCAACAGTGTTAATCCCGTCAAACCTTTGCCTCCCGTTGGTGGTGATACCAGGATGCACGGCGTTGGTATGGAGGATGAAACCGACTGCCTACTGCCAATGAGTGCAAGAGCCGGTCATACACTTGTGCTCGGCACAACTGGGGTTGGTAAAACGCGCCTTGCTGAGCTGATTGTGACCCAAGATATTCGTCGTGGTGATGTGGTGTTCATGTTTGACCCTAAGGGCGACGCCGATATGTTGATGCGTATGTACATTGAAGCACTGCGCGCCGGCCGAGAGGATGAGTTTTATATTGTTCACCTTGGTTATCCAGACCAGAGCGGGCGATACTCGCCTGTGGGTCGTTTTGGCCGTATCACCGAGGTGGCCACACGCGTGGCAGGGCAACTGGATGGCGGTGGTAACAGCGCTGCGTTTAAACAGTTTGCTTGGCGATTTGTTAACATCATTGCCAGAGCGCTCGATGCACTTGGCCGTAAACCTGATATGGCATCGATACAGCGTTACGTGACAGCCATTGATGAGCTCTACGTCAGTTATTGCGTTAAAAAATTGCCTGATTACCATCCCAAAGCGGTGGATTTAGTGACCGCGTTTGAAAGTAACGTCAATGAGAAAAACACACCACGTCATTTACAAGGTCGTTCAAAGCGGGTCGTCGCCCTTGAAAAGTATTTTGGTGAATACCCTGTCAATGACGATGTGCTTTCCGGTCTGCGCAGTGCTATTCAATACGACAAGACCTATTTCGATAAAATCGTCGCCTCTTTGTTGCCTCTGCTTGAAAAGCTTGGGACGGGGAAAACCGCTGAAATCATCTCACCAAGACATACGCCTGGTGACGAACGCCCCGTAGTCGATTGGCGTGAGGTCATTATGCAAGGAGGCATTGTTTACGTGGGGCTTGATGCGCTTTCAGATACAACGGTTGCCGCCGCCTTTGGTAACTCGATGTTTGCCGATTTGTGCTCATTAGCAGGGGAGATTTACAAATTTGGTAATGCCCCTGGGTTTGGTCAGTTCAAACCGCGCAACATCATGATACACGCTGACGAATTTAACGAGCTTATCGGGGATGAGTTTATTCCGATTTTGAACAAGGCAAGGGGCGCGAAATTTGTCGTCACCGCGTACACGCAAACCGAGTCCGATATTGAAGCCCGTCTGGGCTCAGCAGCCAAAGCGGCGCAAACCAAAGGCAACTTTAACAGTTTGATTTGTCTTCGTGTTCGCGAGCAAAAAACCGCGCAAATTCTGACTTCTCGTATGGCAACTGTCACCATTAAAGACATTGTTCCTGATACGGGAGCGACTGACAATCCCGGTAGTGATAGTGGCTTTCGCTCTAGCAATAAAGATACGCTGCAGAACAAAGAGGTGCTGTTGATTAACGACAATGACATCACCAACCTGCCTATCGGACAAGCCTATGCGGAGTTAGAAGGGGCGAAATATTGGAAACTGCGCTTTCCTTTACCGAGCAGTGTTGGGGATGAAGCCTTGCCTGAGAGCGTACAGATTTTGGTTGATGGCATGATGGAGAAGACGCAAGCGGTCAAAGACAGCAATGAATGGCTCAATGAGACTCAGTGGTTCGACAACTGCATCGCCGATGCAGAGAAATCATTATCAGAAGAGGAGTTAGAGACGTTGTTTGGCTTGGAGAATAGAGCATGAAGCAACAAGAAGCCTCGAAAAACGCACCACCACGCAATGAACCGCTTCGATGGTATCAATGGCCATTCGCCGCACTTGGGCATTTGATGGGGATTTGGATATTGTTGATATTATTTGAATGGCTGGGTGGTCTTTGGGGGAATGAGGTCGGTACTCATGCAAAGAGTACCTTGCTTTTACAACTGGATGCGCTGCAGGCAGATTACCCTGGTGTGTTAAATCGGCTGTTACCGTGGGTATCGGAGCTAATACTCAATTTCAGTGATGTGCTGTCGCTTAACTTTACAGGCACCTTCGCTTTCATTACGCCATTTTGGCATGGCGCTGTCTATGTCACGCTTGCGCTGATGGTGCGCATTGCTTTGCTCTTCTTTGCTTATCCGCTTTTTCTGATGGCGATGTTTCTTGGGGCATTCGACGGCTTAGTGGCAAGACAAAGACGTATTGCTTTTGTGGCAAGGGAAACAGAAACGGTTCACTACTACGCTTACAAATCACTGCCTTGGGTGGTGATGGGGTGTAGCTATCTATGGCTGTTCGTGCCAGGGATTGTGGCAATATCGCCTTCATTAATGTTGATCCCTGGCGTCGTTGCGACCGGGATATTAGTGCAACAGACCATGGCAAGTTACAAGAAGTACCTATAGTCAATCGCAAAACGTATCAAGGAAGTTGATTTTAACTGTCCATGCACCATGCTTACGGTGGCGCATAATTCACAAAAAATCAGCGTCAGTGGCTAACTCTAAAGTTTCATCATCATTTCGGGGGAGTGTTGGTGAGACTTTGTTGTTTAAAGCAATCTTGTTTTTCTCGACCTTATCGGGCTCAGTCGCTATCCCGAGCGCGATTTTCCATAGAAATGGCACGTTAGGCTTTGGTGGCGTGGATTTCGTGACAAATACTAGATCTTGAAAGACAAAAGATAATTCGTTTGCCTGCCTTTTTGGGATAGCCTTGGGCGTGCAGGGCTCGCAATCGACCAGTCGATAAAAACTGCCCTCTTTTCGGTTTTTACCCAAAAACTCAATCTTAAATCCCTGAGCTCTTAACTGGCTGACTCTGTGCGTGGCCACACGTCGCTTGATTTGAAAATGATGACTCAGCTCTTGATAGGTGAACGCATTGACGCTCATCAGATACTCCGCCATGGCGATCATGTGATTATACCGCGTCCATTGCTTAAGATAAGCAATATTCTGCAGAGCAATGTCTTGGTTTTTCATGGTGATGTTGATGTTCTGCTGGGCGACACGCTCGCCATTAATGATCTCTTGGCACGGTGATCGCACCACTGGCAATACCTTCCGCCAAACGCTTCATCATGTTAGCAACACGATAAAACCCTTCGTATTGCGTCAAGAAGTAATCCATTGGAACCTTGGTAGACGAGTCCATCACGCGCTTAAATGCGTCCATATAGTCATAGCATTGAACGAGAAATTGCTCATCCCCTTCGATCGTGAAGGGATAACGACGGCCAAACTCATCCACTAACTGAACAAGCTGTTGCTGCTCAGCTGTAAAGTATAAACAAACCAATTAAATCAACTCGCAGGTAAAACAAAATCACCGTGAGGATACCATAATTTTCCTCTCGCGTACTAAGTTAAAATATTTATTTTAACTTGCGGTTTTGAAATTTCTTTCTTGCTAGCTTGTACGCACGTTTTTTATTCAGGAAACAAAGATGAAATCAATCATTGTTCTTGGCGTGGCGCTGCTGGCCAGTTTGCCCGTCAATGCGAGTGTTGAAGGAGAAAAGCAAGAGCTCGCGCTTATACAAGCTCACCTCGATAAGCTCGATTACCTTATCGCGCGTGCCGAACGTGAAGCGGATTATCGATCGCTTCGCCAATTTGAGTATGGCGCCTTAAAAAGTGATATCCGCCAAATTCAAGCGGGGATAGACGATTACCTCCATCCCGAGCGCGCAGTTCCTCGCCCTGTTACGCCTTTAGGTGGTGACTACGTTCAAAGGCCGATGCGATGAGCGTGGAAATCGATCCGGGTCGCGCACTCGATGCCTTTACGCATGGCGCCGGATACACCCCCAATTCGCTGGCGATTGTGCTTGGCTCTGTTGCGTTTGTCGGATTGCTCGCGTGGGTTATCTGGACAGCTTGGAGTGGCTTTAAAGGAATGCGTAACAAAAAAGTCACCAAAGAAGTGTTTCGGCGGATGATTTTTCGAGCGCTCTTTATCTTTCTCGTTCTTCAATTTTTACTTTTTTATGGAATAACCGCATGAACAACCCTCTTTTAACCAAATGGCTTGCCTTGTTCTTTCTCGCTATCGGCGCGAAAGCGCACGCCAAAATTCCTCAAAACCAAGATCCATCGCAAGGGCAGAGTGACAACATTCTTACCATGGTGCTCTATTTTGCCTACGACATCTTGCTGATTGGCGGCTCTATTTTTATCGCCTTTTGCGCCATCTATTTTATGGGGCACATGTGGGACATGTACAAGAAAACCCGTGAACGTCAGGCCACAAAGCAAGACCTACTTACCGATGGTGTCATTGGGGCGGTGTTGCTGCTGTTTTCCATTTGGGGTCTGAACTTTGGTTTGGGCATTTTGGAGAAATAGCACGATGAAAAGTGCCGCTTGTTTAAATGTGATGCCCCCTTTTTATAAAGGCCTTTCGCTGGGCGAGATTGGCGTACTCACTATCGTCAATACCTTGATTCTTGGCGTGATAGGGCTTTTTGTGGCCTTCATAACCGGATGGTGGATTGTGTTCGTGAGCGCTCTACTGCTGGGATTACTAAGCATGGCGATATTGCCTAAAGGCTTGATTGCGCCGCTCACTCGTATCAAGGCACGTCACTGCCAAAATTATTTACAAAAACAATTCGATCGCCGAGTGAATGCCGAGCGATACACCACACAAAGTCGCCGCTTTGCGACTCGACGAACTTAGGAGAAAAACAATGAGCACAGAGAACGTAGCGGGCAACGAAGCGCCAATCAATATTGAAATCAACCCAACCGATTCAGGGGCGATTTTACTCCATGGCTGGCTTCGTGCTTATGCCGAGTACGACGAGTTGTACTTAAGCGAAGACAAAGACTACGGCGAAAACTATCGCGGTGACAGCGTGCGTCTTGAGCTTTATGAAGCCACCGATGGGCAGTGGGTTTATGTCCAAACCGTCCGAGGGGCCAATATTGCCGGTTACCGACCGCGTCAATGCGATGTGCAGATTTTTAGAAACCGCGACGTCTGTCAGCCTCATTTTCGTATGGGTCGTCGCTACGCGGCCGCACTAATGAAAAAAGCAGGCCTTTCTCATGTCCAATTCATCGGTCACGAGAAGGCGGCCGAGGAGGGGGATGATGAGTAATTTTCCCTTCAATACAGAGCTGATGGACTTTCAACCTGTAGTACTGACGGCGGCAGATAACTGCGGCCGAGATTGGCACTTTGACGGCGCGCTCATGGGGCAAAGTCAAGACAGTCACTATGACTATTTTTTGTACCACACACGCTCTAAGCACAAGTACTACATCATGGTTGGTGTACGCATTGAAAAAGCAACGGGCATCACCGAGGCGGAAAACTGGGGAATGATTGACACCGATATGATGGCCAGCTTCATGAGTGAATATGCGCGTTTTGACATATTCACTCAGTGCCAGTTTCCGGGTTACCACTACATCGGCGCGCCAATACATCGGGAGGCGGCATGAGTCTCAGTCGTTTTCGCAGTGCGTTAGCGGGGCGAGATGCACACATACGCTCGCTTCGCGTGGCGCTGGTCAGTGTCAGCGCACTGGCCCTTTTTGCGCTTTGGGGATGGAACAAGGCTGGCGGTGAGTTAACCGTTCACAATCCACCGGATTTAAGCGCAGGCGCTTCGCGCGTTTGGTCTGAAATACCAAAACCCAACGTCTATGACTTTGCGGTGAGCATTTTCACCCAAGTCAACCGATGGGTCTCTGATGGCGGCGTGGACTACAAAGAGAATCTGCATCTTTATAGCTACTACTTCACGCCCCAATGTCGTCAGATTTTAAATCAAGACTATGAGCAAAAACGCCAAAAAGGTGAGCTGTCGGGGCGTGAGCGCAGTTTGTCGCAAATTCCGGGCTACGGTTTTGAGGATTGGCGAGTTGAGAAGCACAGCCGCGATAACTGGACAGTGCAAGCGGACTTGCAGCTCAGTGAATACGTGAGCGGCGTGGAAGTGAAATCGAGCGCGATTCGCTGGCCACTGAAAGTGGTGCGCTATGACGTTGACCGTAACAACAACCCATGGGGATTGGCTATCGATTGCTTTGATGGTCCAGCACGTAACATCGAATTTAAGGAGTCCAAATAATGACGTTATCAAAAGCGTTAATGTGGAGCGCCGCTCTGCTGTGTGTTGCTCCCGTGCAAGCGATGGAGCGTGTGATGAATTGGGAAGGCACGCCGCTTCCTTTGACGATGACGCCGGGTAAGGAGTTGATTGTCAACTTCGGTGAAGATGTGCGCATAGCCATACCGGCCCATCTCAATGGCGTATTAAGTACCGCCTCACTTGGTGGTCGCGTCTACTTAAGTGCTAACCGTCACTTTGATGTGGCTCGTCTGCATGTTGAGCGACTCTCTGATGGGATGCGCATTCTATTGGATGTTCAAGCAGATGACGCTTTTGCATCGATGCCGCTGGTTGAGGTGGTGCTACCCAAACAGATGGGCGCACCTGTGAGTGACAATGTCACGGATGTGGCTGTGAGCGGTGGAGCTGCTATCTCACAAAGCCAAGCATTGAAAATGGCGCCGCAAGCGCTGCTTATTCGCTATGCCATGCAAAGCCTCTATAGCCCTTCTCACGCCATCGAGCCGTTGCCTGGTGTGGCAAGAATGCCGATGGGGCTAACAAATAACATTCAAGCCAGCGCTTTCCCTTATTGGCCTGTTGAAGCTACACCCATTGCGGCGTGGAAATTGGGCGAGGAGGTGGTCACCGCCATTGAAGTGAAAAACCTTGGCCAGCGCGTGCAAACACTCGACCCAAGACAGGTGGCATTGGGCGGTGCGTGTCTGATTCGCTCTTGCATGGTGAGCTTTGTTTATCCAGAGATAAACGCAGCCGGCAGTGAGAGTGACCGCTCAACAGCGTTCGTGGTCACTCCAGGTCCGCTTCGCCAGCACTTACTTCCTGTGGAGGGGCATCGTGGTTAAACGTAATTCTTTTATCGCTTATTCCGCTTTGGCGGCCGCGGTCATGGCTGGGCTTGTCTACATGGCATCCCAAGCAAAATCGGCGCAAAAAGAGGGGGACGCAGCTGCAGAATCTGTGGTGGTTGAAACCTCTAGTTCATCAATGGCAACGCTCGGCGCCATTGGTGATACGCCAGAAGATACGCTTCGAACCTTAACCGCCAGCTTAACTCAAGGCCAAGAAGATAAACAAAAAATGGCGCTAGAGCTTGCGCGAACACAATCTGAGTTGGAAGCGCAAAAAAACGAAAGCTCTGCGCAAATTGAAGCGATGGGTAATCGCTTTAACCAGCAGCTTGAGCAGATAGAGAAAAAACTCTCGAGTAATTTGTCTGAGCTCAAAAACCGTCAGAACGATATCGCTATCGAGGTGCCAGAGTTTGAGCTAGAGCAGCTCGGCATTGACTCTGGACGAGAAGATGGCGTGGATGAGTGGTCGCAACCGGCCACGACGCCAACGTCTTCCGAGCTTATCTGGACCGAACCGATGGACGCCAAAAAAGATAAAGATGGCCAATGGATAACGCCTTTAATGCAAGGCGCCGCGGCGCTGCAAGAGAGAGTGTCAGCAATGGGCGAACCATTTGATGCCAGCGGCCCTCAAAGTACGCCTGTCTATACCTTACATCGTGGGGCGGTACTCAGTGACGCCACCTCTTTAACGGCGCTGATGGGGCGAATTCCTGTTAATGGCCAAGTGACCAGCCCTTATCCTTTTTCCATGGTGATTGGAGCAAAAAACCTATTGGCGAATGGTTTTACCTTGCCAGAGGTGCAAGGGGCGATTGTGACCGGCACCGTGACGGGGGATTGGAGCTTGAAATGTGTGCGCGGCGCGGTGGAATCGATAGATTTTATTCGCACCGACGGAACGATTTTGTCTTACCCGGAAGTGCAGGGAGCCATTAGCTCAGATTTTGATGGGAGCAGTGTACAAACCCAAGATTTGGGTTATCTGGCTGACCCAAATGGCAATCCGTGTCTGACCGGTATTCGCATCTCAAATGCGCCGCAATACCTCACCACCAAAGGATTGCTTGATGCGGCCACTGCAGCAGCAAAAGCTGCCGTCACCGCGCAACAAACCATTTCCGTGGATGGCGGGACAAGCACCTCTGCGCTCACCGGCAGTGCGATGAAAAATGCCGCCGGTGAATCTGCTGCCGCTCTGACAGGCACCGTTTCTGACTTTATTCAATCTCGCATGGGCTCAAGCTTTGACATCATCTATGTCGAGCCAGGCGTAAAAGCGGCGATTCATCTTCGTCAACCCATCACGCTCTCGGTGCCAGAAGTGCCTTATCGCGTGCGTTACCAAACTTCCACACAAGGGGCTTCTTATGCGCTGCCGTAATTTTTTGTTATTGACGCTACTGAGCGTAGGTGCGGGTTTAACGGGTTGTTCAACCTCGCAAGAGGCGGTACTGCCACAACCTGACACCAATGTTGAACAAGTTTGGCAAGAGACCATGCAAGGTGAGGCGAGTGAGGTCAAGGCGTGGGGCGCGCTTAAAAGGCCATTAACCCCACAAACACTAGCGGCTCGCCAAAGCGATTACACCCGAGATAGCTGGCGTGAAACCATTAACCTGTTTCCGCGTCTGCCCAATCCTGATGTGGTGATGTACGTCTTACCTCATCGCGTGGGCAATCTTCCGGTGCCCGGGTATAGCACGGTTTTTCCTTTGTATGAGCGCGTGCATTACGCAACGCCTGCCCAGGCACCGGCCACTCTTCCAAGGGAGGCTTGGTGATGCTTGAGCGCATGAAAAACAAAGTAACGCCTTTTTTTAATGAAGGGATGGAGCATGGCGTTGAACCACTGAGCTACAGCGTGCCGCCCTCTTTTGCTTCGCAATTGCCGTGGATAGAAGTGGGTGAGCAAGGGCTGGTGCAGCTAGAAGATGCGCGCTCTTTAGGTTTGTTCTTTACCATTACGCCACTGCCAACCGAGGATAAAACCCAATCACAGCTCAATGCGGTGGTGCGTCATGTGGCGCACACACTCACCACCTTATGTGACGATGAAAACCCATGGATAGTGCAGCTTTTTGCCCGAGACATTGACCGCTTTGGTGAGGTGCATGAGCGCCTTTTGCAACAGGCAAGGGTGAAAGACGCCTTTACCCAAGCGGTTTTAGAAGAAGACCAGCGCCACTTTGACATCATTGGTCGTGAGCAGGGAATTTTTGCGGTCAACAGCCGACCTTGGCGCGCGCGTGAGCGCCAGGTACGATTGGCTATCTATCGCTGGATGCCCGAAAAAAGCACGGCAGCTGAGCTGGATAAAAACCGCTCACAACTAAAAAGTCTGCGCCGCCGCTTGCTAAGCCCTAATGCGTTGCTAGACCAAGGAATAGGCATTAGCGCTTGCTCAGGACAGGCGGCGTTTGAATGGCTTAGCCCGTTTTTCAATCCATCCGGTATTCGAGGAGAGACGCTGCGTTATCGTCCTTCGCGCTCAATGATAGACCAAGATTTCTCTGAGCGTTTGCTTCGCAGTGGGGTTCGCTCTGATGCAGAAAATGGGATTTGGTGGTTTGATGGCGATAAGCCGGTTGCCAATCGCGTCATGGAGCTCGATACCTGGGATAACGACGCCTTTTTAGCGGGCGCTATCTTTGGTGAGGTGGTGCCCGATGAAGGTGAAGCGCCTCGTCCGCAAAGTGTGGTCTTTGATGACCTACCACCAGGCACCATGATGGCCATGACCTTGCTGCCACAGACCAAATCGAAAGCGCGCGAGCGCATCAAGCACATTCAAAAATCGTCCGTCGGTGAAGAGACCGAGCTGGAAACACTGCGTCAGCGCTGTGATGACTTTGATACGCACCTTGAGCACCATCCATTGTGGCGTGGTCAATTGGCTTTTTACCTGCAAGCGGATTCCCTTGATGAAATGGAAGCGCGTACCGATAGCCTTCGCGCCACCTTTAATGGTTCGAACCTGTCGCTTCGCTTCATTAAAAACAGCGACCAAGAGTCGCCCCTTGATAGCTTTTTGCGTTGGTTGCCGATGAACTACCACCCTGAGCTTGATGAGCAGTTTTGGTATTGCGGCTGGGTATGGCTTGAAGAAATGCTGGCACTCTCGCCACTCTTTGGCCGCTCAACGGGCACAGGCAGTGATGCGCTGCACTACTTCAATCGTGGAGGGGAGCTCTTTGGCTTCGACCCTCTGAATGATTTTCTCTCTAATGCCCACTTAAACCTTTTTGGTCCGTCAGGCTCTGGAAAGTCCGCCACCTTAGTGGGGATTTGTCTTCGCCTGCTCGCCACCCATCGTCCACGACTGTTTGTGATTGAAGCGGGGAACAGTTTTGGCCTATTAGGCGCTTATTGCGAGCGCATGGGGCTCAAAGTCAATCGCGTACAACTCAGCGGGAGCTCAAAAGGGGTTTTAGCGCCGTTTGCGGATGCAAAACATCTGGTTGGCCAAGAAGTCGCGCACGTCTGCAGCGATGAATCGCTCGATATCGAGCATTTAAACGACAACGACAGTGAAGACGACGAGCAACGTGACATTTTGGGTGAGCTTGAAATCATGGCTCGCTTGATGATAACCGGGGGTGAGGAGAACGAACTGGCGGATTATCGCCGAGCCGACTCTGCGATGGTACGTGATGCCATTAAAGCCGCCGCCGAGCTTGCCCATGAACGTTACACGGTCAGACCGACACACATCAAAGAGCAGTTGATTACCTTTAGCCAAGATGCGCAACGCCCTGAAGCCAGACGCGAGCGTGCGCGCCTCATGGCAGAAGCGCTCAGCTTTTTCTGTGAAGGACTGGAAGGGCAAATCTTCGACCAAGAAGCGGAGCACTGGCCAGAGGCCGATGTCACCATCATTGATTTGGGTATTTACGCGAAAAATGGCTATGAAGCTCAAATGGCTGCGGCGTATATCTCGCTGATTAACCGTATTAACGCCATTGCAGAGCGTGACCAATACAGTGGTCGTCATATCGTCGCGTTAACCGACGAAGCGCACCTAATTGCAACCAACCCACTGCTGGCGCCTTACGCGGTAAAAATCGTCAAGATGTGGCGAAAACTTCAAGCCTGGTTCTGGCTGGCCACTCAAGACCTCGCAGACTTCCCTGCGATTGCCAGAAAGATGCTCAACAACGCGGAATGGTGGGTGATGCTCAACATGCCAGAAGATGAGCTGACCAACTTAGAAGCGTTTAAAAAATTGCGCCCTGCAGAAAAAGAGCTCATTCGCTCAATGACCGCCGAAGACAACAAATTCAAAGAAGGGGTCGTTACCGGTCGTAACGACACCTTAATGGCGCGCTTTCGTATTGTCCCGCCCGCGCTTTATCTGGCTCTTGGTGAAACCGATGGTAAGGCGAAGAAAAAACGTCGCGATTTAATGCGTGAGCACGGCATTAGCGAGCTCGATGCGGCACTACTCAAAGCCAAACAAATTGAGCAGGCGCGCCTGGATTACAGGGGAGAGCGATGAGAGCCATCAACTCACTCTTGATGCTGGGAATTACAGCAATGGCTACACCTTCTTTTGCAAGCTCTAATGCGCAAACGCAATCAGAGACAGGATTCAACACACTTGAGGTGCTTGCCAGCAGCGCGTGCCCTGAGTGCTTGGATTATGAAGTGATTGGGACTTGTGTCTGGATGACCTGCACCCCTGTGGGGTGCTCCACTGACACCTCAATCAAGGTCAAACACCGCCTACCGGATGCGGTGGTGATGAGCTACCCAGAAACCGGAGAGAGCCCATGGTCTGAGCTACAGTGGCTATCGCCTGCAAATCCATTATCAGAGGCGGGCGGCAAAAGTCACCCGCGCACAGTTCAAGGCGTGGATAACCCAACCACGGCGTTTAACAACGTCGATGTGATTGGTCATCCCGGTGTTGATTCGATTTATGGTTTATTGGGCTCGCTTGGCTACTTTGTGGAGAGTCCGGCGACATCCATGATGCCTTACTACCTCTCTAGCCTTGACCCACTTGGCTGGCGCTACAATCTGCCAGACCTTTTTACTTTAGACACTTGGAACCCAATGGTGGACACCCTTGGGAACTTTGGCAACGTTTTCCCACGAGGCGGGTTTGCGCTGCAGCCTCATCCGTTTAAAGCGGCGGCGCTTGCGGCCTTTCGCGCGATGCACCTGGTGACAAGAGAAGGAGAGAGCCGCCTCTATCAACCGCTGGTTGCAAAAAAACGCGCAGGTTACTGGCCGCCAGAAGGGGTGGAAGCGGGTAATGATGAGACCGCCTTTCAGATGATTTACCCGCACAAGCAAGACGACGCCTACCCGTGGCCTGAGTTTGATGACAGTACGACCACGACAGACCCTTATGCCGAGCTGCGCTCTGAAAAAGACGACTACGCCTGGGCGGTGTGGCGAATGTACAAAGGCTGCGAACGTAAAGGCGCGAAATTAGTAGCCCATTTTGGCGAATAAATTGAGGACGATATCGATGAAACGATGTGCTTTGGCGTTGGCATTGACCAGCGCGCTCCCTGTGACCTTTCAAGCCAGTGCCGGCACCGATGTACTGCATTACGCTATCGGCGGCGGTCCGGTTATATCTCTACCGGCGCGTGAAGAGCGCATAAAAACCAAAACATTAGGTGTTGGCTGGGATATGAACCTGCAGTGTGGACTACTAGACCCGAAAGTGACCATTCAGAACCAGCTCAACGGCGTCACTAGCGGCTTTCAAGACATGATGGGTGACATGCTCAGCAATGCCACCTCAGCGGTTGCAAGCTTACCCGGCTACTTCATCCAAAAAAGAGACCCAGGTCTTTATGACATGCTCACCAACGGAGTACTGCAAGGCAAGTTTGATTTTGATGATGGCCAAACCTCATGTGAAAACATCACCGAAGAGATGGCAGGGGTGATTCAAGGCAGTGATTACAACACGGCAGCGCGAGCGCAAGCGTGGACACAAGCGGTGAAAAGTGGGGATGCGGTCAAGGCCAAAGAGCGCGCCATGAAAGAGATGGGCGATAACGGCATCACCTGGGTGGGCGGCCAATCTCGCGGAGGACGCAATCAGCCACCACTGGACGCCCCAAAAGATGCCGCGATGGTGGGCTTTGACATGCTGGCCAATGACCAAGAAGCGAAAAACAAAGAGGGGATTTACCGCTACTGGACAAGTGCAAGCGAGATGTCCACTTGGCTTACCCAAGTTATCGGTAGCCGCTCAGTGCAAACGGGCATGGATAAGAGCAAAACCAGTGCTACGGCAGGGGTGGGCCTGAGCGCAGAGGTGACAAAAGAAACCCTAGCGCTTGAGAAAGAGCTGCGCCTGGCTATCGCAACAGGCAAAGAAAGCGAGCATTTTCCTCAGCCTCTTATCGATGCCTTGGTGGACAGCAAGGTAGATGACAACAACATGACGCGCATTGCCTCAGAGCTGGCTATCTCACACAGCATGGAAAAGGCCTTACACGCACGACGTGCGCTGCTGACCGGAAAATATGAAGTCAATCTGGCTCAACATCAACTTGCTCAAGAAGAGATTAATCAAGCGGTCAACGTGCTTGAAAAAGAAATCGAGCTCCTAAAGTTTGAAGCCGAGACCAGACAAGCCATTGGTAGCCGAACCGCAACGCAAGTAGTGGAGCAATACCAACGTACACGCGCAGGGCAACTGCCAATCGTACCGGAAACGGATTCGGTGCTTTTACAGCAACAATTAACCCCAACACAGGATAATCAATAATGACAACACAATCCAAACCTCGGGCATCAAGATGGGTAAGTGCCCTTTTGCTGCTCGCTTTATTGCTGATTGGCGTCGCCCTGACCGTCGTTCTCGATGAGAAAGTACTGGTCAGCCACGCCTACAGCGCACCCATGATGCTTTTTCGCAGTGCCACCTATGGCCTTTTGTTTATGAAAGCCAAAAAACGACATTTGGCCCCGATTGCGGTGGTCGCGGTCTTTAACGAACTGTTTATCTTCTTAACTTGGTCAGGAGCAATCACACTATGGTAGTCAACGATCCCCTTTCCGCCATCATGACCCTTGAGGGGTGGTATATTGCCAACAAGCTGATGGTCATTCTTAATCAGACCAACATCATGGTGTTCATGATGTGCATCATCGTTTTCCAAGTGTGGGTCGAAGTACTCCAAGAAGGGGAGGATGAAGGCAACAAAGGCTTGTTGGGGCTTAATCGCATCGAGACCAAACAGATGCTCGCGTTTTTTGTGTGCGTTTTCTCAATCCTTCCGATTATCCCAATCAAGGTGAATACGCTGGTCATGAACCAAGAGCTCAGCACTCAATGTGGTGTGGGAATTAGCTCAGGGGCAACCAACAGTAACCTCGGTGATTTTAACGGCGAGATAGTCTCTGTGCCTGTATGGTGGGCGCTCTGGCATAGTTTATCGCAAGGTATCACCAATGCAGCGGTATCGAGTATTCCTTGTCACTACAACGTCTCAAACTCGCTACTGCAACTGCAACAAACTCACATCACCAGCGAGCCACTGCGTGATGAGGTGACCGCATTCTATAATCAGTGTTTTACACGTGCACGCGCAGCGATGAAAGCTGGCGCTCGTGCCGGCGATATTCGAGCAAGTGATTTTGAGAACGCAAACTGGCTTGGCGGGAAGTTTTTCTTATCATTGGATAACCCGGTACACGCCGCATCCTACATTTTTTTGAGATCGGAGCGAGCGGTTCATACCGTCCCTTACGAAGCACGGAGAGATGATCCGATCCAGAAGAAATATGGTAACAGTGAAATCGACACAACCGCCGCTTATCCCTACTGTGAGCAGTGGTGGAAGTCTGTCGATGAGAACCGTTTTGGCGAGCCTGCGGGGATCAAGTGGCGTATCTACAACGATGTAGCCAAACATTACCCGGAAATCGCGATCGAAGTAAGAAAACCTGATGGATTTTTTGCACGCGTGCTTGGTAAAGAAGTGTCCGAAACAGAGCGTGTCGATATGCTGGTTGAGCGCGTGCTCAGTGTCGAACAAGCTAATGGGCGTATTGTCCGCGGTTTTGGTTATACGCTTGATAAGACAGCAGATCACAGAGTTCGTGAAATATGGAATGCCGGTGCTGGTTTTGTTGGTGTTCAAACGGGACACATTTTAACCGGTCCCGCTTACTTTGTAGTAAGACAAGCGATGCCGATGCTACAAGCGGTCTTAATGAGCGCAGTAATTATAGCCAGTCCGATAGTACTGACGATCAGTGCGTACAACATCACCACTTTAATGTCGCTTTCACTGGTTTATTCAGGTTTGATGTTCTTAACATTTTGGTGGGAACTGTGCCGTAGCTTAGACAGTAAGCTCATTGAAGGGATCTACAAGCTGAATGAGAATTTAAACCCACTGACAGGCGCTATCAACTACATGGATGACTCTATCTTAAAGCTCGTCATGATCATACTCTATGTCATGATGCCGGCGGTGTGGTTTGGGTTATTGGGGTTTGCAGGATACAAAGTGAACGCAATTGGTATCGATACAGCCTTGGATAAGATTAACAAGAATACTCAGCAGGGATTTGACTTCGCACAGGGCCAAGCTACATCACACATAAAAAAAACAAAATAAATAAACGATTACTTTCAGTCAGGGGATAACAATCCTCTGACTGAATTAATAGTACTCACCTTTTCGCTTCTGTTCTTCATAATAATCATTTGCACCATCACTCCACTTCCCCCAAAAATCATACGAATCTGCCTGCACAGTAGGATTTATCGTATTTTGATATTCTTTAGCTACGCGTAGTTCTTTGTCTTCTTTAAAGGCTTGATGCCATTTTTTTATGAACTGCAACATCACAACCTCCTAGATTTATCGGCGAATCGTCAGTTTCTGTACGTAAATTACTCTTTTATTGAAATGCTTGCAACCACTTTCACATTGGGGCTGGGTCAGTTTATTATGTAACATAATGAATTATTTAATGAGATAAAGGATGTAACTTTGAGAATTAAGAAAATAGCTCTAGCCACAATGATTGGTCTGGTTCTTACTGGACCTATAGGTGCTTTTGCTATTGCTGTGATCGCATTTCTGCTAACAAAAAAAGATAACACACCACCTAAAGAGTCAGCTAGCAGTCATTGGCACATTCCTGACATTTCAGATCTAAATCCATTAAATAGCTCTGAATATAAGAGAAAAGAAGCAGGAAACCATGGCGAAAAACTAATGAAGACGACCCTGCAAGAGTTAAAAGGAAATGTAATAAACGGGTATATAACGACTGAGAACATGGTTTTCAATAACAAGAACTTTGAAATTGATTTTCTGGTTCTTGCCCCTCACGTTGGCTTAGTTGTTGTAGAAGTGAAACACTATTCAGGGAAGGTGTATTGTAGCGATGACAAAAATTGGCATCAGATTAATTCTCAAGGAATAAAAAAATCATATAAAAACGCATCCCTTCAATCATTACGAACCAAATCACTATTAAGCGAAATTCTTACATCAGAAAACATTAACAACTGGCCATTATCGTCAGTTGTTGTATTTACACACCCTACAGCCAATATATATAAACAGAAGGGGACAAAATCACCACAAACTGAAATTTTGATACGAAATACATTTAAAGGATGGCTGAATGAACAAGAAAAACATGATGATGTGATATTTTCGATTGATGATTTTAACAAAATACGGAACTTATTAAAGTCAACCGAGCATGAGTATTCGGGAGCAAGATTCTAAAATCTGGAGCGTGCAGCGGGAATCGAACCCGCATCATCAGCTTGGAAGGCTGAGGTAATAGCCATTATACGATGCACGCTAGGGGGAAGAACAATCTTACTCAATCACACTCTTCATGAAAAGCAATTTAACCAACCTATTCAACTGGTTGGTTAAATTTTACCTTAATCTCGCGATCGCCTCTTTGATCCGCTCAATTCTCTTTCTATCTTGATACTGACGACTTTTGCTATCTTCAAAGACCAGAACTTCTTGTAGTGTTTCAATCGAGAAGCGCTGAGGAGAGCCAAACCCAATTATCGGCCCTGTTAATTGGCACCGAAGAGTATCTGGGCAATACAGTGTTCTTTTTTTTTGATTTGCTCTTAACCAGCGAAAGCATTTGGGACAAAGTCTGTCGGTTTTTTCGTACATAATGTTTTCTGACACAGATTCTTATTTTAGACGGGCACTGATTCAATATTTTTTAACTTGAACTTATCTTGTTTACAACGAAAGTGACCACGGCTAATGCCAAGCATTTTGGCAGCTTTAGTTTGATTGCCATTAGTGTGCTTTGTAGCAGCGATAAACAGCTCTTCAGTAACGAGTGGAATGACCCATGATAGATCTGGATACGCCGTCATATCAGACCATGTTGGCTCTAATTCGTGTCGAATTAATTTCTTAATCAGTTGTCTATCAGTAATAGCGCTTGGATGATCGATCATAAGTATTGGAGCTAAGTGCATTTGTGGCAGTATTATCCTGTCATTGCAGATTTTGTCTAGCATTGGCTAACACGATCACTGTGTTACTTCCTAATGTATCCGCATGAGGTTGGTGGTGGTATGGAATTTCGTTTAGAGCAGTGGCTAAAAGAGCATAATAAAAGAACCGTCTCGCAAGAAACAATGCGACGAAGAACGCATGAACAAAGACTAGAGATTGCACTGACGACCAAGCGGCGCAGAACAAAGCAGTTTCTTAAAACTGGCTTCGAACGTCAAACCAACGTGGTGGATTGTGATCTTTTAAGTAGCGCGTCAATTAGGCTGGTCGAACATGCACAATGACAAGAGTGGGCGACCTTCACGGATGTAGCAAGATTCCTGTCCCTAAGCCCGTAAAAGTCGCCCAAAATCATGCACCTGCACTATATCGCATTTGGGCTGTGATTGTTAGCTTTTTTGATAAATTTATCACTAACGACAAAACTGTCGTTATATATTGGGGTTGGACCCGTTGATTAGGCATAAGAGTGTCAGTGATTGTACTAAATTAGCAAATCATGGATGAGAACACTGCAAGTATGTCACTTAGCCTAATAATCAATATCGCAGGTGTAGATCAGCATTAAAAGTATGGTTTTATGCGACGAGAAACAACTCTCGTTAGGGTGAATACACAATAAAGCCCCACACGTGCAGGGCTTAGACTATATGTTACCACCAAACAGCCAGTACACAAATTTTACAATAAGATACAGACTTATTAAGGTAGATATTATACCGGCTAACTCGTATCTGATTATATAGAAAAACGAAAATCGGTTTTGAGTATGATGATGAAAAACCCTATCCACATAATCAACTGCATCGTAGCACTTAGTTGTGAGAATATTTTGATCACCACCCTCTACATCAAAGGTAAACAACTCGGTAAAATCTTCGTGAGCAGTTTCAATCAAGTTGTTTTTGCAGATAGCGTTAAACTCTTTCACTTTACTTTCAATTCGAGCAAACTTATGTGAGAACGTTGTTTCTTTAGCAAGTGCTTCGTCATCGCTCTTATTAATATCTAATAGCGAATATATCTCTTTAATGATGGAATCTTTAGTATTTGTAAGTGCTGTTCGTTTAAGCGTGTTTAAGTGTATAAAAAAAGCAAGTAGCCAACTGACTATATAGATCATATTGCCATCCTACCTCGTTAGGCGATCTTGCTCTGCTTTCTCAATACGCTCATCGATAATGGCTATCACAGAGGCTAGGTCATCATGTACATAAACAAGCTTATTATCCAACTCGGCCTTGGTGAAGCCACGTTCTCGAATTAGGCCCCCAAATGCCTCATCTAGGAATGAGCGCCCATAACGATTGTATCCCGTTAAATCGACCTTTACCTTGTCGAACTTTTTCAATGCTGGGGCAAGATGCTTATCTCGAAACACCTCGCCAGCAGTAAATTCACAGCCAGGAGCATCTGTTTTTAATCGTCCATAAGGCTTGCTATGAAAGTCGATTATGACTTTTATCTGCTTGTTATTCACCTTAAATACTCCATTGAATTAATGTGCCAGGAATAGCGTACTCATAGTTTCTGATACTGCGATCTGTATCTTCCCTGTCTTTACTATAACAATAAAAACCTAAATTACTGAACATTAGTAGATAACTATTTTCATCATTAGTAATGAGACCTTTAATACTTTTACTACCCTGACCATGTTTAGCCAAGTCGGTGGACGTCACATCAATATGCATGGCAGCTCGGATTAACTGCCCATCATTTAAGTTATTGCTAAACCAAGTCTTCAAGCGTTCTAGTTTTGTCAAGTCATCTAAGGTTGCATCTTCCCCTACTGCGTCGATATACTTTGCGTTATATAGTGCATTGATACGAGCAAGGAATACGGCATTATTATCAGACAATGAGCTAGGGATGCCTATACCTCTATCATAAATAACGATGTAAAGGTTGTCATGAATGCGGTTGCAGTCAAACCACCAACGCTTTTGTGTATGATCTTTTACATCGGGGTATGCATGACGCCCAACGTTATCAATCGACTCTTGAATCGCAGATGAAATTTGTTGTTCCTTTTCTGCATCAGCCTCCGGAAAATACTTCTCTAAAATGTAGTCGACCAACTTCCCGCTCAACTCAATAGCTCTTGAATTGTTCCCCATAATCACTGGGAGGTAATCAGAGTTTTCAACCAATTTCTCTCGCTCGGAAGCGGGCAAAAATTTACCACTAATTCTGATGATTGTATTTACGTCGCTACTACGCTTAGACCACATCACGTTAATTTTTGTTGTGACCCCTAGATCCTCTTTTGCATCATCAATTATTGAGTAAATTGCCAGCATCGGCATGGCTTTGAATACTGTAGTATATTCAAACGACAGGTATATACATTTGGGGTTATCAGCTAACGTTTCACGTAGCATGGTAAAGAACAGCTCCATATTACTCCGATCTCCATCAACAAGATCAATCTCTCGAGGAGCTCTAATAATGGGATTACCAAAAAGAAACTCTCCTATACGAGCCTTAGACCCATTGGAGGACGCAACTTTTCGGTTCTTTTTTCTTAGCTGCAAGCTAAGCTCACGGGAATGGATCTGTTCTATTTTTCTCATTTGATAACACTAATATTCGTCTTGGTATAAATCCGATGACATTTTTATTTGCATTCAAATCAACAAACATTCTACCTTTATAGTGCAATGCAGGATTAAAATGGTGAAGACAATTTGCTTGCCACAATATAACGCAATGTTTTGATTTTAAAAGTTAACTTAGCTTAGATTCCTAACATCACAATGCCTTCTTGTTTGATGATAATCAACCTCTATATATTCAAATATCGTGGAACGCATCTCATAGTGAATACGAAACAAGCCTTTCAGAATCGTCACCTCATGTGATTATTCTGAGTTATTACTACATTGCGACGCGGTAGTTCCTTCATTCCAATAGCCCGAAAACTCTCCTTGAAAGTTAACGCTATTTAGCTGACTATCGGTCACTTTCATTGTTCATATGATGCCGCATTTAATCTACCACTTCAATTTATAATCAATAGGTTAACGACATAGTAAGCTTTGACTGCTCACTGTCTTTTTATGTTTTGAACTCTCAGTTCACTCTTGGTATGGCAGACGTACGCAAAGAATGTGAATGAGTATTTACCCTGAATAATTTAGGGGTATTTTGAGTTAACTCACCAACCTCGACGATCAAACTCATTGTGTATAAGCACGATGCACTGTGACGCAAATAACATTTGAGGCCCAAGGCTAATCTTTTGTGTCCCCAAACGCTTTAAGCTGTTCCAACTCTTTTTGGGCATCGGTATATGGTCAGTTAAGATGAAACAAGCATTGCCATTAAACGGTTCGTCGTGAATGTCCGTTCCTTTTTTATCGAGCAGATAGAGTGTGTAATTCTCCGCTAGGCGCTGAACTAACTTTTCGAAACTGGTGGTTTCAACACTTAAACCGCCAGTCACCTTCCGTGATTCTTCTTTTTTCATGCCAATCGAGTGCTCTAATGCTTTAGCAATAAGCGCGATCAACGCCGATTCATGAAAACCACCAATATTACTCAATAAAGAGGACTCAAAGCATAGAGTTCGAGAAAAATCAGATGTGCTTTCAATAACCAAATAAACCGTGACATCATCTCGGTGAGATTGAGCCGTAAAGATCGCATTCATTAAAACGTGAGCTAGGATTTCAGAGTGGGCGTCAGCGCCAACTCCTGCCACAAACGTTTTTGGATCAGTTGATGCCGCACGCGCGCGGATCACAAAAGCTTTATTCATAGAGAACCATTTAATTAAAATTGCTGTTTATATAAAAAGAGAGACGACTTATCGTCAAGAGGATCATTTAACCTAAACATGCAAAGATGACTGGTAATGTATGCCCGCTATGTTGCTGGTAGCGTGTCATTTTGGCTTTCTCGTTTTTATCCCGAGGGCGAGCTTCACCAAATTGTTTCACTATTAACTCTAAACACAACTCAACCCAATCGACATCCGTATCTTCAAGCGCTTGCTCAATGGTTAACGAGTCCAATCCTTTGCTTCGTAATACTTGCTTAATGCGTAAAAGCCCATGATATTGATGAAGATGTTTTTCAATTTCTTTCTCGGCCAAACGATAGTCATCTAAATAATGAAAAGAGAGCAAGCGTTCCATTACCAACTCGATCATCGTTTCATCATCACTCTGTTCTGCAAGGCGGCGACGCATCTCACCGGAAGAGTAATCACGCTTAGCAAGCAATCCGACAGCAAAATCGTAAAGATATTCGTAGGTCATGATAGAGTTCTCAATATCGATATGAATAAAGATAATCCATGAAATAAACGTAAAGAGTTTGTTTTACAATGCCAATCAAAGATTCAGCCCAACCAAACACTCGAAACCAACATAGCCCTGACAAGTGCCGCGAAAGGATAAACATCTAATTGACTCACTACGTTTTGAAAGCAAAAGAGAATATGGTTAATGCGCTAATTCTTGGGCCCGTGCTTCTCTCCCTAGTAACATCTACGTATGTACTGCTTTTGTTCTACGACTCATCGCCTATGCATGTTGATGTTCAAAAGGCACCAGAGTCACCGATAACACAGACAAAAACCGATCGTTTTTACTGTGATCCTATTGAGTTCCTATAACTCAGGCCCACAACCATCTTTACTCATTAAACGTATTGATAAACATATTTGCAATATAACATACTGAGAGTGTTGTAAGCAGAATCCAAAGAATCATTATCATACCAAACGTCAACATCGGGTTAGCCTAACACCTTATGCAAGCCGACTACGGACTCACCAAATAAAAAAAAACAATCAGAACCACTAAGATCATGGCCGCGATGATATTACGTTTTTGCTTACCTCTTGGGTCTGATTGCCCGCAATGGCAGCAAATCTTCACGTCTGGAGAAATTAACTCTTTACAAGCTCGGCACTGTGTCAATGTCATTTTATTTATTGAATTTAAGAAGGATTGCCGCCATTTTAAATTCGTTACACACGTTGGTGAAATGTTATTGATAACATTATTTTTCTGGACACGATAGATAAATTGTTTCAATTAACAACAGTCTTGCCCATCATCAGTTAATGAAAGTGCATGAATAGGTGGCTATTGACAGACTCCCCTGCTCTACCCTATTCTGATCTCGAACAAAAGTTATGCACTGACTTATAGTGCAAAGCACACGGGAACTACACCTCCCTTAAATCGCTTTCTGAAACGTGTCGCGGCCTTTGGGCTGGAAAGCTTCTTCAACTTCGTTAGCCATGAGCTAACCCGCCGTCTTACGGTGCTTCAACTGCAACCCTGTAGGGAATAATATTCCCACAGGAAGATTGTTCCCTTTTTTTTAAGGAACAATCGGATGCAACCAACTGTACTTTCAACGTTTGGGCAATTTGTTACCCCGTCGGTCGCCAATTCAGCGAATTTCATCGATATCACTGAACCAGCACACTCCGTCGGTTTTCACTTTCCCCACGTCGTAATGTCACAACACGCTTGGTTTACCGTCATTGACGTCTCTGATATGGCCATCAACATCGATAAAGATGCGCTGACCATTCAGTTACTTCGACAAGTGCGTCGTGCCGCGCGAAAAGCGCCGCACTCAGCACAAGTCTCGTTCACGGTCTGTAAACCACCGACAACCACAAACTGTTATGTCAATCGTCCAGCAACGTTAGTCGCTCGCATTGATACATCAGAGAAACAACAGCCCATATTGGTCATCATGCTAGAGGAGGAAGAAAATGACTGAATTTCATTTTCAACCGATCTCAATACAACACGATTTCCACTATGCAACGCCCTGGCGAACCACTGCCTTAGACGGTCGTTTACAAACACGATTGGTGCTTCGCAGTTCAACGCCATTAACCTTGTCTGAGACGCTTTCTCAGTCAGAAATTAGTCACCTTCGACAACAAGGTGTGATCCTCTGTAATGAGTTTCGCTCCTGTTAATCGTTAGGTCATTCACCCATGAGGGGCATCCCTCATTGGGTGCCCTTTTTTCTTGAGGGCATCCACTATGTCTTATTCTACTTGTTATCAACCCTCTTACGGCCAAGGAAAACTGGTCGAATTGCAAGAAGCGCCTGGCGAGTATTACCAACTCAGTCATCCCGTCACCGCGGATGAACTGATGGATATCGCTCTTGAGATGGCCAATGACCGACTCAAGCGTGGCGAGATACTCACCTCACCAGAGGCGTGTCGGCGTTCGCTGACCACACTCATGCGCGACTTAGAGCGAGAAGTCTTTGCGGTGCTGTTTTTAGACACGCAAAATCAATTGCTCAAATTCGAAGTGCTGTTTTATGGCTCCATCGATAGCGCTGCCGTTTATCCACGTGAAGTGGTCAAACGAGCATTAACCTGGAACGCGAGTGCTGTCATATTGGCGCATAACCACCCAAGTGGGGTCAGTACCCCGAGTCAAGCCGACCGACGCATTACTCGTCAATTAGTTGATGCGCTTGCGCTTGTTGATGTGCGTGTTCTTGACCACTTTATTGTGGGCGAGAGCATCACCTCCTTTGTAGAGCGTGGTTGGTTATAACCGTTTCATTTCATTCATATTTGGATTTTCACCGAAGCAGTACCTTTCGGTGAAAGGTCTGCTTGTTTTTCAAGGAGACCGTTATGGTCCAAATTACCGGCTCTTTAGCCATAAAAACGATCACTGGTCGCTATGGCGACTTCAATGTGGCGACGTTAGATTGTGAACTGGGTAAATTTGCGATTCGAGATGCCATGCTCGATGAATACAACGAAGGCACCTATCAAGGCACTTTTGGGGTTAAACGCATTTTATCAGGCAGCTATCAAACAGAGCATCGCGTTGTGATTGAAACTCGCGCCGAGCTCAGTGGAATTTGGCTCAACGATTATCAAGAAGGGAAAGTCCCAGAAGAGTCGTTAGAGTCAGATCCGTTGGCCGAAGAGCGTCAAGCTCAAGCCATTCAGCGCAGTGAACGTCAGCCCCCGGCACAACCGGTCGATGATGTCTCAGCCCTCTTTGGCGAGTTGTGGCCACTGGGTGCTCAAATTGGCGATGTGGTGAAACTCAACCCAGAAGTCGGTCGTGAAGTAATGGGGCGTCAATTGGCTTACCTAAAACGCTTGATTGAAGGCGAGCGAGTATGGCGATTTGAACCAAAAGCACAGCACTGGACTCGTATCCGTCTCGATGAGGAGATCAGCTGATGGCGATAATGCACCCACGTGTGGCACATAACTACCTTAAGGATGGTTATTACCCCACCGACGAAGCGACGCTGTCAAACATTGCCAAACAGCTCTGCTTAAAAGCTGGTACGCATCGATTACTCGACCCGTGTTGTGGTGAAGGCAAAGCGTTAACACTCTTAGCGAGTGCGATAGAACAAGCCCCACAATGCCGGGTTCACACCTACGGTGTGGAGCTAGATACGGAGCGAGCTATCATGGCGAGCCTCACCCTCGATAATGTGTTACGTAGCAATACGTTCGACACGCTCATCGGGGCGGGCAGCCAAAGTGTGCTGTTTTTAAACCCGCCTTATGGCAATACGGTCACCGACCAAATGGACAATGCATCACGTTCAATGGCGCGGTTAGAGGTGCAATTTACTCAACGCTGTTTGCCGACGTTAAAAACGGAGGGAGTGTTGGTATTGGTTGTCCCCTACCCATCACTGACACCCGCATTCAGTCGTTACTTAGCGCAACGCTTGCATTGTGTGCAAGTATTTGCGGCCAGTACCGACCGTTTTAAACAAGTGGTGATACTCGGTCAAAAAGCCGACCGACGTGGCGCGCAATACCAAGAAGAGCGAGATTGTCTCTTTGAGCAATTGGTGGCTATCGGGCAGGGAGCGCCTTGTCCGATAGAGGCGGCGACCACGATGAACGTATCACCGGTGAATCGCCGTCCCTTTCGCTTTGAAATGGTTCGGCCTGACACCACACAACTTGAGCAAGCGTTTCGAACGCATCAAGGTCTTTGGCCAAGTTTGACCATGCAGTTTAATCCTCTGCAACGTCAACAAGTGCCAAGACCGCTCAAGCGGTTATCGCCTTGGCATTTGTCTTTGTCGCTCGCGGCAGGGCAAATTGCCGGCAAGGTGGTGAGTAATGATGGATTGCGAACGCTATTGGTTAAGGGGGGTACTCAAAAAGTGCAGCGCACCATGACCAGTATCGATGAGCATCAAACCATCACCACCAAGATTGACCAATTTCAACCCTTGATACGCGCCATCGACCTCACCCCTGGTGAGGACTTTGGTCGTATCGTTATCATTCAATAGACCAAACACATCCTTGTGTGTGTTTGCCCGTTAGGCGCTTATTCCTAACGGGAAGGCGCCTCTCTTTTTTTTTGGAGCCTTCATTATGAATGTCAATATTAACCGTTCTTTAATCGAACTCGACAACGGCCTCTATCTGGATGCCGTTGTCACCTCTACCACGGGATTGGTGCAATTTTTTTCTATCTGGGGACGAGATGGAGTGATGCAGCATTTTTTTGCTGCCTTAACACTGCCTCTTTCCGAAGGAGGACTGCGCGTCATGACCGTCACCCTCCCTGGTGGGGATAAATTGGTGCTCGATTTTGCACAAGCAAAAATGCTCACCAAGCGTACCACTCGACTACCTAAGTTTACCGAGGTGGGAGAGTGGGTGCATACCTGGTTGTTTCAACCGGATGTACAAAAACCAAGGGGGCAATCCATGACGGTGCTCAGTGCTGAGCCTCAGTCTTGGATTGCACTTTGGCCAACGCTCAAACAGCTTTGTCATTTACCCTTGCTGGATGAATGGGAAAGCGCGCTGCAGCCAAGGTTACGAGCGCACATCACGGTATTGCCGTCTTATGGTCTTCATGGGTATTTGATTGATTTACCGATTGAAGAGATTGAAACGTTAATCACTAATTTGTTGCAACAAGGCTTACTGCCTCTTAATAAGGAGGTCTACGCATGAGCTCGCAACCCCAACAAGAAACCATTGCAGAGACAACCTGCGACAACGTGTTATCTCTGCACAGTTTCATCGACCAATTTGGTGAAGGGCTTTTGTCCAACATTGAAGCGGCGCACCCGGCGAGATACCAATCACCGAGTGAGGCCCGAACGCGCATCTTGCAATCGCTTAAACGGACACCGTTTGACGCGCAAGCGGAAGCGATACAAGCCATCACTACCCTACTTCTCGATGAGCACGCCCCAGCGGGCATACTCAACGGAGAAATGGGAACGGGCAAGACGATGATGGGAATTGCGGCAACCGCCATTGCTTACCATGAAGGAAAGGCACAACGCTTTTTAGTGCTGTCACCGCCACATCTGGTCTACAAATGGCGTCGAGAAATTCTCGATACTGTGCCAGATGCGAAGGTATGGGTACTCAATGGACCGGATACGTTGCTTTCTCTGCTTAAACTTCGAGAAGCGGCAAAGCATGAAGGGCCGGAGTATGTGATACTGGGGCGAGTTCGGATGCGCATGGGTTACCACTGGCAACCGGCTTACCAAACCAAAACCTTAAAACGGACCTTGGGTCATGATGGACTTCGAGCGCAAACCGCCCTACTCAAATTTGTCTGTTGCCCAGATTGTGGTCAACTGGTCAAAGATGAAGAAGGCGAGTTGATTGCACCGAGTCATTTTCCTGTAGACCAACAGTTGCGCTGTGCTCATTGTCATAGCGCACTGTGGACATTGAAACGTCAACGACAAGACGACAACTTAACGAAAACCGTCTCACGCGCGCTGCAGACACTCCCGACCATCGGAAAGGTCACCGCAGGGCGCTTGTTGGACGGATTTGGAGAACGAGTCCTCGCAAAAGCATTGACCGACAATATCTATGAGTTGGTGAACTTGCTCGATGCCGAGGGGGAATTTGTCTTTAATGAGCGACAAGCTGAGCGGATAGAGCGAAAACTGGCTAAGACGCAATTTGCGTTCGGGCAGGGCGATTATCAGGCGAGCGAGTTCATTAAGCGTTATTTCCCTTACGGGTTCTTTGACTGGTTGGTTATCGATGAGGCCCACGAATACAAAAATTCTGGCGCCGCGCAAGGACAAGCGATGCAAGTCTTAGCCAGCTCGGTAAGACAATGTTTGCTACTCACCGGCACCTTGATGGGCGGATACGCTGAAGATTTGTTTTATCTTTTGTGGCGTACCATGCCCAGCATCATGATGAACGACGGTTACCGTTATCATCGTGGCAAGCTGGGCAGTGCCGCGCTCGCGTTTTCACAAGAGCACGGCATCATCAAAGAAATCATGAAGGTGACGGATGAGGCGAACCACAAAACGGCCAAAGGCAAAAACGTGCGTGTGAGTCAAACTCGCGCACCTGGCTTTGGGCCGCTCGGGGTCGCGAAATATGTCTTGCCGTATACGGTGTTCGTCAAACTCAAAGAGATGGGCGAGGGCGTCTTACCCGACTACCAAGAGCACTTTATTGAAGTCGAGATGGATTCAGAGATGCAAATGCACTATGACGCCATGGAGCAAGATTTAATGCTCAGACTTCGTAAAGCGCTGGTAGCGGGTGACCAAACGCTTCTAGGTGTGGTCATGAACGCACTATTGGCATGGCCAGATTGTGCGTTTCGCGATGAAGTGGTGAAACACCCTCGTACCGGCGAGACACTGGCCTACATTCCTGCATTGTTTGATGAGCAGACACCAACACCCAAAGAGCAGCAGCTCATTGAGATGGTGAAAGCCAATCAAGCGCAGGGGAAGCGGACTTTGGTTTATACCGTCTACACCGGCAAACGAGACACCGCATCGAGACTCAAAGCGCTCCTGAGCGCAGAGGGTTTGAAATGCGCTATCTTGCGCGCCAGCGTGAAAACCGAAGACCGCGAAGATTGGATATTGGAGCAAGTAGACAGGGGGATTGAAGTGCTTATCACTAACCCTGAATTGGTAAAAACCGGACTCGACCTCTTAGAGTTCCCGTCCATCGTTTTTACCAACACCGGCTACAACGTCTATACCCTGATGCAAGCGGCCAGACGCAGTTGGCGTATTGGTCAGAAAAACGATGTGGACGTCAATTTTCTTGGCTACCAAGGCAGTGCGCAAATGACGTGCTTAACCTTAATGGCCAAGAAGATTGCGGTCACTCAATCAACCTCTGGTGAAATGCCAGAAAACGGATTGGATGTGCTAAACAGCGATGGCGACAGTGTCGAAGTGGCGCTAGCAAAATCGTTACTCAAGCAGACCCAACACCGTTAATCCCCGACAGGGCACTTGTTGCCCTGTTAGGCTCAAGTGCTCTTACTTAACCAATAGGAGCAAACCATGACACAAACCATCACACAAGGGGCTGCCTTAGCCCTTGCGTATTTTAAAGAGGGGTTTCCCTATCACGAAAACAACCACGCACTGTTTGAGCAAGTCTCACATGGCGGTGATGTGGAGTTTTTTACTTGGGTATTGGAGCAAATCATTCCCGTAACCGAGAGCTATCTGGAGCAGTATTCCTTAGATGAGCCTGACAAGCTTTATCTTTTCTATGGGAACGCTTATCCCGAGCAGTTATCTCGATTACTAGGAAGCAATCCAACTCCAACACAACATGATTTGGAGCAGTGCATAGCGTTAACACTCAATGTCCTCGCCCAGACCATGCGTGATATACGCCTGTAATTTTTTACCCTAACCGGGAGCTTGCCTCCCGGTACGCTCCCTTTTATATAAATTGGAGCAAACGATGAAAAACATGAACCACGTCCTCACTGAACTTATGGCTTGGTTAGAAGATAATATGGCCAGTGACAGCGAGCTGCATTTTGACAATGACGGCAAGGTAAACTCAGAAATGGTTTACCAGGCATTGTCCATGCAGCTTGCGACTTTACCGCCGTGTGATGCGTTAAAAACACACCTCGCCTTGTCCCATTCGATGTTGGCGCAAGTGTGTCACTTACAACGAGTGCATCGACCTGCACTGGCGTGGCAACCTCAATTGATCACATTGATTGAGCGGAGAACGTCAGGCGGACTCTTTGTGTCACCGACAACCAACCCAGAGCCGTATCGTGAGTTTCACTACTACTGTGGTGAAGACAATGCGTTATGGGCGCTGATGGTGATGGACGTGCAAGGCAGTATCGTCGATGTCTATTTGCACCCTGAGTTGTATGCAGACCCAGAAGTGTTTGCGATTTGTACCTTTTTCAGAGCGGAGACAGCACGATGAGCAGAGAGGAAAGATTGCAAGTTGCCAACACCATCTTAGCCCAATTGGGTGGTCATCGTTTTTTTATCATGACCGGCGCAAAGCAACCCATCGCAATCGAGAACGGAGTGATGTTCACGCTTCCAGCTCGTTTAGCGAAGCAGGGTATTAACAAGGTTCGCATTGAGCTCGATGCCAGTGATACGTACACCATGACAACATTGAAGGTCAATGCGCGTCGAGATGAGAGCATTGAAATCCAATGCGAGTCCCTTATTTACTGCGACCAACTGGAAGCAACGTTTGAGGATATGACGGGCGTGTACACTCGCTTTTAATTATTGGAGCAAAGCATCATGAACTATTGCATTAACTGTGGCGAGAAGGGCACATTACAAGCACTTGATGTACCAGAAAACGAAGATCCCCCTTTTTTAGAAAGAGGAATGTTTGGACCAGATAATCAATACTCGCGAGAGCAAAGCGTCACCATCCTTGAGTGCCAAACCTGCCAACACGAGATGATTGATTTGTCATCGTAAAACAAAAAGAGAGCCAACAACGGCTCTCTTTTTTTTCAATTGAATGACCAGCTAAGCAATAAACTCTCAAACAGTATCGATCCCACGCCCCTTGAATCCGTCACCTTTGGACAGCAATCAATACACTGCAACAAAAAGGGGAGGCTGCGCCAAAGGGGAAAGGGTTATCAAGGGAAGGGTTTTCCCAAGGGAAAAGCCCTATCCAGAAAGGGTAGAAAAAAAAAGGGGGGGATGGCTATCACAATAGAAATATGAAGACAAAGCGCTGCGACAACCCCCCTTGTTTTAAAAACACAAAAAACCTATCTTAATGATTTTAATAACATTAGTATCAAGTCCCGCTTACTGTTCGGATAGATTGCTATGTATTTAAAATCGACTTAATAAATTCCAATATTTGCTTTTCTTTATCAGCACCAATTCGAGCAAGCTCAATTTTCATCTTATTTCTATCTGGACTTTGACTTAGGGTGGCATAACTTCCTTTCTTGTCAAACGATGCCAGAGACTCCTTTTTCCATTCCTTAGGCTTTGTTTTTACATTTAATGATTCAGCAATAAACAACTTTAATTGTTCTAGTGTGATTTTTTGTCTATCTGTGATAGACATACAATCCACCGGGAATTGTAATACTTTGCTAAAAGACTTCATGCTATCAGCTATGTCTACATGATTTTTTTCAAGATCTCGTTGTAGTTTAATCAGATCTGAATAGTATGAATTAGGTATTCCCTCAAAATCGACAAATACCTGTCGAAGAGGTAAAACAACATTATTTGCTGCAATTCTCTTCCTTAACGATTCACGACCTATTGATAGAGCAGAAGCTAGATCTTCTAGTTTAGCAGTATCAACATCAATTCCCTTACGTCTAGCTATTCGAAATAAATATTGGGCATGCTCAGGATAAGACCACCGTTTAACTTCTTGACTATCATTGATGATTGCTAAAATGTCTTCATCTGACACATCACCAATTAACTCCCAAAGTGGTAGTTCTACCTCAGCTTGCAAGCACACAAATCTGCGACGACTTGCATCTAACAACATCAACCTTCCCGTAGACTGACATCTAACAGCAACACCTTCTTGATTTACGCCATTTTTTATTATCGATGAGTAGATATCTCTAACTGCTTCAATAGTTAATGCATCTTGATTTCTTGGGTTTAACGGGTGTATATCTGTTTTAGATTCAATATCACAACTTGGAATAACAACACGCTTTGCTTTCAGATTCCCATTAAGAAAAGTTCTTACATTTTCTGAAGTCCCCTTCAGAGATGAGATACCTGATTTTGAGCCAGAGCTTAATAATTTTGATTTATCTTTATTTCGCATTTATAGACCCCTATCTCTTTGCTGCAATAACTTTAAGTTCATTTATGAAATTACTATAAACCTCTCTAACTGAAGAGCAGGCGGTTTCATATTGTAACGACGTGCAAGTACTTTCTGTTTTTCTTATATCAAAAATAGTTCTATTCATACTCGCAGCTTCAAGAAATAGGGGACTATGCTTGATTGGAGTGGTAAACATATCACTTCCAACAGTCCTCAATAATCGATCAAAAGTTTTTCTCTCTTGGCGATTATTTTCACTGTAGTTGACGGGAAGAATCTTTAACCATTTAATATTTGAACCTTTTGATGGTAAAGCTTGAAGGACGTACGAGAGAGTAAGCATAAATGACGTTGTACTTGCATAGTCATAAGTTCTTGGGGTTATAGGGGTAATGATCATGTCTGTGGCCTCTGCTGCGGCCCAGGTAATAGG
Source organism: Vibrio scophthalmi (assembly GCF_040869025.1). Lineage (NCBI taxonomy): Bacteria > Pseudomonadati > Pseudomonadota > Gammaproteobacteria > Vibrionales > Vibrionaceae > Vibrio > Vibrio scophthalmi. The sequence goes on along the minus strand of NZ_CP134273.1, from coordinate 26,405 downwards.
CGAATTTTGTGGAGGCAAATCTAAATAAATAATATCGTATTCTGCTTTTAGAATAGGTAAAATTTTACTAGAAAAATAAGTCAATAATTCATCTCGTTTTTCTTTATCATTTAACTCCCAGTACAAATCGGTAAACTTCTCATCCGTAGGGAATGCAGTGACAACATCAAGGTTAGGTATATGCGTTGAAAAAGGAGCTGCACGAACAATGTCTTCTAACAAATTACCATTTTCAAGTAATTGAGCCACTTCACTATCATCTTCATATTCCGCACACGCTAAATCGGCAATAGTAATAAACAATTCATCCTGTTCATTTTTTACGTTAATTATACCTCTTGCTGCGGAACCTTGCGGATCAAGATCCACAATGCACACTCTTGCATTGAGATCTAAGTCTAACGCTGTCGCCATAGCGATAGTTACCGTAGTTGTTGATTTACCAGTTCCCCCTTTATAGTTTTTAATAGCTACCACAGTTGAATTGTAGTTATCGGTAAATCTTTCAAAATCATAATGAAGCATAAGCTGATGGACTTGTGCAAGCGTGAAGAGGTGAGAACGATTATGAAAAATAGGTTCAGATATAACACCGTCCTCAATTGCTTGTGTTATACGTTTTAGATAAGTGCTCTTTGAAACACGAAAAATATCTTCACCAAGAGATGTTTTAGTTATTGTGTGATTATAAATCAACCGACTAACCCCCTCAGGTAGATCTTCATCAGTAACCGCCACTTGCGTACTTTCTAGTAAAGCCTCTTTAAGTGATGCGTTATCAGAATTCATTCGATTACCTATTTCCATCACTTGCTTAATAATACCCATCATAGAAATCCTATCGTCTTTGGTTTTGAATACTCTAAATTAAAATTACACCAATAACAACACTAAAATACCAAAAAACGGTATAATTTCATCACCATACACCGTATAGAACAGATCAACTAGTGGCGCGCTTACGCTTTGAAGAAGGGGTATGTAGCGACAATTAGATTTGCTCCTCTTTACCTAACATTTTCCTTAGAGCCTTGCCCTAGTAAGAGTTTCATCTCTATTTTGTGTTTAATCTAGAACTAATTTGTTGTACAAATATCAACCTCTAATTGTCGCTAGACAAGGAGGTGTAATTGACGCTCTATAGAAGAAAGGGAAACTACACGATTAGTACTTAGTTATTCAGCAGTAATGATTACACCTGACCGCAGTAATGGATACACCATTAGGCAAAAAAAAGTATATCCCCCTCTAAGAGAGTCTTTTATTACACTAAAAATAAAAAAGTCTACGTAAAAAACGTAGACTTTTTTGATAAATAATTACAGTAATGGCTACACCAAAGGTTAGCAGTAATAGCTACACCAAAGACAGCATTGGCTACACCTTATCTGGAAGAACCTTATTCCTTTCCATGATCTGATATGCCCACTCTCCATGCCAAAGACACTCTTTTCCAGCAAGATAACCGATATCTTCTAGTGTTTTTATTGCCTTTTTTATTGATCGGTTGGACTCTTTAACCGACATGTTCAATGCTAAACGTTCACGAATTCTTGCAAGTGTAACTGGAAGTGGCTTTTGAGGAAGACTGGCAAAAAATAGGTATAAACATTGCGCAGTTTCTGCTCTTGGTATGCGTGAGAGAGTTTTCATACTAACTAATATCTGTCTGTCTATACGATATAACTCCCACAAATCAGGATCACCCTCTAATAAAATCAGATCCTTATCTGTATCGTAAACAAACTTTTTCAGCAATGATGTTGATGACGCTTTCTTACCATCTTTTGTTGCTAAGCTAATTTTCTGACTCTGAATACGCTCTAAAGATTCCTTAATACGCTTACGAAATGCGGTATTAAGCATCTGCGTGCTAAATCCACAAAACTTGGTAAACTCTGACAGTTTCATACTAATACAATCGGTGTCATACCCATACTTTGAAAAAGCAAGTATTACCCCACACCACACCTTAAAATCAGTTCTTACATTAAGCTGCTCACCTTTGATACTCGCATATTCGTACCCTTCACGGCGATATAATGAAATTTCCTTCAATTCTTCGGTTACATCAAGTCTCGCTAGGGCGGAAGTATCTTTATTACTATTGCGAGCTATTGGAGTAAATAAGGGGGTTCTAATCAAGATATTAGGTTGAACAGAGTGTGAATTAGAGATGGATAAATTATCACTAATAACAGCTAACAGTTTGTTTTCCATAGAAAAATACTCAAAAAGATATCCACAACAAAAACAGTAATGGCTACACCATACACAGTAATAGCTACACCATACACAGTAATGGTTACACCGTCTACAGTAATGGTTACACCTATTACAGTAATAGATACACCGTGATCTAGCTTAGAGCCTTACAAGGCAAGGGGTTAGAAGGTGCAAGGATCAATTAGGATCAACTAGGTACAAATAGGTAAAATTGGGATCATTATTCTTGTGGGTATGTGGATAAGTCGTCATCTACTAACTCTATTCAACACAATCAGCAGTGATCCTAAAAAATCATCATCATCTTTAGAAAAAGTTAAAATTTTCTCTATCAATAATTTTTGATTTTGGCTCACTCCTTGTAAAGCAACTGAAGATACTTCTTCATACTCTAATCCGAAGAGAACATTCATAGGACTTACATTTATAGCTGAACAGAGTTTTACAAAATTATTAACCGTAATTTTCCCAGTCTTTGCCCACTTACCAACAGCGGTTCTTTCAACATCCGTTCTACGTGCTATCTCTGTGTACGTTAATCCCGATGATCTAATCGCATCTGAAATTCTTAATTCTAAAGGTGTCATTATTCGCCTTAATACATACAGATCCAAATGTCGATCTTAGCGACTTGACATAACTTAATTAATGTAATTAAATTCCCGTGAGAATATAGTCACGCTCTTTAAAAACCCACACCCAAGTTTTAGTGCATGTCTGCTAGTCCCAAACTCAACCTGCACTAACCCAAAGGGGCCTCACATGCTGCGAGGCCCCTTTATTTCCACTGCAAAACGTGATTTTCTACCAAAAACAACCTTATACACGATCATCATTGCACCATTTGATCCTTGCTTTTCATTTCGAACAGCGATATTTTAGCGACATCTTTACCCCAATTAAGATAAGCACACGGGAACTACACCGCCCTTAAATCGCTTTCTGAAACGTGTCGCGGTCTCTTAGAGACTGGAAAGCTTCTTCAACTTTCGTCCGTTTATCAACGCGACGTAATAAACTGAAACAGCGATTTTATTCGACTGTTATCATAGAGTTGTATGAGCTCTTTGAACTCCACAACTACCCCACAGGACTTTGGCTCCTGACTGAGACTGGGCAATGGCGCCCTACGGTTTGTGCATCACTGTACATTCCGGTTTTACATCGTCTCATTTCAACTGACTTTAGACGCTTTCGTAGCGGCATGAGTAACGATTGTCCTATTGCATACGCAATTTGGGTCGCTTTCGTGTACCTGCTATTCCGCTTCCAATCCCGTCTACGAGTAAATCCTTATATTTTTTATGGTTACCATAAATGAATTTTGCTCACAAAATGCACTGTATATATTAACATTATTGTTTATTTATACAGTTATAGTTGCATTGCACGGAGAAACACAGTGTTTACACGCATAAAACAAGTTATCGATTGGTTCAATGATGAACCAGAAAAGAAAGCACTGCCCCAGACCACACTTAAAAACAAAACCCCTACGGGATTTTGTGCGCCATGGAGTGCAGAGCAACTGAAACAAGATGATCTTATCAAGGACAAACTTCGCGTTCTTAAGCGCAGTGGCTTAGCGCTGCCTTACGAAGTGTGGGATGAGTTTGTCGTTGATACGGTCATTCGCTTTGCGACCTGTTGCCAAGATTTACCGGCGTCAGAGTCTTACCACCATGCAACGCCAAGAGGCTTATTGCTACACAGCTTAGACGTGGCGATTTACGCAATGCGTATTCGCCGTAATTACATTCTGCCGCCGAATACGGCGCCGGAAGACGTGATCCACAAGGAGATCGTTTGGGTGTATGGCGTTTTTCTGTGTGCCTTATTGCATGACGTGGGCAAGGTGCTCGATATGGAAATTGAGTTATTTGTAGGGGAGGGAAAAGAACCCGTTCGTTGGACACCGGCACTGGGGGCGATCAGTCAACCGTACCGTTTTCGTTATCACAAAGAGCGTCAATACAGTCAGCATCAACGCAGCGGACTGATGTGGTTAACGCCACTGCTCTCTGAAAACCCAATGGCAGCGATCACAAGCGATCGCCAGCTCTACCATGAAATGAGCGCTTATCTTTCTGGCCATGCCGATAGTGACAGCGTCATTGGACAAATTGTGATGCAAGCGGACGCCGCCAGTGTGGCGCAAAACCTCGGCGCCGATAAAGCCGGCATCAACCTCGCTGCTGAAAAAGCGCGAGGCGCAGCCGCGTCATTGGCGGGTCAGCTTCGATTGACGCTCACTCATTTGCTTCAATCAGGCGCGTTCCCATTGAACAGAAAAGGCGCCGAAGGGTTTGTTGAGGGTGAAAACCTGTTTTTGATGAGTAAGCCGATCGCTGAACGACTACGTGCAGCGTTATTGGAACGTGGGATCACTAACGTTCCAACGGACAACTCACGATTATTTAATGAATTGCAGCAGCACCAACTCATCCGCGCTAATGACGATGAGATGGCGATATGGAAGTGTGAAGTCTTTTTAAGTGCCTTTGATTGGCGCCAGACGTTCACCTTTGTGTGTGTTCACTGGCCATCGATATGGCCCGAAGGTGAGCTTGCGTCGATTGAGGGCTCAATAACGCCCGTTATCGACACGTCAGAGCTTCAAGACGCACACAATGATGGCGAGTCATCACTGACTCAATATGCTCCTGAATCGCCTCTGAGAGAGAATTTAAGTGACGCAGTCACCCAAGTAGAGAGCACTGCCACAGTACCAGCAAGTCAAGGGGTATTGGAGCAGGAGAGTAGAGAGCCTTCATTCAGTTTAGATTTGATGAGTTATATGCCTGGTATGGACGCGATAAGCGCTGAGCCAGATATCGCAGAAGTACCGGTTGAAGTCGCAGCAGTTGACGTCGAACCGGAAGTGATACCAGCGGTTGCCAGTCACACGATGGAATTGATGCAAGAAGCTGAGAGCACTGCAGCAGGTGAAGAAAAGAGTGACGTTGTGACTGAGGAAGAGGCGCTTACCGCTTCGTCAGTCATGCTGCAGAAGTTTGATGCTCGAAGCGCGACATCGGCAGAACTCGGTGAAGCGTTTTATCAATGGGTTGACGCTGTACTTAAAGGCGGCGTTCACCCAGTGAATCGTCAAGGTGCGATGTTTCATCGATTGGAGCAGGGCATTTTGGTGGTATCACCCGGAGCGTTCCGCTGTTTTGTGACAGAGCGTTGTCAGTTTGCTCAAGCGAATACCTACAGCCAAGTCCAACAAGGATTACAGCCACTTGGTAAACATCGACTTCGAGCAGACGGACGCAGTGTGCATAAGGCACTTATCAAAGAGAGTGATAAATCTCTGAATGGTTTTTTATTCGCGGTACAGCCTGAGTGGGCTGACCTTTACCCAATTAACCCTCATGTCTACTTGGAGTGTGAATGAGCAGTAAAAAAGAAGATGTAAAAGTAGTGGATGTGCTAACGGCTGATGTGTGTCGGTTAATCGTTGGGCATTTGTCGATGCTTGCTTGTTCAGGAGAAGAAAAGGCATTGCTTGCCTCTGGAATACCTAAAAGCAACATACGTGCGCTTAAGCGTTTGTCATATGAAGATTCGTGGAAATTATCGCAAAAAGCTGACGATGTTCTCGACATTAAAGCATTGCTCAAAGGGGTGTTTAAGAAAAATGTTCCGGAGGAATATTTGCCTTATTTGATGCACGGCGCGAATAACAAGCAGATGGAACATCATTTCCGTATTCGTGCGTCGAAGTGTGGGCCGTGGCGAGATGATTTAAATATAGAGAGAAAGTTTCGTACACGATTGTTGCCTAATAAAAAATACAAAATCGTCGTCGATTTACTTAATGACTTATGTGAAAAGCATACCCCGATGGGGATTCCAATCGATGAGTTATTAACTATTGCTCAGCAGCATCAGGTTAGCCTGGGAGCAATGTGGACTGAATTAGAAAAGTGGGATGAAGAAGATGAAGCAGACAAGAAAAAACAAAAGAAATAATCACCAGGGACTCGGCGCTTTAGCTGCCGAAGCTCAAATGTCAGTGCACAGCGTTGATACAATGCGGTTGTGGAATCCAGGCGACAAAGCTCCGTTACCAAGCGTTGGCCGCTTTCTTTCGACAGTCAGCGCGCTTGAACATGCGGCTCGTTATGATGATCCGTATGCAGATTTCGCGTTACTCGAGCTTGAGCGTGTAATGAATGAAGCGTTTACCTTCTTTAATGAACAACTTTCGACGTTACCGTCAATGATGACTGCTCGCCTTTCATTTTCAGAATGTTTGAGCAATCGCCCACACGTTAAAACCCTTCGTATTTCTAGTCGCTTTGGCTGGCGCATGATCGCACTACTTGAGAGTTTCGATGTGTACATGGTGCGTATTTCAGATGCTCAGTTTAAAGCGCAGATAACGCGCTCAGAGTTTGAAAAACGCCGTTTTGAAACCATCCGAAAAATGGAGAGTGTGCTGCACCAGGTGTTAGTACACAAACACTCGGGTTTGACTCGCAGTGATATGTTGCAAAACACCGCGAAAGCACAAAAAGCGATGGAAGAATTTGGGCCAGTACCGTTTGAGGTTCTGGAAGGGCTTGAGCGCGCGGAATTTGCGCCAGTGATTAAGCGTGCATCGTAGACCAAACGGAATTTAGCAGCATGAAAAAACGGTTGAAATCAGTCAGATCTCGTAAGAGCAATGATCGCCATAAGAAGTATCGCAGCGAGCCTCTTCTTTCGCATTTCGCAGATGGGGAGCGTGAAGCTGTCGATATGATGGAAGAGGACGTTGAATTTGAAGAGAGTGAACTGATCACCACCGTGAAGTTTCAATTACCAAAGCCAGACTCTGCGGAAGCCTCGATGAACCACAAGCAGAAAAGAGTGCAAGAGCTAAAGAAGTTGTCGGTTCGCTTGCATCAAGCCATCGAGAATAAAGAGATAGCGGGGTTACCTGGTTATACTGCGCATCGACTGTTTGTGGATGTTAAAGGTCGAGTGAAGATGAAAATATTGCCTGTTTATTACAAGGCAGTATTAACATTATGTCATCAATTAGCCCATTCTAAAGCCATACTATCAGGATTAATGATCTGCTCTGCGATGAACCGTAAAGATAGCCGGCTAATCATGAGTCGAGTCTTGTGCGTATTATTGACATCGACTGAGTTTGAAGGCGGACGTATTGGTACCTTAATCAAAGGTGTTGGGGTGACTCCGATTTCGCACTATCAATTAAGACACGAGTATATGCTGCGTTTTGGTTGCATGATTGATGAAAAAACATGGGATTCAGCTTTCAAATGTTTGGTCTCTTCAGGTTATGCTTACTCGACCCATGTTAAAGCGGGGATTGAAGTGAAGAATAGCGAACAGACCGTTCAACGTATCGTACGCAGTTCGGCTTCTTACAAGCAATTTACACCGAAATTTTTTGATGATTTCAAAGTGACGTTTTACCCAAATGTGGCAAGATGGATACGAGAAGCGATTAAGGCTTCTAAGCGATCAGGTTTTGTTTTTAAGTGGTTAACGTTCACTCAATTAGCAACGAAAATCCGTGAGCGACTGCAAGCTCAGTTTTTGAATGACTTGATTAAGTCATCCGGTCCAATCTCCGGCGAAGTCACGCCAAATTATTCTTATTAGCTATCCTTTTAGCGATGCCTCTTAGCTGAGGTCGATTTAGCACATCTGTAGGAAGTTATCGGTTAAAAAACGTTCAATTTATAAATTTCAATGAAGATTCACCGGTTTTCTTCTCCCATCGATACCTCGCGAGAGGTCAAAAACGCCCAACTTAGCTCAGTTATCCACAGGGTCAGTCTCTCATTTAACCTATTTGTCACAATTCACAACCAACTAGGGGGTTACATAATAAGGTTAAAGTTAAAGGTTGTATGCCCTTGTTCTTATTAGAGTTATTAATAGAAATATAAGAGATCAAAAGAGATCGGATACACCCCGATTTGGGGTTGTAAGCGGGAAGCCGCCAAAATTTTGTGTGTACAGTTTAAGCGTCCGTAAGACGGTGGTTCAACGGACACTAAAAAGACAGTGCAGCTCTAACTGTCAGGCCAATAGTTACCATCTCATATGAGTGGTACGAATTAATTCTCATTGAAGGTGCGTTAATCGTACACTTTAAGCATGATTAACCAGAAACATGCCGCTAAACCTTGATAATTTTGGGCGCTAATCATCGTGACAAAAAAAAGGCGGGTTCCGGCTTACAACCCCGATTTGTTTGTTTCAATATAAAGTACCTCCCATTTCCATCGAGACACTATGCACTCACTAAATAGATCACTAAACGATGGAAACGGGCCCCAATAGTACGCACCTTAAACAGCAAAGCGATAAGCAATGAGACAGCATCAGTTTTATCGAACTGTCTTACTCGCTACGCTCGCGCATTCTAGCAAGGGGAAAGGCAAAATATAGGCCATGATATCGGTGGTGTGTTTATCGTTTACGACCGTTCGATACGCGCTATTTTCGCGTTGCTCATTCTTTATGTCGTCGCACTGCTCCTCCATGAAAAGGACACGTGTTATATGGTGTTATTTGATAATAAGATATTTAATTATCTTATTGTTTTTACAGTACAAAGTGATTAATTATCACTCTGTGATGTGGTAAAATAATGACCAATATAGGCGCAAAATCAGGAGGCTATATGAACCGACAACAGCGTCAAGAAAAGAAAGCCAAAAAACGAGCTCGCTTGCGTAAAACATCGTGCTCGATTGAACGTAGAGAAGAGGATTTTGTTTTTCCTCAATATGCGTTAACGCCCCCATTACCTGGTGTTTATGTTTCCTTAGTCACTGGGCATCGTCTTATCGTTGATAAGGTGATGAGTCGAGTGTTGGGCCGTTATCAAGTCGTCACCAAGTCTCTTAATGAGAAGGATGATGATTGGAATGCAATATTCAGCGATATGGAGTGGGGAGCTCTGAACCATATGTCGCTTTACTCGTTAGAAGAGCAGGTCGCCGCATGATGATGTTAGAACACGAAATTCTTGAAGCGGTTGAAGGCGTAATGGCTCTGCGCCCTAAATCGAAGGCGAAAGAAGCAAACACGGAGCTGCTGCGCGCGCTTAAACGTCGCCGTGATGAGTTAGAGTTCGCGAAAGAATTGGAAGCGATTGAGGGTGGTGACGCGGGAATACAGATGATTTTCGATGGTCGCCACTTTAGTCAGCGTTAATATTTTTTATCTGGAGTACCAACACATGACACATAGAAGACCGAAAAAAAACAAAAGTAACAAAAAGAAGAAAAAGCCGGCTAGAGTGGCGACCACTGAACAAAATGTCGTAAACAAACCGTCGATATCAGAATCGCCGACTGAGCTTTTCCTTATTGAACCGCCCACATTTTATATTAGCTGTCAAAACGATCTCATCGGTGACGCAGAGTTGGATTTTATGTCTTCAGAAGGTGAGCTTGTTGAAAGAATTGACGTAGCCATTTATCCCGCAACGGACGGTATCAAACAATTCTTTTTACAAATCATGCGTTATGAGAATATTGAAGTTCCACAGCTTGCCAACAGTAACTGGATTGTCGTCAAGCTGAGCGATATGCAGTACATGGATGCGTTTATTGAGCTCGATGAAGCTCAGCTGTATGTTAAGGACAATTTCACCAATGTAAAAGTGTTTAGACTCAATACCCTTGGAACAAAAGAGTTCGTGGATGCCGAGTTTGGTATATTGCCTGACTTTAAGTCCGCGACGAAAGAGGAGTGGATTGCGTTTTCATTGCGCGCACAGGATTGGTATGGGTATCTCTTTGATGTAGGAGATGTGATTGAAGTAGTCTTGAAAACATTGGTGGGTGAGTATCACGCTGAGCCTGGTGTACTATCTGATTTTATCGATGAGACAGAATTTGCCTCTGCATTGAGTTTTGCAGAGAAGAACGGCTTACACGGTGTGAGTGTGGGTATTGAGGTTCTTCAAGCTTTTAATGAAGAATTTTCGGTCTTTCGTATGGATTAATGAAAGGAGAGGTTCGATGGACGTGTTTGTCGTAATTGTGATTGGTGTTACTGCTTACTACATCATTGATCGATTGTGTGCGCATCGAGAGCGTATGAAAGAGGCTAAGTCAGAAGAAGGTGACGAATAATGCAACCAGGTGATGATGTTATTTGGCCAGAAGCTGAAGAGAATGGTTACCATGGTCACTTTACCGTTCTCGGTATATTTCCTAGCCGGTTCTTAAAAGACAAAGCGGGAGTGGGACTGCCTATGGCTTTGATTGAACCGGTTGATTCCGTTTGGTTTTGTGAACAAATGCTTGACGAAGCTCATGCGGAAAATGAATTAGTTCGTATAGAAGTGCCGATTGAAATGTTGCAGTTACTTTCGAATCGAGTTCTTCATTAATTAAAAAGAGATCTTTATGGCCATTACCCTTTCTCACCTTAGTTTGCATCAATTAGTTAAACAAGACGATGGCGAACTGCACCTCCAGCTTCGCCCTACGCCATTAGATAACGATCCTCATTCTGAAGGATTGACAGAGCAGTTGCATCAGCACTTTGTGAATAAACCTGGTAAAGGTTATGGTTTTTTTAAAGTAGAAAGCCCTGTCGAGGTTGCGCTGCAGGCGCATCGCCGTGGTGAAGTTTCCTTTCATGATTTCTCTTGTCAGAGTGCGACTTGGTTGCATCAAGAATTGGTGAAATATCCGTTTGCGGATGAAGGCGTATTGGTACAGGCGATTTATCAACACTTAGCAACTGAGTATATCTTTATTGGTTTATTGCCGGTGCATCAGAGTTTGAAAGTAACGGGCGCACTTGATATCAGTGCGACCGATTACCTCGATCTCAAGAACATCGCCATTGCCGCCACGATTAATCTATCCGATAAAGAAAGCAATTCAGACAGTGTTCGCTATTTGACCTACATCAAAGGCCGCGTAGGACGTGGCGTATCCGATTTCTTTCTCGATTTTCTTCATGCGGAAGTGGGGTTAGATGTCAAAGCTCAGAACCAGGTACTCATGCAAGCGGTGCAAGATTTTTGTGCCGATCAACAATTGGATAAACAAGAAACCTATCAATACCGTAAGCAGGTATTTGATCATTGCAGTGCCCAATTAAAGTCGGGTGAAGAGGTGGTGGTCTCTGAGCTGTCGAATGAACTTCCTGTTAGTGTTAATGGTCAAAATTTCCAGTCGTTCACGCAAGAGCAAGGGTTTGAGCTCGATGCACAGTTTCCCGTTGAGCGTGGGCCATTAAAGCACCTCACGAAATTTGTCGGCAGTGGCGGTGGGATCTCGTTAACATTTGATGGACTGTTGCTTGATGAGCGGATATTTTACGATCCAGAAACTGATACACTGACGATAAAAGGTACGCCACCCAATCTGCGCGATCAACTGACGCGTCGTGGGCATTCTTGATTGTGCGATAGTGTTGTGATCAATAAGGCGTGTGAAGTAAGTGAATAAACGATAGGAAAATCTTTGTTACTCACCGAGTCAGGAAGTAACAAGGTAACATTTAGGCAAATTACAACCTTGAGAGTTACGTAATTATTTTAGGACTACCGATTGATTATGGTTCAATCGGTTGAATTTGCCATTTAGTCATTAATTTAGTGGATAGCCAGGCAGTAGAACCCCAATTTTAGACATAAAAAAACCTTGTTATTAAGGAGATAAATAACAAGGTTTCTTCATTAACGTTTATCTGAATAAAACAAGGTTGTTGCAATTGAGAACATTGCCAAATGAATATGCGCTTATCGGTATTTATAAACTACACAATCAAATCCATTTTGTGACTTTATCGACAGTTTTATCATCAATTTATAGAGATAGATGTTTGGGATTGAAACTAAGAAACGATTTAGAGGGCATACAAAAAAAACTTGTTGCTCTAAAAGGTCGAGCAACAAGGGGAATGCTATTTGAATAAGAACACTGCGCAGTCTATTATTGTTGTGTTGAGTGCTTAATGATTATGCCTCCGACGACGAATCATCACGACACAATGCCATTCATTTCGTGAACAAGTTAATAATTCAATCTAGATATAAAAAAACCTCGTTATTTATGGGGATAAATAACGAGGCGTACTTTTTCTCTATGTCAGGACAAAACAAGGTACTGATATCCATGTCTGTAACTTGTCTAATGAATATGCGCTTCGCCACATTTTTGTACTAATGATTTCGATCGATTTCGTGATGTAATCTACAGTTTTATTATCAATAACAAGGAATGCTGTGATGAGCTTCTTTTCAACCTTAAAGACGTCGAGCTGCAAAACAGATGACATAGGCCAAGATAATCGGTTGCAAACAGGCATAAATGGAACATAATGGCGGAATGTCATTGTCATTATGGTGTTTTGTGTGAAATTAGAATACATCAAAGAAGGTGAATTTAGGCGCATGGCTCAGTTGAAAGCGCTTGACCTCATTTTAGCTCAGGAATCGAGTGAAACACGAGCTAAATTTCATTTAGTGGGGGTGAATATCACCGAAATGCGCCGTTATGCTGTACGTCATGCCCGTATCAATGCCCCTCGAGAGTGGCGACTCGATCATCTCTCCGCTCTGGTACAATCCCTGGGTTTTAAAAAATTTGAAGTTCGTTTTTTCGAGGAATGATAAGGGTGCTTATGTTCATGGTTGAGACTGATTGGTTTTATTGGAACGCATCCCTTGCGTTTATCATTGCTGTTACCGCTAAAGTATCCCCATCGATAAGTACGTTCCCCCCTTTTGTTAAGTTAGGTTTCAATGCAAATTCGAAAAGACGTTAATTATTATAAAAATCTCCATACAGTGGTGAGTAATGCCCTCTTGCACCTTCTTAGCCATATCGCAGGAGGATCTCGCTATGTTCCGGTGGGAACACGTAATGAGATATTAGTGAAATATTTTAAAGTGAAATTGAAGGATCGACGATTTGCAAATATAAAAAAAGATCTTCGATTAATGATCTCTACAGGGCGCTCTAAGACGGCAAATTTAGAGATGAAATTGTATGAGCTGAATGAGCAAGCAAGGCGAACAAAATTGGCGGGTGCGGAAAAGCTTTATTCACTATTGGTGTATCTGTTTGATAGCGAAGGCTTTGAATCGAGATTATTCGAAGAGGGTGTTGAGGCTGAGCCTGGTATTATCTACATAATTGAAGAGCACCTTGAACACTGTTTTGATAGTGAGGGTATTCAGGTCGCAGCGGTTTCGATGTTACTTCAATCAGAAAAAGCGCTTGAGCTGGTTGATGTGATCAACCAACATGGTGAATTTATTGCTGAAGTGCATGAATGGGAGCCTATCGCACAGCAAGCTCACATCCATATTCACCCAGTGCCATGATTAGTCATCTTTTATGTAGATTCGTTTGTCAGCCATTCATCGGCTTCATTAAACATGTTTTCTACGATTTTATGTATTTTTTTCTTATCGTCTTTGATTTTAGTGTAGATATCTAATTGATTATTAGACCATTTTCGAACGCGGATCCGTATTTCAGGATAGAGCGGCAATAAGCGCTTTTCCATCTCTACAGCAATTTTAGTGCATCCTTGTTTTGGTAGCACCTTTTCATCGACCATCATTTCAACACGCATCGCTTTACTCCATGGTATTCATAAAGAATAAGAGCAATAAATATACTGTGTTTTTATACAGTGTCAATATTAATTCATTATTTATAAGTGGCCATGGTGTTCCTTTTGTATTGGTGTAGCTTGTTTGTCTCAATATGTTGTCAATGGTGCCACTAACCAAGGTGGTAATTGTTAACAATTACTCAAAAAAAGGTAAGATATTCATAAATATCACGCAGAGTAAGAGGTGCTTATGAATAGTCAAGATGGACGAAATCGTGTATTGCTTGAGCTTATTGTGTTACGTGGTCAGTCTAAAGAATTGCGCCGCCAAGTTTGCCATGCACACAGCGTCATGATGGTGCGTAATCGACTGAGTAAAGGAGGCGTTGTGATTGGGTGGCTTGTCTCTGAGCTTGATGAATAGAATAACGGTGAAATAATCCATGCTTCACCGTTAAGTGCTATCAAACAGTAGATAGTGCGCTTATGGCAGTTTTAACAAAACTGAGTCAAGCGAGGGGGCGAACCCACCTCGCTTGTCCAGCTTCTACTTCGATTCGTAGGCGAGAGTAAACACCAGAGTTAAGAATTTGCCTCCATGAACGCAATGCCACAAAGCACACCCATTGAGCATCCATGTTAAGATTATCTGCGTCATGCACAGAGTGATTAAGCTGAGTAACCCGATCTTAGTTTTTGGAATTTAACCCTTGCCCCTTATCTGAATAGTAGCTACATGTCCTATTCACTGTACAACTTCGAACTAACACGTTATAGTTGTCTTATTAATTGTACATGTGGAGGTTCTATGAGAATAGTTTCTTTTACCGAAGCTAGGAATAGTTTAAAAGCAGTGTTAGATCGGGTAGTTAATGATGCTGACACTGCGGTTATTACGCGCAGAGATTCAGAAGACGCAGTAGTAATGTCGTTAGACTACTACAATAGTTTGATGGAAACGGTTCATCTTCTCCGTTCACCAGAAAACGCTGAGCATTTGAACCGTTCTATTGCGCAGTATCGTGCTGGTAACTCAACACCACGAGAGCTCATGGATGAGTAGTAGTCAGCGTTTGTTGTCCTGGACAAATGAAGCTTGGGAAGATTACCTCTATTGGCAGACACAAGATAAGAAGACTCTCAAGCGTATAAATAAACTCATTATTGATGCAAAGCGTTCTCCATTCGAAGGTATTGGTAAACCCGAGGCATTAAAAGAGAACCTAACGGGTTTTTGGTCTCGGCGGATAGATGATACAAACCGTTTAGTCTATGCTGTTGATAATCAAGCTATAACGATTATTTCTTGTCGTTATCATTACTAAATGTTCGATGTTCAGTTTTCGTTAATTTGTAGTGCTTTCGCCCTCTGAACCGTAGATAAACCACAACCAAGCTCTTTGGCCACAGCTCTTAGTGATAAGCCGGTGGCCAACAACTCGTTGATCTTGTCATAACGATCTAGGTCTGCTTTCCTTCCAAATTGAACGCCTTTATCTCTTGCCTTGGCTATGCCTTCCAATCGACGTTCGTTGATGATGGCTCGCTCGAACTCTGCAACAGCACCTAACATGTTCAACATCAGATCTTGAAAAGGGCTTTCCTCACCACTGAACGTTAAATTTTCTTTGTGAAATTGAATGGTACAGCCTTTGCTAGTTATCTCATCAATAAGCTGTCTTAGATCTTTCAAGTTTCTTGCCAGTCGATCTATTGAGTGAACATTAATATGGTCACCAGAATCCGCAAAACTTAACATTGCATCCAATGCTGGTCGCTCTCTATTTTTACCGGATGCCTTGTCTATAAATTGTCTGTCGCAAGGAACATTATCAAGCTGGCGTTCGGTATTTTGAATTTTTGTTGACACACGAAGATAATTGAAGGTTAGTTTTCTCATTTTGTACTCATTAATTTAAATATGATGCGAGTATATCAGTAAAACTCAAATGGAGTACAACTATTGAGCACGTTGATTCATTGACTCGAGAGCTTTTTCAAAAAACGAAGGGATTGTGCTCGCATATAGTTATATGCGAGTGCGTTATTGTTGTTTGTCGAAATAAGAGTAATTAACGGTTTTTGTTAAATAATAGTTTTCATCTTGCTTTGGGTGTAATGTTGCATATGATAATAAAAGATTTGTTGGTGAAGCTTTTGAGGGATTGAAATGAAGAGCAAACTTAAGAAGTATTATAGTGAGTTGAGACATTTTGAGAGACAAAACCCAAATAGTAAAATATCGACTCAATCAGTCATTATGAGGCTGAAAGAAATCATAAAACACGACGAAGCTAAGAAGGAAACGGCTTAGTGGACCCTGTAAATAATTCTGTGTAACTGCTCTTGGTTACAAGTATTCAGTTAGTCTGTCTTCGAACATAATCATAAATCGGTTTAGAGCTTGCTTCCAGTGGTGGATCGGCATTGTCCATCGCTTGGATGCATCCATAATCGCCAGATACACCACCTTTCTAGCCGATTCATCCGTCGGGAACAGTTTACGTTTCTTGGTCGCCTTTCTGATCACGCTGTTCAGTGATTCAATCGCATTTGTCGTGTAGATAGCTTTACGGATATCTTGAGGATAGCTAAACAGAGTATTGAGATTATCCCAATGAGCCGTCCAGGAGCGACTGATTTGAGGGTACTTTTCATCCCATTTATCACCAAAGTGCTCTAACGCCAACAGGGCTTCATCTTCCGTCGTTGCTTGATAGATTTCTTTTAAATCAGCGGTAATGGTCTTGTAGTCTTTCCATGGGACGTATTTCATTGAGTTCCGCACCATGTGGACGATACAGAGCTGAATTTGAGTTTTTGGATAAACGGCATTAATAGCATCAGGAAAGCCCTTTAGGCCATCTACACACGCGATGAGGATATCATTCACCCCTCGATTTTGAAGTTCGGTGAGCACGCTAAGCCAGAATTTCGCTCCTTCAGTTTCTGACATCCACATCCCAAGAAGTTCTTTTTGGCCTTCCATATTTACGCCGAGAGCGAGATAAATGGCTTTGTTGATGACCTGCTTGTTCTGACGCACTTTTACGACGATGCAGTCGAGATACACGATGGGATAGACCGCATCAAGCGGACGAGATTGCCACTCAACGACTTGTTCTAAAACAGCATCAGTGACCTTAGATATTAGACTGGCAGAGATATCGGCATCGTACATTTCTTTGAAGGTCGCGACGATTTCACGGGTGGTCATTCCCTTGGCATACAAGCTTAAGATCTTGTCGTCCATCGATTGGAATCGAGTCTGATGCTTACGAACGAGTTTAGGCTCGAAGGACGCGTCACGGTCACGAGGAATTTCTAACTGGATCTCGCCATCGTCTGTAATTAGGCGTTTAGAGGAGTACCCGTTTCGACTGTTACTATCGTTAGTTGGTGAGTGTTTTTCGTAACCAAGGTGCTCATCAAGTTCAGCATTTAAGGCTGTCTCAACCGTCACCTTGGTTAACATTTTCCTGAAGTCATCAAGATCAGAAGGAGTCTTAATCGACTTAGCGGCTTCGCGAGCGAAGGCTTCTAAAGCTTTCTTATCCATATTGCTTATCCTTAGCCATGACTGGCTTAATTATAAGCAGATACACAATTTAAATTACAGGCTCGCTTAGTGGTAACTCTAAGCCGATTTTGTCCTAAAACGTGTTAACACTGGCCTTTGTCACGCTGTCTGCGTGTCAATTTTTCAATACTTGAACTTATGTAAGGAAAAATGAAAAACTTTACTATTTTCTCTCATAGTCTGTTAATCAGCCCAATGTTATTACACTACCAGTATTTAAAAAGAGGAGAAGCTCATCTCTCTCATAGGATTATTCAATATGATTAGATTTCTTAATGAACGTGACCAGTTGATTAATACGTTTGTTTAGATCTAGCTTGGTTAAGTCTGCTGGGTAATTGTCGGTGTAGTGGTTTGCAACTTTTACCTTACTAGCTGTGGGGTAGGGTTTAGCTTTGTTCTTGGAAGCTGTTTTATGTGTGAACTCAAGAAGGTTCTCCCACTTTCCTTTAGCGCGTAGCTTAATTGCTGAATTAGGGTGAACGGCTGTTACTGTATCTTCTACCTTATCCTCATCTAAATAGTTTTCTACTTCACGGCCTTCTGTTACCCAAGCAAACCCCGGGCCCATATTGAACTCATCTTGTAGGCGCTTCTTTGTATTATTGATTTGACTTTGAGGGGCGGCTTTATCGCTGTCTATCATGATGACACTGCTACGATTCAATTTCCGCAGTGAGATAAGCTCTTTTTCATGATCTTCTAGTTCATCAGGATCGTATCCGCTGAGATGACTTGCTAGGCGGCCACCATAAAACATTATAGAGTAGTGTATCCCTTCCACTAAACTATCATCCTTAGCTTTAAGCCAATAGTTTAAGTATGTCCTATCTGATGGACCTTCAACCCAAATCACGCAGTTGGCTTGAAGAATATCCGAGCCTTTGTAACCTAGGCTTGCGCAAAGTTCAGAACGCTCGCGTGTATTTGAAACAGTCGTGGCTTTTGATACACCCTCTTCCATCGATACGTGGAAAATTTGAGCCTCAGTCGCATCAAGTAGGTGTGCAGAGTGCGTCGTAATAAAGTACTGATTGTTGGTATCAGTATTGAGGTAGTTGATGAGCTTGCGCTGAAGGATTGGGTGCAAATGAAGCTCAGGTTCCTCTATACACACAACTGTATTTTCAAGGAGTGTCGCGGCCGACGCCAAGATAACAACCTCATGAATACCAGTACCAAGAGACTCTAACGGGAGAGTTTTGCCATCCATATGCACTATGATCATCGAGCGATCATGGGGTATTTCTAAAGTAGCACTGTTATTCTCTAACACAGAACGCAAAAATTTATTAATCTTAGCGAACTTTTTTTTATCTTCTTGGTTTACTCCAATCGCTGGGCGTTCTAGCTTTTGAAGACGATCTATAATACCTGAACCACTAAAATCCGATTGGTTGGATAGCTGAGAGTCGGACGTGCCAATTTGACGAATCGCAGGTATGAATATGGGGCTAAAGTTTAGCTTGGGCGTTGCCCTGGCCATTGCATTTAAAACGTCTGGAATATTCTCTTTATCAGTCTGGTAATAGCTATTATTCAGAGAAATGTTGATATTTCTCCAACTAAAACCGCAAGGTACAGTTAGGGTAAGGGCATATTGTTTGTCTAGAGGTTCGTGAGTATGACTGCTGTGGTTGTCAACATTTAACCAAGTATAAACATCTTCGCCTTGTCCAATATGCTCAAAAAGCTCTGTACCAAAAAGCCACTCCAAGTGTACTTCTTCCCCTTTGTAATCTGTTCGGGTTATAAGGCTTTTACTCAATTCCTTTATAGTTTCTTTGGATGCTGCAATTGAAAACTTGAAGTTGCCAGAGCCCACTTGAGGAATATCAAGCTGATCAAACTTTGTCTCGTGCTTTGTAAACAAGGTTTGGTGTTCACAGATAAGCCTCATCACATTCGACTTACCTGAGTTGTTAGCGCCAATTAGAAAATTGATCTTTTGAAGAGGGGCAATGACAGCTTTTTCTTCACTGCCGAAGCTGCGGTAGCCAGAGAATGCAAAACCAGAAAGTATCACTCAATAAATTCCCATAATTCCGAATGTTATTGCTAGGATGATACTATGGAACTTCCTAAATACCATTTTATTCATACGTAATCAGGTGTAGAGGGTTAGGCCACTTTGCCATATAGTTAGAGGTGGACATGACTTTACTTTACCAGTACGGCTTTGAGATACTTGACCTAATCCATTTATCACTAAATTAGCAATATCACTAAAACGCTTCTGTGTCAACGCCGACTTAAAACTGACCCACTTTACGGCGTTATCGCCGATCTAAAACTGACCCACCCACATAGTTAAGATCTCTTATTTCCAGTGTCTAATATTGCTGGTAGGACACCCGCTGCTTTTTTGCCTTTTAGTCGATAACTCTCGCCACTGATCTGAACGATATGAGAGTGATGTAATAAGCGGTCAAGCAAGGCTGCCGTTAGAGTCGTATCATCAGCGAATGCATTAGACCATTGTGAGAATGGTAAATTACTCGTCACGATAATACTGCCTTGTTCGTAGCGCTTAGCTATGACGTTAAAGAACAAGTTTGCTTCCTCCCTACCGAATGGGAGATAGCCGATTTCATCGACGATTAACAGTCTCGGTGCCAGTACACTTCTTTTAAGGTAGCTCTCCAGTCTGCCCTGTTTCTTTGCTGTGGCTAGCTGTAACATTAAGTCTGCCGCCGTGACGAAGCGAGTTTTAATGCTTTTTTGCACAGCCATTTGACCAAGGCTCACGGCTAAGTGGCTCTTACCAACACCACTTGGCCCAAGCAAGACAATGTTTTCTTTTCGTTCTATAAAGGCAAGCCCCGTAAGCTCTCGAAGTTGGTTCTTCGGTGCGCCAGTTGCGAATGTAAAATCGTATTCTTCGAAGGTTTTCTGCATTGGGAAGCCAGCGAACTTCATCAGTGCTGTTCGTGTTTTTTCTGCCCTAGCTTCCAGCTCTACATTCAGTAGCGATTCTAAAAAGTCTCCAAGGCTCTGCTCGTTGTTTAGCGTTGTTTTGGCTATTCCAGCCCATTCATTACTTATCGTGTTGAGCTTTAAGGATTCACAAGCCGCTTCGATGCGAGTCATCTGTATGTTCATGCTCTCACCTCCAACAGCGCATCATAAGTAGATAAAGGATGTTGAAAGCTTTCTATCGGCACAACTGACTGGCGAACGGGTAATGGGCTAAATGAACACTCAGTTATCGGCAGTGACAGTAGTGTGAACCGTTCTTCCTCAAGCAAGGTCTGAGGCTTGGCATTCGTTGTTCCATGTATTCTTTGGTGCGCTACGGTTTCTAGCCATGCGCCAATACGACCGTTAGCCACATCAACGGTTAAATCGAGGCCGTGCTGTTTGAGTGTCGCCGCCAGTGGTGTGATAAAACTGCTTTTGAGGTAGGAGTTAAAGCGTTCTACTTTCCCTTTTGTTTTCGCTCGATAGGGGCGACAAGCTTTTGGCTTAAAGCCGTATTTTTTTGCGGTAGCAAGTAACTGCGGGTTCCAGCGATGTTCTCCATCACCATAAGCATCGCGTTCGATCATGATGGCTTTTGCGTTATCGAATAGTACCTCTTTGGGTACGCCTGCGAAGAATTCAAATGCTTGTTCAAGCCCCTGAATCCAGTCTTCTTGACGCTCTCGCTCAGAGAACTTAACAAAGGTGGCGCGGCTATAACCTAATGTCGCTACGAACGCTTTTATGCGTTTCCCGTGGCGTGAGATGGTGGTGAAGTCGACCTGCATCTGCTGTCCAGGTTCCGTTTCGAAACGAACCACAGGATCATAATTAGGTGCTGGTTTGTATTGTTTTATATGCTCTTTTAGCATCGTAACACCGCCCTCATAACCCAATGATTTTATCTCCCGCAACAACACGGTTGCAGGTATCCAGTGTGGCTTTGCCGCTTCGATTCGTCCGAATAGGTACGCTTCATAGGGCGAAAGTTTGGTCGAGACTGGCTCTCGCTTTGAGTAGTTAGGAACAGACGCTTTAGTCCGTAGGTAATGCCTTACCGTGTTTCGTGAGATATTTAGCTCTCTGGCAATACGGCGAATACTATATCCCTGACGATATAAAACTTGAATTTCCACTAGTTGCTCCTGATTTATCATAGCTCGCCGTTTTATCCGTTAAACGAACGAACATTGTGCCTCAGGTGGGTCAATTTTAAGTCGGCGCTAGTGGGTCATTTTTACATCGGCGGTAACACTGTTCAATTGTTACTTACGATGCCAGGTGATCGACTGTACGATCTAGTCGTGATTAACCAGTGGATGCGTAAGATCGGTATGAGTTACTACAGTTCAGGACATCGAGCTACGAAGCATCATTCGATTTGTTTGCTCTTGTAGTTCTACTTCAAACAGTTTCTGCTACAATACACGTGAAAGAGCCCAGTGTTGGCTCTCAACACTAAGCACACGGGAACTACACCGCCCTTAAATCGCTTTCTGAAACGTGTCGCGGCCTTCGGGCTGGAAAGCTTCTTCAACTTTGTTCCTCAACAGAGGGATATAACTGACTGTTGGCCACTGTGCCAAATCAACTATCTCGATACTACTCGATCGAACGTCAACTACTGGTCTATGTGATCGGTAACTTACTATCTGATGCAACGGTTCTGAGGGGGACTACTGTGTCAATTTCTACTTTTAGGAGAGATTCTTAAATTTGTTACTGTCGTCAGCTCAATGCTGACAAGCCTAAATCATGCTTGAATGATTAATTCGTGGGTCGGCCACGTCACCGTGAGGTGTAACTTAAGACTGTTTAGTAAAAGGCCTGCATTTGATGCGGGCCTTTTGCGTTTTAGTCGTCATTTCAGTGCTTAGATG
The DNA here is from genome assembly GCF_040869025.1 of Vibrio scophthalmi. NCBI lineage: Bacteria > Pseudomonadati > Pseudomonadota > Gammaproteobacteria > Vibrionales > Vibrionaceae > Vibrio > Vibrio scophthalmi. Next base: position 4,190 of record NZ_CP134273.1, on the reverse strand, counting down.
AGCTCGCTAGTACAATTGGCGTCTGTGACCAATTGGTCAGCGATCAGCTGACCTCGAGTGTTTCGCATTTTTAAGCGATAATTTAGTCCAGTTTCTAAATTTGCCTTCGTGTCTTTATTAGAGCAGTAGTAATTGATACCGTTATTTATGACTTGCTCAAGCGGTTTTGCCCCTGAAAGGTCTTGGTTGTACACCATCATTATCTCAATAGTGCTTCCTTTTGCGGTTGATTGCATTATAGAAAGAGGGCCAGCTTCAATGGGGAGCTCGGCTGAAATAACGCTTGCTCTATTGCTTGCAAGTAGGTCGAGTCTTTGTTGGCTAGTTTGATTTGCACAGCCTGCTATTGCTGCTAAGGATAATGAAATAATAAAGAAACGTGTTGTCATGTTAAGGTTCATCCTTAAGTTATTCGGCTTATTTGTCTCGAAATCAAATAGATCTAGTCATGACATGCTGTTAAAATGACTTGGGCGCTCTTGGCTTATCAGTCATGAGCGTTTTGTATATGGCTGATAAACAAAAGCCCCGTTATCCGGTTACTGTTGAAGCAGTAACTTTCATTTAACGAGGCCTAAGTGATGTACTTTCAAACTCATTGTAGAGCCTCTTCATTGTGGAGGCAACAAAAATGCCGAAAAATAATACCGCGTTAGCGGGGTTAATTGTACTTTGTGTCACAATCTTGTGTGGTTTGTGGATCGTACGGGACTCACTTTGTGAGGTCCGTTACCAAAACGGTAGCACAAGTTTTCTAGCCCATTTTGTTGTCTACGAAGCAGTGAAGTAGTGCTGGACTGGAGGGGGAAACCCCTCCAGATTCAGTTTGTAGAGCAGAGCCTAAGAGCGCCCATGTTTTTACTTTAAAGCAGTTGTAGTAAATGATTTTTGTAGATAATATGAACAAATCAGCTCCGAACTGATAAGCCTAAATCATGCTTTGAATGATTAATTCGTGGTTCGATCTACGTCACCTTCGGGTGCAAACTTAAGGTTTATAAAAAAGGCTTTCAACTGAGTTGGAAGCCTTTTTTATTGCTCATCATTTTGGTCATGAACAAGTTCCCCTGGTGAGGTAGTGTGGCGTGATTTCTTTTCTGAAATGACCAAGCTCTTGGCTAACAATTTGTAATGATTGAACGAAAGTTTTAGGAATTGAAAAATTGATACGTTCCTGTGCGTAGCAATAACGTAAGCCATGGGCGCCATGTGACCATCCTAGAACTCGTTTTGATAACTGGCTGAATGCAGAACTGAATCGTTTTCCGCCGGTTATATCGTAACGATTCGTTATCGTGCATTTTCGATCCTTGATTTGCCTCGGTGAGTCCAGCCTATGTTGCTCAAGTTTTTCAGCTAAAAATGTTGGCAGCATAACAGCACGATATAGACCGCCTTTTCCTTTCACTATGTACTTTTCTCCTTCAAGTCCGACAAACAGATCGCTTCGCCAGTTTAGCTTGTCTGACACTGACGCCTCATCAAAACGTTGGATAGTAAGTAGTTCTTGCGCCCTCAATCCGGCGGTGAAACACAAAGCAGTTGCTAATTGGTTTTTAGAGCTTTGACGTGACATTATTTGATATATTTGTTCGTGTGTGTAGGCTCTATTTTCCCACTCTCTTGGTATTAGGTTGTCTCCTAAATTCAACCGACGTTCTGGCTCTCCTAGAAATACAATGCGCTCTAATACTCTACGCTCATTTTGGAGTGTTTTTTTGCAGACTTCATTTTGCCTTATTAATAAATATTCCTGAGCCATCTCTGGTGTAATATCCCTCAGCTTTTTTGCGCCAATACGTTCTTGTGCAAAAGCGGCGGTTTCAACATGACGAAAGAAAGTTGCCTGACTTCTCAACTTATCAGTTGCGTCTTTTTTATTCTGACCAAAGCCAGAATAATGAAATCGAAAAAAGTTAGTCGCTTTATCTTCAAGTTTCTTTCGTTGACGACTTTTTCTTGGAGGCATTCTCTTTTTCCCATTCTTTGATTTTTTTGAAAATTCTAACTTTGGAGCGTTTAACTCCCTTGTAAGCTAATAACCATTTTTCAATATCTTGATAAGAGCATTTCATTTCATGTCTAAAGAAAAGGATCTCATTACGATATCGATCTAATGGCGATCCATTGCGTTGAGTTTTTTTTGTGAACACTACATTATCTAGCTTAAGTTTCAAGTAATTACGGTTTACCAATTCTTGATAAAGATCCTTTTCCATTTGCATACTCTTTTCTAATTATTTCAAGTAATGGATCGTTCTTCCATATCGTGCAGTAAGTTCTACTTATTTGGCTAGCAGAAATTGATATGCCATGCTTTGAATAAAGCCAGTTTGATATTTTGATATAACTTAGGCTGAATTGCCTCAATATCATGATCTCTTTTTTGAACGCATCAAGCTTGGAGAACTTCTTTTTTCGTGATGATTGGATTTGCCTCATTTCATTCATGAGTCTTTCTCGATAGTAAGGCGTCATAATAAATTTCAATTTATATAAATGTTGCAAATAACTGTAAAGCAAGAATTTGCCTCAGTAAAGACAAAAATCAACTCACAACTGGCGCAAACAAAGCCCCCTCAACGTTGAGCGAAGCGATCAGCGTTGAGGGGCTGGGATGGGGAGGACAACGGGTTCTTTCTGACTAAGGTGTTTGTATTAGGATGGGAGGTGTTGAGGCAGTGAAGAAATAAACTGTCGGGCGATGAGGCAGTTTATTGAGGCAGATAGGTGGGTGTTGTTGAGTGAGGAAGAAATAAGAAGATTGTCCGAAGGTGGAATAGGTTAGTCTGAGGCAGTGTGATTGTGCGAACGTGGTGGGTATGGCGCAGAGGTTTATTTTTTGATGTTCATCAAAAAATAAATGAGGGGAAAGGGAAAAGGGTTTTTGCTTATGGTGGTGCTGAGCGAAGGTAATAGATTGTTGAAGTATAACAGAAGTAAAAATAAAAAACCGCAAGTTAAAATAAATATTTTAAATGCGTTTTTTTGTTTTTCTTCCTGCTAACATTTTGCCTGACGTTTATACCATTCATTGATTTGGAGAAATACATCATGGCAAAGAGCTTATTTGTTTTTGACGGTAATATTGGTGGTGCGCCAGAACTTCGTTGGCAGCCGGGAAATGAAAAGTCGGGTGGTGAAGCGCGTCCATTGTTGAAATTTAACGTGAAATACGATCGCTTAATCAAAACACAAAGACCAGAGCAGCCTTATGAAGATAAAGGTGGGTTTTGGGTCAGTATTGATTATTGGGGGAAAGATGCTGAGTCGCTCAGTAAACTATTACAAAAAGGGATGCGTGTTCGTATTGAAGGTGAGCTTCGTATGGATTCATGGCCTGATAAAGATAATCCGTCTGAAATGATCACGGGCATGGCGTTGACGGCTTCATTAATTACGATAATGCCACAACGTGTGCAGTCGGTAATATTGAAAGAGCGCTCACAGCAATATCAACCAGCTCAGCCTGAGCAAGAGTTTTAAATAAGGAGCAATGGTATGAAAGGGGTGAATTTAACCAATGCCATTGCTGCTTTACGCTGAGGGATCCCCTCATAATTTCCCCAAAGCACAACCATGTTTGAATAGATTTTGAGCAAGCAGGGTTGCAGCCGCGAGCAAGTCTTCCCTCGTTATTGTGTAGCCAGAATGCCGCAAAACTCTGAGGGATCCCCTCATAATTTCCCCAAAGCACAACCATGTTTGAATAGATTTTGAGCAAGCAGGGTTGCAGCCGCGAGCAAGTCTTCCCTCGTTATTGTGTAGCCAGAATGCCGCAAAACTTCCATCCCTAAGCGCACTGTTGAGAGTACATTTCGATTTTTGACAGTGTTAGCTTGGAAGTGCTTATCCCAACCTTGTTTCTGACCATGAACTCCAGCAAGCCAAAATGTCAGTTGAAGCATTAGGGCGATTAGCAGCATGATATCAAAGCGCTCTGAGCTGCTAGTTCGGCTATGACGGAGGCCTAAACCGTAGGCTGGGCTTTTCAAGTCTCGGAAGGTTTCTTCAATTTGCATACGCTTCGAGTAGAGCCTAACAAGTTGCTTTGGTGTTCGGATTTCAACGGGCAAGTTAGTCGCTAAAACCCATGGTTCTTTTGTCGAAGCGGAGTAGATTTTAGGTGACGGATGATGACAATTAGTCCGTGTCGAACGCTGATTTTTTCGGCCTTTAGGACGTGATTT
>NZ_CP134272.1:0-1412397 GCF_040869025.1 Vibrio scophthalmi | reverse complement strand
AGCATCCAGAGCCTTACGACTGTTTGCCACGCCCCATTTCTGACTGTGCATTGCCGTTCCTGGTGCAATGCAGCCTTCAAGCTGCTCTGGGAAGTTCGCTACATGAATTAAGCAGTGCGTGCGTAAACTGGGTCCTTGAATGGTGACACCAAGCGAGGGAGACTCAAGCGCAAAGCACAGTCCGAACTTAGGCGATTGATGACGTTTGACGGTATAAGTGCCCGCTGGAATGCAGCTTTGACTGGGTTGGTTGTTGTTCCATTCACGCTCGGTGGTGTAACACAAACGTTCTCCAGCAAGGGTGAGCTCACCAAAGGTGCCTGTGGGCAGTGATTTACTAATGAGTACGAGTTTTTTCATGACGCTCTCCAATGGATAAAAGGGATTGCCAAGTGGCGACCAGTACCCCTAAGAACATCAGTTGCAATGTGGGGGGCATATCGATGCAGAGATAAATGCCCATCACAGCAATAAGGCACAGGCGCACCTTATTGCCACACACCATTGCAACCATAAGACTGGCTGCAATTAATAGAATGCTAATGGTCATGTTTTACCTCTCCACACTTTCACTATCTCACTCAGTGTTTTGATTGGGTTGTTGGCCATACGCTCCATGATGATGTTCCAGGCTTGCAAAATATACCGAGCGGAATACCCTGCAATCCCAGCAAGCACCAAACGTAGCGTGCTGTCCATCTCAACACTCTCAAGGCCGATATAGACCAACGCAAGCACAAACGTTGACATCACGACGCCCGCAATGATGGCGCGCATCGTCATGTTCTCAGTGCTCGCAGCTTGTGAGAGCGCCCCCAACAAAGCCATCGCGGATAGCCCCAACATCACATCCAAATCAACCAGCCACTCTGTCACTTTCATGCGTTACTCCACCTGCTCATCCACAATGTCAAAAGTGATGTCTGACACGGCAATGACTGGATATTGGTGTTGCGCTATCGCCTTAAACTCAAGCGGTGTCGTGGCTCTATACACCGCTTGCATGACCTGTGCCTCACTGGTTAAGTTTTCCGGTAAGATGTCTTTACCTAATTGCAATTGCCAACGGGCAGTGAGCGTATCAAGTTTTGACTTCACGGCTGTCACTGTACTGGCCGCCATTGACTGCATATTAGAGTAAATCTCTAGGTGAACAGTCGTGCTCACGTGATAGGGTTCCGCCGCCTTTACTTTGACTAAATCGCCAATTGGTCTACGCTTTTGGTCGCTACAAAAGGCTTCAACCGCATCCAAAATTGCTTGACTTGGAAGTGAGCCATCACGCATTCGGATATAGATAACAATGTGATTGGGCTCCGGACTCAATACCTTAACGCGCGCAATACCAGGGTGAGCACTTCTGGCGAAATACTCATACGCATCAAAAGGTCCCGCACTTGAAAAGCCGGAAGGTGCAAGATAGATACGCTCAGCATAACTCTCATTGGATTCTTCTAGGCTACCGCCTACCGATATCGTAGTATTTACCGCGCTAACAATGTCGCTCATTGGCTTTGATATTTGTGCAATTTCCCCTGCCATAAATCCGTTGGCATTAGGCCCTACTTCTTGTGCGTATAACGTGAGGGTTGAAGAGGTTTTCTTCGCTTCAATCACTTCATCTGCGATCGTTTGAAATATCGTTTTACCGTCACGTGCGAGAATGTTAAAGCCTTTACGTATCGTAAAGCCTCGATGTTCTGCTTTGAATGTAAAGAGAAAGTCTGAGCTTGCTGGTGTCGGCTTTAATCGCTCACAATCCACAAACGCGCCTAGGTTATCGAGCTTTGCCCCTTTAGCGAATGCAAGCAGGTTTTGCTGGCCTTCGTAGTTGATTTCATCAACCAGCATTTCACGCTCATAAGCGATTTGCTCTAACTGAAAGGTTTCAGGATCGCTGGTTCCAGGGAAGTGCTGCGTCGCAGTTTGGTAGTTCTGACGAACGCGAGCAAGTGTCTTCTGGTAGTCCGAGTCAATAAGAGTGGGCACAGGGAGCTGCCCTAGCGGGGTTTTCATTCTTTTTTTCCTATTTTAGCGGTGGCAGTCCACCCAGCATCACTGACCGATGTGCTTTGGCTAAGTACTTGCCATAGGTGGTGCGCTTTACCTATTCCGTTTAATTGGAGCTCTTGTCCTGATGTCATTGGCGTTGCGGTTAATGTGATGGAGCCTGTCGCATCACTTTTACTGTTTTGCTCTTTCAAGGCAGCATTAGCATATGTCACGGCTTCATCGTGTGTGGATACGGGCGCGTCGTAATAGCGAAGAATTTGAGACTCCGGCGCTTGGTCATCGCCAGCTTGGTAACTTATCAGCGCCTTCTTGTCTTGGTCGTAATAATCAATCTTAACGGCGGTATACTTCCCTCGAACAACGTCAGGCAAGTCTAATTTTTGTATCTTGCTGCGCTCTTGAATATTGAGTACCAAGGTGTCTATGCCGTCAGGAACACCCATATAAATCGTGCCACTTTTGATATTGACAGGCAGACCATACAGTTTGCCCAATCTGCGTATCATGCTCATTGATGATTCTGCTTGTTGCTCAACACGGGTTATTGTGGCGTCTGATCCACTGAGTACCGATTTCATGCCAGCTTCATTCGCAATGATATTGAGCAGGGCAGACAATTGAATGTTGTCAAAAGCTCTCGATTGCGCCTTGTCCAGCTCCGCTCGCTTGAGTTTAGCTCCGCTGGCTTTGATGATGATTTCATCCGGTGAAAAACGAAAACGAACATCATCGATTTCAAAGCTGCCCCATTGCCAAGTGAAATCAATAAAGTGAATGCCGGCTTTTAATGTATCGCCTTTGCTTGGATACCACGCATCTAAGAAACGTTCATCTACATTGTTCAGAACTAAAGATATGTCGTCTGGCAATTCACTTTCATCGGTATTAAGACGGTCGCTATAGGTAATACTTTTCACAAACCCGCCGAGGCTTTGAGTGACATCACGCCCAGCCCAATTGAGCAAAATGGTGGGTCTTATCATCTTTGCCATGGCGCAAGCCCTATTGTTGTGGACTCAATCGCACTGTCAGGTAGCGCAGGGATGGCAACCTTTGCGCCACCAGGAAGCGCAAAGCTGTATTCACTGGCTAGCGCACGATTGTGCTGACGCAGCGATTTAACTAAAGAGGGAGTCGACATTTGGTAAGCGCGAAGACATAACGTATCCCAGCGCTCACCTTCAATCGCATACAGCGTTTTCATTCTCGAACCTCGACCAAAGTCATTTGATACGTCGAGGCGATCAAGATACCGTCTGTCGTGGTTTCGTCATACGTGCGGCTCATTGAACGGCATTTGAAGTTACCTAATACATCATGACCAATCACCAAAGGCTCAGCTAAATCACTGTTCGATTGCTCTAGCAGTTGATTGTGCTTGATAGCTAAGTCGCAAAACTGGTTGTGTAGAGTCACACTTAATGTCAGTGTTCGTTCGCTCTCACCAAGACTTTGATGTTGTGGATAACCATTGATCACGTTTTGTGCGACCACTCGCCACGAGCGGCTGTCGTTCACACTGTTTGGTGAGTAGAGGGTTTTAAAACCGCATTTACCCCATGCGCCCCAATGGCCGCTCTTCATCACTTGTTGAATGCTCAAGGGTATGCTCCTCTTTGGTCACGTCGTTAACGAGCGTGATGGTTTTTAATAATGGGTTTGGAAAGTGTCTGTGAACGGTCAGAAGTAAGCGAGCTGTCCATTTATCTTCATAGGCTAAGAGTTCGTTTGTGATCTCGTTTTGATCGTTAAACTCAGACATGTTTGCATAGCCATCGCCCACACGTTTGGCATTAAACAACAAGCCATCACCCACAACATTAAGTTGCCAGTCAGGATGGGCTTGTTTGAATAAATCTCTGTCTTTGATTTCTTGCGCGACATCTTTAATGTCAATGACTCGCTCACTCAGAAGCTCCGTCATCAAGATGGAATCGGAAAGGCTCTCTCTTGATAACGCCTCCTCAACGTTACCGCCGCTGGTTCGATAAGAAATCACCACATCAAGGTGGCACTCATAAGGCACATACGTGGCGTTTAACTGTGTGCTGGCAAGTTGGGTTAACTTGGCATTTGTCACCATGATGCGAATGTGACGCCGTGATGTCGCATTGGTTGGCTCTATCAGGGCGTTCATATGCAGCCTGGCGTTAATCATCTCGCGCAACTTGTCTAACACAATCATCGTTTATTCCTTAATGCGTTTAAGGTTATTTCCTTAAGCCTTTCTTCTTGCTCGGGCTTTAAATACATAAATTCGCGCTTAGGCACTTTGATGCCAGAGCTTCGGTAAAACAGAACGTAGAAGACACCTTTCGCATTCTCGCTATAAGTGCCATCTTTGCGCTTTCTGGCGTTCTTGTTGCGTTTGGACTTTATTTTGAGTCCAAAGGATTTCGCGCCAACAGGTGCTCGCCCCATGATTGACTTCGGTCTGAAGAAGATTTTCCAACCATTATCTTCAAGCCAAGCTAAGGTCTTCTTCACGCCCCAAGCATCCGAGCGTTTTTTCACTTGCTTGGTGGTCGGAATAGCGAGGCGTCTTGAGCGCTTAGGTTTAATCGTTCCACCATTATTAATAAGAGGCGCGTGTGGCTTGTTCGTACCAACAAAAATCGTGTCACCTTGAACATGGGAGTTAATCGAGGCTCTGGTGTCCCCCGTGTCTTTTAGGGGCTGACTACCGCCATTTTTAAGCTGACGTGTCAGTGGCGCATTGGGTACAAAAGGACCGTCCATGTTTTGCTGGACCATACCGACGGCAATAGGAGCCAGCTTGTGAGCCAGTCCTTGAACGGCTTTTTCTTGTCGCTCTAACTCTTTTAAAAAGCCCGACACCTTCATCGATAAGCTCATAGTGACGCCTCTGTTTCTGTCATGGCATCACTGTATAAAAAGAGATATAGAACAGGTGTTCACCTGATCCTGTTAAGTGGCGTTTTTATCTACATTGGAAGCCTATTAAACCAATAAGATAAATAAGGAAACGTCGTGGGAAGACGCAGTAAAGCGGAAGCGCTTGGGATTGTTGAGCGGATCATTGATTTGTATACGCGCGATAAGCTCAACTCCGACAAAATCGCCAAAGTGCTCAACGATGAAGGCATTAAACTCAGTGCGCGAGCCATAAGACGCACCATCAAAACCAATGAAGAAGCGGCTATTCAACTTCGCAAAGCGCAAGAAGAGAGCAAAATCTTACTCGATAGCATTAAAGATACCGCCGGAACGGACTTGGTGGATGCGGCGAACCAACTGCTTGCTCGCAAGCTCGTGGACTACATCAAAGATTTGGACGAACTGGACTTTGACGATCCAAAAGATATGTTTTCCGCCCTTCAATCGGTGACTGGGGGCACCGTTGGTGTGGGTCGTTTGAAAATGGAATTCACTCGTGGCGTAAAAGCTGCGAAACAAGACTTGAAAAAAGAGCTGACCCGCTTGTTATCAGAAGAAGATCCAGAACTCTTGATCCGCTTAGTCGAAGCGATTGAGTCTATCGATGTCGAATATAAGCGAGGTCGTGGTGTTTGATAAGCAGGAGCTTCTTCGGCTAAAAGAGCAGGCGCAAATGCGTCTGCTCATAAAAGCTAAAGCAGAAGGCAAAGAAGATCGTTTAGAAAAAGCAAAGACTGACTTTGCTTATTTTTGTGAAAGCTACATGCCTAAAGCTTTCCCTGTACCTTTTGCTGATTATCAATTGGCATTAACACGCCTAGTTTCTACCCGTCAACTTAACTTCGCTGATGCCGACCTCTTTCGTAGTGTGACGGCTGAAGAAGACCATGCTTTTATTCAAATGCCAGAAGGTGAACTGGAAGGCATTCTCGATATTGAGCCGCGAGATCATGGTAAAACAACGCGGAACACCCAAGCATTACCGTTATGGCTTGCCTTGAATTATCCAGGTTCATTCATTGTTATTTGCGCTGCCAGTAAAGACTCAGCGCAAGATATGATTGACGGCATTAAAACCATGCTCGAAGAAGACGAGCAAATCATCGCTGATTACGGTATTCAAAAAATAAAAGGCAATACCTGGGCTAAGCGCAAAATCCAATTGGCGAATGGCTCAGCCATTCAAGCCGTGGGCGCAGGGCAATCTCTCCGTGGTGTTAAAAACGAATTTCAACGTCCTACTCACATCATCTGTGATGACCTTTTAAAAGATGATGAAGTTGAGTCAGTCAAGCGCAGACGCGCCCTGTATAACTGGTTTAAGCGCGTTATTCTCAACTTAGGCAAAGGCGCATTGACTGTCATTGCCAATACCATCATGCACCCTGACGATTTACCAAGCCGGTTACTCAAAGAGATCTCCGAAGAGATAATGACTAACTGGATAGGTCTTCGCTTTGGAGCCATCACGCCATCGGGTGAGCCGCTTTGGCCTCATCGTTGGCCGATTGAGCTTTTGATGGATAAGAAGAAAAAGCTCGGCTCGCATATCTGGGCAACGGAATACGAAAACAAACCGATGTCTGCGGATGAGAAAGTTTTCAACATGGCGACGGTAAAAACCTACCACCCTGGTGATGTGGATTTACGCGACTGTGAAATCGGCATGGCGGTCGACCCAGCGACAGGGGCCGATGGCGGTGATGATTCCGCAATCGCTGTGGTTGCCAAACACAAGCACACCAATGTGCTCTATGTCCTCTTTGCGGATGGTTGGATTGAATCTGACCTTGCCTTTGCAAGGCGCATTGTCGATATCTACCTACGGTTTAAGCCTTCTTTTGTGGTCATTGAAGAAGTGGTGTTTCAGAAAATCTACCGGCGCGAAATACAACGTGAAGCGCTTCGCCTTGGCGTCCTTCTACCAAGTGAAGGTTTTCGTGGTGGTAATAAGTTTATCCGTATTAAGAGTCTGCAAGCGCTGTTTGAAACCGAGACGCTTTTGATTTTAGAAACGATGACGCGCCTGAAAGACCAGTTAGATATGTACCCACGAGGTAAAGATGACATACCTGATGCGCTTGAGATGTGTATTCAAAGACTCATCACAGTGTTTGTGGGTGGCTCCTCGATGCCTAAGAAAACTGCCAAACCTCAAAACCCAATGGCACAACTTGCCAAACGCTTTGGTCCAGGCATTAGACGAATGGTGAGGCGATGAAAATATTTAAAGAGCTCAAGTGTCGGGTTGATCAACTCTATACACGAATGGTTCGCATCGTGAGTGTGGCTGAGGTTATTGAGGTAGATGGCGCTTCACACCGCGTAAAAGTGGCGTTGAAGGGGCTCGATGACGTGTCCACGGTCTGGCTGCCTGTGTTGGCTTTTCGAGCCAAAGACGTCAGCGTGGTGCACAACCTAAGTAAAGGCGAACAAGTGCTCTGTCTTTTTCCACCCATTGGTGACATGGCAAAAGGGTTTGTATTGGGTGCGCTTTACAACCAGCAAGACAAACCATTTCAAGGCGATGTAAAAGTCTACGGCATGAAGTTCTCGGACGACACCATCATCACTTACGACGAAGGTAAGCAGACTCTATTGGTTGAGATTGGTGGCGGTGGTCCCAAGTTCACGATGAATAAAGAAGGAACCAAACTGGTATCCAAATTTGACATAGATGGAGATGTCACCATCAGTAAAACCTTAAGGGTGAAACAAGATACCACGATTGAATCAAACCTATTTGTGAAGAAAGAGGTATTCGATAAGACCGGCTCCATGACGCAGATCAGAATGACATACAACGGGCATACTCATGGATTAACACCAAGCTCCACCGTTACCCCAAATCAACCAATGGGCTAAACCTCCTGTAATTGATTCTAAGCTGCTTTAGCTTTTAATGGTGCGATGGTATGAAAAAATTTCTTTGAACGCTGTTGAATGGGTCTTTAATGCCTCTTTAATACGGCCTTGATTTCTAGTTTGGGTGAGAAAGTCATTTTCTCTCAAAATTTCGCAAAACACGGTAAGGTTGAATAAAAAATGTACGCCATCAGGCTCAGTGGTGAGGGTCGGTGTGAAACCCTCAAAGAAGATGTGTTGCAGTCTCTGAAAATTTTATTGCATACCCCCAAGGGAACGAGAATTTTTGATCCTGATTATGGGTGTGATGCCATGAGTTATGTCGACAGACCACAATGGGAAATGTCGAACTTGATGATCGAGATCACCAAGCAGGTAAACAAGTACGAAAAGCGCATTTCGCTGGGGCAGCTTTTTGTCGGTCCGAGCGAGATGGATAATGGTCAGTTTGCTATTCGTGCAAGCATGACCATTAATGAGACAGGTGAATATTTAGAAAAGGTCTCTTTACTATGAATATCGATATTTACAAAGCATTAGGCAATGGACCTATTACGATGACTTGTCCAGGTCTGGATGGCGCAAAAGCGGCTCAAGGGCAAACGAACGACGCTATTCGCAAACTGAATGCGTTAGGATTAGATGAGCTTCAGGAAGTTGACCTTGAGTTGATTAACCGCGTTGAGTCAAAACTTGGCGCAGCCAATACCGCGATGGATGGAGCAATGGGGCATATGCAGCACTTAGCGGATAATGCACTTTGGCTTTCAAGTAAGTCGAACATGGTTGCGACGCTCGACAAAATGGCTGGGCTTCCCGTGTCATCGTGTGTGAATACTGAAAAGGTGTTTGGTCCTATAGCAGGCGCTTCTGATAAGTTGTTTGCTGCGGGCTCTGAGGTTGCCAGCAACATCAGTCAGAAGGTAGACGATTATTTATCAGGCTCACTAGATTTACCTGAGTTCGAGTCGTTTCTCTCGGATGTGGGCGGTTTGATTGATGATGCAACGGCTAAATTTGATGCGATGGTAGCAGAAGGTAAAGCCATCATTGCTGAGTTCGAAAAGAAAATCATGGACTCTTCATTTGCCAATGCTATCGATGCCGTATGGAATAACCCGTGTACTCAAGCCATTATGCAGTCCACGCTTCCTGACGACATCAAGCAACATCTACCAACCAAATAAACCTCACCTGATCCAACGCTTTCTTTACTTTTCTTATAGTACTCCCTACTAACTGATAGGGAGTTCCCCTCATGAAACACGGTGTCGATACCGTTGAAGTGGTCTCAGGCCCAGTCCCAATCCTTGATGTGTCAAGTGCGATTGCGGGTGTGTTTGGGACTGCGACAATTCCAACAGAGCGCAGCATTGTTAAAACGCTCTCTTTTGACGAAGCCAAAGAGAAGCTTGGTCCTGGTACGCTTTTAGATTCACTTGAACGTATCTACAAATACGCCGAGCGTGCAACCGTTGTTTCGTATGTAACAACGCAAGTCGTTGCCGAAGCAAGCGAAGCGGAAGCAGAAGTAAGCGAAGTTGCTGAATCAGCTCCAGCCAAAGCCGCTTCAAAATCGGCAAAACAGGCAAAAGAAGCAGAGTCAGTCGAGATTGCTGATGTTGCTATTGTGAATGCATCGAGCGCGGAAGAAAACGAAGCAGCGCAAGCGCAAATTCGCCTTGAGCGTGCAATTGCAGCCGATCCGGAATTGGGCAAGTTCTTATCTTGTCTACCGCTAATCCGTCAGACACAAGCTATCTATGGCTTTATGCCGAAGATTTTCTTAGCTCCTGGTCTGATTGATAAAGAAGGTGCGGCCTCTCAAGCCGTTGCGGCCATTCGTAAAACTCGCGGAATGTGGATCACAGAACCGCCAGGCGGCTCAACACAAGAGCAAGCCAAAGCTTTTGCTAACGGCATTAGCGACTATCGTGCTGTCTGTTATTACCCACGACTGAATGTGCTGAACAACGAAGGTGTAAAGCGCCTTGATTGGGCCGCGCCATCTTATGCAGGTCTGATTATCCAGATGGATAAGAACCTAACGGGCGAAACGATGGAAACCGGTTACTGGTGTAGCCCTTCTAACTTCAAGCTTGTTGATGCGGTCTCATCAGAGCACAACCTTGAGTATCTACCGAATGACTCAGATTGTGAGGTGGTACAGCTTAATGCAGCGGGTATTGTCACTACGATTAACTTTAATGGCCTTCGCGCTTTTGGTAACCGTAGTACTGCCTATCCATCAAAATCGGATGTGATGACCTTTATCGCGTGGCGTCGCACGATGGACATGATTGAAGAAGCGATCGAGAAGTTTGCCATGCAGTTTCTTGACCGACCAATGTTCACCAGTCCCGATGATTTAGCAAACACCTTAATTGGCCGAGTGGCGGAAAGTACCAATGATTACTTACGCGAGAAGATTGGTGAATCGTTGGTGTATGGGGAGTGCTACATCAAAGAAGAGCAAAACCCACTGAGCAATCTGATGCAAGGCAAAATCAAATTCCATTATAAGGCAACGCCAGCCATGGTGATGGAAAGCATTGAGTTTGAAGCTGAGATTTATTCTCAAGGCTTGGAAAACGCACTGTCACAATTATTGGGGGGTAACTCGTGAGCCAAAATGCAAGTGTCATCATGACAAACCAGGCGGCCTACATAAATGAGTCGCAATACATTGGCCGCGTAAAAAGCATGAGCGCGGAAATCAAACGCAAAACCAAATTGGTGGGCGGCTTGGGTGGTGTTGGTGGCGTGGAAGTCCCAACAGGTAAATACGAACCTATTACCGCATCGGTTCCTTTTGCCAGTCTCTCAGCAAAAGACATTCGCTCGCTGAATGAGAACGGCGGTTACGTGAAGCTTCGTTTTACTGGAGTAGTTCGTGTGCTGGACACCCATACGGGCATTCGTAAAGAAGGTTCGTTGACTACACGTATTCATGGTTATGTGACTAACCCGCCATCACCAAGCTACGACGATGAACAGCAAGACTACACCGCCAACATCTCAGTGCAGTTTATTGAGATCACTGATGGCGGCGGTCAAATCTTCATGGTTGATTTTGCTAAAGGGATTTCATTCCCTCAAGTGGGAGCCTAATCCATGGCGCGAATGAAAAAGATGTCCATTGTGACAACGGGCACCCAAAAGAACGGTGCAATGGTCACGAAAGAAATGCTCGACAGTGCAGTCGTAAATTTCAACAAAGATGCCAGGCCACCTGTAGTCACCGGACATATAAGTGATTGTAGTGATAGTTACCCTGCTTATGGTCGAGTGGGTGATCCGCAAGTTGTCGAAAGCCAAGATCAGCCTGGTGAATGGGAGCTCATTATTGAAGTTCACTACAGCGCCATTCTTGAAGAGATGGAAGACAGCGGTGACTTTGAAGGGTTTAGTATTAGCCTTCACCCACTTGAAGGACGTGAAGGTTGGTACATTCACCATTTGGCCGTTCTTGGCAGTCTACCGCCTGCTGGTGACACAAAAGTATTGGAAGTGGTTGAGCTTAGCGCATTACCACAAGGTAAAAAGGCAGTGCAGCTTTCTGCCACCGTTCTTGAAGAGAGTATCTTAGATATGAAAAAAGAAGATCTAGAAGCCCTGGTAAAAAACATGACAACTGATGCGGTAAAAGACGCCGTAAAAGAAGCATTAAAACCAGATTCAGAAGGCAACCCTGCGACTGGCGTTCCCGCTGCACCAAATGCACCTGCGGCCAATGTGGAATCAGAAGAAACCAAAGCGCTGAAATCACAGCTTGCTCAGGTTCAAGAGACCACAAAAGCGACGCGCATTGATGAAATCAAGGCACTAGCTGAAACCAAAGACATGTCAGCCGAAGAGTTAAAGCCTATCGTCGATACGCTTGAAGCTACTGATGCTATCAACCTTTGTGACAACTCGGCTACTGGTATTTTTTCAAGCATGAAAGCCATTGTTCAAGCAAAGCCAGCTAAAGCATCACTGCCTCAGCAAGGTTTATTTCAAAGCTTGACTCATGGCGCGCCGGTGAGCTTGTCAGCAGGTCAACAACCCCAATCGGTTGATATGATGAATATCGCCTCTGAATCAGGATTCTAATTATGAGCGAATTTTCAAAACGCACTCCGTTTAACCTGGCATCGGTTGTTGCAGTCAATAAGCTAAACCAAACACGAAACATTGGTGTTAAGACTGGAGTAACTGGTCTAAAGCGCGGTCTTGTTGTGATCATCAAAACAACGGGTATTGAAGCATGGGATGGCACTGCCGCGGGTAAGCTTGCTATTACAACCGAAGCGCAGCGCGAAGGTCATACGTCTGTACCTTGCTTGGTCACTGGTGGTTATTTGGCCTCTCAAGTCTTTGTTGGTGATGCGCTTGTTAATACTGCGCAAAAACTGACTCTGATGGCATCCGTACTATTTGAGGGTTAACCCATGGATAAGACGAAACTTATCAAAATACATCAGGCGGACTTTGCAGCAGCCTATCTTGGTTTGCAAAACACGCTTGGCGGCAACCCTATATCACTTTTAATGACTGAAAGCTCTGTTGCTGCTATCGAGCATGCTGGAGAGTGCCTTAAGGCTATGCATGAAATTGCCACCTTGTGCCATGTAAAAGAAGTACCAGGTGAGCAACAAAGCATTCAAGTGTTGGATGGTGGGCTATCTAATGATTCGATTATCGATGAACTTAATCACCAAGAACTGGCTAATGGCACGCTGAAAAACGAAAACCATTCAGATGGTACGCCACTTAATGATTCGACTATTGACACTCTTAACCACCAAGAACTGACTGATGGCCCTCTGAAGACTGAAGAAAATTCAGGTGATGAAAAGAAGTCTGAAAAGAAAAAGAAGAAGGCTGTGCAAGATAAAGACACCGAAGACACCGACTCTGAAAAATAACAACGCTCATCTGAGCAGTAATTAATTTAATACCGGCTTCTACAAATAGATGGAGGCCGCTCAAAAGGTAAAGAGATATATTATGGATTTACTCGCCCTGATTTCTGGCATGCTGACCCCTGAGTTTATTTCAGAGCTGCTAGCGAAGTTTAAAAAGAACCACACGAAGAAGTACCCAATTCGTGAGCTGATTTACGGTAAAGGTATTCAGCATCCATTTGCAAGCATCTCAATGGCTGACCTTCAGCGTGAGCTTTCAAACGTGCCTGTTGTTCGTCGTGGTACAGAAGCTTATGCCCTTGATAAAGGCACTGGTGAGATGGTGAAGATTGACCCTAACGGCGTCGATGTTTCTGACTTTGTTTCAGCAGCCGATTTGAATGACTTGGCACTAATCTTCCAGCAGCAAGGTGAAAAGGCGATCAAGGGCTACCTTGAAACGCGCATTAACGACATGCTGATTGTAGTGCAAAAGACGATCGAAGCTATGGCCGCGCAATCGTTGACAGGTACTATCGCGTACCCAATGAAGACGGATGCAGGTATCGACATGTATACAATTGAGTTTGGAGACCCAATTCAACACGCGCTTGATACAAAGCTGACAGCATCATCAACGATTACTGAGTTGTTCATGCTGCTTGAAGATATGCATGAAGCCATGCAGCTCAAAGATTACGGTGATGTGGTTAAAGTATTGGCTGGCCGTAAGGCATACAGCATGGCAATGACGATTGCGACCGCCAAGAATCAATCGACAATCAAAGCGGTGCTTGGTGAGCAAGGTGAAATCATCATTGGTGGTTACAGCATCATGAAGCAAACCGGTAAGTACAAAGGCGTAAATAACGCGATGACCGATAAGATTGCAAGCAATGCTTTCTGTATGGTCGATACCAATGCAAATCACAAGTTGTACTACTTGGCTCTTGATGACATTAAAGCCGGCAATAAGCCAATGCCGTTCTTTGCTACTCACGATGTCAAGACTAACCCGTCTGGCCTTGAAATCTTGGGTAAATCAAAGCCGCTACCAGCACCAATCGTCAACGCGATTTGCTGGTGTGAAGTTGTCGCATAGCAAGGGAGCGCACTATGAACCTTGATACGTTAAGGCAATTAGTGACTCCAGAGGGCGTGAAAAACGCCCTCGAACCTCAGCTTTATTTGTCGCTAACGGGCGATATCGATCACCCGACAAGACCGACACCAAAGCATGGGCTGGTGCTGGATGAGTTTGATGAAGGGCCAATGCAGACACCCCAAAGTCGAACTTATCCAACTTGCCTTATGACCGCCTGCTCAAATGCGGCGGTTTGGGGTTATGTCACGCTTACGCAGGCTGATGCGTTAAACAAAGGCTACAGCGGTGATGAAAATGCTGTCCTTAGTATGGCGCTGGTTAATCGAGCTATTTACGAGCTTGGCCGTATTAGCCAATTTGATGTCAGTTTTCATTCCAATAAGAAAGATGCGCAAAACTTGATTGATGCGGCGATTGGTCGCGTTCCGTCCATCGATGGACAATCTTCTTCATACTATGTTGGTGCGAGTATCACTAAAGATGAAAAATCCAAGTCTCAAAATCTCAACCCTTACCTCAAGTTTGCCGAGCGCGACTACTAACTACCTCTCGCAATACTATCCTGTACCATCTCAACTAGGTGGTAATGCTCACAATAGTTATGACGCCTACTGGGGTGCTATTGAAGCCATGTTACTCGATGATGAAGTTGCCGGTGACTTAGAGCTAAGAAAGACCGTCGCACTGAGTATGCCATGGAGCTGGCTTGGTGATGAGAATGCCATTGCCAACACCAAGCGCTTACTTTCATATATCGATTTTGACAGCTTATTGATGGCAGGTTTAAAGCACCTTGAATATGGATTTAACCCTGTAGAGTTGGATTGGCTCAGCAATGGGGATGAAGTCTATCCGGCGGCTTTCAGTGCTCGCGCGCCCAAGCTATTTCGTATTGGTGCGCAAGGTGAGCTTTTGTTTCTTCATGGTAACTTTGAATCACTTCAAGTTACTCCTGGCAAAGTGATGGTATTTGTGCGTAACGGCTCAAGAGAAAAACCATACGGGGAAAGCTTACTTGAATCTGTCTGGCCGACATGGCAAGTCAAATGGACGCACATTGCTAACCTTGATCGTTTGGGTGAGAAATATGCTATTCCATCAGTCGTCGCTCTTGCTAGAGATAATGCAAGCCAACATGACTTAGATAATATCTCCGGTAACTTATCAGCCATTGAAAGCGGCTCTGGCATAGCTCTTGGTGGAGTTGAAGAGTTGGTCGAACTCAAAAGTGGGGGCAAAGCGACGGAACTTGTTGAGGTTATTAAATTCTACGACAACAAGATTTGTAAGCGAATTACCGGACAAACGCTATCAACGGGCAACGGTGACTATGGTTCTCGCGCTTTGGGTGAAGTGTTTGAGCGAGCAACGCTTCGCATCACCGCAAGTGATTTGAAAGTTGTGATTAATACAATCAACCTAACCTTGCTTAGATGGCTCGCAACGCTTAACCCAACGCTTTCTATTGCATCGATGCAATTTGATGAAGAGGCATTTAAAGCGATGATTGATAAGTCATCGGATACCAATGCACCTGCGCCGCTATCCTTGTCTAATGTACCTGATGAGAATTACTTGCTATGCCTATAGAAGCCTTGCTTAAACAAGAAAAACGCAATCTCAACAAAATGAAAGGGCTGGAAGATTCAGCCCTTTTGTTTACGGCCAATAAACTATCTGAGCTTATCAAAAGCCGGCTAAACAAAAACTCGATCCCATTATCGTCAACTAAGACCTTTGCTGAGGTTTTCACTGACAGCATGGTATTAGCCTGGTTGTATGGACAAAAGCATCTTATCGATACCACCAAGAAACAAATAAACTTGGCCGACGACGATGTCACAGTCCAGTTCTCCGAAGCTATCGAACACCTAAAGAGCCAAGTACCTCTCGATCAAAAAACTTACCAGCGACTCGAAGCTAATCTTAAGCTGCGTGCCTTCACCATAGCCTCTGTTATGGGGGAAGATAGCATGCAGCGCGTTAAAAAGTACTACACGGATGCACTGGCACTTGGTCAAAGTAAATCTGAGGTGATGCAGAGCATTGATGGCTTATTGAGTCGAGCTGGCATAACTGAAAGTAACCCGTATTACTTGGAGCTTCATTACCGCAACAACATGATGAGTGCTTACAACTTTGGACGCTGGACACAAGTAGAACATAACGAGTTGGTTGAGTACCTGATGTATTCCTCCGTTCTCGATGACGGCACCACCGAACTCTGCAAGCATTTGGATAAAACGGTCAAACCTAAAAGTGATTCATTCTGGAAGAAGTACTACCCACCTAACCACCATAAATGCAGAGCCATTGTTATGGCGATAGCCGCGGAAATGTATAACGCACTATCTAACGCAGATAAGAAGCGCTCCAGCTCAATCACAGAAGCTTCTATAACCAATAATCCAACCTATCAGAAGGAGCACCAGTTTAAGAACAGCCCAACCGCGTCATTAAATCGCATACCTTCAGGACTGATGCAAAAGGTGAAAGAGCACAAGCTTGAAGCCGACATCAACGAACAGACCTTCAAGCAGAGTAAAAGCCTTATTCAAAACAGCCTCACCGCAGCTCAGGCGCGAAGGCTAACAGATAGTCAGATCAATAAGCTCGTTAGCCAGGATAAAAGATTAAAAGGCAAAGAAGATAAGATTGGTGACTTAGCTCAGGCAGACGAGGCTTACTATGGACTTCACCAATTAAGCAGTGGTGATGCCGTAGCGGTCATCTACTTGGTATCTTGGCTTGATAAAGATCTTGCAACGGTTACGCGGATGGGAGCGTTTGATGGGAAAATTCAAGCGGTTAACACTATGAATAAAAAAGAGGTATTCGATAATATGAAGGAAAGAGTTCTATTAAAATGAAGGACTTGCAGTCTCAGAGGTGTGTGTGCGACATACACCTCTTTCGCCTTGTTATTTAGTTAGTTGTGTAGCTTTCTATAATATCCTTTTGGAGTTATCAGGGTATCTAAGTCACCATCAAATTGAGCCAAAGCTTCTCGTTCAAGATTACGATACGGCCTCTCCAAAGACTCACTGTATGAGTCAGCAAAATTCTCACTGGCAAGTTGGTTGTGACGAATCACGGGCCAAAAGTCTCTCCATACTGAGCAATATGTATTTGAGATCATTTCCGATACTAAATCTTTATCATACAAGCCCAGCCTTACACAAAGAGCTACTTTTTCATAATAATCTATGATTTCGATGATGGTTTCGGCGCTTTTACGATCAAGCCTTGCCATCGCCGTTTTCATTAGAGGGTAGTCATCGTAATGTTTGTGAAGTTCTAGCTCATTAATTATTTCGTTCATTTTCACTCTAGCATCAAAAAGCTTATCGTCTACTTTTGGTGTCTTTGCTAACTGATCCAATGTACGTTTGAGGGTTTCGTGATTACGTGATTGATTTAAATTTCTTAGCGCTATTGTTGTGGCAAAAAGTACTGATATGCTTGCGACTAAGGGAGTCAGAATAGGATACCACTGACCAGTTGTACCAGCCCAGACACCGATACATAAACCAACTAACCCCATCAAAAATAGTGGTATCAACCTTTCGACTCTCATTACATTACCCTTTGTTTATGTATTTAATTGATTTTTTACTGTTTTTCTGTCTTTTTATTCGACTTTTTTGAATGATGTAATCCCGTCTATACAACTGGTAGTTCATATTGTATAGACAACAGAAAGCCTCTGACATATAACCTAATAAATCGTGAAATGGTGTATTGATTTCCCAAGAAATCTCTAAACTCCCATCGTTAAAACTATCATCATCAGTGCAAATAATATAATGCTGGATCACTTTTAAAATAGCGCTCTTGGTTGCTCGATGCCTTTTCTGTAGAGTTAAAAATAACTTAGTTTCAGGAGAAGCATGCTCTTGAAATTCAAGTTCGCCCAACTTAGATAAACGAGCTAAATTACACCAAAAATCATCATCAACTTTCCCCATATGTTCGGGATGGTTAAATGATGCTTCTAAATAGAACTTGCCATTAAAAATACCGAACGTGACAGTTAAATTTAGCTTATCCGAAGAAATTGAAACTGCATCACCTATCAGTGTGAAAACGGGTTGTGGATGAGAGAAGGTCGCTTTAATGCGTGATTCTTTTCTTGCGATGGCAAGCATTTCGCTTAAAAGTTTTTGTATGCGAATATCGTTTTTAGCTAACTCTTCTTCATCGGGTGCTGGATTTTGACGAAAAGCATAGCAGGCATATAAACCACCCTTCCAGTCATGAAAATGATGTTCGTATTTGTTCATAAGATTTCTCATCGTTCTTTGCCGCTTAGCAATAAAGTTTAACGAAACTGACATATCTCACTCTCGAAAAAATCATGCAAGCTTTTTCCTACTAATTAGCAAGATTGATGTTATGGATATATTGCCCATTACTGAAACATAAGGCTGGGAATCCTTATTTTGCTGCCAAGCTGTCTAATGTTTCTTGAAGTTGCACCGTTAACTCTGGCGTTAAGTTTCTAAATGTATTAATGAGTTGCTCTTGAAAATCTTCCGGTACAATGGCACCACTTTCTATGGTAACAGGCGCGCTAATTTCGACTGAAACTGTACTTTCAATATGCGTACTCGCTGCAACTGCCTGTTCCAGCTCTTGAGTTTCTTTACTGACAGAATCAATTTCTTGCTCTGCGCCAGGCGCAAACCTTTCCATGATGCTGTCAATCGCCTTTTCTCCAAAGATACTGCCGAGAACTCCGCCCGCAACACCGCCGACAGCGATACCGATAGGTCCACCTAAACCACCTGCAAGCGCACCAAGTTTCATCCCAGCTATGCCACCACCGAGTGAAGCTGCCGTCTTTCCTGCGTCTTTATAGTTACCGTCTGATGCTGCTTTTATCATAGGAGCAGCACTAGTCAGCCAAGCAAGCGGCTTAAATACTTTGCCCAAACCGTTTAAACTAAACTTACCACTTAACCTCGATGTGTTAGGACGCTGGTGGTTGTTCTTATCTGGTGAATCCGTCATCGATGCAAATTTTCCAATGATGGATGATGATTCCGGATTACTTTTTTTGTCCTTGATGCCGCCAGCAAGTAAGCCTAAAACGTTATCTTTAATTAAGCTGAACTTCGATGCTTTAGGGCGCAAGTGGTTGCTCTTATCTGGTGAATCCGTCACCGATGCAAATTTTCCAATGTTAGATGATGACTCTGATTTACTTTTTTTATCTTTGATACCGCCAGCAAGTAAGCCCAAAACCTTATCTTTAATAAAACCCGCACCTTTTGCAGCTCCGTATGCTGATGCAGCCCCAGCACCCAAGGTGAGTGCCCCAGCAACCAGAGAGTTATCATTAGCAGTATTGCGCACTGTTGAAGCACTTTCTCTAATGAAACCGAGAATACCTTCGGATAAATTTTCCAGTTCAGTAATTGAGGTGGAAGCAGCACGTCCCATCGCACCAATTTCAGCCATTAGCTTTTGGGTTGGCGATATAGCGACCTCCATTGCTTCAGCTAATGTACCCGTATATTCACCAAGAATGGATTGTGGGTCTTGTGCCGCCTTCGCTATGCCTTCTATTCCTCTAGAACCGATATCTTCGGCTAATCTAACTCCACCGATACCTTCAGCCATATTTCTTGCAGCACCTTTATCAGTTTGATACAGAGATGCTAATTGCATCATCATATCACCGTAGGCACTACCAACATTTTCGCCAGAGTTCATTGCGTTACGCATATTAAACACAGCTTCTTTGAATGATTTTGCGAGTTCTGGTGACTTAATTAATTCATCTATTGAACCTTGTTTGTCTCCTGTTCCTACGAGTTTTTTAAATTCATCGGGGTCTGATAGTCTGGCTTGTAAAGTTTCTTTCAGCTGATCGCCTATTTGATCATAATTGAATGCCCCAGCTTGCCGTCCTGCGATTAATTGAGCAAAAATAGTTTCGGCATCTAACCCCTGATCTGCATATGTCGATGAGTACTCGCTAATTGTGTCTAATAAATCCCCTTTGTCATCTCCAGATTTTTGAGCAGTGATAGCGATAAAGTCAGCTGCTTCTGAAGCTGATAAATCAAGCGATTTCATCACTCGAACTTGGGCTGCAATAATATCTTTTGGATCCCAGTTCAAATCAGCAAACACAGAGCTTAACTGAGCTGATGTTTTCGTCAGTTCCAGTGCTGTTTTGTCATCATATCCAGACTTTGATGCTTGAATTCGTGTATTTAAAATTTCCTGGTAAGGTCGTGCTGTTTGCGTTTCGATATCAGCTAAAGCATTGCGCCAGCTTTGAATGGTCTCTAATTCTATACGTGTTGATGCTGCTGCTTGCCTTTCAGCTTGGTTGGTGTTCAATCCGCTTTGTGCGCTAGCTGCTAGAGTGCCCGCACCAACGCCTATACCTGCTAATGATTCAGCATTAAACATGTCGGTATTGTTCACCGAGTTCATCTTGGAAGCGGTTTGTTGAAGTTCCTTTTGAAGCTTATTTTGCGCATCTGCCAAATCGTTGGTATCGATACCAGCTTTTTTTAATGCCCGAGATTGCCTGGAGAGCGCATTGGTCAATTGTCGAAGTTTTGCCTCAGCAGCTTCTGTTGGATTTGACATTTGCTTAAGCTCTTCTTTGTATGATTTGAGCTCGGTTTGTGCTTGCTTGTAGGCATCAACATCTTTGACTCTAGTTTGAAGCTTGTTGTGTTCCGTCGAGAGTTTTTTGTACTCTTCTTGAATCTGTTTTGCCCCTTTTGTGAACTGATTTTTTACCCCTACAACCAGACCTAAAGCGTAATTACTTTTCATCTTTCATTATCTCCAAAGCATAAAGCAAAGAAGCCCAAGAACAATCTAGGGCTTCGCTGTAACTCATTATTCCGACTTTTCGGTGACTAATGCATTTGATGAGCTTTCTGAGTTCTGAGCTTCGGATTCTGGCGAGGGCGTAGTCTTTCCCATGAGCAGTGCCACTAAAGTGAAATCTTCATAGGAAAAATTCGACACGATTTGATCGGGAGCTAATGACTTACCATTAATTAGCCTTAATGGACCAATGATATTTCCGTCATCTTTAACATTGTAATCACCATCAACCTGA
Organism: Vibrio scophthalmi; assembly: GCF_040869025.1. NCBI lineage: Bacteria > Pseudomonadati > Pseudomonadota > Gammaproteobacteria > Vibrionales > Vibrionaceae > Vibrio > Vibrio scophthalmi. The sequence continues at coordinate 1,391,534 of NZ_CP134272.1, read as the reverse complement.
CCAAATTCGACAGTGGTGCTTGCAATCCCAGCAATAATGCCGTCACCTGATGTAAAACCGAACTCCTCTTTACACCAACGTTCAGCTTCTATGCGGTCACGAACAAGAGCCTTTTGTACACGGCGAGCTCCAGTGTATTTAATGCCATCAATAATAATCGGTTCGCTAAATACGCAAACCCCAAATCGTTCGATAGCCTGGATGTCTTTTGGTAAAGATGTCTTTTTTGGTGAGTTCATCTGTTAATCCTCTGTTTTCTATGAAAACAATATAGCGACTTAACATCAGAATTATGCCCGTGTGATCATGTGAAAGCATCGACCGAGGGATGATAACGACATCTTATTTCAGGGCTTGGTTATGCTGCCTTTAATACTAAAAACCAACTTGCGACAACGCACCATCAGTGACCTGACAAAACAGGAACTAGAGTCGTTAAAAGTCGCCATACAGAAACTTCAAATACTCGATGTTGATCAGGTTCATGAATCTTTTCTGCCGTGGCTAGCATGGCAATGGCGCGCAGAGTTTTGGGATGACTCTTGGCCTATCGAAAAAAGACGAACTGTGGTTAAAGAAGCTTTGCTGCTCTTTCGGTACAAAGGCACTCCTTGGGCGATTAGTCGTGCCATGTCGCAGCTTAACTTTGATACCACTGTATTGGAATGGCATCAAATACCCGAAGGCATTAATGGAACGTTTTCAATCTTCCTTACCCAAACCGAAGATAGAGGCTTAACGCAAAAAGATTATATCGACATTGTAAATGGTGTGGAGCGCAATAAGCGAGGTTCGCAACACTGGAAAATGACGGTAAAAAACCGCCCATCTCAAGGCTGCTTATATCTGCCTATCACAATACGTTGTCGTCAACGTATTCAGATCAAAACACTACCTTTATGAAAATTGAGAGACTACTAATGACAGAAGAAATTAAGCACTACGCTGTTGTTACTGATATTGGCAAGCGGCTATTGCGTGAGGCTTATGATGAGCATCGAGTGTTAAACCTAACACACATGGCATTAGGTGATAGTAACGGTTCCTATGTGCCCCCTAATATAGCCTTTTCAAATCTTGTTAATGAATTAGGTGAAGAACCTCTAAAAGAAGGCGCGATTCTTGAGCACTTCATTCATGTTATTGCACATGTGAACAAAAGTCGCTTTGCTGGTAAACACATTCGAGAGATTGGCCTCAAAGATGCTGACGGTAATCTAATCGTTTATGCTGCTTATCCCGAAACTCTAGTTTCTGACGAAGCGACCAGTCAATATATCCAATTAGAAATCGAGTGTATTGTTGAACTAGAAAACACGGAGATGGTCAATGTCACGATTACTCCGTTGTATCCTCTCGCAACAGAATTGGAAGCGGGTATAGCAAAAATAGCAACTCTAGAACAAATGAATGCAGGTGTTGATGATTCTGCTTTTGTGACAGTGAAAAAGTTGCTTCAACGGGTCGCTAGTACATCAAGACTTGGTGTCGTTCAGTTATCTAATCTAGTGACAGGAACAAGCCAATCTAAGGCCGCTACTGAAAAAGCAGTCGGAGATGTTAATCGTTCCCTAGAAAGCCTTAAGCAGTCGGATAACCCTTTCCCAAACTATTGGCATAACAATGAAACAGCCTCTCAAGCGGAAGCGATAGCTGGAACATCACACAGCCGGATTATGACGGCATTGCGTTCCATGGAGCAGTTGAAGTCACGTATTTCAAATACACATCTAGGGATACGAACTGATTATGCAGCGAGTGAAAGTGTTGCTCGAACCATTTGGCTGAGAGCTGACGCGGCGTACAGCCTTGCTGCATCCAAAATGACGCAAGCATTAGCTGATGCAAGGTATGTTCTTAAAGCTAATGTGAGTAGTTCTATCACATCAACATCGACCACAACGGTTGCTAACTCTAAAGCAGTCGGAGATGTTAATCGTTCTCTAGAAAGCCTTAAGCAGTCAGATAACCCTTTTCCAAATTATTGGCATAACGACGAAACAGCCTCTCAAGCGGAAGCGATAGCTGGAACATCGCACAGCCGGATTATGACGGCATTGCGCTCTATGGAGCAGTTGAAGTCACGTATTTCAAATACACATCTAGGGATACGAACTGATTATGCTGCGAGTGAAAGTGTTGCTCGAACCATTTGGCTGAGAGCTGACGCGGCGTACAGCCTTGCTGCATCCAAAATGACGCAAGCCACCGCAGATGGCCGTTATGTTGCTAAATCACAAGTAAGCAGTTCAACGACATCGACATCAACGACGAATGTTGCTAGTTCTGCTGCGGTTAAAGCAGCTCATGATAAAGCTCAGTCGGCAACCGTTCACAATGCTGTGTATAACGGAACAAATCCGTCAAATACTAATTTCCCAGTAGGAACTACAATTTGCGCTTACGGCGAAGTAACAAATAGAAATAAGCACGTAATTGCTTATATTCATGGTTACAATAATACATTCACGACAATTAATGGTAACAGTCCCTTATTAGGTTCATGGTCAATGAAGGGGGTAACAGGTGTTGCGCACGGTTCAGGCGTTTCTTTGCTTCAGAGGGTTCTATAATGAGCGAAATTAAACTAATTAACGCAACCAACTTATATTTTGCAAATGAAGATAAAACAGCGATTTTCATGATAGTAGAAGTGGAAGGTGTTGCTGAAATCATAGAACCCGTAGAGTTTGTTGCTTCAGCTTTTGATGTTATGCCTCACGGCGTAGAATGGTACAAACGCGCGCGTTTAGGTGAGTTCGGAACAGTTAATCAATACGAACCTTATGTTCCAACTGAAGCGGATTTGCTAGAAAAAGCCAAAATGTTCTTTGAATCAGAAAAAGAAATCGCACTAAAAATAAATGCTGATTATCACTTAGATTTAAAACCGATTTTGGATGAAGAAATGCAAGAAGTAAAAACATACTTGAAAGCGATAGTTCCTGACTCTATTGCTCGTCACACACGAATAGCGCGAAGTATCCCTCGCCCAGAAATTATGAACAAATACGCTCCGCTAAATGCAACGTTAGAAGAGTGAGCTATCAATAAGGGCGGATTATTTAACTAAAATATCCGTCCGTGATATCCCGCCATATTCCACATAAAACGTGTTACTTTTCTTTTGTCACTGTCAAACGTTATCTGAGGCTGAATACTATAATCTGGTAGGGTACAAGAAGTTGCTTGTTGAGTATTTGGAACAGGCTGACTTTCTTGATTGTGGCCGACCATCGTATCCTGGTTTAGTTATTCAATAAAATAATCGGACGATATTGGCCGCAATTGGCCTCTATTGGACGTAAATTTTAGCGAAAAAATGCCATTTTCAATGCCACTATTTAAAGTCATAAAAGGCACTTTTTCGCGCACGCTGTCAATAGTAAGCCGCCAGAGTTCATAAGAAAATTAAAAGGTGTATTTGATATGTATGATGTATTTATTTGTCACGCTAGTGAGGATAAAGCTGAGGTAGCTTTGCCACTTTATGACGCTTTAGCTAAGCGTGAAATCAAAGCGTTTATCGATTGCTTTGCTCTGAGGGATCCCCTCATAATTTCCCCAAAGCACAACCATGTTTGAATAGATTTTGAGCAAGCAGGGTTGCAGCCGCGAGCAAGTCTTCCCTCGTTATTGTGTAGCCAGAATGCCGCAAAACTTCCATCCCTAAGCGCACTGTTGAGAGTACATTTCGATTTTTGACAGTGTTAGCTTGGAAGTGCTTATCCCAACCTTGTTTCTGACCATGAACTCCAGCAAGCCAAAATGTCAGTTGAAGCATTAGGGCGATTAGCAGCATGATATCAAAGCGCTCTGAGCTGCTAGTTCGGCTATGACGGAGGCCTAAACCGTAGGCTGGGCTTTTCAAGTCTCGGAAGGTTTCTTCAATTTGCATACGCTTCGAGTAGAGCCTAACAAGTTGCTTTGGTGTTCGGATTTCAACGGGCAAGTTAGTCGCTAAAACCCATGGTTCTTTTGTCGAAGCGGAGTAGATTTTAGGTGACGGATGATGACAATTAGTCCGTGTCGAACGCTGATTTTTTCGGCCTTTAGGACGTGATTTATACAGTGCAATTTGACATGAAATTGGGTTGCTCTTAGTCAACCTCTTATAGCCTAAAGTCTTTGAGCGACTTGAGGATATGCTATGTAAGTTGCTGATAGGTTGCCAGTTTTCCGCACCTAAATCTGCATATTGCACTTTCCCTCTGACTCGACTTAACCAGTACCAACCTAGCTTTTCAACGGATTTATACCATGGCACTTTAAAGCCAGCATCACTGACAATGAGCGGTGTAGTGTTACTCGGTAGAATGCTTGCAAGGTCGGCTAGAAATTGGTCATGAGCCTTCTTTGAACATTGCTCTGAAAGCGGAAAGGCTTTCTCATAAAGAGTAATAGAACGACCATGTAGTGCCACCGAAGCCCGCAATACCATAAGCCGTTTTTGCTCACGAATATCAGACCAGTCAACAAGAACAATGGGCATCGAATTACCTGAACAGATAAAGCTGGCATGCCAACGGTATACAGCGAGTCGCTCTTTGTGCAAGTGACGATTACCTAACAATCTGTCGATTCGTTTGATGTTATGTTTTGTTCTGGCTTTCGTTGGCAGGTTACGACCAAGTTCGGTAAGAGTGAGCGTTTTACATTCAAGTAATGCGTGGCAAGCCAGCGTTAAACTGTTGAGTCGTTTTAAGTGCAATTCAGGGCAGAATTGGTAAAGAGAGTCGTGTAAAATATCGAGTTCGCACATCTTGTTGTCTGGTTATTGATTTTTCTCAGAACCATTTGATCACATGACAAGATGTGCATCTACCTTAAATTTATGATTTTTATCAAAATCATTAGGGGATTCCTCAGTGCTTTGCTATCGATTGGGGTGACTCTTTAGTGTCAAAAATCAACACTGCATTGAAAAAGTCCAAGTATGTAATCGCTGTAGTATCGGATGAATCTGTTAAGAAATCATGGCCGATGAAAGAATTAAATACAGTTCTTGCAGCAGAAATTAGCTCAGAAGAAACAAAGCTATTACCTTTAATGGTGGGTGACGGTGAAGAACTGTTAAAAGAAATCCCGTTGCTAGGCGACAAGCTGTTTGTAAATTTTAACGACAATATTGATGAAATTGCCGATAAAGTAGAAAAGTTACTCCAGCGCTCATAGTGCTAACAAGCATTTAAGGTATCAAGATACTTTTTCTAATCTGGAACAAGTGTTTTAGAACGACAGACCTAAAACACTTCTGTCCAAAAGCAATTTAGAACCTTTTAAATGAAAACGTGCCAGGCTTTATGGCTGGCACGTTATGTTGAAGATTAATCTATCAGAATTCTCTGCATTCTATCTTGTAGCTTCTCAGCCGTCTGGTCTTTGAATGCTTTTAGGTTGTGTATCCTTGCATCAGCTGGGATGCATTTCTCTCGCAATACACTCAGCCATTTCCACACGTTTTTGCTTCGCTCCAGTTCTACAAATGTTGATTGAGGTATTCCTTGTATAACTATGAACACCAAGAAGGTTCCATAGAACGAATTCGGGCTTGTTGGCAGCTCTTCTGCCAACTTTGGCACATTGAGTGCCAGTTTTGACATTTCGTCCGCCTGAAGGTGGATCTAGATTATGTGCTACCAAAGCTTTCAGTTTTACATTCAGGATCAGCTTGGTTTTTGAGTGATTTAGCCCCTTTTTTATAAACACTTCAATTATATAGGGAAATTTAATAGTCCAAACTAATAGTTATAATGGTGGTCATAAATCGCTAAAAATAATCTAAAGATAGATCCATTTGATTTATTATGCGCTTTTTTGCAAGTGGCTGATTTCTGTGATTTTTTCAGATTTACAGTTTTTTCCTTGTTAGTTAGAGTTTGTTCAACCCAACTCCCTACTAAGGATAAAATCGTGTTAAATCAAAAACTAAAATCAAAACAGCGTTACATTACTTTCTCTGACTTTGTCGAAGTCTTCAAACGAAGTGTTCGAAACGCCCACCAGAAGTCTACGAAAAATGCAGACGATTCGAAGTTAAATCAATTGAACCACCATTTCGGTGAATACGATCTCGCAGAGATACAGCATGTAGATATCCTAGAGTGGATGGTTCACGTGGAAGAAAATAAACGTTATAAAAATAAAACATTGAATGAGTATTTTCGCCTGCTAAGAGCTGTATTCAATGTTGCTTTACACAATAAAAACATAACCGAGTCACCGATGGCTGGGATTAAAAATAGGCGCTTAGGTGAGTATGATTCTGCATTACCTTTTACTTTGAAAGAGCTAAGAACCTTTGAAAAAACGGTGACGGCTATTGAGAGTGGTAAAGCTCTTTGTCTTGTAATGGCATACAGTGGATTGCGAACATGTGAAGCTATCGCCTTAAGAACTTCAGATGTAGATCTGAAAAATAAGACTCTCACAGTTCAAAACTCTATGGTAATGGGTGAACTGAAATGTACAAAAACCGTACATTCACAACGCAAGATCCCTATCAATAGTAGTTTACATACTATTTTAAGGGAGCAACTCAAACGTGCAGCTAACCATGGCGAAGTGAAATTAAATCGCGTAGGTCGCGATGGTAAAACTCGCACTCAAGAGAAATGTGTTTTTCTGTTTACTGATCAAAACGGAAATCATTTCAGAGATGTAAAAGATGTCACTCAAAAGTTCTGGAAGAAGTTCATTAAAGACGCGGATCAATTGCATCTGAAAACATACTGTGAGTCGATCGAAGCAAGGGGCATTTCTCAGATGCGTCACACGTTCGCTAGCCACGCGTTGACAGCGGGAGTGAACAAGGATTGGTTGGCGAAAGTCATGGGACATGTTGATACAGAAATGATTGATAAAGTTTATGCGAAGTGGATCGTGGAAGATGCAGAAGACCAAACCAATATATTAGATCTGCATTTTAAGAAGAAAGCCGCTAACACGAACGGTAAAGATCTATTTGATGAGGTGGCATAATGGCTGGTAGTAGAAATCAGAAACCTACATCGTATCAATACCTGTTTATAAAGCATGGTGGTTTTGAATTTGCGTTGAGGGCTATTTGTGCTAGGAGGAGCTATGCAGCCTATACGCTTATTCTTTAGTATCGCTAACTTTACTTATAGTTCAATAGACAGAAAAGCCCTTAAAAACTCACTTGCTCACTCTTTGCGTATACCCCTTTTGCAGGTGAAGACTTTGGAATGGCGTGATGAACTTGCTGGTTGTAACCTGATTACTCGCTATGAGAAAACGGAAAAGCTGTCTCAGCTCAACGATGAAGAAAAGGAGGAGATTTTATATAATCTCCTACCAGAACCAAGGGTCGCTAACCGTGAGGTTAAATTAAAGAAACGGGCGCAATCTAAACGCAGACTAAAAAATGCAATTGCATCAGAGCTGAACCTTGGTAATCACGATGCTGCTAACTTAATGAAACGTTGGCATGAAGTGCGTGATGATCAAGCGATTCCGCCAAGCTGGTGGCGCAAGCTTCGTGATAACCCACCTGATATGGCGAGAGCTAAGCAGCGTATGTCAATGCTTACTGAGTATTTTGATTTACATAATGAGCTATGTGGATCTGAACCAAGATCTAATCAGGCGTATCTGCAAGAGGTCGTTTTCAAAATTCCACATCGCTGGAAAGTTGATACTAGTATTGTTCACCTGGAACAATACTCCGAAATGGTAACGGCATTCTATAGGGAATATTTTCCCGATTATGATGTCATCCTAGTCTTAAGTCATCATGACGAAAGGTTACTTAATACGGATACTGGTGCTCATTGTCATGTGTATGTCTCTACGCTAAATGAACAAACCAAGAAACGTGATTTACTAAAACAGCAGCGTATCGAAACAGCGAAATTTCAACGTTCGTTCGGCCCTGTGCATTCAACTGAGATGCTGCCTCTTGATGGAAAACTACAAGGCTGGCAGCTTTCAATTTCACAATATGAGTTTAACAGGATGTTTTACTCGTTTGTTAATCATCGATTTTTGAATAATCTTGGTTTACAGGCAGAATTTGCTCATGAAGAAGAGCGGCGTTCTGAGCAACGACGAATAATGAACGTTCAATCAACCTTACCAAAGTCACAACGAAGTTTTAATCTTGAAACGATGGTTCAAGAGGAAATTAAAAAGGAACGGTTGAATTTGGTCGAGATACAAGCATTACTGTCTTCGACAGAGAAGCAACTAGAAGAAAGTAGAGATGCGTTACTTATGGCGCAAATGTATCATACGGAAGAACTGGTAAGGTATGATTTGGAGATATTACAGAGTCGAGAAAAGCTAACGTTTCTGGAAGCTCAAATCGACGAGAAAGAGCAGGAATTAACTCTAGCTAAAGAAGCACTCGTTGCTATGAAAGCGCAGTTGTCAGAAGTGACCTTAAAGGTTAAGGCAACCATAGTGGCGTTGGTTGAGGCTAGTTTTATGCGGCTAGTAATGAAAGCAAGCAAGAGACCTGCATTGGTAGAAAAGTTTACCAATATGTTTCTCGACAACCTTAATGAAAGCCTTCCAGGATTTCTACAGCCGCTAGCAATTTCTGCTCAATCTCTAATGACTAGCAAGAAAGCAGAGAAAGTCTTTCGAGCTTCTATCTCTGAGAACGAACTTTCCTAACTAAAACCTGTCTTTTTTAACCATACCTAAAAGAGACAGGTTGCTCCTCACAAATCTCCATTTAAAAAACAGTTTAAAATAGACACTATTTTATAGACGGTTTAAAGTAGACAAAATGCCATTTTAGGGACATAGAAAATGATAAGAGCTTATTTAAGAGCCTCAACTGATGAGCAAGACTCTTCTCGTGCTAAGCAGGAGTTACGAGAATTTGTTAAATCCAAAAATCTACAGATTGCGTCTTTCTACCAGGAGAATATCTCTGGTACAGCAGCCGAGCGCCCTCAGCTAGATCGACTCATTGAAGACTCTGAAGATGGTGATGTTCTATTGATTGAAAAAATGGACAGATTGACGCGCTTACCATTCCAAGTATGGGAAACGCTGAAAGGGCGGATTAAGGCTAAAGGGATATCTATTGTTGTTCTCGACCAGTCTATGACCCACCAATCTCTCTCCAATGCTGACGTGTCAGTCTCGGCAATTCAGCAAGCATTAACAAACTTCATGTTGGATCTCGGTGCAGCTATGGCTCGTGATGATTACGAAACGCGCCAGAAGCGTGCTCAACAAGGCATAGCAAAAGCAAAGAGAGAAGGGCGCTATAAAGGACGACCTGTTAACGCAGAGACCGCACAAAAGTGCCGAACTGTTAATTTGCTTGTCTCTGACGGTGAAACTGTCAGTGCTGCATGTAAAGCGCAAGGCGTAGGTAGAGCAACTTACTACAAGTACCTATCTGCTCAACACTGAGGGTTAAATATACTCTATGGCGTATATACAGAAAATATACGCCATAGAGTATATGATGATTTGAATTACTGGGTAAAAGGAAGATAGAAGATGTACGTTAGTGATCCATCAGCGCTGGCAAACTGGATGCGAGAAGCAAGGCAAAACAGTGGATTGACACAAAAGCAGGCTTCAGAGTTAAGCGGGCTAAGGCAAGCAACGATATCTAAAATCGAAAATGACCCAGCATCTTGCACGATCGAGACCTTGTTACGCCTAGCTAGAGTCTATCAATTAGAGCTTCACCTGTTGCCTATTCTGGCTAAGGGTGAAGACTATAAGCACGAAATCTCTAAGTTAGAATGGTAAGTTATTACAACCTTGGCAATTATACTGCCGAAAATGAACTTTATGCTTGGCATAGTCGGTTATGACTACAAGCCTTACAGCTTATGTACTCTACTTAAATTTTTTCTTATAGAGCCAGTCTTTCATTTTTATGGCTTGAAGAGAATCTCGCCAGTTAAACCTTTAGTCATTCTGAATGTTAGAACAGTGCGCAATCAAATTTAATTCCAATCGTGCAATCGCACTCATCAATTCCTAGATACTAATCATCTATAAGTAAGGCCAGTGTCCTGCATTCATGGCATTGAGCTGATGATTTATTGATCACCATAGATCTGAGATTTACACCTGAATGTGCTAGCAAGAGCAAATCAACAAACAATATGAATCTGAACTCCTTATAAAAGACGGATTTTTATGCTGACGATCGATTTTATTGATCGATACTTTCGATCGACACGATCGATGTTTTCGATCGATCGATTTTGTTTGTTTTACGATAAAAATTATTACCCAACATAATAGACATCGTTAATGCTCATATGTGATAGGTTAGACATGCAACGTAAACTTTGATGCATATACTGAGTGTTGTGTCATTAGTTGTTGTTTTTATGTTGTTTTTGTAAGGATCGTGGGTTAAAGGCGTGCACTAAATTAGATGAAAGGGAGGAAAAGGATTTGGTTCCAGATAAGTTTAGATTCTCGGACCTAGTTGTAATTATTGCTGATGATTCGTCTGTAGTGATCAGTTCGTTGAAGTCTATGCTAATAAAATTAGGAATAGTAGATAGGAATCTGTATGTTGCGAAAACAGCTAGAGATGTGATTTTTTATGCCTCAAAAATCAAATTTGATGTTTACATAAGCGATTACAATTTTGGTAAAGGTATTAATGGCAAACAACTATTTGAAGAACTAGTCCATATTAATGCCATAGTTGATGATACAGTATTCATAATGATTACAGGTGAGAATTCAGCTTTCACTATAAGAGCAATAATAGAATTAAAGCCAGATGAGTATTTATTGAAGCCATTTAATATAATTACTCTTAAAAATAGGATTTCGTCTGCGATTAAAAGAAAAAAGGTATTACACAAATTATATTCATATGAAAAAAACAAAGACTATGATAATGGATTGCTATTGTGTGATGAATTATCACCATTTTATCCTGAATATTATTTTTTAATAGAAAAGTTTAGAGCTTCTTTCCTTAGCCTTAAAGATTTGCATCAGAATGCTAGAGTGGTATATGAAAACATTCTAAATAAAAAACAATTTAACTGGGCTAAAATAGGGTTAGCAAATGAGATGGGTAAAACAGGAGATTTAGAAGAAGCTACCGCTTTAATTGACGAGATGTTAAGAGTTACACCAGAAGATGTAAGTGTTCGGATGGGTGCTGCGAATATACGCTTGTTAAACGATGATGTACCGAGAGCGATAGCTGAATTAGAAATTGCGAGCAAATTAGTTCCTGGTAACTCAGAAAGGGAACTTGTTATAGTGAATCTTTGTCTATCTAAAAATGAGTTTTTTACAGCTTTGGAACGGTATGATCTTTATTTGAGAATAAATAAAGATACATATCGTGATGGTATTTATTCAAAAATAAATAACATAAGAGTTTTATTATACGCATGCAAGGGAAATAAAGAAAAATACAACTTAATAAATGAAGCTAAAGCAATACTATCTCAAGTGAGAAGTCATTTTGATAAGGATGTTCATGACGAGATTGAACTCTTATTGGCTCATATTGCGCTAGAAACTGGTAACTACAAACTCTCCATGAGCATTATAAATAAAGTGTTTAATAATAATAAATTAAATCATTTTTATGGTGCTTATCATTTATCTTGGTTGTTGAATGAACTGTGTTATGAATCAGAATTTTGTCATTCGATTAGAAGGTTAAATCTACTGATAGATAAAAACCAATCTAGCGCAATAATTCTTAGCAGTAAGATAGTGATGGAGTCTGAGTTGGTTAAATCAAATGAAGATAAGCTTCTATTTTTGAAGGAGAAACATAAAGAAATCAAAGTTAACATTTCTAATAGGCAAGAGTTAATTAATGTTTATTTAACTATAAAAAATAGATGTCCTTATATAAAAAGTGTAAATGTTAATATAATAAAACTATTGGCAAAATGCTGGCCTATAGGTTATTCGGCTCCTGAAGTATATAGTCTTATAGAATTTAGTAACCAATTTATCAGACATACTGTCGAGGAAGGGGAACTTAATAGTATTGACTATCAATCTATTTATGATGAGGCCTACTCTAAATGTAAGGAGCATTTAAATGAGTGTTAACAGATTTAGGTTTGTGTTATTTGTTGTTTTCGTTCTTAGTGCAGTTATATATATAGCTAAGTCTGTATGGTCAATGCAGCTAGAAAATAAAGACTATTTTTTCATGTTGATAACTTTTGTGTTATTTTTAGTTTGGTTCTGGTTTTTTGCATCATACCATTATTTACGGCACTCAATTGGTTTACTTGAAATGGCTGTTATATCACATGATGTTAGAGAGTCTGTTGGTATAAAAACTGAAATAAAAACGTTGCCAATCTTAGAACTGACTAATTCTATTAACACAATGTTGTTTAGGATTAGAGAAAAGTATGAAAATCAAAGTTGCGAAAATTCTATTGAAAACATAACTAGACTTCCAAACATAAACTGGGTAGGTAAAAACTCAAATCACGTAAGTGTAGAAGCATTTGTTATATTTGAAATTGAATCAATTAACGGTGAAATTGAGAGTTTAAAATATATTGAGTATGAAGTGTTTATACGTGAATTTATATCTGCATTAAAAAGTGTGCTCGGAGAGGATGTTTTAATAATATATGTTGAACAAGGTAAGTATGCAGTAGGGTTAGATAGTTGTTTTAGAATTGAACATTTTGTTGATCTAATTAAAAGTATTGGTACTTTTCCATTTGAAGTGTCTGGAAATCAAATATATGTGAACTTTTGGTTCGGTTCATCTGCTAAGACTGATATTAGTATGCGTATGGTTGATTTACTTGATGATGCCAAATTGTCATTGTATGAATCTAAACGAACTATGATTAGGCATGTTCATTTTGAATCCTCTATGCGTTATAACAGTCAACTTAAAGTCAGTAATTATAATAGATTAAAGAGTGCGATATTAAATAATGAATTTATGCCATATTTTCAACCGATTATAGACTTAGAAACTAATTCTGTTGTAGGCGCGGAATCGTTGGCTAGATGGATAGACCCTGAACGTGGAGTTTTAGGTCCTATAGAATTTATTTCTTTATCTGAAGATACTGGACTTATAGATCTTATCGGTTTGTCGATTCTAAGAGAATCACTAATTTGGTTTAAAAATAACGCTCAGTATGTAAAAGATGCTAATGAATTTAGTCTTCACGTTAATGTCTCAATAAAACAATTGATGAATAGAAATTTCTCAAAAGACGTTAAGGATATGATTTTTAGTTTAGGTTATTCTTATAAGAACGTTCACTTTGAGTTTACAGAGTCTATTTATATGGAGTCTGAAATGGTCATGAATAACTTAAATGAACTTTCAGATCTAGGAATTAAGTTTTCAATTGATGACTTTGGTACTGGTTATTCATCTTTCTCATATCTACGAGATATTAAGTTTGCGAGCCTAAAAATAGATCGTTCATTTTTATCTTCTGAGAACATTGAAATATTAAGGGCGATGATAACTATGGGTTCTTCGTTAGGGTGTGACATTATTTCTGAAGGTGTCGAGTCCAAAGAGCAGTGTGACATATTAAAAGAATTAGGTTGTAAGATGGCTCAAGGATTTTATTTCGAAAAGCCATTGTCAGGAAAAGAATTTTCCGAATTTATAGAAAACTCAAATTGTACAACATTGTAATTTAGAGTTTGAATCGAATTTAATTTATGTGTTTTTAAGGTTATTAAAGGTTGAGTTGTAATGTTCTCTTATTTGAATAAAAATGAATCAGACTTAAAAATGTCTGAACTTAAACAGTTATTAGATGATAAAGATCGGTTAATTTTAAGTTTGAAAAATGAAATCGAACAAAGTGATTATGTTTTGAAAGAATCTAATAATCAAAATTACATCCAATCATCGATCGTTAGTAACTTAATTAGAACTATGGGGTCATTGAATAGTATAAGAGATAACATTGCTCAATCAGCTAATGGACTCAAAGATTGTTTGGAGAATCACGTTAATGAACGTAGATCTGGATTAGACATATTGAGTGGCTTTAATGTTTCTATTGAGTCACTTATGAATCATTTAGATGAAAATAACGTTGCTATTGACGAATTGAATTTTAGCTCTCAGTTAATTGATAAGTTGGTTATCAACATTACAAGAATTTCAGAGCAGACAAATCTTTTGGCATTGAACGCTACAATAGAAGCGGCTCGAGCAGGAGAACACGGCAAAGGGTTTACTATTGTTGCTGGAGAAATAAGAACCCTAGCATGTAATGCATCTAAGTCAGCTAAACAGATTAATGATGTAGTTGAAACGATTAAAACCAGTTCAAGCTCCACCTCTCGTAGTTTTCGTATAATGGATCAAGAATGTAAAAAACTACACGCAAGTATATTAGAGTTGATGGAAATTGTTAGTTCGCTCATTATTAAAGCTGAAGACTTATTCTCTCTAGTTGAAACTAGTTACAGTTCTATATTTTTGCGACTGGTGCAATTGGATCATGTTGTATGGAAGATTAGTATCTATCAAGCCATTGACAATGGTTGTTTTGATAGCATTAATTTAACTAATCATAAACAATGTCGTTTGGGATGTTGGTACTATGAGGGTAGAGGTAAGCAGTATTTCCACGACTGTAGATCGTATAAGCAGTTAGAAAAACCACACGAAGAAGTCCATCTTTATGGTAAAAAAGCACTATCTTATTTTGCAAATAATGATCAAATAACAGGAATGGAGTATATCCATAAGATGGAGTCAGCAGCTGATATGGTTATGCGTTATTTAGATAAGCTCGAATTGGAAATCAATGCTAAACGCTGAGGGATCCCCTCATAATTTCCCCAAAGCACAACCATGTTTGAATAGATTTTGAGCAAGCAGGGTTGCAGCCGCGAGCAAGTCTTCCCTCGTTATTGTGTAGCCAGAATGCCGCAAAACTTCCATCCCTAAGCGCACTGTTGAGAGTACATTTCGATTTTTGACAGTGTTAGCTTGGAAGTGCTTATCCCAACCTTGTTTCTGACCATGAACTCCAGCAAGCCAAAATGTCAGTTGAAGCATTAGGGCGATTAGCAGCATGATATCAAAGCGCTCTGAGCTGCTAGTTCGGCTATGACGGAGGCCTAAACCGTAGGCTGGGCTTTTCAAGTCTCGGAAGGTTTCTTCAATTTGCATACGCTTCGAGTAGAGCCTAACAAGTTGCTTTGGTGTTCGGATTTCAACGGGCAAGTTAGTCGCTAAAACCCATGGTTCTTTTGTCGAAGCGGAGTAGATTTTAGGTGACGGATGATGACAATTAGTCCGTGTCGAACGCTGATTTTTTCGGCCTTTAGGACGTGATTTATACAGTGCAATTTGACATGAAATTGGGTTGCTCTTAGTCAACCTCTTATAGCCTAAAGTCTTTGAGCGACTTGAGGATATGCTATGTAAGTTGCTGATAGGTTGCCAGTTTTCCGCACCTAAATCTGCATATTGCACTTTCCCTCTGACTCGACTTAACCAGTACCAACCTAGCTTTTCAACGGATTTATACCATGGCACTTTAAAGCCAGCATCACTGACAATGAGCGGTGTAGTGTTACTCGGTAGAATGCTTGCAAGGTCGGCTAGAAATTGGTCATGAGCCTTCTTTGAACATTGCTCTGAAAGCGGAAAGGCTTTCTCATAAAGAGTAATAGAACGACCATGTAGTGCCACCGAAGCCCGCAATACCATAAGCCGTTTTTGCTCACGAATATCAGACCAGTCAACAAGAACAATGGGCATCGAATTACCTGAACAGATAAAGCTGGCATGCCAACGGTATACAGCGAGTCGCTCTTTGTGCAAGTGACGATTACCTAACAATCTGTCGATTCGTTTGATGTTATGTTTTGTTCTGGCTTTCGTTGGCAGGTTACGACCAAGTTCGGTAAGAGTGAGCGTTTTACATTCAAGTAATGCGTGGCAAGCCAGCGTTAAACTGTTGAGTCGTTTTAAGTGCAATTCAGGGCAGAATTGGTAAAGAGAGTCGTGTAAAATATCGAGTTCGCACATCTTGTTGTCTGGTTATTGATTTTTCTCAGAACCATTTGATCACATGACAAGATGTGCATCTACCTTAAATTTATGATTTTTATCAAAATCATTAGGGGATTCCTCAGTGCTAAACGCTAAGACTCATACTTAGTTTTTATCTATATAACTTAGCTAACTATTGTATTTCTAGGACAATCTAATAGAATTAGATGTGATTCATTGAAGGGCATGTGACTTTTCCTATTCCAACGGAAAAACTTCCATTGAGTCAAAGACTTTGATTTTTATAGGTTTCAGTGTAGATAGTTTTCAAATCCCTATCTCTCCGCCACATTCTAAGCCCTAGCAGAAATGCTGGGGCTTTCTCGTTTCTGAGTCTAAGTTTTTATTGCATGTTGTTGCCAATACAGGAAGTCGTACATTTCGATAATGCGTAAATAACGCGTTCGCTATTTCACAACGAAATTAAGGGGTAAACGCATTACCGACTGTAACTAAGATCAATGCGTTGCAGGTTGGCATCAATGTTTTGATCGCCTTTTAGGCGCTGCCACAGAGTTTCTAACTGCTGTAAACCTCTATCAGTTGGATAACGGGTAGGGGATTCGAGCAATTGCCATTGCCCCTCATCATCCATGGTCGCTAAAACAAATTGGAACGCGAGGTTGTTCGCCATACCAAGGCGTAAATCTGTCACGATCAGTTTGCCGTTTTCTTCTCGATAGTTGAGGAAATTATGCGAAAACGCTTTTAGGCCTTGCAGCGTTGGTGGCTTTTCTTCTAATGGCCAAGCTCCCAGAGGTCGAGAGATAAAATCGATATGTTGGTCGTGGTCTAACAGCGAGGCTAAGCCTTCCCAGTACTGGTCACCGTCTCGCACAATCACTCGCCATAACACGGTATTAAACGGTGTAGGCATTATAAGAACATGATCTGCGGGAATGTTTTGTGCGGATAGGTTTTGTTCTACTCGATCGTTAATATTTTGCTGTGCGACATAACCCCAACCCAGATAAAGAGTAGAGATCAACACAACGGCTTGGCACCATTTTCCACCTTGAGTTTTTGCTAGTAGGGCAACGATAATGGCGGCAATTAATGGCAAGGTATAAATAGGGTCAATAATAAAGATATTGCTGACTTCAAAATAGCCTTCGATTGGCCACAGTAGTTGCGTGCCGTAGGTTGTCATCGCATCGAGCAGTGTATGGGTTACCAGCACACTGATGGTCAGTATTGAGACTCGAGTGAAGGTCCAAAAAAGGTCGGGGCGTAGGCGAGTGTAGACCCACGCAAGCAGTAACCCAAAAGGGGGAAGGAGCAGCAGTGAATGGCTAAAACCACGATGTTTAATGGTATTGCTGATCGCATCGCCATAATCGAGTAGTACGTCTAAATCTGGCAATGTGCCAAGCGCTGCGCCCGCAAGTAATACTTTGGCATTGCATTTTTTGCCTGCAATCGCGCCAGCAACGGTTGCGCCAAGTGCGGCTTGGGTTATCGAATCCATGCGTGGTCTTCTCTTAATCGTTTTCTACACAAAAAGTAAAAATAAGGTGGCAGGTTGTGCTCGTCAATCTGTCGAGCAAAGAAGCCTGTTATCTTTACCTGATTTTACGTTGGGAGAACAATGAACCAATTTAATCGTATTGAAATGGTATTAAACCAGTCCTTTCAGTTTTGCTAAACCGTAAGCGGCGGTAGTCACACAGTCTTTTATTTCGCCGTTAATTAGCATCTGTTCAAACTGGTTAATCTCAAATGCTTGGCTGATGAGATCTTCCTCTTCTTGATCAAGTTGAGTGTTAGATTGGGTCAGTTCAGTGGCGAGGTAAATATGACAGGTTTGATTAAGAAAGCCATAGGCGATGAATTGCGAGCCTAGGTAAACCATCGTGTTGGCGATTAGCCCGGTCTCTTCTCTAAGTTCGCCCTTGGCGAGTTCAAGATGATCGGCATTTGGATTTGTTTCCCATGCACCTTGAGGCAGTTCCCAGTAGTTGCCTTGCACGGTATAGCGATACTGGTTAACCAGATGAATCTTGCCATTATTAATGGCGATAATGGCAGTACAATCAGGCTTGTCGACTACGCCATAAATGCCTTGTTTGCCACTTGCGCGTTCAATTTTATCTTCTCTCACGGACATCCAGTTATTTTGGTAAACGACGGTGGATGAAAGTTGTTTGATCGGTGGCATAGGGCGTCCAGTGGTTGTCTTTAATGGGCTTGGTAGTAAAACATATTATTGAATTGGGGGATAAAGGCTATTTTCAGTCTTAGTGATAATTTGTGATCTTGTGTTGCCACTTAGTCTTAGCAAAAAGCCACGACAGCGCAGTCGCATTTAGTCTCTTGGATAGACATCAAGCGCCGCTAGGCGCTTGATATTTTTTTATCTCTAAAGCAGCTATCTCTAAAGTAATTATGTTTAAAACAACCAGTGTGCAGTGCTAACTTACGATGCTTTGGCGGCAGTCATAATCGGCTGATTCTTACGCATCGCATACAAGCCGAATAGCAAGAACCAAGCGCCACTCACCGCAACCCCAATCCATGCAGAATGTGTGTAGCCAATCGCGATGTAGCCCAGTAGGGCGCCGAAGGCCACTGAAGTCGCATATGGTAGCTGAGTTAGGACGTGATCCATATGGTGGCAGCCTGCGCCAGTGGCTGACAAAATACTGGTGCTTGAGATAGGAGAGCTGTGGTCACCAAAGACCGCGCCGGCTAATACCGCAGCAAGCATCGGCAATAGCATTTGGATGTCACTGGCAGCGGCAATATCACCCGCCAATGGTAGCATGATGCCAAACGTGCCCCAACTGGTGCCTGTTGCAAAAGCCATTGCACAAGATAGGACAAATACGACGGCTGGTAGCATTTCAACTGGGATATTACCGTTTGCCATAGAGGCAAGGTACATACCCGTTTTCATGTCACGTACTACTGCACCGATAGTCCATGCAAAGAACAGAATCACAATCGCCGGCATCATGGCACTGATGCCTTGAGGCGCAGCCTGTAGCCACGTTTTTGCACTGAGTTTCAAGCGCAATGCCAGAGCGATAGAAACGACTAAGCTACACATCGCACCATAAACCAGAGAAGAACCGACATTGGTGTTCTCAAATGAGCCGATTACGCTAAATGATAGGCCTTTCTCTGTCAGTACTGCCGCTCCTGAGTCGATCATGAAGTACACGGTCGCCAATGTGAGCGTTAGGATCGGCAGAACCATATCGATCATGCCGCCGTTGCTGTTTTCAGGTGTTTCAATGTCTAGACCGGTTGGGCGACCACGAGATTCATCCCACAATTTACCTTCTAATGCCCATTCTTCATGCTTGCGCATTGGGCCGATGTCGAGCTGAAATGCAATTACGCACAGCACCATCACTAAAGTAAACACCGCGTAGAGGTTCATTGGGATCATTTCGACGAAGGCTGAAATTGGGCTTTGGTCGGTCACGCTATGTGCCGCCATGATGCCGCCGATCAGCGCGATGATGTAAGCGCCCCATGAAGAAATCGGCATCAAAACACACACTGGCGCAGCGGTTGAGTCAAGCAGGTAAGCCAGTTTGGCTCGTGAGATTTGGAAACGGTCGGTTACAGGGCGACAAATCGCACCCACAGAAAGGCTGTGAAAAAAGTCATCAATAAAGAAGATGAACACCATCAAACCGGTTAGAGATTTTGCACTGCGGCGATCTTTACAACGAACCGCCGCCCAGTCTGCGAAGGCTTGAGTCGCGCCAGATACGCTCATCAAGCTGATCAACGCCCCTAACAACAGCATGAAGATGATCATGTTGGCGTTTTCGCCGTTCAATGCCCCATCGGCCCAAACGAGGTTGAGCACCTTATCGAACAAGTAATGCGCGGTTTCAAGTGGGGAATACTGGTTTAACATCAGTGCACCCGCAGTGATGCCAGCTCCGAGCGACAGCAATACGCGACGCGTCGTCACGGCCAGAATGACCGCTAAAACTGGCGGCACAATAGACAATAAAGAGTCTGAATAATTTATGAGGTTCATAATCTCAACACCTACAACAACAAGGTGGAGATCTACCGAAAAGAGGTGTAACGAAGACGTCAGAAGGAATGACAAAGACTTGTTACCCCTTCAGGTAGCGCTCCATAGGAAAAATACTATGGCAGTTCTGTGCCTATTCGACACAGACCCAGCAACTGAGCGTGATAACTGCAGCCACTTCGGCGCTGACTCCTTTCTCCGGCATCATCGGGATCATCCTCCGCACGGGTACTGATAGGCAGCGCGCCTCTACTGATTAAGGGTTTACCGCGACATAATAGCAGCCAAGTGGCGCAAAACAAGCATTATGTATTGCTTGGATAGAACAATAACTGAAAGCGCTGATTGCTGAACTTAGCATAGGAAGAGGATTTGGTGTTCTCTTCAAGTTTGTACTGGTGGGCTTTATTTTAGTCGACAAGAATACTTATGGTGCTTCTTAATCTTCTTCTATGTTTGTTCGGCATATTGAATGATCAATTTTTGAGCTTGGTGTTCATTCAGTTGTATGCGGTTGATAAGCCTTTGTAATTGTTCAGGTCTAGGTGTCTTACTCTGCTTGATTTGTTCTTCTATTTCCCGTGCCTGATTGGCCAAAGTGGGTAAATCAAAACTTAGTGCAATCCCTTTGGTGGCATGCAAGGTGGTCTTGAGTGATGTTAAGTCTTTGGCGATAAAGAAAGTAATCAGATCATCTATTGATGTCTTAAATTCATTTACGAGCCCTTTGAGTAAATTCGCCAAGGCGTCAGGACTTTGTGAAAGAGAGTGAATCACTTCTGAGTGGCTTAATTCTTCTTCTACAAGGCTCAGTTTCTCAATTGTATGGCGCTGAAGTTGGTCTTGACTTAGGTGGCTCTTGGTCTGATAGTCTTTATTTTGATTGGGTAAGCGGTAGCCAAATAGCGCTAGTGCATCGATAAAGTTTTGTTGGCGCAACGGCTTAGTTAATACATGATCGGCACCCGCTTTGATAAAATCATCGTGTGTCTCACTAAAGACATCCGCGGTATAAGCGAACAATAGCGTTTTTATGCCTAATGTATCGCGAATAAAGCGTGTTGCATCGACGCCATTCATCTCGGGCATATGGTTATCCATTAGGATGATGTCATATTGATTTTCTTTAGCTTTCTGTATTGCTATTAGGCCGTTATCCGCAATGTCGACGGTAAAACCGAGTGCTTCACAAAAGCCTTTTGCGACGACTGCGTTTACGTGATGATCTTCGACCAGCAAAATATGCCCGCTGATTTCATTTAAGTGCTTAATAGCAGGTTGTTCGACCTGTTTTGTTGCCGCTTGTTGTTGGCGCCAATGGAGAGGTAAATCAATACAGAATTGAGTACCACTTCCTTCAATACTGTTTACGGTAATGCTACCGCCCATCAAGTCAATCAGTTGTTTTACAATCGCTAATCCAAGGCCTGTACCGCCAAACTTACGTGTCGTTGAGGTATCAGCCTGCTCGAAAGGGTTGAAGATTGATCTTTGTAAGTGCTGTGGAATACCGATACCGGTATCTTTTATCGAGATGATTAGATGCTCTTTTTCTTTCTCGTGTGTGATTTCAATTAAAATATGACCAACGAGGGTAAATTTGACTGCATTACCAACTAAGTTGAATAAAATTTGGCGTAGTCGCGCTGCATCACCAATAAATTCGATATCGTCGGCTATGTTACTTTGAATCAATAAGGTGATATTTTTTTCATCAACAAGTGGTTGAATGGTGCTGCGAACGGGTTCGATAATTTGTGCTAACTTGAAAGGGCTGTTTTCTAACTCCAGTTTGTTTTCTTCCACTTTGGAAAAATCTAGAATGTCATTGAGTAAGGTCATTAAGTGACGACCAGAATCGAGAATTAAATCGATGCGCTGCTTGGTTGAGGTTTCTTTAGTCTCATTGGCAATGATTTGAGAGAGTCCTAAAACACCGTTCATTGGTGTGCGTATCTCGTGACTCATTGTGGAAAGAAAGTCTGTTTTAGCTTTAGCGGCGGCTTGCGATTTTTCACTTTCCTCCTTTAATTTCACTGTGTAGTCACGCATCTTTTTATCATTTTTAACTAAATTTAATGACATGAGTCTAAAGCTGCGACTTAGCTGAGATATTTCATCGATTCCACCTGGTTGCTCAACCAAATCGAGCATTGAGGCACCTTTATCCAGATTGCCGAGAGAGACTTGTTGTGTCGCATCGACGAGTCGATTAATGCGCCGCTTTATACGAGAAGCGACCAAAATAGCCACGATGATTGAAACGCCTGCCGATAAAAAGGTGCCAATAACCAGTGTTAAGCAAGTCTTGTGAGCGGATTCTTCCGATTTGGTGGTTCGAATCGTATTGAGTTGTTTTTCTGTGGAAATAAATTGGTCAATTTTTTCACGAATAGTATCCACTAGATGCTTGCCGGTTTTGCTTTGAATCAAATCAATGACACTTTGCATTGACGCTTGCTGTTCACTGACAAGGCGACGTTGATTGATTTCCGCTTCACCAGCCATTGTTAGCCATTGGCGGTACAATTCATTAATAGCCTTTAGGCGTTCAACTTGTAATGGATTATCAGAGACTTGCTGTGAAAGGGTTTGCCATTTTGAATCCCAAACCTTACGGGCATCCTTATAGGGGGCTAAAAAGTCATCATTTCCGGTAATCAGATAACCTCTTTGACCAGTCTCCATGTCAATGATCAGATTTAACAGTTCATGAGCCCGCGTTATTGCGGTATGGGTATGATTAACCCAGCGTTGATCTTCAACCATTGAGTTAGTGTTGTTGTATACGGTAATGGAGACCAAAACCATCAGTAAAACAGGAAAAGATAGACTCGCTAGTAATCTTTTCTGGATGGTTAGATTATCAAACCAACGTGAAAACCGCATACTCTCTCCATGTGTAAGGCAGGCTCATCAGAATTGTAGGATAAATATATAGTTTTGTTGAAATTTTATGAGTGATTATGTATATCAATAGCGTCCTCTTTATCCTTTAAATATGACTAAACTTGGCTCTAATTAGTGTATTTAGTAGGAGATTTGGTGAAAGTCATTCTATTTAGCTTCGTTGGGGGGAGAAAAAATTAAACAGAGTGCCGATCTCTATGGTTAGTGCTCCCCTTTGGCAGGATAGTTGGGACGAACCTGAACCTTAGTTAGCGATATTAGTAGAAGTATATTGGCAGGTATCACCAATGTTGATGCAGGAACAAAAGAAAAGCCCGCGATAAAGTTAGCGGGCTTAAAGGTTTAGACCAGTCGAATTGTCTATCGTTCGAATGAGTATTGACTCAACCTTCGCTAAGTAATCCCTTAGTTAGGATTGCAGAGTTATTCTCGTGCGAGTAAGTCTTGCAGTGTCGGAAGGGCTGTCATTGCGCCTTTTTGCGTGGTTGCTAACGCACCACAAATATTGCCCCAGCGCACAGCCTTCTCGATAACTTCGGTGTTGCACCAACCAGAATGCTGCGACAATTGTGCTAACACACCACAGACAAATGCGTCTCCCGCTCCTGTGGTATCAATCACATCAACAGAAATGCCACTGATGACGCGTTGCTCACCACTAAAGACCACAAGGGCGCCTTGTGAGCCTAAAGTCACGATCACTAAAGGTATATTATAAAATTCGATGGCGGCTAACCCTTGCGCTAAATCGGCACTGTCGGTTAAAAAGAGCAGCTCTTCTTCGGAAAATTTGACCACGTCCGCTAAAGCTATAGCCTGCATGACAACGTGTTTTATCTCAGAGGGATCTCGCCAAACTTCATTACGCAAGTTTGGGTCAAAACAAACAAATCCGCTTGCAGCTTTGATGGCAGACAGTGCGTATAGAGTCGCGCTTCGGCTCGGTTCATTTGCCAAAGAGATTGAGCAGGTATGCAACCATTCTCCTGCTGAAAAAACGGGAATATCCGACTTTTCGACAAACTGGTCGGCACTTGGTTTGACCATAAAAGTGAATGTGCGCTCTCCGGTGTTATCCAAAT
Organism: Vibrio scophthalmi; assembly: GCF_040869025.1. Lineage (NCBI taxonomy): Bacteria > Pseudomonadati > Pseudomonadota > Gammaproteobacteria > Vibrionales > Vibrionaceae > Vibrio > Vibrio scophthalmi. Next base: position 1,367,533 of record NZ_CP134272.1, on the reverse strand, counting down.
CGACTAATACCGTTGAAGTGCGTTGCGCTGTATCTAGCTGAAGGTGAGATACATCGATCCCCTCAGCGCTTAATGTTTCACGCATAAATACACCAAATGGATCTTGCCCAACTCGACCAAAGAAGGCGCAATCACCACCTAAGCGCGCAATACCCACGGCTACATTGGCAGGCGCACCACCGGGGCATTTTAAATAGGTCGTTGATGTCTCAGGTATCAAATCGACGACGGCATCACCTGTTAGCCAAACTTTATTCATCTTATTCTTCACTTTAATAAAGCAGCCCAAAAGCGACGTTTTGGGCCGAAACAATGTCGTTAAAACAATAGCTTATAATAGGAGTTATTGGCTGTTAGTTTGATCTCTTAATGGGATTATAAATGCGCGTTAACATAAATGAGGTCGCAAATGCGCTTACGATCACCGCTAAGTAGCCAAGTACTGCTGTAAGGGAATTTGAGTAGAGCAAGATACCTGGGATAAAGGTAATGCCCATACCCGTTGCGCTGATATTTAGCACGTAAGTGACTAATCCACCAACCGCGCCACCAATCATGCCGAAGAAAAACACTTTGCCATATTGCAGGTTTACCCCAAACAATAGTGGTTCAGTAATACCAAACAGAGTCGACATGGATGCGCCATACGCATTGCTCTTTTTCTGTTTGTTCTTTAACAGTGTCGCGACCGCGATTGCAGCCCCAAATTGACCTGCCATTGAAGCCGTGCCAAGCGGTTGTAGTGGGTTTAAGCCCGTGTCATTCAACAAACCGATTTCAATCACCCCCAGAGCATGATGGAGGCCAGTAATGACAATCATCTGTTGGAATGCACCATATAGGATGTAACCAAAACCGAGTGGTAAGTCTAACGCCATGCGAACAAGCGATGTGCAGCCATGCTCAATGCTTTGCAGTAGAGGACCAAAGCCAAATAGGATCACTACAATCGCAATCGTAATGGTCATAAACGGGGTAATAATTAGGTCCATACTGGTTGGAACAAATGTGCGCAGCTTTCGCTCTAGATAAGAGGTGAACCAACCGGCGAAGATGGCGGGTAAAACCGTACCTTGATAGCCCACCAATGGGAAAGAGAACCCAAACAAAGTGACCATCATTGGTTCTGCGCCACCACTGGCAACCGCCCATGCGTTTGGCAGTTGTGGGGCGACCATCATCAAGCCAACCACGATAGCGATAACAGGGTTACCACCAAATTTCTTCGAGGCAGAAAAAGCAATCAACACCGGTAAGAAGGCAAACGCAGTGTCCGTTAGCATGCTAAATAGGGCTAATAATTCTGGTGAGAACTCAACACCGGAATGCAGCAGCATGCCACGCAAGCCCATTAGCAAGCCCGTTGTCACGAGCGCTGGAATAAGTGGAACCAGAATGTCTGCGAGCGTGCGAACCACTTTTTGGCTGGTGGTCATATCAGAAAATGCGTCTTGCTTAAAATCGGTGCCTTCTGTGGCACCGCCAAGCTTTTGTTTCAATGCATTATAGACGTGAGTGACCTTGCCAGTACCTATAATGAATTGGTGTTGGCCTGATTGATAAAAGTAACCACTGATCTGCTCGATGGATTTGGCTTCGTCAACATTGACTTTGTCATTGTCTTTCAAAATTAAGCGTAAGCGTGTTGCACAGTGCTCTGCGTTTTTAATGTTACTAATGCCGCCGATACTATTAAGTACTGAGGGATCCCCTCATAATTTCCCCAAAGCACAACCATGTTTGAATAGATTTTGAGCAAGCAGGGTTGCAGCCGCGAGCAAGTCTTCCCTCGTTATTGTGTAGCCAGAATGCCGCAAAACTTCCATCCCTAAGCGCACTGTTGAGAGTACATTTCGATTTTTGACAGTGTTAGCTTGGAAGTGCTTATCCCAACCTTGTTTCTGACCATGAACTCCAGCAAGCCAAAATGTCAGTTGAAGCATTAGGGCGATTAGCAGCATGATATCAAAGCGCTCTGAGCTGCTAGTTCGGCTATGACGGAGGCCTAAACCGTAGGCTGGGCTTTTCAAGTCTCGGAAGGTTTCTTCAATTTGCATACGCTTCGAGTAGAGCCTAACAAGTTGCTTTGGTGTTCGGATTTCAACGGGCAAGTTAGTCGCTAAAACCCATGGTTCTTTTGTCGAAGCGGAGTAGATTTTAGGTGACGGATGATGACAATTAGTCCGTGTCGAACGCTGATTTTTTCGGCCTTTAGGACGTGATTTATACAGTGCAATTTGACATGAAATTGGGTTGCTCTTAGTCAACCTCTTATAGCCTAAAGTCTTTGAGCGACTTGAGGATATGCTATGTAAGTTGCTGATAGGTTGCCAGTTTTCCGCACCTAAATCTGCATATTGCACTTTCCCTCTGACTCGACTTAACCAGTACCAACCTAGCTTTTCAACGGATTTATACCATGGCACTTTAAAGCCAGCATCACTGACAATGAGCGGTGTAGTGTTACTCGGTAGAATGCTTGCAAGGTCGGCTAGAAATTGGTCATGAGCCTTCTTTGAACATTGCTCTGAAAGCGGAAAGGCTTTCTCATAAAGAGTAATAGAACGACCATGTAGTGCCACCGAAGCCCGCAATACCATAAGCCGTTTTTGCTCACGAATATCAGACCAGTCAACAAGAACAATGGGCATCGAATTACCTGAACAGATAAAGCTGGCATGCCAACGGTATACAGCGAGTCGCTCTTTGTGCAAGTGACGATTACCTAACAATCTGTCGATTCGTTTGATGTTATGTTTTGTTCTGGCTTTCGTTGGCAGGTTACGACCAAGTTCGGTAAGAGTGAGCGTTTTACATTCAAGTAATGCGTGGCAAGCCAGCGTTAAACTGTTGAGTCGTTTTAAGTGCAATTCAGGGCAGAATTGGTAAAGAGAGTCGTGTAAAATATCGAGTTCGCACATCTTGTTGTCTGGTTATTGATTTTTCTCAGAACCATTTGATCACATGACAAGATGTGCATCTACCTTAAATTTATGATTTTTATCAAAATCATTAGGGGATTCCTCAGTATTAAGTATCTCATTGGTAATTGCATCATAGTTCATAGTGTTTACCTAAATCTTATTAATATATTGTAGGGTTGCTTTTATCTCAGCAGTTTCATCAAACGTTATTTTTAAATATTGATTTCCGTTTGATGGGAAAAATAGTGACGTAAATACATTTCGTCCTTGGTCTGAAAATAGTTCGATAATACTTTGGTCACAGGATAGGGTTAGAGCACTGCTTTTTTGAGTTAATGTACAAGAACGAATAGAACCAAATTCATATTCTTTTGAATTATGATTGTAATTGGTTCGATCCATTACAAGCTTGTTGTTTTCATTGTCGACAGTGAAAATAAATTCATGGTCAAAATCATCAAAAATAATAATCGATAGATTTGATGTTTGAGCGTAATCAATGTCGAGTGAAAATGACAAAGACTCCAATCTAATCACTTCACCACTTGCTAGTTCTGAACTTGCCAAACTTGGCTCGGCATTGTGTTCATTCATCGGCACTAGGGTTTGATGAAGCTTATTATCTTGAATCGATAATTTTCTTGGTGCAGTTAAGCAGTTAACCCAACCATATTGCTCTGATGGCAAATTATTATCTGTGCCAGCCCAGGCGATTAACGTTGGTTCAATGGGCGAATTGGCCATTGTTTGCGGTGCATAGAAATCAAATCCACGGTCAAGCTCATCCCAGTGAGTAACGGTGAAAGTGAGTGATGCCCAATCAATCTTGCCAATGCAGTACACAACGTTATAGCGGTTGTGGAATTTTTCTTGCTTTGGTGAAATGCCTTGCGGAGAAAAAATCAGAACATCTTGGCCATCAACCTCAAGTAAATCAGGGCACTCGAACATAAATGCTTCATTAAAGTCGGCATCAATATCGATTGATAACTCACCTTTTAAAGACCAATCAATCAAGTTATTTGAGCAATAGATAATGATTGAACCTTTTAAATCTTTTTCTCGCTGTGCGCCAAGTAGCATGTAATAAAGATCGTCTTTCTTAACGATTTTAGGGTCTCTTACATGGCCGGTATAACCTTTCGGGAACGACGAGATAATCGGATTATGGGACGATTTTTCGACGCGATTATCTTTATGCAAAGCCGCAAGGCATTGATTCGCATCACGCTCATTACCGTGTTTTACGTTGCCGGTATAAAATAAATATGCTGAATTATCTTCAATAAAGGCCGCACCGGAATAAGCCCCATGTGATTCGTATTGTTCAATCGGTGTTATTTTACTTCCATGCTCTTGCCATGAATATAAATCATGTGAGGTTAGATGCATCCAATGTTTCATGCCGTGAATAGTGCCAAATGGATACCATTGGTAAAATAAGTGATATTCATTGTTGAAATAACAAAATCCATTTGGATCGTTTAATAGCCCATGAGGAGGAGTGACGTGAAAGATTGGACGATATACGCTGTTGCAGCGAATTTTGTCAAAATTTTCATTTTCTTCTCTGGTAGCACTATTAATTGTTTTGTATTTTTCTAAATCCACTGTGATACCCGATAACTAATTTGTTTGGGTGATAATAGGCATTCCTTATCGCTTTAGAAACCAGTTGCCAGAATCTATCGTTAAGTAAGTTATCATTACCGTGGGTTGGTGATACATCTGTGATGTAACACAAAATTTTGTTACATCATTCATCGTATGATGAGCACCATTATCCGAAATCCCATCATGAGTTAGAGAATGACTATCAGAGATATTGCTAAAGAATCGGGTGTTTCAATTGCCACAGTATCTCGAGTGATCAATAACAGCGGTAAGGTCTCTGACGCCGCCCGACACTCAGTAGAGGCCGCGATTGCAAAGTTTGATTACCAAAAACCAGAGCCAAAGAAGAGAAAGGCCACTAAGCTGTTTGGTGTTATTGTGCGCAACATGAGCAATCCATTTTTTTCTAAATTAATTGATGTATTAGAAGAAGAGGCTTATAGGCACGGGCGCAGCATTTTACTGTTCAATAGCCGCAACAACTTAAAACTGGAACAGACCTTTTTAGAAGAGTGCAAGCATCATCGTGTAGATGGTGTGTTTCTGATTCCACGTTCGTTAAAAGAGCAACACATTGCGCCTTTGCAAAATCCCCCTTTCCCAGTAATTTTGCTTACGGCGACGTCTCCTTTGTGCTTGAGTATTGGCACTCATCACCAACATGGTGGTCGTTTGGTTGCTCAACACTTTATTAAGCGGGGTTATCAACGCATTGGGTTTATTGGCAGTACAAACCAGCAATCAGACCGATTTATCGGTTTCAAAAGTGCCTTGTTAGATAGCAACAGAATGCTGAGCGATAAATGCATTCTTACGCCTTATACAACGCAATCCCTTCAACAATTCGTTGAGCAACAGATACTGCAGTCAGAGGTCCCTTTAGAAGCCATTTTCTGCTCTGATGATATTTCTGCCAGTCATCTCCACAACCAACTGAATCACACCCAAATGAGTAAGCGTGTTGAGATTGTGGGATTTGATGATACCTATATTGCGCAATCTCTTGGTTTTTCGAGTGTTCATCAGCCAATGCACCAGATAGCATTGCGTGGTTTTGAATTGATGCTTGATGCGCTTAAAAATGGTTACCACGAGCAGAGGATTGCTAATAAAGCAGTTGAGCATTTGTTAGAACCGACATTAGTACTGCGTTCTTCCCCAACGATTGCGATACAAGATCGTCTTTACGAGATCCTTAAAGAGCCGTAATAAGCGAGGGTAATCTGCTGATATTTCACTTTGCACTTCTGTCTGAGTCTCGCTGTTATATCGACTCTTATGGGAGCAATTCAGCTGCAGTATGTCTTTTAAAAAGCGCAATGCGCAACCAGTGGTGAACCAGCCAGATCACCATTGCGGTTAATGTTACTGCGACAAAAATAGAACTGAAGCGATATAGGATCGAGAATAGGGCATCTTTTTGCTCGGGAACCAAAGAGGTTGTTAAAGGGACTGAGAGTGCCGACATCGCTGAAAACGCAATGGCGGCTTTCACTTGCCCTTTGGTTAGCCAAAGGCAGAATGGCCCCATCGCGATGGTAAAGGCGAGCCAGAATAATAAGCCATTGCTAAACCAATGCCCCAAAATTAGTTGAACCCCCAAGCCTGCGATGCAGCCAAGCGCCGTACCTATGATACGAATTTTCGCCATGCCCATCGCTCCCGCTAATGTCATCGGTGTGAGAATAATTAAGATGGAAGCCTGTGCTGAGAGAGAATCATATAAATCCGCTACTTGAAATAATACAAAGGCGACCATCGCAACCACCCAACCCATGGCGACTTGGCTGATGTAATCAATATCACTTTTAATCGGGGTTGTGACTTCTTCTTGGGAAGGGGAGTTTGTCTTTTCGGGAAACAACCAATACGCCAAGGCGCAAACAATGATGTTGCTGGCTGCGATAACCCAAAGATTGACGTTAAACTCTTCAATATCAATAAAGCCATAGCTGGCAAAATTGAGCACAATCGATCCTACTAGCAGTCCCATATAGCCAAATAAATAGGTTTGCGGCTTCATCATGGCGATGCATTTGAATAGCATCATGACCCCAACTGCGACGGTCATGATCAATGGGTGAAACTGCAAATACTCTAAAATGAAGGTGGCTTGCAGTGTTGTCCATACTGCTGAAAATAAGATGCTGAGCACCATCGGTAGATGGAATTTGTCCATGCGGCCAAGTACAAACAGGGGCAGCATGATGGCAAAAAAGCCATAAGACCAATTGAATAACATGCTCAGAGCAAGGCCTGCTGAGCAACCAAACCAAATACGTAACACCTTCATTTGTTCGCCTTTACCTGCTTAGTAAACATAATGAAGCCAGCTAGCTAGATGAACTTGCGCTTCTGCCATTGCTTGCCAAAAAATGCTATTGCTCGGATACAAGACCACGGTAGCGCGAGAACCAATAAAGAGGGCTGTAGGCAGTGATTGTTCGCTGGTTAAATTCACGCGAGTTCGTTGTGCATCACGTACCCAGCGGTTATTTACTTCCACTTTGGTTAATGCCCCATTTGGTGTCTGTTGTGCCGCGGCGACGCCATAATCTCGGCTGGTGAGTGCAAAGTTATACACTTGGCTAGGTAGTGCATCAAAGGCGATCAATGCTGCATATTGTTCTGTTACTTGGGCCACCGATTTTTCGCGAAAATCTGCAGCGACCCACATGGAACCGGTTGGAATAAAGGTCAGTAGCGGCATATTGGTATTAGCGGTCGTCCCTTCTTCCAACTGTACGTTGGTCACCACACCATCGCTTGGTGCGACGATTGACGTGTTGGCAAGATCAAGCTGCGCTTTAGCGACCTCATTTAAGGCAAGTTGTACCGGAGTGCTTTGTCCTTTGCCATTGCCTAATTGAGTTTCGATCACTTTTAAGGCTTGTTGTTCTGCTTTTAAAACGGCTCGTGTTACTTGATCTTGGGCGAAAGCGCTATCAAGACTGGATTGTGAGATGATGTTTTTCTTCGATAGAGTTTGTAAGCGTAAGTACTCATGATGAGCGTTATTAAAGGTTGCGCTGGCGCGAGCAATATTGGCCAGTGCCGCATCACGTTGAGAATACAAACTGGCTTCTTTTTCATAAGCCGATTGTAGGGATAACTGAGCTCGCTCGAGTGCAATTTCATATTTGCGAGGATCGATGGTAAACAGCGCTTCGCCTTTCTTAACCGTTTGGTTGTTGGTGACCGTTACTGAGGTGACTTTCCCATATACTTCTGGCGCAATCTGAACAACGTAGCCTTGTACGCGTGCTTCTGTAGTGAGTGGGACATATCGATCAGCAACGATGATGTATAAAAATAGAACAATAAATAGGACAATTAGTATGCGCATCCAATGCTTGAATTTCTGATCAGCCGTCATGGTATTTCTGTGGTTAGGGAGGTGGGGGTGAATTATAGAGATCGGCGTCACATTTCGGTAGAATCATAAATACCACATGAATGAGCTAAAAGTAGGACAATGAAAGCCAGTATTGATGATATCTACCTATTTACCCAAACGGTTCTCCATGGTGGGATCAGCGCGGCTGCTGAAAAAAATCAGCTACAACGCTCAAAAGTTAGCCGACGCTTACAAGAATTGGAAAAAGCGATGGGATGTCAGTTGTTGATACGGACCACTCGTACCATTGAATTAACCGAACATGGTAAGCGGTTGTTCGAACTGATGGCGCAGCCGATTGAGCATATTCAGCAAGGGGTTCGCTTGATGAGCCAATATCAACATAAGTTGGGCGGTAAGGTACGCTTGGCGATTCCTGCGGCATTGATGGCATCACCAACGCTTACCGCGATCATCGATGAATATACGTCAAGTTTTCCTGATATCAGTGTGGAAATTGAAAGCCATCAAGAAAGTGTTGATTTAAAGCGGCAGGCGTTTGATATTCAGTTATTACCAAGCATGGTGAAGGTCAATGATGATAGCTATGTACAGTTCAGCTTACTGCCTTATCGAAGCCACTTTGTTGTGGCTAAAAGCTATTTTGACCATCACCCTGCGATTAACTCGATCGAGGACTTAGCCGGCCATCGTTTACTGACCAATCGATATAACGCCGATTTACTCGATCCGTCGCTACCCATCGCATTGCGTTCTGATGATCTCAATTTATTGCGTTCGATGGCGATAGCTGGCAACGGCATCGCTTTTCTTCCCCATGTGCACGCCAAGCCAGCCTTAGCTGAAGGGCTGCTGGTGGAAGTTCTGCCTAATTACCGTCATCCACAACAGCACTTAACCTTAATTTACCCTTCCGCGATGTTCTTACCCAACAAGGTCAAAGTTCTGATTGAGCTTTTTCGGGAGAAGTTTGGGTAATAATTATCATTTGCAACCAGTTGGCGGTTTATTTATGCTTTTGTCCAGACTCCAATGGAATATGAGTAGCAGATGAGCGGAGATGCCTTCTTTGAGCAACTTTTTAAACGATCACAGCAGTTAACCCCCTACTTGCATGGGGCAATAAAGCCTTGTGTAAAAAATGACGATGTTGAATTGTCTTTAATCCATATTGAGCAATCAAGTTCAGAATTAATTCATGATCTTTACCTGAGTTTGAAACATGCTCATCCTGAAGCTGGTGCACCTTATTGGCTAACTCGAACTTGGACATTGCTCTGTTGGCAGCCAATTTATGTTGCTTTCATTGCCATTTACGGTTGCCGAGGATTGCCAAAATTGACAACAATGGCTCAGCAAGTGGTGCCGAATTTTGTAACTGGGTATCAATTTTCATCCAATGAGTATAGTCAAGGGAGTGAGCGAGAGTTGATTGCTCGTGCTGGGCAAGATCTCAATGTTCTGTTTGATTATTTCCGGCAAGAGATGACTCATTGGACACGTATTCGCCCTGGTTTTACACAACATCTATTTGCTGATGCTGTCCTTGCTTGCATCGTCAAACTGCACCAATTTGCTCCTCATTTATCTTCAAAGTACCTGTTTGAGCAAGCGCGATACTGGCTAGCAGCTTGTGATTTGCCTGAAAAACTGATCAATTCTCTTTCTTATGATGTTGATATCCACCAACTTAGCTTAGTGCGAACCAGTTGCTGTTTAGTGATAAAATGCCAAGGGCGAAAGCTGTGTTCTGATTGCCCAAGACATCCCAGTAATACCCGCTAAATATGTTTTTTTACATGATGTTTTCTCTGTGTACCACAAAGTACGCGGTTGTAAGGATCAGCAGTGCGAATACGATACATAGGTAGATAGGGTATAGCGGTTGTTGTGTTGCTGTGAACGCTAATAAGGCCGCGAGCCCATAGCCCATAGTGTGGAACATCGATATGTCTCCTGCCACCGCGCCAGTATTTTGCGAGTGTTTTTCCGTGGCAAGTGCTGTGTATGCGGGAACAAGTAATGCTGCGCCACTAGATGCGATAGCCATAGCAGCGGCAAACATCCAGACACTGGGGAACAAGAAAATTATGAACCCAACCATCAAGTTTAATGCACCAATGCGATACATTATCAAGGGGGGGATTTTGTATTTCAGAGCGCCCATTTGCGTGATGAGTGTACAAGCAGCACTGAGTATCAATAGCATACCAATAGCATCACTGATTTGCCCTGTTGCCAAGTCAGCGATGGATGCTATTAAGGGCGTAAAACTGTATTGCAGTAAAGCAATTGAAGTACAAAGCAGTAAACCGCTGAGCAAGAAAGGCAGTAGCGTTTTTTGTGGTAACCAGGACTGCGATTTGCTTTGTATAGTCGTGCTATCACTGTTTTGTGGATTGGTTATAAAAAGTATGGCTAGTAGAGCGAGACAAGGAAGGGCGATCATCACCATTAAAGGCGAAAAAGGTGAGATCTTTAAAGCGACAATGGCGATCAATGGACCAAGTAATCTACCGAGGCTCAATCCGACGCTTACTGAAGTGATTGCTTGCAGTCGTTCAGCGTCACTATGTAAGTTGATTGCCCAGTTCTGACAGGCTGGCACCAGACCTGAAACCGTTAATCCATAAAGAACTCGAGCAATAAGTAACCCGATAAAGCAATCGGTTACAGAGATATCTTTACTGCTGTTGATTGAAAAATAACTGAGTATTGAAAAACTTACCGCCATGCCCGACAAAGCGAGAATGATGACTTTCTTTGGGCCATATTGATCGCTATACCGTCCCCAGTAAGGGGCTGATGGCAAAAAGATAAAACTTCCGATTGCGATAAGAACCGACCAAGTAGACAAACTTAAAGGGGACTGCTCAACCAGAAAAGGTAAAGAAACCAGTAAGCCGTTTTGGCCTAACCCCATCAAAGTAGAGATCAGGCCAATTGTGATCAAGTGAAATTTTTTATTTTGTTTTACGGGCATAAGGTTGTCGATGTAACAAAAGATTAGATAGCGCCAAGACGAGAAAACCCCCTTAATAGTAATGAGATTGACTATGATATCAATTATCATTTGATTTATATTGTGTTAACATTAACGTCTCTTTGTTTATAACTCAACGTCATATTTCATCATGTACCAACTTACCAATGCATCGTTCGACATTGACGGTAAGAAGATTCTTGCTCCGACGACCCTCACTTTTCAACCACACAAGATAACGACTTTGCTTGGGCACAACGGTTGTGGAAAATCCACACTAATCAAACTTTTAAGCCGTCAGAATTCCCCAACTGAGGGGGAGGTCTATTTTGATCGACGACGCATTTCCACTTACAGCGACCTTGAGTTTGCTCATCGAGTTGCTTATTTGCCACAACATCCGCCCATCACTGATGGTGTAACAGTTCGTGAGTTGGCTTGTTTTGGTCGTTACCCCTGGAAAGGGGCTTTTGGGCGTTATAGCCACCAAGATTACGCGATTGTCGATGAAGCGATTGAAAAAGTGGGCTTGTACCATTTTGCGGATCGATTTGTCGCCACGCTTTCTGGTGGTGAAAGACAAAGAGCATGGGTTGCAATGCTGCTTGCTCAGCAGAGCCAGTGTATTTTGCTGGATGAGCCTACTTCTGCGTTAGATGTGGCTCATCAACATGATCTATTAGCGCTAATAAGAACGCTTAATCAATCTTTGGGGCTAACAGTCATTATGGTTCTTCATGACGTTAACATGGCGGCTAAATTTAGCGATCAGCTAATTGCACTCCATTCGGGAAAGGTGATTGCCGTGGGCCCACCAGAAGAATTAATGACACCAGAAGTACTCAAGCAAATCTACGGGATGGAACTTGCGCTATTTAAGCACCCTGAAACAGGGCAACCAATCAGCTATATCCCATAAAATAAAAGGAATTTGTTGTGCTAAAACTCATTATGCTACTGCTCGCTACATTCACTTGTCATAGCAATGCCCTTGAGATTCGTCATGAAATGGGAACCGCTACTTTTGAGGTTCCGCCAAAAAAAGTGATCGCTTTAGATTGGGCGTTGACTGAAACCGTATTGAGCTTGGGTGTACCGCTTGAAGGGGCCGCTGATGCGAAAGGCTATCAAAAATGGGTGGTGGAGCCTGTATTACCGATTACCGTTACCGATGTGGGTTCGCGTCGAGAGCCTAATTTGGAGTTACTGACAGAGCTAGATCCTGATGTCATTTTGATTAGTCAGCATATGGCAGCAGCTTACCACCGATTGACAAAAATCGCGCCAGTATTGGTTTACACACTCTATAGTGAGCAGAAGCAACCACTGCAGTCAGCTATATCTGTCACACGATCATTAGGGAAACTGTTTGCCCAAGATCAACGTGCCGAGCAAGTGATTGCAGAGACGAAACAACGTTTAAGTGAGAATGGAATAAACATACGCGCAGCAGGGAAATCAGATAAACCTCTGTTATTTGCACGTTTTATCAATGACAAGACATTGCGTATTCATAGCCAAGGTTCATTGGTACAAAGCACATTAGAGGTAATGAAGCTGGAAAATGCTTGGCATGAGCAGACCAATATGTGGGGTTTTAGTACGACGGGAATGGTTAAATTGGCTGAGCACCAACAAGTCAATCTGATGCTTTTTGGTCCAATCAAAGAAGACGACCGTCAACAACTTACTCAGTCTTCGCTTTGGCAAGTGATGGCATTTACTCGCACTGATTCGGTATACGAACTGCCTGCTATCTGGACGTTTGGTGGTTTGATTTCTGCTCAAAGGTTGAGTGATCACATTGCTTTTCAATTGACTGATCAGCAATCAATTCCTCAGAGAGTGGAACAAACACTCGTTCAGATAAGCTCGAAATACGAGACGGATTAATCATGTCAGCACTCCAGCTCTCGCCGTTATCAATTCGCAGAATCAACCATAAAGGCACTGCGCTCGTCGTTGCATCTGTGTTGATGATTATTGTACTGCTTCAAGTTACGGCTCCATATGCACAAGGTGTAGGCTTGATTTGGGATGCGATTTTTCACTTTGACGTTACCAACTATCAGCATCTGATTACCCGTCTTACTTATTTACCTCGGCTTATGGTCGCGCTTCAATGTGGCTTTGCGCTTGCCGTTGCAGGCTGTGTTATGCAGTTTGTGTTACGCAATCCAATTGCTTCGCCAACGACGCTGGGTGTAGCGGCTGGCTCAGAGTTAGGCATGATCATTGGGATACTATTATTGCCGCCAAGTCTCGGTATTTCGGGGTTCATTCCCGCCTTCGTAGGAGGATGTTTAGCGACAGCTCTGGTATTTGGTTTGAGCTCAACTCGGGGGTATTCCCCTTTACACATGGTGCTTGCGGGTATGGTTGTGAGTCTGTTTTTAGGTTCACTCAATACCATGCTTTTGATGTTGCATGAGCAACAATTGACCAGTCTATTTGTTTGGGGCGCGGGTGTTCTGAACCAAAATGATTGGTCGAGTGTACAGGCATTAATACCTTTAATTTTAGTGCCAACTGCGTTGTTGTTGCTATTACAGCGACCGTTGGCTGCTCTTCAGTTTGGCGACAATGTGGCTACCTCTCTAGGTATTAATATTAAGCAAACTAAACTGATTTGTTTGTCGTTAGCGATCTTTATAACCGCTGCTGTGGTGAGTGAAGTTGGTTTGATAGGTTTTGTGGGTATTGTGGCTCCTGCGATAACGAGAATGCTGGGTGTAAGAGGATTGGGTAAACAGATCGTTGTCAGTGGTTTTGTGGGGGGAGGGATGTTACTGATGGTTGATTTGCTTGTGCAGCCTATTTCTGGGTTTGGTGGTGAGTTGTTACCGACAGGAGCAATGACGGCATTGCTTGGTGCTCCTTTTCTATTGTGGTTATTGCAACGCACAAAATTACATTCAGAACTCAAGCATCGTACTGAACCAACAGAACATTACAAGCTGGTTAAGCCGCGTAATATTCTGCTTTTGCTCTCTTTGGTACTGGTCGTAGTTTGCGTGCTTGCTGCGCTACTGGGTAAAAATCAATTTGGTTGGCGCATGGAGTTAAATCTTGCATTGATTAACTTGCGTGTTCCTCGGATATTGATTGCTTTGTTGGCGGGGATAGGGTTGGCGTTTGCTGGGATCATTATTCAACGAATTTCAAGTAACCCAATGGCGAGCCCTGAGGTTTTGGGTATTAGCTCTGGCGCGGCACTTGCAATTGTCATCGGTACGATTTTTGGCACCGCTGTAGACAGAGAGCAACAAATGCTGCTCGGTACTCTCGGGGCGACTTTAGTGACGATTTTGGTTTGGTTAATCGGGAGAAAGCACAACTTTGCGCCCACTCAGACTCTATTGGTTGGTATTGCGCTTAGCGCGGGTATCGATGCATTACTCCGCATCGCAATGACTTCAGGAACGGATAATACAACGGCTTTGATCACATGGCTCTCCGGTTCGACTTATCTCGTCGCGGTCGAAGATGTTATTTTACTCGCAATTGGTGTGATGATCGTCGGTATGATCGCTTTGTTACTGAACCGCTGGATTGACCTGATTGGTTTGGGGGATGTGGTTACACGAGGTATAGGCATGAATACCGTCATGATACGGTTGGTATTGTTATTGCTGGTGGCTGCGCTCACGACATTGTGCACGATTGTTATTGGTCCCCTTAGCTTTATTGGTCTCTTAGCTCCTCATATGGCTCGATCACTTCATCAATACCGAGCGATTTCACAGATGTGTACGGCAGCCTTGTTAGGTGCCATTATCATGGTGCTAGCAGATTGGACCGGACGGACATTATGGTTCCCTTGGCAATTTCCCGCAGGGTTATTAGCATCGATATTGGGAGGTGGGTATTTCTTGTATTTGATGAGACGCTAAGTCGACATCGTTTTAAATTTTGCCTGAAATTGTTGCGTTCACTTTAGTGCCTATTTGCCGAATACTATTATGCAACGAGTTAAATCGTATTTAGTACAGCGATAAAGCGGTGTAGATCAAAAATATAATTGCATTTTGGTTGCAAAAACACAATTTATGGCATTGATGTGAATCTATGGTTACCATAAAAGCAAGATCAAATACACGAATGAGTTTCATGGACACAACAGCAATTACTCAGTTGCAGAAAGATTTGTTATTCAAGGTGATCACAATGCTAAAAGCCGATGATGCTAGAGCAGGGACAAGCTTGAATGAATCTTCGCTTGCACAACAATTTGAAGTATCGAGGACCCCTTTACGTGCCGTACTAAAACATTTGTCGGAACAAGGAATCACGAAGGCTGTTCCTTATAAAGGTTTTGTGTTGCAAGTAGACGCGAGCAGTATCGATACCACAGAGGGTACGAGCAGCGAGCAATCTCGCCAGGAGCAGTTGTATCTTCGAATCTTGATGGACCTGTTCTTTGGTGAACTGGGGAGCACATTCTCTGAAAAAGAGCTTCAGGACCGTTATGAGGCTAATCGTGGTGAGGTTCAGCATGTTTTACGTTTACTCGAAAATGATGCAATTTTTCGCCGCAGTCCTGGTTACAAGTGGCAACTCGATGGCGTACTTAATACGTTAGAAAGACACACTGAGAGCTATCGTTGTCGATTGATTTTCGAACCAGCAGGCTTACTAGAAACAACGTGGCAGCTTGATCGTTCAGCGCTTGAACGTTGCAAAGAACATCATCTACGAGCCATTGCCGCTCCTCAATTAGTAACAGCAAGTGCACTTTTTCGTCTTAGTGCAGAGTTTCATGAATTGCTCGCTGCTTGCTCGGAAAACCGTTTTTTATTGGCGACGATGCAACAACATAATCGCCTGCGTAAAGCGACTGATCTGGTTTCAATGCACATCCAGTCCTCGGTGAGTAAATCCTGCCAGCGTCGTTTAGAGATCATTGAACAAGTGCTATCAGGCAACAACCAAGCTGCTGCGGCAAAGTTAGCGCAGTTATTGGAAAATGATGTTCGTGTGATGACGCGTACTTATAACGATGTAATGAATACATCGCAGAAGCAACGTGAACATCTAATTAATACCCTTCTGAGTAAAAACCATTGATGTGAAAGGCAGTTTATAAGTGGCTGCCAATCCTATCTAAATTCCTTTATTAAGATATAAATCCTCGTAATTTTCTCGCATCAAAGATTCCGCTTAGGAATACCGCAAGACAGTCAACGATATGGTCTTTTTTGCTATTCGATCGAAAAGAAAAAACTCATCAGAAAATAAATAGCAATGACATATTGTTTTTTCACCGCAAAAACACAATAATAATGATTCGTATTTGTATTAAGTGTAAAGGGAAGATTTCACTCTTTGATTATCGTAATTAAGGTTCACACGCAACATATGTTGCGGCGAATTAGAAAGTTAACCCGTTTGATAAGACGTCAGTGTTCTCATCTTTATAGATTGAATAAAGATGGTTGCTGTTTACTTAGAAAGAAGTCCTAGCGCAAGAACTTGTGCTCCTTTGACTGACTAACATAGAGAAGAAAATGAAACTCGAAAAAGGAAATTTCAAACGTTCCACTGTTGCTCTCGCGATTATTGCAGCCAGCACAGTGTTTCCAACTCAAGCTCAAGAATATACGACTGAAGATAAAATGGTCGTCGTTTCTAGTCGCACCCCCAAAGCAATTAGTGATATCCCTGGTACGGTTTGGTATATCGATTCGGCCCAAATCGAACAAGAATATCGCGGCGGCAAGTCATTGGGCGAAATTCTTGCTGCGAGTATTCCTTCGTTAGATGTCAGCAGTGGTGCGCGTACTAATTACGGTCAGAATCTGCGTGGGCGCAAAATGTTGGTGATGATTGACGGAGTCTCATTGCAGTCTTCTCGTCAGATCAGTCGTCAATTAGATTCAATCGACCCGTTTAATATTGATCGTATTGAGGTGTTATCGGGTGCTACATCAATTTATGGCGCGGGTGCATCCGGTGGTGTGATCAATATTGTTACCAAAAAGGCGCAAAGCGAAGAGCTCGAATTTGAATCGTTTGTTGGTGGAACATCGGGCTTCAATTCGAGTGAGGATTTTGACTATAAAATCGCACAATCTCTCGCGGGTGGAAATGATACGTTCAAAGCGCGCACCTCAGTGGTATACACTGAAACACAAGGCTTTTATGACGGTAGTGGCACGATTGTAACACCGGATATTTCTCAGGGTTCTCAACAGTTTAATACGACGCTAGATTTTTTGACCACCGTTGATATCAATCTCTCGCCAAATAAAAACATCAACTTGTTAGCGCAATATTATGATAGCCAGCAGGACTCACCTTACGGGCTTTATATCATAAACCATAAGTTTATTGATGTTAGAAAAGGGTTCGATTCTGATCGTGAGCACGGTACGAAACGCATGATGTTGAGCGCCTCGTACGTAGATCAGCAGTTCTTGGGTCATCAACTGATAGCTGAAGCCTCTTACCGTCAAGAAGATCAAACTTATACCCCATATTATCAATCATCCGGTCAACAACAGACGGACGTCGTTTCGCTAAAAGTAGCGCTGGCAAAAAGCTTTGAACAACTTAATGTTGTTTACGGTGTTGATGCCTACCAAGATAAATTGGATAGTAATCAGGCACTGTATAACCCGACAATGGCAAACAATTCTGGCAATCTAGTCAATAAAACCTACGCAAAAACAGGTCGTTATCCCGGAGTGGAAGTTAGCTCTATTGCCGGGTTTGTGCAAGCCGACTATGCGATTACAGAGGATTGGTCTGTTGAAGGTGGTTTTCGTTATCAATACATGGCGAACAAGATTGACGATTTTGTAGGCTACAAGCAGCAAAAGAAAATTGCGACCGGCAGTGGCACTTCAGCAGATGCCGTACCGGGTGGTGAAACTAATTACAGCGTTGGTTTATTTAACTTAGGTACCATTTATCATCTCAACGAGGGTTCTCAGTTGTGGGCAAACTTTTCACAAGGTTTTGATCTGGCTGATCCCGCTAAATATTATGGACAGGGTGATTATACATTAGTGGGTGACCACTGGCAGCTTAACGATAGTATTAACGTCAGCGACTCCAAAATGTCAGGAATTAAGACCAACAGTTTTGAGTTAGGTTACCGCCTTGATACTGATGCGTTGAACTTGCAAGCAGCGGCGTATTTGTCTCTGTCTGATAAGTCAATTAAGTACGATAAAAATACCTTGTTGATTGAAGATGTTAATGACGAAAAGCGTGTGTATGGCGTAGAGGCGATGGTTTCTTATTGGCTTAATAATAACGTTCAACTGGGGGCTTCTGGCCACTATGTGGTATCTGAGTTGAAAGGAGAAGATGGATGGGACGATTTTACCGCGGGTGAATCAAGCACTTCCAAAGCAAATGCGTGGGCAGGTTGGTACGGTTCAGATTTAGCCATGAAAGTGCAAAGCCAGACAATGTTTAATTACGAAGATGATGCGCAGAATGAGCTAGAAGGATATACCGTGTTTGACTTAGTCGGTACTTATCAATTGCCAGTCGGTAGCTTGGGTTTTGGAATTCAGAACCTATTTGATAAAGATTACACAACGATTTGGGGACAACGAGCTCAAATCGTTTACGGTGCTCATTATGATGCCGCAGCATATGACTACAAGGGCCGAGGTCGTACTTACACGCTTAACTACCAAATTAAGTACTAGTTCTGATTGTTTAATTTGTTTAAAAAGAGCCACGTGAGTGGCTCTTTTTATTTGGGCTATGTTAGCTCAATCTCCGGGCACAAATTCCCATTTTGCTACGGGGCGTAAGATAAGCATCACGGAGTCTTGATGGAATAGAGTGGCATAGTCGGAAGCGATGGCTTCAACGTCTGTGATTTGTTGCTCGGATAATACAATGGTAACGATCTTGGCTCGCTCTGGTTGCCCCTGCCAAAATCCCATTGAATCGGCGATATTAAAACCATCAAAACGGGGCGTGATGTGATTCTCTATAAAGTTGTTCCATTCACTTAATGAAATAGCGTGGCCACTGGGGATCGACATGCCAAAGAAGAGTTGAGCATGGAATATCTGTGTTTTCTGCCGACTCACGGCAACAAGGCTCTCCAATTTATACCATAAGCGATTCAGCCCTTTTCGTGTTGTAGAGGCTTGCTTCTCGATAGGAAATGCAGTGCTTTCGATTCGTTTGAGTGAGTTTTTGAGTTGCAGGCTCACGCTAGATACCCCTCAAATTGCCACGTTGACGTCCACATTCCATTTCCCATTGCACACCGTATTGGTCGCGCCAATAGAAAAATGACATCGGAAATGGTGAGAGCAGCATAGGTGGTGTTGTTTCATCATCGCTATGTCCGTCTGGGTAGCGCACAATTTCAACGCCAGGTTGGTCTTTTAAATAATTGAACGCTGCCATAATATCGCTCACTTCGAGTGCGGTATGACGAATACCGCCCATATCATTGGTATTTTTGACCGTTATTGATTGTTCGCCTTTTGGAGTGTGGTAACACATTAGCTCTAAATACAATCCTGCATTTGGGTGGTGTAGGAAACGAATATCCACATCGACTTTGCCATCTAAAAAGCCAGCGTCTTTAGCAAATGAGGCGAGTGTAAGGTGAGGGTAGTCCATGATGGTACCATCAGAGTCGAAAGCTTGTTCGAAGCCAAGTGTTCGTTTGTAAAATGCGGTCGCCTTTTCGACATCATCAACCACAATATTAAGATGGGAGACCGACGTGACGTACTTGGAGGGGTCATTTGGGCTAATGATATTATTGATCAGCGATTGTGAAAAACTCTGTTTAGCCTCCTCTACAAGGTCGGTGCACACCATGGCGGTAAAGCGGCTTTCTACATTGTCACTGGCGATTAAATAGGGCTTGTAACTATTGCTCTGTCCAAATTGGTGTGATTTCGTATCATCTTCAGCAATGGTAATGTCTACGCCGACTTGCTGAGATTGGAATTGATTTGGGTTAATAATATAGCTAGCTGCAAGCGCATCGAATGGGTTAAATCCCTGCGCACCAAAATCCTCGCACCACATGTTTAACCACGGTTGGCTATGCTGGTTTAGATAGCGCCCAACATTCGGATTCGCCTTTAGCGCATCGAGATCCTTGCTCGTTAACCAAAATTTATTGGCTAGCTCAAAAGGAATGAAGACAAGTGGAATATCATTTTCTAACAGAATACGAAGCGCATCAGGGTCCAGATCGAAGTTAAGGTCGCGAAATGGGGTGGTTTGTTTTGACCCAGCAATAAAGTGACAGTTGGTACTACTGCGACTAGCAACCAGCACGACTTGTTCAATACGTTCGATGAGCTCAGGATGTAGCAAAACCAAAGAAGCAATGTTAGTGGCAGGGCCAATTGCCGCGATCGTTAATGAGCCTGTTTGTAGAGCTTTGGCGAGTGCGTTGGTTGCCTCGTTGGGTTGTACGTCATTGATATTAAGAGGCTGATGTGCGCCTTTGGTCACTGGGAGAGCGATTGGACCAAATCGATTGGAGACGATTTTGGCTAATTTGAATGCGCTATCGGTATCGGTGTTACCGAACACGCTACTGACCCCAACCACTTTTAAATTTGGCGCATTAAACAGACTGAGCATGGCGTAAGCATCGTCAACATCACAAGGTGTACCCGTTTCAGAGGCAAGACCAATTGAGATATCGGTATCAATCCAAACGCGTTTCTTGTCTAGAGCATCGAGGATCGTTTTTGTTACTAGCTTAACTGACGCAGGGTTTTGTCCAGTGATAAGTCCCTTTTCACAGACCACAAAGGAGGCATTTGGTTGCTTAGCATCGAATCGAGCGCCACTTTTTACCAATTCATCTTCGATATGGTAAGGAAGTGCTTGGATATATTCTGGCGGGGTGAGTTGCTCTTCTGCATCGGTAAATGAGGTTAATTTGAGTCCCTCAACGAGTGGTGAACCATTTGGCTTTTTCGCTGAAAGTAAACCCGTTGGGCCATGGCAAACTGAACCAATCAGTTTGTTGTCGGCATAAAACTCACTGGCGATTCTCGCCAGTCCTTTACTTTCCTTGAAGTCCCATAGTGTTCCGTGACCACCACACAGAAATAGAGTGGTATATCCACCAGTGCGAATGGTTTCAACGCAAGGGGTATTTTCCAGCAGACTCATTGCAACCTTGGATTGAATGAATCGAGTCACCTCTGGGCTAACAAATTCACCTTGTTTACTCAGTGGATCGGGAAGGGCATCACCACCTTGAATTGAGGCAATAGTTATCTCGTAGCCGGCATCATAAAACCCCCAAAAAGGGGTGGCGAGCTCATCAAACCAAAATCCAGTTTTCTTTCCTGTATCACCCAGTTCAGTGTGGCTTGTGACAATTAATAGCGCTTTTTTTGCGTGACGGTTATTACTCACTCCTTGAGTAGAATACATTGGGATACTTCCTTTAATGCTTATTATATTTTAATGATGACTTGGTTTCGTCCATTGTGTTTGGCTTCATACAACGCCTGATCGACCCGATTTAGAACCGTGTCTATAGAGTCTTTCAGCTGACAAGATGTCACACCGACACTCACGCTGACGTTACCTGCTTCCAATAAGTCAATTTTTGCCATATTGCTTCGGATTCTTTCAGCGCGTTCGGCGGCGAGTTCAATATTGGTTGAGCAGAGTACAATGAACTCTTCGCCTCCCCAGCGTCCTTGGATATCACCCGGTTGGGTTGAATTAATGATGGTATCGGCAACACTAACAAGTACCTTGTCGCCCATGTTATGGCCGTAGGTGTCATTAATGGCTTTAAAGTGGTCGACATCCAACATCAGAACGCAAATGGTCTGGCTGCTCTCTGTCAGAGAATCGATAGCTTGATCTATATGTTCTTCCACATAGCGTCGGTTATAAAGGCCGGTAAGTTGGTCTGTCGTGGAAAGCTTGTAGAGAGAAGCATTTTGCTCTGTTAATGTGTCGTTTGCGTCATGCAGCGCTTGAGTACGCTCTTGAACAATAGCTTCTAGATTTTGGTTTAAACGGGCAAGATCTTGATAAATAGTAGCATTTTCGAGCGAGATGGCCGCCTGAGAGGCAATGATTTTCAATGTCTGTACTCTGTCGGCGTGGAAAGCATCGGCCATGTGATGATTCTCCAGATAGAGCATACCAGACATTTTTTTGCCGCGTAGAATCGGTACGCATAATACCGAAATACCTTCTTTTGCTGCTAAGTATGGGCAGCGGTCAAATTGTTCGTCATGATTGGTCGGGGTGTAAACCACGGCTTCACCAATGTTCACCACATAACGAATGACGGCACGTGAAAATATGACATCCGTAATACCTGGTGAGGGAGAATTTGAGTGCAGAGGCGAATCTTCAGAGCAACTTACTCTGCTACCGACGTTATTCCCAAAGGTTAAGTCTTCTACGATCAATTCGTCAGAGTCGTATGAGGATTCAATTTGATGGGTCACAAGAAACTCGCCGTTTTTCTCCAAAAGCAGTAATCCACGCGTTGCTCCTGCATTTTCAACCGCTAAACTAAGCAGTTCTTCCGCGAGTTTCTCAATATGGATATGTTGCGAAACGGCTTGTGAAGCTTTCACGACGGAAGCCATATCCAGCGTGGCTGAGAAGTCTTCTGTCCCTAATGTTGAACTAATCTCGGTACCTAGTGGTTGGGGGGGCTTATCTCTTGCAGATTGAAGATCAGGATAGTGTTCAATGAGCGAATTAACCTTACCGGTGGCTCCCCATTGCTCGTAGCCTGCTAAGGCGCGGCTGAAATAGGTATTGGCTTGATACGTTTTGTTCTGCTGTTGCCAAAATAGTCCCGTGAGTTCGTCGGCTAAAGCCGCATCGAGAAGAAATCGTGATTCGAGGGCGTTATCTCTTGCCTGTTCAAAGTAGTCAATGGCTAGCATCGGCTGATTATTAAGCCTTGCGATTTCAGCTTTTAACAACAGATACTTATGTCGATAGTTAGTAGGGCAGAGATCGGCCCAAAGCTCAAACTTAGCCAAAATGCCACTTATCGACGTTAGTAAATCCTCCTGTTCTTGACCGATTAACGAACTGCAATTGGCAGTCAGGTGTAGCCCAGTATAGAGGTAACTATCGACCAAAATAATCTGTGCTTGTACGGTATTCTCTATGACGGGAAGCCATTCAAGCAACTGACTTGTTGGTTGAATTTCCCGCGCAAGTAGTGTGGCTCGTAAAACCGAGTAGACAGTGTGACCAAAAAAGAAAGGGGCGTCTTTAAAAGCGGCCAAGGTGTCAGCGGTCGAAAACTGGTCATCGTCGAGAGAGGAGAATCGGTGGGTTTCTCCTTTTAGATGGCGTAGAGGCTGATTGACAATGATGTTGAGTAAATCAGCCATGTCATTCAATCGGTTTGAAGAAAGGTAGCTTAAACTATCTTCAGCTTGTGATTCGACAGCCTTTAAGTGCGCGCCTGATGCCAATAATAAGTGAGGAAGTTGTAGAAACACCCAGCCAGCATAGGGAGAACCCGATTCCTGTGACAATTTTGACGCTTCAAACCAATAGTGATAGCTCGAATTTAGTGGCGCCAACCAGTGATTAATTCCCAACGAAAAGACATGATAAGTGTAGTTTTTGAATGCTGGATTTTGATACTTATCTGCTAATTTTATCGCTAAGCTGCCAATCGCGTGGCCTTGTTGATACTCACCACTAGAGCATAAAACGGTCGCGTAGTTGATGTAACCAACAGATGTAATAGGGCAGTTTCCTCCTTCAATTGAAATCCGAGCGCTAATGGCAGCCGCAACGGCAATGAGTGGTCCTCTCCCAAGTAGATAGGCGTCACCGAATAGGTCAAACAACAATTCTTGAGTGAGCATGAACTCAGCATCATCGATTTCAGGCTGTATAAATAGCGCGTCTAGTTCGGTTTGTTGGAGTTGTGCTTCTATTTGCTGTTTTTCACTTGCAAACAGCGCCAGTAGCGCTTCATCATTGTCTGGTAAATGAATGCCAAGCAGTGAAAGAGCTTCGCATTCAAACTCGACAGATTTTTGATATAAGCCTTGGTGATGGTACTGTTTTGCTTGAATTGTCGCGAGGCGAAGCTTATCTCTTTTGTTTTTTAACGTCTCTCTAAGCTGCTTGTACAATGTTTCAGCTTTCTCAAATTTCGCCACTAAATAACACGCTTGGGCATAAGCTAAATTCACTTCAACAGAAATGTCATCAGCGACGTTTTCACGGTTAATCGCGACTAATTGATATGCATTATCTAAACAGGAGTAAGCAACACTATACGCCGCTGACTGATTGGCTTTTTTACCTGCTCTTAGATTCAGTTCTATCAGCGTTAATTGCTGCTGACTGTTGGCATTACTGCATCCTTGATTGAGATGTTCAACAGCATCAAACAGTTTATAGTCACAGTGTTGCTGTTCAATTTGGCTAAGTAAACATTGACCGATTTTCCAGTGTAAATTGACTTGTTGTTGGTCAGAAACGCTGGTGTAGGCGGCTTGTTGAATGCGGTCGTGAACGAAGCGAAGCGTTATATCGGGTAATTGGCCTTTTGTTGCAATGGTATGGAGCTCAAAATCATCGTCTAAAGGTAGTAAGAGCCCTTGAGTCACGGTAGGTAATAAGGCACTAGCGACCGAGCTTGTTGGGGATTGAGCTAAATTCGCCAGTAATTTGAGGCTAAAGGTATTGCCGATACAACTGGCTAGTTGCAGCAGCTCAAACGTGCTCATCTCCAATTTGTTCATATAACTTTGTAGCATCGAAACGGAGTTTTCAGCCTTAGCTAATTTGGCGACTTGCTCTCTATGCCAGTTCCACCTTTTCTGCTTGTAATCAAAATACAAGAGTCCCTTATGATGAATAGTTGCCAGCATGGTTTTGAAAATCAATGGATTACCATTGGTTTTTTCAAATAACATCTGGTTGAGTTGCTTTGCATCTGATGGGGGTAACTCGACCGCGTCATTGAGGATGTTGTGCAGAGTCGATGCAGAAAGTGCAGACAATTCAATACTGCTTATGTTCGGACAACTTGCCTTGATCCCCGGCATTGCGATTGCGAGAGGGTGAGTCTCGGCAACTTCATTGTTGCGATATGCGCCGATAATCATCAGGGAAGAGTGGCTGAGTGTCGGCGCCATTGCTTCTAGCAGTGTCAGGCTTGGAGGATCAATCCATTGCAGATCATCAATAAACAGGACAATAGGTTTACCAGCAGCTCCAAGACTGGTCAGTAGATTTTGAAAGGCAGTATTGAAGCGAATCGATGCGGCTTCCATAGAGAGTTCTTGTGGAGATGGTTGTTCTCCAATTAGCCAAGCTAGCTCAGGTAGAGCATCGATCACGACTTGTGCGTTGGCCCCTATACCACTAAGGATCTTTTGCCGCCAAAATTGCACGATTTCGCCATCTTCCGCCATAACTTGTTTTATAAAGCCTGACAGCGCTTGTAAGATAGCAGAGTAGGGTTGGTGACGCAGAACTTGGTCATATTTTCCGCTGGTGATATAGCCGCCTTGTGCGGTGAGTGGGCGGTAGAGCTCACGAATTAGTGAGGTTTTGCCAATGCCGGAGTGACCGGAAACAAATAGGAATTGTCCATGACCAAGGCTAGTTTGGTGGAATGCATCGAGAAGTTGTTTGGTTTCTTCTTCTCGCCCATAGAGTTTTTCTGGAATTAAGAACCAGTCATGTTGCTCTTGGCTAGCGAGCTCAAAATCCTCAATATCGCCGTCTTGCATCCAACTATTCAAGCAACGCTCTAAATCTGCATCAACCCCTTCCGCGCTTTGGTAGCGAGCATCGGGAGCTTTCTTCATCAGTTTTTTGACTATTTTTGAAACCACGCGAGGAACGCTTGGCTGAATTTGATAAATGGGCGTCGGCTCTAAAGCAATATGACTATGAATAAGTTCATTGTTATCTTTTGTCTCAAACGGTAAACGTCCGGTAAAGAGTTCATACAGTAAGACGCCTAATGAATAAAAATCGGTGCGAAAATCAAGCCCGCGATTCATGCGTCCTGTTTGTTCAGGAGACATGTAAGCTCTTGACCCTTCGAGGAACTTAGGGTTGATTACGGTTCGAGACCTATTTGGAAACTCAAGTGAAGAGCAAAAATCGATGAGGGTGACATTACCGCTATCACGGTTAATGAGCACATTGCCTGCTGAAATGTCCCGATGGCAAAAGCCTTGTTGATGTAATAAGGCAATCAGTTTGGTTACTTTGGTGCTGATTTTGAGCGCGCCCGAGAAAGAGATGGTGTTGTGCTTAATATAATCACGTAAAGATTCTCCTTCGACCCATTCTCTGACCAGAAAAGCGCTATTTTTGGCTTCAATATAGTCGAGTGCCAATGGTAATCCATTGCCGTCGAGCGACGAAAGAATCAGATGTTCGCGCTTTAAAGCCGTTAATTGATGAGGGGTTGGAAAGGCACTGGCGGGTGTTTTAAGTGCAACGCTAACCTGATCTTCCGTTCTTTTGGCACGGTAGACGTAATTTTGATGACCTCGATAAACGAGCTCTATCTGTGAGAATCCCTCTAACAGCATGCTTTTCTCATCCTTGACAGTTTGCTTCTAATTCCAACGACCGATAAATTTTGTTTGTTATTATTTTGATTTACCACCTTAATCGATATGTTTAATATCATCAATAATCGACATTCCGTTAACAAATATTTATCTAATTGATCGCATTTTTGTGATTTATTCTTTGCCGTTGCTTAGGAATGACGGCTTGTTAGTTCGAGAAGAAAATCTGTTATGTGGGGGGATAAATCGCAGGCATTTGCAGTGAACGCAAGCTAATGAGATGCTCACTGCAAATAGAGGAAATATTTAGACTATCGGTGTAATTTATGCTGCCTAATTATGCATGTTTTTTGGTGACTTCTCTCTTGTGACCCACCAACAAAGCAGTGAGCCGAGAGTGACCATAGCCACACCTTGCCAAAAGCTTTGGCTTAAAGCGACACCGAGCAATATGGATGAAAATAGAGCAGAAAAAATTGGGGTGAAGTAAGAGAGTGTCGCGAGAAATACCATGTTCCCACCCACGATGGCAATATTCCACAACCCGTATCCGCCGGCCATAAGAAAGGCCGCTGAGGCAAGATAGCTAAGGCCTTGCCAAGAAAAGCTGATTGCGGGCTCATCACTGGCCGCATACTTCATCCATAGCGATAGCGCCGTCGCAATAAAAAACACCGTAATGGCATTGTGTTTTGATTGCTGTCTTTTGGTTAGGTTGCAATAGCAGGCCCAAATAATGGCGCCGTTAAAGGCCATTAGGTAGACCAATGGGTTAGTAGCGATATTGGCACTAAGCTGCTTAAGCGATAAACCATTATCACCACTGACGGTCCAAGCCACGCCAATAAAGGCGAGAGTAATGGCGGGATAAAGTAGCCAGTTTGGTTTTTTGTTGCTCCCTAGAACCGCAAATAATACCGTTAAAGCAGGCCATAGATAGTTGACGATGGAAACTTCGATTGCTTGGGCTCGAGAGTTTGAATAACCCAGTGACAGTGCTAGGAATATTTCATAGCAGACAAAAAGTGCGCCGCCCATCAGTAGATAGCGAGTGGAAAAGTACGATAGTTTTGGAATTCCCACTACGCAGAGCAGAAATAGCGAACTAACAGAGTAAAGTAGTGCACTGCCACCAATTGGGCCGAAGCTTTCCGTGACAAGTCGCGTACTGGCAAGTAAGCAGCTCCAAAATAAAATAGCAAGACAGCCGTAGATAGTGAAACGGATTTGAGATGAAGCCTTCAATGTTAGAGCCTAATAGCGAGTAATCGTTGGATAGCGCATAGAGTAACGTAAAATTTGAGAGGCTCAATATAAATTGCATTCATCAAGACACTATATCCTCTTGGCTGGTGTTTATGGAGTAGCGTCAATAACGAGCTTGAATGAAATATAAGAATCCAGCCGACATCAGGTATGGAATGTCGCTAAACTAAGCTTTTGTCGTTGAGCTAATATATTTAACAGGATAACCGCAACACAATGGGGTGGTTAAACGATTTATAGTGAACGTTTGGTGCTTGTTTGTCACAAGCTGAACGCGGCAACCTTCATAACAGTGAAAAGATAGGCCTAGTATGCAATCAACTCAATTACCTGCAGATTTTCCACATCATCTATTTGAACAAAAGTGTTACATCAACGGTCAGTGGGTAGAGGGCGATGATGGAGATTGTGCGGTATTGAACCCATCGTCAGGGCAACTGATTGGTCATGTTCCTAATTTGGGTGAAAAGTACGCCAAGCAGTGTATTGACGGAGCCCAGCAGGCGTTTAGCCAATGGAAACTGACCACGGCTGATCAGCGAGCGCTCTTATTACGCCATTGGTATGACTTGATTATCAAACACAGCAATGAATTGGCGATGATTTTAACCCTTGAGCAAGGCAAACCTTACACAGAGGCTCAAGGAGAGATCGCTTACGCGGCCAGCTTTGTGCTTTGGTATAGCGAAGAAGCTCGCCGTGCTTATGGTGAAGTGATCCCAAGTCATCGCAGTGATGGAAAAATCATTGTAACCAAAGAACCGATTGGTGTGGTCGCGGCGATTACACCATGGAATTTTCCAGCCGCAATGATCACACGTAAATGCGCGCCCGCATTTGCCGCGGGGTGCTCGGTTGTGTTGAAGCCTGCACCAGAAACGCCATTTACGGCGTTGGCATTGGCGAAGCTTGCCGAGGAAGCTGGATTCCCAGTTGGACTGTTGAATGTCATTACCGGTGATGCAATCGCGATTGGCTCGGTATTAACCAGCGATAAGCGTGTACGTAAGGTATCGTTTACTGGATCGACTCACGTCGGTAAAATTTTGATGAATCAATCGGCCACGACGATCAAAAAGATGGCGCTTGAGCTTGGTGGTAATGCGCCATTCATCGTATTCGACGATGCTGATCTTGATGCGGCCGTTGACGGTATCATGGTGGCGAAATTCCGCAATGCGGGGCAAACTTGTGTGTGTGCTAACCGCATTTTTGTGCAAGATTCTGTCTATGATCAGTTGGCAGCAAAACTGGTCGAAAGAGTACAAACATTGAAAGTCGGAGATGGTTTTGGTGAAAACGTCTCTATTGGTCCGTTGATAAACGCAGCAGCCGTGGAGAAGGTTAAGCGCCATGTCGACAATGCGATCGGGTTAGGTGCAAAATTGCTTTGTGGTCAGTTGCCTGCAGACGATTCTTTGTTGGTTGAACCTTTTGTTTTAAGCGATGTGTCTGATGCAATGTTGGTCGCGAGCGAAGAAACATTTGGCCCACTCGCTCCACTGTTTCGCTTTACCGATGAGGCTGAAGTCATAGAGCGTGCTAATCAAACGGAATCAGGTCTTGCCGCTTACGTATATACACAATCATTAGGTCGTTCATGGCGAGTCTCTGATGCGCTAGAGGTTGGAATGGTTGGGATTAATGAAGGATTGATCTCAACAGCCGCCGCCCCTTTTGGTGGAGTTAAAGAGTCGGGCTTGGGTCGAGAAGGTTCTCGCCATGGCATGGAAGAGTTTTTGGAAATGAAGTACCGCTTAATGGGCGGGCTCCATCAATGATATACCCAGCTTATTTGCAACAGGGATGATTTGTTGTTTATTTATTCGTCAAATTGGTGAAATTGTTAGCTGTGCACGAGTAAAATAAAACACCATTACCTACTATGGCTAGGTGAGGCATCGTTGATGCAATGATCTTTTAGGTTTCAAGCATTGAATTGCTCGAATACAACAATACGTTTCGCCATATTCAGTGCTTGTGCTTATTCGTAAGTAAAACATAAATACTGACCAATGGAATTGCGATTAAGCAGCATTACAAGGAGATGGAC
Organism: Vibrio scophthalmi; assembly: GCF_040869025.1. Lineage (NCBI taxonomy): Bacteria > Pseudomonadati > Pseudomonadota > Gammaproteobacteria > Vibrionales > Vibrionaceae > Vibrio > Vibrio scophthalmi. The sequence goes on along the minus strand of NZ_CP134272.1, from coordinate 1,337,826 downwards.
ATGAAACATTTGGCAATGGCGGTTGTCGTCAAACAAGGGAAAGTCTTGGTGCAAAAACGCTACCGCGTTGAAAAAGGTATGGTGTTGGAATTTCCAGGCGGAGAAGTTGGGGAAGAGGAAAGTGGCACTAATGCTGCAGCGCGAGAACTTGCCGAAGAAACCGGATTGTCGGATCTCAAGCATGCCGGCACTTACACCAAGGTCAATGATTATGGTGGTCGTATCTACTTCGTGGTTTTTCGTGCTAATCCAAATGATGAGCCTCAAGTTATCGAGCCGGCTCGTCAACAACAATTTATGTGGTTTGAACCGACCAAAATCCCGTTGGATGATTTCTATCAAGCCGATGTTGAGTTTATCACGTCACAGCTCAAGCAATATGCATTGTCGCCAACGTTAGTCTAAATGTGATTATTGCTTCGTGGGTCAGTGTTTTTGAGAGGCCTTGAAAAGAAAAAAGCCAATCACAATAGGTGTGATTGGCTAAATTTAGTGTGAACAAATTAGGTTCACTAACAACGTCAGTTGGCTAGGTGACCCTCGGCTTAAAAAGGGTCACTTCTAATAATGCATGATGCGTGCCACTTTTTAATGTGCCTTTTTGTTCATATGCTCGCGTTTTTCCATCAATTACCATGGTTATTTTTGCATATTGCAAATGCATTTTGCTAATTAACCAAAAATGCTATTGATAATCCAGATATTAACTGGTCTTTCATCGAACTAAATTGAGTAGAAAAAATACAATTGGGACTTCATACGGATAATGATGCCACGTATCGCATCGAGAAAGTTAAGAAAACCGATTGGTTTCTCTGCACTGACCCACGCTAATCCAACAGAGCCGACAGGAATATCATAATCTTGCGGTTCTTCAATTTTCAATCGAACAAAGTGATGCTTGTTTTGCAGATTATTACCTGTCGTTGCACGAACCGATTGATCCAGCCCGAGTAGATTACTTTGTGCTTCACCAGTTGCTTCAACGATACCTTCAACATGCGCTGAAAAGATTTTTCCTGGGTAAACAGAGGAGGAATACTCCGCTGCTTGGCCTGGTTTAATGTTACGAATGGCTTGATGATTAACACGCATGAGTACGTATTTTTCGTTCGTGTACATTTGTAGACGGGGCACCATCGAGACTCGCTGACCTTCGCGTAAAATGAAGTTAGTGACAAATCCATCCGTCGGAGCGTGCACTTTGGTGCTATCTAAATCCCATTTGGCTTTCGCGACATTCTGTTGTGCAGAGTGCCAATCAGCAGTGCGGCTTTCAATCGATAACTCACTTTTGACGATGGCGACTTGTGCTTTTTCTAGTTCGACCTGTTTGGTCAATATTTGTGACTTAATGGTTTCAATATAATGACCCGCTTTGATTACCGCAGTGTTTTGCTTATCGATATCACTCTCGGTAATGGTGTTCTGCACAACGCTATTTTGTTTCTGGTAACGAGTGAGAGTCTTTTTTTGCAGTTGGTAATCTGCTCTAGCTGTTGCCAGCTGGGCTTCACTGGTGTGTAGATCTTGTTTAATCGACTGATAGCTTGCTTGCGCTGTTTTAACGTCTTGCTTGGCCACGTTGAGTGCTATTTGGGCTGCTTGTTCTGCGACTTGCGCTTGGCTGTAGGCGATTTGGTATTGGGTATCATCAATTTCATAGATCAATTGTCCTTTTTCAATGGTTTGATTAGGTTGAATATAAATTTGAGTGACTTTGCCTTTGACATTCGGAGAGTCAGGACGCAATTGGATGTGTGGTGACTGCACTAGCGAACCTCCGGAAAGGTCCATCGGTGCGTAGTTAATCAGTCCAACCCAAACGAACATCAGCCACCCACCACCACCTAAATAAGCAAAAGATTTGGTGTAGGTGTTCCAAGGCATACCGATAAAACGCAATAAATAGATGAAAAGAGCCCAGACCGCTAAACCTTCTAGCATGTTTTATCCTCATTATTGGTTGTATGTGATGGTGCATGACGCCATGTATCGCGCAAATTGATGATCGCTTTTTCCATATCGACAAATGCTAAAATGACCGCAACGACCCATACCCAATGCCAAATAAACCCAATCCACGTGAGTGCAGTTATTAAGCCAATTTGATGATGTTCTTTACTGTGAGCTTTGCTTATTGGGAGTTCATGAAAGCGCCAAAAACCATAAGCGGCGGCGGCAACGGTGCCGACAAGTACAATGGTAGCGACAACATGCAATGCAGTATCAGCGCCGGAGCCAACAAATGGCACACTTAATAAACTCATTTTTTACCTCTCTGTTATTTCTCAGAAAGGATTGTGATCTATATTTGATTAATTCCTTAAAATATGACAGATTCAATCAATTATGGTTGGTTATTGACTAAATCTGAGATGAATAAAGTAAGATTCATACGCGCACTCGGCTTGAAAAGTGTGCATAATCAAGTGCGACGACGTTATGGGCTAGAGCCTAATGCTCTGGCAATTCCAGAATCGGCGCTCAATAACCCAATGACACTGATCCCAATATCTGAAGTTAATTTATGGTATCAAACGTTAGAAAAAGTAACGGGTAACGTCGATATCGTACTCGAAGTGGCGAGTGATATTAAGCCTGATGAGCTGGGGGCGGTTTCTCGTTGGCTTCTATCAGGGATCGATCTTGCTTCCGCTATTCGTCGTTTAAATTACGGCATCGGAAGTCTGCAATCAGGGGCTTTCCTTTCCGGTACGCAAAGCGGCCACATTATTAAATGGGTTTATCAAAATCCGTTTATCGATCCTCATAACAAAGTTCATGATGGTATGCGAGCTGCGATATTTATGACTAAATTAATTCGTCATTATGTTGGAGAGCAGTTTTCGCCAATGCGAATCATGATGCCAGGCATACGACAAAATGACGCTAAATATAAGCAATATTTTGGCTGTGATATTGGTTGGAATCACTCAAAAACAGAAGTGTGGTTTCATTCCGATCTGCGTATGGCGACGCAATCGATGCGCCCATACCGTAGCAATCAATCGTTAGCGATGAATTTTACCGACCTCGATGAATTTCTAAACATGCCAGAACCGGATGATGAGATAAAGGTTATCTATGAGGTGATTAATTATAGCTGCCATTACGGTTTTCCAACCGTAGAGAAGGTATCAAAATTAGTTGGTTTGTCATCACAGCAGTTCCAACGACGCTTGCATGCACTGGGAATGAACTTTACCAATGTGATGGGCTATGTGATGAGTAACATTGCGGTTGATATGATGGTGAAAGGTGCGACAGTTGATGAGGTTGCCGCACGCCTTGGATACCTAAATGTCGCAAGCTTTAATCGTATGTTCAAAAAGCAGCGAGCATTAACCCCTAAGCAGTTTATTCAGCGTTTACAAGAGCTAAACTAAACATTACTTATTACTTATAGGCTCGGGTTGGGATATTTCGTTGGGATTGATTTTGTACATCAATAGCGCAAATAAGCCAACCGCATACAACATTGACCAACCTAATAACGCGAGCATGATAGCACAGATAATTAGGGCAATTATCGCCAGTAATCGCGCGAACCCTTGCAGCAGTTTTACCGCGGCGAGCATAGCCATGAGATAGACCAAAATAAATACACCATTGGCGAGCTTAACAAAAAATTCTAAGTCTAATTGGGTGAGCTCGCCAACGATGCATGAGAGCAGTAATACACCTCCGACCGTGAACGTTGCATTAGCCGGTACGCCTTTAGTAGACAGATTGGCAAGACGACTACTTGGTGTGTACTCTCGCGCTTGCGCCCAAACCATACGAGCAAGACTTTGCGTGTATAAGTTGATGCTGGCAAAGCACGCGACAAAACCTAATGCACTGATCCACGGTTTGAGTGTGTCATTAAACAGCAGTTGTGCAAGGTAGGGAATTGACCCCGTATCAAACTCGGTACTGCCGTAGGCATGGTATTTTATAACGACCACCGAGCAAGCCCAATAAGCGGCTCCGGCGATGCCACAGCCGACCAAGATAGCGATTGGAAAATCACGCTGAGGGTTTTTAAATTCTTCTCCCATATGAGCAAACGCTTCAATCCCAACAAAACACCAAAACATCACCGCTAGCGCACTACCAATCATTGGCCAGTCTGACGGCGAGATTGTCGGCATAACAAGATCTTGTGGGGAAATACTGCCAAACCACCATAATGCGGCGACAAGCATAAAAATACCCAGAGCAATGAGAGTTTGTAGTTGGCCTGAAGACTTTGTGCCGGACAAATTGACGATGACGAGTAAGAAAACGGTGAAGGTTTGAGCCAAAAGGGGGCTATTGAGTTGTGTGGGTAACAATGGTTGTAGAAAACCTGCGGCTAGTGCAATCGCCGCTGGGACACCGACCGGAATAACACTCAGAAACAACCAAGCAATGCTTTTTTCTAGGCGGCGATTAAACGCCTGACGGACGAAAAATGCAGTGCCTCCTGCGCTGGGATATCGCTTACCTAATTGAGCAAAGGTGAGGGCGATGGGGCAGATACCAACCAGTAAGAGTAGCCACGACCACAGTGATAGTGGGCCTGCGATCCCCGCAGCAAGTGCTGGCACCATAAAAAGACCTGTGCCAAGTAATGTGGTTGATAACTGCCCTATGCCGGAGATAAGGGTTATTTCCTTTTTCAATTGTGCCATCACTTGCTCATTGACTCCGTGTTGTGGGCAAAGCAGAAACAGATAACCTTGGGATAGAAAGGTTATTTGAAGATGATGAAATAGCTTACTCGGTATTACCACTAAGATCACTGCGCAAACTGTTCGTCTTTGGTGTCACTTTGACGTATTTTTCGATAAAAAAAGCCACAATGACCGTTAGATTACACAGAAAGATCGGATATTATCATTTTAATTCAACACGGATTAGTTGGGCTATTACTAGGAATCATATGGATCAGTTTGACGAAAAAATTCTTACCCTGCTGAAATCGAACGCACGTTCACCCATTAGTGAACTGGCGAGACAAGTGAACCTTTCGCGTTCGGCGGTGACGGCGAGAATCCAAAAGCTCGAAAAGGACGGCATGATATTGGGTTACCATGCCAATATTAAAAAAGTGGATAATCAGCCGAAGATTAAAGCCTATTTGGCTTTGAAGTTTGACACCTCTAGTTCGACCAAACACTGTGAGTCTTACGCGGCGCAGTTTTATCAGATTGATGGGATCAAATGGAGCCACGCGATCAGTGGGGAGACGGATATGATGCTTTATGTTGAAACTGAAACGATGGAAAGTCTTAACAATATTCGCAATCAACTGCACGCCATTCCTGAATTACGTCATTTGACGACTCACACTGTATTAACCGAGTTCTTCAATACTTTACGCCATGATTAATCATATTAACTTAAACCTGCTGCGCTCATTGCAAGTCCTACTTGAAGAGTGTCATGTTAGTCGAGCTGCGCAGCGACTTAATATCACTCAATCGGCAGTCAGTCGACAACTCGCTCAATTACGCACCTTATGTGATGATCCTCTATTGGTCAGAAATGGTAATGTATTGGTTGCGACGCCAAGAGCTCAAGTATTATTGAGTCGCGTTAATTCACTATTAACGCAGGCGGATGAATTGTTTAGTGACATACCGTTTGTACCTGATATTTGGCAGCAAGAGTTTGTGTTTTCCTCAAGTGATTATGTGGCGCAGTTTATCGTCCCTGAAGTGGTTTCCTTGCTTAGCCAGCAAGCCCCGCTTGTCGATTTGACTTATCGACTATGGCAGCCTGATTACCTGACACAAATACAATCGACGGGCATTGATCTCGCGTCGACGATGCTAGCACAACCACCGGAACAGCTTTCAAGTATCCTGATCGGTCAGGACAACTCAGTTTGCCTAATGCGCGAGCATCACCCTTTAATGGCAAAATCGCTTTGGTGCAGTGATGATATTGTTGGCTTTCCCCATCTAAAGGTTACTGGGGGAGGAGATAAAGATAGCCACGCCGATTTCGCTTTATCTGCATTGGGGCTCAAACGTCGTATCGCCGTAAAAGTGCCTTTTTTCTCCGCGGCGGTTAATGCACTACAAAGCAGCGATCTATTGATGATTGTGCCAGAGCACATTGCGATCAATTTGGCTAAGCAAGCTCCATTGTCTTACCGTTCTTTACCTTTTGAAACGACAGCTCATCTTTATTGGCTAATGTGGCATCCTAAGTTTGATCAGGATAAAGCCCATACGTGGATGCGTAATAATGTATTGCAAGTGATGCAACATTCGCCGTTTTCAATAGGTATGATCTGAAATCATGTGGAATATGAAAAAGTTTGATTTCATTGCATGATGAATTGGGCGTAGTGTAAACGTACTTTAAACTTATCTAAGAAAATTCGATGACATTAACAATCTGGCTTTCGCTTTTTACTGTCTGCCTATTAGGAGCCATGTCACCTGGGCCAAGTTTAGCGATGGTCGCAAAGCATAGCCTTGCAGGGGGGCGCAGTAACGGCCTTGCCACCGCATGGGCGCATGCGTTTGGTATTGGTATTTATGCGTTCATCACCTTAATTGGTTTGGCGGTCGTATTGCAGCAATCCCCACTGCTGTTCAAAACTATTAGCTATGCGGGAGCGGCTTATTTAGCCTATTTAGGCGTCAATGCGCTTCGTTCTAAAGGCGGTGTTGCCGCCAAACTGCAGTCGGGTGAGCAAACAAGCTTATGGCAATCTGCGAAAGAAGGTTTCTTGATTTCTATCTTAAGCCCTAAGATTTCGCTTTTCTTCATTGCTCTATTTAGCCAATTTATCTCAGTTGGTAGTGATTTCAGCAGCAAAGCCGTGATTGTGATTACCCCTCTTGTGGTGGATGGTTTGTGGTACACCCTAGTGACGTGTTTGCTTTCTAGCTCTCGCTTTATTGATAAAATAAGGACTAAGGCACAGTTGATCGATCGTCTTTCTGGCATCATCCTGCTTTTGTTAGCCGTGCGAGTGGTCTTTACCCTTAACTAAATACACTTTACCTCGCGATAAGGATTAAGCACAAAATTAGGCCTATTATGATTAGACTTGCGGTTATAGGTACCAATTGGATTACCAAACAATTTATCGAAGCAGCACTATTTACTAAGAAGTACCAGTTAAGCGCAGTTTATTCCCGTTCTATGGATTCGGCGCGCTTTTTCGCACAACAATTTCAAGCCGCAGACATTGCCCCGTTACTGTTTGATGATTTGTCTGCTCTTGCTGCGAGTTCCGCAGTTGATGCGGTCTATATCGCCAGCCCTAACTCGTTTCATGCCGAGCAAGCGATTCAATTATTGCATTCGGGCAAGCATGTGATTTGTGAAAAGCCGTTAGCGGCGAACTATGCACTGGCACAACGTATGTTTGAGACTGCTGAACAGAACCAAGTTGTCTTGTGTGAAGCGTTTATGTCTCCTCACACGCCAAACTTTAAAACATTAGAAGCCGAGTTACCTCGCATAGGTCGATTAACCAAGGCGTTTATTAGTTATTGCCAATACTCGTCACGTTATCCGAAATATCTAGCCGGTGAGAATCCCAATACCTTTAATCCCGCTTTCGCAAATGGCTCGATGGTTGATATTGGATTTTATTGTCTTGCTTCGGCGGTCACGCTATTTGGTGAACCGCGGCAAGTGAGTGCTCAAGCGCAACTGCTACCTTCCGGAGTGGATGGCAGCGGTAGTGTTATTTTGGCTTATGACGGGTTTGAAGTGGTGCTACAGCATTCGAAAACCAGTGACTCGCTATTGCCGAGCGAATTCCAAGGCGAAGATGGCGTGTTGCATATGTCAATGATATCGATTGGCAAACAAATCACCAAAACGCTTCGTGGCCAAGCAACAGAAGACCTTTCTGTAGAGCAACATAGTAACCCGATGATCTATGAAGCGCTCGATTTTGCTGAGAAGATCGTCAATAATCACATCGACCCAGAGGCGAAACAACGCTCGCTGGTGGTTGCTAAGTTATTAACGGAAATTCGTCGCCAAACCGGGGTGGTTTTTCCCCAAGATTGATGAGAGATAGAAATGCAAGCTGAAGTAAAGTGGGTTGAAGATTTTAAGTTCCTAGGTCAATCGCAGTCAGGCCACTCGGTCGTCATGGATGGTAATGGTGGTGCGACAGCGCCGAGCCCAATGGAAATGGTATTGATGGCTGCTGGTGGCTGTAGTTCAGTCGATGTTGTTGATGGTTTAAAAGAAGCAGGCCAAAAGGTGACGGCATGCACTGCAAAATTAACAACAGAACGTTGTGAAACGGCACCGCGTATATTTACACAGGTTAATATACATTTCGAAATTTCAGGCGATAACATAGACCCTCAGGTTGCCGCTAAAGTTGCCGCCGACTCACTAGAGAAATATTGCTCGGTTTGCCTGATGCTAGGTAAAGGGGTTGAAATGAGCCATAGCTGGGAAATTATCTAACTCATTTCTTTTACCGATTATCATTGAGTCGAGTATTACGCTCGGCTCTTTATCTTGTTTAGTGATTTGACTAAAGCATGACTGGCTAATTGGTTAGGGCAATGAGTTGTCGCTCGACTCACGGCAAAATTTCTATTGGGGTACCTTGTTTTACCAGTCGTAGTAATTCATCCATTTCTTCATTGGTTAGCGCAATGCAACCATCTGTCCAATCAAAGCTCTGCACAAATGCACTCGAACGGGCCTCACCATTCTTTTGACCGTGAATTTTAATGTCACCGCCGGGATTAACACTCAGGCTATTGGCGATAGCCATATCGTTTAGATTTGGGTAGTCGATGTGTATTGAGCGGTAAAACTGCGAGTTTTCCATCACATGACCAAGACTATAGTTGCCTTCAGGTGTACGTTGGTCGCCTTCTTCTTTTTTATGACCGATTGGCTGTTTTCCGAGTGCGATACGAAATTCGCGGATAACTTCGCCATCTTTGAATAGGTATAAGCGACGTTTTGATTTATCAACGCTGACTTTATCGACACTGACATTATCGGTAGCGACTTGATTGGCCGTCAATTCATTTGCAGGCGCATCAATGATGAGCGTAAGTTGTGCTAGTGATGGCGTTGAAGCAACGAAAGCGAGTAAGAGAATCCATCGTTTCATTGAAAAGCATAATTCCAGTTGAGGTCAATACATGGAGTTTAGCCGTTATAGGTTCACTGTCTACAATATCTTGGTCGAAGGATGGCTGAAAGAGTGGTTTTTATCGCTGTCCTTTTCTAAGCATTAAGAATGAAATAGCGGCTTAATGTTCCCGCACGAGTTTTAGACGATGCATGAAACTAATGTAAAAAATGGACAGAAGATCAAAAAAATGCAATTAGAATCATGTATATGATATTTATACGCAACTAAGTGCGAGGTAGTTAACACGACGTCTCGAATTCTATTTGCTCATCGTGAGGTCAGTGATAATTTTGTAATGCGAAATTACCATTCAAGCGAAAGAAAGGATCTCAATGTTTGCGCGCGCATTGCTAAAAAACATCATGTCAGCAAGAAATCATCGCTTTCTTGCGCATTCACTCTTTCAGTACATTGATGAACTGCTCGAACCGCAGTCTGCTAGTATTGTTTCTGAACCCCATTCGAGCGAGCAACCTCTGAGTTTATACGAGCAAGGTGATCCCACTACTCTTAATAACTATCCTGATACTTTTTGGTCTTGGGTCGCTCAATTTGATACCTCTGATGGTCTTATTCCTTTAGCGATGGCAACCTGCCAGTGGGAAGGAAATAGTATCATCAATCATGATAGCTACATTTTCATGATCGACAATTTTTCAGAAGCGCGCACCTATCTGATTTTGGAAAATGTCGAAGCAGATAAAATGCAGCAAGCCAGTCTGGAAAACTCACTTGATTTATTACAAGTCATTGCCTCTCGTTGGCAATGTGTCCGTGCCGAATTAGAAGCTGCGAGTGAATACAAACAGCGGGACATTAAAGAAGCTAAGTATCTTGATGTTATCCAGCAGCGCGAAAAATTCATTGAAGATATGAAGTTAGTACAGCGCATTTCGGTTGAGATATCTAACCCAGAAACCATTGATGATTTGCACCGTATTGCGGTTGAGGCGATTCGCGAACAATTAGGTTTTGACCGTGCGGCATTTATGCTACTTGATATTAAGAAGCGCTGTTTTAGTGGTACTTTTGGTACGGATGAGAATGGAAAAACAGTTGAATTGCAACACACTCAATATGATCTTCATCAGCTAGAAGAAGCTTATATCAATGCACTCTTTGAAGGGCAAGATGGGTTAGTTGTGCTTGAAGATGCCCCTCTTTACAACGATGGTGCAGTGATTGGTCAAGGTTGGAACGGTATGCTGATCTTGCGCGATGGCGATGACATCATCGGCTGGGTTGCTCTTGATAACTACATTAATCGTTCGCCTATTACCTCTTATCAAAAACAGATGTTGGAGTCATTTGGCTCGCTGTTAGCGCAGATCTACATTCGCAAGCGTCAGGAACAGAATGTGAGAATGTTGCACGCCAGTATGGTTGAGCTTTCACGTTGCGTGACGGTGCGTGATGTTTGTAAATCTGCGGTAACATTTGGTATTAATCGTTTAGGCATCGATCGCCTAGCGGTCTTCTTGACCGATGAGAATTGTTCTTACATGCAAGGTACTTGGGGAACTGACATCCAAGGCAACGTGGTCGATGAATCTTATTACCGATCTGAATTAGTTGATCGTTCTATCGTGAACAACGCGCGATCGAATCCGAATGAAGTGGTGTTTGAAGAGTCGGTGCCGATTTATCATGATTATCACATCGTTGGTTTCGGCTGGACGGCAATGACGATGTTAACCAGTAGCAGCGGTGAGCCGGTAGCTTTTATCGCCGCCGATAACTTGATCCGACGTATTCCTTTGACCCATCAGCAACGTGAAATGATACGGATGTTTGCCTCTAACCTGACTGAAGTATTGTCACGAACTCGCGCTCAAGAAGCGGTGCATGTGCTCAATGAAACATTGGAGCAAGAGGTTAAAGAGCGGACGAAAGAACTACAAAAAGCCAATGAGCAACTTGAACTGATGGCGAAGATGGATCCTCTTACTCGCCTTGGTAATCGTCGTATGCTCGAATCATTGCTAGAGGATATCTGTGTTGATGATAAAGGCCGTGGCGCAACTTATGGCCTAATTCTAGTGGATATTGATCATTTCGGTTTGTACAACAATTATTATGGTCATATGCAGGGTGATATCGCACTGATGCGCGTTGGTAGTATTTTGCAGTATCACGCCCAACTCTCTAATGAAGTATTTTGTCGCATTGGTGGCGAAGAGTTTGCATTATTAGTCGTTAATCAGAATGAGCAGCAGGTTGTTGCACTGGCAGAACGAATTCGTTCCAGCATAGAAGAAGAGGCTATACCTCATGCTGATAACGAGGGACGCAGCGTGTTAACAGTCTCTGTTGGTTACACCGTCACAAACGTGGCGGGTGATGAGTTTAACTTTGATGCACTCTATGGGCAGGCTGACCAAGCGCTTTATCAAGCCAAAGGCAGTGGACGTAACATCATTCGCGGTTACAAAATGCCATTAGAAGCCGTTGAATAATAAAAAAGCAGCCGTATGGCTGCTTTTTTATGGAATGATTGAAAAGATATCGCTTGGTGCAAATCCATTCTGTTTCAGTACGGCGATCGCTTCATCTCTATTTTCAGCAGAAACTAATAATTCCGCTATTTTGTCGCCATCAAAATAGAGAATTCGATATTGCTGGCTTAAATGCTCTTTTTTTACTGCAGACATACTACCCCTCATTGAATTACCGCCTAATACTAATCCCCTATAGTGTAGATGGATACTGCGATAAGCGGCAAAACTATACTGGTCTGAAAGATGATGCAATAATCAATCTGTTGCAGAGCTTTTGTTTGTCTAAAGTTTGGCCAATTGAGGCGGTTGCCACTTTTTCATTGGTGTTTGTTTCGCCAGTTGGTTGATCAGTTTGATGAGTTGAGCATTGCTCCACACCGAATCGCCTCCCCCATAGATATGGTTGTTCATCGCTTCAAGCTCAGTTTTGATTTTGTCGATGAGAGGGGAGTCCTGACATTCTTGCTCCGCTAGCCAGACTCCAATTAGGTGCTGAATACGAGGCGCATCTTGTTGCTCAATGGCAATGAGTATGGCTTTAGTTGTGTCGTGCTCGATACTCGAAAGGTGGGGTGCCTCGTTGTGTCGACTTAATCTCGTTTTGATATGCCAAGCAAGAGTACTTATCCATAAAAGGGCAAAGAGCGCAGTTAGGTAAGGCCAATAACCGCGATTATACTCAACCACGACGCTGTGCGTAGGCAGAGAAGGAGGGGTGACCACGGCAGGAGCCGCGCTTAACTCATTCGGTTCTATTGTCAGGGATAGTGCATTAAGCGAAGTGACGACTTTACGGTCACTTGCGGTATTCCACCATTCAAGATCAATGTTTGGTAAGAGATACTGGCCAGATTTTTGGGCAATCAATACTTGTTTTACCGTCATCTTAACATTGCCATCAGAGAGTTGAGTATACTGAGGCTTTTCAGCGTATTGACGAACAGCAGAAGGGTAATTGACGATAAATTGTGGGAATCGTTCTGGCGCTAAACCCTCTACAGTCAAAGTCAATTCGCGAGTAATCGAGTCACCCACTGTAACCTTGAGTTCGCTGTTGCTTTTATCTTTTGCGACTGTCGAGAGCACATTGCCATCGGCATCTAACCAACGTTGTGTTAAATCCAGCGACGGGGTCGGGATCCACTGCTTACCAAAACCTTGAGGTTTTGCTTTGACCTCCAATGGGAAGGCTTCTGGTGCAATGTTGATAGGAATGAGTTTGGTACTGCCAGTACGGTTACTGCCGTGTACCAGAGTAGCTGAAAAACCAAGGCTATTTAAAGTGTAGTGACCAGCTTGTTCGGCTGTGACCAAAAATCGTTGTTCAAAGACCGTCACTTCAACACCGTTAATAACTTGTGTTGTCTGCTTGGCTTTTCCCTGTTCAGTAACAGATAGGCCCGGGCTGTTATTGAGCGCAGCGGGGGCGATAAAGTTTGGATTTTGTAATCGACGTAGGTCAGCTTTAAAGATTAGGCGAGTGTTCAACTCTGCGCTTTGATCAGGATAAAGCGTTGAGCGAGATAACTGGCTTTGAATCTCAACGAGATCATTTTGCTTTGGCAAGTCCGTATCAGCATTTACCGTCATCTCTATCGGCTGTGAATAGCTACCCTCTATTTCGAAGGCTGGTATCGTCAATTGACCGAGCGATTTGGCCTTTAGGGCGATCGTCCATTCGCTTGAACTACGGCGTTTGCCGTTAGTAAAGTTCAATGAGCTTGCAAAGCTTGGTTGCCCAAGAAAAAAATTCGCTTCTAGTGGTTTGAAATCAATGGCGTCAGCATCTACTTTCTCATCAAAAATAAGGCGCAACTGAAAGACTTCGGCTTGAGTCACTTGATTGCTTTTAACCACCGCCCAAAGGTTTGCAGCAAAAGCGTTACTGGTAAAGGCTAGGAGACTCACGAGAGTCATCATCAATGCCAAGAGAGTGCGATGTTTGAATATTACCATTGTTTGTTCGACTCTTTAGGTGGTTGTTTTTGTTGTGCTTGTAGCAGGATCTGAGCACGGATCAGTTGGCTAGGATCTCTAGCGGCTTCCACTTGTTCCAGTTTCCGAAAGGCGGCGTCTTCGCGAAGGTTCTGATCTGGTGTTGATGAATTGGCTTGTGCCATGCCTTCACTCTGTTTCTGTTTCTGTTTTAGCAAATCGTTTTCCGAATTAACCTGCGGATCTTTTTCATTACTGTTATTGGCATTGTCTTGGGAGTGCGATGCCTTTGGTTTAGATTGTTTTTCCGCTTGCTTACTCTTAGCTTGATCGCCATTCTCGGCTTGCTGAGACTGCTGAGACTGCTGAGACTGCTGAGACTGCTGAGACTGCTGAGACTGCTGAGACTGCTCATTCTCTGATTGCTCTTGACTCGATGGTTGTGATTCTTGACCATTTTGTTGCTGTTGCTGTTGCTGTTGCTGTTGCTGTTGCTGTTGCTGTTGCTGTTGCTGTTGCTGTTGCTGTTGCTGTTGCTGTTGCTGTTGCTGTTGCTGTTGCTGTTGCTGTTGCTGTTCGAGCACTTTTTTCACTGTCTCTAAGTTGCGTAATGCGTCTTGATAATTAGGTTCTGTCGCCAATACCTGCTCATACTTATCAATGGCTTGCTGGTATTGCTTCGCTTGCGCGAGTGAGTTCGCCAAGTTGTATTGGCTGTCAATATCATCAAAAGATTGCAGAGATTTAATCGCGTTCTCATAGTCACCGGCTTGATATTGCGCGGCCCCTTTCCAGCGTTGATCTTTAAATAAATCTGCCGCTTGTTGATATTCTTCTTGTTCAAATAACCGATGAGCCTGCTGATCATCGGTGAGAAAAGGGTTAGCTTGTGCGGCTGGGGACGGCATTAACAAAGGCAGCGCAATAAGCACAGCGAAGACACTTCCTCGACGAAATAGAAATAAAGCAGGGATAACCAGTACGAGAGTTAACCAATAGCCGCTGTTTTGTCGGTCACGAACATGATTGTCTGAAGCGCTTTTCTCTGCGCTTTCAATTTGGTTGGTCATGGTTGCAATAGCATTGATATCGCTGTTGTCTGGCTGAACTGAAACAAAAATACCGTTGCCTAATCGCGCAGCTTGCTGCATGTTGCCGAAATCTGTTTTAGCGACCACCGTATTCCCAGTGTTATTTTCGAGTAGGCTACCATTAGGCAAAGGAATTGGCGCGCCAGATGCAGAACCTACCCCTAAGATACTAAGACGCCACGGTGAATCTTGGATAAGCGCATCGATAGCTTGAGTCTCGTGATTGTCGAGATCGTCACTGATTAACACAATGTCGCCGTGAGCAAAACCTGCATTCACTAAGGTGTCTATCGCCAGTTTAACCCCAGAGGCGGCATCGGCACCTTGATAAGGCATGATGGCCGGCGAGAGGCTAGGGATGAGGCTAATTAGCGTATTACTGTCGTTGGTAAGTGGGCTAACTAAGTAGGCATCCGCAGAATAGACCACTAAGCCCGTTGATCCTTCACGCCATTGTTTGAGCAAATCCATCGCTTTGTAGCGCGCTTGGCTCAGTCTATTTGGTTGGATATCGTTGGCATACATCGAGAGTGACATGTCTAAAATCAACACTCGGGCACTATTGCTGGTAAAGCTAGGTTTTTCGATTTGGTTAAAGCTAGGCCCTGCAAGAGCAATAAAAGCCAGCACTCCAGATAGAGCGATAGCATAGTATTTTAGCTTTGACGCTTTGGCTGCTTGCATATTGAGAGCTTGGGCAAGGTGCGGAGCAATCAGGCTTTGAGTGCGTCGACGAGAAAATAGCCAATAAGTTAAGACCAACCAGCCGGCAACCCCTATTAGCCAGATAGGGTATAGGAAAACAAATTCAGACATGATTTCTCCTAATTACAAGCAACAAGGCACTCAGCAATAGTGCTAAGGCCAATGGATAGCGAAACCATTCTTGTTGTGGACGCCAAGTTTGAGTGGCTTGGCTAATGGGTTCCAGTTGGTTGATGGTGTCGTAAATATTTGCGAGATCGTCGCTATTCCGCGCACGGAAGTACTGACCACCCGTTAGTTGAGCAATCTGTTTTAAACTCGCCTCATCAAGGTCTTGTGCAGTATTGACAGTACGTGTCATGAACAATTGGCGCACTTCCATTTCACCGGCGCCAACCCCTACGGTATAAATGGTCACGCCGTACTTTTTCGCAATCTTAGCCGCTTCAATAGGGTCAAGAACCCCAGCAGTATTAGTGCCATCACTGAGTAAAATCATCACTCGTTGTTTGGCTTCACTATCAACAAAATTCTTGGTCGCCAAACCAATGCCTTCGCCGATCGCCGTGTTCGATCCAAT
This sequence comes from Vibrio scophthalmi, assembly GCF_040869025.1. Taxonomy (NCBI): domain Bacteria; kingdom Pseudomonadati; phylum Pseudomonadota; class Gammaproteobacteria; order Vibrionales; family Vibrionaceae; genus Vibrio; species Vibrio scophthalmi. Next base: position 1,321,905 of record NZ_CP134272.1, on the reverse strand, counting down.
TAAACGCAGTACTGACATATTGAGTTGGTTACTCAATGCATTGCGATCGAGCGTTAGTGGTGTCTGTAGATAAGCGTGATCAGCAAAGAAGATCAGCCCCAAACGGTCACCTTCTCGCTGGCTAATAAAGTCACTCAATACCTGTTTAACCGCAGTCAGGCGATCAATGTAATCGCCTTGATAGAGCATGTCTTCCTGACCCATTGAACCGGATAAGTCAACGACAAGCATCATATCGCGATGTTCGAGTTGATTCATGATCGGTTCTCCATACCAAACGGGTCTTGCAGCCGACAAGATCACAGCAACCCAAATGGCAGCTGCCAGTGTCTTCGCAAGCCATTGTTTTGGTGCAACTTGTGAAGCGGCAATTGGTAGATAAGGTAAGAAAAGTGGCGCAGCATTCTTTACTCTTGGCGCAAGGAAATAGATCACCAAAGGTAAAGGAAGTGCCAGTAATACTGGCCACCAGACAAACTCTATATTGAACAACTAGGCTCTCCTTTTCTTTGGCGGTAATGCCTGATTGACCCATTGAGAACAATGCTCAACGAGTTCGTTGCTGTTTTCGACTGCTTGACGTGAATAAAGGACCTTCTGCCATTGTTCAAAATTGGATTCAAACAAAGGTGAATCAATTTGTGAGTCTAAAAAGACGTACCAATCACGCCCCGTAAGTTGAGCGATTTGTTCTCTCGGGTAGTAACAAAGTGCCACTTGGCGAACCAACTCTATTGCCGCCGCAGGCTTTTCTTTTGGGATCAGCAATAACGCCGTTTTCTTTGGCGCTAAGCGTTTTTTTTGCCATCGCAAATAGACGGTAATCAATAACAATACAAGAACGACAGCAGCTACGGTTGCCCACCAGCCCCAAGCAAGGGGAAACCAGGATGGTACATCCGGTAAGTGTAAATCATTCAAAGGTAATACTGTGTCGTTGTTAGAGCTGGTCATACATTCATCCAGATAGTTGCTGTAACAGTGGTTGTGCACTGGTTAAGGCGCTAAAACTGATCCCTGTTTTGTGTGCGAGAGTTTTTAAGCCTTGTTGTTTGTGAGTAAATGCCAACTCAAGTTGTTGGCGGGTTTTTGGTGACGAAAAATCAAGCCAAAGCGTTTTCTTTCGATCGGAAACTTGTTCGACTCCGCGGAAAGGAGTTTGTCCTAACTCCAACGGGTCTGAGATGTGAATCATGCGCACGCGATTATGTTGTGCAAGTTTTGATAAGCCGCGTTCATCCTCTTTTGTCAGGCGGATGAAATCACTCATCAGGATAATTTCAGCGCCTTTAGGCGCAAGACGATGGATCGCTTGGAACGCCGCCGATAAGTTGTGTCTGCTATCTTGCCGGTTTGTGGCGAGTTGTTGTTCATTAAGGGTGATTAATTGCTGCAAAATGGCCAATGGCCCACGATTTTGTGCGCTAGGCTTGATCTCAACCAGTTGAGTACCAGTATCAATCACAGCACCAATACGGTCTTTCTGCGCGACAGTAAGCCATGCGACAAGGCTTGCCATGTGCATCATCACTACGGATTTCAGCATCAGCGTTGAGCCAAATATCATGCTAGGGCTGAGGTCTAGGTACAGAACCACTGGCTTTTCTTTCTCTTCACTAAACAACTTGGTGTGAGTTTTACCTGTCCGCGCCGTGACTCGCCAATCTATGCTGCGAATATCGTCCCCAGTCTGATATTGACGAACTTCGGCAAAGTCCATTCCTCGACCTAACTGACGACTTTGATGTTGCCCAAGCAGTTGCGACCACAGGCTTTTTGCCGGCGGTAACCATTTGACGCTTTGCTGCTTATAAAATAGCAACTCATCGAGTGTGACATTGACGCCATTGGCATCAAAGGGAAGCTTGTGTTCCATCATGACCCTTAAGCGCTACCAACCAAAGAGAGTAATCGCTCAATCACCTGATTACCCGTTGTGCCTTCAGCTTGTGCATGATAGCTGAGTAATAAACGATGACGAAGTACGGGATAAGCCATTGCTTGAACATCTTCAGGAGAAACAAACGCTCGGCCAGATAACCAAGCATGGGCGCGAGCACAGCGGTCAAGTGCGATAGTTGCACGTGGGCTAACGCCAAGCTCTATCCAACTTGCTAGGGTTACGTCATATTGATCTGGTTGACGGGTTGCCATCACCAAACGAACGATATATTGCTCAACGCTTTCAGCCATATGAATATTGAGCACTTCTTGTCGCGCTGAAAAAATGGCAGCTTGGCTTAATGTCGGCGGCTCAATACATTTGTCACCTTTTGCTTCGCCACGATTTAAACGCAAAATCGCCAGTTCGCTTTGCGCATCAGGATAATCGACATTGAGATGCAAAAGGAAACGGTCCAATTGCGCCTCTGGTAACGGGTAAGTACCTTCCTGTTCAATTGGGTTCTGTGTTGCCATAACCAGAAATAGATCAGGAAGCGGATAGGTTTTTCTGCCAGCCGTGATTTGTTTTTCCGCCATCGCTTCGAGCATCGCCGCTTGAACTTTCGCTGGAGCTCGGTTGATTTCATCTGCCAGAATTAGGCTGTTAAAAATAGGCCCAGCTTGGAAGGTAAAATCGCCAGTTTCTGGACGGAAAATATCCGTACCAGTGAGGTCTGCTGGCAGTAAATCAGGGGTGAATTGAATGCGGTGAAAATCACCTTCAATGCAATCTGCAAGCGATTTTACGGCGCGAGTTTTGGCTAACCCGGGAGGACCTTCTACCAAAATATGTCCGTCGGCCAATAGAGCAACGAGTAATTGTTTAACTAATTCTGTTTGCCCAACGACTTGGCTTTCTAGGTATTGTCGTAATTGGTCAAAGGCTTGTGATGTCATTGGTGTTGATCTCCTTGTTTTCCATTTAGTCACCGTACCAAAGGAAAGGTTTCATCATAATGGCCTGTTTGATGTTTTTATCACCAAATTGCCACATTAATGGCCGAGATTATGTATCCATAGCCAAAACCGATATTGTAAGAGATGTTTGATATCATAATCAGTGAGTTAAGCAATAGATAATCTATGAAATCTTAGGTTTCTGGCAATAAGTTTTCCCTAACAGTGAGTGTTCTGGCACAAGCTTTGTCGTTCTGTAGGCAATAGATAATGGTTAGTATAACAATCCGTTACCCAATTAGGTCCATGGTAAGGGCTTAGGTCCCCATTTTTTGGGGAATTACGTTTAACGTAGAAAGGGTGCTACAGAACAGCTATCTTTACTACGTTGTACCAGGTGATGGACATCAATTACGCTAGAATAAGGCTGCTTAAATGGGTACACTCAATAGAGTTATTTTGTATAGGTAAGTTTAAGTCCATGAGTGATTTTGAAAAAGAACTAGAACTGATGTCGCAGCAGATAAGCGAAGAGCCAGAAGTTGCTCTACCGTCTATTGATGAGCAAAAAAAGATTGCGGCAGAGCTTAAGCGCTTAGAAGCTGCAGGTGAATTAACTCCTGAAGTATTAGAGCAATACTTTGGACAGTTTTACGCTAAGTCTGATGCGCCAGTTCATTAAATGATCAGTTAAATCACTGGTCCTCGAATCCGAAAAGCCGAGTTTTCATTGATGCTCGGCTTTTTGATGCCTGCTCCGATCTACCTCACTCATAGTACTGTAAGTAATGATATTTATCAGAATTAAATGGAAGTAAAGTTAAATTTTTAATTTGCTGTGGTTGAATTGTTCGCGATGGTAAATAAATTCACTTTTTATTAAATTTAAAATTCTCATTTAAATCAGTTTGTTGTAATGATTGTTTTGTTATTAATGTTGTTGGTATTTTTATAGTTCTAATGGGTTAAGAGTAATTTTACTAAATTAATACTAAAGTATTAGTTAGTTTTATTTGTGGTCTTTATTGTTTTTAAATATTCACGTAAAGTTCGCGTTGGTTATTATTGATGAGACTGACTAAATAGACCTTTATGAAGTGGAGAGATTATTATCTCAACAAGGTGTAAATTTGAGTAATATAAAAATCTTGCCAGCATTAGTCGTCGATAATGAAGTTGTCTTTGTTGGTAAGCAGGGGCGAAATTCACTTTCATTTACAAAAGACGTTAGAAATAAGATTAATGAAATCCAGCAATCGCCTAATAAAAACAGAATGAGGGTAAAGACGTTGTAAGGATATACGTGGGTATGGCCACGGAGAAAAAGCAAGGCTAAGTGGCAGATGTCTATAACCGCATAAATTATCGATTTAGATGACCAAGAGAGTTTTTTGTTAAAAACTAAACAATACTGATGTTAAGAAATACCATTTATTCGTGTTGTACAGTTGCTAACAAATTCTTACATTTGCTACTCATGCTAATTGAACACTATTTACGTGCTGCATTACTAGACAAGAAAGCAGTAGTCGATATTATTCCGTTCAAAATTACTTTGCCGATACGCTAAGTGCACGAGTTAAGTTAAATTGTTCGATATTGGGGTGTTAATGAACGTTAAATTGAAGGATTGCTTTCCCTTATCAAAAAATATATTGATCATGGTTTATATTCCGGCTGTGAGCTTATTAATATTTGCCGTCATTATGAGTGTAAAAATGGGTATTCCATTTGAAGTGCTATCCAAAGACCCACTCTCATTTTCCGGCGCAAATCCTTTGACGGGCGTTCTGTCTAATATTGGGGTTATTATTTGGTCTGGTGCTGCATCAGTCTGCTTAATGACCGCGTTGTTGTTGAAGAAATATGGCTACCCAAGTAATCGGGGGCTGTCACTTTTTTTTGCGGGTGTGATCAGCCTTGTGCTGCTTCTAGATGACTGCTTTATGTTGCATGAAGTCATTTATCCCCAATGGCTTGGTATTCCTGAAAGCATCATTATGATGACCTATGCATTGATGTTGCTGGCTTATCTTTATCTATTTCGTGAAAAAATTCTTAGTGCAGATGTCTCCTTGCTGTTGGTGTTTTTTGTCATGTTTGGGTTATCTGCGATAGTTGATTTTGTCTTGCCTAGTACATTGCACTCTTGGCACTTTGTTATTGAAGATGGCGCAAAATTCATTGGGATTGTGAGTTGGTTTAGCTACCATACACTTATCTGTTTTACAGAGATAAAGCTCTCCATACTCAAGTAGTTCACCGATAAATGAGTCATTAGCGTTGCAATGTAAGTCAAAGAGTTAACCGTTTTGCTTTGCTATCATAGCTGAAGTTCAGCGCGGAAGAGTAACAACGGAATGTACGACTATATTATTGTGGGCGGCGGTATTATCGGTGCCTCGACGGCATGGCAGTTGAAAAAAAAGTTGCCAGATAAACGGATTCTTTTGGTTGAAAAGGAATCAGAGTATGCCCTACATCAAACCGGCCACAACAGTGGGGTTATTCATGCGGGAGTATACTATGCGCCAGATTCGCTCAAGGCCGATTTTTGTGTGAGAGGCGCCGTAGCGACTAAGCAGTTTTGTGCCCAACATGAGATACCCTTTGAGGAATGTGGCAAGCTAATCGTCGCGACAAATTCACTAGAAGTGACTCGTCTAGATACGCTTTATCAGCGTTGCCAGCAAAATGGGATTGATGTTGAGCGATTGGATGAGGTGCAACTCAAACTGGCTGAGCCGAATATTCGTGGCTTAGCCGCTATTAGAGTTCAGCAAACTGCCATTGTCGATTATAAACGTGTAACCCAGGCCATGGTGGCTGAGTTTATCTCCTTAGGGGGCGAAGCTCGTTTAGGGATAGAAGTGATTGGCATCTCTGAACTTGACGACGAAGTCCAACTCACCTGTGCATCTGATGAGCAAACGTTACAAATAAATTGCCAGTATTTAATTACTTGTGCAGGCCTTATGGCCGATCGCATCACAAAAATGTTGGGCATCGCCACTGATTTTCAGATCATTCCTTATCGTGGTGAGTATTTTAGATTAGCGTCGCGCCATAACCGAATTGTAAATCATCTTATTTATCCAGTGCCTGATCCTCAATTACCATTTTTGGGGGTTCATCTAACCCGTATGGTTGATGGTTCGGTGACGGTTGGACCCAATGCCGTCCAAGGATGGAAGAGAGAGGGTTATGGCCGATTTAACTTTAGTCTTAAAGATACGCTGCAGATGTTGCGTTTTACCGGCTTTTGGAAGGTGACATGGGCAAACTTAAGTACGGGTATTAAAGAGTGGCTTAATTCTCTTTGGAAGCCGGGGTATTTGACGTTAGTTAATAAATATTGTCCAGAGATTAGATTGGATGATCTAGAAAGTTATCCTGCGGGAATCCGTGCCCAAGCCGTAACTAAAGATGGACAATTAGTGCATGATTTTTTGTTTAGTGAAAGCGCGCGATCGCTTAATGTTTGCAATGCTCCAAGTCCTGCCGCAACATCAGCGATACCGATTGGTGAATATATTTGCGGCAAAGCGTTGCAAAAATTCGTTGATCATTAAAAGCAAACGCCCAGCTTAACTGGGCGTTAAATGCAGTAATTTCACGATCCTAACGGAAAATTTCGTTTCGATATCACTTCATTGCTATGAACATAATTTGCCTTGTTTAGCAACGCTATCAATCATGTAATCACCACGAATATTGCGATAAACGATCGCATGCCAAATTTCGCCGTTTTCTAACTCAATTTCAATTGCATAGTTTGTACCGTTGACGACTTGGCTGCGCACTTCATTGACTTGTTTTAATGGTGAAGCGGTATTCATACGATCCATTAATGTTGCGACTGCTTTCTCAACTTCAGGCGTCATTTCAGCAACTTGCCAGCCACCTGCGAGTATCTTATTTTGGCAGATTGGTGAAGTTGCTTGTTTCGGTTCAGATTGTGTTGCGCAGCCGGCGAGTGACAAGGCGGCAAACGCAGTAACAGCCATTAATTTCTTCATGTTTTTTCCTTCCTAACAGGCTACTTTGCAGCCGAGAGTGAGTAAGTGCTTGTTATAATTTGAATGCAGTATGGAGTATTGTCAAAAAGATCATTGGGATCTTAGTCAGTTTGATGTCAATTTTTCGTACAAATCTGCTTGAACCTTCTTGGTTAAGCTGGCGGTATAGATTAAAGCTAATATCGATAACCAGCAGTGGAAGGATACGATGAAACAGGGAGGTGCTATGAAACCTTGGCTATTATTGCTGTTGGTCTGTCTATCACTCAGCGGTTGTGGTACTAAATTTGTCTATAACAATGCCGATTGGATAGCGATTCGCTTTGTTGAAGAGTTTGTTGAACTTAACGACAATCAGCAAGAGGTGATCAGCTTTGCCATTGAGGATGCCAGTGTGTGGCATCGTCGCGAAGAAATTCCCGCCTATATTGCGGAATTGAACCAAATTTTACTGATTTCTCCTAGTACATTTACCGAAGCCCAATTTATCTCGCATGAAGCTCGCTGGCGTCAATTTTCATCCCAGTTATTAGATCGGTTTTATCCAGTCATTACGCTGTTGATTGCTAGCATGAGTGATGCTCAGGTTGAGCAGTTTATGAACGCACTACGAGTGCGTCATGTGCAATTTAAGCATCAGCGAGAATCTGAAGACGAAGCAGAACTCATCGCTCTTTATAAAAACAGAATTAGCGAAAACCTTGAAGATTGGTTGGGGCCGCTAACGTCCTCACAGTTGAAGGTTATCGACGCTTGGGCATCCGATTTACAAGTAACGACGCCGTTATGGTTTGAGTACCAAACTCAACTTAGAGTCGAGCTCATAAGGCTGTTTTCTCACCGACATAACCCAGATAAATTGGCTGCTTTGTTAAACTCGCTGCTTTATAGCCCAGAGCTGTTTTATTCTGACCAACTTGATAAACGTATTGAGCATAATAGTACGATTGGGCGTGCTTACTTGGTTGAAGTGATTAATCTAATGACAGAGCAACAGACTCAATATTTTCGTGATGAAGTTCGAAGTTGGCAGGATATATTGGCTGAGTTGCTCGACTAACACACGGCTAAAGTGGCATGTAAATTTAGCTGTTTTGTCGGTAGAGTGGCTTTCTATCAAGGAAAGATGAATTGGCGATAACGAAATAAAGCGAAGGAACGTGGATGGATTGGTGGTTGCTATTTTTTGCTGGAGTGATTGGCGGAGTCATAAACAGCGTTGCGGGCGGAGGCAGTTTTATTACCTTCCCAGCATTAATGTTGGTCGGAATTTCACCGGTTGTCGCGAATGCAACCAATACTTTTTCTGTCAGTGCTGGTTACGTGTCGGGGGCTTATGGCTTTCGAGACGACTTTATGCATCAACCCGCTAGAGTGGCTGTGATTCTTGCGTTAAGCGTGGTGGGGGGGACTATAGGGGCTGCTTTACTCATTACCATCGATGAGCAGCTTTTTACTCGTACTATCCCGTGGTTGTTGCTCTTTGCGACCTTGCTGTTTCTGTTCGGCTCTTACCTCAGTCGTTGGCTTGAAAAACAACAGACAGCGAAATGGATTTTACCCGCGGTATTGATTTTAGTCAGTGCTTATGGGGGCTTTTTTAACGCGGGTTTAGGCATTGTGGTATTGAGCTATCTGATTCTGGCGGGGTACCAAGACATTAATCAAATGAACGGTCTCAAATTGGTCGTGTCAAGCGGCGTCTCTCTGAGTGCCATGGTAGTGTTCGTTTATCAAGATATGATTGCGTGGTTGCCGGGGTTGGCCGTATTAACGGGCAGTGTGTTTGGAGGGTATCTTGCGGCTCGAATTTCGCGTCAATTAGCGCCTATCTATATTAAAACCTTTGTTGTGATATCCAGTACCATAATGACGGGTTATTTCTTTGTTGATGCCTATATCTAAGTGCTCGATAACTATTTGTGTTGACTCTCACATAACCTTTAATAGCCTCATCCGTTAGTGTGATTTTGAGATCTTGTTTGCGGTTTTTTTATACGATTTTGCTGATAATTTCACTGCACGCATTGGGCTTATTATCAGCCAATAACGGAACGGCTCTTTAGTTTTGTTCGTGCTTTTTCGATATTTCCAGTAGATAGAGGAGGAGTTATGGATAGAAAATTAGGTCACGTGATGACAAACAGCCGCATGATCACCTTTATTGCGTTTCTCGCAGCAATCTTCGCATGGTTTTTACATATGAATGCGTTGTTCTTTGTCTCTGTGGTCGCGCTCATTGGTGCCGCGTGCCTGTTTATTAAAGATAAGTATTTTCCTGTAAAGGTGATTCATCCGTCCAATCGGGAGAAGAATGCATAGCAACGGTTTTGTTGTGAACCGATCCCTTACTGCACAAAGAGATTCAAAAGAAATTAAGCAGCCGATTGGATTTCACCATCGGCTGTTTTGTTTTCACTGTGTTATTTCTTCTCTACAGTTCCTTCTCCGTGATTCCTCTGACAGCGCGTCTAAAGCGATACCTAAACTGGCTCAATTTCGCAGAGCTCAACGTATAGCACCCCCATCGCGTGGGTTTTTGCGACACTATCGTCAAGGGCAAGATCAGCACTGAGCTGAGAAGGCGGAGATGCTTGATATTGAGGCGTGGAAATGACATGCGGTCTGCCCAGATTTCTCGACCACGCAACTGAGAGGGTTGAGTACAGGTATATTGGCGAAATGCTCGAGAAAATGCCTCTTGCGATTCGAAACCATATTCAAGCGCGACATCAAGAATACGCTGGTCACAGTGAGCAAGTTGTTGCATAGCCAGGTTGATTAGTGATGTTTTTGATACTGAGAGATAGAAATCCCGGTGGTCGCCTTAAACTGATGCTGTAAGTAGGAGCGACTGAACCCACACTGCTGAGCGACCTCTTGAATAGCAACTTTATTCGGCAGCTGTTCTTCAATGATATCGATAATGTTGAGTGTTAGGGACAAATTCATTGTGAATCGCCAGTAAAATAACAACGAGGTTTAGCTTATGGGGGAGAGTGGTAAAGCCAAAGTGTAAAGACAAAAAGTCGATAATGTTTGTGATGCACTTCGCTTGTAATGTTGGTGTTAATGCAATACCCATTAAATAAAAAATCCGACACTCTCGATGAAAGTGTCGGATTTGTTTAGTGCTTAGTGATCGTTAAATCACATCTTGTCTAATTATTGCGGTTGTTACGCTTGAATTAGAGTCGCAGCTTGTTTCATCGCTTCTTTTGTCGAACATTCAATAACTTTTGCGTTTGCAAAGCGGTGAGCATCTTTCACTTGGATATCGTGAGCAAGGATAACCAGTTTCGCGTTGGCTACGTCTAGGTCAGTGATGCGGTTTTGAATGCCGTTTTGACCTTGTGTTTCTACTTTGATCTTGATACCTGCTGCTGCGCCTGCTTTTTCTAGCGCTTTTGCTGCCATGAAAGTGTGTGCAACACCTGATGGACAACAAGTTACTGCAACTACATCGTACTCGCCTTCACCTGCCACTGGAGCGACTGCCGCTGCTTGAACTGGTGCTGCTTCAACTTCTTCAGCTTGTTCTTCAACGACTGGTTTCCAGAAACCAACGATAAGTGCTGTTGTTAGAGAGCCTAGAGCGATGCCCACTACGTACATTGGAATGTTGCTTGATACAGGCGCTGTAATTAGACCACCCCACGGTGCGTGTAGCAGGATGTCAGTTAGGAAACCGAACACACAACCTACGATACCACCCGCAACGATTGAAGGAAGAACGCGCATTGGGTCGTTTGCTGCGAATGGGATAGCACCTTCAGAGATACCGATTGAACCCATGATTGCTGCTGCTTTACCTGCTTCTTGTTCTTCTTTAGAGAATTTCTTCTTGAATAGGAAAGTTGCAAGAGCCATACCTAGAGGAGGCGTACAGATTGCAATACCAACACCACCCATTAGCCATGGTTGAGTATCAACTTGAGTTTGAGCGAATAGCGTTGCTACTTTGTTGATTGGACCACCCATGTCGAATGCAGTCATACCGCCTAGGATAGCACCTAGAACTACTTTCGATGCGCCTGCCATTGAAGCAAGGAACTCGTTCATTGAAGTCATGAACAGTTTGATTGGCTCACCAATGCCCCATAGAACGATACCAGCTGATACTAGAGTACCGATTAGTGGGTAGATAAAGTACGCACCAAGAGCAGTCATATTTGGAGAAAGAGGGATTTTCTTCAGTTGGTATACAACACCACCCGCAAGGAAACCTGCCACGATACAACCTAGGAAACCGCCGCCCATGTCAGCCATGATGCCAGAAGAAATCATAGCTGGAGCCAGTGCTGGTTTATCCGCGATTGAGTAACCGATGAAACCACCTAGAATAATCGGGAATAGCACCAAGCCTTTAATGCCGATATTTGAGATATCTGCCAAGATGCCAGTTGCAGGAACCGCACCTTTACCAGATGCCATTACCGCAAGAGCCAGTAGAACACCACCCGCAACGATAAAAGGTAACATGTGAGAGGTACCAAAAAGTAGGTGGCCTTTTAATGTGCTGAGTGTCTTTTTAAAATCAGTATTGCTGGTATTTTGAGCTGTTAGGGTACTCATAAATAATCCACCTTAAGAATTGATTAAAATATTCAGAATTTCGTTTTGATCTTTCGCGTTATTAATATCTTGGATAAATTCATCACTGAATTTTCCAAATAGTTCTTGTAGTACATAAATATGATGATCTGCACCGTTATCAGGTGAAGCAATCATAAAAAACACGGTTGGTTTGATACCGTCTTCGTCACCGTAGTCAATACCTTCGCGCTTTACACCAACTGCGATTGCAGGGTCGATAACGGCCTTGCTTTTCGCATGTGGGTAAGCGATACCTTCGGTTGAAGTGACGCTGACAGATTCACGAGTTTCAATATCTTGTAAAAATGATTCTTTATTGCTGATTCGATTTTCATCAAATAGCATTTTAGCCAATTCTTCGAACACTTCTTTTTTATTAGTTGCTTGAAGTTCGTGTTTAATTAATTTGACGTTTGTTAGTGTAGTAATCATGTTTAACTCGGGTGTTGAAGTAATGCGATAAAATTAATCCAAGCGAGTGTTTTGCGAAATAGCAAAAAAAAACCATCCACTGTAGATTTGTATCAAGCGGATTTAAGTGTGATAGAGGTCATCAATAAAACTGTGAGATATTTGGCAATGGGCCGTTTGAGAATTGAGAATTGAGAATTGAGAATGGAAAGAAAAAAGCCCCGCGAATGCGAGGCTAAAGAAACATGGGTTGTCGATTAACTGTAAGCGCGAGCCACACGCCCTTCGCAATCAATCGTGTAGTTTTGTGCGTAAGCTGGAATGAATACCGATTGACCTTTTTCAATCAAGCAAGACTCCCCATTAACGTGCGTCAGCACCATTGCACCATCCAAAGGTAGCAATATCTCGGCGCTTTCCGTGTGGATCTGACGTTGCTGTGAATGGGACACAATGGCGAATTTGAAGTCGTCAACTGGGATTGGGTATTCCAACATCGCATCACATTCAATAGGATTTAATAACAAGCTGTCGTGGGGTTTCTCGTCAAATTTTGTACATGAAACAAGTTCGTTAATGTCCATAAACTTAGGCGTAAGACCGGCACGCAGTACGTTGTCTGAGTTGGCCATAATTTCAAGGCCCGTCCCTTTAAGGTAAGCATGAGGTGTTTCGGCATCGAGGAACATGGCTTGACCGGGCTGCAGAGTGATCACATTGAGCATCAATGGAGCAAACAAACCAATGTCACCTGGGTATTGGGTTTCGAGCTCTACAATCAGTTGATATAGCGGTTCTTCGGCATTTTCTACTCGTAGAAGAAGTGCGGTGATTGCTTGATTTTTTTGCTCTCCATCGACAGAGAGTAGATCTGAGAAAAACAGCGATAATCCGCGTGCGGTTGGGTTTGCTTTCAATTGAGCTAACAGTGGCTCAATGGTCGGAATCGCAAGGCGAGTAAAGTTCTCAATGATCTCGGTAACGCATCGAAAGCCGTTCATGGCATGGTATTCTGTTAACGCATAGACTAATTCTGGCTTATGGTTCGCGTCTTTGTAATTTCGATTTCCAGCACTTTGCGGAATGCCGAGCTGTTCTTCAAGAGCAAATCCGCGTTCTGCTTGACTCTTATTAGGATGAACCTGAATAGATAACGCTTTTTCTGCTGCGAGCACTTTAAATAAGTAGGGTAATTCACCAAAGCGTGTTGCAACCTTTTCACTCAAGAATGAATTGATATTCTGCGCAATAAGTGAAGACAGCTTAGTAGGCTCTCCATTTTGGTTGTGTACGGTTGAACAACCGTTAGGGTGTGCCCCCATCCAAATTTCAGCTTGTGGCTCACCGGTTTGGTTTGCCATACCAAATAATTGATTGAATGATGATGAACTCCCCCAAGCGTAGTTTTGTATTACGTTGGTCATCGGAAAAAAAACAGGGTTTGGCGCAAGATCAGACATAGCAATCACCGTAAGGACGAGTGTGGATGTTAAGAGGTTTATGGATAGTGATGGTGGTCATCGACGTTGCATTTCTTCACCTTAAAGTGAGATGCAGATATAAAACGCGATCACTGAGCGACCATCTCTCCGTTATTTGATGTGGTTTATTACCTAGCGGATATTTTGCTGGGAGAGGGAGGTGTGCTGTAGTGAAGAAAAAACTCATTTACTGGAAGATTGTATCGGACTGTTGGTTGTGTGATTGAGATCGAGTAATGCATGATGAGCAGAGTCTTGCCAGGATGTTCAGGTTAACTAATTGTTATTTATAGCTTCCTTATGTAGGAGGCGATTGGTTGAATGGTCATGATGGGAGATAATGGTAAGCTGCAATATTGGTGCTTTTGCTGGATTTTTGTAACTTAAGTTCCGAACTGTGACTTTACTCAGTAGCACGAAATGAGCGGGCGATGTATATCTATCCCAAGAGCATTTTTGGTGTATGCAAAGAGTAAATAATGATTTTCCACGATTTGATTTCGTCAGTATTGGGTGAGCGCGAGCCTTTGCATAACATATGGTTTGCTGGTGATTTCCATACCCCACCTGAATTTAGTTACCAAGTGAATTTTCCACGTTTAGAGCTGGTACTTGATGGCGAATATGTCAACGAGATGGAAAGCCATGATCGCAAAGTGACTCATATCACCGCGAGAGCAGGAGATGCGATTTTTATTCCGCCAAACTGTTGGAATAAACCTGATTGGGACACTAACTGTTCTGTTTTGAGTATTTTGTTTGGTCGTCGCCAATTAGGGCTTAGCTTGGTAAGCAAGCGCAAGGGCGAGACCGGTTTTTATGATATCCAAAAGCACAGCATCCAGACGCGTTCAGGATTTGCGATTGATAATATTCTTGAAGCACTGAGTTCGCTGGCGCGTGAGAGCCATAAAAAACCAATGGATGAGCTGTTACTGCAAGCATTATTGCAATACAGCAAAACCATGTTGGAGGCGCCTGTCGAGCAAACTCAGAGTCGCGTCCAAGATCTCTATCAAGGGATTTGTATTTATATCCAAGAAAACTTTCACCGCCCGATCACGCGCGACAGTATTGCAGAGCGCTTTAGTATCTCTTCGAACCATTTGTCCCGCCTATTCCGTCAACAAGGCCATATGACATTGGCGGACTACATTACTTGGGTGCGTGTTGATCGCGCTAAATTTATGTTGAAGAAATATAACTTTAAACTGAGTGATGTTTCGGTACGTTGTGGTTTTAAAGATGTGAACTATTTTTGCCGAGTTTTTAAAACGCGAACAGGGCGCACTCCAACGGAATATCGTGGTTCGGCTTAATTAAACACTGGGTTGATAATAGAGACTGAAATCGGCGCCTAAATTATGCGATTAGGCGTGACATTGAATACATCAATAGAGCTTGTAGATCGACACTGCTTCTGGTTGACAATAACCGTTCAGCCATTTGCCCGCTTAGCAGGTTACGGGTGAGGTTGGTAGCGGAAACGATTTGATCACGAGTGGGTTTTGCAGGAATTACCAGTGCTATTGCGATATGTACATCGCCCATCTTTGATGCCCAGTCTATTGCCTTGTCATTCACGATAACGGCGATAGAAACGTGTTCAACACCACCAAACATAACATGTGGTAAAGCGATGCCGGGGGTGACACACGTTGAGGAACGTTCTTCACGTTTAATGAAAGCAAGAATGAGTTCATCGGGATCGTCTGGATGAATTAATTGGGCAAGCCCTTTTAAACATTCAAACTTTGTCAGCTCAGTGCGCGCTTTGGCATAGTGCCAATGAATTTCGCTCGGTGGGCAAATTTGCGGTAAGCGCTGAGCCAATTGACTGGAAAACTCATAGTTGATCTGTGAACCCACCAGGGTGAAGTGATCAGCAATGATGTCTTTGATGACAAAACATGCCAGTTCCGCGTCAATACCGATTGCGGTAATTTGGCATAAATCACCTTTCAAGAGTCCTGCTTGTAACATCGCCATTGACTGCGTCAACTTGGCGCAACGGTCTTGGGTGATGTTGAGGATATGCAGGGAGCTTTTGAATTTTTTAGCAATGCGATGCAGCGGCGAAGCGACATGAGCACTGGCGTTAGCATCATCAACTAGAAAGGTAATTTGGTATTCGTTCATCCGCAGTTGGCGCTTTTATTTATCTATCGGCAATGAACAAGAAAGACTTTGTCGACGTTCAACAATACGTCTTCAATTGGGATCTGTACGATGTTCATACCCTCAAATCGGCCTGCTTGTTCAATCTCAATATCAGAGACGATCAGCACGCGATCGGCATGGGTAATATCAACGGGGGTTAATGGGTTTTCAATGCCCATAGCGCCTTGGGTTTCAACTTTTATTTGGACGTTAAATTTAGATGCCGCTTTTACTAAAGCGTCTGCGGCCATATAAGTATGTGCAATGCCTGTAGGGCAAGCTGTCACAGCAACAATTTTCATCATGAATCTCGACTCTATTTTTGCTGGATACTAGCATATCAAAGCGACAAAAGATCGATTTAAACCACTGATAGATAAGAGCCTCATCACAGTTTGAAATGAGTGTTACATTTTTCCAGTTAATGCTAGATTCCTCCTGTATCTCACCGAGACAAGTGTGGCTAATCTATGCACAAACCAGAACACTCCTCGGTCTTCTTAGCTATAGGTCATTTGGGTAAAACAGTAATGGATATCACCAATCTCATAGAGCCAGAGACGATTAGTTTAGAGTTAAAAGCTCAAACAAAAGAAGAAGTATTGCTGGAGCTTGTCGAGTTGTTAGAATCGGCAGGCAAATTGGACAATAAAAATGAATTTTTAGCGGATATATGGAAGCGAGAGAAGATAGGTAATACCGGTTTTGAGCAAGGTATTGCGATTCCTCATGCCAAAAGTTATGCGGTTTCGACTCCAGCGGTTGCTGTTGGAATTAGCCGTAAAGGTATTGATTATGGTGCGGAAGATGGCGAACTATCGGACGTGTTCTTCATGTTGGCTTCTCCAGATGGAGATGATCACCACCATATTGAGGTATTGGCGCAATTGTCATCGAAACTGATTGAAGATGGCTTTGTGGACTCGCTTAAAAAGGTAGAGACAGTCGAACAAGCGCTGGTTTTACTTACCGATGTCGAAACTGAGCAAAGTCACGCCCATTATCAAGATCGAGTCGATCTATCTTCGGTTTCCCCAAGCCCATTAAAACAGAGCTTGGCGCGAGCGAAAGAGCACTTGCTATTTGGCACTTCCCACATGATCCCTTTTATTGTGGCTGGTGGGGTATTACTGTCGCTATCGGTCATGATTTCCGGCCATGGTGGCGTGCCAACCAACGGCATCCTCGCTGATATCGCGCAAATGGGCATTGCGGGATTAACTCTTTTTACCGCAGTGCTTGGCGGTTACATTGCTTACTCTATCGCCGATAAGCCAGGTCTTGCTCCGGGGATGATTGGCTCTTGGATTGCTGTTAGCCATTACAACACAGGCTTTCTTGGTGCAATTGTGGTGGGATTCTTTGCCGGTTTTGTGGTTCATCTGCTTAAAAAAATTCAGTTGCCAAGCAGTATGACCTCGCTAGGTTCGATCTTTATCTATCCGTTGGTCGGTACTTTTGTCACTTGTGGGGCGGTGATGTGGCTGATTGGTACACCGATTGCCAATGCTATGGAGTGGCTTAACAATTGGCTGGCGGGCCTTGCAGGGTCAGGAAAAATTATCTTAGGTACGGTCCTCGGCGCGATGACGGCGTTCGATATGGGCGGTCCAATTAACAAGGTCGCGACACTATTCGCGCAGAGCCAAGTGAATACCCAACCATGGTTGATGGGTGGGGTTGGTATTGCGATTTGTACGCCGCCGCTCGGTATGGCATTAGCAACGCTATTTTCACCGAAGAAGTTCAAGCGTGAAGAGCGTGAGGCAGGTAAAGCTGCGGGCATCATGGGCATGATTGGTATCAGTGAAGGCGCGATTCCTTTTGCCGCCGCAGACCCAGCTCGAGTCATCCCAGCCATCGTTGCTGGTGGCATTGTCGGGAATGTGACTGGCTTTATGTTCCATGTCATCAACCATGCGCCATGGGGCGGTTGGATAGTTCTACCCGTGGTGGATGGTAAGTTGGGCTACATAATCGGCACTCTTGTTGGGGCGATGACGACGGCAGCTATTGTCATCTTATTGAAAAAGACCGTTAACGAAGATGAGCATTCATCCAATGCATTGCACTTTGGCGCGGTGGAAGGTGAAGGTGAGGCCGAAGTATTGGCAGTCACATCTTGCCCTTCAGGCGTAGCGCATACTTTCTTGGCGGCAAGATCATTGGAAAAAGCGGCGCAGGCACTGGGAGTAAAAATTAAAGTCGAGACGCAAGGCGCCAATGGGATTAACAATCGTATTACGGCGAAAGATGTTGAAAAAGCGCGATTTGTTATTTTTGCTCACGATGTGGCGATCAAAGATCCTGAACGATTTAATAATATAAAAATAATTGATGTCTGCACCAAAGATGCCATGTTAAGTGCTGCCGCTTTGCTTAAATCGAAAGCATAGGGTCGCCAATTTTAATGTCGTTATCTAAACAGTTCCCCCTAAGCTAATTAGTCTTTCCCCCTAGACTAGTTTGCTCCTGTAATCCAACGTCGTTGGGCTAAAAGCCAGTCAGTATTCTGACTGGCTTTTTTCTATTTAACAGCTTCAATCATTCATAAACGGCTCAAATGAATTTAATTGTGACACCGCAACGTTGGTGTGTTTTTGTACGAATCAGCTTGGTTTTACCCTTCCTTTATTTTACTAAATCCTTGTTTATCATGGTTTTAAATTGAGATTTTTGAGATGGGATGTGCAGGAGAATAAAAACTAAAATGTCATGCAGCCTTCAATAAAGTGAAACACAACTGTCATATTTCCTCCCTAAAGTGGGCATCGTTGAATAAACACAACGGCAATAAAGCCATTAAAGGAACTTGTGATGAAAAAGACAGTTATCGGAGCGATTGCTCTACTAAGCACACTAGCAGTGACTCCAGCTTCAGCGAAAGAAACTATCTCTGCGGTAGGTTCTAGTAGCGTAACTCCGCTGATGGAAGTTTTCTCTGAAACATACATGAAAGACAATGCGAACGTATTTATCGAAGTACAAGGACCTGGTTCTTCGGCGGGCGTAAAAGCGGCAAAAAATGGCAGCGCTGACTTAGGCATGTCATCACGCAACCTAAAAAATTCAGAAAAAGAAGCAACATTGATTGAAGAAGTGGTTGCTCGAGATGGTATCGCGGTTGTAGTTAACCCTAATAACAAACTTGAAGGCCTAACCGCTGAGCAAGTAACCGCAATCTACAAAGGTGAAATTACCAACTGGAAAGATGTTGGCGGCGCTGACAAGCCAATCGTAGCGATTACTCGCGATACGGCTTCAGGCACTCGTGGTGCATTTGAAGACATCATGAAGCTGAAAAAGAAAGTATCAGGTATGAAAGTATCGGCTATTTCTCAACGTGCTCAAGTGGCGAACGGTAACGGTGCACTGAAAACCATGGTTGCTTCTAACCCATACGCAATTGGTTATATTTCACTAGGTACTGTCGATGGTTCAGTGAATGCGCTAGACATCAACGGCACACCAGCCTCTGTTGCTAACGTGAAGAATGGCACTTACCAAGTTGCTCGTCCTTTCCTAGTGCTTTACCAAGAAGGCAAGCCTTCAGCTGAAACACAAAAATTCCTAGACTGGATGTTAACCGCAGACGCACAAGCGCTTGTTGAGCAGAAAGGCTACATCTCAGTTAACTAATACCTTGAAACATTAATTAATTGCTCAGCCTACTTTTGGGCTGAGCCTTTTGTTACACGACTGCCCAGATAGTTTGGGCAAGTACGGTGATTTTATATGTCCATCGCAACAAATAGTGAAAAGCTTATGAACACTGAAGCGACTCAAATTTCAAAGCCTGGTTTACGAGCGAAAAAGCGCGTTGACTGGAAAGAGCGCATCTTTCATGGCTTGTTTCTCACCAGTGCCGTTATTGGTATTGTCTCTCTAGCCGTTATTGCTTACTTCATCGTGCGCGAATCGCTACCCGCTTTTCAAGAAGTAGGTGTGAGTGGCATCGTTCTTGGTCAAGATTGGTTACCACCTGCGCTTTACGGTGTGGCAACCATGATTGTGGCATCGGTTGTATCAACATTTGGTGCTGTTGTCGTTGGTGTGCCTGTTGGCGTGTTAACCGCCGTTTTTATTGCAGAAATCGCCCCAAAGCGTTTAGCTGACGTGATCCGCCCTGCGGTGGAACTATTAGCTGGTATTCCTTCGGTTGTGTACGGTTTCTTTGGTTTGGTGATTATTGTTCCGCTCATTCAAAATGTGTTTGATGTGCCAGCGGGCAATACGATTCTTGCCGGTATCATTGTACTTGGCGTGATGATTCTACCTACTGTGATTACCGTTTCTGAAACCTCAATTCGCGCTGTACCTCGTGCATACAAAGAAGGCTCTCTTGCTCTTGGTGCGTCAAAGATTTATACCATCTTCAAGTTACTCGTTCCGGCGGCACGTTCGGGCATTATGACCGGTGTCATTTTGGGTATTGGCCGTGCTTTAGGCGAAACGATGGCGATTATTATGGTGATGGGTAATGCTCCAGCTATGCCTGAAGGCATTCTGGATGCAGCCAGAACGCTAACGGCGAATATCGCCATTGAGATGTCGTATGCAAGCGGCGTTCACGCAAGCGCACTTTACGCAACAGGTGTTGTTCTGTTGGCATTTATCATGATGCTCAATGCAGTGCTGCTTTATCTTAATCGTCAGAAGACCAAATAGAGACGGGTAATGATTATGGATTACGCAAAACTAAAACGCTCGCGTCAGTTTAAAGATAACATGCTTAGTGCATTCGTATGGGCTGCAGCGGCGCTAACGGTTGGATTCCTGTTCTGGATTATTTGGTACATTTTGTCGAATGGTCTTCAGCACGTAGATTGGAATTTCATTACTGACGACTATACACGTACAGGTGATGAACACGGCATTTTTCCAATGATTGTGTCGACACTGTATATGGTTATTGCATCGATTGCCGTTGCCGCGCCATTGGGTATTATGACGGCCATCTACCTCACAGAATATGCCAAAGTGGGTAGTCGATTAGTGAAAGTGATTCGCTTCTGTACAGAGTCACTCGCTGGTATTCCTTCGATTATCTTTGGCTTGTTTGGTATGACATTCTTTGTTGCCATTCTTGGATTGGGCTTTTCGATTCTGTCAGGTGCACTTACGTTAAGTATTCTGATACTACCTGTCATTATTCGTACCACTGAAGAAGCACTAATGTCGGTACCTCAAACATACCGAGAAGGTTCTTATGCTCTAGGGTCTTCACGAATTTACACCATCTGGCGTTTGATCTTACCAAGTGCGATGCCAGGTATCTTAACTTCGATCATTCTAAGTACTGGTCGTGTCATTGGCGAGTCAGCTCCGGTGTTTTTAACGGCAGGCATGGTAGCGCGTATTCCAGATTCTTTATTAGATTCAGGACGCACCCTAACCGTACACCTTTACAAACTGACGACTGAACTCTTCACCATTGAAGAGTGGAACCAAGCATACGGAACCGCCACCGTACTGATTGTTGTTGTCCTGCTGATCAATATGATCACCAAGTTAATTGCTAAACGTTTTAATACAGCAACTTACTGATTCGAATTTAAGATTTAAGAGAAATAGTTATGAACAAATTTAACATTGAAAACCTAGACTTGTTTTACGGTGAGAGCCAAGCATTAAAATCTATTAACCTGCCGATCCCGACTCGTCAAGTGACCGCTCTTATTGGCCCTTCAGGTTGTGGTAAATCGACGTTATTACGTTGCTTAAACCGCATGAATGATCTGATTGAAGGCGTAAAAATTACGGGCAAACTGACCATGGATAATGAAGATATCTATGGCAATATCGATGTGGCAGACCTGCGAATTAAAGTAGGAATGGTATTCCAAAAGCCAAACCCATTTCCGATGAGCATTTATGAAAACGTTGCTTATGGCTTGCGTGCTCAAGGGATTAAAGACAAAAAGCATCTTGATGAAGTAGTAGAGCGCTCATTGCGTGGTGCTGCATTGTGGGATGAAGTTAAAGACCGCCTTAAATCACATGCATTTGGCTTGTCTGGTGGCCAACAACAGCGTCTGTGTATTGCGCGCACCATCGCAATGGAGCCTGATGTTATTTTAATGGACGAACCAACATCAGCATTAGACCCGATTGCGACGCACAAAATCGAAGAGTTGATGGAAGAACTGAAGAAAAACTATACGATCGTCATTGTGACTCACTCAATGCAGCAAGCACGACGCATTTCTGATCGCACCGCATTTTTCTTAATGGGGGAGTTGGTTGAGCACGATGAAACCAATGTGATTTTTAGTGCACCACGTGATGACCGTACACAAGGTTATGTCAATGGTGACTTCGGTTAAAACGTATTTACTGGTACATACTATAACTATAAGCGATGGTAACTATTGCCCCTCATAATGAGGGGTTTTTTTATGTCTGAAAAATGCCAAATAGAGGCATCAAATGTGGCTATGAAGTTATTTGTATAAAAGATGGTCATTCTGTAAACCTCTTCCCCGTTACATCTGTGATTAATTTAGCTTTCTAATGATAAAGTTGTAGCTTTATTTATTTTTCATCACTTCAAATTGCTATAAAGCCATACTTATTCCATGGCTAATGGCTGGTTGAATAATGCAAAATAAATAAATTTATCTCATTTTAGTGTTTTTTAAATGGTGTTCTCATTTATTGGAAATTTTGCAATCTCAAAGTCTGGAACAAGTTGAATAGAGAATAATTATAGTTTGTTTTTGTCGCAAATAAATACAGACTATGTGCTTGTTGAGGTGATGCTATCTGCTCGTTTTAAATGAGCGTGCGTTATTTCGCTATGAAAGGGGATTGGTCTATGGCAGGGAATTTGGTATGAGAGAGATAGGTATTATAAAACAGCATGGTGACGAGCATGTCGTTGCCTACCGTGTGTTAGATATCGCGATTATTATCGCTACTATTTTAATGACCGCCAATATTTATGCTGACAGTTGGAATATTTACTATCTTTTAGCGACCAGTGTTGCGGTGGTTTCATTTAGTGTCATGGCCGAGCTACTTGGTGTTTATAACCCTTCATATACGTCGTCTCTGCGTCAAACTTTACCACCTATTTTGCTGTCCTGGTTTTGTGCCATTGGTTTGTTACTTGTACTCGCTTTTGGTTTTAAAATTACTGACTCGTTTTCTCGTATTGCGATGACGTTTTGGTTTGTTGGCACACCGGTATTACTGACTTCTTACAGATTGGTGAGCAGTAAAGTTCGAACTTCAGCGAAGTCGGATTCTTATGAGAAAAAAAGCATCATCATTGGCGCAACACCAGCTGGTCTAGCTTTGGCGAAGGAGATCCAATCAAGTCGTCATCATGGCCTTAACCTCGTCGGCATTTTTGATGACCGCAGCCTCGATCGTCTTGCAGATGAAAACCTTGATGTGCAACTCCGAGGTTCAATTAATGATGCTTTGCAAATGGCGAAAGAGCGCGACTTCCGCCACGTATACGTTGCCTTGCCAATGAAAGCATCTAATCGAATTAAAGAAGTGATCAATTACTTCGCCGATAGCACCGCTCGTGTTTATATCGTGCCAGATTTTTTCACTTATGATCTTATTCAATCACGTTGGCGCAATGTGGGTAATATTCCCACGTTAAGTATCCATGATACGCCATTTTATGGTATGTCGACTTTTGTAAAACGACTAGAAGATATCGTCGTTTCAGCGCTTATTCTTTTGCTTATTAGTCCGGTGCTATTAGCGGTTGCCATCGGTGTGAAACTGTCTTCTCCAGGTCCAATTATATTTAAGCAACATCGTTATGGTATTGATGGTAAGCAGATCAAAGTGTGGAAGTTCCGCTCAATGCGCTCTATGGATAATGGCCAAGTAGTAAAACAAGCTACGAAAGGTGACCCACGAATTACCAAATTTGGCGCATTTATTCGTAAAACTTCTTTGGATGAATTGCCGCAATTTATCAACGTCCTCCAAGGCCGCATGTCAATTGTTGGTCCTCGTCCTCATGCTGTATCGCACAACGAAGAATATCGCCAAATTGTTGACCGCTATATGTTACGTCATAAAGTGAAACCAGGCATTACTGGCTGGGCGCAGATTAATGGCTATCGCGGAGAAACAGATACTATCGACAAAATGGAAAAGCGTGTCGAATATGATTTGACCTATATTCGTGAGTGGTCACTGTGGCTCGATATTAAGATAATCTTCTTAACCATATTTAAAGGTTTTGTAGGTAAAACCGCATATTAATTTATCCAATAAGATTAGGTGTAAAAGTGATTAACAAGCTGTTTAAAATCCTTGTGCTGAGTTGTATTTCTATTGGTTCGGTCAATGCGAATACCACGGTTCTGTACAAACTTGCGGCTGGTGACGTCATCAGTATTAAAGTCTACGGTGAAGAGAATCTCACCATAGAAGAGCAAAAAATCGATAACCGTGAAGTGATCGATTACCCGTATTTGGGGGTGATTAAACTCGGTGGTAAGACATTAGAGCAAGTTCAGAGTGAAATTACTCAAGGTCTGCAAGGTGACTATTTAGTTAGTCCTAAAGTGAACGTCGCTATTGTTCAATATCGTAATGTTTACATTAACGGCCTCGTCAATAAACCTGGTGGCTATGAATACGAACCGGGACTCACGGTACAAAAGGCGATTTCATTAGCGGGTGGCGTGATGAGTAAGTATCGACGCAGTGCGAGAGCTTACCGCACTAAATCTACAGAAGCTGATCAATATGCCAATCTTACTGCAGAACAGTTAGCGAGGGAATTTGATAAAAATACAGAAACGGAAGCTGAGTTATACCAAGTCATTCACCCCGGTGACACGATTCATGTCGTTGCTTCTTTTTGGTAATAAGCCTCACCAGCCAACTCAATTTGACGAATTATTAGGGAAAGTATGAAGTTACTAAGCGATGAGAAAACCTCGATTGAAGGGGAGTCGGTGGATTTTGGTAAGTACATCGTATTACTAAAACGCAGTTGGTTAAAAATATCACTGTTTACCACTCTTGTTACGGTACTTGCTGCGTTATTTGCATTATCAATTGCCCCGACCTATCAAGCAACTGCGACACTATTGATTGAATCAAACACCAGTAAAGCCGTCTCGATCGAAGAAGTAGTGGGTATTGATTCTACTCAGCAAGAGTACTATTTAACTCAGTTTGAAATTCTAAAATCGCGTCGTATCGCTGAGCGTGTTATTGCGCAATTGAATTTGGAGCAAAATAAAGAGTTCAATCCCTATATTGAACCCAAGCAATCCTTTAAAGCAATTGTGAAAGAGAAGATTCTAGCGCTACCGATGTTTAAGTCAGAAGAGGCGAAAGTAGAGCCTACCGCAGAAGAACTGGCGACCAAGGTGCGTTATGCGGTGTTAGCGAACTTTCAATCGAGATTGTATATCTCGCCTATTCGTAAAACACAACTAGTCCGCATTACCTTTGAATCTGTAGACCCACAACTTGCGGCAGATGTGGCTAATGCTGTGGGGGAAGCTTACATTCTTGAAGGACTTGATGCTCGATTAGATGCCACTGAACATGCATCGTCTTGGATTTCTGGTCGAATGGCGCAGCTACAAGAACAATTGAAGCGCTCTGAAAATGCTCTAATCGAATTTCTGGCGCAGGAAAAACTTGTTGATGACGATGATAGCGGTATTGATGTTCAAGCGAGCGCAGTAATTAATGATCTTATCTTGCGTTTAAGCGAAGTCACTGACCGTCGAATTCAACTGGAATCTGCTTATAGCACATTGAGTAGTGGTGGTTCATTGGCCATCACTGATGTCTCTTCAGTACCTGAAATATCTAAACACCCTCAGGTGATTAATTTGCGTGGTTTGTTGTCTAACGCCAAACATGAGCAAACAGAATTCTCGAAAACCTATGGCCCTAAGCATGAAAAGATGATCGCTGTTAGTGCCAAGCGTGCCAACCTTGAGGAGCAGTTGAATCAATTGATCCGTCAATTGGTCGGTGGTATAGGTAAAGAGCTGCAAGCCGTGCGCTCTCAAGAGCGTTTGATTTCACGCGAGTTGGATAAGCGTAAACAAGAATTCCAAAGTTTGACGGTGAAAAAACGTCAATATGAAGCGTTACTGCGTGAGGAAGAGACCAACCGCAATATTTTAAATATCTTCTTAAATCGTCAAAAAGAGACCACGGCAACCAGTGATTTTGATTCACGAAATGCCCGTTTTACTGATGAGGCTCTGGTACCGCAGTTCCCGGCTAAACCGAACAAGAAATTGATCGTCGGTCTTGCGATGATCGCAGCGCTGCTTCTGTCGATCTCGGTTGTGTTGTTGCTGGATGCCTTTAATAACACCATTACGTCAATTAAACATTGTGAAGACAAACTCGGCATAATTCCACTGGGCGGAATCCCTAGGCTCAACAAATTTAAGAAGCGAGCGCTGGGTAGTGATGTCTTCTTTAGCGAAAAGTTCATGACATTTAACGAGTCGATCCGTTCGGCTAGGACAGCGCTAGCACTAGCAAATAAAGACAATAAATTTATTACAATCTCTTCCTCTTTACCGAATGAAGGGAAAACAACGTGCTCAATCAATCTAGCACTCGCATTTTCAAAAGTAGAGAACACCCTGCTTATCGATTGTGATTTAAGAAAGTCAGCGGTTGCGGAGCGTTTTGGGCATAAACGTTATAAGCCAGGTTTAACCAACCATCTTCTGATGAACGCCAGCTTAGATGAGTGTCTGTTTGTCGATGAGCGCTCGGGGCTAACGGTACTGCCAGCGGGTATGCCAACTCAGAATCCACAAGAACTGCTAAGTTCAGAACGCTTCTCACAGCTGTTACACCAACTTGCTGAGCGCTTTGACAAGGTCATTATCGATACGCCACCCGCTCTAGTGGTCAGTGATAGCATGATTGTAAGTAAAATCACCGGCAAGGTTGTGGTGGTGTTAAGGGCGTCTAGTACACGAGTTGTCACTCTACGCAACACAATATCCAGATTTATGTCTCATGACGTGCAGTTTGAAGGTTTGCTGCTAAACCAAATTAGTGAAGGGAAAGGTAAGCAAGATTATGTTTACGGTGACTACATTCACCATTTGGACAAAGTTCCTCAAGCACAGCAATCATAAGTGGGAAACCTAAAATGGATTTTATGTATAGCATCGTTGTGCCGCATTACAACAGCGAGCAAGGTTTGAAACGGTTATTAAACTCGATTCCTACTAGACCGGATATTCAAATCATCGTTGTTGACGATAACAGCAGTGAAGCGCTGGATAGTCAGCGCCTAGCTGAGCAGTATAAGGACCATCATCTAGAGTTTCTAACGAACAATACGGGTATTAAAGGAGCGGGCTCTGCTCGTAACGTGGGGTTAAAACAGTTACGTAGTCGATACACCTTATTTGCGGATGCAGATGATCTGTTTTGTTCAGGGACTTTTGAGTTACTTGATACGGTTTTGTATGGTGATGATATTAGTTATTTTTCTCCGACTAGCCGTTGTGATGTCACGGGTGAGTTATCGGATCGTCATCATATTTATGCCAATTTGGTGCGTGATTTCCTGAATACAGGTGATGAGGATATTCGTTATCACTTTTCGGTTCCATGGAGCAAAGTCTTTCGTACCGAGTTTATCGAAGAGAATGGGCTCTATTTTGACCAAGTCATTGCATCCAATGATGTGATGTTCTCGCTGGTTTCCGGAAGAAAAGCAGCTTCTATTTCGGTTCATCCGCAGGAGATTTATTGCGTGACGCGCGGTAAAGGCACCCTGACAGTGAATTTTAAACCTGCGGTGGTGCGTTCACGTTATGAGGTGGAATTAAACAGAATCGATTACATTGCCTCCTTCGCTGTACCAACAGACAGTACCTCACTTTACAAGATGGTGAAGAACTTCCGTAAGGTGATGTCACTGCGAGACTTTATGCAGGTAGTGGGTTTGGTTTTTCAAGGAAAAATTTCGGTTGTGCCTAAGCGCACATACTACTACCTAAAAAACCCAATGGCATTGTTCGGTCGTTTTATCAAAAGAAAACAATCTCTGAGCAGTCAAAAATATCAAGCGTAGTAATTCGTTACTGCTTAAAAATTGAAAAATTACGGAAGATTTATGAAGATTACAGTTGTTGGTACCGGTTATGTCGGCTTGTCGAATGCAGTGCTTCTGGCGCAGAATCATCAAGTGGTCGCATTGGATATTGATGAAGGAAAAGTCGCCAAAATCAATCAGCGTATTTCGCCTATTTCAGATACTGAAATTGAGTTGTTTTTGGCAGAAAAAACGCTGGATTTAACCGCAACCATCGATAAAGAACTCGCGTACAAAGAGAGTGATTTCATTATCGTGGCTACGCCAACAAATTATGATGCAGAAACGAACTTTTTTGATACCAGTTCAGTCGAGTCGGTGATCAAAGAAGTCAAGCAGTATGCGCCACAAGGTGTGGTGGTGATCAAATCAACAATCCCTGTGGGCTTTACTGAACGAGTGAAGCAAGAGCTTGATTTTGAAAATATCTTGTTCTCGCCTGAATTTTTACGTGAAGGCAAAGCGCTGCATGACAACCTTTACCCTTCGCGCATTATTGTGGGTGAAACCTCGCCTCGCGCTGAAACGTTTGCCGGGCTATTGCTTGAAGGTGCGGTAAAAACAGATATTCCAGTGCTGTTCACCAATTCGACAGAAGCTGAAGCTGTTAAGCTGTTCTCTAATACTTATCTGGCGATGCGTGTGGCGTATTTTAATGAGCTGGATTCTTACGCAGAAAGTCATGGCTTAGATTCACGTCAAATCATCGAAGGTGTCGGTTTAGACCCGCGTATTGGCTCTCATTATAACAATCCTTCGTTTGGCTATGGCGGCTACTGCTTACCAAAAGACACCAAACAGTTATTGGCTAACTATCAAGATGTGCCAAACAATATTATTCAAGCAATTGTTGAGGCAAATACTACCCGCAAAGATTTCATTGCTCGTTCGATAGTCAACAAGCAACCTAAAGTAGTGGGTATTTACCGTCTGATTATGAAGTCTGGTTCAGACAACTTTAGAGCGTCGAGTATCCAGGGCATTATGAAGCGCATCAAGGCGAAAGGGATCGAAGTCATCGTATATGAACCATTGTTAGAGGAGCCGACATTCTTTAACTCAGAAGTGGTGAATGACTTTGCTTCGTTTAAACAGATCAGCGATGTGATTGTGAGTAACCGCATGGTGGAAGAACTAGCGGATGTCGCGGATAAAGTTTACACCCGTGACCTATTTGGTAGCGACTAAGGACAAGGTTGAATACTTGATGAAACTCGTCACCATTAATCCTCAGAAGTCGACCACCATGGGTGGGGTAGAGACGTTGATCAGAAGTTTGCATACTCTATTTGATTGTGAAAACTATGAGTTGTATCAGTTTGAACCTGAGAAGGAACATTATCCTGAAAGTTCAAAGATCCAATACGTTAAGTATGGCAGTGGTAACAAAATCGCGGCAAAGTTAAGCCAAATTGATGCGGTGAGAAAGCTGCAACTTTCTGCCGAAGACGTTGTGGTGTTGTTTCACCCCAATGACTTGCTCTACTTGCCTCTACAGGTATTGAAAAAGACCAAGGTAGTATTGGTGCAGACCAATAAGTTCTCGGTCTTTTTTAAACCGTTATCAAAATTAATTATGGCTTTGTTACACAGTAAAATTGATTTGTTTACGGTTTATACCGATCAAGACAAGCAGGCATTAGCGACGTTATTTCCTCGCTTGGTTTCGAAGGTAAAAGTGATTCCTCGCGGCTGTAAGCTTTCGACTTCGTCGGATCCACAACAGTTGAGCAAAAGGTTAGTGACGATTGCTCGAATTGATGAAGAGCAGAAGAACTTCTCAGCCATGATAGAGGTTATCGACCAGTTACCTGATGGGTATCACTTAGATATCTATGGGGATGGCCGTGACAGCGAAGTGAACGCTTTGATTGAGCGTGTCGCGGATAACAACAAAATCCAATTTAAAGGCCCTACTAGCGATGTAGCCGATACGCTACAAAACTATGCTGCGTTTATTATGACCTCAAGGTATGAAGGTTTTGGACAAACTCTCATCGAGGCACGAAGCCAAGGTTTACCGATAGTTGCTTATCAAACCTTTGATGCATTGCCATGGATTGTTGAAGAGGGGGTCAATGGCTATCGTGTTATTGAAGGCGATAGCCGTCGCTTTGCTGAGCGAATTATCGATATTTGCAGCAACGAAGCGCGTTACACCACCTTATCAAATAATGCACTAAACAAAGCGAAAGAAACTGAAATAGAAGTTGTTAATCAGTTATGGCAGGAGGCTGTTGCATGAAATATTCCGTGGTTGTACCTATTTACAACACCTTTGATTATGCCCAACGCATCGTAGAGTGGTTTATTCAAGAAGTATCGGCCCGTACAGAGCAAGACGCAGAGCTAATACTGGTCGATGATGGCTCAAAGCAGGGACCTAACTACACGATTGATCATCCGAGTATTAGATTGATACGAAAAGAGAACGGTGGCGTTTCAAGTGCTCGTAACGTTGGTATTGAGAATGCGCGTGGTGAGTTTGTCTTATTTTTAGATTCAGACGACAAATATCAATCCGGCTTATTCAGTTACTTGGATAAAGTGCTGTTGGAACGCACTAATTTAGATACGATATTATTTTCGTTCGAAAAAGTATCCGATGATAAATCAGAGCAAGCTCAGAACCGTGCTCAGCACTGAGGGATCCCCTCATAATTTCCCCAAAGCACAACCATGTTTGAATAGATTTTGAGCAAGCAGGGTTGCAGCCGCGAGCAAGTCTTCCCTCGTTATTGTGTAGCCAGAATGCCGCAAAACTTCCATCCCTAAGCGCACTGTTGAGAGTACATTTCGATTTTTGACAGTGTTAGCTTGGAAGTGCTTATCCCAACCTTGTTTCTGACCATGAACTCCAGCAAGCCAAAATGTCAGTTGAAGCATTAGGGCGATTAGCAGCATGATATCAAAGCGCTCTGAGCTGCTAGTTCGGCTATGACGGAGGCCTAAACCGTAGGCTGGGCTTTTCAAGTCTCGGAAGGTTTCTTCAATTTGCATACGCTTCGAGTAGAGCCTAACAAGTTGCTTTGGTGTTCGGATTTCAACGGGCAAGTTAGTCGCTAAAACCCATGGTTCTTTTGTCGAAGCGGAGTAGATTTTAGGTGACGGATGATGACAATTAGTCCGTGTCGAACGCTGATTTTTTCGGCCTTTAGGACGTGATTTATACAGTGCAATTTGACATGAAATTGGGTTGCTCTTAGTCAACCTCTTATAGCCTAAAGTCTTTGAGCGACTTGAGGATATGCTATGTAAGTTGCTGATAGGTTGCCAGTTTTCCGCACCTAAATCTGCATATTGCACTTTCCCTCTGACTCGACTTAACCAGTACCAACCTAGCTTTTCAACGGATTTATACCATGGCACTTTAAAGCCAGCATCACTGACAATGAGCGGTGTAGTGTTACTCGGTAGAATGCTTGCAAGGTCGGCTAGAAATTGGTCATGAGCCTTCTTTGAACATTGCTCTGAAAGCGGAAAGGCTTTCTCATAAAGAGTAATAGAACGACCATGTAGTGCCACCGAAGCCCGCAATACCATAAGCCGTTTTTGCTCACGAATATCAGACCAGTCAACAAGAACAATGGGCATCGAATTACCTGAACAGATAAAGCTGGCATGCCAACGGTATACAGCGAGTCGCTCTTTGTGCAAGTGACGATTACCTAACAATCTGTCGATTCGTTTGATGTTATGTTTTGTTCTGGCTTTCGTTGGCAGGTTACGACCAAGTTCGGTAAGAGTGAGCGTTTTACATTCAAGTAATGCGTGGCAAGCCAGCGTTAAACTGTTGAGTCGTTTTAAGTGCAATTCAGGGCAGAATTGGTAAAGAGAGTCGTGTAAAATATCGAGTTCGCACATCTTGTTGTCTGGTTATTGATTTTTCTCAGAACCATTTGATCACATGACAAGATGTGCATCTACCTTAAATTTATGATTTTTATCAAAATCATTAGGGGATTCCTCAGTGCTCAGCAGGTGACTGGTCAACAAGCGCTGTCTCAGTATTTAACCAAAGAGATCCGTCTTCATATATGTGGTTTGATGGTATCACGTCGACTACTTTCCGAGCACTCATTGAGATTCGATGAATCTTTGCATTTCAGCGAAGACTTGCTTTTTATCATTGATTACCTGTCATTCGCCCATGATTGTTATATTAGTGATGAAATTCTCTACTTCCATGTGATGCGTAGTGGTTCCGCAATCAATAGCCCACTAACACAAAAAGATACCACGCACATCGATGCGTTTGCTCAAATTTCCATCCAAGCGAAAAAGTCGGCAAGGGAGCAGGATGTTAACTTTTTCATTTCTACCTGTTACATCAACCTAATCAAGTTTTTGATTAAAAATAAGACTCAAGATAAGGATGTATTTGAAAAAATCATCTCAAATCAACAGTTTTTATTTGGTCAGCTCGATGCAAAGTTGAGTCGATATTCCGTCATCGTGATGGTTTTGCGGTTGTTATTTAAGCTGGATGGATTAACGCAGCATCGCATGTTACGTCGATTGAGTTATACGGGGTAGGCATGAAAGTTCTTAATATATCGGAAACCACACCGGGTGGAATCGAAACTTTTTTTGAGTCTCTGTCTCGCGCAGAGTCTGTGCAAAATGACTTTTTAGCGTTTAATTATCATCGTTCAATTTTGCCACTAAAGCCCAAAGGGTTTAGACCATTCAATGTACTCGTTTTACTTTGGACTTTACTGTTTAAGCTAGAGATCAAGCAGTATCAAGTCATTTTTTTACACAGTACTTTTGCTGGTTTTTTGCGCCCATTTTTATGGCCTTTCGCAAAGTGGCACAGGGTGTCAGTCGTTTTTTGTAGTCATGGCTGGTCGTTTAATGTCCACTACAGCTCAAAGTTCAAAAATACGCTCTATCGTTCGATCTATATTGGTGCCGAACGATTGCTGGCGCCTTTTTGTGACCAAATTTATTGTATTTCCCCTTCTGAATATCGCGAGGCACAAAAGATCGGTCTTAAAGAGAATAAGATCACTCTTGTTTGGAATGGTGTACAAGGTAGTGCGTTACCATTGACTAATACTGATAAAAATCAGCATAAAGGCGTAACTCGCATGTTGTTTGTTGGCCGCTTAGACATGTGTAAAGGGCTGCATCTGTTTATTGATTCACTCAAGAAATTGCCGAAGGTTGATCAACCTATCGAGCTCAGTGTTATCGGAGAACCGGTGCACAATGATTGTCCGGAATTGTATGAGTTATTGGACAGCTCTATCGACAATGTCACGATTAAACGACTTGGGTGGGTAAAAAACAGTGACCTAGACCAACACTTCCAACAAGCCGATTTTGTGGTGGTGCCTTCTTTGTGGGAAGGCTTTGGCCTGAGGAATCCCCTAATGATTTTGATAAAAATCATAAATTTAAGGTAGATGCACATCTTGTCATGTGATCAAATGGTTCTGAGAAAAATCAATAACCAGACAACAAGATGTGCGAACTCGATATTTTACACGACTCTCTTTACCAATTCTGCCCTGAATTGCACTTAAAACGACTCAACAGTTTAACGCTGGCTTGCCACGCATTACTTGAATGTAAAACGCTCACTCTTACCGAACTTGGTCGTAACCTGCCAACGAAAGCCAGAACAAAACATAACATCAAACGAATCGACAGATTGTTAGGTAATCGTCACTTGCACAAAGAGCGACTCGCTGTATACCGTTGGCATGCCAGCTTTATCTGTTCAGGTAATTCGATGCCCATTGTTCTTGTTGACTGGTCTGATATTCGTGAGCAAAAACGGCTTATGGTATTGCGGGCTTCGGTGGCACTACATGGTCGTTCTATTACTCTTTATGAGAAAGCCTTTCCGCTTTCAGAGCAATGTTCAAAGAAGGCTCATGACCAATTTCTAGCCGACCTTGCAAGCATTCTACCGAGTAACACTACACCGCTCATTGTCAGTGATGCTGGCTTTAAAGTGCCATGGTATAAATCCGTTGAAAAGCTAGGTTGGTACTGGTTAAGTCGAGTCAGAGGGAAAGTGCAATATGCAGATTTAGGTGCGGAAAACTGGCAACCTATCAGCAACTTACATAGCATATCCTCAAGTCGCTCAAAGACTTTAGGCTATAAGAGGTTGACTAAGAGCAACCCAATTTCATGTCAAATTGCACTGTATAAATCACGTCCTAAAGGCCGAAAAAATCAGCGTTCGACACGGACTAATTGTCATCATCCGTCACCTAAAATCTACTCCGCTTCGACAAAAGAACCATGGGTTTTAGCGACTAACTTGCCCGTTGAAATCCGAACACCAAAGCAACTTGTTAGGCTCTACTCGAAGCGTATGCAAATTGAAGAAACCTTCCGAGACTTGAAAAGCCCAGCCTACGGTTTAGGCCTCCGTCATAGCCGAACTAGCAGCTCAGAGCGCTTTGATATCATGCTGCTAATCGCCCTAATGCTTCAACTGACATTTTGGCTTGCTGGAGTTCATGGTCAGAAACAAGGTTGGGATAAGCACTTCCAAGCTAACACTGTCAAAAATCGAAATGTACTCTCAACAGTGCGCTTAGGGATGGAAGTTTTGCGGCATTCTGGCTACACAATAACGAGGGAAGACTTGCTCGCGGCTGCAACCCTGCTTGCTCAAAATCTATTCAAACATGGTTGTGCTTTGGGGAAATTATGAGGGGATCCCTCAGGGCTTTGGCTTGATCGTTGCTGAGTCTTTACGCAACGGTACGCCTGTGTTTGCTTCAAATGCTGGGTCACTCGCAGATATGCTTAACGATAAAACCGGCTGGGTTTTTAATCTAGAAAGTAAGACGGATTTGTCTCAAAGTATAGAAAAGGTATTGGTGAATAAAGCTTATCTTAATATTAGTCAGCAAGATTGTGTTGAGCACTTTGAGCATAACTTTCATGAAGATATTATGAATCAGCGCTACTTCCAGTCATTTTCGACACTCAGCTAGGAGCTCCCAGTGCAAAAAGCGGTATTTCTATTTTTTTGTTTGCTAATTCCGTTTGAGAACACTGCGCTTGCCTCTATTGGTGGCGTATTTACTGCACCACTTGGGATCACTATGATCCCGTTGCTCGCGTTGCAGATTGCTCTGTCTTATCGTTCTTTATCGGAGACGGAGTTCAACACGGTCAAATTACTGTTCGGTTTTTTTGTTTATTCCTTCTTACTGCTGACATTCTTTTATGGGGATTACAATAAAACCTTTCTATTTGACCGAGGACTGAGATTTCTACTTCTGCTCATTCCTCCTGTCGTCGTCTTCCTGACGGTGATTCGTCAAGATGAAAAAACGATATATCAGGGATTATTAGTCATCGCTGGTGTTGTTATCTTCGCATTTTTATTGAATTTGGCGGCGCGTGGCTTCATCAATAGTTCTTCATTTTTCCACCAAAACTATGCGCTGTCTCCACATCGAATGCGGGGCTTTACTTTTGAAGCAAGTACATTTGGCTTCCAGTTTTGTTTAGTGTTGTTAATGGTCGCGGCTATTTTCCGTATCAACCTCTTTGTGATTACGCCAATCATTGTGGCAAGTGTGCTATTAATCACTTCAAAGGGGACATTGATTTGTTTCTTGATGACCATTTTTATTACTTTTGTCACCTTTAGTCGTATCAATGCTTTCCATAAGTTGTTGGCCTCATTGATTTTGCTCTTTGGTATCACCGTGTTTGTTTCAACATTTTTGGGCGGTTCTATCGTCAATGACGTTGAACGTTATACCAGTGTCGCGACTCGCGGAACCGCGGTGATGACAGCAATCATCTCATTAATCTATAACCCAATTGGCAGTGGTTTCTTTGGCTATCTACCATCCATGTATGAATATGGTGTACATGCAGTGAGCTTTGTCGATGGTCTAGCGCCTGGGCTACTAAATTTTTCTGAATTCTCAAAATATTTAGTCGTGGGTGAAACCAAAAGTGTATCGACTAAGTCGTTCTTTTTTGATTGGGTCATATTTGGCGGGATTTTTTTCGTCTATGTTTATGTAAAATATGTTGGACGGCTGTTTAAGTTTTTCGTTAAACACCGCATGCAATATGATTTTGCTGTGCTGCTGTTTTTAGTGTTATCCAGTGCTTTTTTTATGACGATTGATGCAAGATATATTGCGCCATTTGCTTTAGCGTTTGTTTATGTTCGTTATCGAATCGTACAAAAAAGAGTGTTGCAGGATGATAAAGAACAAACCACACAAGGATTGTCTTATGTATGAGCGCGTCGGGATTTTAACTCTAATGGTTGGTTCATTGCTTTTGATAACGCTTTCTCTTATCAAAGGAGCGGATGATTGGCAAAATCAGACAATACGTAATTATCTTAGCGACATTAAAAAGTCGGCTGAGCAAGAAAACGGCATAGTAGGGACGTTAAATAGCTTAGTGGAACCTGTGTCCCAAGGCCCTTTTATCGACCATCAAGCCTTCGGTTTGTACTATTCATGGTTGGCTTTTACTTCGCAAGATAAGGCGTCGATAGAGACTTTTTCATTGAAGTCCGTGGAGCAGTTTCAATTGCAATTGGCACAGCGACCTCTCGATTCATCTGTGGTGATCGATAAAGCAAACCAAATGTGGAGAAATGGCGCAGAGTTTGATGCGGTCGTGGCTGAGTTCCATTATGCCCAAGAGGTAGGCCGCTATGAGCCTTTTACGGTGATGCAGTCTTTAAAATATTATTTGGCACATTGGCCAGAATTATCGTTAACAGATAAAAAACAGACAATTTCTTATTTGTTGGATCATAAAAGATATAAAATGAAACTTTGGCAATATGATTCAATATTGAAGCTGCCAGTTATAGGTGAGAGAGCCTGTAATATTTTGGCATTTAACAGCGTAAAGCCCTATTACTGCCGTATGAAAATTAAATAGTATCGATTCAAAGGTAGTTATATGGTTAGTTCGTTCTTATGCAATTAAAAAGGATATTTATGAAAAGGCTAAAAATAGCAAGCATGGCGCTTGCACTCTCTGTTGCATCTATGGCAAATGCTGAATTAATGACTCAAGATCAACTTGATAGCCTGTTTCAAGATGCCTCAACAAGCCCAGCAGCATTGGTGGAACAGTTTTCTCAGTATCCTGCTGCCGATAATTTGGTGCCATTTTTGAAGGAAACAGCAAAGCAGAGAAACGAAATTTTGCCACAAGTTATCACACATGCCTTTATCAAATATCCAGAACATATTGATTTAATCGTGCAAACCGCGCGTGAACTAGGATTATCAAACCAAGATATTACCATTGCGGCAATTGAGGCTGGGATTGACCCGACGATTATCGCACAGGCCACCGCGGCGGGTATTGAAGCTGTTGCTGAAACGCCAGTGCCAAATGCACCTACGAAAAAAAATCCGATTTCCGCCAATTAAGTGATTTCGTAAAAACAAAAAATGGCTGTTGGTAACAGCCATTTTTTGTGCTTAAACAAGTGGTCAATGTGGGTAACTCACTTGATTGTAAACGAGGTAGAGATTTCCACTCCCCCGTATTTACTTCGAAATGGCCTTGATAGATATCGAATGCTCATCAAGCGGTTTACCAAGCGATAGCTGCACCGAGGGCAAAGTTAGTTTCATCAGGGGCTTGGATAGGAGAGTTGAAATTAACTTCAGCAAATAACTTGGTGTACTCAAGCGGAACTAACGACACTCCAAGGTAGCTGTTAT
Source organism: Vibrio scophthalmi (assembly GCF_040869025.1). Taxonomy (NCBI): domain Bacteria; kingdom Pseudomonadati; phylum Pseudomonadota; class Gammaproteobacteria; order Vibrionales; family Vibrionaceae; genus Vibrio; species Vibrio scophthalmi. The sequence continues at coordinate 1,284,623 of NZ_CP134272.1, read as the reverse complement.
TTTGGGTGCCAGTTAATGCAGAGTTAGCGGAGTCTTGGTTAATAACCTCATGACCAGCATAACCAGTAAGGGCAACGGTGAATGCGATTTGACCGGCAATGGCAAAGGCGTTTTTATCTACTGAGCGCGATGGTTGTGAATCATTATTAAAATTCTGATGGTAGTAGGTAACCCCTAAATTGGTGTCACCCATTTCTAAACGAGCGGTGGTATGAAAATATAGAGCGTCAGTTTTGTTATTTGTCGCGTTAGTTTCCGTTGAACCAATACCACTGACTAATATCAGATCTGCGAGATTATATTGGCCAAAGAATTCCGTAAGGGTTCGTTTTTGTTCGCCAGACTCAAAACCGTATGTACCATTGAGGGTAAAGAGTTCGTTATCGTAAACGTACTTTATGGTATCGCCTTTAACACCAACTGAGTTGAGGTTGGATTGACCGCCAAATACTTCGGAGTAATCAGTTCCACCTAAGTCGTCAGATGATGTACTGTGTTTACCATAAGTCAGAGCGCCGATTGACTCCTCGTATAAACCGATAAAGTACTGTGAGATGAAGATTTGATCTTCATTTTTATCTTCATCAGCATCAAGATTGACTTGTGCTTCTGTTCCTCCCGCGACGGAAACGAGATCAGTGATTGCATAGCGGGCACGAACACCAATTTTAGAATCACCAAATGAGTACTCATTGTCTTTTCTATCGAGAAATAGAGCGCTCGCTTTTATATCGCCGTAAAAATCAAGATAAGCAATATCGTTATTGATCATCTCGTAACCGTGAGAAGTGGCGCTGATAAGAAGTATAGAGGACATCGAAACTATACGTTTATTCATGATTCTTCCGTTAATCAAAATCTGGCTGATAATCAACCTTAAAGCAAACGGAAAATATATTATAAATAGAGATTTAATTGTGTCCCAAATTTGAGAGTTAGCGTAATTATTTGGCGAATATTTTGACTTAATGACGCGGAGAATTGAGACTCTTTGGTCGTGAAATAAATATTATCAGCAAGGACGTAAGAATGATAAATAGACTTGAACGTGGTTGTTTTGCAAGTCTAGTCGCGCTACTTATATGGCTGCCAATGCCATTGGGATCAAATCGAATTTGGGCATGGACCATTGGGGAAGTATGGATAGCGAGTACTACTTTCGTTTTAGCTTGGGTGCTCTATAAGAGCCGAGAGATGGCGAAAGATCGTCAACCTCTCTCAATTCGCCAATTGAAGCCTTTTCGTTGGCTTATCATCCCTGTCGCAGCCTTTCAAATATGGGTGTTTTGCCAAATTATGCCACTACCAATATTTATCCTTGAATGGATATCGCCTGCATCAGCAAGTGCCTATCAGGATGTTGGTGCCGAATGGGGCTACATTTCACTGGATCCCGCTGCAACCTATATATCTTTGATTAAAGGGATCGCTTATCTATTTTTTATCTGCTGTTGTGCCATGTTAATTAATAGTAAAAAGCGACTAAAAACCGTCATGCTTGCAATAGTGATTAGTGGCACGCTGCAAGCTTTGTATGGTGCGATTAATGTTTTACTTGGGGTTGAATCGTCTTGGGTTTTCAGTTTGCCAGAAACAGACATTGCGACGGGGTCGTTTGTTTATAAGAATCACCTGGCTAACTATTTATTGCTCTGCCTCAGTATGGGGATAGGATTAATTGTTATTGATCTGAGTAGTTCCCAAGAGCGCCTGTCATCGTGGCAAGAGTGGGTTAATGCGCTGCTTCAGTTGTTAGTTTCAAAGAAGATGTTGATTCGATTTGCTTTGATCATCATGGTTATCGCTTTGGTTATGACTCGATCGAGAATGGGCAATAGTGCCTTTTTTGCCGCCACTTTTGTCACTGGTGTTATTGCATTGTGTTTTTATAAACAAAGACCGCCTAAGCTGACTTGGTTGCTAATTAGCTTATTTGTTATCGATATTATCGTATTGGGCTCTTTTTTCGGATTAGAGAAAGTGCAGCAAAGAATTGCGGAATCTCATTTAGGCAGCGATACCAGACCTCTCGTGGTTGAATGGAGCATACCGATGATGAAGGACTTTCTGTTGACGGGAAGTGGTTTAGGGAGCTTTTATATTGTTTTTCCAAGCTACACTCAACAAGCGATTGGTTATTATGATCATGCTCATAATGAATATATTCAATTCATTGCTGAGGCAGGGTTACCAGCGACGTTATTTTTATCAATATCATTGATTTGGGCGTTGGGTTTAGCTATCTGGGTGATTAGTCATCGACAAAGTCGCACATGTAAAGGTGCGGCCTTGGGAGGGCTTATCGCTCTGGTCGCAATGTTACTGCACATTACTGTTGATTTTAATTTGCAGGCACCAGCTAATACGGTCACCTTTTTGGCAATATTGGTGATTATCGGAGCGAGCTATTCTATTGCGACGCCTTTGAAGAGGGTAAGAGGGGATGTTTAAGCGTTTTTTAGTGGTATGTAGCGGGAATATTTGCCGCTCTCCTTTAGCGGAAGTATTGCTTAAGCAGTATTTACCACTTGTTGAAGTGCGTTCTGCTGGAACGGCAACAAAGCAGAGTGAACTAGAGGGATTTCCAGCAGACAGTACGATGGTAAGTGTCGCCAATGATATTGGTATTGTGATTGATGAACACAAGGCTCATCAATTGACGAAAGAAGATTGTCTCTGGAGCGATATTATTTTGGTGATGGAGCCCTGAGGAATCCCCTAATGATTTTGATAAAAATCATAAATTTAAGGTAGATGCACATCTTGTCATGTGATCAAATGGTTCTGAGAAAAATCAATAACCAGACAACAAGATGTGCGAACTCGATATTTTACACGACTCTCTTTACCAATTCTGCCCTGAATTGCACTTAAAACGACTCAACAGTTTAACGCTGGCTTGCCACGCATTACTTGAATGTAAAACGCTCACTCTTACCGAACTTGGTCGTAACCTGCCAACGAAAGCCAGAACAAAACATAACATCAAACGAATCGACAGATTGTTAGGTAATCGTCACTTGCACAAAGAGCGACTCGCTGTATACCGTTGGCATGCCAGCTTTATCTGTTCAGGTAATTCGATGCCCATTGTTCTTGTTGACTGGTCTGATATTCGTGAGCAAAAACGGCTTATGGTATTGCGGGCTTCGGTGGCACTACATGGTCGTTCTATTACTCTTTATGAGAAAGCCTTTCCGCTTTCAGAGCAATGTTCAAAGAAGGCTCATGACCAATTTCTAGCCGACCTTGCAAGCATTCTACCGAGTAACACTACACCGCTCATTGTCAGTGATGCTGGCTTTAAAGTGCCATGGTATAAATCCGTTGAAAAGCTAGGTTGGTACTGGTTAAGTCGAGTCAGAGGGAAAGTGCAATATGCAGATTTAGGTGCGGAAAACTGGCAACCTATCAGCAACTTACATAGCATATCCTCAAGTCGCTCAAAGACTTTAGGCTATAAGAGGTTGACTAAGAGCAACCCAATTTCATGTCAAATTGCACTGTATAAATCACGTCCTAAAGGCCGAAAAAATCAGCGTTCGACACGGACTAATTGTCATCATCCGTCACCTAAAATCTACTCCGCTTCGACAAAAGAACCATGGGTTTTAGCGACTAACTTGCCCGTTGAAATCCGAACACCAAAGCAACTTGTTAGGCTCTACTCGAAGCGTATGCAAATTGAAGAAACCTTCCGAGACTTGAAAAGCCCAGCCTACGGTTTAGGCCTCCGTCATAGCCGAACTAGCAGCTCAGAGCGCTTTGATATCATGCTGCTAATCGCCCTAATGCTTCAACTGACATTTTGGCTTGCTGGAGTTCATGGTCAGAAACAAGGTTGGGATAAGCACTTCCAAGCTAACACTGTCAAAAATCGAAATGTACTCTCAACAGTGCGCTTAGGGATGGAAGTTTTGCGGCATTCTGGCTACACAATAACGAGGGAAGACTTGCTCGCGGCTGCAACCCTGCTTGCTCAAAATCTATTCAAACATGGTTGTGCTTTGGGGAAATTATGAGGGGATCCCTCAGGATGGAGCCTGAACATATTGTCAGTGTCGCGAAAGTTTCAACTCAGGCTCGTGGTAAAACATTTTTGCTTGGTCAGTGGGGAGAGGGCAGTATTGCTGACCCGTTTTTAAAATCTCTGGACTGTTACCAAGCTTCAGCTACCCAGATTCGTTCGGCTTGTCAGTCTTGGAGTAAAAAACTTTAACGGATCTATTTTGCTGTATCAGAGTTGAATCGAGCGTTTTTGAGTTGCGAATTTCATTTGATACATATTGCTGTCGGCCGTTTTAAGTAATTCACTAAAGTTGCTACCTTGGGCTGGGTAGCTAGCCAGACCCAAGCTGGCGCTCAGTTGAACCGAGGTTTCTAGGGATAGCGTAATTTTTTCGTCGAAGCAGCTTAGAATCGCCTCCAATGTTTGTTCCATTTCTTCTTGTCTTTGTTGCGGCAGTAATAATGCAAATTCATCGCCGCCCATACGATATGCACGACAATGGCATTCTACATTCTCGAACCGTTTAGCCAGTGTTTGCAGGGCAATGTCGCCTGCATGGTGACCATATCGGTCGTTGATTTGTTTGAAACCATTGAGGTCAAGCAAACAGACAGTAAAGTGGGTTTTGCTTTCTATTTTACGATTGACGTCTTCTGTCATCGCAAGGCGATTCTTAATTTTTGTTAATGCATCTGTTAAAGCTAAGTGTTTGTTGTAATTGGACTCTAAATGCAAAATATAGCCAACCAACAGAGCACAAATGAAAAGTAATGACATCAGAAACCATTGCGTTTGATTAAGCAGTCTTGCTTGAACCATTTGCTGCTGATATATCGGGCTTTTGATGCGGAAGTTGACATTTACATAAGTGATCATGTCTTGATAGATTGAGTCTAGCTGGTTGGTCAGCACCATCGCCTGTCGTTTGGATGTTAGTCTCCAAAGCTCTGGCTCCAAGCTAATATATCGTTGGAATAGAGCGGAAAAAAATTCTCGAGCACCTGTCAGTTGCATGAAACTGTCGGCTTCTTTGGCGTTAAGCAAGAGGTCAAATCGACTCCATGTAAGCTCGTAACTTAGCTCTGCTTTTTGTCGATATTGATCGTTCTCTAACGCAAAAGGGGTGACAGATACTAGCGCTGAAAACTCTTTACTTAATTGGAACAAAAACCAAGTCGCTTGGTTTTGTTGCTCCGAATAGGACCGTGCTAACTGTCGTGTTTCAGAAAAAACATACAAATTAGCGAGAATGAGTAAAGCAGAGAGGGCTAACAACATACCTTTCAAGCGAGCTTGTAGGGTTGAAAAACCTTTTGTTTTGTTTTTATTAGTCATTACTATTGCTATAAAGTACGATTTCATCAATTTGCCACACCATTTGTGAATGGTAAGTAGCGTTATCGATTTCAGGATATTTATCGAGATTGTAAATCATCCAAAATGGGCCTTTGTGCCTTATTTTCATCGGTTCGTTGTTCATAGATAAGGCAATAATAGGTTGATAATTATTAATGTCTTCGATGGTGCTGGTCGCTCGATAATCATTGAGGGCTGAGAAGGTCACGGCAAAGGTGTTTTTATCACCATAACGTTCTATTAATTCGATGACAGGAATACCAGTAAACTGCCGAGCGTCTTCAAACCAAGGTAAGTGTGTTTCAAACGTTTCCGTTTCAAAATTGCTTAACAGCGTTTCAGTATCTGTGTAGATAACCGATTGATCCGGAAGTTGAATTTTAAGGGGTGAGCCAAAAACTACTGCTGAAAAAAGAATTGGCATCAAGGTAATCAGGACGCGCATATCGATTCCTTGGGCATTTTTATAATGTAAGTAAAATTATATGTATGAATGTACCAAAATGAAACTGATTTATTAATAAATATGACATTAATTGGCGTGTAATTACTGTCATTGGACGTTTAAACGGTTGAATCATTGCTCATTGTTTGTCGATTATCAGCGGCTGTTTCGACCATAGTGTAACTTCATCTGACGGTTTAAAAGTAATTGAGAGCGATGGTTGATTATTGCTCACTTTTCAATGTCATACGATTCTAGCAGCTGTTATTATCAAATGTTATGTTTTATCAACTCAAGGAATGAGTGACATGCGAACCTTTGCGATTTTATCTGATATCCATAGCAATGTTTATGCATTGAGTGCGGTTGTCGAACATGCCAAGCGCCTTGGGATTCATCAATTTATCAATCTAGGTGATATTCTCTACGGGCCGATAGCACCTCAACAAACCTTCCAGTATTTGCAATCACTGAATGCGATCACTATATGTGGCAACCAAGATCGGCAAATATTTCAAGCGACTCAGGACGATATTGACGCTAATACAACTATGCAGTTTATCTGGCAGCAATTAAGTCAAGAGGCGATGCTGTGGATGCAAGCGTTGCCGTTCGATTATCAGATTAGTGACGATATCTATGCCTGCCATGGTACGCCAAGCGATGATTTGGAGTACTTACTGGAAGATGCCCGCCATGGGCATGCGCAATTGCGTGATGATCAATCTATTCTCGATCGTTTAGATGGACAAACCTCTCCTATCATTTTATGTGGTCATACCCATACGCCTCGTTGTGTCACCCTATCAACAGGACAAATTGTGATTAACCCTGGGAGTGTTGGTATGCCTGCTTATACCGATGATGAACCGTTTCTTCACTCGATGGAAAGCTATAGTCCACATGCCCGTTATGCAACATTAACACTGAATGTAGAGCAGCAGTGGGATGTGGCGTTCCATTGTGTGGACTACGATGTGGCTTCTGCTGTTGAGCAAGCGTTGTGCCGAGAGAGAAATGATTGGGCGCAGTTTTTAACCACAGGACGAGGGTTGTCTTCCTAAGTAATGTCTTTTCAAATAAGGTAAAAGAATGAAAACAATTGGTTTAATCGGTGGAATGAGCTGGGAGTCGACAACCAGTTATTACAAAGCAATCAATGAAGGTGTAAAAGCGCAGCTTGGTGGTTTGCATTCCGCAAAAATCTGTCTTTATAGTGTCGATTTTCATCAAATTGAGCAACTGCAGCATCAAGGCCGTTGGGACGATACAGCAGAAATTTTAAGTCAAGCAGCTCAATCGGTACAGGCGGGTGGCGCGGATTTTGTGCTGATTTGTACCAATACGATGCACAAAGTTGCATCTGTAATTGAACAAGCGATTTCGATTCCAATTTTACATATTGCTGATGCGACGGCGATGCAACTGGTTAATGATGGCGTGACCAAAGTCGGCTTGTTAGGTACGCGTTTTACGATGGAACAAGATTTTTACAAACAGCGCCTAACCGAGCAATTTGGTATTGAGGTGGTGATTCCTGATGAGCCACAGCGCAATCTTGTTCATGATGTTATCTATAACGAATTGTGCCAAGGTATCGTGTCAGACAAATCGCGACAAGAATACCTTCAGATCATTGCAAGCCTTGCCGAACAAGGAGCGCAAGCGGTGATTTTGGGGTGTACGGAAATCGCGTTGTTGGTGGAACAGAACCACACCTCCGTGCCTCTGTATGATACAACGCAGATCCATGCAGAAGCCGCGGTTCGGCATGCGTTGCAAGAGGCCTAAATGAGCCTCGTGAGACAAATTCAGTACGGTCGTCAGTTTGCGTGTAAAGTATAAACATTAAGGAAGAGGAGAGAAGATGGAACTTGATATCTATATTGTCGATGCGTTTAGTGATGAACAGTTTAAAGGGAATTCAGCGGCTGTAGTACCAGTTAATGAATGGCTAAGCGATGAATTAATGCAAAATATCGCCGCAGAAAACAACCTTTCGGAAACCGCGTTTATTAAACAAGAGTCGCTTAATCAATATATTATTCGCTGGTTTTCTCCTCTCACCGAAGTGGATTTTTGTGGTCATGCGACGTTAGCGGCCTCCTATGTACTGTTCAATGTATTTGAGAGCCAAGGCGAGCTCGAATTTCTCACCAATAAGGTCGGCTCTCTGTTCGTCAATTGCAAAGATGATGGCCGGATTGAGATGAGTTTTCCAAATCAGTCACCGACTGAAGTAGAGGAGATCCCTGAAAGCCTGCGAAACGGTTTATCTATTATGCCAAGTTGTGTGTTAAAAAACCGTCAAGCCTACTTTGCGGTGTTTGATGATGAGCAAGACGTCTATCAAGTTCGCTACGATTCTGCGCAATTGGAGCGACTAGCTCCACTCGATGTGGTCGTGACCGCCGCTGCACAAGAGTATGACTTTGTGTCACGTTATTTTTGGCCTGCTAATGGCGGGGATGAAGATCCGGTAACAGGTTCTATTCATTCTGGGCTTGCGCCGTACTGGGGTGAGCGATTGGAAAAACAAGAGCTGTTCGCTCACCAAGCGTCAGCGCGAGGGGGGAATTTGTATTGCCGTCTTTTAAGCGACAGAGTGCTTATTTCCGGTTTCGCCATGATTTACCTCAAGGGCACGATCTACGTGTAGTTAGTTGCTAATTTTTAGTCAGAAGTTAGTTAGCCAACTTTTGCTGTAAGTGCTCAATGGCAAAATCAATAAAAGCCCGTACTCTGGCCGGCATATATTGGGTTTGCGGATATTGCATTGCGATCGCGCCATGGTAATTACTCTTTAGTGTCCAGTCGCCAAGTACTTCGATTACCTCTCCAGTAGTGAGTGCTTCGGCGATCACGAAATCGTGGAAAATACCAATACCTAAGCCACTTTTAACGCCATTTAAGCGCATTTGAGAGTGGTTTACTGCATATCGACCTCGCACTGAGATGGAGTGGTATTCATCATCTTTGAAAAAGTCCCAGATATGGTCACGCTCAGTTTCAGCAAGATATAAGCATTGATGCTCAATAAGCTGCGTAGGGTGATCTGGCATGCCGTATTGTTGAATATATTCAGGGCTGGCGCATAAACGCAGATGCGTCTGGCCAATCTCTTTAAGTACGAGATTCTCATCAGGCTTGTCAGTCAGTTTAAAAGCAATATCGATACGATCACGCAGCAGATCAAACTGGCCATCCGCCACGCGCAAGCGAAGTTCAATCTCTGGATATTTTGCTAAAAACGGCAGCACCAGAGGCTGTAATACTGAGTTTAGAAACGCTTCTGGTGCAGCAACAGTAATCGAGCCACTTGCTTCCGTGTGATCGCTGGTGGATAGTTCAATGGCTTGTTGCGCGGCATTCACCATCAACAATGCTTGGTCATACACTTTTTGCCCGGCTGGAGTGATGATTAATGATCGAGTCGTTCGTTCAAACAACTTTACTGACAGTGCTTTTTCTAAACGTGTGATCAATTTACTTAGAGCGGAAGGCGTTACGTCTAAAATCTTGGCGGCGGCAGTAAAACTGCCTTCGTTCACAATAAGAATGAATGAAGCGAGGTCAGGTAGTAACGCGATAAGGCGATTGTTGATCATAATTAGTCACATAGTAATATATTTATAAATAAGGATTTTTTGCGATTTATATCTCGGTTTAGAACCAATACAAAGACTAAGGTATCTCCAACGACAACAGACGAGGAGACCACGATGCTCTATGCCGATATGATGCTCGACCTTTGGTCGACACTCGAAAATATCCTGTTATTTATTGCTGCAATCATGGTGCTTGCAGGTATTCAACTCGGAACACACAGCGCTTAGTTAAGCTGATTTGTGCCTCAGATTCAATAATGTTTTTCCACTTAGTGGGATAATGCAATTTCTTCTCCTAGATTACACTTAACAAATGTAGGTTGATTGAGCGTTCACGCCTTAATCAACCTAGCGCCTGGCCAATGTACAATTCATTAATGAAAGCCGAAATGGGCGCTATTTATAAAGATAATGATAAGGAATTGAAGATGTCCTCTGCATTTTACCAACAGATCCAACAACAAATTGAAGATGTAAAAGGTGAAGGCCTTTACAAATCTGAGCGTGTAATTACTTCTCAGCAGCAAGCGCAAGTCAAAATCTCTACTGGCCAAGAAGTTTTAAACTTTTGTGCGAACAACTATCTAGGCCTTGCTAACCATCCTGCACTTATCGAAGCGGGTAAAGCTGGTATGGATGAGCACGGCTTTGGTATGGCATCAGTTCGCTTTATCTGTGGCACTCAAGACATCCATAAAGAGCTTGAGCAGAAGCTATCTCATTTCCTAGGCAAAGAAGACACCATCCTTTACACCTCATGTTTTGACGCTAACACAGGTCTATTTGAAACTATTTTAGGTGCAGAAGATGCCATCATTTCTGACGCATTGAACCACGCTTCAATCATTGATGGTGTGCGACTATGTAAAGCAATGCGTTACCGCTACTCAAACAACAACATGCAAGAGCTTGAGCAGCAATTGATTGCCGCAAAAGAAGCGGGTGCGCGTCATACTCTTATTGTTACTGATGGTGTGTTCTCAATGGATGGTGTGGTTGCCAACCTTCCTGCTATCTGTGATCTTGCCGATAAGTACGATGCTTTGGTGATGGTTGATGATTCTCACGCGGTGGGTTTCATGGGTGAAACAGGTGCTGGTACACCGGATTACCATAATGTGGTTGATCGTATCGATATCATCACCGGCACATTGGGTAAAGCACTCGGCGGCGCATCAGGTGGTTACACGTCTGGTAAGAAAGAAGTGATTGACTGGCTTCGTCAACGTTCACGTCCTTACCTGTTCTCAAACTCAGTCGCACCAGCAATCGTAAACGCATCACTACGTGTGCTTGAACTGCTGCAAGAAAGCGGCGATCTACGTACACACCTATGGGAAAACGCCGCGCATTTCCGTGCTCGTATGGAAACCGCTGGCTTTACCATGGGCGGCGCTGATCACGCAATTATTCCAATCATGTTGGGCGATGCAAAAGTTGCAGCAGAATTTGCAGAGCGCTGTTTAGAGAAAGGCATCTACGTTGTTGGCTTCTCATTCCCAGTGGTACCAAAAGGCCAAGCGCGTATCCGTACACAAATGTCAGCAGCACATTCACGTGAACAGCTAGATCGTGCGATCGATACCTTTATCCAAGTTGGTCAAGATATGGGCATCATCTAAGCCCGCTTTTGTTTTTTATGGTGACGGCACATATAGTGCCGTCACGACTAAGAACGAGCTATGTTGTCATTAAGAATAGATTTTTTTGCTACGCACAGAGCGGAGCAATATTGGGTGAATAGAATGAAAATTAAAGCATTAGCAAAGCTAAAGCCTGAAGAAGGCATTTGGATGACAGAAGTGGACAAACCTGAACTTGGCCATAATGATCTGTTAATCCGCATCAAGAAAACCGCCATTTGTGGTACTGACGTTCACATTTATAAGTGGGATGAATGGTCGCAAAAAACCATCCCAGTACCGATGGTTGTTGGCCATGAGTATGTAGGTGAAGTAGTTGGAATTGGTCAAGAAGTCCGTGGTTTTGAACTTGGCGACCGCGTTTCTGGTGAAGGCCATATCACTTGTGGTCATTGTCGTAACTGTCGTGGCGGCCGCACTCATCTATGTCGCAACACGATTGGTGTGGGCGTAAACCGCACTGGTTGTTTCTCTGAATACCTGGTGATCCCAGCTTTTAATGCTTTCAAAATCCCTGCGGATATTTCAGATGATTTAGCGTCAATTTTTGACCCGTTTGGTAACGCAGTGCATACCGCGCTTTCATTTGATCTTGTGGGTGAAGATGTCCTGATCACAGGCGCTGGCCCTATCGGCATCATGGCGGCAGCGGTGGCTAAACACGTTGGTGCTCGTCACGTTGTGATCACCGATGTGAACGAATACCGTTTAGACCTTGCTCGTAAAATGGGCGTGACCCGCGCAGTTAACGTGGCGAATGAAAGGCTTGAAACGGTGATGGAAGAGCTGGGCATGAAAGAAGGCTTCGATGTTGGTCTTGAAATGTCAGGCAACCCAATGGCGTTTAACTCAATGTTGAGCACGATGAACCACGGTGGCCGTATTGCTTTATTAGGTATTCCACCATCAGACATGGGTATCGATTGGACACAAGTGATCTTTAAAGGCCTTGTGATCAAAGGTATCTACGGTCGCGAGATGTTCGAAACTTGGTACAAGATGGCTTCGCTAATCCAATCTGGCCTAGATCTGACCCCAATTATCACTCACCACTACAAGGTTGATGACTTCCAAGAAGGCTTCGACGTCATGTGTAGCGGGATGTCTGGTAAAGTTATCCTAGATTGGGAATAACGAAAACCAAGGGATAATACTGGGGTGTAGCGCGTTCTAAGTTACACCTTATGAAGGCGTTAAGAGAGTGTGTGACTCCATTTAATGTCGATAATCCTAGCAAGCCCCAAGAATTTCTTGGGGCTTTTTTTCAACGTATGGTTATAAATTGAAAAGGGCACTTTATGAATCATTGCCATGTTGATTGCGTGTACCTTTCTCTGTGGTAAAGGTTTCGCTTTACCGCCATGAGGCTCAGTTACCTTGCAAACAGAGCTGTCTAGAACTATGAGAACACAACGCCGCGACGTTCAAGTTCTGTCACGATGGCGGCGCTCAATCCCTCACAGCTATTAATTTCGGCCAGTTGTATTTCGAGCAGTTTATGGCCATCAATGACTTTCTCAAGTTGCAGTAATTCAAGGCATTTGAGGTTAGTGAGTTTTTCGATCCCCTCAAATGACTCTAAATCGAACTCATCACCAGTTCCGTCCCAGTTAGGCATTATCATAAAGTGAGTATCACAGCATTCACCAGATAAATAATCGACTCTAGCTAATTGTTTATCGCTAATTTCGATAGCAAGAATTCGCTCTCGAACTTCAGGAATACAAGCAAACCACGCATATTTTTTGTTGTCCCCATAGATAAGGTCCTGAAAGCCCATTGCGTGTATGTTATCTAATTGGGATTTGATCATTTCATCTTCCAGATACAACCAACCTAAAACCAGTAATTTTAAATTGTCGTTCATAAATTAGCCTTTTTACCGAGGAGAATAATGTTTAGTTTATTAAATAGCTTTAAATATGAATAATATGGACATCAACAGTATAAAGCTCGCTAAGCTGTACATGGCACTGGAGAATGAACCTCCACCTCCATAGCTAAAAGCGAGGAGCTTAGTTGTGGAGCATTGATAGTGTTTAGCGATTCGTCGATATGCAAAGAAATACCAGGTTGATATTAAAGGCCATACAATCAAAAAGAGAACTCTACCTTCAGCCTTTGATGCAACAGCCGTTAATAGAAATGGAGTGACAAGGATAAATAGATAGATCAATGCTAATCGTTTCAGTTTTTTCCCCGTCTCTTTATCTTTGCTGTTATACATTTTAGTTATCGTCGAAAATAAACCAGAATTTCATTAAAGGAAATGTACACTGAAATATCAATTATAACTATGAAAAACAAGGAGGTTTACCTGAGTTCGACGGTCAGGTTCGGCTTTGACAAAATCTGAACCGCTGGAAAGTGATGTTAGCCAAGCCAGCGTGTTGCGAATAGGCGAAAATAGTGAGACGTTAGGTGCTTAAATGGATGGTTAGCAAGGGATGGAACGTGGAGATGTCGGTGCAAAAAGAACGGATATTAATTCAACTCTTTGAAAGAGAATCGAAGACACAGCAGTTAGTCGCTCTGGTGGATGTTTGTCTCGACAGTTTGAATGAGCCTGAGTTTCTCCTCTGGCGAAGTGGGAAGCGTGACTTACTTATTTCTGATGTCGCTGACAGTCATTGGATCAAAACGTGTACCGGAGGGTACATTACCGAAGTTGTCTTTCATGCTGATGGAACATTGGATGAATATCGATTATTTGATCGCTTCAAAACGGAAGGGAAGTGGTGTTTAGAAAACGGCATCCTCGATATTGAGATTTTAAAAGGGGATAATCGCTATTGTTTTAGCGTGGTCGGTAATGCCGATATCAATATCCACTCGGCCGTAGAGCATAAAAACCACGAATTGCACTCCTATCTAAAACTTAGCCAAATAAAGTAAAAAAGCTAGCTACAGAGTGCTAGCCTTTTTAGGTTTGATTGCGCTACTTTGAAGCGAGTGTGATGAATTTACTCGTAGTCAGATGCGTAAGTTTCTTCGTAAGTGTGCGAGTAAAGCTCGAATAAGTTACCAAACGGGTCTTCTAGGTAGACCATTTGCGCAGGTTTAGAATCATCTTCTGGGTGGTAACGCATAATGTCCATACGTACTTTGCCGCCAAACTCTTCAGTTCGAGCAATCACACCGGCAAAGTCATCTGTTTGTAGACAGAAATGGAAAATCCCGATGCGAGAAAAATCAACGTCGTGACGTTCTTGGCGTTCTTTCATTTCGAATAGTTCAACGCCAATGCCATCATTGGTTAGTAGGTGGGCAATATTGAAGCCTTTAAAACCTTCGCCGAACACAGCAATGCACATGCGTCCAATGGCGGTTTCACGCTCTTCTTCAACTTTAGTGTTGTTCATGACAACCTTAAGACCCAGCGCTTTGGTGTAGAACTCAACCGCTTTGTCCATATCACCCACCATGATACCAATGTGATTCATCTTCATAACTTGCTCCAACTTAATTCTAGTGTTGATTATTTAAGTGAACTGCATCTGCAATGCGTTTCGATGTGGAGAAGTATAGGTTGATAGGTGTTGTGTGAAAAATTATCATAATTTATAAAAATAATAATTTTTTGTTATTGCCTTGTCTCCGCCGAAATATCTCACACAGAGCCTGATGTGCTGATTGATTTTTGGTCGATAACGGGGATGCATGAGTCGGTAGGTAGTGAGTTTTGAGCGCTTCACACTCTTACTCGATGGTCTGATGTTGAAATGGCCCTTGGGAACTCTAGGAGCGTGAGCTTAATGAGAACTAACTGAAAAAAGAGCAAATTGGAAAGCGATAAAGCACTGAGTCACTTGAAGTTCATTCAATTTTTCTTTGTGTGAACCAAACCTCTAATCAAGTTGACTACCATTCTAATTAGAACACTCATAATCGTCGTTTGTAGCGACCAACTAGCCTAAATAGGCGCTAAGCAATGCTTGGAACCTATTTACGTTATAAATGGCGATAACAATAGAGACTGGTTGCGATTCTGATCAGCGAGATATAATGAGTCTCGCTGACCTAGATGCAAAAGGTTAGCTACAAATGCAACCTGCGCAGTTCCTTCTTATCAACTTTACC
The DNA here is from genome assembly GCF_040869025.1 of Vibrio scophthalmi. Classification (NCBI taxonomy): domain Bacteria; kingdom Pseudomonadati; phylum Pseudomonadota; class Gammaproteobacteria; order Vibrionales; family Vibrionaceae; genus Vibrio; species Vibrio scophthalmi. Next base: position 1,269,482 of record NZ_CP134272.1, on the reverse strand, counting down.
CACACTAGTTTTGGCAATTGTGTCGACAAACTTCACTTTGAGCAGCAGTGCTTCTCTCGCTAGGATGCCTTTGTTGATGAAGTCTTTAGCAAAGCTAAGCAGTTCTTTTTCGGTGGCTTGAGATCCTTCCTTAATAGTGATCAGCGCTAACGGCACTTCTCCCCATTTGTTATGCGGCATGCCAATAACGGCGACTTCAGAAACCGCCCGATGCTGATGGATAATATCTTCTAGTTCTAGTGAGCTAACCCATTCACCGGAGATTTTAATCATATCTTTAACTCGATCAGTGATCTTGATAAAGCCTTCATCATCGATGGTGGCAACATCACCGGTATGCAAGTAACCGCCGCGCCACAGGGCTTTTGAGTTCTTATTATCTTTATAGTAATTTGGCGTTAACCACGGCGCTCGAACGACTATTTCACCACTTGCTTCGCCATCGTGGTCGATTTTTTTCATCTCTTCGTCAACAATCTCGACTTCAACCATCGCCACTTTTCTACCTGTCTTGGTGCGATATTCAGCTTGTTGGTCGATATCCAGTTTTAAGTGTTCTGAGGTCAGTTGCACAATAGACAGAATTGGGCCCGTTTCACTCATCCCATAGCCTGCAAAAACATCAATGTCGCGCTCCAGCGCCGATTTACATAACGCTTTGGGCAGTGCAGCTCCGCCAATAACGACTTTCCAGCGAGAAAAGTCGACAGATTGAGATTTCGGTGAGCTCAATAGCAAATGCAAAATAGTTGGAACACAGTGGGAAAAGGTCACTTGTTCTTGTTCTATGAGGCCGAGTAAAACGTCTGGGACGTATTTCCCAGGGTAGACTTGTTTCACACCAAGCATGGTCGCCATGTAAGGAAGTCCCCACGCATGGACGTGGAACATTGGCGTGATAGGCATGTAGACATCACCTTGATGCAATCTTCCCTGAACGGCATTTGTGCCAATGGTGCTGAGTATGCCAAGTGTGTGCAGAACCAGTTGGCGATGCGTAAAGAAAACCCCTTTCGGCATGCCAGTTGTGCCGGTGGTGTAAAACGTTGTAGCAACGGTATTTTCATCAAAATCGGGGAAGTCGAAGTGTGCTTCTTCCTGTTCGAGCAGTTGTTCATATTCACACTCTTCGTCATCTCGCAAGACAACGTATTGTGTGATGGTATCGATGCGGCCTTTAATCTGATCCAGTATAGGCAAAAACTCTTCGTGGATTAGCAGTATGTCATCTTCGGCATGGTCAATGGTGAACAGGATCTGTTCAGGAGAAAGACGAACGTTGATCATATGCAGCTTTGCGCCAATCATCGGGATAGCAAAGTAGCACTCTAAATATCGGTGTGAATCGTAATCCATGACGGCAACAGTATCGCCTTTTTTCACGCCCATTCTGGTTAGTGCATTGGCAAACTGTTTTACTCGATCGTGAAAAGTTTTGTAGTTGTGACGGCGATGGTTGGCATAAACAATTTCACGCTCAGGATCAAAAGCCACAGGGGAGAAGAGTAGGTTTTTGATCAGTAGTTGATAGTTGGATGGATCATTTACGTATTGGTTCATGTTGATTCTTCGTTTCTTTTTTATTTGTTAGTTATCAAGGTCGTTGTACGTATGACGAACTTATTGATCAAGGGTGAGCTATTCTTCTGTGTAGCGCAAATATGTTGGTTTCCAACTGTTAAGCGGGTAAACCTTTTTATTATAACCTGAATCGTTAAGAGGTAGGCTCAGGCTCGATTTATACCTAAGATGGCTAGGAATATTAAACGCGTCTTTTCATGACAGCGACCAATATAACTTTATTCGAAGACGTTCGGAAAGGTAACTTAACGTGGTAGAAAGCGGAGAGTTCTTTTTGGATTGATTTAGTGAATGTAAAAGCAATTAATCGTGCGGCATAAAATGAGCCATGCTGTCAGTATTGAGATGAGAGCATGGCCTTTTCAATCCGTGAAAATCAGATGATTACAGTACCCAAGTTAGGGTAAGTAACAAACTGACTGTGGCTGTCGCCAAGAACATAATTGAGAGAGTGATGATTTCACTTAGAACCGAGGTCGGTTGGCTTGCTGTGCTCTCTTCTGCAGTCTTGCTGCAAGCGTCTATCGATAGTGATGTAGAATTCATATTCCTCTGCCTCTTGTGCAAGTCGTTGTCTAACAGGCAGGTATTTTACTTATTTTGTGATTAACTTCAAATAAATGATTCTAATGAGTAGCTAATTTATTTTTTATTGATGTCTGTTTTGTTGGGGCGGATGTCAGTATTAGTACGAACATCGATTGACCACTGGGTTTGCGGAAAGTAAAAAAGCCGAGGATTATTCGGCTTTATCATTATACATACTCATCAATATTGTTCATTTTCATCGCAACTTTTTCACCTTGAAGTGTTTTGACAACGATACCTTCTGTATTGCGAATTTGAATTTGATTTTGTGGGCTCAGTGAAGCACTTAACTTGCTACCGTTGGTATCAAGGGAGTCATTGATATAAGCGGTGGCATTTTTTAAATCTTGTTGAATATGTGGTTGATAAATAGCATTTGCGATCCGCATAGTTCCACCAATTCAATAGAGGTTAAACATTGTACACCATTTAAAATATCAGTCGGTGGCATTTGCGTCTATCTACGAATGCTCAATATTTGGACGTGAGCGATGGTTTTTTGTGCAGAAATTACGGTGTTGATTTAGACTCCTGAGCTTAAAAGCTGAGCAATTTTGCGCACGTCCGTGCCTTTACCAAACAAAAACTCCATCTCGCCGATACCTGAGGCCCAAATTTTAAACTCGGAATCCAAATCGAATGTCCCTGCGGTTTCAACGGAAAATGCGCTGATTTTGCTGTAAGGCAGCACAAAGAATTTCGCTTTCTTACCGCGTAATCCTTGCACGTCGATAGTGATTATCCGTTTATTGGTGAGTACGAGTAGATCACGAATAGTTTTGTATTCTAACTCTACCGTTTCGTCTTCTTGAATTAAAAAACCATAGCGCTTTTGGTTTGCGCCGACTGTTTCTTCGGTTAAACCGGCAAGTTTCATTGGCTTTAACATTAGTCGCTCCTTCCCACTTGAAATGGTTTTCTATATTGGATTCGTATCTAGATTTAGTTAGGTCACTTATACTAACACCATGCAGGCTTGTTGGTTGATACGCAAGCAGCAAGTCTTAATGGCAAAGCGCAGTACACAGAAAAAGCTCGGCGTGATAGCCGAGCAATATGTGGAGGTTGCTGTTTCAAAAATAGAGATGTATTTACACTTTAAATTCGGCCACCAATTGATCTAAGTGGTGACATTGCTGTTCAAGACTCCCACAGGCATTGTCAGCACTATTCACCATTTCAACCATTTGTTGGCTACTACCAGCAATACGATGGATATTCCCATTTACTTCGTTCGCGACGCTGGCTTGCTCGGTCGCTGCAATGGCGATTTGATCGTTCATATCGTTGATACTCTCAATTGCACTGCGAATGGTGTTAAGGGAGAGGGCGGCAGATTGTGCGGTAGAAATGGTTTCATTACTGCTTTGCTGGCTAGAATCCATTACGGTGACTGCGCGCTTTGCACCGTCTTTTAGGCGTTCGATCATCGCTTGTATTTCACCAGTGCTTTGCTGGGTGCGGCTGGCGAGAGATCGTACTTCATCAGCGACAACTGCGAAGCCTCGGCCTTGCTCACCCGCTCGGGCAGCTTCAATAGCGGCATTGAGCGCGAGAAGATTGGTTTGTTCAGCAATATCACGAATCACGTCTAGAATGGTGACAATATTACCTACGTCGCTATCGAGCGTATTAATGACGCTGCTGGCATTGCTGACATCGGCGGAAAGCGACTCAATAGAACTCACGGTAGAGGTAATCGTGTTGTTCGTGGTTTCAGCTTCCTTATTTGCTTCACGGCTGGAATCGGCTGCGACGATAGCATGCTCGCTGACCGTCTCTGTAGTGGCCAGCATTTGCGAAACGGCTGTAGCGACCATTTCACTTTCTTGTTGTTGACTACTACTAAAGTTTGCCATGCTATGGGTTATTGACTTGATATTTTCCATTTCAGATCGAACAGCATTAGATGAAATGACCACTTGCTCGACGGTAGTGTGAATGCGAGAAACAAAAGTATTAAACGATTTTGCCAGTGCGCCAAGCTCATCCTTGGTATCAATGTCAATACGTTGAGATAGATCCGCTTCGCCTTGGCTAATATCATTCATCGCGAGTTGTAATGATTTGATTGGATTAACCACAAAGCGACTATTCATCCAGAAGGCGAGAACGGCAACCAGTACCGCAAACGCAGCGCTAAACTGAACTGCGACGTTTGAGCTAGAAATTGAAGCATTTACTTCTTCAATTAAAACTTCTTTTTGTAATTCGATATCGTCTTTGATCAAACCTAGATTTTCGCGAATGACTTTGAATTGTTTTTCAATTTGCTGTTCGTTTTGATTGAAATAGCCTTCCGCTTGAGCTGGATTATCAAACATCGGCTTGAACGAGTCTAACCAGATATCCGTGGTCGATATCATCGTATCGTAGTTAATGCGTGTTTCGGCGCTCAATAGCCCTTGTTGATAGAGTGGTAATGCCGATTGCATGCGTGGAATCGCTTTCTTGGCATTGTCGAAATATTCTTCAGTATGATAAGCAATTTGCTCAGGATCACTGACGCGATAGATATTCATCGCGGCAACCATGACTTGGTAAAGATCGCGATAGGCATCTTCTAAATTGGTGAAAGCAGGCAACACACTCGCATTGAGTTGACGGTTTAACTCTTTTTGCGTGTTTGCTTGAAACATCGAGAACATGGTGGAGAAGAGTAGGGTAGAGAGTACGGCAATTAGGGGAATACTCACTTTGAAAGAGATTGGGAGGTTTTTCATAACGGCAGCCTTGTAACTGAGTGTTAACGTATTGCCACTCGTTATACGTTAAGTTTCATAGCGATTGCTATGGGGTTACATTGGTACATTAGCAAGATGGAATCGGCTTCAACTCAATCAAGAGTTTTAGTTAAAAATTCCATCGAAAGAACGATTTATCAGTATTGCAGGCGATAAAAAGAACCCCGCATTGAGCGGGGATGAAGGCTTGTGGATATTTGTAATGATTTACCGTTGACGTTGTAGTGAACGCAAGGAGTACGTTAACTGCATTAACCTTAGGTAAAGAAGTCATATTTAGCTAATTTCAATATGCAAATAATTGCCCTTTGAGTGGTGATTGGGATTTGCATCTCACTATTTTGTTTTGCATTCGCTTCCCATTCAAAATGACGAAACGATTGCGTGGTTAATATTTGTTCGCTTGAACGTTTGCGCAAAAATATGTGATGAATATCTCACACTGATGTTTATACTTTCCGCCCGGTTAAGAGCATCAGCTCTACCAATTACAAGCCGTCACAGGGAATGGTGAATGACCCCACGGACCGGACCAGCTACCAACTCAATGCTTGTAAAGGTAATCTAAAGTGAATGTATTATTTGGTTTAATCGGCGTTCTCGCTCTGATCGGGTGTGCGGTTCTATTGTCAGAAAGTCGCAAATCAATTAACTGGAAAACAGTCTCTCGAGCTCTGTTGTTGCAAGTGGGTTTTGCCGCTTTGGTTCTCTATTTCCCGCTGGGTCAAGCCGCGTTAACCAGTATGAGCAGTGGTGTGGCCGGGTTGCTCTCCTTCGCAGATGAAGGCATCAAATTCCTATTTGGTGATTTAGCGACGTCGGGTTTCATTTTTGCTGTGCGTGTCCTTCCTATTATTATCTTCTTTAGCGCGCTTATTTCAGCTCTCTACTACTTAGGCATCATGCAAAAGGTCATTGAGTTTATTGGTGGCGGTATCCAAAAATTCTTGGGTACAAGTAAAGCAGAATCTTTGGTTGCAACGGGCAACATCTTCCTTTCTCAAGGTGAGTCTCCTCTTCTAGTTCGTCCATTCTTGTCTCGTATGACACGCTCGGAACTTTTTGTTGTGATGTCAGCGGGTATGGCTTCAGTTGCAGGTAGTGTTTTAGGTGGATATGCTGGCCTAGGTGTCGATCTTAAATATCTGATAGCAGCAAGTTTTATGGCCGCTCCAGGTAGCTTAATGATGGCAAAGATCATCGTGCCTGAGCGTGATGTTCCTGTGGACCAAACTCAGATTGAGATGGACAAAGCGCAAGATAGCAACGTCATTGATGCATTGGCGAGTGGTGCGATGAATGGTATGAAAGTCGCGGTTGCGGTGGGTACCATGCTTATTGCCTTTGTTTCAGTGATTGCGATGGTGAATACCGGTCTAGAGAATATGGGCGAGCTGGTTGGCTTTTCAGGTATTACTCTACAAGGTATTTTTGGCTACTTGTTTGCTCCTCTTGCTTGGGTAATTGGTGTTCCAAAGCATGAAGTTCTGATGGCTGGTTCTTACATTGGTCAAAAGATCATTATGAATGAGTTTGTTGCGTTCATTGATTTTGTGGAACACAAGCAACTGCTTTCTGAGCACTCACAGGTGATCATCACTTTTGCGCTATGTGGCTTTGCCAATATTGGCTCAATTGCAATCCAGCTTGGCTCGATTGGTGTTATTGCTCCAGACCGTCGCTCTGAAGTGGCAAATCTTGGCCTTAAAGCGGTTGCTGCAGGCACTCTAGCTAACCTAATGAGTGCGTGCTTAGCGGGTATCTTTATTCTGCTATAAAAAGATGGTTTTTAGAAAAACGCTTCTATGATGAGGCGTTTTTTTTACTAATTTTTGCTCCAAAGTGGAAATTTTCTTTTTAACGCCTAGTTAAGCAGAGTATCGATTACAGTTAATGAGAAATTTATGATTTGCAGCAAAAACATCCATGGCTGAAGGCGTAGTATCAATGCGGGAACTTTTCTTGGAACGTATTGAACATGAATAATTTGGTTGATCGCTTTTTGCGTTATGTAACTTTTGACACTCAGTCTAACCCTAGTAATCTGCGTTGCCCAAGTAGTGAAGGCCAGCATACCTTTGCTCAAGCTTTAAAGCAGGAACTGATCGATCTAGGTTTGAGTAATATCTCACTCGACGATAATGGCTACTTGATGGCGCGCTTACCGAGTAATGTTGACTATTCAGTCCCAGCGGTTGGCTTTGTTGCCCATATGGATACGGCTCCTGATGCGTCGGGTTACAATGTAAAACCGCAAATCGTTGAAGATTACCAAGGCGGTGACATCGCGCTCGGCAAAGGCGATGAAGTACTTTCCCCCATTCATTACCCTGAACTGCATAATCTGCATGGTCACGACATCATCTGTACAGATGGTACCACCTTATTGGGGGCAGATAATAAAGCTGGTATTGCTGAAATCATTACAGCGATGGCCCACTTAATAAATAACCCTCATATTCCCCATGGCGATATTTGCATTGGTTTTACCCCTGATGAAGAGATTGGCCGAGGAGCAGATCTATTTAATGTTGAGAAATTTGGTGCGGAGTGGGCATATACCATTGATGGTGGCCCTGTAGGTGAGTTGGAGTATGAAAACTTCAATGCAACTAACGCAGATGTGATCTTCCATGGCATCAATGTTCATCCGGGCACGGCGAAAGATAAGATGGTCAATTCCATTAATCTTGCGGCACGTTTTCAAATGATGATGCCCGCGGACGAAACACCAGAGAGCACCGATGGCTACCAAGGCTTTTATCATCTTAAATCGGCAGAAATGTCGGTTGCTCGCAGTGAGCTTGGTTACATCATCCGTGATTTTGACCGAGCGGGGCTTGAAGAGCGTAAAGCTGTCATGCAGCGTAATGTCGATCGATTGAATGCCGAGCTACATAAAGGTCATGTGGAACTGAAACTCACTGACAGCTATTTCAATATGAAGGAAATGGTTGAGCCTTACCCGCACATCATTGAATTGGCCAAACAAGCAATGATTGAGTGCGATATTAAACCAAACATTACTCCCATCCGTGGTGGAACAGATGGTGCACGGTTGTCGTTTATGGGGCTGCCTTGCCCGAACATCTTTACCGGTGGCTATAACTTCCATGGTATCCATGAATTTATCACCGTACAAGGCATGCAAGATGCGGTTAACGTTATTGTGAAGTTGTCAGAAAAAACCGCACTCAATTACCGATAATTCTCTGATTGTTCTAGGATTAAGGAGTCCCCTTAACTCTGGAGTGAGTGATGATTAAAGGTGCTCTATTACTATTTTCTCATCTGTTTATCGGTGGGGTGGGCTTTGCATTAGGTATTTACGCATTGCCCATCCTTACTCAACCAGCGTCACCGGAAATGACTTCGGTTGAACAAATCTCAAATCACGCGCTATTTAGCGGAACATTTCAACGTGAGCGGCAAGACAGTGATTTTTTGCACTGGGGAGAAGGTTCCGTCTCGTTAACGGACAGCCAGGTTGTATTCATCGGTGAGTTGGCGCCAGGGCCTGACTATAAACTCTATCTATCGCCTATCTATATTGAAACAGAAGCTGCGTTTCATCAGCATAAAAACCGTATGGCTCAAGTAGGTGACATCCGAACTTTTGACCGTTTTTCTATTGATCTCCCAGCAGATATAAAAGTGGAAGAATTTAATACCGTGATCGTGTGGTGTGAAAGTTTTGGCCAATTTATCACCTCCGCACGATATAACTAGCTGGATTTTCTGCGCTTAGTGTGGGAAGTTTATGGTTAAAGCAACGCGTTTGAATTATTGATAGGAGTAGAGCGTGGAGAAAGTACAAGTTGTTATCGATTTTCTTCTAACTCATAAGTTGGCATTCTCAGCATTGATTATCTTGCTGATTTCAATTGTACGTCGTGTCACTTTAGCGAAGATTCGCGGTGATGTCGCCTTTTTATCAGAAGATCAGCGCAACTGGATGTCACGTACCAAAAATGGCGCGTTTGCCATGATGGTACTGTCTCTGTTTATTTTGTGGCAATCGGAGATCAATGAGTTTGCATTGTCTTTAACGGCTATTGCTGTGGCGGTTGTTGTAGCAAGCAAAGAGATCATTCTTTGTTTTACGGGGTCAATTCAACGTGCAAGTTCACGTTCATTCCGGATTGGTGACTGGATTGAAGTGGGTAAATTGTGCGGTGAAGTTATTGAACACAATATGATGGCAACGGTGATTCAAGAGATCGATCTTTACCATGGCCAATACCATTTCACGGGTAAAACCGCGACATTACCGAACAGCATGTTCTTTACTTATCCGGTAAAAAACCTCAATTTTATGAAGCGCTATGTTTACCATGACTTTAGTATCGTAGTACGTGACTTTGTTAACCTCTACCCATTGTTGCCAGAGCTTAATGTTAAGGTTGAAGAACACTGTTTATCATTTATTGAAGTTGCGCGTCGCTATAACTCAGTGATTGAGAAACATGCGGGTGTCGACCTTCCTGGCTCGGAGCCTCATATTCACATTAATAGTACCCCAACGGGAGAACAAGCTGTTCATGTGATGCTGTTTTGCCCCACCGAACAAGCCAATCATCTGGAGCAATTAATTCGCCAAGATTTTATGGAAATGTACAGTGAGTTGTTTACAGAACCTACTCTTAAAAATATAGGTTAACTCCATGTTATTTGTCAGATAAATCTATCCATTCCAGGTTGATATACTTTAAATCGTAACGATAAAATATCGCGATGGAAATCTAGCGGTAGAGAAGGTAACGTGCGCCTGCTTGCTTATTCATAACATTTAATAAAATTGGCAAGTTTGCTCAGAGTGAGCAGTTAGTATGGCGCAACTGTTGATAGATCAACGACCCATAGGGGTAGAAGTTACAAGGATAGATTCGGTGCGGCAGTTTTTCTGAACATATTGCGCAATGCAAGTATTGGAAATTTAGCCTCAATGAACACAAAAACACTTTATTGTGTACTCTCAAAAATATCAGAAAACCAATACATTAATGGCTTATGTAATGTATTTCTGATGCTATTACCTATCAGTTTACTATCTGCATTTTGTATGTTGATTGGCACTGGTCTATCTATGCTCGGTTTTGCAGACTGGGCACAAAAAATTCAGCTAACGAGCACGTTAGTCTGGAAGCTTTTCCCGATTTTATTGGTTGTCTATTATTCGCAATTTTTAGCTACGCTACATAAAACATCGCGTGCTAATGTCATTACGCCTGCATTGCTTATTTATGTCATCTTAGGCCATGAATGGGGGATGTTACAGCCGGGTTCAGTGATACCAACTAACTATCCATTGGCGATTATTATTCCTTTTTTAGTGAGCAAGACGACGCGACTTATCGAAAAGAGACGGTTGTTTGTTGAATCTGAATTGCCAAATGTCGTCGATCAAACCATTAATTTGGTTGGAGCGGCCATTTTTATGGTTGTGCTTTATGTCGGTGCCGGCACCCTCTTAAAAGATTGGATTATTGCAAGCAGTGAGTTCTTTAGACTCATTCCAACCTTAGATGAGTATTCTTTAGGCGATGCAGTCATTTATGAGCTTGTACGCAACTTATTTTGGAGCATAGGGATCAATGGCCATATTGTACTTGCACCTTTAAAGAGTGAGCTTTACGAATTTTCGGCACAAAGTTATCGCTTATATGCGGACTTTGGCGTACAACTCCCAATATTAACCAGCAACTTTTACGACATCTATGCTGCAATGGGAGGCTCTGGCAACACCATAAGCCTTGTATTATGCATGTTGTTTTTTACCAAAAATAGAGGCTATCGAGCACTTGCTGCCGCTACTTTAGTGCTTAGCATATTCAATATTAACGAGCCGATTTTATTTGGCTTACCGGTAATCTTTAATCCACTATTGATTGTGCCGTTTTTGCTTGCTCCAATTGCAGGTTTAGTACTGGCCTATGCTGCAACCGCGTTAGGTTTGGTTTCGCCAGTTGAAACCTTCATCAGCTGGATGACGCCTGCACTATTGAGTGGTTATAACGCAACTGGTAATGATCCAGCAGCAGTGATATTACAGCTGGTGATCATAATGGTATGTATCTTGATTTATTACCCATTCTTTAAACAAATGGATAAAGTAATCGGTACTAATGCCATCTTTACTAAAGGTTTGTCTGATAACTTCTTCAATTATCGTGATATGGGTAACAACCGTGCAGTGATGGGCATGTTACCGCAGATGAGTGGTAATCTGGCAGCGCAGCGTAATATTAGTCAATTGCAAACGACAGGTGATTTTGTCCTGTTTTACCAGCCACAAGTTGATATGCAGCGAAACTGCATCAACTCGTTGGAAGTACTGATCCGTCATAAAGGCCACGATGGTAAAATTACCCCGCCGACCTTTTTATCAAGCTTCGCGAAGTTAGGTTTATCTTCCGAAGTGGATTTGTGGGTGGTTAAACAAGCTTTGCATGAAGTGAGCCCACTAGCGGTTGATCCAAAATTTAAGGTATCGATTAACATATCACCTGATACATTTTTGATTGAAAACTTCGCAAAAATTGTGATTAAGATGATTGAGCAAAGTAATTTGGCATTCAATCAGATTGAATTTGAGATCACTGAAGATTTGCTGATTCAAGATGAAGAAACAACTTGGAACGTATTGCAAGAACTACGCAGCATAGGCATTAAAATTGCGTTGGACGATTTTGGCGCTGGATATTCATCGATTGGTTACCTGAGCCGCTATGAATTCGATAAAGTGAAAATAGACCGCTCGCTTGTTTTAAATTTGAAGCAGAAAAACGGTAAAGAGATGTTTAGCCTCACGACTCAATTGGTTCGTACTATCGGTGCAGAAATCGTGGTTGAAGGGGTTGAAGACCAAGAGGAAATTGATTTCATGCAGCAGCAAGATATCCATTTGATTCAGGGCTACTACTTCTATAAGCCAATGCCGCTGAGTGAGATCATTGAGCAAGATATGTTTTGTTAAATAGAAAGAGGGCGCAAGCCCTCTTTCTATTTCTGCTAGATGATTTAGCGACTTGCTGTTGGGGATGTTGAAGCTTGAATAGAGTATTTCTGTTTTAGTCTTAATGCCACATTAACCAGTGCAATTAGTACAGGCACTTCGATTAATGGCCCAATGACTCCAGCAAAAGCTTGGTCAGAATTTAAGCCAAATACAGCAATAGAAACGGCAATCGCAAGTTCAAAATTGTTGCCTGTCGCAGTGAAAGCGATTGATGCATTCTTGTCGTATTCGATCCCCATACGTTTCCCCACATAAAAACTAACGAAAAACATTACGACAAAGTAGATCGCTAACGGGATAGCCACACGCACGACATCCATTGGCAATTCTAAAATCATCTCTCCCTTTAAGCTAAACATCAGCACGATAGTCGCCAGTAGCGCAACTAAGGTAATTGGCGAGATTCGGGGAATGAAAACCTCGTTATACCAACGTTCTCCCTTCGCTTTTACTAGTAATTTACGGCTTAGGAAGCCAGCAAGGAATGGAATACCAAGATAAATGAGTACGCTTTCTGCGATAGTAAAGATTGAGATATCAACATCAAAGCCTTGATACCCTAACAACGGCGGTAACACACTGATAAACAGCCATGCCATAAAGCTATAAGTGACAATCTGAAATGCGCTATTCACGGCAACCAGCGCTGCGCCGTATTCTTTATTACCACCCCCCAGGTCATTCCATACGAGAACCATTGCAATACAGCGCGCCAAGCCAATCAAAATGATGCCGACCATGTAACCTGGTTTATCTCCTAAGAAGGTAATCGCGAGAACAAACATTAGGATAGGTCCGACAACCCAATTCATAATCAAAGAGAGCTTTACGGCTTGCTTATCTCTACGCACGTTACCCAGTAGGCGGTAATCGACTTTAGCAAGTGGTGGATACATCATAAGAATGAGGCCAATTGCTAATGGAATATTGGTACTCCCAACAGACATAGCCTCGTTCCAGTGTGCAACCTGCGGCCATAGTGCACCTATCGCAACCCCAATAGCCATCGCTAAAAAGATCCACAGTGTTAAGTAGCGATCCAAGAAACTCATGCTTGGTGGCGTGAGTGGTGGAGTTGTATTATTCATAGCAAAACCTTTCGTTTATCGTCGAATTGCGATTAATTGAGTTAATAAAAAGGTAGCACAAGCTACCTATATTTGTTCAATCAGTATTAGTCTAATAGCTGGCTGAACAAGGCTGAAAAAGTTTCCGCTGTTTGACGGTTGATGCGATAACACATTTTAGGCGGCATTGGTTCTGCACTAATAAATCCGGCTTGTTTAAGGATGCGTAGATGTTCAGAGACAGTCGATTGGGCAAGGCCAAGCTCAGAAACCAAGTCACTGTTTAGGCAGCCACCCAAATTATCCAGTGTAAATAGAATCTTGAGTATACGAACCCGAGCTGGATGAGCGAGTGCTTTTGCGAGTGTTGCAAATTGTTGCTCTTTTTCCAGTTGCGTTGGATCGGTCATTAATGCTTTAGCGGTTATCTCTTTACATTTATTCATAGCACTCTGCATAGTGTATCGTCGAATGACGATTATCCTATCGTGTTATTTTGAGACGATCAAGTTTTACCGTTTATATTTGTTTCTTCCCCCACTTGAAGATTTTCAGATCAAGTTTGCCAAACGATTTCCACTTAATGCTCGAACGTATGGTATTGCGTAAAGTGGTGGATCTGCTTAGGAACAAACGTGCTATAGATCAAACTCGTATGGCTACGAGGTGTTAGAATATGATCTGTCATCCCATCAATCATGGTTTCTTCTACGGTCACCGTGCCATCAGATTGAATACTTCTATCCATCATGAGCAATGCTCTCGCACCAATGGGTAATGTTCCTGCAATACATCCTAGCCTTTGTGGAAACTCCCATCGGTCATCATGTAGATCTAATCCGTGCTGCGGTGAGTTACCGAGAATAGAGGCGAAACCTAACTGTTTTATTCGCCCGACGATGGAAGCGCCTTTAATTGGGGTACCAATAGTGACGATATGGCTAATAGATTGAATAGTGGGTTTACGAGAGGCGAGATAACGTTTGATGATAATCCCACCAAGGCTATGGCCAACGAGAATATTCGTTTCGCTGCTGGATAACGCGTCATCGAGTTTACTGAAAATAGCATTGTCATCAATTGCAACAGTGTTGTAGGTAATCGTTTGAGTATTAAAGCCCATCTGGCGAAGCTTATTGCTCAGTGGTCGCATAACAATGCTGTGCATATACAGGCCATGCAGAATGATAACCTTCATCGATTTGTCCCCCCAATACGCTCATTTCCACTAAAGAGTAAATTGCCAGATTTTTCATAATAAAACAATGTTCATTTACTTGGTTTATACAGCCGTCGGAAAATATATTCCAAATTGTGTTTTTGATTTATCTCTTATGATCAAGCCGCTATCGGTCCCCCTAGATCTCATTTAGGTTTTAATTGGACACCTTGGTTTGGATTCAGCGTGATTATGGCGTGTTGAACGATGGCCAGATCTCGATGAGTTATGTGTCCATTATGTTCGCCATGCCCTGCCAAAATTGCTATTTGGACTACTATTAAATGAGCCGAGTTATACGGCGAGTTTATTATTGTATAAAGTAGGACAGGTGGTGTTATGGGACTTGGGGCTTATCTATCAATTGCGAATGTTGCGGGTGCTATTGTTGTTAGTGCTGATGGGAATGTAAGAAACCTTAAGGAAGGGGAAAGCCCTCTACCAGGTGATATAATAATGTTACCTGATGGCACATTTACGGAAGCGGGTACTCCAGTTGTTAACGCTGCTATCGCAGAACAAGATGGATCGCTTCGTGATGTCAGCGATGATGTTCAACAAATCATCGCGGCCGTTGAAGAGGGGCAAGACCCAACTCAAGTTGATGAAGAGTTTGATCCCGCTGCTGGTGAAGAAAATGGTTCCAGCGGTACAAGCTTAGATTCAGTGCAGCGTACTGGTGATGAGGCAATTGCTCAAACGTTATTTGAAACGCAAGGTTTTGAAAGCCTGGGACTATCAACAACGCAAAGCCTAGGCCTGATAGAACGAATTATCACATTAGTAAATGAGCCAACTCTTACACCAACTCCAGAACCAGATACGCCGCCACAAGCTCGCAGTTTCGATGTGTCACTTGATGAAAGTGGCAGAGCCGCAATCATTTTTAATGATGATGTTGATTCAACTAATGACCATATTTCTGATGCGGAAGATGATGCCGCTAATGCACCGCTAAGGGTCGTGATCACAAGTCTGCCTGAATCGGGAGTGCTGTTTTATGATGGTGTCGCACTGACTGAAAATGATCTAACCGTATTCAACAACCTTTCAGCATCCGATAGCCTTTCTCAATCTAATGACGATGTGATTGGTGAGCTAAAAACCTTCGATCCAACGCTATTCACCTATGAAAACGACAACCAATCGACAGGATTCTTCCTTGGTGTTCAAGAGGATCCGGAAGGCTTTGAAGGGGATGAAAGTACCACTGCATTTTTGAATTGGGGTGAGCCAGTAGAGGGTGATCCAACTCAGCGCGTACTGACTTTTGAAGGTAGTGATGATGTGATTCGCATCACCGCTAATTCTGATAATGACCAAGCGCTTACTCAATATTACGGTGACAAAAATCATGTTGGTTATGGCTTAGGCGTCGGGGATGGCAACGGTATTCAAGCCAACGAGTCAATTACCATTGATATGTCAGATCGCCCTTCAGATTCTGTTACTTTAGGGCTTGATGGTTTAGGCGCTTTCTTTCACCCCGATCACCCGACAGATCCAAGTAGCGTATTAATTACGGTTTATCTTGATGATGGTGGACCGATCATTAAAGAAATAACCAAAGAAATAACGGGCGATATCAATCTCTTTAAAGAGATCGAGATATTCGCCGCAGAGGGGCAAGAAGGGGCTCAAATAACCAGTGTTGAACTATCAACCATTGGTAACGGCAACTGGGAACTCCGTTATTTCGAAGCCAATGCGGCTGATGACTCGTTTGATTATCGCGCGGTGGATAGTGACGATAATGTCAGTGAAGAGCGCACCGTTAGCCTTGTGGAGGCTGATAATGCGCCACCGATTGCGACCGATGATCCGGTGGCATTTGAAGTGGCATTGGGTAAATTTAATGGTGACGATTGGAGCCATCCTGATGCGCAAATCAGCGCGAGCTATCAAGGCGATGACAAAGGAATTACCGAAAGTGGTGTAAAACGCGGTGTGGAAGGCGATGAAAACGGCGGACCGGGTGCGCAAATCCAATACAATCGTGAAGAGGGCGAATCAGAGCAGTTTAGAATTGATCTGGATGAGCCCGTGACTGAATTTAGTTTCTCTGTCTCTAACCTGTTTAAAAATGAAGGTGGCTCTGGCAACCATGAGCAAGGTAAATGGGTCGCTTATCTCGGTGATAATGCTGTCGCGAGTGGCTTATTCATTGCCAATGAAGGCAATAGCAACGGTACCTACAGCTACGATGAAACCGCTTTAGGCGGTGTCGCTTTTGACAACATCGTGTTTGAGTCGGTCGACTTTGTTAATGAGCCGAGTCGCGGCTCTGATTCTTCCGATTACTTCCTCACTGGATTTAAAGCCTCCAGTGATGGTGCTTACGCCGCAAACCAAGGGGATGTGTTGCAAATTCCTGTCGCTGAATTGTTGGGCAACGATGCCGACCCAGATGGCGATAATATCCGCTTTACCCATGTGTCAGATGCCAACAATGCCAATATTTGGATAGAGGATGGCATCGTCTACATCGATTTAGATGATGACTTCATCGGGAATACCCATTTTGATTATGTGATCACCGACGATAAAGGCGGCTTTGATGAAGCCAAAGTGTCCATTATCGTCAACCCACTGCCGATTCCGGTGGAGGTTGACTCCATAGAGATGCTCGATACCACCGTGGTGGAAGGCGATAATTTGGTTTATCAAGTGGCACTTGAAGACGGTGTACTTGAGGAAACTCGCTATAGCATTGAGTTTGGCGCGAATGGAGACACCGCAAGCGATAATGATGTTGATTTAAGTAATGTTCAGTTCACCAACGGTGTTACTTACGACACCAATACTAATGAAATTGTGGTGCCGATTGGTATCAGCAATTTCAGTATTGTCATCCCAACGCTAGTCGATGGCATTTATGAAATAACGGAAGACTACACACTCGCCATTGGTGGTGTGACTGGTGAAGGGAATATTGAAAACGTCGATATTCCGCAAGTCGAAGTGTCTGCCGATGTGGATGTGAGTGAAGGCCAAGAAGCGGTCTTTACCGTCTCTCTTTCTATTCCAACAGAAGCGCCAACTACCATTAATTTGGGCATCAATCATGTGACCACGGAAAGTGATGATATCAGCGCGATGGTGGTTGAGTTTGAAGGCAATAGTGGTTGGGAAGCTTTAACGGTTGCTAATAATGGTGATGTTATCTTACCCGCCGGTGTGAATGAAATTCGCGTAACGATACCGACGGTTGATGACAATAATGCACCAGTGTATGAAGGTCCGGAAAGCTTTGAGCTGACTGCTGTTGGAGTGGTTGGCGCGCAAGGCAGCGATACCGGCACGGCGACCATTTTTGATGATGGCAGTGTTGATCCACAAGGCCCAACTCCACCGGATGATGATCGCCCAATAGTGACCGCGGTGAGTGAGCCGACAGTCGAAGAGGGGGGCGTTGCGACCTTTGAGGTTGATCTATCGGCCAGCAGTTTAACAGATACGACCATCACATTGACGCTATCGGAGTTGAGTGCAACAACACCGGAAGATTTTGAGGGTACAGAACTGACGGTGCAATTTGGTGCTACTACACAAGTTCTCGCCGTCGCAAATGATGGTACCGCTCAATTTGTTTTACCTGCAGGTGAGTCCGCATTTGATGTATTGGTGCAAACAACAGATGATGCGATATCCGATAACAACGAAATGTTTACCTTATCTGCTGCAACCGAGTATCAACAAGGAGCAGAGCAAGGTAGCGCGACCATTACCGATAATGAAGCTCCGACGTTAGATCTGGATGGAGGCCAATATCAAATCGAGTTTGTTAGTGAAAATGCCGGTTATCAAAATGTGTTTGGTTACTACGTCTATGATGACGCGAGTGATACTCAGGAATTGATGATTCTGATCGCTGATTCTCATGATTATCAAGGCAATATGGTGGATCCTGTACTGGGGCAGATCGATAGCTTGGATAATGTGGGATATTTCCTTATCCCGGATGGCGCTGATGTTATCAACAATGCTCCCGACAATGCTCAATTCACTATGAATGACGATGGTGAATTACTGATCAATGGCGCCGTCGTTCCAAACCAAACGGTTTTCTCGACGCACGGTGAAAATTCAACCATTCGAATCTCTGAAGATAACGACGGCAACACGGTATTGAGTTTTGATGATCAGCTAGTACATCCGAACGATGACGATGATTATGATGACTTGGTTATCAAAGTATCGAAAGTTGACACGAATGTTGACTATCAGACCACCTTTACCGAAGGTGATTCACCAGTATCCATTGCTGATATCGATGCTGACATTTTTGATGACCATGACCGTATTAGCAGTATGGAAGTGACCTTAGTCAACAAGCTCGATGGTGATACTTTGGTGCTACCAGCTGATACAACCGGTTATACCATCGGTCAAAGTGTACTTGCTTCATCGATAGTACTCACTGTGACCGCTGATGATCCTAACGGCCTATCTGCCGCTGACTTTGAAGCCTTCTTGAAACAAATTGGCTTTGAGAATACGAGTGACAATCCTGATGAGACTGATCGTACTGTCACAGTTCAAGTAACTGATAATGCGGGTCAAACGTCCAATACTGCGACGACAACCATTAAAGTAATTGAAGTGTCTGATCTTGATGTTATTGATAGTGCCTCGGGTAAAGAAGATACCGCGATTGCGCTTGATATTTCCCTACCCGCTGACAGTTCTGTTGTGGAAGTGGTCATTAAAGATATTCCTGATGGTGCAGTTCTCGCTTCAAACGGTAATGCGATTAGTGTGGCCAATGGTATGGCTTCTGTCTCGCCAAGCCAGTTGGATACTCTGGAGATAACGCCACCAGAACATAGTGACGTGAACTTCAGTCTGCGCGTTGAAGGCTATACAGCGAATGACACGGTGATTGAAGACCATATTATTGAGGTCGATGTTGAAGCGGTCACGGATACACCAACGATCGATATCGAAGGGGCGGAAATTTTATCGTTCCATAATTTCGATACAATCGATCTGGATGGTCGTTCATGGCGCGGCGACATTGACTCACAAGAGCTCACCGACGCCAACGTTGTTTCTGGCATTAGTGATGGTGCCGAGGGTGTTTGGGGAACAGACAACAATAAAGGAAACAAAGATTATCATGAGGTTGGTAAGGAAACCGTTTATCGTGGTAATGCAGGAGAGCAGGGTAATCAGGTTTATGAGTTAGAAGGTCGTCATGGTGATGATCAGCTTTACACCCAATTTGATGGTGAAGCAGGTCAGTTTTACGCATTATCTTTTGATGTCGCTGCTCGCCGACTTGATGATTCGCCTATGACAGTATTCTTAGAGGATAGTCAAGGTAATCGCACGATATTGTTTGAATATACCGATCAGCAAAGCAAGCAATGGAGTAGTGAAACGCTCAATTTCCAAACACCAGACGATGGTCAATATAAGGTGGTGTTTGAGTCAGAAACCTCCGCCAATAGTTATGGAGCATTGCTCGATGACATTAAGCTAGAAACACTCGACAACATCGGTTATGAAGACAGCTATATCGCCCTTAGCGATATTGTCGTTGGCTTGGTGGATACTGATGGTTCGGAATCGTTAACGACCCACCTTGACTTGAGTGCGTTCCCATCGGGTACGGTAGTTAAAGCCCCAAATGGTGATGATCTCACCCCGGACAGTAATGGCATTATTGATATCACCGCATGGCAATCTGACTTGGCCGAGCTGTTTATTAATGTACCTGAGCCGGGCAACTACCCATTGGTTGTGACAACCACTGCTCAAGATAATGCCCCTGGTGTCGAAGAAAGCGTTGATAAAGTGATCAACGTGACTGTCTTGCCGATTTTGGATGCGGTTAGCCAACAAATTGAGATTGTCGAAGATACCGCGCATATTTTGAGCCTAAACGACTTTGGTATTACCGACCCGGATACCACCTTGTTCATTACGCATTTATCGAGCAACGGTCAGTATGAGTTGCAAACGTCGCTAGGCACTTGGGAACCAATCTCAGAGCGCGATAGAGTCGATGCGTCAGAAATTAGCTTTGGCAACGTTCGATTTGTGCCTGCAGAGCATGAAACGGGGTATGATCAATATCCAAATGCGGGAGAGGGCAACCAGTATCAAGATTACTCGAGCCTGGGCTTTATTTTGGAGAAAGGCGATGCCCGTAGTGAAGAGCAAACGCTCACGATAGATGTATCGCCAGTCGCTGATGACCCGACAGTATCAATTGTGTTTGGTGAGTCAACCGTGAACGGCCAAGGGGAGATTGAAACCGAAGTAGATATTACGGCTTCAGTCACCGATCTGGATGGCAGTGAACAGATTCAATCTGTGATTATTCAAGGCCTGCCTGCAACCGCGGTGGTCTCTGCCGGATATCAAGATGGTGTCAATTGGGTGCTGCCAGTAACAGGATCTGTGTCGGAAACGTTCGATAACCTTGTGATCACCCATCCCCAAGGTACAGTTTTAGATATTGATGTTACTGCGACCAGCATTGAAGCGGCCAATAATGATACCGCAACCAGCACCGAAAATGCCGCATCACAACAAGATATCTATGCCGATCAAGGCGGTGAAACGCCAATGACATTGATGAGCTTGATTATCGATTCGTCTGGCAGTATGCGTAGCAAACCATTCTATAATGATTCAGGAAATCCGGATCAAAACAAAATGAGAATGGAATTGGTGCTTGAGGCGTCAATAGAGATGCTTGAGCATGTAAATGTGCAAGAAGGTTCGGAAAATGTTTTGGTACAGCTCATCGATTTTGATGACCAACTCGGTGACGGTAAGGATGGACAAGCCAATGATAATGCCGATCGAAATGCTCAAAGTGAAGGCTGGATGACCGTTAATCAAGCTATTTCAATGTTAGGCTCGGCCTTGAGCAGTGTCGCTGATAGCAGCTATACCGGCGTGTTTGACCCTTCAGGTTACACGGATTACGAAGAAGCTGTTTATGGCGTGATGAATGGTTATGATGATGCTGCGCTTAATAGTGTTGATTTGACCAATACCAATGATGTGATTTTCTTCCTTAGTGACGGTAGTAATAACCGAGGCTGGGATTCAACGACCAACAGTGAGTGGGATGCCTTTATTGTTGGTAAAGAAGTCACCTCTGTCGGGGTAGGTGTACCATCATCGATTCCTAAAGAAGGTTTAGAAGAGGTCGCAGGTTCGGGGAATATTCTCTATATACCCGACTCTAAGATTAAAACTGAGCTACCAAAATTACGTCCAACCATCGGTTTACCGGGTACGTTACTTGCGATGATCACGGGGATGGATGTCGAAGAGATTGTCATTAATGCATCGAGCGTGGAAGTATTACAAGAGATCGATGTCAATGGAGAGATCAATCCAGCGTCTGTTACCACTAGAGTCGATATAGACGATCTGGTGATCGAAACAGACTATGGTGATCTGCGTATTAAAGAAGATGGTTCATACTTCTTCCAACCCGATCCGACAGCCCCACAACTTGGAGCAGGTGAAGCGGTTGGTTACAACATCCTTTATACCGTGCTTGATACCAACGGAGTAGAGTCACAACATTTAGCGACATTGAATATTAGCCAAAGTGGGGACGTGAAAGCAAACTCACCAAGCCTCAATGGTTCAACCGGTGATGACGTGATCACGGGCAGTGATGCTGATGATGTTCTACTTGGCCACCAAGGCAATGATGTTATTGATGGTGGCCTAGGCGATGATTATCTCTTCGGTGGTGAAGGCGACGATGTATTGATTGGTGGCCTAGGTAATGATGTTCTTACTGGTGGTGAAGGTAATGATACCTTCCTCTGGATGAATGGCGATCTTGATGGCGGGTTAGATGTGATTAAAGACTTTACCGTCAACGAAGATAAGATCGATATCTCTGACTTGTTAGGACAAAACGAGACGATGGATGATCTGTTTAACAGCATCACAGCGACCGTGGTAGACAGTAACCATGTTGAATTGACGATTAGTCGGGATAATGGCCAAAACACTCAAACGATACAGCTGGATAGTGTGGTTGATCAAATTGATGGCATCAACAGTGGTAGTGGTAACATAACAGGTAATGAGTTGACCAACTTGCTCAATGAGTTGATTAAACCCGCTGAAATATAATACTAAAAGGGCCGAAAGGCCCTTTTAAATGTCCTGAGGCTAAACCTGCAAACTTACTTCATGATGCTAGTCATCTTTTAAGCGTCATGAGTTATTTTGGCGCGTGAGCAAAGAGTAGAAAAGCATCGTGGGCACCTTGAATGAGCATTTGCATGCCAATTACCGCCAGAATTAACCCCATTAAACGCGTGATGATACTGATGCCACTCTCACCAAGTTTATCGACTAATTTAGGGCCAAATGAAAAGCAAACCAGTGTAATAAGACAAAGCAAGGCGAAAGCCGAAATCGTAATTACGATATGCAGTGCATTACCCGCAGCGGAGTAGTTCATTGCAGTCGCGATTGTCCCAGGGCCTGCCAATATTGGTAATGCTAAAGGGGATATGGCAATGTCCTTTTTATCGGTATTCTCTTCATTTTCTGAGTGAAGTTTAGATGGGCTGCCTTGCAACATGTGATAACCAACTAAGAAGACAAGAATTCCTCCGGCCAACCTTAATGCAGGTAAGGTTATACCAAAGAGATCGAAGATAGCTTTGCCTAACAGGCAAAATACGGCGACGATCATAAAGGCGCAAAGTAGTGCTTTAATCGCAGTGCTTCTGCGTTCAGTTTTAGATTGTTCGGCTGTGAGGCCAACGAAAACAGCGGTATTGGCAATGGGATTCATCATAGCGAAAAAGCCCATAAAAACGGTGATCGCTAAGGTTGAAATATCATGAATCATAAAGTTCTCTAAGATCATTGGTTTACATTAATGTTAATAATAACATGGAAATATGTTGCTAGCATGATGCTAATTCATCCATTTAGAATTGAAGGCCAGTTGATGCGCGCTGAATGGTTTTGATTGGTGAACTTTTACTAGCAAGAAGGTTAGGGTGGGAATAAAATTTGGTTTTTATTTTATCGTGACTAAATTATGAATAAAGCGACTCTGTTTGCTGTGATAACGGCGTGTGTTGGCTTGAGTTTATTTGTTTCTGTTTTTTCCGTCGGCTCAAACCTGTCGGTCTATCAATGGCCGATTGAAGCCTTGCATGGCCTCGCTTTTACTTTTGCTTGGGGATTAGGTTTTCCCAAGTATCTTGCCTATTTCGCTGGCATTGTTATTTTGGGGGCAGTCACTTTTGCTTGTTACGTCATTGGGCAAAAATTCGCTAAGCTTATTTGGCGTGAGTAGAACAAGTGGATTATTTAAAAGCTAGATGAGTATTCATTAGATAAAAGCCCAACTTCATTGTTGGGCTTTTATCTATCTGTTGGTATTCAACCAATATTCTTGGCACCGCACCTTGAAACAACACCTCGAAACAATACCTTGAAACAACACCTCGAAACAATACCTTGAAACAACACCTCGAAACAATACCTTGAAATAATACCTCGAAATAACACATCATTTTTTTTCGCGTTGTAACTGTGTGGCTGTCTTAGGCAACGAGACCACCACGTTGCTGAGCCTGTGTTACTAGCGCTTGGCGATGGGCCTCAGCTTCACAAATGGTTGATTTTTGTGGTTGTTGAGACGCGAACTGTGTTTGTTCTGTTATATCGTTTTCAGGGACATACACAAAGTGAGAACTAATAGTCATGATAACCTCAATTGTTCGTGTTCGCCTTCCTGGTTTTCATGTTGACCGAGCGAATCATTCGCTGGTGGATAAATTCGGATTTGGATAATAAGGTAGCTTCATGGGCTTAACCTCATCCGCTTACATTTTATTATAGGCGTAGATGCAAGGCTTACTTACCTTGATTGCGTTATTAGGGGGATTAAAAAAGCCGATAGCATAACTATCGGCTTGAAATTATTGGCTTATCTAGCGCTACTCATTCCAGTCGAAGGTGAATGGCGTGTGACAAAAATTATACGTCGTAAGTTGTAGAAGCAGTATTACCGCCTGTACCTGTCCAGTTAGTGTGGAAGAATTCACCACGTGGACGATCGATACGCTCGTAAGTGTGAGCACCGAAGTAATCGCGCTGTGCTTGCAGCAGGTTCGCAGGTAGGCGAGCCGTGGTGTAACCATCTAGGAAGGTTAGAGCCGATGTCATACAAGGCATTGGGATGCCTGATTCCATAGATTTCGCTGCCACTTTGCGCCAAGCGCTCATGCAGTTGTCTAGGATACCTTTGAAGTAAGCATCTGAGCCTAGGAATGCGATCTCTGGGTTCGCTTCATAAGCATCACGAATGTTGCCTAGGAATGCAGAACGGATGATACAGCCGCCACGCCACATAAGTGCCACGTTACCGTAGTTAAGATCCCAGCCGTTTTCATTCGACGCTTCACGCATTAGCATGAAGCCTTGCGCGTAAGAGATGATCTTAGAAGCCAGTAGAGCCTGACGTAGTGCATCAACCCATTCTTGCTTATCACCTTCAACGGGTGCGATCGTCTTAGCAAATAGTTGCTCAGCTTCAACACGCTGGTCTTTCAATGCTGAAAGGCAACGAGAGAATACCGATTCGGTGATTAGCGTCAGCGGGATACCCATATCGAGTGCATTGATACCGGTCCATTTACCGGTACCTTTTTGGCCAGCAGTGTCTAGGATTTTCTCAACTAGGGCTTCGCCGTCTTCGTCTTTGTAGCCAAGGATGTCAGCGGTGATTTCTACTAGGTAGCTGTCTAGTTCAGTGGTATTCCACTCAGCGAATACTTTTTGCATTTCGTCAGAAGATAGACCAAGACCATCTTTCATGAATTGGTATGCTTCAGTGATCAACTGCATGTCACCGTATTCGATGCCGTTGTGAACCATTTTAACGAAGTGACCAGCGCCATCGTTACCCACCCAATCACAACAAGGCTCACCAGCGTCAGTTTTTGCTGAGATGCCTTGGAAGATAGGCTTAACAGCTTCCCAAGCTTCATGAGCGCCACCAGGCATGATTGAAGGACCAAAACGAGCGCCTTCTTCACCACCAGATACGCCAGTACCGATGAAGTGAATGCCTTTCTCGCGAAGTGCAGCAACGCGACGGTTGGTATCAGGGAAATTGGTGTTACCACCATCAATGATGATATCGCCTTTGTCTAGCAGCGGTACGAGTTTGTCGATGAAGATATCAACTACGTCACCAGCACGAACCATTAGCATGATTTTACGTGGTGATTCTAGTTTCTCTACTAGCTCTTCAAGTGAGTATGCGCCAACGATGTTGGTGTCTTTTGCTGGACCTGCTAAGAACTCATCTACTTTGTCAGTAGAACGGTTGTGTGCAACCACTTTAAAACCATGGTCGTTCATGTTTAGGATAAGGTTCTGACCCATTACAGCAAGGCCGATTACACCGATATCACCTTTCATTGTTTCTCTCCAAATTACGCTAAAGGACGGGCTATTGTGCTAACGATAACGTTAAGCAATCTGTGCTGCCGCGTCTGAATCTAAGTACCATTCTGTTTCACCAGTTGTAGACTGGATTTTTGCTGCCGGGTAAGGCAGCTCAGAAGCAGGAGTGGTGGAAATTTCGTTGACGATGGCAACCTTACCTGCGCCAAGTACGAGGTAGCTGATGCGTTTCGCCGCTTGTAATACTTTGGCTGTTTTTGATACGCGGATCTGACCCGATTCCGGATGAGAAGCCAGTACAGACAGATTTTCGTCAGCGTAGTTCGTCACTCCTGGGAATAGCGAAGCGGTGTGACCATCTGCACCTACGCCAAGCAAAATCCAATCAAATACCGGTGTGCCGTTTTCACATGGAATGACATCGGCCATCTCTTTGGCAAAGCGCGCAGCTTCTGCTTGAGGCTCATCTTCACCGCGAATACGGTGGATGTTTTCTGCAGGAATAGCCACTTGGCTGAACAGAAGTGTGTTGGCTTCACCATAATTGCTTTCTGCGTCATCCGGTGCCACACAACGCTCATCACCCCACCAGAAGTGAAGGTGTTGCCATTGAATCGCGCTTGCGAATGGCTCGCTTGCGAGTAGTTTAAACAGCATTTTTGGCGTGCTACCACCAGATAGAGAAATATGCACAGCACGGCCTAATTCGCTGTACGCTTGCATATCCTTCGCCAGGCTTTCAACAACCTGATCTGCCGTATCAAAGATCTTATGATTGATCATAGTTCGCAGTAATCCGTATCGGTTAGGTTTTTACAAGGGAAGCGCCATGCGCGTCCATCGCGTTGTAATAAATCGTCGCACTCTTTTGGCCCCCATGTACCACAGGCATAACCAAATAGCGATTGAGGGTCTTGTTTGAAATCCAGAATCGGCTGAACGTATTTCCAACACGCTTCAACCGCATCGCTACGTGCAAACAGAGTCGCATCCCCGTTTAGTGCATCAAGCAATAAACGCTCATAAGCGGTCAACATTTGCGTTTCGAGCAAGTCAGCGTAGTGGAAGTTCATTTTCACTTCTTTGGCTTTAAAACCAGCCCCTGGCTGTTTAAGGCCGAAGCTCATTTGAATGCCTTCATCAGGTTGAATACGGATGATCAGTTTGTTCTCTGGCGCATCTTGACCAAATACTGGGTGCGGTGTGTTCTTAAAGTGAATCACTACTTCCGTCACACGAGTTGGTAAACGTTTACCAGTACGTACATAGAATGGCACACCATTCCAACGCCAGTTATTGATATAGGCTTTAAGACCAACGTAGGTTTCAGTACGTGAGTCTTCAGCAACGCCATGTTCTTCACGGTAACCCGGTAAATGTTGCCCACGAACATCAGAAGCGGTGTATTGGCCAAGCACAAGGTTGTTGCGCAGGTCATCTTCTTCCAATGGTTTTAAGCATTGCAGTACTTTGGCTACTTCATCACGGATTGAGTCGGCGTTGATTTGTGCTGGTGGCTCCATGCCCACCATTGCTAACACTTGTAGCAGGTGGTTTTGGAACATATCACGCATAGCACCAGAGCCGTCGTAGTATCCGCCACGCTCTTCAACACCCAGGAATTCCGCTCCAGTGATTTCAACATAATCGATGAAGTTGCGGTTCCATAGGGGTTCAAACATTGCGTTAGAAAAACGGAACACCAACAGGTTTTGTACAGTCTCTTTACCTAGGTAATGGTCAATACGGTAGATTTGATGTTCTTGGAAATGCTCATGGATATCTTTATCCAATTGACGTGCTGATGCTAAATCATAGCCAAAAGGTTTTTCTACAATTAGACGTTTCCAACCGGTTTGCTCATCATTAAGACCATGAGCTGCAAGGCTCGCAGGAATGACGCTGTACAAGCTTGGCGGTGTCGCGAGGTAGAATAGGGTGTTGCGCTGTTCAAACTGATACTTGTCGGCTAGCTGATCAAGGCGAGCGGTAAGTTTATTGTAATCTGCAGTATCAGAAGTGTTGATCGCTTGGTAGTGAAGATGATCAATAAAGGCATCCAACGTTGCTGGCTCAGTTTTCTCCATTTCTTGAAGAGAGTGCTTCAGCTTGTCACGGTATGATTCATCACTATATTCAGTGCGGCTCACGCCTAAAATCGCGAAATTTTCAGGAAGCTGTTTGTTCGCGTAGAGGTGGTATAAGGCAGGGATCAACTTACGATATGTTAAGTCGCCCGAAGCACCAAAAATAACGATGCTGCTGTTTTCTGGAATTACCATCATCTTTCCCTTAAAACGAGGTAGTGATTGCGTGCCTAGGTTTGGCTTTTCACTTATATAGTAGGAAAGCAACCCTATCAACGACACCTCAAAATAGATAATCGATGCTACCTATTTCATTGATAGATAAAATCGAAGCTCGTTGAGTTAACACTCAATACGGCGCTGTATTGTCTACGACAAATTGATTCACATCAACTCCCGAGTGTTTAATTGCTTAATATATGACTTGTTTTTTACATGCTTTGAACACGGGGTATCGAATATAAGCCAGAGAATCAAACAATTACACTTATAGTTAACGATTGCGTTAAGAATGACAGCTTAAGATTTTGCTCGTTAGTATAGGTGATATTGGCCATGTTATGGATCCATCAGGTAGGCTGTTTGAAACAATTTGTTGACGAATATTACTCTGCATTAACCTTGATGTTTAGTATGCTGAACGCGAAAGGGCAAACACAACGATGTTTAAGCCACTGTTTGGCTGCAAACCCTACGCACGAAATTTAGCCTAATTGAGAGAACCCTATGTTAATACGCACTGTGTTAAGACCTACTTTGTTGTTCGTTATGATGATATTTGCCGCTCAATCGGTTGCTTCGCCTTTTGATATGAAATCGGCAATGAATGAAATGAAACTGAATTTTAAGCATGCAGCGGAGGCGCAAAGCGTAGAAGAGATGGCTACGGCGATGACTTCGTTCAATCAAGTGCTCGTTCAACTGCAAAACGCCAGTTTCCCAACGGAAAAACAAGCACTTTATACCGAAGGTTTTGAACAATTGGACTTGGTCGTTGAGGGCGTCGAAAAACAACTTGAACAGGGCAACCTTGAACAAGCTAAAGCACAATTAAAAGCGATTGATGATCTGCGAGTTGAATTCCACGATAAACGCAATCCAAGTATCTGGAGTAAGCTATTTGGCTGATCGTTTTAAATCGGTTTTTCGCTACGATGCGTTCGAGAAAGAACACTGCCTTAGGGCGGTGTTTTTTTATCGCTAAAGCACGACCAACAGAAACCGGTATCCGAACATGATTACTAGGTTTGAAAAAGCCAACTTAGGCCTCTTGCTTAATTTAGTCCATATAAGTCTTCAATCGCTTCACAACGGCGCAAAACTATTTTTCCCTTCTCCGCGTAGGCGTGTTTTATTTTGAGGTTATGTTGGTGGTATTAAGCTCCATTTTGAATGCGAAAATTGGGTTTTTATCATGTTGATTTTAAAGGAATTTTATTTAATGCCTAATTTGGAATGAAATGATAGCCTTGCATCAAATCAAGGAGTTATTCATGCATTACCAAGATACCGTATTCGAACATCAGATTTTTGAAAATCACAGCTTTGCTGGTGAAAACTTGAGTTATGCCAAGTTCAGTCATTGTAAATTTTATGGCTGTGATTTTAGCCGAGCTGAAATGATGGAAGCGCATTTCGAGCATTGCACTTTTATCGAGCAAGGTGAAATTGAAGGCTGCGACTTCCACTATGCCAATTTACACGATGCCAGTTTTAAACAGTGCCAACTCTCAATGAGTCAATTTGTGGGTGCGAATTGCTTTGGCATTGAAATGCGAGAGTGTGATTTAAAAGGCGTCAATTTTTCTCAGGCCCGTTTTGCTAACCAAATTAGCCATAATGTCTATTTTTGTTCAGCGTATATCACTGCATGTAACCTCTCTTATGCCAACATGGAGCGCTTGTGTATTGAAAAATGCGAGCTCTTTGAGAACCGCTGGATTGGAACTAACCTGCAAGGAACGTCATTGCAAGGCTCTGATTTAAGTCGCGGAGAGTTCTCAGAAGATATATGGAGTGGGGTGCGCATCCGAGAGTGTGACCTGACAGACTGTGACTTAACTGGATTGGATCCAAGGCGAGTGGATCTGACCGGTGTGAAGATTTTAAGCTGGCAACAATCTCAATTGCTAGAGCCTTTAGGACTGATTATTGTTTAGTTCTATCTATATAAAAAGCCCAACAAAAGTTGGGCTTTGATTTAAGGTTGGCGGAGTGGCAGTGTCGATCACATGACCGACTCGCCATTAACTATCAAATAGGTAGAGATACTCACCGTAACCTTGCTGCTCCAATTGTTCTTTAGGAATAAATCGCATTGATGCGGAATTCATGCAATAGCGTAATCCTGTTGGTGCTGGACCATCTTTAAAAACATGGCCTAGGTGAGAATCACCAAATCGGCTGCGTACTTCCTTTCGTGGATAAATCAATTTGTAATCGGTGGTGATCACCACAAAAGCGTCATTGATTGGTTTGGTAAAGCTTGGCCAACCCGTGCCAGAGCGATATTTGTCGGTTGATGAAAACAGCGGCTCTCCTGTCACGACATCAACATAAATACCCATCTTTTTATTGTCCCAGTATTCGTTTTCAAATGGGCGCTCGGTGCCATCTTCTTGTGTTACGTAATACTGCATTTCTGTCAGTGTTTTTTTGAGTTCATCATCGCTCGGTTTGGTGAACGTTTTACCTTGGGTGAGGCCATTATGCTCATCAATCATTTGACGCAAAGTGATTGGATTGGCTTCTCTGTCATCGCCAAAGATTGAATCGAGGTATTGGTCGCGACCAGAAGCGTAGCGATAGTAGTTGTAGCGGACCTTATTACGCTTGTAATAATCTTGATGGTATTCTTCTGCGGGCCAGAATTTCTCGAATTTGACTAACTCAGTTTTGAGTGGTTTTTGGAAAACACCCAGTTGGTCAATTTCCGTCATGAATTGCGTAGCAATCTGTTGCTGTTCGGCATTATGATAGAAAATGGCTGGTCGATACTGCGCGCCGCGATCAACAAATGAGCCTTTATTATCGGTCGGGTCAATGTGACGGAACAATTGGTCGAGGATCTGCTCATAACTCACCACATTGGCGTCATATTTGACTTGAATAACTTCAATATGGCCTGATGTTCCTGAAGAAACCTGCTTATAGGTTGGGTTTTCTTGCGCGCCACCTGAATATCCGGAAACCACATCAATCACCCCCGGAAGCTTTTCTAAGTCAGATTCCGTACACCAAAAACACCCGCCGGCCAGTGTTGCAGTCTCGATATTCGCCCCTGCTGGCACGGCCGGTTTAGCATTATGCTGACTCGCGTTGCTATCCATATCACTACTTGCGCGGCCAATAAATGACGCCACGACGAGCAAAATAGCCATGATTGGCAATAACGTAGAAAATGTTCTCTTCATACCATCCTCATTTGCTTTTCCTTTATACCGATAAGAACGGTTAAGCGAGCAAAAAATTACAGGATATATTCAGAAAGGGGAGTAGTAATGCGTTTATGATGCCAGAGATCAATCATGGATAGACGAAAAAAAGCGAGCTACTTCGCTCGCTTTCTTAACTAACTCAATCCAATGATGTTTCCATCATCATCAAGGTCTAAGTTCATAAATGCGGGTTTTTCAGGCAAACCGGGCATTGTCATGACGTTACCACACAGAGCATAGATAAAGCCGGCTCCAGCGCACAATTTGAGCTCTCGAATTGGCACATTAAAGTGAGTTGGGGCGCCTTTCACACTCCCGTCAGTCGAAATTGACAACGGTGTTTTGGCTAAGCAGACAGCAAGATTATCAAATCCTTGCTTCTGATATTCATCAAGCTGCTGGCGTGCTTGGTAACTGAGGGTGACGCTTGAGGCGCCATAACCGACTTCAGCCACCGCCATCAGCTTTTCTTCGGTCGTCTGTTCTAGTTGATAAAGCGGTTTGAATTGCGTAGCAACTTGGCACTGCTGAACGACTTTTTCCGCCAGTTCTAGAGTGCCTTTACCGCCTTTGGCAAAACCTTCACTGATCGCAACTTCAACGTGATTTGGTAGTGCTTCAATCATGGTTTTAAGCCTGGCCAATTCGTGTTCGCTGTCTTGCGGGAAACGGTTTATTGCCACAACCGCAGGAACGCCATATTTACTGACGTTGTCGATATGCCATTTTAGGTTATCAAAACCAGCTTCAAGCGCCGCAGAATCGTCACTAAATAGTGAGTCAGGGATTGCTTGGCCCGGTTTAAGATCATACAGACCTGAATTCGCTTTTAATCCACGTAATGTTGCCACAATGACCGCACAATCTGGTGCTTTTCCAGATACTTGCGCTTTAATATTGCATGCTTTTTCAAAGCCCATATCTGAGCCAAAGCCACCTTCAGTCACAGTGAATTCAGCCAGTTTCGTCGCGATGTTGTCAGCAATAATTGAAGAGTTACCATGGGCGATATTGGCAAACGGTCCTGCGTGGATAAGCGTCGGCACACCTTCAAGGGTTTGCATTAGCGTTGGCTCAATCGCTTCACGCATGCTAACGGTCATTGCCCCTGCCACTTGGAGATCTTCGGTTGTGACTGGGTGACCTTCTAAATTATAAGCAACGACAATGCGGCCAATGCGCGCGCGCAGATCTTTAAGATCGGAAGCCAGCGCTAATATCGCCATTAACTCAGAAGCCGCTGAAATATCAAAGCCATCTTCGCGCTCGTAGCCGTTGATGGTTTTACCGAGCTCATTTTGGCCGACAGTAACCATGCGTAGAGCACGATCGTTATGATCCATGACACGCTTCCACACCACGCGTTTTGAATCAATTCGCAGTGCGGTTAAACCACTCCGCTGTTCAAAATCGTCGTAACCATTGCGTTGCTCGTGGAAGATACGTGCATCAATTGCCGCTGCGGCTAGGTTGTGCGCGGCGGTAACAGCGTGGATGTCACCCGTTAGGTGCAGATTGAGCTCTTCCATCGGTGCGACTTGAGAGTAACCGCCACCGGCAGCGCCGCCTTTTACGCCAAATACTGGCCCCATCGAAGGTTGGCGAATACAAGCTATGACTGAGCGTTCTAATTGCGCTAAACCTTGCGCCAGACCAATGGTGGTGACCGTTTTGCCTTCGCCAAGTGGGGTGGGTGTAATAGCAGTCACAACGATTAATTTTCCGCTGTTTTGTGTTGTAGTGTTTGACTGGTCATTTAGACGTTTAAGGCAATTTAGTGATACTTTCGCTTTGTACTTGCCTTGGCTATGAAATTCTTCTTCTTTTAAGCCGGCACGAATGGCAACGTCACCAATTGGTGCTAAGTTCGCGCTTCGGCAAATGTTGATATCCGACAGCATAAAACCCTCAATATTGCGAGATAAATGGATGAGCAAACGTTTGCGCAAGCATAATAGCGTCAAATTGTGCTTTGTAAAGGAATAGTTTGTAGCACGTAGCTCATCAAAAGTGAGTCACTATGAGCTCAGCGGTTAAATTCCACAAGAAAAATTTATAACGCATAGAAAAAAGACCTGCCAAATGGCAGGCCAAATCCCTGTGGAGCAGAAAACGGGGGAACTTTCTGAGGGTAATAAATACAATCTAAATGTGGGAAGGGTGGGCGCTACACTGCGACTTCTGAATGGTGAGAAGAGGTGTATTCTTTTAAGTTAAGTAGTCGGCAAACATTAATATTACCGCTACCCTCTACCGATTCGAGTTGTGTGATCAGCAATGAACTGATTTTAGCCGATTGTGTGTGACTTACTAATCGCTCGGCGATTAATCGCGGCATTTCATGTGGCATTGCGGTGCTCGCAGAGAAATACAGTGGTGAAACACCGCGCAGCAAAGCGAGCTTTGATAATAGGCGGGTATTGTCACTCAGTGCCCATATTGAGGCTTTACTTTGACAACGAGACATCAAACGCGGTGTTTCACCGTGTTGAGTTAAAATAGCAACACCGAGATCTTGGTGGACACGTGACGCTGAAATCATCGAAGAGAGCGCAAAGCTTTTACCAGGATCCGAGCAAAGATGGTTGAGATCTTCCCAGCAATTTTGACTACATTCGAGTTCCAATTCCGCGCCTTTAGCAATACGAACCATCGCTTCGACCGATTCAATCGGGAAAGCCCCCGCGGCAGATTCTGCTGATAGCATGATTGCATCGGTACCATCAATAATCGCATTAGCAACATCAAGCACTTCGGCGCGAGTTGGCAGTGGGTTATCAATCATCGATTCCATCATTTGGGTAGCGGTGATCACTGGCTTACCTTGTAGCTTGGCGCGTTCGATCAGTTTTTTTTGTGTGAAGGCAAGGCGCGCATCACCAATTTCCACCCCGAGATCGCCACGTGCAACCATGATCACATCAGAAGCTTCGATTAAGTCATCCATAGATTGATTGCTTGCCACTGCTTCCGCTCTTTCGACTTTTGCTACGATGTGCGCATCACTGCCAGCCTTTTGTACCAAATGTCGGGCATAAGCGATATCTTCGCCGTTACGGGGAAACGAAACCGCGATAAAGTCAGCCTTAATCTGTGCCGCGGTAACGATATCAGCTTTGTCTTTGGTGGTGAGAGCTGGGGCGGATAACCCACCGCCGAGCAGGTTGATGCCTTTGCGATCAGAGAGTTTACCGCCATTTAATGCGTGGGTTTTAACCCAGCGTTCGGTGCGATTAACTTCGTCGACGTGCAGCTGTACGCGGCCATCATCCAAAAGCAATACATCATCGATGTTGAGATCATCGATCAGTTCTGGGTAGTCAAGGCCAACGCGTTGTAAATAGCCTTCATCGTTGGCAAGGTTGCCGTCGAGATAAAATACGTCATCTTTTTTCAAAACGATTGGACCATGTTTAAAACAAGAGATTCTAATTTTAGGCCCTTGAAGATCGGCCAAAATGGCGACGGTTTTGTTCAGTTCAGTCGCAATAGAACGAACCAGCGAAGCTCGTTCTCTATGTTCATTAGCACTGCCGTGAGAAAAGTTTAGACGTACCACATTGACACCGGCTTGAATTAACTGGGTTAATACTTCTGGTGATGACGATGCTGGTCCAAGTGTAGCGACAATTTTAGTTTTACACATATTTGTACCTATAACGACAAAAGGAAGGAGGAAGGTGATTCGATAAGGGAATAAGCGGTTAGCAGCGAAGGGTTCCCTGCTAACCGAATTGGGGGCCTTATTCTAATTTTTGGCGACTCGCTAATGTATTAGACGGCGAGTGGGTAATGAGATTAGTGACTAGGTTTCATCGTCAATGTTGCATCAGACGGTTCATCTTCCATGATCACTTTTTTAGCATTCCAAACTGTCAGGGCAAGGATGAGTGAAACAACCGCAGCCGCTAACCAGAAGTACTGTGCGTTACCAAAGTCATAGTGTTTTACGCCATCAATCTCAGTAATAGTGATAAGTGATGCCGACACGACTTCTTGTGCAGAAGCTGCAATGTAAGAGAATAAACCAATGAATCCTTTTACAGCACCAACCGCATTTTTAGGCATGAGATCACAAGCGGTAAGACCCGCAAGGAAGACCACCAAACCACCGATGGCAAAACCAATCAAGCCAAGTGCAACAGCATCAACCATACGATCATCTGGGCCAAAGAACATTAAGCACATACCTGAGATGTTGGCAATGCCGTAAAGTAGCGTTGGAATATGGCGATTGGCGTTGAAGATTTTATCTGAGATAAAGCCAGACAGAATAGCACCCGCTAGGCCAGCAATAGGATAGGTTGACATGGCAAAGCCCGCGTCAATTAGTGAATAGCCTTTAACTTCTTGAAGGTAAAGTACAGCCCATGAAGACATTGCATAACGTGATACGTACATCGCAGCACAAGCAGCCGCAATTAGCCACACGACGGGTTGTTTGAGCACAAATAGTTGCGCGCGACGCGTTTCTTTAGGATCGTTAGCTTTTTTACTTTCTGGTTCTTCATCAAACGCAGTTGCTGCATCAGGAAGGCCGTAAGTTTGTGGACGGTCTTTTAGGATGAAGAACATAAATAGTGCTGCTGCGATAGCTGCAATACCCGCACCGATAAAGCCGGCACGCCAGCCTAAGTAGCTCACAAGCGTTGCAGTTAAGATCCAAGTGATACCTTCGCCGATATTACGAGAACCGCCCCAAACTGAGTAGCGAGTACCGCGTTGCTTTGGTGAGAACCATTGGAATAGAGACACGCATGAGGGCGCAGAGCCAACGGATTGGAACCAACCGTTCAATCCCCAAATAATAACAAAGAACAAGCCTGCGGTGTTTAAGCCCATCGCGATAGCCGTTACGCCTGATAGTAGTAGTGAGAACGACATAAATCGGCCGATATTGGCATAATCAGAAAGGAAGCCGTTCGAGAATTTACCTATCGCGTAAGTGAAGAAGAATGCTGAACCCATTAAACCGAGTTCTTCAATGGTTACGATGCCAGCATCCAGCATTGGTTTTTTTACCACACCTAAGCTCATACGAACGACATAGAAAGTGGCGTAACCAAAAACAAGACCTAAGAATACTTGCCATTGGAAACTTTTGAAGCGCGATTGCATCGCTTCTTTTGAGCTATCGGACAAAGGAAGGTCCGGACGTGTTTTGAAGAAATTAAGCATAGTGCTCTCCGTGTTCTATCGAAATTTAAATTAGGTTGTTTCAACGCAACCATCATCGATAACGAGAGATAAATAGACAAAACAGGGCTTTTGGGACAAAAGTGACTCAATCCATTGTTTTTAATGAGTCAAAACGGGAATTATGACCACTCCTTACTGATCACTTGCTGATAAAATTGCCATCAACGGTTTAGAGTCTGCGTCAGTTGTGACTCAAACAGGCTCAACATCTTTTTTAGGTAACAATTGAGACTTTTGAATTGGCGCACATAACGCAAGGTTTTTGTGAAGTGAGAGACAAGGTAGTTAAGCAACTTATAGGGTTAGGTTTGGCGTTTTTTTGTGCTTGTTCCCCCGTTTATGGCCAGGAAAAGCAGGATGAATTAGTGATTTTAACCACTTTTTCTCGCGAACCACTGAATGCATTGATTGAGCAATTTAGTCAACTTTACCCTCAGGTAGAAGTTCGGTTGATTCACCGGCGCACTCAATCAGCGATTCAATTACTTAACCGAAGCTACATTCAAGATGTAGATATGGTGCTGAGCTCGTCGCCCTTTTTGATGCAGCAACTCGCTGAGCATGACAGGTTGAATGTCATTAAGTGGCGAACTAGTGCACCACAATGGATGAAGTCATTTATTTTACCGCCTAAGGATCAGGTCGCAGTGTTAGGTTACTCGGGAGCGGGTATTGTGTGGAATCAAGATTATCTCACAGCCAAACAGCTACCTGCACCACAGTCATTTGCTGCGCTGATAGACCCCATTTATTTTGGCCATATCGCCATGAGTACGCCCTCTCGTTCGGGCACTACTCAACTGATGATTGAAAGCATTTTGCATCAATATGGCTGGGAAAAAGGCTGGCGCATTATTTTGAACGTCGGCGCCAATTTAGGCACGATTTCGGCGCGAAGCTTTGGTGTTAGTGACTATGTAGCTAAAGGCCAGTTTGGTATTGGCCCAACGATTGATAGCTATGCGCTGCTATTGCAAAAAGGCTTCGACCACTTGCAGTTTAGTTATGATCAGGATTTCACCTTAATGCCGACGTATATCGCCGAGGTTTCGGATAAAGGTCGTGACCAATACACGCAGAAGTTTGTACAAATGCTGCTATCAAATGAAGTACAAGCCAAGCTCGACCACAGTAGTTTTGCTAAACATGCGTTGATGGATGATCAACTTTATTCTGATGCGTTACCAACCATCGCGTTTTCCACTGTGATGATGCGAGAGCAATTAGTAAATAAAATTTTTGATATGGCAATCACCAAGCGCTTACCGATGCTAAAGGACAGTTGGCTCGCCATTACCACACTCGAAAAGCAATTAACCAAAGTTGAACACCTTGAACGCTTAGCGCAGATCAAAATGTTGTTATTTACACTGCCATTTGATGAGCAAGAAGTACAACAGAGGGGCGAAAATATCATGCGGCTCAATGCAAAAACGGCGCTGGAGCGGAACCAAAGTGAGGTCTTGATGGCTGAATTTGATCATCAGCTCACGCTAGCGTTGGCAGAGAGCATGGCACAAGTGGAAGTGCAGCTCAAAGATCTGAAAGCAGAGGCTAAATAATGAGATTGAAGCAGCGTCATACTATTGGTGCGAAGCTGGTGGCGGCGTTTTCGTGCAGTAGTTTAATGTTGACGATAGCGTGTTTAGTTGCATGGGGGACTTGGAATCAGTTGGATGGTCAGGTTGAAAGTTTACTTGAATCCAATGTCCCTAAGTACAATTTGAGCTACGTGTTGGAAAGTCGTAGTAGCGAGATCCGTCGTCGGGTTGATCTGCTCGCTAACGCCAATAACAAGGTCGAGCTTGAAGCACAGTGGCAAGGATTAAGTAACGAAATTGATAAAGTGAAGCGAGCTTTAACTGAGAATGATCATCTTCAAAGCGAACTTCAGCACTTTGAGTTGTTTTATCAACAGCTTGATCGCTCCGTTGATTTATTGGCGAAGCAAGTATCATCTAAAATCGACCACCAACGTTCGATAGATCGCTTTCGTGAGCAGCTCAATTGGTTACATCAAGACATTGCAACTGAGCTAACACCATTGAGACAAGAGTATCACTGGCGAATCGAACGCAATGATTCAGGTGAAGATACCCGTGATATGTTGGCAATCCTAAATACGATTCAGCAGGTGCTCGATTTAGAAAACACAGTTTATGCGATGCTTGAGGAAGTGATTTCCGCACCGCAAAAAGAGTTGGTTAACAATGGCCTAACCATGATTCATTATCGCTTAGCTGAATTGAATAACTTGAGTACGAGTATTTTTGCGCATCCAGCCTCAATCGCCTATCAACAA
The DNA here is from genome assembly GCF_040869025.1 of Vibrio scophthalmi. Taxonomy (NCBI): domain Bacteria; kingdom Pseudomonadati; phylum Pseudomonadota; class Gammaproteobacteria; order Vibrionales; family Vibrionaceae; genus Vibrio; species Vibrio scophthalmi. Next base: position 1,230,816 of record NZ_CP134272.1, on the reverse strand, counting down.
TTGATCAATGAACTAACCATGCTACTGAAGAGTGATGGTGAGTTTCATCAGTTACTGTTACAGAACGTTGCGCTGGACCACCGTTTAGAGCAAACCAACATAGAAATTGATCAGCGCTTAGAATCTGTGCATCAGCAAATCGCCAAGCTTATTGTGGAAACTGATGAGGCATTTGTATTGGTTAAGCAAGAAACAACCCAGATGGTTTCTTACGGTAACCATGTGTTGTTAGTCTGCTTTAGCCTATCGATTTTAATCAGTCTATTTTTGACCTACTACTTTATTAATAAACGGATTGTAGGGCGATTAACACGACTAAGTAGCAGTATTGACGCAATCATCAATGATGACTTTAGCCATCCGATTCAAGTTGATGGCAAAGATGAAATTGGGCGATTGAGTGAAAAATTGATTGAATATGGCGATAAAGTACGAGAGATCCAACGCACCAATGCGATTAGTTTAATTAACAATACCACCGCAAGTTTGGTTACCTGTGACCGACGCGGTCAAATTGAATCGGCTAACTTAAGTGCACGTCAGCTATTAGGCTTACAAACCGTTTGTGAACCGCAAAAAATTTGGGCTAGTTTCAACGCGGAAAATCAAGCCAAGTTACGCCATGTATTTACCTCTTATGGTCAATTAGCGATTTCAGATCAAGAGTCAGTGACGTTGGCTCTGGAGGGAGAAGAAAGAAAGTGCTATCTACATTTTGACTTTCAACTGTTTAGCCATGCGAATTTACAAAAGGTAATTGTGACAATTACCGATGTGACTCAACAAACTCATACAGCGCTGCAGTTAGAGCAGCTAGTCGCAGAAAAAACGCGCGATCTGGTGCAGAAAAACCAGCAGTTAACTCTGGAAGTAATGGAGCGAAAACGCGCGCAGTTACACCTGAAAAATACTCAGAACGAACTGATTCAGGCCGCGAAAATGGCGGTAGTAGGCCAGACTATGACCAGTTTAGCGCATGAGCTCAATCAACCACTTAATGCGATGTCGACCTATGTTTATAGCGCGCAAATGTTCACTGAACAAGGGGATATTAGTGCGGTGAACCATTCGATTAATCAGATCAGTGGGCTGGTTGGTCGCATGAGTAAGATTATTAAAAATCTAAGACACTTTGCCCGTAAAGCGGATGGTAAACAATCTCAGCAGCAGCACCCGTTAGCGGAGTTGGTAGAGCAAGCAACAATACTGGTTTCCACTAAGTTTAAGCGCCAGCAAGTTCACATCGAAAGCGATATTCCAACCGACGCTTTTGTGTGGGTAAACGATGTAAGCTTGGAGCAAGTACTCGTTAATCTACTCGTTAATGGCTGTGATGCGGTGGTTGAATCGAGACAACAGGAAAAGCAAGTCAACGTGTGCTATTTAGGCAAAGATGGTCCCTTTCATCGCTTTGCTATTGTCGATAATGGAACCGGTTTTGATGGGTTAATTATGGATAAACTGTTCTCGCCTTTCACCACCACAAAAGAAGTCGGACTTGGATTAGGGCTCAATATTTGCCGCTCATTAATTGAATCGAATGGCGGGCATATTTATTTGGCTTCAAGTGTTGATAGAGGAGCCATGGTTGTTATGGAGTTACCTAGTGAACAAAAGTAATTTCTCAGTTTTACTGATTGATGATGATAAAGATGTACTCGATTCGTATGCTCATTTGATGTCGATTACTGGCTTAACCGCTAAATGCATCGACGATCCGACTCACGCACTGCAATATATCACCGTTGATTGGCCGGGGGTGGTGTTGCTCGATATGTACATGCCACAAATGCATGGTATGGAGTTGCTAAACCAAATTAAAGCATTGGATCCACTCATTCCGGTGATAGTGATTACAGGTCATGGTGATATTCCCATGGCGGTGGATGCGGTTAAAAAAGGGGCGTGCGAGTTTATTGAGAAGCCGATTAATCCGCCTGAGTTGTTGGTTCAAGTGAAGCAATATTTGGAGCTACGCCGAGGCTACATTGAACAAAAAAAGAATTTACACCAACAGATAGATAAGAACATTATTGGGCAATCTGCGCAGATTACACAGATTCGTCAACACGTGGCTCAGTATGCATTGCTGAATTCTCATGTTGTTATCTATGGTGACTCGGGTACCGGGCGACATAATATTGCGCATTTGATTCATCAAATGACAACCCCACAACCTGCTTTGAGTGAATTTCGTTTTGAGTTGGGCGAAGAATATCGTGCATTGTCGAATTGCCTCGAAAAAGGCTTTGAGGGGACTTTAATTCTCAGTGGTATCGAACGATTAAATGAGAGTGAACAACGCCAGTTGGTCCAGCAGTTAATCTTGCTTGAACGTTGTAATCATCGTCAAATTACGTTGCTGTCAATCTTTGATTCTGTGCCGGAAGAACTGGTTGCATCTGAGCTTCTTATTCCAGAACTGTTTTACCTAATTAACCAAGGCACAATAAAAGTGCCGTCGTTAAATCAGCGTCCGGATGATATCGCGCCCTTGTTTCACCATTTCTTGAAGCAAAGTTGTCGTAAGTTAGGTAAAACGCTGCCCAAAGTTGACTCTCATTATCTTGCAGTCCTTCGTTCGCATCTATGGCCTGGTAATATTCGTGAACTGAGAAATGTTGCGGAGCTATATGCGATTGGAATCGTAAAACTAACCGGTAAGGAACGTTGTTATACTCAAGAATCGATGCGTTCACCGCTGGACGAATTGATTGAAGATTATGAAAAACAACTGGTCGAAGATGCGTTGTATTTACATTCAGGTAAGGTTGCTGAGGCTGCAAACTATCTGCAAGTTCCACGTAAAAAGCTCTACCTACGCATGAAAAAACATGGCTTGGAAAAAGATTTATTCAAAGCCAAATAAACACCACCCAAACAAAAAGCCCCAAGTTGGGGCTTTAAAATATGCAGGGCGACTTACCACTCATCGTCGGGGAAGATTTTTCCCTCTGGCGCATAAGGATCATCGTCAAAAGGGTGTTCCGCTTTACTGCGAAGCCGTTCTAACTGATGTTCAAGCATGTTAAGGGTATCATAGTCACCTTCTGAACAAGCCACGTAAATCTGTTGTTCGATAGATCGTATCGTATCTTGGCTGCTCATACACACCTCCTCAAATAGGAAAGAAGAGTTAATGATTTCTACCTATTCTCAAATCTATTGTAGTCAAGTAATCCGAATTCGATCGGTTGATCTTGCTGGTACCAACGGTGAACACTGTCACTGAAAGACCAAAAATCGGGATTACTTCGGCGAATCGAGAAGGCATCCAATAACTTAACGTAGTCATCTTCGCTGCGCATATTTTTCAACATATTTACTAGGGCAGGGATTTGACTCTCTTCAAGAGATAGGTACGCAGCAGGATAACTGCCGATCACTCCCCTTACTAAGGTTAGCGAATCATGAGCATAATCTCGATTGCTCTCCTCATCGAATAAGCTAGAGATGTTGGTATGCGCATTATTGTGCAATAACGTAAACAGCTGTTGATGGCCTTTATCGCTTTCAATCATCAGCATCATGATCTGCGGAATAGGGCGTAAGCCTTCACCTTGGATATGGCTGATTTGACGCAGCAATGCTTGATTATCAGCACTAAAGCCTGTGTTGACGATGTCATAGCGATCCGTGAGAACGGGTTCGAGCTTACGCTGTAAAATATCGAACAACTCTTTCTTAGGATCGTTGGTGTGATAAGGAACTTGGGTGGGTTGATCAAACGGTTTTACATTACGTTGTAAGTAATCGCTGAGTTGTGAGCTTTGGTTTTGGTACCAGCTTGATTGTTCTTTATGGCGCACATCACGTGGCAGTAGGGCAACAAAGTTACTTTCCCCTTCTAGACGTAAGAAGTCCATGAACATGCGAGTGATCAGTTGATGGCCAAAATTGCCGTACACATCAAATCCCGCCACCAATAAGTAGTGGATACGTTCTAGCAAGGCATAATCTAAAACCCATGCAGTTTTAGGTTGTTGGCCCACCATTCCGCGCACCACTGACGCACTATCGAAGTGTCTAAAAATCGTCAGAGCGGCATTAGGATTAGTTCCATTGCCTGTCCAGATAAGATTGGTATCTAGGTACTGACCATCTTTAAATGTCTGGTTGATAAAATTGGACTTAGCTTCTAAGTAGCGTGCTTGCTGACGCGAATAGGAGACCCAGTTAGTGATCGGTAGCGTGTTGCTTTCCAACTCGCTTGGCAGTCTGAGGTTATCTTGTTGAGAACGATAAAAGGCGTTGACCTCAGGCAAATCTGACTTGTCTGGATCTAAGAAAAAAACCCAAAAGTGATCATTGATAACATTCAATGCGAGTTGTCCGCGACAAACTGGGCCTTTGATAAAGGCAGAAATGGTGTTTTGCGCGTTATCGAGCATGAACTTAAAACGTGCTTTCACAGGTAGTGCAGTAAAAGCTGTCATCGGATTCGCGGCGACGTCAGCATCATAACTAGGCAATGTTTCTACCTGATAGTCATCGGAGAAAAACCAGCTTTGCCAGTGTCGCATGCGTTGTTCATTGAGAGCGAACGGCATATGCGTTTTATCAACGATAGTGCCTTGCTCAGGAATAAGACGATAGTACACACGTGCCACTTGTGGGTCATCATAAGGGCGGCGAGTGGCGATACGCTTTACCGGCTGGCCTGGAGGAGTTGCCGAGCGAACTAAAGTGAAAAAGCGGGGCTTCGCGTCATCAAGTTCTGAAAAATAGAGATGAGACAAATACAGGTGTTCATAAACATAGCGTGCGACCAGTTGATGTTTATGACTATCACCGTTAAATAGTGTCTCATAAACGTTAACCAGCGTTTGTTGTTCAAACGTCAGAGGAATCGCTTTATTCATTATGGCGCCATCATTTAGCCAATTGATTAGCGTAGAGTATTCCTGCTCAGAAAGGTTAGGCATACCATAAGGCATTCCCCAAGTTGGATAATCATTTTGATATTGATCGAGCTCTTCAATGGTTGGGCATACTTGGTCACGATCGGTGGCAAAATCAAATCCTTTTAACTGCACTTGATCGGGTAAAGGGTGTTCTTCTTTCTGTACTAACAAGCGTGCGACTAAACCGGCTTCAATGTTGGCGGTTGAGTTTTGATTACGCTCATTGAGTACTGGGTGAAAACCAAGTGCTCGCCATTGCTCAGTGGTATCAGCATCTTCAAACAGACGTGTTGGTGTTGTGGCCGTTAAACGAGTGCCTTCATAGACGAGTGCTTTACTTGCGCCACGATCTATCCCTTCGACGGAACTCATTTTCAACTGGCATGGCGCATCATAACAGGCATGGCAAACGACACAGCGGTTATTGATGATGGGTTTTACGTCATCCAAAAATTGATTGCTGGCTTCGCTACCTATATCAGCTCGGCGTTCACGAACTTGAGGCTCACCAAATAATTGGTCGAAGTTTAAGCCAGCATAGGTGGCGCAGCCTGAAAAAATGGTGACCAGACAAAGAAGGAATATTTTACGTAAACTCATGGTATATCGTAGTAGTTTGAAGTTATCGTAAGTATAACGACTGATTATCAAACTGGTTAGTCATGAGATTACAACTGTTTAGTGTTTAAGCGAAAATGTAGGTTTTTTCTGATAAATTCACAATTTAGTTCACTGTTGATGCTTGATTATCATCTTGAAGAGGATTTTTTAGTATGAATCCGGTCAGGGCAATTAATGCGCAGCTAATGGCTACCAGGCTAGAAAATAGAATCATTCTAAAACCAAAATATTGAGAGATAACTCCCATAGAACTCGTGCCAATCATTGTGCCAACAAGCATGGCGTTAGTGTAGATAGCTGAGGCTTTTCCAATACTGCCGGGAGCATAATCCTGCATAATGGTCACACCGAGACCGACAAAAATGCCGAAAAAGATGCCGTTCAATATTTGGAGGGCTAACAGTGCTGGCATTGTTTGTGCGTGCAACATGCCAATATAAAACAAAATGGCACTGAGAAATCCCCAGCGTATTATCGCAGGTTTACCCCAGCGCTCAGCCCAATTAACCGCCATTAGCATCACCGGAATTTCTACCGCAGCGGTAAGGCCAAACAAAAAGCCAGGATAAGATGTTGGTAAATTAAGTTCACGAGTGACCAGTAGCGGCATACCATTGATATAAGTGCTGTTGCCAATATTTGCGAGCAATACAATTAAGGCCAGAAACCATACTTGTTTTGGTAATGAAGTATTGGCCGTTGGTTTCTGATTGCTTCTATTCGTTGTTGGCGTCTTTAGCGTTAAGGTAACGATGAGTAATACCAACAGCGCGAAACTAATAGATAGGTAATAATTGGTGGTGAAGCCGAATTTATCAACGGATATAAAGGCCAGTGGTGGACCGAATATCCACAATAATGATACTGATGAGCGCATCTGTGAATTGATTTTGGCGCTATTTTGTCCGCTTGCGTCGGCATAGTTTCTGACCATGGTCAGAATCAGTGGGATTGCGCTCGAAGCAATTGGCATAACGGTGCAACCAATTAAGAGAGCGTGCCAGAAGTTTTCAGCATATGAAAAGCCGATCGCGGAAACGATAATACCGCACAACGCGAAACAAAACAGATGTTTACTGGAAACTCCTCGGTCTATTAATCCGGTTAGTTTTTGGCTGACCATAATGGTGATGATCGACGTTAAAGTGGTGTAGATTCCTAAATAGGCGGGTGGGGTATTGAGTTCCGTTATGAGAAATAGGCTCATGACGGGTAACATAAACGCAAACGAAAGTGCGGTCACACAGTTGATCGCGAACAGCACGCCGCTTTGTCCGCTTAATAATGCACGAAGATTACCCAAGGGAGTGCTCTCTGATTGTACCCGCGTAGGGTATAGTGATAAAGGTTATGAGAACGTCTAGTGTAAAGCTCAGTGGTTGTTTATTAGTTGATAAATTAGTTGGAATATTGAACTCAATCGCACAATAAAATGGTTCTGACAAATCCTTATTTTGTGCTCAAACGATAAAGAAAAGGCCGCGAGGTGGCGCTCGCGGCAAAAATGGCATCGCTGCTACTCTAATGCCATCGTAATATCGTTAATCATGATTTGCGTGGCGGTAATACCACTGGCAGAGATGTACCAAGCTTGTGGGTTTAACTCCGTGATGCGATTTTGCTTGCCGGCATTGGTCTGATTAATCAGTGCATTGCTAAAGCCTTGTTTTGCTGAGCCAGACTGACGACCGATTGCTTTATCTCTGTCGATCACCAATAGATAATCGGGGTTGGCTTCTGCGATAAATTCATAGCTGATCAAATCGCCATGAGCCGCAGTCACGTTATTGTTTACCACTTGTTTGAAACCAAATTCATCGAAAATGGCATTGTAACGAGAGCCCGCGCCAAAGGTTGTAATGTTGTCGCCATTGGCCATTACCATTAGTGCTCGAGCTTGTTTTGCTGAGGCGACATGGGCAATAGCGTTGATTTTGCTCTCGGTTGCCGTGATGATTTTCTCGATCTCCTCATTGCGCTGAAAAATATCCCCTATCATGCGCCATGCCAGTTGAGTCGTCGGCCAAAATCGACGTGAATCGACCATGAAAACAACGGTTGGCGCAATTTTAGATAATTCTTCGTAGGCTGAGGAACTGCGATTGCTGGCGATGATTAAATCAGGTTTTAAGGAATAAATTGTCTCAAAATCAGGCTCGTGCAACGTCCCGACGCTGGCATATTCTTGATCTTGATATTTGGATAGATACTCAGGCATAGGCCTTTTGACTACGCCGATAGGCTTAATTTCAAGATAATCGAGTACATCGAGTGCATCCATTCCAAGCACCACGATACGAGTTGGTTGAGTTGTCACTAAGGTTGAACCTAAAGGATGTTCGATAGTGATCGTCTCGCTGGTCGCTAAAGGAGAGACCGCCATCAGGGCGGTCAATAGCCATATCTTGGCTGTGTTAAACATGGGCGGTACCTTTCTAAAACGCGTAGCTAAGGTTGAATCGAAGATCACGACCAGCAGATGCGTAGCCTTGTGCGACTTCACTACCAATAATGCCCATGTAAGAGCCATGATCGAAGTATTGCTTATCAAACACATTCTTCACAGAGAAAGTGAGAATGAGTTCTTCGTTGGTGATAGGCTGCCATTGCGCATAGAGGTCATGAACGCCGTAGCCAGGCTTTTCAGGATAGGTTGATTCATCCGCAACATCTGAAAGGCGCTCAACGAAGGTGGATGTCCAACCAAACTGCAGCGCTTGAGATACGGTATAGTTGAGATCAAGCACCCATGTGTCGCCGATTGAGGTACCCAATGTACTGTCACCATCACTCAAAGGAACGCCATTGAGCTCCGGCTTCGATTGATTGTAACCAAGCTGCGTCGAAAATTGGCCAACATGGCCACCCACATAGGCGGTGACGCCAGTGGTAATGAGTTCACCAACGTTGGTGTAATGACCGCTGGTGGCATCTTTGTCGACGACATCTTTAATTCGGCTATCAAACACGGTGATTCCGGCAAAGAAGTTCTCTTTCATTACGCGGGTACCAAACTCAAAGTTTTTTGCGCGCTCTGGTCCGCGATTAGGATCGTTTTCATACCAATCGATAATAAATAACTCTTTAGCGGTTTGGCCGCGAAAGGCTTCGGCATAATTAGCAAAAAGCACCACGCCAGAGGCCACTTCGTAATCGATAGCGACATTAGGGCTAAAGCCCGAGGATTCAAACTCTTGGTCGATGTTATCAGTGAGCTTATACCAATCGTAACGAGCACCAGCGCTTAGTAACACTGAGTCGTTAATCTGCCAATCATCTTGGATGAATAGGCCGTAGACTTTGCCTTTTTCATGGTCAAAGCGATTGCCATCCCAGTTGGTTTCAAATTCTGATTCATCATCGCGGTAGTCCGCCCCAATGATGACAGTATGTTGTTGCACTGTTGCCGTATTAAACAGTTTTCCGCCAAAGGTCTCGATGGTGCCATCGCTGGTGCCCCATCGAGGATTGTCGAGGTGCGCAATTCGTGAACGGGTATTGTACGCCGTTGCGTCAATCGCTATATAGTTTCCTTGCGTGTAGCGGTAGTTTAACGTCGCGGTTTTACGATCGGCTTCTTGTTCAAGCGGCGTATTTTTAAAGCTAGGTTGGAAGTGCGGTTTCGTTAGGCGCGTACCATCGTCATCACGAAAATCATACGCAAGAGAAAGGTAGTGATTGGGATTAATTTGCCCTGAAAGCTTAATCAGGCCAACGTGCTGCTCTGTGGCGGTATAGTCTTGTTCGTCGCCGTTGCCATCTTTGATGTTATCGCCATCGACATAGCCGTAGGTAGCGAGTAAGCCAAGCCCTTCAGTGACTTCGCCGTAAACGCTTGCTGAGTATTTTTGACCTTTGTTATTGGTGTAATAACCTGTTTTAACTTGTGCACCAAACTTATCGCCATTGTGCAGAAGATCGTGGGCATCTTTTGTTTTGAACTGGATTGCACCACCCAAAGCGCCAGGTCCATTGGTTGCACGGCCTGCACCGGCACTGATATCGACTTGTTTTAGCAGTTCAGGCTCAATCGATAAACGACCTTGATGATGGAACAGATTACTTGTTTGCTGTGCGCCGTCAATCGTGACATTGAGCATGGTATCTTCAAGGCCACGGACATAAATTTTTTGACTGATCCCTGAAGAGCCGCCGACGGTAACTTCAGGATCGTTACGAAACACATCGTTCAAATCACTCGCTTGACGTTGAGAAAGCTCTTCAGCGGTGATGATGGTATCAACCCCAATGAGCTGTTGTCCCGTGACTTCAATAATTTCTGTTTCTTGAGCGGATGTTGAAAATGCGATGAGGGCAATTGCCACTGGGCTTAACTTAAATACGGTATCCATTCCCGCAAACTCCTTAACTAAATGAGAATTATTATCGGTTGTGGATTTTGAAGATTTGCCCATATTGAGTAAATGACTTTTACAACTGTTACAAATCAATGCCCTAAACGCTTTAAAGCTTTTGTGTTTGTCATGCAAATTACCGGATAAATAGTCCTTTAACGCCTGTTTAAGCTGTTTGTGAGTTATCGTGAAGTTGTTAAATCGGCACTCTTTTTAGCGACCTCATTTTATCATGTCAGGCGGGTAGTAGTACGACCATATCGAGCCCCTTACCTCTGCCATTTTTGGCCTCTACGGTACCATTAACCGCTTCTATGTGGCGTTTAGCCAATGCCAACCCAACCCCAAAGCCTTTTCGAGCATCTTTCTGGTTATTGGCCTTAAAGAAAGGACGGAAGATGGTTTTGGTCAGTGAAGGGTCAAGCCCGGGTCCGGAATCTGAGATGGTAATGCTGATAGCGTGTTCTGAGTTGTCGGCTGTGATCATTAACATTTCCCCTGCAGGTGTGTAACGCAGACCGTTACGGATGATGTTTTCTAACGCTTGAGAAAGGGCACGTTGATTCGAGTGAGTTAACATCATACTCGCGGGCATTTGACAGGAAATCGTCCGGTCTGGGTATTCAAATCGAGCATCTTCAATGATGGCATCAAGTAATTCAGTTAAGTCGAAAGACTCTTGGCATAAGTTAGGGCGTTCGTTTTCTAACCACGCCAGAGTTAGGGTATCTTCCGCCATATGACGGATGTTTTTAACCTCGGTGCGGATACGTTCAACCATAGCGTAAGAATCAATCTGGCTTTCCACACAATCTGTTGCCATTTCAACTCGAGCGAGCGGAGTGCGAATTTCATGGGACATCTCAGCAATTAGGTTGCGGTTGTGTTCTATGACGTTCTCGGTGCGTTCTGCCATCATGTCAAATGTCTTCGCGACCTGACTCATCTCGTCGTTACCCAGAGTAAGGTAATGGCTTACTCTCGCTTGATAGTTTCCTTGGCTAAAAGCATCGGTTGCTTTTTGAAAGCTACGCAGAGGACGCATTACGTAACGATATAAATAGATGGTTAAACTGAGTAGGGCAATAAATGGGATCACTAAGCGAAACAGCCAAAATGCGTGAGACATATAACTGCCTGGACGCATACGTTCGGGTAATATAATCAAAAAGTGATGATTACTGGGCGAGAGTGCCACTTCCATTATGGGATTGTCCGGGAAATCGAGATGGATTTTCCACTCTACATTCCGGCCAATGCCGTAGCCTGACCAAAAACGTTGATTGAGAGGATTGCCGCTTACCACGTCAATTTGCGATTTCACTACGGTCGCCCAGGTTTGTTCTTGGTTAGCGAGTTGCGTTAACCATTGGTTCAGACCTTGCGTATCACCTTGTTCTATAAATTGTTGTGCAGTATCTCCCCATTGAAGTATTTCTTGTTGGTGCTGTGTTTCGATGTAGCTCATTTTTTCATTGGAGAGCAATGCAGCGCTGTGCAGCAATGAAAAGAACATCACTCCGCCAAGAGAAAGAATGACAAATAAGCGCCAAAATAAAATCCGTTTCATTTGATGATGTATCCCTTGCCATGAACCGTTTGGATGCGGCCTTGCGCCATACCAAGCGAAGAAAGTTGCTTACGCACGCGGCTTAAATGCATATCAAGTGCCCGGTCATAAGGGCTAAATTCACGTTCTAAAACAGCTTGATAGAGAAAAGGTTTACTCTGTACTGCGCCTTTATGCTGTACCAGAGTCCAAAGTAATTTGAATTGTATCGGGGTGAGAACTAATTGCTCTTCGCCATCATATTTGGTCACGGTGACTTGGTAGGATTGTTTGTCGAGTGTTAATTCTTGATAACTAAGGTAACGTGAGGAAGTTGGAGCGGCTAATTGCTGGGTTCGACGAAGCACTGCCTCTATTCTTAGTTTCACTTCTTCGAAATTGCATGGCTTGCTAATGTAATCATCTGCACCGTTGCGCAATCCTTTTATCCTATGCTCTTCTGCCCCATATGCGGTCAGCATAATGACGGGGGTTCGCGAGTGAGAACGGACGTATTTTAGTAAGCCAAAACCATCAACATTGGGCACGTTAACATCCAATAAGATCAAATCAAACTGACGCATTTTCAATAGCGTTAACGCTTGCGCACCACACTTTAGATTGGTGACAGTGTAACTATTTGCTTGCAGCAGTGCGGTGAGCTGATGGTTGAGATTAAGATCATCCTCTACCAACAATATTGTTTGGGTAGACGTATCATCTTCGTGACTCAATGAAGAGTTTGTAACCGGGCTTGAGTGAAATGCATCAAACATCATAATTTGCCTAAGTGAATATGATTCGCATTATCAATTATATTTAATTAACTTTCAATTTACTCAAAAGAATAGGTTGTGTGAATGTAAGTTTTGCGTGTGAGATGACAACTTTGAGCAAACTTGTCATAAAAAAACCCGCACTAGGCGGGTTGTACAGGGTTGGAGTGGGCGCTTATTTGAGCTTTTGAACAGTATCAACATCAATAGTAGTGGTTGTCCACTCACCGTCGACTTCACCACGAATCACAACGGTATCTTGTGGAGTGACATCAACGCCCATCCAGTTGTCATCGTCGATTTCGATCTGGATCTCACCCGTTTTATCTTCAAACAAGTACATTTCATTACCTAAAGACTTGGTGATATTGCCCGTTAGGATGACAAAGCTATCGTCTTTTGCATTGAGAGCTTCGTTTACCGCATTGATTGAGGCAACTTCAGGGCCGTTGAAAGCCGCGAAAGCAGAACTGGAAGCAAGTAATAAAGCAGAGAGTGTGAGCATTTTTTTCATTTTGATTTCTCTTATTATTCAGAAGTATTAGTTTAGATGCATTAGTTTAGAAGTAATAGGTTGTGCCTAGGTTGAATGAGGCCGTATTGGCATAGTTATCTAGCTGATACTTAACATTTGCACCCACAGTTAATTGCGGTAGAACTGCGTATTCGGTACCGAGTGCAAACATTGCTCCAATCTCATTACTGTCTGATGAACGATGAAATAGGTTGTTGTCCATTTCGATGTCGTCGTTAGTAACCAGCTCGTATTCTTCAGATTTGCTTTCACTCGACTTGTACTGAGTATAGGTTAGACCGGCTTTAAGTTTAGTCGACCAGCGATCGTTTAAAGCATAGGTGAAAACAGGTGCAAGAGAGATCTGTTTTGCTTTTACTGATGAATCCCATTCCATTTCATGGTGATAATCTTTACCTCCCACGTTGGCGATACCTAGTTTTTTCGACTGGCTATCGTCAAGGTCAAATTGGCTGTAACCAAGCTCTACGGCCCATGAAGGGGAAACGGAGTAGCCAAGAAATACAGCCATGATGCCATCATCTGATTTGGGTTCGAGTTTGATGCCTTCAGCTTTGAAAGTGCTGTCAAAATCGGTATTGCTTGAACCAAAACCATATTCCAATCCAACATAGGGGGCTGCCGTTGCAGAAAAAGAACAGATAACGAGCAGACCGAGTAAACTTTTCTTCATGATTTCATTCTCTTAGTTATTGTGCGCATAGTATGCGTGCAAGAATGTGAAGTGTTCGTGAAGGAAGAAGTGTAAGCCTTGTTGAGATAATCTGAAGAGGTGAAATTTATGCTTTCGCAAATAAACAGTCAGCAGATGAATAGGTTAGAAGTTCAAGCTAGATATAGACGTAAAAAAGGCCTAACCGTTAGGTTAAGCCTTTCGTTTTAAATTAATTCGCAATTATGCGTTTTTCAGCTCAGCAACTTTTGCTTCTGAAAGAGGCTTAGTCACAAGTGCTAGTACAATACACACAGCCATCATTACTGCAGAGATTGTGTAAGCTAGGCCGTAACCGTCACCGTTAGTCATTGAGAAACCAACAACTGCCGCGCCGATTGCACCACCAATACCCCATGATGTGTAAAGCACACCGTAGTTAGTACCGTAGTTTTTCAGGCCGTAGAACTCAGCGGTTAGAGTAGGGAATACCGCTAGTAGCGTACCGTAACCTACTGCTGCAACCGCAGTACCGATGATCAATGTTACTTCTGATTGGAACGTTGCGAACAGTACCATGTTGATACCTTGTAGAACGAACGCTAGAAGAAGAGTGCGAACACCACCAATCTTATCTGCAAGCATACCTGCACAAACACGGCCGCCTGAGTTAAAGATTGCTAGAAGCGATGCTAGGTAAACTGCGTTTGGCAGGTTAGCTTGCACGCTTGCGATTGTAGTGATGTTACCGATGATCATAAGACCAACTGACGCTGCAAGTGCGTACATGATCCACAGTGAGTAAAACTGTGGTGTTTTAAGCATTGCTTTCCAAGTTAGGTCTTCAGATTTCTTAACCGCTTTAGGTGCTTGGCCTTCTTTTAGTTTAGGCTCAGCTGGCGTGTAATCTGCCGCTGGGTTGTTGATGGTTGCCGCTAGAGGAACTGCAATCAACAAAATACCAACACCTAGGATCTTAAAGCTGGTTTGAATGCCCATGCTATCGATCAGTGCAGAAGTCACTGGTGCAAGGTAAATAGCAGCAAGGCCAAAACCTGCAGCGATTAGACCGTTAACCATACCTTTCTTCGACGGGTGGAACCATTTCATCGCTGAAGGTGAAAGACACGCGTAACCAAAACCGATACCAGCACCAGTAATTACACCGAAAGTGATGTTTAGCATCATTGGTGTATTAACAAAACCAGAGGCGATCATGCCAAGGCCAGTAAGAACTGTACCTAGGATAAGGATCATGCGAGGACCCATACGGTCTTGAAGGATGCCTGCAACAAGAAGACAGATAGAGAAAGTGATAGTTGCTGTTGCGTATGGTGCAGATGCTTCTGCAGCACTCCAACCAGATTCAGTGACTAACGCTTTATTAAACACACTCCAAGCATACAGGATGCCAAGACAAAGGTTGATACAGAATCCTGCTAAAAGGATACGTGAAGCTTTATCAATCTTGCTCATATTCTTCTCATTTGTCCCCATTTCTGAGGATGGTTAACACTCGATATATTAAAAATAAGTTTGCGTTTATCAACATAAAGCGCAATGGGCGCGAATTATAACCAATTGAAGTGTGATTGGAATCTCTTTTTCCGAGATTCTTAAAATTAATTCTGTATGTTAATTATTTGGTGTTTATGTAACTTCTTTGTACTTTAAAGGCTGAGTGGAATTGGCTTGAATTCATCAACCAAACGAATGCATCCCAAAAGGAATAAGTTACTGTATTTATTTCTATATGAAGAGATATTAACTGGCGGTTAGCACTATTTGAAACCGGTTAGTTTTCTGTCAATTAAGGCTTATATCTCTTTGCAAGAGAGATGACTGAGAGTAGCATGCGCGCCGAATTTGAAATTTTGGTAGTAATAATGAAAGCAAAAGCAGTAACAATGGCGGTGGTAACGGCGCTGAGCGTTTCGTCTCTAACGGGCTGTATGGGTCAAATGGCGACAACGGGACTTGTGTCGAAATTTAACCTTGAGATTGTCGACAACCGCTACGGTCGTGAAGGTGTATTCTTACTTCTATCACCAGTATATGGTTTGGCTGGTACGATTGACCTATTCATCTTCAACTCAATTGAATTTTGGACGGGTACTAACCCGGTATCGGGTCGTTCTCCAGCGGTTGTCGATACGCCAACCAAAAACTACATCAAAGTGAATGGTCAATTGGATCCTGCATTAACGGGCGTACCGCTAACCAGCACCAATAACATCGAGAATGCGACCATGTCGCAAATTGATGAAGACACCATGCAGATGGACATTACCTATATTGACGGCCAACACAAAGTGTTGCGCGGTGTCAAAGGCGCTGAAAGTGTAGACTTTTACTTGAATGATGAGTTAGTAACAACCGTTTCTAACCAAGAGTTGAGCGATTACATTACCTCAGCTCAAATCTAATTGAAGCGCTAGGATTTCAAGCCCTCAAAAATTGAGGGCTTTTTTGTGCCCGACGGAAAATGCCCAGCAAAGGTATGTGATGTCTGTCGTATAAACTCAATGGCATAACGAATGATCACTATATTTAGACTATATACAAGTAGGGAATAATTCCTACTCATATTGCTAAGTCTCATTTAGTGATCCGTTGTCTGTTGTTTTGGTGGCTGTTGTGTCTCGTTTTTTATCACTGCTTCTATTTGTTATTGCATCAGCATCTTCTGCTGAACAGACCGACCAGAGCGAAACTCTTATCATCGCTAACTCTAAAGCGTGGAAACCATTTTCATTTATCAACAGTAGCGGTCAACCTGCAGGAATACTGATTGACTATTGGCGTGAGTATTCTCGTGTCACAGGGCAGCCCGTTGAATTTTTATTACTCGATTGGGCCGATTCGCTTAAAGCGGTGGCTGATGGGCGTGCCGATTTCCATGCAGGCTTATTACTGTCAAAAGAGCGAGACCGCTATTTAGATTTTAGCCAACCTATTCTGACCATTGACACCCAGCTATTTGTGAATAAGACACTGCTTAGTTATGAAATTTCAGAACTCATCACGGGAGAGCATAACTTTACACTTGGCGTGGTTGAAGGCGGATTTGAACAAGAATATGCGAGTAAGAACTTTCCCAAATTGGCGACAGTCAACTATTCCAACAACCAAGAACTGATCAAAGCCGCTTTTGAAGGGCGTATCGATGCTTTTGTCGCTGATCTCCAAGTGGCCAATTTCTATTTTCAAAGCGTCGGGCGAAGTGATCAATTCGCTAGTGTTTTTCACCTCTATTCTGGAATCGTGAGGCCCGCAGTAGCGGAAGGCAATGGAGGAATGCTACTTAAAATAGCGGAAGGCATGAGCCAAATCAGTGAAGAAGATAAGCATCGTATATTTAATCGTTGGATGTACATCGAAACTGTTTACCCTAATTATTTAATGCCGCTGCTGCTTATGTTGATGATTATCGCGATCATCAGCTACATGATTATGTTGAGAATGGCGGTAAAAGCAAAAACGCGACAATTAGAGAAGGCCAATAGCGAACTAAGATGTTTGTCTGAAACAGACCAACTGACAGGGTTGAGTAATCGACGCCACTTTTATCAAGAGTTTAGTAAGACGGTGGCTCAAGGTAGTAGCGTGAGTGTATTGCTGTTTGATATTGATGACTTTAAAACGATTAATGATACCTACGGCCATCAGGTTGGTGATGTCGTTATCCAACAAGTTGGTAGAGCGGTGAAGCAAGTCTCAAAAAGCTCGTATTTGATCGGCCGAATAGGTGGTGAGGAATTTGCTGCGGTTTGTCGCAATAGTACGGTTGAGGAAGCCTCGCACTATGCGGAAGCACTGTGTGATGTTGTACGTAAACTTAAAGTATTTGATGATGCCCAACATGTAACGATAAGTCTCGGCTGTGCTTACTATAAGAAGAGTAGTGAGGCGATCTCACTTTCAGAGGCAGACAGATTAATGTATCAAGCGAAGATGAAAGGAAAAGATCAGGTCGTGATGGAAATTGTAGAGCAGGGCAGTGATTCATTACAACCAATAACGCAATAGCTCAACTCACCGATGACTTACCAGATTGTGCTTTTAACCAGCAAGGTGAACAAATACCAAGCAAACAAACCTAAGTTAGATAAAAATAGCTTTCATTTTCAATTATCTGTGGCATATTAACTAGGTCTTCGAGACACAGTGTGCGTACTTCGTATAATGGCTATTACCTCAGCCTTCCAAGCTGATGATGCGGGTTCGATTCCCGCAGTACGCTCCAATCCTTTCTAAAGTTTTACCAATTCCAAATTACTGAAAAGAAAGCGCTTAACGGCGTGTTTTTTCGTATCTGTCGTTTGGAATAGTAATCCTAGCTATTCTTTTTTCTGTGCTGAGACCAAATTGAGACCATATTGAGACTAGCGCTATTTACGTTAAGTCCATTTGGTATGGTCCCAAATTATCAGCTCAATATTAGAAATGCTAATCCGCTAAACGTAACACCTTCTTTTCTTACACTTACAATCAAAGCCAAAATGTAATTTCTACCAATTAGTATTTTGTAGCAGATTGCTTTCGAATGTTCATTCCCAAACCACTTTTAATCGTTGCTGACTTATTAATCGGCTAATTCTGAATCTAGGTATCCTTCTTGGAAAGTATGAACTTAATGCGAGCTAGGCGAGTGCAAATACTCCATCCTGACTTAACGATCTAGTTTCTGTTCTATGAATATGACAAACGAAATTGTTCGGTGGATTATGCTAAGAAGTTCAAACACCTTTTTGGCCCATGCTGTATAACGAGGAGTAATTCGACCAAATCTCGTACATTGGGAGACTGACTTATCTTTGTACACTGCATAACCTAATGTTAATATCTATAAACGACCAATAATCATAGAGTTAGTAAAATGAACCTCAGTACAGCAAACGAAAACTTTAGGCAACTTGTTGGGCACAACGTTACTTATAGCATACCGCCATTTCAGCGAGACTATTCTTGGGGTGAGGAGAACTGGGAAGAACTATGGTTTGATATTTTAGCTATGTATAGCGAGGAAGATGACGCTGAGACTGAGCATTATATGGGATATCTAGTCTTACAAGAATCTACGAACAAAAAATCCAGCGCTGTGATCGATGGTCAACAAAGGATCACTACGATTTCAATCATAATCTTATCTGCACTGAATCACTTACAAAGCTTGATCAAGAAAGATTTGGATTCAGAAAACAATTTGAAACGTGAAAATGTGTTGCGTGAAAGCTACATAGGTTACATCGATCCTATTACGTTAAGTTCTCGTTCCAAATTAACCTTGAACAAGCACAATGATAGGTTTTACCAAACTTACATTGCAGTTAACTCTGAACGTATCCCTTCAAGAAACCTTAAAGCATCTGAGCATCTTCTTAGGAAAGCGTATAATTTTTACTCAAGTAAGATTGAGACAAGATTTGGTTTCACAGAATTAAGTGGCCAGGAAGTAACTGCTTTTATTGATTCATTAGTAGATAAATTGTTCTTCACCGTAATTTCAGTTACAGATGAGCTAAATGCTTTTAAAGTATTTGAAACGCTAAATGCGAGGGGTGTAAAACTTAGCTCCACAGATCTTTTAAAAAACTATCTTTTTTCTGTTCTAAGTAAAGACAATCCACATGACTGTGTTTTAGAAGATCTTGAGTCTTCATGGGAGCATATTAATGGCTTACTGAGCAGCGAGAGTTTTCCTGAGTTGTTGCGAATTTTCTGGAACAGTAAAAATAAGTTGGTTCGTAAAAAAGATCTATTCAAGACAATTCAAAAGGCTATAGATACACAAGCAAAAGCATTTCAATTGGTTAAAGACTTAGAATATAACGCTGAGATTTATGCGAACCTTCGTGATCCTAACAGTACCATTTGGGATACACTTGAGAAGGATGCTCTCTCGCAATTAATAATGTTCGGCGTGAAACAACCTATGGCGATGCTTATGTCTTCATATCGAAAATTCTTTGATACTGACAGACAGACTTTCACAAAAATTCTTCAGTCAATATCAGTAATATCGTTTAGGTATAACGTGATTTGTAGTTTACCACCACAAGATCAAGAGGGCTTGTATAGCTCGGTTGCTACGAGAATAGAGAACGGTAATCTTACCTCTTATTCAGAAGTTATTAATGCATTGAGGGATATCTATCCAGATGACACTCACTTTACTGCCGCATTTGCTAACAAGCAGTTAAAGACAACAAATACTCGTAATCAAAAGGTTGTTCAGTACATACTTATACCTGTGATCATTGAAGATGCTTGATTTTCTTTAGAATCAGGATCATGCTACGAACCATGAAAATTACACTGACTCCTCAACAGAAACTGCAACTCGAACAAATGCACGATATTGAACGTGATAGTCGAGTTTGCGACCGTATTAAGGCTGTTTTGCTGGCTTCTGAAGGCTGGAATCAGACTATGATTTCACAAGCTCTTCGGATTCATGAATCCACCGTTGCACGTCACCTTAGCGACTACGTTCTTTCTGAAAAACTTAAGCCTGAAAATGGCGGAAGTCAAAGCAAGCTTTCTGCAACTCAAACCATGCACCTAATCGAGCATTTGACTGAGAAAACCTATCCTCATACTCATCAAATTGTCGCCTACGTTAAAGAGACTTTTGGACTTGATTACACTGTCTCTGGTATGAACAAATGGCTTCACCATAACGGTTTTAGCTACAAGCAACCGAAAGGCGTTCCACATAAGTTTGATGAAGCAAAACAACAAGCTTTCATTGATGCTTACGAAGCGCTAAAGGCAAGTTGTGGCGAGGATGAATCGATAGTCTTTATCGATGCTGTTCACCCAACCCTATCAACAAAAATATCTCATGGCTGGATACGAACTGGTCAAGATAAAGTGATTGAAACAACGGGAAATCGCTGTCGATTGAACATTCTTGGCGCACTGAACCTGTCAGATATCGGAGCTACTATTGTTGATGATTATGAGAGCATTAACAGTGAAACGATAGTTCGTTTTTTCTGTAAGTTAAGAGAGAGTTATCCGTTAGCTCATAAGCTTCATATCATCTTAGATGGTGCGGGATATCACCGTAGTGACTTGGTCAGAGATGCGGCATTTGTCCTTAATATTGAGCTGCATTATCTTCCACCTTACAGCCCAAACCTCAACCCAATAGAGCGGCTTTGGAAAGTAATGAATGAGAAGTCGAGGAACAACGTTTACTTCAAAAGTAAACGGGACTTCAAGGCGGCAATAGACCAATTTTTTACTGTGACACTTCCAGAGATCGCAGGCTCTTTGGCATCTCGAATTAATGATAATTTTCAGGTTCTCAAGCCTGCATCTTCAAGTTGATTCGGTATAAAAAGTTAGAACATAGTGAGTCTGGAACACCTATTGATTTAGCGACTAACCAATTTAATATTGAACACATTTTGCCTCAGCGTGCGGGCGATGGCTGGGATCAATTTAATGGTGTTAGACAACAACAGTCAATTTATCGATTAGCTAATATGGTTATATTGGAGAAATCAATAAATAAGAATATTGGAAACCACCCTTACAAAATCAAGCGCGAATCACTTAAAGGTAGTACCGTTAAAATAACTACGGGTCTTGCAAACTTCTACGATGATTGGACTCCAGATAGCATCGAATCTCGACAAAAGTATCTAGCCAAGAAAGCTAAAACTATATGGCGAATTAATGAAATTTAAATATAAAGGCTCATTAGAGCCTTTTTTTGTTCTCAGTTGAGCTAGCACATGTGGTAATGACTGTTGAACTATAGACCAGCATACAAAATACTATAACATGGTTTTGCCTACTTTTTCTTATCTGTATATTTTCTGGATAACCGGGGGCTGACTAGAGCGCTTAGCGCGGATTTGTTTTGCATCCACTTTAAAGACCGAAATCGCCTAAGAATCAGCTATCGGTGAGCAAATGGGGCTCCACCAAGCGCCTGATATTCACCTTGGCTCCAAGCCTAGATGCCAGTAGGTACATGCCTCCTATCTTGCGGTGGAGAAATAGGGCATCGGCTGGAGGTGTGTGCCAATACTCTTGCTCCATGCTGAGTACTGAGGAATCCCCTAATGATTTTGATAAAAATCATAAATTTAAGGTAGATGCACATCTTGTCATGTGATCAAATGGTTCTGAGAAAAATCAATAACCAGACAACAAGATGTGCGAACTCGATATTTTACACGACTCTCTTTACCAATTCTGCCCTGAATTGCACTTAAAACGACTCAACAGTTTAACGCTGGCTTGCCACGCATTACTTGAATGTAAAACGCTCACTCTTACCGAACTTGGTCGTAACCTGCCAACGAAAGCCAGAACAAAACATAACATCAAACGAATCGACAGATTGTTAGGTAATCGTCACTTGCACAAAGAGCGACTCGCTGTATACCGTTGGCATGCCAGCTTTATCTGTTCAGGTAATTCGATGCCCATTGTTCTTGTTGACTGGTCTGATATTCGTGAGCAAAAACGGCTTATGGTATTGCGGGCTTCGGTGGCACTACATGGTCGTTCTATTACTCTTTATGAGAAAGCCTTTCCGCTTTCAGAGCAATGTTCAAAGAAGGCTCATGACCAATTTCTAGCCGACCTTGCAAGCATTCTACCGAGTAACACTACACCGCTCATTGTCAGTGATGCTGGCTTTAAAGTGCCATGGTATAAATCCGTTGAAAAGCTAGGTTGGTACTGGTTAAGTCGAGTCAGAGGGAAAGTGCAATATGCAGATTTAGGTGCGGAAAACTGGCAACCTATCAGCAACTTACATAGCATATCCTCAAGTCGCTCAAAGACTTTAGGCTATAAGAGGTTGACTAAGAGCAACCCAATTTCATGTCAAATTGCACTGTATAAATCACGTCCTAAAGGCCGAAAAAATCAGCGTTCGACACGGACTAATTGTCATCATCCGTCACCTAAAATCTACTCCGCTTCGACAAAAGAACCATGGGTTTTAGCGACTAACTTGCCCGTTGAAATCCGAACACCAAAGCAACTTGTTAGGCTCTACTCGAAGCGTATGCAAATTGAAGAAACCTTCCGAGACTTGAAAAGCCCAGCCTACGGTTTAGGCCTCCGTCATAGCCGAACTAGCAGCTCAGAGCGCTTTGATATCATGCTGCTAATCGCCCTAATGCTTCAACTGACATTTTGGCTTGCTGGAGTTCATGGTCAGAAACAAGGTTGGGATAAGCACTTCCAAGCTAACACTGTCAAAAATCGAAATGTACTCTCAACAGTGCGCTTAGGGATGGAAGTTTTGCGGCATTCTGGCTACACAATAACGAGGGAAGACTTGCTCGCGGCTGCAACCCTGCTTGCTCAAAATCTATTCAAACATGGTTGTGCTTTGGGGAAATTATGAGGGGATCCCTCAGTGCTGAGTATGGTTCCTGCTTCACGAAGCCTTTGTGCTAAACCACTGGCTTTGAAGTCGTAATCTTCATCAACAAGCATGGGTTCACACGCTATTTTTACTAAGTTGAGAATGGCTTGGCGTTGGTCTGGGAGAATGGTCTCGCTAAAATATCCAATTTGCTCTAGGGCTTTGTTTAGTCCCTGCTCATCATGATTAACGACAGATGTGAAAGCCAAACGATAACCATCACTGAATCGATCGCTGTATTCACGAGTAGCGCCAAAATCCAATAAGCCAATTTGACGTGTTTGCTCTACATACAGGTAATTAGCGAAGTTGGGATCGGTTTGCACCATTTTGAAGTCAAACAGCTCTTTGAACATTAGCTCGAGCAGGCTTTGCATGACAAAGTCGCGTGTCTTTTGGTCGTCATTTTCTATTTTTTCGATAGAACAGCCTTCGATGAAATCCATCGCTAGCACCGATTCGGATGAGCTTTGTAGGTAAACTTTGGGAACCACAAAGTGAGAACTTCCATTTAGTACATTGTAATATCGAGTCGCGTAATCTGCCTCTCGAGCATAATCGGCTTCATCGTGTAGTTGTTTTTTTGCTTCTTCCAACAAACTTTTGTAATCGACCGACTCTGGAATCAAGCCAACAATTTTGAGCAGAGTACCGACATTATTCACATCGCTATCGATACTTTTTCTGATCCCCGGATACTGAACTTTGACGGCCAGTTTATCACCGGCATCGCTGTAGGCTTGGTGAACTTGACCGATGGATGCACTGGCGATGGGTTTGAAGTTGAAGGAGATAAACTCTGCTTTCCAGTTTGTTCCGAGTGAATTTTCTAACACTTGGTTGAGCTGCTTGGCTGGCAGTGGGTCGGCGTCTGAACGCAGGCGAGCGAGAATGTTGGCTAACTCGGGTTCAAGAATATCACCTGCATCCATCGACAGCATTTGACCGAGTTTCATCGCTGCGCCGCGTAAATGCGCCAGTTGATCGGTGAGTCGGGCAATATTTTGGGGTGTTAATAGCAAGTCTTTTGCTTTGGGTTTGTTTCCTTGCGCGAGCTGTTTCGTGCCTTCTGTGATGACACTTCCGGCTACTCGAGTCGCGAGCGATGCGAACTTACTGAATCTTGAAAAGCGATGGGTAGGTAGACTTCTTTCTTTTGTCGACATAAAGGCTCTCTTTGGGTATCAAGGTTCATTACAAAGTTCCATGCTTGCTAGTGTATACCTAAACCCAGCAGTAGTTTTCCTAAAACATACAAAATGGTATTGGCTGCGTCCGTATCAATCTGAGGGTAGTCTAAAAAGGCTTTACTATAGATTGTTTGTAATGTTTTCTCGGTATCATGTTTGGCAAGCGCTAGTATCTCTTTCTAGCACAATGTGTACATCCCTTAGTTAAAACTTCGTCAGTGGAGCTATTGATTTACTTTATTTTTTTGTCGTCTCAATTTGTACGCAATCCCCGATTAGGTGGATCATTTTACTCAGTTATCCGACCCTATAATTATGGGCTTTCGTTATAGAGATAAGCGGGTGTCATGTCATGCCATGCCATATAGAGGGGGCATAGTGAATTTGGCCTGACATCTAGAAAATAGATAATTTAGTCTTCAACAATTGGCATCATAATGCCCATCATATGAAATAAATTGCAAAAAGCGCTTAACGGAGTGTTTTTGCGTATCTTTCGTTTGGAATGGTAATCAAATCGGTTTGTGAACTGCTTTTTTTAACCGCATTTTCGTGTCCTTACCTTGCGTACGACAACCCAAACAACACCATTGAGTTAATCATAGCAATGATGGGATTTATGATTATAATTCGCTCGTTAAGAATATGAGCTGTTTCTATTCTGTTAAATGGTTGTACCTGATTTATGTTTCAATATATTACGTCTATTCCTGCTGGCATCGCCTTGAGTATTGCAATTGTTGCCGAGGTGATAGCAACTTCATTCATACCGAAAACTGAACAATTTACCAAGCTTTCACCGAGTTTAATTGTTCTTTTCGGCTATGGCATTGCGTTCTTTCTGCTATCGGTTACGGTCAAAACAATGCCTGTCGGCATTGTATACGCAATCTGGAGTGGGGCTGGTATCGTACTTGTGGCAACCGTTAGCTACTTTCTTTATGGTCAAAAGCTTGATTTACCGGCGATAATTGGTCTTGCGTTTATTATTTCAGGGGTATTGATTGTTAATTTACTATCTAAATCAGTCGGTCACTAACCTATTGTAATATCGAGTAAACAGTCTGCATTGCATGCAGCTTAAGCGTCCGTTAAGTTGTCGTTCTAGATATTATCGATAATAAGCCCGTCTAGTCAGACGGGCTTTGATTATCTTTGATGTGTTTGAGTGAGGCGCTCATTAACTGGGTAGGCTGCATTCTTTATCAATTGGGATATTCAATATCAATTAGGGTATTCAATCCAACTCTTACCATCTAATGATACGTAGTATTTACCATTCACTTCTATCACGGTCGAACCAGAGTTCTGCGCGACAACTTTAGTCTCAGGCAAATTGGCGGTTAAGTTTTCAGGATCAAACTGTTTAACTTGATAGATATTTTTATCCAGAATATTGGCAATTAATTGTGATAGCGCCAAATAGCTGGAAGGTGCTTCAACATGTTTGGTTTCACCTTGGCGTTGGATATCTTTACCAAAAATCTTCAAACCGACAGGGGTATGAATGATCGTTGGGGCTGGGATCTCTCGCATACCGGATATTTGCATCCGATCTCCACGCATTCCAGCGCCATGTTCAGGGACCAGCGCAACAACGATGTTCCTTCCAGATGCTTCTAAGGTTTTAAAGAACGCGTACAAATCGTCTAGTAAATTCTTGAGGCGCTTTTTGTAACTCACCATCGACGTGGTTGAGTTGGCGTTGATGATTCGGTTTCCGTCGTGCAGTGAGATTGAGTTGTATAGCGTAAAAACTTTGTCGTCGTCGCTTTTTAGTCGCTCTTGCCACCAGCTTTCTAGAACTTGTTTATCGCGAAAGATGTTTGAGCCGTCAAATGACTTTTGGTAAGGCGTGAAGCCTTGTTGTGACATTAAGTCTGCTTGTATATCACCATCTTTTTTAATTAGCTCTAAAAAGCTATCAAATACGCCGTTGTGGTTCATGACCAAATTTTCACCAAAGCCTAATTGTTTGAGATCATCGAACAAGTAGCACTGTTTGTTTGGTGCAGGAGCGAATAATTGGCTATGTTCTGGCTGGCCACAACTTGCTCTTAATAAACGGATCACAGCAGGCCCACTGTAAGAGGTAGCTGAGCTAAAGTTGTCGAACATAATGTCGAACTCTTTAAACAGTGGATGATTTTCTAGTCCTGCAATTTCGATATCATCCCAAGCGACCGAACAAATACTCAGTAGCAGTAAATCAAAGGGGGCATCTTGTGCGGTTTGACGATTGAAATCGACCTTTCGTGACGCCTCTTGGGCAAAAAATTCTGCGGTTAGAGCATTAAGCGTGTTGTCGTTGATTTCAGTAACGGATACAGGTGCGTTGTCGGTAACTTGTGCTTCTGATTGTTCGGCTTCTTTGTTCTCGGTGATCGATTCAGGCTTGGATGTAGTGATACTTGGAAAGCTGATATAGCACATCGCAATGACAACCAGTACGGATACACGTAGGTACTTGCTGAGGATTGCGTAAGCCGCACAAATGACAAACAGCGCTATCACTGCATGAGGCGTGACAAAGCGCCCAAGCAGTTCGATTAGATAGCTTAATTCGAACTGCATTAATTGCCCAGCTTGCGCCCACAATCGCTCGAGAGGGGGTAAGTAAGAGTCAAAATGCAGCAACCATACTGCGATAAACGCGGCCAGAACATGACGGGTACGATTAAGCCCCTTGCTCTTAATGGGTAGCAAAATAGCGAATAATAATGCGAAGTTATACAGAGGGTGAAAATCGATCACCCCTTGTGAAAATAGGGCGATTTTGATGATGAAATAGATGTTCCACCAACCCAATCCGATTGACGGTATGGAGTTCGCAAGCGTTTTCGATGTCATGGGTTATTCTTCTTGTTTTGTGTCAAGTTCAAAATAGGCAGAGCGTTTAAATCGTTTCGTATAAAGGGTGCGAAGTGCGTGCAACATATCTCGTAGGAAAAACCCAACAAAGATACCAATAAATAAGCTAATACCGACTGTGAGCAAGAAATCGTTGATGTTCATAGTTATCCTTTTAGCGCGATCGTTTTTTTGATGGCAAAGAGAGTAGATACATCCGTTATCGCTGGGTTCTGTTCGGGAAAAATTTGCGTCTCAGTCGTCAGGTCCGTGACTTCTTTTGAGATCAAAGCTTCATCCTCTAGGATGTATTTTAGTTCAGAGTCAATGTCATACTGGGTTTCAAATGTACGCATTGAGTGAAACAAATCGCGAACGGGGAATTCGAAAATATTGTTTAATGCAATATCAATGTCGCTATGACGTATGGCGCTGAATAACACATACAGAGCTTTTTGCGTGGCGGTAACCACATCACCATCGCGCTTAACGTGGCAAAGTCGTAAACATTCCTCCGCTTGCATCCCCGGTAAAAAAGTGAGTTTTATTAAGGCAAAGTTGACCTTTGATTGCGCCGAAACTGAAATTACATCATTGCAGTAGCGGGTAAACTCTTTACCGCGTAGATAGCCTTTACTGCCAAATGATAAGTCGTATTTGGTTAAAGCATCTAAGCTCGAAGGAATAGGGCGCGTTAACAATTGCCCTTGAATGGCTTCTACTTGAGTCATAAAGCGCATTGGGGGGACTTGGACAGGACAAATAAGATTGACTCCTGATCGCAGTAGGTATTTTTCATCGGCATAGCGCAAACATTGCTGCGTTTCTCTAATGATGATCTTTAATTGTGAGCCAGCTTTTACCCTCATTTGGTAACAAGCGATAGCGAGTTGCTGTACTTCTTCTTGGCTTGAACAGCTAAAAATGATGGTTGATGCTCTAGGGCTATCTAATAAGCCAATTAAATGCTGATTACTCTCGGCAACATGCATATTCGCAGGGGCTTTTGACGTATCACCTAAAGCCGCTCTTACGATATAGACACGCTCGCTATCAGACTTATCCTCACTTAACGGTTGAATAGGGCTATGGTTGTGTTGGCTAGCTAACAGAGATGCCTCATTCTGACGAGTCAATACAAATTCTTGTGCAGCGATGACGCCATGGCGATTAGACCAAAAGTCAATCCAGTAGCTAAATCGCGATTCATCAAGAGCGGTCATGCTTGCTAGCCCTGCAAGTGTACGATTGTGAGTTAATAGTTTAGGTTTTAGAACTGAGGTGGCTAAATGACCAAAAATACACAGGTTTAATTTGGTTTTCGTTTTGCTAGCGAAAGCGGCTAAGTTGTTTAAAAATTTGTCTATTTCTTCATCGCTGTAGTGGGCAAGTGATGCATCGGGAAATAATAAAATGACATGTGTTTGTGGTGGGATATTAATTGTTTGAATATCTTCCGCTAAAGCGATGGGCTCGATTGTCTTTTTTTTTCTTTTGTTGTTAATAAAATAACTCAAATTGAAATATTCTTTTTGTAAGGCATTGAAAGTTTCTATTTGAGGTGTATCTAGCCCTGATAGAATCGACTGTTTATCGATGCAGCTGAGTAGAATGTTTGGTTGTTTTTTATTCAAAGCATTTAAAAGAAACTCAATTGTCATGTGCTTGTTAGTAAATAAATTGACATAAGTAGACTTACTTTCTAACTCACTGGTCTCTGCCGGTAATCCGATTGTTGATGACATGATAATTGCCTTTCTTTCAGTGGTTTAATGTGGTTTGTATGCGCCATAATCTAGACGCTTATGCTTGTTTGTTCTGAAATGCCAGTCGATTATGACAAAAAAATGACGTTAAGATATTAAAC
Organism: Vibrio scophthalmi; assembly: GCF_040869025.1. NCBI lineage: Bacteria > Pseudomonadati > Pseudomonadota > Gammaproteobacteria > Vibrionales > Vibrionaceae > Vibrio > Vibrio scophthalmi. The sequence goes on along the minus strand of NZ_CP134272.1, from coordinate 1,202,114 downwards.
CAATTTGATCAAAAGTAAAATTACATATAGCATTGTTGTCCTTGATGTTTATAAGCAAAATTCGCATTCATATCGCAGGTATTAATTATCTTGGTGAATGATATTTTAGCTCATATGTCGTAAACGGATAATTACAACTTACTTTCAAACTCAGTTCTGAAAAACATCACTTAAGGAGATACAGCACGAATATGCAATGTTTTACATTGTGATATCGAATCGTGTTGTATCGCTTTGGATGCGCAGGTTAGGTGCATCAGTCGTTATTAGCGTCATTTATTTGGATTGATAGTGTTCGACGAGGAAGTCCGCACTCCAAACGAATGTGCCTGTAATGTGGAAAAGATGTTTTGTCACAGCCCGCAAAAGATATCAATTCGATCTACTCTTCATATGACTTGGTTCAACATCAATATGTTGAAACCGCTGAAAATGAATCGTACATACAAGTGAAAAATAAGTGGCTAGTGTTACAGAGTCAGCGTCATCATGTTGGCTCTATCGCGGCGGACAGGAGTTCGAAATCATTAGTTCATACAACGGAAACAGCATGAAACGCCTTCTTGTCGTCAGTTTAAGACGAGGATGTGGCTCGACAACAGTGACTGCGAATTTGGCTCAGTCATTAGTGAAGATCAATAAACCTGTGCTCGCTATTGATGTATCTGCGGAGAACTTGCTACGCCTTCATTTTGGTACACCCTACGATGAGAATGATGGTTGGGCGGTTCGTATGATGGGGGGATCGCTGTGGAATGAGGCCGGTTTTTCAAGCCCTCAAGGTGTGGATTTTTTACCATATGGCCAATCAAATGAAATCCTACATCAGAGTTTTACTCAAACGAATAACCAACCGATCAACGACTTGAATCAGGGGTTGCTTTCAGTTTGTGAGCCATCGCAGTGGCAGTTATTTCACGGTGAATTTTGGCAAATTTCCACGCCAGTATGGCAAGATTTTATTGCTTCAATGGACATGATATTTGTGGTGATTAAGGCTGATGCGATGAATTACGCAGTACTCCAGTCGCTCTTTGAGCACAACCATGTCCTACGTGAACTAATGGATAACGATAAAATCCGTTTTATTCTCAATCAATATCAACCGGAAACTGAAATTGGGCGAGATCTTGCGTTGGTTCTCAAGCAAGAACTAAAAACCTTATTGGTACCAGTATTGATGCATCAAGATACCGCGCTAATAGAATGCGCTGCTAATCTAACGACAATTCAACATTATTCACCTATTAGCCAAGCAGCGAAAGATTACCAAGCTCTCGCGTTTTGGTGTGTATCTGCTTTCTCTTCTAGCGCAGAACAGGGCTAAGTATGAAGGGGCTAAACTTAATTTTTCAGCGTTGGATAGTTGAACGATTTGAAACGCAAAAGAAAGTCTATGAACAGAAATGGGAATGCAGTTCGAACTGGATGGGGCAGCTAATTTTAAGTGCTTGGTTTTGCGTTAGTTTTGTTTTTCTCCAACCTGTGATTGCTGGCGTACCCTCTTGGAAACTGCCGCTAGTGTATTTCCCACAAGTTAATTTTGCCGCTCCGCGTCTATTTGATTCCATTAGATTTGTTGTGCAAAGTATTTGGTTGATTTTATTCAAGCAATGCATCACCCATTCGGGCTCTGATTTTGTCCGAAGACTTCTCTCGCGCGCAATCATTCAACTACGACACATCTTTTATCTACCTTTTGAATCGGTTGCAAAAATAGTGGGTTGGCTAGAAAAAAAGGCTAGTCAGGTTAACCAGCCGGAGTTGCGCCAAGCCGCCCGATCCAGCAAGTCCGCTCTAGTGCTCAATTACTTACTATTGATATGCGTTGTTTTCTTGGCATTGATCTGTTTTACCGTACCGTTTGGCTATCAAGCGCAGCTAGTGTTTGTGGTTTTGCTTTGGGCGCTGGCGATGATGGTGCGTCGTTTACCGGGGCGCTTTCCGACAATGTTGCTGATCATTATGTCGGTGACCGCTTCTTGTCGTTATCTTTGGTGGCGCTATTCTTCCACGTTGAACTGGGATGATCCCATTGCATTGGTGTTGGGGGGCATATTACTTATCGCTGAATCCTACTCATGGATTGTATTGATTCTTGGCTATTTCCAAAATATTTGGCCACTTAGTCGTAAGCCTTTAGAGATGCCGAAAGATACTTCGACGTGGCCGACCATCGATTTGATGATCCCGACTTACAATGAGGATTTAGATGTTGTTAAGGCGACAGTATATGCTTCCTTAGGCGTCGATTGGCCAAAAGATAAGCTCAATATCTATGTGTTGGACGATGGTAAGCGAGATAGTTTTCGCGAGTTTGCGCAAAGTGTGGGTGTGAATTACATTCGTCGACCTACCAATGAACATGCTAAAGCGGGCAACATCAATTATGCCTTAAAGCAAACGCATGGTGAGTATGTCGCCATTTTTGATTGCGACCATATCCCAACTCGAGCTTTTTTCCAGTTAACCATGGGCATGTTTCTTAAAGACCCCAAGCTCTGAGGGATCCCCTCATAATTTCCCCAAAGCACAACCATGTTTGAATAGATTTTGAGCAAGCAGGGTTGCAGCCGCGAGCAAGTCTTCCCTCGTTATTGTGTAGCCAGAATGCCGCAAAACTTCCATCCCTAAGCGCACTGTTGAGAGTACATTTCGATTTTTGACAGTGTTAGCTTGGAAGTGCTTATCCCAACCTTGTTTCTGACCATGAACTCCAGCAAGCCAAAATGTCAGTTGAAGCATTAGGGCGATTAGCAGCATGATATCAAAGCGCTCTGAGCTGCTAGTTCGGCTATGACGGAGGCCTAAACCGTAGGCTGGGCTTTTCAAGTCTCGGAAGGTTTCTTCAATTTGCATACGCTTCGAGTAGAGCCTAACAAGTTGCTTTGGTGTTCGGATTTCAACGGGCAAGTTAGTCGCTAAAACCCATGGTTCTTTTGTCGAAGCGGAGTAGATTTTAGGTGACGGATGATGACAATTAGTCCGTGTCGAACGCTGATTTTTTCGGCCTTTAGGACGTGATTTATACAGTGCAATTTGACATGAAATTGGGTTGCTCTTAGTCAACCTCTTATAGCCTAAAGTCTTTGAGCGACTTGAGGATATGCTATGTAAGTTGCTGATAGGTTGCCAGTTTTCCGCACCTAAATCTGCATATTGCACTTTCCCTCTGACTCGACTTAACCAGTACCAACCTAGCTTTTCAACGGATTTATACCATGGCACTTTAAAGCCAGCATCACTGACAATGAGCGGTGTAGTGTTACTCGGTAGAATGCTTGCAAGGTCGGCTAGAAATTGGTCATGAGCCTTCTTTGAACATTGCTCTGAAAGCGGAAAGGCTTTCTCATAAAGAGTAATAGAACGACCATGTAGTGCCACCGAAGCCCGCAATACCATAAGCCGTTTTTGCTCACGAATATCAGACCAGTCAACAAGAACAATGGGCATCGAATTACCTGAACAGATAAAGCTGGCATGCCAACGGTATACAGCGAGTCGCTCTTTGTGCAAGTGACGATTACCTAACAATCTGTCGATTCGTTTGATGTTATGTTTTGTTCTGGCTTTCGTTGGCAGGTTACGACCAAGTTCGGTAAGAGTGAGCGTTTTACATTCAAGTAATGCGTGGCAAGCCAGCGTTAAACTGTTGAGTCGTTTTAAGTGCAATTCAGGGCAGAATTGGTAAAGAGAGTCGTGTAAAATATCGAGTTCGCACATCTTGTTGTCTGGTTATTGATTTTTCTCAGAACCATTTGATCACATGACAAGATGTGCATCTACCTTAAATTTATGATTTTTATCAAAATCATTAGGGGATTCCTCAGCCCCAAGCTGGCTTTGGTGCAGACGCCTCACCATTTCTTTTCACCGGATCCGTTCGAAAGAAACTTGTCCAATTTTCGCAATGTACCGAGCGAAGGCAGCCTCTTTTATGGCTTAATTCAGGATGGTAACGACTTATGGGACGCAACATTTTTCTGTGGATCTTGCGCTATTTTGCGTCGCAAGCCTTTAGAAGAAGTGGGTGGAATTGCAGTCGAAACCGTTACTGAAGATGCACATACCTCTTTGCGTATGCATCGCCTAGGTTACCACTCCGCTTACTTGAAGCAGCCTATTTCAGCCGGCTTAGCGACAGAAACGTTGTCTGCTCATGTGGGGCAACGGATTCGCTGGGCACGCGGTATGGCGCAGATATTTCGAGTGGATAATCCGTTAACCGGTAAAGGTCTTAAATGGTCGCAACGGCTCTGCTATGCCAATGCGATGTTGCATTTTTTATCTGGTATACCGCGGATTGTTTTTTTGGTGGCTCCGTTGGCATTTTTACTGCTTCATTCGTACGTGATTTATGCACCAGCGCTCGCCATTATCTTGTATGTGCTGCCACATATGATTCACGCCAGCATGACCAACTCGAGAATGCAGGGAGACTACCGTTATTCCTTTTGGGGTGAGGTGTATGAAACCGTCCTCGCTTGGTATATCGCCCGACCAACCACCGTCGCGTTATTTGCTCCGCACAAGGGGGAGTTTAATGTAACGGCTAAGGGGGGCTTAATCGAAAAATCGCACTATGACTGGGTGATATCACGACCATATTTGATTTTGGTCGCTTTCAATATTCTCGGGTTTGCTGTTGGCTTTTATCGCTTAGGGTGGGGACCTCAAGATGAGATTGGCACGGTCATCGTGAACTTAGTTTGGACGATGTATAACTTGTTGATTTTGGGTGCGGCGGTCGCAGTCGCGGTTGAGGCAAAACAAGTGCGAAAAGATCACCGTGTTGAAGTGTCCATTCCAATGACAGTCAGGCTTAACTCCGGGCATCTAATTCAAGCCGTGATGAAAGATTTTTCACTAGGCGGTGTGCGGATCGAAATTGAAGGTATCGATGACGACGCGTGTCAGTACCTAAAAGGCCAAGTTTTACAAGTTGTACTGAATCGAGGGGGGCAAGATTTCGTCTTTCCTATGACAGTCGCCTATGCTCATAAAGGCATTTTTGGCTTGCAACTTAATGCGTTATCTCATCAACAACAAATCCAATACGTTCAATGTACTTTTGCTCGTGCAGATACATGGGCGAAATGGCAACAAGGCTATCAATCTGATAAGCCTCTATCTAGTATGCACGCCGTTCTTCATGTCGGTTTTAATGGATACAAACGCTTGCTAAAACATAGTCCTAAGTTGATTAGAGTCTGTGTGACCGCACTGATAATTTGTATTAAATTTATTTGGTCTTTTAGACCTCGCTATGTCCCAACCAGGACCTTAAGTCATGCTCAAAAATAAAAAACTAACAGCTTTGACGGCGGCCATAACTCTAATGAGTATGTCGGGTAGTCTCGCAGCACAAGAAGTAAGTCAGTCAGTCAATGTCTCTCAGGCATCCTCTCATGAGCTTGAGAATTCGTCGGTATTTAAGCGAGTGGTGCCTTTTAGCCAACTCGGCTATAACAGCTCGATCGCGATTCAAGGCAGTGAAACCAGTGCTTACATTGGATTTGGTTCTCGTTTGGATGAGGTCGTTTCGCAAGCAACGCTCTATTTTGATATTACACCGTCTCCAGCACTGCTTTCATTGGTCTCTCATATCAAAGTCTATTTGAATAATGAACTCATGGGTGTCACACCGATTGTTGATGGCCAGCAAGGCAAGAAACTGAGTTTATCTATGCCTTTGGATACTCGATTTTTTAGTAACTACAATCAGATCCGCTTTGAGTTGATTGGCAATACGCAAAAAGATTGTGCCAATCCTAATGATGCAAGTATTTGGGCTGAAATTAGTCAGACTAGCCGGATTGAAATGTTGGTGCAAAAGACACGACTGGAGAGCGATTTAAGCTTATTGCCGGCACCGTTTTTTGATGTTCGTGACTTTAGCCAATTGAATTTGCCTCTCGTGATGGGAGATCAATACGATCTGGAAGAGATAAAAGCAGCTGGTGTCGCGAGCTCATACTTTGGTTCACTTGCGGGCTGGCGTGGCGCGCAGTTCCCTTTGAGTTTTGACTCTCTACCTGAGCGCAATGCGATCGTCTTTGTGACTAATGACAATAAGCCTGACTTTTTGCGAGATTTTCCAGATACTGATGGCCCACGCTTACAAGTGATCACTCATCCAACCGATCCGTTCGTTAAATTACTTTTGGTCATTGGCCGTGATAGTGCGGATTTAAATACCGCAGTCCGAGGTTTAGCGCTCGGTAATCAGATTTTGACAGGACCGATCGCCAAGATTAATTCTGTTGAGCAAATTAAGCCGCGAACTGCATACGATGCGCCTAATTGGGTGACAACAGAGAGGCCGGTTGCTCTTTCGGAATTAGTTGAACAAAAAGCAATGCTTCAGGTTGAAGGCCGAACACCACCACCAATTAGTGTCAGTTTGCGTTTACCGCCAGATCTGTTTACATGGCAAAGTCGTGGTATTCCGATGGATCTCAACTATCGTTATTCCCCCCCAACAGAAGATCATTCGGGTTCTCGTTTAACGTTAAGTATCAATGACCAGTTTATCGAAGCATTTAATCTTACTACAGATGGTCAAGGTGGGGATTCAAACCGAATTCGCGTTCCACTCCTTGATGATACGCTATTAGGCGGCGAAGATCGGGTCCGAATTCCGGCGTTTAAAGTGGGAAGTAAAAACCTAATTGAGTTCGAATTTGGTTTTGCTTCTGTCACGGATGGGCAGTGCCAAGTCACTCAACCAAGCAAACAATATGCGGTGGTCGATGGTGATTCAACCATCGATTTTAGTGGTTTCCCTCATTATATCGAAATGCCGAATATGCGCGCATTTGCGACCTCGGGGTTCCCATATACGCGGATGGCTGATTTATCTGAAACGGCTGTCGTGATCCCAGAAAATGCGCCAGTCGAGGTGCTACAAACCTTTTTGAACGTCATGGGCTCACTTGGCGGGGATTCAGGCTACCCGGGTTTTCAAGTATTACTAACTGATCAATGGAATGCAGAAACACTCACAGATAAAGACATCCTTAGTATTGGTTTAGATAGCTCGCTATTACAGGCTGCAAGTGATCCTGACCAAGTCGACCTGGTGATAAAGGCTGGCGAGCGCCAAATTCGCTTGCCGAGTAAAAACGAACAACAGCTCGGTTTGAATTGGATGAACCCAACAACGAGCGGTCAACAACCGGCTGACTTTGTTTCAGTTGAAGCAAATGGTCCTTTTGCGGCGCTTTATGGTCAGGAAAGCCCGTTTACAAGTAATCGCAGTCTTATTGCCATTATGGCCGCTCAACCGAGTGATTTTTCGGTCGTCGATCGAGCACTGGTTGATTCAGGCAAGCTTGACTATATGTTCGGCTCAGTGGTGACGTTGCGAAATGATGAAGTGGCAAGCTACAACGTTGGCGACCATTATTACGTTGGTCAGTTACCGGTTTGGAAGTTGGTTTGGTACCACTTTTCTAATCATCCAATCGTTGTTGCATGTTTTGCCGCGCTACTGGTTGTGATTGTGACTATCGTGCTTTGGCGTGTATTGCGAAAGGTTGCGACTAAGCGATTGGAGAAAAATGAGGAGCAAGAATGAAACAGCTGATGGTTTTCATAAGCCTTTTTCTCTCTTCATCAGTGCTGGCAAATAACTGTGATTGGCCACAATGGCAAACCTTTAAGTCAGTTTATATAGAGCAAGGTCGTGTGGTTGATGGCAGTGATTCGCGTTCAATTACGACTTCGGAAGGGCAATCTTACGCGCTGTTTTTTGCGCTGGTGGCCAATGATAAACAGGCTTTCTCTCATGTTCTTTCTTGGACTCAACAGCACCTAGCTGGGGGTGACTTAACCGCTCAATTGCCGGCTTGGTTATGGGGGAAGCGATCCAATGGTCAATGGGGAGTGTTAGATAATAATCCCGCCTCTGATTCGGATTTATGGATTGCCTATTCGCTGATTGAAGCAGGGCGTCTTTGGGATAATTACTATTATCAATCCTTAGGTTATCTACTGGCTAGTCGCATTTTACGTGAAGAAACAGTCACTCAAACGAATGGGGAGGTTCTACTATTACCTGCTCCTCATGGTTTTGAAACACAAGCGGGTTATAGAGTGAACCCGAGCTATGTGCCGCTGCAATTAGTTGATCGCATGCATGCGCTATTTCCTCAGCAATCATGGGATAGCTTGTATCAAAGTAGCGTAAATATGATTGTTAACACTATGCCTGCGGGTTTCAGTCCTGACTGGGCCTTAGAGAGCAATGGTGAGTACAAAGTGGACCCCGAAACGGGGCCAATTGGCAGCTATAACGCAATCCGTACTTATCTGTGGGCGGGAATGCTTGATGATGGCGCGCCGCATAAAAGTGAGTTGGTCAGCGCGATGCAGCCTTTTATTAAAGCAACGCGTGTACTTGGCGGCCCACCTCGAGAAGTGGATACACAAAGTGGCAAGTATAGCAATGTGGGGAGTGCTGGCTTTTCTGCAGCAGCTCTGCCGCTGATTGACGCCACAAATAATCTTGATTTGCTCAAGCAGCAAGCGACACGAGCGAGTAGTGCCTTGGTTCGCGATAGCAATGATCATTATTACGATAATGTGTTGGCTTTGTTTGGTCTAGGTTGGTATGAAGGCCGTTATCGTTTTGGTTTGAATGGTGAATTGTCCCCAGCTTGGGGTGAATCATGCGAGTAAAAGGACGAGTTTCATGGTTGGTTTCATTATGCTGTATAGCAGGGGGAGTGAGTACCGCTCACGCCGCTGGCTTTAGCACCAAGCCTTTGAGTAAAGAGCAACTTACGGGCGTTTATCAACCTATAGAGCTTGTACAGTTTTCAACGTCGGCAACTAGAGTTAATTCAGTGGATTGGTTGGTTCAGCAGTTGAAGCTGGCGGATGCTATTGGCCGAGATGACATTGTTGAAAGTACGCTAGAAAGGCTATTTGCGATAGAAGATGCAAATCCTACAGGCTTATTTTATCAGGCCAATATGTATTTGAAACGTCAAAAATTGGCTGAGGCGAAGCAGACGTATCAACGATTAAAAAACGTGGCGCCCGACTCAGTACAAGCGCGCGATCTTGCTCAGATCATCGCTATTCGCACAGATAAACGCTCAGAGTATCAGCGTGCGAAGTTATTGGCGAAATCAGGGCGCTACCAGCAGGCAATTGAGGCTTACAAGGCACTGTTTCCTGATGGCATGCCTTCAGCTACTTTACAGCTAGAATTCTTACAGCTACAAGGTAATCTGTCCCCAAATTGGCAAGAGGTTAAGCAAGGATTAGAGCGGTTAAACGCGGATTATCCCGGCGTACCCCAATTTCAGTTAGCGTTGGCGAATCATATTCGTAAACAAGACCCTGCTGATCGGTGGATTCTTGACACCTATAATAAGCTCGCTTTGGTACCATCGGTAGGAAAAAGTGCCGCAACCTCTTGGTTGAGGGCTTTAGAACAGCTACCAATTTCAGCCCAAGTTGTACAACAGTACGCCATTTTAGCCAGTTATTATCCAGCAGATTTGGAGATTCAGCGTGCTAATCAAGGTGCGATCAGTCGTTGGAACACAGAACAACAGTTACGCAAAGACCCGACTTATTTGGCAAAGTTGAAAGGTCTACGATTGCTTGATGAGGGCAAGACTGAACAAGCGGCCGTTCAATTACGTTACGCCTTAACTACTCGCCCTAATGATCCGGAAATATTGGGTGGAATGGGTAAGGTTTATTTACGCCAAGGTAAGCAGCAAAAAGCGCTAGCGTATTTTGAGCGTGCACAACAGTTAGATCATGATCCAGACAGCGCCAGCAAATGGGCAACGCTGGTAGAAACCTCCCGTTATTGGAGTTATCTAGATCAAGGTGACGCTTTGATGGCGCAAGGGAAATGGGCTCAAGCAGAGAAGTTCTATCGCCAAGCGATTCAATTGGATCGTTCTCAACCGTATGCTTTCACCGATTTAGGCGCATCGCTAGCAAGCCAAGCAAAGTATGACGCCGCGGATAAAGCTTACCGCCAAGCGCTAAAATTAGATTCAACCAATGGCTCGGCATTGCGCGGACGTTTGGATATTTATGTTACCCAGCAAGATTGGTCAGGGGCTCAATCAGTCGCTAATCGCTATTCGCCTAAGCAGAGATTGCAGGTGGCGGAGAAAATTAAGGTGATTGAATCTGAAATCATCTTAGCGAACCTGCGTCAGGCGATTGAGAACAGTGACAGCTTAGCAATGGAAAAGGAGACGGAACGACTGATTGCGTTGAATCCGACCTCACCCTGGCTAAGACGCGATATTGCAGATGTGGTCGTACGCCTAGGTGATAAGCGTCGTGCTGATGATTTGATGCAAGGTTGGAGTCGTTCAAGTCAAGATCCTGAAATGAAGTTCGCTTACGCGCTTTATCTTGCGCAAGAAGAGGAGCTTAGTGCGGCAATCATGCAACTAGAAAGTGTGGCTCCCAGCAAGCGTACGGAGGCGATGCAGCGCAACTTAACACGCTTGAAGTTGGATGATGAGCTGAGAGACGTGCAGCAACGTTATGTACTTCAACCGGAACCTGTTATTGAACTGCTCGAGAGCTTGTCTGGCAAATATGCCGATCAGGTACAGCCTTTGTCACGTATTGTCGCCGCTTGGGTTGCTATTGACCACATTGAGCAGGCAAACATTATTTATCGCAGTATATCCCCTTTGCAAAATTGGACATTTGATGAACAGCTGGCTTATGGGGAGATAATGTTGAGCATGCAGCGTTTCGTCGACTTTGACCGCTGGTACAGCCAGCAATTATCGACTCAGGAGTATGCATCGCGCAACGTTTCTCAAGTGCTGCAATTTGAAGAGTTAAACGCGCGACGAGACTTAGCTGAAGGGGATGCCTTACTGGCAAAGCAGCAACCAAAGAAAGCGCTTGCGTTTTTCCGTCGAGTTCCATCAAACCGTGAGCCATTTTCAACTCAAGCACAAATAGGCATGTTGCAAGCGAGTGCCTTAGTTGGTGATCAAGTCACTTACGATGAGTCATATCAGAGTTTACTCAAAAAGAAATCGAGTTTGACCGCTCAGCAATTAATCACCGTTGCAGAGGTATTCAACCAGCAAGGTGATCGAGAAGCGGCTAATGAACTCAATCTCGCATTAGATAATGCGTTAGATGTGGACGCTCTTGCGTATCGAAATAGCATGGCGTTAGCGATGGAAAACCAAGAGTGGGGACTCGCCGATCGCCGAGCATATCAAGCGTTAAATAGCGATCGACTTGAAAACAGTGATCAGCTAAGCGAGCCAGAACAAGTCCCTCTAGGTTTGAGAGAACTCTATGATGGTGCAAACGATTATTGGCTTACTCGTAATGTGAAAACGGATATTGATGCGTTGCGGGATCGCAGTGATGGGCATGTGATGATTGGTTGGGATTACAGTGCTCGTGACGGCAATAATACGACCAACCAAATTCCGATTGAGGCGCGCATTCCTGTGGAAAGCAGGGATGGGCATCTCTTGTTGCGAGCGGATTATGTCTCAGTAGATTCGGGTAAGTTAGAGTATTTTGAAAAAGACTCTAAAGATAATCCAAGTGACAATGTCTTAGAGGGCAGTGCGTCAGGTGTTGCTTTAGGTATTGGTTGGCAAGCGCAAGATTGGCAGATCGATGTCGGTACCACCCCTGCTGGTTTTGACCATTCTACTTGGGTTGGCGGCGTTCGTATTGATGGTGATTTAGCGGAGTTTGGCTGGTCTATCGATGCTTCTCGCCGGCCTGAAACCAGTAGTACACTTTCTTACGCTGGGTTGAGCGTTCCGAGTCAAACAAATGAACTCGCTGGTGAAGGCACTAAGTGGGGTGGGGTTGTCAGCACTGGGGTGAAGCTTAACTCAAGCTGGGATGTGGGGGACCCATATGGTTTTTGGGGCAGCTTGCAATATCACTCTTTAACTGGTGAAAACGTCGAGGATAATAGGCGTTTAGGCCTCTTAGGTGGGGGCTATTACAAACTGATCGCGACAGAAAATCAGCGTTTGAGTATTGGTTCCAACCTGATGTATTTGAGTTATGAAAAGAACCTTGGGGAATACACGCTTTATCACGGCGGCTACTATAGCCCGCAAAGCTATATTTCGTTGTCGCTACCGATTAATTACTATGGGCGTTATGACAATACGTGGTCATATCTATTAAGTGGATCCGTGTCTAACTCTTGGACTGAGCAAGATGCGCCATACTTAGTGAAAAATGGTCAATCTGAGCGAGGAGGCGGGTTTGGGGCTTCATTACAAGCGGCGGTAGAAAAACGGGTAAGTAAACGTTGGTATCTCGGTGCGTTGGTCGATTTACAACGTTCAGAGTTTTATACCCCTAACCATTTTATGCTTTACGCAAAGTTCACCTTTAATGATCGTTGGCAGCCGATAGAGTATCCGCCTCAAGCGCCGATTCTATATAGTGACTTTTAGCGTGTTCACAACAACATAAAAATGCTTGATTTTAGGCCAAAAAAGTCCCGCACGTTATGTGAGGGACTTGGTTATTGAATGCAATCAAGCACCACCTATCCGTGGCTCTCTGCCCCTTTGGTTTGATGATGTAGTGATAATGGGGGCATGCAAAGCATATAGAACCATTAATCATGTTAGGCGTGTTTTTAACTGAAATCGAATTAGAAAACAAAGCCAGCTTAGAAATCCGCTATAAATTGTACAAACACATTATCGACGAATTGTTAATGATTCGCCTTTTCGGGCTGCGAAAAACGATTGCGCATTCATCATCAATCGCAAAATACTGATGGTAGCCAGTTTTTATGGGCATTGCTTCATTGTTAAGAATGACTTGACTATGTTCAAGTAGCGTAAAGTCGTAGTTATAGTCATAACTATCGCCATATTGATCAACTGAATTTGGCTCAAAGCTCGTGCTACGAATCGTGAGGTTATGATGAAATTGCTCAGTTCGGGTAAGTTTGGTTTGTGCATCAGAAATCACATTACCAACCCAGTAGCTTTTTTGCTGCCCGGTAATCAAAAAAATAGCAGCATTCAACATCAACGCAGCAACAATGAACATTCTAAATTTGTCGGCAGTCCATCGTTTGACTGTTTTTTTCATATTTACATTCCCCGTCGTCAAGGATAATTGTCGTAGCACCATTCTTTGGATCAATTTTTAATAATGGATACGGTTCTGCAAAGCGCGAATCTATGAATTGTTGCTTTGATGCGTATGCATTATAAAAATTGAAAATGTTATAAGAGGTCAGAGCTAGCATGACAATAACAACGAGCACTCTAACTTTAGACTTACAATCAGCATGAGGTGGTTTAGCCAACTCAAGGTTCTGTTGTACTGCAGTTTTTTCTTCTGCTTCGCTTGCGTTTGGTTTATGGGCTTGAGCCTCAATAATGTATCCAACATTGGGGATGTTTCTTAGAATGGTCTTTTCGGTATCCCCAAGAGTTTTCCTTGTACGATTGATTAACTGAGGTAAGCTTTCCGGAGAAATAAACTCATTGCTCCAAACCTGTTTTACGATCTCAGTACGTGTCAGAGGTTGTGGGTATGCATCAGCAAGGCAAGACAGTAGTGCTTTTTGCTTATTTGTGAGCCTAACCGTTTCTTTTAGTTCGGTTTCGCCATTCAAAGAGAGCGGTTGCAAATCGTGAGTCGTCCTGTCCCAAATATAATTCCCTAATACTAAAGAGTTATCATTGTACATAACCATCTTGTTTTATATGTAATGTTGCTTGGGGGCGCGATTATACGCTGATGCTTAATTCTTGCAAGCGAGGTGATATTGAGAGGAGTGAAAACTAAGATTGGTCAACGGAATAAGGTGTTTTATTAATGGAATGTATTTTCTTATCTGCGAATGAGATGTAAAAAATAATGGTTGAGAATTTGTGGTAAAATATTCGCATTTGTGTTTATTTATTTAATGTGAGGTGGGATAGTTGTTATGGCTTATTTACCTCGCTGGTTCGTGGGCTAAATAACTCTTACCCTTATCAGTATAATAAAGGTTAAGAGTTACATTGCCGCTTTGGATTAATATAAACAACGCAATGAAACGTTTTTTAGGGTTAGGTTTGATTGCCCACTAAAGAACAGCATGCAGAGTTCATCAAGGTAAAAAACTCGGTTATACCTTACAGGTAAGGTGCTTTCCTCTCCAATAGCGATGTACTGAGGAATCCCCTAATGATTTTGATAAAAATCATAAATTTAAGGTAGATGCACATCTTGTCATGTGATCAAATGGTTCTGAGAAAAATCAATAACCAGACAACAAGATGTGCGAACTCGATATTTTACACGACTCTCTTTACCAATTCTGCCCTGAATTGCACTTAAAACGACTCAACAGTTTAACGCTGGCTTGCCACGCATTACTTGAATGTAAAACGCTCACTCTTACCGAACTTGGTCGTAACCTGCCAACGAAAGCCAGAACAAAACATAACATCAAACGAATCGACAGATTGTTAGGTAATCGTCACTTGCACAAAGAGCGACTCGCTGTATACCGTTGGCATGCCAGCTTTATCTGTTCAGGTAATTCGATGCCCATTGTTCTTGTTGACTGGTCTGATATTCGTGAGCAAAAACGGCTTATGGTATTGCGGGCTTCGGTGGCACTACATGGTCGTTCTATTACTCTTTATGAGAAAGCCTTTCCGCTTTCAGAGCAATGTTCAAAGAAGGCTCATGACCAATTTCTAGCCGACCTTGCAAGCATTCTACCGAGTAACACTACACCGCTCATTGTCAGTGATGCTGGCTTTAAAGTGCCATGGTATAAATCCGTTGAAAAGCTAGGTTGGTACTGGTTAAGTCGAGTCAGAGGGAAAGTGCAATATGCAGATTTAGGTGCGGAAAACTGGCAACCTATCAGCAACTTACATAGCATATCCTCAAGTCGCTCAAAGACTTTAGGCTATAAGAGGTTGACTAAGAGCAACCCAATTTCATGTCAAATTGCACTGTATAAATCACGTCCTAAAGGCCGAAAAAATCAGCGTTCGACACGGACTAATTGTCATCATCCGTCACCTAAAATCTACTCCGCTTCGACAAAAGAACCATGGGTTTTAGCGACTAACTTGCCCGTTGAAATCCGAACACCAAAGCAACTTGTTAGGCTCTACTCGAAGCGTATGCAAATTGAAGAAACCTTCCGAGACTTGAAAAGCCCAGCCTACGGTTTAGGCCTCCGTCATAGCCGAACTAGCAGCTCAGAGCGCTTTGATATCATGCTGCTAATCGCCCTAATGCTTCAACTGACATTTTGGCTTGCTGGAGTTCATGGTCAGAAACAAGGTTGGGATAAGCACTTCCAAGCTAACACTGTCAAAAATCGAAATGTACTCTCAACAGTGCGCTTAGGGATGGAAGTTTTGCGGCATTCTGGCTACACAATAACGAGGGAAGACTTGCTCGCGGCTGCAACCCTGCTTGCTCAAAATCTATTCAAACATGGTTGTGCTTTGGGGAAATTATGAGGGGATCCCTCAGAGCGATGTATTCAGCGCCTTTCGATTTGTCATATTGATATTGGTAGAAAGATGAATTACCTAATGCCTCCTCATCAGTTAGTTTTGCAAACACCACCTGAGCTGTCATGATGTCTTTACTCAGATTGCTGTAAGTGCTCCAGCGATAATCAAGCGCTTCTATTGTGCCAAATAGACTAATTTGTGACTGATTTTGAATAACGAATGCTGTGACATTTACAATAAATAGACAGCACAAAATAAGCTGCTTATGAACACTTAAGCAGAAGTTTCGATTTTTCATAAGTACATTCATGTCCATCAATTTTAACTAAAATCTTATCCCCATCCAAAGGCGTTGTATGGGGATATGGCTTCGCTTGTAATACCCGTTTAAAATCAGAGTGGTAATAAATAGCTTCTGCTGCATGCCATACGTTTATAACAGAAAGAGCGAACGCAACTAAGAAAATGGTACGCCATAATATATTTTTAGAACCACTTTTCTGTTCATCTAAACCATTAATATTTTGGTCATATCTTGGTATTAGGGTTACTTCACATTGCGTATCCGGCACCGGTTCAAGTTCCAGAGTGAAAGAGAGTGAATACCCAACACCTGGCTCATTTACCAAAATACACTTTTCAATATCCTCTAATGTTTGCCGCGTTCGGTTGATAAGCTGAGGTAAGCTCTCTGTCGAGGTTGGCTTTGATTCCCATACATAATCAACGATTTTTTCTCGTTCGAGAACATTAGGATAAGCATCAAATAAACATTTTAGGAGTCGAAACTGTTTATAGGTCAATGTCACATCTTGCAGCGGTTGTTCGGATTCCTCTCGATGGATACGTTCGAGTCTTCGCGAATTTACGTGCCATGTAAAATTGCCTAAGGTGAGAGTGTCGGGCCTGTCATTCATAGTAGAGGTAGCAACTAAAGTAATAAATTGGATTCAAAGTTGGTGAAACATAAGCAAAATGAACGGTGTGGTTCGTAATTTCATTCGGTATAAAACCTTAGGCAACATGAACAGTATTGTTGATATTGATTAGGGTTGTTTACGCATGAATAAGTAAATTTGGGGTTCCCACCACACTGTTAAGTGTGTCGAAATTTTAGAGCTTATAACCCAATGATGGGTAGTTATATGTGCATAACATTGGGTCATGCTCTTTTGAGAGGAAAACTGACTTACTTGCCCTTATCTTTTTGATTTATAGTTGTTTAATTAAAATATAATTGCAATGTAATTGATTGTAAGTAGGTTGTTTGGGGCTACAAACAGCCGAGTTTTCGGGTGGTTAGCCACCAGTCTTTAGAGTGAATTATGATGCGAATGGTGAAATAATTTGTGTTTGCTAATGACTATTTTGCTTTGAACACTGCCTGCCAAATATCTAAAAGCTCTTCAGTGAATAAGTAAAACGTCATCTGTAATGCTTGGTAATCGGCACGTTGACAGACAGACAATGCAACTTCTGCTGCTTCTTGGGGTGGGTAGCTATAGACACCACATGATATCGCCGGTAAGGCGACGGTTTTACAGTTATTGGCCAAGGCGAGATCTAATGCTTGTTTGTAGGCTGAGGTTAATACCGCTTTGGGATCCGAAAATTTGCTATAAATCGGGCCGACGGCGTGGATAACAAAACGCGCTTTTAGGCTACCCGCGATCGTGATTCGAGCATCCCCATAAGGACATCGACTCCCTTTGCTCTGCGGTAAAGCGAAGCAAGCTCGTAGTAATTCAGGACCGGCCGATTGATGAATTGCGCCATCAACGCCGCCGCCACCAAGCATTTTTGTGTTGGCAGCATTCACAATAGCATCGACGTTGGCGGTGGTGATGTCACCATGGATAAGAGTAATAGAGTTCATAACGTGTTGGTTTAGTTTAATTGTTTCAGTTAGTTTAATGGAAGTAGGGGATAGATACATCACTTGATGAACAGATAAGCCAAACGGAATGGGAGCAAAGCCTAATCTGATTCTATGGCATTCATAAAGTCGGATTCATAAAAAAGAGTAGCCGGCTAAGCTACTCTAAATTACAACTCTGAACAGAGAAAACGATCAGGCTCATTTATGCACTCTGTGAGGTTTTAAACTCTGCTACGGCATGATCCATTTCACACGCTTGTTCAGCGACCTTATCAACTTCAACCAAACAGTGTTTGGCAGATTGAGTGTTGCCATCCGAGATCGTATTGAGCTCGCTAATCGAATCACTCACTTGCACCATGACCGCGCCTTGTTCTTCAATTGCCGAAGCGATACGTTCTGAATTGGCTTGAATATTATTCATATCCGACAGAATCTGTTGCAAACTCTGATCTAATTGCTCTGAGCCATTCAAGGTGTGTTGGCCTTGTTGGTTGCACTGGTCGATATCACTAATTACGGTACTCATCTGTGCTTGGATTGCGTTGACTACGTTAGTGATTTCAGTGGTCGACTGATGTGTGCGGCTTGCCAGCGCACGTACTTCGTCAGCCACCACGGCAAAGCCTCGGCCTTGCTCACCCGCTCGGGCCGCTTCAATCGCCGCGTTTAATGCCAGTAGGTTGGTTTGCTCGGCAATTTCTTGAATGATGTTTACCGCATCGCCAATTTTAGCGACATGATGGTTTAGTGAGCCGATTGAAGTTTGGCTATTGGCCAGACGCTCAGAGAGTTGGGTGATGTTAGAAACGGTATCGACCACAACCTCACGCCCTTTATCCGCATTTTCCGATGCTTGATGAACGCCTTCAACCGCAACTGAAGTACTTTCTGAAATTTCGCTAATTGTCGAGACCATCTCTTGAACTGAAATTGCCATGCTTGAGGTGTGATCCGCCTGTACTTGGAACTGTTGTATGACCGATTCCAGTTCATTGTGCATATTACTGGTGCTGGTATAGAGCTGGTGGGATTTGGTCTGTGAGCCAGAGATAAGTGTTTCTAGTTTTTCCAATAACTCATCGAAGTAACGGCTTAATATGACCAATTCGTCGTTGCCTTGCAGTTTTGCACGTAAGGAAACGTCATTGGTATCAACGATGTTACGAATCACGACAAGCAGTGAATTGATTTTGGATATGATGGTTCGTGCTATCTGGGCAATAAACACCAAAATAATCGTTGCGATAATGAGGCTAACAGAGTGTTTGAGTAAAGTTTGGCGCTCAATTGCTTGATTGGTTTCTTCCGTCAATGCTGATGAGAAATTATCAAACTGCTGTTCAATAGCGTGTGAGGCTGCTCGTGTTTGTCCTAATAGGCCTTGGTTATATTTAAGACCAATAACTTGTTTTTGTTTCGCTAGCGCAGTCGCGGATGCCAAGATATCGCTCGCTTGAGCGGGAAGAAGCTCAGGCTTGATGATGCCTTGTTGTACTTGATCGTCAAACGCAATCAAATTAACTAACTCTGCCACTGAAAGCTTGGATTTATAATCATATAAAGCGTGGTTATATTGACCTCGCAACCCTTGCTCTTCATTTAGACCTAAAGTTTCATATGCTTCAGTGAGCTGTGCAAAGGTGCTTTGGTAGGTTCGTATCCCATCTTTCAGTTCACGACTGCTGACAAGCCCGCGATCGGATAAAATGATGGAAAGCTGTGATTCTAAATCGAGAAATGTTTCAAGATTACCGTTAAACTTGTTGAGATACTTTAGGTCACTGCGTAGTAAAAAATCTTTTTCATTGCGTCGAAGGTTAAGCAGCTGGATCTCAAGATCTTTCGTCAGTTGATTCGCTTGAGTCAGTTGTCGGGTAGTGTCTGCAAAATGGACCGTTGTTAACAGTAATGTTGCAATTCCCAAAATAGCGATGGCGCCTAATAAATAGAGCTTAGTTTTAATTTTCATAAAGACTTCCGAAGATTACTGCGTTTATTTTCGTTGGGCTTATTATGCTGTTATCACTAATTTTAAACGCGAGTATATAAAAATAGTGATATTCCTAATTATCTGGTTAGAAGAAGAAAGTAAACATTATGTTGGAAAAGTACGAGCAATACCAAGGATTTATATTTGATATGGATGGCACGTTGCTTGATAGCATGCCAGAGCATCTAAATGCATGGGAAATAACTGCAAAGAAGTTTGGTTTTCCATTTTCACGAGATTGGCTAAATGGTTTAGGTGGAATGCCAAGCTACAAGATTGTCGCTGAAATCAATCGTGAATTTGATTTGCAATTGGATGCTCAAGAAATTGCTCGATTCAAGATGGCGACATTTGATGAAATAGCAACAGATATCGAGATAATTGATTGTACAAACAAAGTATTACAAGCTTATGCAGGTAAAAAACCGATCGCGATAGGGACGGGGAGCCAGCGTATATTAGCAGAGCGTCTACTTTGCCTTTCTGGGCTGTTTGATAAAGTGGATGTATTAGTATCGGCCAATGAGGTTGAAGCGCATAAACCTAATCCTGACACTTTTCTCAAGGCGGCAAAGCTATTGAACCTCAAACCAAGTGCTTGTGTGGTATTTGAAGACACTGAATTAGGTAAAAAAGCGGCCCATGCGGCTAAGATGGATTGCTATATGGTTGAGGGGAACAAATTAGTCTTTTATCCATATATTACGAACGATTAAAACCAAGCTGTGAAAACCAAGCATTGATAGGCATGTAAAATAAGGCCGCTAGTTTAGCGGCCTTATTTAATTGAATTATTTATCTAATTGAATTGTTTATCTATCCCAGTATGCTTCTTCTAAGCTGTCTTCGCGCTCTGGAAGTGCGCGAGAAAGACGAGGAGAGTGTTGGGTCAACACTTCATAGCTTACTCGGTTTGCATATTTACAAATTTGCGATAGTGAAGAGTACGTCAGGTAGCTATGATCATGCTTCGCTGAATTAGGCACGGTCACTTCATGGAAACTGTTCGCCGCCATGTCATGCAGAAGTGCAGATAAGGCTGCATCGCCAGCACCGTTGGTGTTTTTAATCTCCATTGGGCCGCCAAGGTAAGGGCCAATATGAGAATACACTTTAACCGCTTCATCACAATCTTGCTTACGCATGGCACGGCTAAATTCAAAGCGATTGTATTCCGCAATTGTGCTGTGCTGAATTGGGTGTTCTGTTTCGCGAGCCACGCTTTCATCGCTATAACCAGCCATGTAAAGACCGTTAGGGCCGGCGGTACAAAGAACAAGATCGACCCACTCTAATGCGCGATTTGCTGCTTGAAGAGGATCGCTAAAGCCAGTCAGTGCTTGACCTTCTTCTTCATTCATCGCTACAACCGTGATGTTTTCTTTTAAGTACTCTTGCCACCATTCTGCGTTGCCTTCGATCACCCACTTAGTCCCTAGGGTTAGTACCACTGGCACATTTTTAGACTTGGCTATTTCTATCGCTCGAGCGACTGCTTTTGGCATCGGGTCTTCAGGTTTACCACGCATCAAATATGAAGAGACAACCAGTGCCGATGCTTTGTCGAAAACATCATCAGGTATACTTTCTGGCTGCAGTTTGTTCATGTGGCCTTCGTTGATGGCAAAAGTGCGCTCACCGTCTTCCGTGATCAAGGTATAACAACGACCGATAGGACCTTCAACCGTTTGCAAGTGGTTAAGGTTCATTCGCGCTGAAGTTCGGCATAAATAACGATAAGCGAAAGAGCCTACTTCGATGTTACGTGACATTACGCCAAGTAAAACCGACTTGCTGTCTGCTAACACGGAGTAGTTGTGTAGCGTATTACCAATTGTATCACCAGGGTATTGGTGAGAAATCAGTTCGCGCTCAACAAGTTCGCGGTATAACGCATCAGCTTGGCTTTCTTCAAGAACGAGAGAGTGACCTTTACTCAAATTGTATTTGGACAAAAACTCGTCATCGACGCGAGCTTCAATATCGACGATAGTTTGTCCCACGCCAACAATAATTGGGCGGTAGAGTTTTGATGGTTGCTTCGCCTGATTGATCAAAGGATCACGAGCATGTGTCGGAAAGTAGTGCTGAGATTTACGCTGGCCAGGAAACTTCATCATTTAAAGGGAGTAGGAAATTTTCTGCATCATATCACATTAATGAAGATATTCTTTCATTTAGGTGACATTAAAGTGCCAACCGAGAGCGATTGGCACTTTTTTAATCTATTTCTCAGGAGTATAGGAGCCGTAAGCTTTTGTTCCCCACAAAGGCACGGTTGAGAGGCTGTGTTTGAAGCTGCCCTCAGTCTCTTTCGTCGTGTAAGACAAGTAAAGCAGTGTCTGATTGTCAGCATCATAGATGCGTCTAACTTTCATTGTTTTGAAAAAGATGCTTTTAGACTGTTTGAAGACCACTTCGCCAGAGGCGCTTTTATCGATAGACGCGATCATTTCGGGGGTAATGTCACCGGTCTGACGACATGATATCGAGCTATCGCTTGGATCTGCGAGTGAAAAGTTCGCTTCTATAGAGGCGATATGACAAGTGACGCCCGGTATTTTGTCGTCATCTAAATGGGAGATCTTAATATCCTTCATCGTAAAGATACCCAGACTAACATCACCGACTTCGCCACTGTCACAGCCTGCCAGAGCCGCACTAGCCAGCAAAACGACGGAAATTTTTTTCAACATTATTCAATTCCATTGTTCGATTTTTATAAAGTTTAACATATTCATTGTCTGGTCAGTGATGAAGATTCACAACATTTCTTGCGTTGGAGTGGTTTATTGCTTGTATTCGAGCAGGGTGCTGATTAAGCTCAGCATAGAAACATTAGGTACGGCTAATAAATTATGACAATAGAACATTTTGCTATCGCAGAGATTAAAAACAATTGGCTTTACGCACAAGTTGACGTTGAGTTCCCTACCAAAGAAAGTCTAGTTGGTCGTGATCTTTACCAAGCGGGTGTGGAGAACAAGCAATACCGAATACTGGCAGCAGAAATGCTGGATTCAGCAGCGGATTCATTTACTGCGGAAGACATTTATCTGGTCGATTTCCACCGTCTCACGGTTATGTTCGCACTGCTTTATTCTAAGCAGTGGTCATCAGATGAAGATCAGCAAATGATGATTGAGTTTTTGACTCAAATTATTTATTCCGAACCTTGTGAATTGTATATCGGTTTCCAGAACGGCGAACCGGTAACGACGGCCATTTTAACGCGTAGCAACGAGCAAGTCTTAGTGTCTGATATCACCACGACCGATGCGAACAGTGACAGTAAAATGAGCTTTGTGAAGTCACTCCTTGCCAAGTCTGCAATTAGCGTGACTAATGGTGATGTAGTTCTTGAAATCTGATGCTTATCTAAGCCTTTGCTGACGGCTGTGTTATTCTTGACTTATGAGTGAGCAAGATATTTAGAATCCAGTGGCCTATATATTACGATATGTATTATTAGTTGTAGCTTGCGTGACGTCGTCGTCTTCGTTGGCAAATCAATGGCAATACAAGAACGTCTTGGTACTGCATTCTTACTCGCCGTCTTATCAGTGGACTGCGGATTTTCAATCTGGCATCGAGCAGGCGATTGCAAAATCCAACACTAAGCTGAAACTCTCCCTAGAATACCTTGATACTAAGCGGGTCTATAACGAGACCTACTACAGTGAGTTTATTCGTTACTTCAACACTAAGTATCAACACCATCAATTCGATGCCGTGTTAGTTACTGACGATAATGCACTTGAACTTATTAACCAGTGGCCTGACAACCCCTTCATAGACTTGCCAATCATCGCCGCTGGGATTAACAATCAAAGTGCGACGTTGTCGACCGTGACCAGCGATTATCGCATCATTTTTGAACGTGATGAAATCGAAAAAACCGTTGAATTGATCAATCGTGTTCGACCGAGTTTACAGCGCTTGTACTACATCTCTGATCGCAGCACAACATCGCAATATGTGCGTGAAAAAGCACTTGAAGTGCTGGCGCGTAATGCCAATGTCGAGGTGATAGAGATTCGCGATATACCACTGGCTCGTGTCGGTGACGTGCTACAGAGTATCAGCCCAGATGATGCAGTGATTTTGACTCACTACAATACCGACATTGATCAAGGTATTTATCATCGTTATCAGTATGTCGCACAAGAAATAGCAATTAATAGCCCAGCCCCCGTATTCGTCTTTTGGGAGTTTTACATTACTAATGGCATTTTTGGCGGCTACGTAAATCGCTCTGAGCAAGTCGGACGTGAAATGCTACTCGCGCTTGATGAATTCATCCCGCTGAATTTTTCTGAGCAAGTTGCAGTGGGTAACGCCAGCAGACCGGTTGTAGATTTTAATGCACTTGAACGATTTGGCATTGATGAGCGTAGCTTGCCTCAAAACACGCTAGTACTTAATCAACCAGTGAGCTTTCTCAAATCTAACTGGCAAGTGCTCAGCATTGCAGCCTCGATCATCTTTTGCATGGCGCTGGTGATCATCACTCAAGCTGTCACCATTCGTCAAAAGCGTGAATTAAACAAACAGAACAAGAAAATAGTCCAGTTACAGAAAAAAACGTTGAAAACACAAAAAGATATGATCGTCGTACTTGGCGAAGCGATCGAAACCCGATCGGGCGAAACCGGCAACCACGTTAAGCGCGTAGCACAGCTATCTTCCCTATTAGCGCGTTTACATGGCTTAAGTTATCGCGAAGTGGAGCTGATTGAGATCATTAGCCCGATGCATGACGTCGGTAAAATTGCCATTCCAGAGTCAATTCTTGAAAAGCCGGGAAGGCTTGATAGTGCCGAATGGGAAATAATGCAGACGCATACCTCGTATGGTTATAAATTATTGAATGCGAGCAATGGTGAAGTATTCCATCTCGCCGCTACGGTAGCACATGAGCACCATGAGCGTTGGGATGGGCTTGGTTATCCTAATGGCTTGTCAGGTGAAGATATTCATATCTTTTCTCGTATCACTGCGATTGCAGATGTATTCGATGCCTTACTCAGTGAGCGTTGCTACAAACAAGCTTGGTCTTTAGAAGAGGTCGTCGCGCATTTTACTCGCGAGAATGGAGCGCAATTTGATCCTACCTTATCCACCATTTTACTCAATAATTTGGATCAATTTGTTGCTATTCGTAATGCCTATCCTGATAAAAGCGAATAGCGTTATACAGCATCAACGGTACAGAGGGTGACCTAGCCTAAGTTTTTTATCATCGTTTGGTTAAAATCGGTCATTTTGTTAAGTCAAACCTGTCACAATTTCATAATCGACATACTATTTTAGAGACTAAAAATAACGTAGAAGAGGGGATTCGTTATGGATCAAACCTTGTGTGTCATCTTTGATTGTGAAGGGACGCTTGTCGATAGTGAAATCTTGTGTTGCCGTGCTTTGTCATTGGTGTTTGGGGAATTTGGTGCGGACTTGTCAGTTGAGCAAGCGATGTCGTATTTTGTTGGCGGCAAGCTGGCCGATATCCTAAACGACACTCAACGTCGACTGGGGATTAATGTGTCGTTGGATGTATTGGAGCCTTTGTATCGCAAGACATTAAAGCAGCTTTTTGAGCAAGAACTTAAACCAATGGAAGGGGTTGTCGAAACCTTAACGGCTCTCGACAGTAAAGGTATAAGTTACTGTGTCGCCTCGAACGGACCGAAAGATAAAACCATTCATGCACTGGAATTGACGGGGTTAGATGGTTACTTCAAAGGTAGAGTGTTTTCGGCATTTGATACCAATAGCTGGAAACCCGAACCCGATTTGATTCTTTACAGCGCAATGAGCATGGGATTTCGAGTTAATGAGTGTCTGTACGTTGATGATACGCCCAAAGGGCTTGAAGCGGGTGTTAAAGCCGGTATGAGGACGATACAGCTCGAAGGGATCAATCGACGTTCCTACCCTGGAACGCTCGCAACCATTCATCGACTTGATGAGATAAGCGCGTATATATAAAAAAGCCCCGTAAGGGGCTTTTTTATATTGTTTGAATTTAGTTGGTTGAAAGATTAATTCATCAGTGAGCTGTGGCTGAAGTAAATGGGTACGGCACTTTTTACATGTAAAGTTTCACTGCTAATCACTTGATGGACGTTTTCAAAAAAAGATCCACATTCGGCGCAAAGTAAAGAGCCAGAGCCAGACATTAGGTATTCATCGCTGCCACATAGTGGGCAACATTGGTGATCAAGAGTTGAGGCTTTATTTTCTTTCATTTCTTCTCCGGTGCGAAGCGAACAAAATAGGCATTAATCGCCATATTGGCGTTATTTATTATTTAATATTTATTTTTCAGTAGCGTACGGGCTAAACTCCCCGCGTGCAATTTAATTCTAGCCTGCCAGCTCTAAACTAACGTCATTCACGTGTCATTCGTTATGTTTTTGCGAGTCACATCTAGATAAAGTGCTTGATTATTTTTTTGGAATCATATTTCACGTCAAGAATTAACTTGTGTAGATTTTATCAGCCTCTTAGCGCTGCTATTTTCTACTAGAAAGTGAGTATGTAGAGCTTACGGAGAAATCTTATGCCAGATACCTTTTGTATTGTATTAACCACCACAAACAGTATAAGTAATAAACAAGCCTTAATTCATGCTGTATTACAGGAGCAATTGGCCGCTTGTATTCAAAGTATGCCCATAGAGAGTCATTACGTTTGGCAAGATGAAGTTTGTATTGATGAGGAATGGTTACTGGTGATGAAAACAACGCAACGTTGTTATCAAGCGCTCGAAGCTTTGATTGTTGAGGAGCATGATTACGATACTCCTCAAGTGGTTAAATTACCGTTTACGGAAGGATTTAACCCTTACTTAGCATGGTTAGACGAAAACACGCGCCGTTGAAAAACAAGTAGTGTGAGTGCGCTGATGGCACCCAGTGTATCCATCAGCATATCTTTTTGTGCATCCCAAATATCGCCCTGTGAGCCTAGAAATGCGATACCTTCTTCTCCGCCCGCTAACTCCGCATACCACCATTCGATGATTTCATAGCCAGCGGCCAGTGACATAACGGAAAAGAGGCCGAACAGGCAGGCAAAAACGGGTTTGATGACATTGCGACGGATAAGGTATTCCGCGATGGGATAGGCGTAGAAGCCAATCGAATAGTGAGCGACTCGATCAAACTGGTTTCGTTCATCTGAGCCAATGAGTTGATTAAACCAATCAAACGGTACCTCAGCAAAGGTATATTTAGAGCCGATGGTATGCAAACAAATCCAAACAAACATTAAGATATAGGCGGTGTTAGAGAAAACGTAGTGGCGTGATACCCACCAAATTATACCTAAAACCGCGAGCACAGGAATGATCTCAGCAATCCAGACGGCGCGCGAAACAGGCTCGATGCCCGCAAAAATAAACACTGCAATGTAGAGTACGGTTAGTGCCTTTAATGTGATGAGGCTGTGATGTTGAGACATTACTTTGTCCTTAAATTTTCTGAAGCTAAAACTTGGTACTGATTAATGCTAATCAGCCTTAGTTAAGCATAATCAACAATAAAACAGTGTTCAATTAATTTTTAAACCGAGCATTTAGACTGAGGGTATGCTCGCTTTGGTAAGATTGACACATTCGTAAAAAGGTTAAGTTGAGGCGTTGCTTCAAACTGTTGTAAAAAATGGCGCAGTGGCAGTTGAATCATAGCTTGGTGCAAGGGTAAGCTACTATAATCAATACTAAATATGCCATTTTTATTAGGAC
This sequence comes from Vibrio scophthalmi, assembly GCF_040869025.1. NCBI lineage: Bacteria > Pseudomonadati > Pseudomonadota > Gammaproteobacteria > Vibrionales > Vibrionaceae > Vibrio > Vibrio scophthalmi. The sequence continues at coordinate 1,175,010 of NZ_CP134272.1, read as the reverse complement.
GCTATGAATCAACAATATGGCTTAGCCACACTGTGTGAAATCGAAAATCCGCTGTTGTGGCCGATATTGGAAGTATTGCGTAAGAAGCCGACAGGTTGGAAAGTGCATATATTAGCCGCGCATTTGAGCGAAAAAGAGTTGATGCCAGTCCTGGACTCTCGTCCTGATAAAGATTTATTTAAGCGCAATTTTTTAATCATGAATGCGCTGTACCAATTACAAGAGACTCTCTATCCCGACCGTTGGGTGCAAGTAGAGGCGATGGATATTGCGTTACTGCCGAATTGTCATCATGGCCAGCAATACCATATTGATCCACAAGATCCTCTGCGAGATTACTATACGCAATGGAGTAATTACGAAGCTGAGGAAGGTGAAATTAAACGTCTGCTCAATGAATTTTGGACGCGTTATCGTGAATACGTCGGACAGCAAACACAACGAACGGGTACATTAGATCGAGTTAAAGCATTGCGGCTGTTTGAGCTCAATGAAGGCGCGAGTGATAGTGAAATTCGTAAGAAGTGGCGTAAGCTCGCCTTAAAATGGCATCCAGATCGACAAAATGGTAATACTGACCAATTTCGCTTGGTATGTGAAGCATGGCATGTATTGAGAGTGTGACGATTGATTTATATGCACGAATCTAATAAACAAAGCGCCCTTATTTGGGCGCTTTGTCGTAAGAAGTCGATAAAAATCGCGCTGCTTTATTTGGCTGCTTTAAATTGCGCTTTACGCAGTCGGTTTAGCGCTGCCATCACATCCAAAACACGTGGTTTGGCAAGATCGCCCTGTTTTGGCATTGTTTGATGCCAATCACCTGAGATCATTTGCGCAATTTCTTTGGCTGGATTGGTTGTCCAACCCGGTAGTTGAGCAAGTTGGAACCAAAGCCAACCGATCGCATTCACTTCAGAGCTAGATTGAAGTTGCTCAAGGGCTGAGATGTCCGCGAACTCTTTACCAAAACGCAGAGATTCCGTGCCTTTACCTGACACTCGGAACTTACCATCCAGCAAAATCGCTTGCAGAGCCGCACCATTAAGAGCGCGAGGACGGAATGTTTCAAGTGGGCTTTCACTTTCGTTACAACGCTGGGTAGGGTGCTGTGCAATAACTTGTTGCGCTTTTTCTGTTACGTCAACAGGTTGGTAGTCGTGCATTTGAATTACCGTGTCTGCGACATCCAAATAGTCACCAGAGCCACCCATAACGACGATGGTAGAGATATCTAATTCAGAGCGCAATTGGCCAATACGGTCAACTAAAGGAGTGATTGGCTCTGCGCCCTTGCTAACCAGTGCTTGCATGCGTTCATCACGGATCATGAAGTTAGTTGCTGACGTATCTTCATCAATCAATAAACCACGCGCACCAGATTCAATCGATTCTTGTAACCATGCTGCTTGAGAGGTTGAACCAGAGGCATCTTGGGTTGAGAAGTCTGCGGTATCTTTACCCATTGGCAAATGATTGATGTAGTTTGATAGGTTTAAGTTGTGAACACTGCGCCCATCTTCAGCGCGGATTTTCATCGCATCAAGGTTGGTAACAATGCGCTCACGGCCATCACCAGGAATATGGTTATAGATCGAACGCTCAATAGCAGTCAGTAGAGTCGATTTACCGTGGAAGCCACCACCAACGATTAATGTAATGCCTTTCGGAATACCAAGACCAGTGACAGGCCCTTGGTTAGGTGTCTCTAACGTAACTTGCAGTGACTCGGGGGCAACAAATTCAACCGCATCTTTCATCGGTAGATCGCAGTTACCGGCAAGACGAGGTAGAACAGAACCATTGCCAATGAAAGCAATCAGGTTATTTTTTTCTAACTGCTCGCGTAAGGCTTCTTGATCTTCTATTACTTGGCAATGACGCTCTAACGCGGCGATATCAATCTCACGAGCGATGGTTGCGCGGCGGACAAATTTAGGCAAATGGAAGGTAAGAATGTTGATTGACTTTTTACCGAGTACTGAACGGCCTTCCGCGGGTAGGTTAACGCGGAAACGCAGCTCTATACCTTCTTCAGTGAAGACCACGGCAGTCGAATCGAGTACAGTTTGGCCATGCAGCGCGATGCTAACGTGAGATTCTTGTTTCGCAAATTCTGAGAAAGTACGAGCAATAAAATCGCGAGCGGCGATTTGATAGGCCGGAGACTTCTCTTTTAGCCAATCTAAGCCAGTTAACGACCATGGACGGAAGGCGCGGAAACGTGAAGCAGAAGCAAATGGGTCAGCTTGAACGTGATCAACAAATAGCGTGAAATCGGTTAGGTCGTACTGACCTTTGATTTGGTGATACGCGCGATAGTTCTGTTTTTCGATTTTTTTTAGGGTCGCGATTAGCTGATCCATAAAGAACTCACATTAGGAATGTCGGTAAAGGCGTGGATTATAGGAACCGCTTGGCACAGAGTAAAGCTCAAGCGGTGATTCTTAACATTTTATCGCCATTCGTCTGTCTCGTAGGGCATTTTTCTATGAGATAACGAGTCTAGCTCGCTTGAAAATAGTTTTGGCTTAATAAATTGATTTCAAATTCGTCGCATGGCATTGGCTTCCCATAGTAGAAACCTTGGCCGAATTCACAGCCTTCCTCGATGATAAACTTTTCATGTAACCGATTCTCTATTCCCTCAACGGTGACGGAGAGGTTGAGTTTTTTCGCCACTGCAATGATGGAGCGAACGATTTCTTTGTCTTCTTGGCAATTATCTAATTGTTGAATAAAACTCTTATCGACTTTGATGGCATCAAAGGGAAATTTTTTGAGGTAATTGAACGAAGAGTAGCCAGTGCCAAAATCATCCAAAGAGAGTGTGACGCCCAGCTTATGTAGCGCCAATAAAGAATTCTTCGCCATTACTTCGTCTGCAATTAAGCTGCTTTCCGTGACTTCCAATTCCAAATATTCCGGCGGGAGTTGATAGGCGATCAATAACTCTTCAATTTGTTCTGCGAAGTGGGGGTTCTTGAGTTGTACCGCAGAAATGTTGACCGCAATTTTAAAATCTTTCACATGGGTTGCCCACTCTGACGCTTTTTGGATCGCTGAGCGTAGTACGAATGTGCCCACTTCGAAAATAAGACCATTTTGCTCCGCCATATGGATCAGCGTTTCATTGGAGATATCGCCAAGAATTGGATGGCGCCAACGTAACAAGGCTTCGGCTCCAGTCCATTTATGATTAAGTGGTGATACCTTTGGTTGGAAATAAAGCAATAGGTCTTCACTTCGTACCGCTTGCAATAGGTAACTTTCTAATTGATTGATGTCAGTTTGCAATGCGGAAATATCATGCGAGTGGAAACTGTATTTATGGCCAGAGTCTTTACAGGAATGCATCGCTCCGGATGCGTATTTCAATAACAGGTGTCCAGAAGCGGCGTCATCGGTAGTACTGATACCGATATAGCTGTGTAGATGATGGTTCTCGCCATCAACTTCAAATTCTGAGTGGCTGACGGTTAATAACTGTTGGCATAAATCGTTGATGTGCTCACTAAGACGATTAGATTGAACCAACAGCACCAACTCGGTTGAGGTTGGGCGCGCCGTTTTGACATGAAATTGGTTGAGGTCACCAAGTCGCTCGCGAAACTTAACCAGAATATTTTCCCACACGCCATACCCATGTTTGGTTTGCAGTAACTTGCCGTTAGTAAAACCAATGTGGATTGCAGCTGCTTGGAATTCAGGTTGTTCAGAGTGCGCTTTGAGCATTTGATCTGCTTCAAACTCAAGCGAATTACGATTGAGAAACCCAGTACCTAAATCGTGTTTTTGATGATACAAGATTTTTTGTTCAGCAGCGCGGCGCTTATCAATCTCCATGTTTAATGAGAAATTGAGGTCAACTAAGTCTTGCGTGCGCGTACTGACGCGAGATTTCAATTCGACATTGAGCAGTTTGAGTTTTTCGTTTTGATAAAGAGTCACCAATTGTGCTTGAATCGCGTCACGGAAATTTTGTAGCAGATCCTTATAGGTCGTTGTGAGAGATTTCGTTTGCGAATCTAACACGCAGATAGTGCCAAATGGCTTGCCATTCGGCCAGTTAATCGGGAAACCGCAATAGGCGACCATGCCCAGTTTGATATCGGGATTGCAATCCCAGTTCGGATCCGCAAGCGCATTGGGTACCTCGAGTGCTTGCTGTTGCTCAATGACATACTCACAGTAGAGGCCTTGGCCGAGCTTTTCGCTATCACCAATAGCATAAGGATGCTGGGCGTTATTATTGCTCGAGACTACTTCGATGACATCGGGATGAATTCTCATGATTAAGGCAGCTGGTACTGAAACGATCTCAGCAAGCAAGTTGACAATGTTTTGCCAACTCTGAGTCATCTCATCGGGTATGACTAATTTGTTAGTATTGATTTTTGACATATAAAAACAGTCCTTTTTGGCTAAAGCCAAAAGTGCGCACTCCATGCTCATCTTTTAATAATAGACGGAAATTTCCTTTTGTAATCTGTGGGCTACTTTAACAAAAAAGCCCCCAAATTATGTTGGGGGCTATACGGTAATGATAGTCATCTCAAAAATGAGACGCGCATTAAGCGATCAAGGTTAGCAATTGGTTATAGCAAACTGTCGGCCAGGCAATTGTACTTTGAGATAATGTTCTGAATATCGACTTTTTTGTTGTAATCAATGCCAGCCAGACCAAAACCATTAAGCTGCATGAACTCTTGCTTTAGGCCTGCGTAATCACCCAATTTTTGGAAGTTATTCGCGTTCATCGATTCTACCAACTGATGAACTTGTGCTTGGGTTTCTGGGTTGAGCTCGAGATCGTCGATACGAATTAGGCGTTCGCCGTCAACGGGTACTTTGTCACAACCATACAGTTTGGTGGTAAACAGTCGTTGCATCTGTTCGATACATCCTTCGTGAGTACCATTTTGTTTCATCACTTTATAGAGGGCAATCAAGTAAGGAGTGAGACCAGGAATGAAAACACTCGCTTTGGTCACGAGCGCTTTACAAACACTGGCATAGGCACCACCACTGAAATTAGCAAGCTTGAGGTTCAGCGCGTGACTGGTTTGATGTAAGTCTACTTTCGCGCGGCCTAGCGTGCCATCAAGGTAGATAGGATGGGTTAGATCCGAACCAATATAAGAGAACGCGACCGTTTTGCAGCCTTCAGCGATGGATTCAGAGTTAATCAGAGTATCGACCCAAGCTTCCCAATCTTCGCCGCCCATCACTTTAAGTGTGCCATCTATTTCTTGCTCGGTTGCCGGCTCTAATGTCGATTCTAGCCATTGATCGTGCTCAAGCGAGACTGAGGCACCAGCAACGGCTTGACCGATAGGTTTGATCGCTGAACGCCACATCTCACCCGTTTGGTAATTGGGACGTAGGCCACTGGCGACACTGTAGATAATTAAGTCGACTTCACCCTCAAAATACGTTTCGATAGCTTCGATCACGCTCTCTTTGGTTTGTGTAGAGAAGGCATCGCCATCGATATTAATTGCGATACGACCTTCGTTCTGAGCGTGTTCACGAAAATAGAGATTATTATAGAAGCCAGCGCTACCGACGCCTTTGTCTGATGGGCCTCGCTCAAAAGAAACACCAATTGTATCCGCTTGAGCTCCCCCGAACGTCAATGCGATACGTGCAGCAAGGCCAAAACCAGAAGATGCCCCAATGATCAGAACACGTTTAGGCCCGTTAGTGATCGGCCTAGCGTGTTTCACGTAATCAATTTGATTTAAGATGGCTTTTTCACAGCCGAGAGGATGCGCACTACGAGCGATGACGCCGGATATTTCTGGTTTAATTATCATTTAGTTCTCCAAAAGCAACAGCTTAAGCATTCAATTTAGCCTAAAGTGACACGGAGTTTTTTGCGCTAAGGCAATTAGAGATGGTTTATTAACTGTGCAGAAACAAATTCTGCGATCCAAGGTTGTGCTTCTGCTTTTGGGTGCAAGCCGTCGCTCATCATCCATTGCGGGTTGTCGCGTAAAATCGGTTCAAGAAAAAACGGAATAAGCGAGATATCTTGTCGCTGCGCGACATTTGGATACAAATCTGAGAAGGCTTGTGTATAGCGTTTTCCATAATTGGGTAGGATATGGATTTGCATCAAGATAGGCGTGGCTTGTGATGCCTTAATGGCATCGATGATGGTGGTGAGGTTGGCGGCAATCAGATTGGGTGGAAAGCCTCGCAGCCCATCATTTGCACCGAGCTCAATCAGCACATAGTGCGGCTTATATTGAGTGAGTAATTGTGGCAAGCGTGCTAACCCGTTCCCTGTAGTATCACCTGAGATGCTGCTGTTAACGATGGTCAGTGATTTGCCTTTATTGTCCATTACATTTGGTAATAAACTAGGCCAAGCTTTTTCAATTGGCATCTGATAGCCTGCACTAAGGCTATCGCCTAATATCAGCAGCGTCGTTGCACTAGCAGGAATGGTCGTGAGTAACGCGAGAACTAAGGAAAGAAGTCGTAGCATGCAAACATCCGTGATAAAAGCTATATCTTTAGGAAAGACAGTTTCCACCAATCAAGAACATTTGACAATCCTTGATGATATTAACCTTGAGATCCAAGCGGGTGAAAGTGTCGCGATTGTCGGCACTTCTGGTGCGGGTAAATCGACGCTCATGACATTGTTGGCTGGGCTAGATACGCCGACCAACGGTGAGGTTGAATTGCTTGGCCAACCATTATCAAGCTTAGATGATGAGGCTCGAGCCGCAATTCGTAGCCAATCGATCGGTTTTGTGTTCCAGAGTTTTTTGTTAATCCCGAGCTTATCTGCGCTTGATAATGTCACTTTACCTTGTTTGCTCAAAGGGGAAGAGCAAGATAAAGCACGGGCCATTTCCTTACTGGAATCGGTTGGGTTGGCGCAGCGCATCCATCATTCCCCCGCACAATTGTCTGGCGGAGAGCAACAACGTGTCGCGCTTGCTCGTGCTTTTATGACGGAACCGCAGATCCTATTTGCCGATGAGCCGACAGGAAACCTTGATCAACACACAGCAGAAAAAGTGGTGGAGTTGCTGTTTGAGCTTAATCTGCGTCATGGCACGACATTGGTGTTGGTGACTCATGATATGCAGCTCGCCGCGCGATGTGACCGCATTTTTACGATTCAGGCGGGTAAATTGGAGATTAAGTAATGACAAAGCTTACTCAAGGTCATCTTAATCTTCAGCTCTTTAAGTGGAGCAGTAAAGAGATCCGCCAAGGGCAGCTATGGCCAGTATCGATTGCACTAACCCTGATTATTGCCGCAATCTTTGCGCTGACCGCGTTGGCCGAGCGTATGGAACAAGTGGTGGTAAAGCAAGGCAAAGAAGCGCTCACCGCGGATACTATTTATAGTTCGTCCAATCCTATTCCGGATAAATTGAAAGCACAGGCCATTACCTTACAGTTAGACTCCTCAGCATTGACTCGCTTTGCCACGATGGCTTTTAGTGCTCAAGAAATGAAGTTAGTTACGGTTAAAGCGGTTGATTCGCACTATCCGCTGCAAGGCGAGCTCAAGTTGGCAAACGGTGAAAAGAGTGAAAACCGTGTCTTGCGTAATCAATTGTGGCTGGATGAGCGTCTATTTAATCAGCTAAAAGTTCAGCAAGGCGATAGCATCACGCTCGGGGACGCGGATTTTGTTATTACAGGGCGCGTAGTCGAAGAGCCGGGATTGAGCTTTAATCCATTTCAACAAATGCCATCCGCGTATATTCATCAAGATGACCTCGAGAAGACCGGGGCTGTACAGCTTGGTAGCCGAGTGCGTTACAACTATTATTTCAACGGCAGCGATGAGCAGATATCCACGTTGCAGGGCAGTATCGAATTAACGCCAAGCGATTCTTGGCGAGATCAGAACAGTGCCAGCCGAACCAATGAAGTGTTTCAACGCACTGAACAGTATCTTTCTCTGACGGTGGCGATCGTGGTGATCATGGCGGCGACCACATTAGTGTTAACGTGTCAGCATTATGTATCGACTCGTTTAAAAACCATCGCGATGCTAAAAAGTTTGGGCGCGAGTAAACGCTGGATTATTCATTGGTTGACCATCCAAGTGTTGATATTGCTCGCTGTCGCCTCGTTCTTAGGCTGCCTATTGGGTATTGGTCTTGAATATCTGCTGCGTATTCCTTTGGCTGATTTGTTGCCGAGTCCGTTGCCTTCTTATGGGATTGCGCCTGCACTTATTGCGGTGGCAACGAGTGTGCTCATCGCTATTCCGGCCTTAGGCATTCCATTGATAAAGCTGATTAATGTCAATGCGGTCAATGTGATGCAATCGACGCAACAGCGAGTGGGGCGCGCACGCTATGCTTTATTGCTGGTGCCCGTGCTACCAATGTTAGTGGTATATCGTGACAACTTACTGGTGTGGTTAGTGCTGGGTGGAATGATGATATTGTTTGTCATTTTGGCGCTGGTCAGCATCTTTATCACCCGCGCGATGGCGAAATTACCACTAAATGCCGAGTTCAAACTGGCGTTGAGTCGGATCAATCGCTCCCTGATGAGCAGTGGCATTCAATTTGGCGCACTGTCGTTATCGCTTATGTTGCTGGCGGTAATGTGGTTGGTTAGAACAGACCTGCTGTCTGATTGGCAGAGAACGTTACCCGATAATGCGCCGAATGCGTTTGCTTTGAATATCGCCCCTTATGAAAAAGAGAGTTATCTTGCGACATTAGATGCTGAGGCGATTGAACGTTCAGAGGCTTATCCGATTATTCGTGGGCGAGTCGCTACCATTAACCAGCGCGCTGCGATGGAATATGCACGAGGTGGTGAGGGGAGCGATTCCTTACGTCGTGAAATTAACTTTACCTTTGCTGAGGCGATCCCAGCTCACAATGAATTGCTTGAAGGAGATTGGCAGCCAAGCGGTGGTGTGTCGGTTGAATCTGAGGTTGCAACCGATTTAGGGCTTAAATTGGGTGATGAGCTAGGCTTTATTATCAATAGCCAAACCGTGGTGGCAAGAGTGGACTCCATCCGTCAGGTTGAGTGGCGAGATATGAAGCCTAACTTCTACTTTATTTTTACTCCGGACGTGTTGAAGCAAATACCGGCCACCTATTTAGTCAGTTTTCGTGTTGAGCAGCAACATGATCAGTTACTTAATACACTTTCACGCCAGCATCCAACGGTAAGCTTAATGGATATTCGTGTGATGGGTGCCAAGATTCAGCAATTGGTCGGTCAGATCGTGTGGGCAATTACTTTGTTGGCATCGCTCAGTGTTATCGCGGGCGCTTTATTGATTTTTACCTTATTGCGTTTAAGCCTTGGCCAGCGACAAAATGAAATTCAACTTTATCGTACTCTCGGGGCCAGTAAAAAACGAGTGATTAGGACGATATGGGCTGAATATGGCGTCATGGCGCTGGTCGCAGGCATTATCGCTATCTTGGGGGCGGAGCTCATTGTCGCGGCGATCATGAGAATCGGTTTTGATCTTGAAAATCAACTGCATTATTCACTATGGATCTGGCTGCCAATGTTGGCGTTTTGTACCCTGGCCGTGGTTGTTAACAGTCTAATAAAACGGCTATTAATCCCTATAAATAAAGACTTTAGCTAACATTGAGTAGGTCAAACTAACTAGTTACCCACAGAACTTGTGGATAAAGTTAGGGATAACTCTTTGGGCGTGGAAAGCTGCCCATCGTGCTAAGCCAATAAAACCCGCCTTTGGCGGATTTTAATTATTCACACAGAGGGAATTTCGCGAATTTGCAAAAAATGCGTCAAGCTTTTTTTCGATTTTTTTCCCTGAAAATACGTGAAAATTACCTTGCTAAAAATGTGATTTTCATAACGGCATAAAGCCAGTAAAATACCATCAGAAAGAATGAATTACTGATCTAAATGACATTAAATATTGATCAAGATAAACCGACTAAAGTTGCGGTTATCGGTGGTGGTATTGCGGGAGCAACCACTGCATTACACCTTGCAGAACAGGGCATTGAGGTTGATCTCATTGAAAAAAGCTCAAGCTTAATCAGTGGCCCGCCAATCTGTCACTTGCACGCTGGTGGAAATTTGTACAGGGAGATCTCGCTTGAGCAGTGTGTTCAGCTACTCAGACAGTCGATCGAGTCTGTTCGCCTTTACCCCCATACCCTAAACAAACGCCCGACTTTGATTGTGGTACCCCATAGCGATGGGGGTGACCCAAATGAGTTGTTGCCGCGTTTAGAGCAAATTCGTGCTGTATATCGAGATTTAGTTGAGCAGGATGAGGCAAACCGTGTACTGGGCGAGCCAGAGCAATACTTCAAATTGTATTCTCGTGAAGAATTAGACCAACTCAAACTGCGCGAGCAACGTGCAGAGCCACAAGATCACGATGAATGGCTAATTCCATTCGCTCAACAAGCGGACTTAGACGCCATTCATTATCCCGTGGTATCGGTGAACGAATATGGTTGGAGCGTTTTTCGTATTGCCGCGTCTGCAATGCTGGCGCTAGAGCAACTGCCTAATTGTCAGATGAAACTGAACACTCAATTGGTCGACATGACCCCATCGGGCATGCAGTGGTTGTTGACCATGGATGACGGTCAGATGCGCTATCAGCATCATTATGATTACGTTATTAACGCTTGTGGTTTTGAGACGGGTATTGTTGATGATTTAGCAAATACTCCTCGCCAACGAATGGTCGAATTTAAAGCTGCGTATGTCACGAAGTGGGCGAGCAATCAACAAATGTGGCCCGAAGTGATTTTCCATGGTCCTCGTGGCACGCCAAATGGAATGGCTCAGCTGACGCCTTACCCAAGTTCAATTTTTCAGTTACACGGTATGACAAAAGAGGTCACACTGTTTGAAGATGGCTTAGTGGGGTCTTGTCATCAATCTTCTCAACCGCAACTGCCTGCGCCGCTGGTGAATAAGATCAGTCAAGGTTGGCGTGAATCGGTACGGGTTGAGCGCAGTAATAAAGCGATTGAGCATATGAGTCGTTTTGTACCGAGCTACGCTGATGCAATCGAGTTTGGATTACCTTTATTTGGAGCGCAACAGATCCCCGGAAATGATGAAACTCTACGTGCTGCCGATGTTTCATTTGCTGGTGAGCATTATGCCCGTATTGAGGTGGTAAAAGGTTCATCGGCACTTGAAGCGGCGTGTAAAATTGTTGAACAATGGCAGTTGGTTGGCAAGTCCAAGGAAGTAATCAATGGTGAGCCGAGGAAAATGAGCATTGAAGATCAGCATCCAATCAGCTGTGCGCTAACTGAGTCTCAGGTGGTAGAAAAGGCGCAGTTGCTGGCGCTAGAGCGTGGTTATCCTACCGAGCTGGCTCAAGTATATGGGCATTAGTATTTGAGTTACTCAGAGTAAAAAATCATAACCAAACGGCCTGCATTAGCAGGCCGTTATCACAACCGAAGTAATTAATAACCGAAGTAATTGGCCCATTGAACCCAGTCCGATTGCAACTCTTGCAGCTGTCCTTTGACAAAACGCACTTTTTGCCCCGGCTTTGCTTGAGCAAGCCGTGGTAAATCAATGCGCGAAATACAACCTATCTTGGGATAACCACCTACGGTTTGGCGATCATTTAGTAAAATAATCGGTTCGCCATCGGGCGGTATTTGAATTGCACCGAGCGCGATCCCCTCACTCAACATTTTCTGCTGAGGTGGGGTAATACAAGCTCCGGTTAAGCGGTAACCCATCCGGTTAATATGGGCGCTGACTTCAAACTCTTGTTGATAAAATTGCTCAATGGCTTGTTTTGAAAAAATGTTACGTTGATAGCCTTCAATGACACGTAATGTGATGGGCAGGTCATAGTCAGGAATGAAACGAAAACTGAGCTGGCGCTTTTGAAAAGAACTGTGCGTATTCGGCGCTGAAAAACGCAGTTGATCACCTTCTTGCAGAGCCTTGCCATTGGCGATTCCACCAAGCTGGTCACGTTCAACACTGGCACAACTGCCTAATTGTGAGGTGAGTAAAAATCCTCCTTTGACTGCCAAGTAGCTACGCAAACCATTTTTGGGCAGGGCGAAGTTTAAACATTGCCCCTTAAAGGCGAAAAAGGAACTCCAATTCTCCAATGGTGTATCGTCTAAGCTTGCTTTTAGGTCGGCACCACAAATAGCAAATTCACCATCCTGTTCAATGGCAAATTCAGCTTGGCCGAGCGTGATCTCGATGCAGGGCAAATTGACTGGATTACCAAGTAAGAAGTTCGCCCAGCTGTAAGCGTATTCGTCAAGAGGACCACCTTGGCTAAGCCCCAATTGTGCATAACCAAATCGGCCGAGATCTTGTATAACGCTTAACGCGCCAGGCTTGCGTACTCTTAATCCTTGATTATTCATACCAACCCTCCGAAATAACGCCACCAAGCTCGAAAAAGTGCGCTTTATTGATGGCAACAAACTTGACTTGATCACCAATTGAGAAAGGGGTCATTGGTGACTGGTTTGGATCATATAGAGCAATAGGGCAGTTGCCGATTATGTTCCAACCTGCGGGGGATTCGCATGGGTAGACGGCGGTTTTATTGTCAGCTATCGCGACGCTGCCTTTTGGTACTTGTAGCCTTGGTGTGGCATGTCTCGAATACTGAATTTCGGTAACAACGTCACCTAAAAAGGCAAAGCCTGGGGCGAATCCCGTTGCCTGAACGGTATAAATTGTTGAGGTGTGTAAAGCGATGGTTTGTGCAATATCGTTGCCGTTCTGTTCGAATCGCACGAGATCAGGCCCAACATCAGGATGATAGTAAACAGGTAATTCAATTAAACGCCGTTCAACCTGATTTGCAGGTTCTGATTGCACCTTCTCGATAATGTCGCTTAATTGTTTCTGCAAGGTTATAAGCTGGATTCGATGCGGAAGGTAATCAACCAAGATGGTTGTGTAAGAAGGCGTGACGTTCATAATACAGTGGCTTAACTGCTGGTAGAATGCTTGAGTCACGCGACCAATGGTAGCAGAAAGCTTTGCACTATCTGGCTGGTTAAAATTGATCAACAGGGCGCATTCAGAGACGGGGCTAAAGGTGAGTTTATCGGTCATCTTCTACTCCCATTGCGTTACTAAGTTGCGTGAGAATGTTCACTGCATTGGGGTTGTCGCCGTGGACACAAAGAGTATCCGCCTCGATAATGAGCATCTCGCCATCTAACGTGCGGATCTTACCAAATTCAGTCAATTGTGTTACCTGATCGATCACGGCTTGGCAATCATGCAACACTGCGCCCTGTTGGTGACGAGGCGCGAGTGAACCATCGCTGAGGTAGGCTCGGTCAGCAAACGCTTCAAATAATAGCGGCACTTCATAACGATCAGCGATATCGAAAAAGGGTTGGCTATTTGGTACAGCCAGCATCATCAATGGCACATTAAAACAGGCAACGGCATCAATGACGGCTTCAAAAATTTCATAATCTTTGAGCATGTCGTTATACAGAGCACCATGAGGCTTGATGTAGCGAACCTCAGTATTAAAGCTCTCACACATCGCTTTAAGCGCGCCAACTTGGTAGATGATGCTGTAGGTCAGTTCGTCGGCTTGCATGGCGAGTGATCGACGACCAAAGCCAACAATATCGGGATAACTGGGATGAGCACCAATTTTCACATTGTGTTGCACCGCCAATTGTACGGTTTGTGCCATCGTTTTGGGATCTGATGCGTGAAAGCCACAGGCAATATTCGCCATATCAATCAAAGGCATGATCTGTTCATCATTGCCCATCGTCCATTGCCCATAACTTTCACCCATATCACAATTAAGCATGATACGTTGTTCGATCATTGATGCTCCCTCTCAATATTCTTTGCTTTAACTACAACTATTTCAATAACCCTCTAGACCGATGCTTTATGAGTGTTATTGGGAGCCGCTAAAGCGGTACGAATTGTTAAGCAACCTTACCTCAGAATATCAATTGGGGTCTGTGACACCGATAGGGTGATAGGAAATTTGCGGTTGGGTACGCAGAAGAGTCAAACACGACTTATACTCAATATGAATCATGTTTTATTTCTAACTAGGCATAGATTGAGGCATATATATGAATGTGTTAGTGACTGGTGGCATGGGGTATATAGGTAGCCACACGGTTATCCAGCTAATTAAATCAGGCATTAAACCGATTATTCTTGATAATCTTTGTAATAGCAAAGCCTCAGTTCTTCACAGGATAGAGGCAGTATCCCACGTAAAACCAGAATTTCTTTTACAAGATGTTAGAGATAAAGATAGTTTAGTTTCTGTGCTAAAGGAGTACCAAATTGACACTGTGATTCATTTTGCAGGTCTAAAAGCGGTCGGAGAGTCTGTCGATTTTCCGTTGGAATATTATGATGATAATGTCCATGGAACACTGGTTTTGGTTGATGCAATGCGTGAAGCGGGTGTTTCTAGCTTGATCTTTAGCTCTTCCGCTACCGTGTATGGCGATCCAGCCTCTGTGCCTATTACCGAAGATTTCCCAACCAGTGCGACCAACCCTTATGGCCGTAGTAAGCTGATTGTGGAAGAGTGTCTGACCGACTTCCAACTTGCGAACCCAGATTGGAGTATCACGCTACTGCGCTACTTTAACCCGGTAGGTTCCCATCCTTCTGGTGAACTAGGTGAAGACCCACAAGGCATTCCAAACAACTTAATGCCGTTTATTGCTCAAGTAGCGGTTGGACGTCGTGAACACTTGTCGATATTTGGTAATGACTATCCAACCGTCGATGGTACGGGTGTGCGTGATTACATTCACGTTATGGATCTTGCGGATGGTCATATTGCCGCATTGAATGGCGTGGGCTCGAAAGCGGGACTACACACCTATAATTTGGGTGCTGGTAAAGGCTATAGTGTGTTGGAAATGGTTGAAGCATTTAAACAAGCTAGCGGTAATTCAATTGCGTATCAATTTGCGCCACGTCGTGCTGGCGATATTGCTGAGTGCTGGGCCGATTCAAGTAAAGCGGCAAGAGATTTAGGCTGGAAAGCAACACGAACGGTTGATGAAATGACGCAAGACACATGGCGCTGGCAGTCAAATAACCCGCAAGGCTACCCTGACGAATAAACGTCGCGCAAATCGCGTTTGGATACTGGATTGAGTCGTTATTCTTTCAGTATTCTGAACTCCACTCTGGTAGCGATATAAAAAAACCGAGCGATTAAGCTCGGTTTTTGTTTAATTCGCTATTTTTGTTTAGCTAGAAAGCAAGCGGCAATTAAGCCAGTAACTCTTGCGCAGTATTCACTACGTTCTCAACGGTGAAACCAAACATTTCAAACAGTTGCTCAGCTGGTGCTGACTCACCGAACGTTGTCATGCCGATAATACGACCATCAAACCCGACGTACTTGTACCAGAAGTCAGCAATACCAGCTTCAATCGCGATACGCGCGGTCACATCTGAAGGCAATACTGACTCACGGTAAGCCGCATCTTGCTTATCAAAAGCGTCAGTTGCTGGCATTGATACGATGCGTACCGCTTTACCTTGCGCCGTTAGCTCTTCTGCCGCTTTCACCGCTAGCTCAACTTCAGAGCCAGTTGCGATAAGGATTAGCTCAGGCTTACCTGCGCAATCTTTTAGGATGTAGCCACCGCGAGCGATGTTCGCCACTTGCTCTGCATCACGTGGTTGTTGTGCTAGGTTTTGACGCGAGAAGATAAGCGCTGATGGGCCATCTTTACGTTCAATTGCCAGTTTCCATGCTACCGCTGATTCAACTTGGTCACATGGACGCCATGTGCTCATGTTTGGTGTTAGGCGTAGTGACGCGATTTGCTCAACCGGTTGGTGAGTTGGGCCATCTTCGCCCAGACCGATAGAGTCGTGGGTGTAAACTTGGATGTTCTGCACTTTCATTAGAGCAGCCATACGCATTGCGTTACGCGCGTATTCCATGAACATTAGGAATGTTGCACCGTAAGGAACAAAACCACCGTGCAGTGCGATACCGTTCATGATCGCAGTCATACCAAATTCACGTACACCGTAGTGAATGTAGTTACCAGAGAAGTCATCTGCTGTTAGCGATTTAGAACCAGACCACATAGTCAGGTTTGAAGGTGCTAGGTCAGCAGAGCCGCCCATAAACTCAGGTAGCATTGCGCCAAACGCTTCTAGCGCGTTTTGCGATGCTTTACGTGATGCGATGTTAGCAGGGTTTGCTTGTAGATCAGCGATGATTTGGTTGGCTTTCGCTTCCCATTCTGCTGGCAAGTCACCGTTTACACGACGCTTAAATTCAGCCGCTTCTGCTGGGTAAGCCGCTGCGTAAGCTGCGAATTTATTATCCCATTCCGCTTCTTTGTCTGCGCCAGCCGCTTTTGCATCCCACTCAGAGTAGACGTCTGCTGGAATTTCAAATGCTGGGTGTTCCCAACCAAGGAATTCACGCGCTGCTGCGATTTCTTCCGCGCCTAGTGGTGCACCGTGGCAGTCATGAGAGCCTGATTTATTTGGCGAACCAAAACCGATGATGGTTTTAGTACAAATAAGAGTAGGGCGTGGATCTGCTTTTGCCGCTTCAATCGCTGCATTAATGGCGTCAGCATCGTGACCGTCAACCGCAGGGATAACATGCCAGCCGTACGCTTCAAAACGCTTAGGCGTATCGTCAGAGAACCAACCTTCTACGTGGCCATCGATAGAGATGCCGTTGTCATCCCAAAACGCGATTAGCTTACCAAGACCTAATGTGCCCGCAAGAGAACAAGCTTCATGCGAGATACCTTCCATCAAACAACCATCACCCATGAAAACATAAGTGTGGTGGTCAACGATGTCGTGGCCTTCTTTATTGAACTGTGCTGCCAATGACTTTTCAGCCATCGCCATACCAACCGCGTTAGTAATGCCTTGGCCTAGAGGACCGGTTGTTGTTTCGATACCCGGCGCGTAACCATATTCTGGGTGACCAGGCGTTTTTGAATGCAATTGACGGAAGTTCTTCAGATCGTCAATTGATAACTCGTAACCACTTAGATGCAGCAAAGAGTAAATCAGCATAGAACCGTGGCCGTTTGATAGAATAAAACGGTCGCGGTCAGCCCATTCTGGGTTCGCTGGGTTGTGGTTTAGGTGAGAGCGCCAAAGTACTTCAGCGATATCTGCCATTCCCATTGGTGCGCCAGGGTGGCCCGAGTTAGCTTGTTGAACTGCGTCCATGCTAAGTGCGCGGATTGCATTGGCTAAAATTTTACGATCCATAATTATTTCCGAATATTGTTTCTGTCTTATGAGACACGGGTAAATAGATGTAGAAGAGGGAACGTTTTCGTTCCCTCTTTTAAATAGTTTTGGATTACAGTTTCGCTGCGATCATCTCTTCAAGCTTGCCTTGGTCAACAGCGAAGTTGCGGATGCCTTCTGCAAGTTTTTCTACTGCCATTGCATCCTGGTTATGATCCCATAGGAATTCAGCGTGGGTCATTGCTGCTGGGCGAGCTTGAGTGCCTTTAGAGTCGATAAGCTTCTCTACTACTTCACCTTCTGCGGCTTCTAGATCTGCGAGAAGTTGAGGAGCGATAGTTAGACGGTCGCAACCAGCCAGTTCAAGGATCTCTCCGATGTTACGGAAGCTTGCGCCCATCACAACAGTCTTGTAACCGTGATCTTTGTAGTAGTTGTAGATATCTGAAACAGAGATAACACCTGGATCTTCTGAAGCTTCAAAATCACGACCTTCTTTTGCCTTGTACCAGTCCATAATACGGCCAACGAAAGGAGAAATCAGGAATACGCCAGCTTCAGCACAAGCACGAGCTTGAGCGAATGAGAATAGCAGCGTTAGGTTACAGTTGATGCCTTCTTTTTCTAGGATTTCAGCAGCACGGATGCCTTCCCAAGTTGAAGCGAGCTTAATAAGAATGCGATCGTTCGTGATGCCGGCATCGTTATACATTTTAACTAGCTGGCGCGCTTTCGATACACTGCCTTCCATATCGTAAGAAAGACGAGCATCAACTTCGGTTGAAATTCGGCCAGGGATAGTGGTTAGGATTTCTTTACCGATGTTAACCGCAAGCATGTCGCAAGTGTCTTGTACTTGTTGTGCTTTATCGTTGCTTTGCGCTTTTGCGTATTCAATCGCTTGGTCAATCAGTGGTGCGTACTCTTCAATTTGAGCCGCTTTAAGAATTAGAGAAGGGTTAGTCGTTGCGTCTTCTGGTTGGTATTTCTTGATTGCTTCAATTTCACCAGTGTCTGCTACAACGGTAGTTAGTTTACGAAGTTGCTCTAATTTGTTGCTCATAATTGATCATCCTATTTTCTGTCTACGTCGATACGAGAAATGACATAGACATTTGCAAGCGAGTTAACGAATAGTTCATGGCTAAATTTAGACCGTTTCCACTCATTAACAGAAAACTTTTGTTCGTTAGTTAAATTGCGCTGAGCATTTGTTCTAACGATGAGTAAATGATGGGTTCATATTTATCTTATTGGCCGCCAAAGTCAATCGAGTAGTAATGAATTAGGTGAGCTTAATCACCATTAATTTCGACTGTCATCGCATCCTGTTGCAGCTAAACGTTTGCTTGCTATGGCAAGGTTTTCTGGTGTGACTCACCTAATTAGATTTTGCCGTGAACATTTGTGTTGGTGGTGATCATTTGTTTAGGGTAAAGTGGGTGGTGACAAATGCTAGTGCATTGAGCATATGTGCACCCTTGAAAGGTGCTTTTGCCAAAAATTTAATTGCCAGACGGATGACATAGTGACCACGACACCCGATAAACCAATAAACAGTACCGATGTATTAACTGAGATTTCAGTGGCCTATTACCAAGATGGCGCGACGCAAGAAGAGATATCGAAAAAATTCGCGATATCACGCGCTAAAGTAGGTCGCCTACTTAAGCAGGCGCGCGATGAAGGCATTGTTGAAATTACAGTCAAGTATCACCCCGTTTTCAGTGCCAAAATTGAGCAGCGTCTGATTGAGCGCTTTGGTGTGAAACGTGCTCTGGTCGCCTTGGATCAACCGAGTGAAGAGGCACAGCGTCTGCAAGTTGCAGGCTTGGTGTCGAAGTACATGGCGGGCACATTGCAAAATGGCACTGTCGTGACTGTGGGGCAAGGGCGCAATGTTTCTGCAGTGGCGCATCATATTGGTGTCATCCCACAAAAAGAGGTCAAATTTGTCTGTGGCATCGGTGGTATTCACCCAAGAGGCGGCATGTTTAACGCTGACCACATTTGCCGACAGTTTGCTAAGAGTTATGGTGGCAGCTCAGAAACCCTCTATGCTCCAGCTTATGCTGAAAACCGCGAACAGAAATTAGCTTTTATGCAAAATGCGACAGTTAAGCAAACCCTTGATTTAGCGCGTAAAGCAGATGTGGCTTTAATAGGCATTGGTGATATGAGTGAGAACAGCTACATGGTTGATCTCGGGTGGTTTAGTGCCGATGAAGTGGTGCAGGCACGCTTGCACCAAGGTGTTGTTGGTGATTTTGCCGGTTATGACTTTTTCGATATCCATGGTGCATCCGCCAAAACTGTGATGAGCGACCGGGTGATAGGGCTCGGCATTGACGAGTTTAAAGCCATTTCAGAAGTGATTGCTATCGCAGCAGAAAACAGTAAACCGCTCTCTTTACTTGGTGCGCTGCGTACTGGCGCGATTGATGTGATTGCGACAAGTGTTAGTAATGCCCTGACGGTATTGAACCTCGATGAACAAATTAGCCAAGGTTAGGAATCTGCAATTGTGGGTCGGTTGGAGTATTTAGTTCTTTAGTTTAAAACTATTCGATCAAAAAATTGCTGCAACGTGTGTAACTGGGATGCGTAAGTTTGCTCATAACTCGCATCCTGATTTACTTTTTAAATCAAATTTATACTTTGTGGGTTAAAAATTAGCCACCTTACCCACGGAGAATAATAATGAAACGTTCCTTGATCGTGGCAGCTATCGCGAGTTCACTTGCGTTTGCAGCTAATGCTAGTGACAAAGTTGTTGCGGGTTATTTTGCCGATTGGCAATACGATAATCCACAAAATCCTTATGCAGTTAAAGATATTCCGGCGGAAAATCTGACTCATATCATCTACGCCTTTTTAAGCATGTGTGGCCCTCATACCGGCGCTTCTGCTGAAATCCAAGAATTAGTCGCAACCCAATGTGAAGGAAAAGACCCTTACACCGCAATTGTGGTTGATTATAAATCCGGGTTGGAAATGGATTTTGGCCCAGTAAAAGTTGACGTCCCTTATAAAGGTCATTTCGCGCAGCTAGCACAATTAAAAGCTGACCACCCGAAAATCAAAATTCTTCCTTCTTTTGGCGGTTGGACAATGTCGGAACCTTTCCATGCAATGGCTAAGGATCCAAAAGCGATGGATCAGTTCTCGAAAACTGCAGCAGAATTGATAGCAAAATATGAGTTCTTTGACGGTATTGATTTAGATTGGGAATATCCAGGTGGTGGTGGCTTAACGACCTCTCCTTGGAATCCAGATACGAAGTTAAGTGATGAAGAGATGCTTAGCGAACGTGCGGCCTTTACCTATTTGGTTAAAGTAATGCGCAGCGATCTCGATAAACTTGAAGCTAAAACAGGGCGCGAGTACGAATTGTCTACAGCAGTCGGTGTTGGGGCGAAGGCGGCTCAAATCGATTGGAATTCAGCTAGCCAATACCTTACCAATATGTTTGCGATGACTTATGACTACTTAGGTGGTTGGGGCGTGCAAACGGGCCATACCACGAACCTACACGCAACAGCTCGTAGCTGGTGGGGTATGGGGTCAGATGTTTTTATTAATCAGATGATTGAGCAAGGTATTCCTCCGGAAAAATTGGTAATTGGTGCTGCATTTTACGGTCGTGGCTGGGAAGGTACTAAAGATTATGATGGTGAATTACCAACGGGTGAATTGCAGTCTGCCGGCGGTGCGCCATTTGGTACGGGTGAAAATGGCTACTTTATGTTTTGGGATCTCATAAAAAACTATGGTGAGAAGCAAGGCTACGTGTATAAATACGACGAGGAAGCTCAAGCTCCATATTTATGGAACCCGGACAAAAAAGTCTTTATCTCATTTGAAGACGAACGTTCAATCAAAGCTAAAGCGGCATGGGCTAAGAGCGCGAACCTCGGTGGGATCTTTACATGGGAGTTATCGGGGGATCCAACAGGGGAGCTCGTTGACGCTATGAATGAAGGCCTTAAATAGATGATGAAAAAAATCCCCGCATGCGGGGATTTTCTTTTTAATGTTTTGTTTGTAAGCAAGACTTATTCAATCGGAAAGCGATAATTGCTGCCCCATTCAGTCCATGACCCGTCGTACACTCGAAGCTGTTTAGTTTCATAGCCAGTGAGTGTGGCTGCCAGTAAAACAATGCATGCAGTGACACCCGATCCGCAACTAAATAGGTACTCTTCCTTTCCCGCCACAAGCGTGTTTTCCATCAGTGGGATTAGCTGCTCAGCGGTTTTGAGTTTGTGGCCATCGATCAGCTCGGCAAAGGGCAGGCAAACAGAATTTGGAATGTGACCACTGCGAACACCTGCACGTGGTTCAGGCGTTTGACCAAGAAAACGCGCCTTGCCACGAGCATCAACCGTTAAGCTACTGTTATTACCAATTTGTTGCTCAACGTATTGCGCAGAGACAAGGTAGTTAGGATCCAATTTGCCATTGAAATTGCCGACAGGTGTATCGCGGTAGCAAGTTGTCGTTGGGTAACCACAACGCTTCCACTCCGTAAGACCGCCATCAAGAACAAATACGTTGTGATGTCCCATGGCTTTTAGCATCCACCACGCGCGTGGAGAAGCGAAGGTACCGCTGTTGTCGTAGACAACGATAGTCGATTCGTTGTTTAGGCCGATTTGTCGCGCAAGCTGATTAAAGCGTGCTTCGCTTGGCATCATGTGAGGAAGTGCCACGTCAGGATCACAAAAACATTTATCGTAGTCGAAACGAATTGACTGCGGGATCAGGTTCTCTTTGTCTTTTTCAGTTTCAGATGGAATTTGAAAATCGATACTGGCATCTAAGATAATCAAGTTTTGATCGCTGCTATGCTGATAGAGCCATTTCGCAGATACAAGGGGAGTGGATACACGTAACGTCACGTTGCCTCCTAGTGGCAAGAGATAAAGTGGTAACTGACATGACCAAGTCGGTCTGTTGCAATCTCAATTTGAGCGAGCTCTTGCAGGTTGCATTGTACGCTTATTGGTACAGATATAACGTGAGTATTACCTTCACCCAAATCAAGTGTTAAGAATCGCCTTTGGCCATCGAGAGATTGAGTCAGTGTCGATTCGATTATTGGGACGGTGGTTACTTGGCTATTGCTGTCAGAATTGAACCACAATAGCGCAAGTAACAGTACTAATGCTGCGAGTAGGGCGGCAAGAAAATATTTAGGGTTATCCATAACCGACATCTCCTTATTATCTTACAACAGCCTTATTTAGGACCGCACACTGAGCATGTAGGTATTTTCATCAAATTCATATCGCGCCA
Organism: Vibrio scophthalmi; assembly: GCF_040869025.1. NCBI lineage: Bacteria > Pseudomonadati > Pseudomonadota > Gammaproteobacteria > Vibrionales > Vibrionaceae > Vibrio > Vibrio scophthalmi. The sequence goes on along the minus strand of NZ_CP134272.1, from coordinate 1,152,498 downwards.
AGACATCGTCATAGCATCAAGAATTAACACTTTGCCTTGTTTAGGCGAGCCATAGTTAGCAATTACCTTAATCGCTTCCATAGCCTGCATTGCACCAATAATGCCCACTACTGGTGCCATTACGCCGGCTTCAACGCAACTTAGAGCGCCACCACCAAACAAACTACTTAAACACTGATAACAAGGAGCTTGTTCATCTTGATAAGTAAAGACGCTGATCTGGCCTTCCATTCGGATTGCTGCGCCAGAAATCAACGGTGTTTTATGTTGATAACACAAGCGATTAAGCTGATTACGTGTGTCGACGTTATCGGATGCATCCAACACTAAGCTATGGCTTTGGATAAGTATCGATAGCTCATCATCACTCAAGCGTTTATCTATGGTCGCTATCTCGATGTGCGGATTCAGCAACACCAAAGATTGCGCTGCTGATGCCACTTTCTTTTTGCCGATATCGGCATCATAGTGCAGAACCTGTCGTTGTAGATTTGACAGTTCGACCACGTCATCATCAATCAGAGTTAACTTACCCACACCTGCCGTAGCCAGGTATTGGCTTGATGCACAACCTAAACCACCGGCACCGAGAATCAAAATGGACGCTTGCTTGAGTGCTTCTTGACCGTCAAAATCAAATTGATTTAGTACGATTTGGCGATTGTAACGCAGCATCTCTTGATCAGATAAGATCTCCACGGTGACCTCTAGTATAACGTTGAGTTAAACAGTTGAATTTGTACTGTCTCGCCCGCTTCAACGCGGCCGCGCTCGCGCTCAAGCACCACAAAGCAGTTGGCCAAGCTCATAGAGCGGAATGCGCCAGAGCTTTGGTTACCAGTGGTTTCCACCACAAACTGCCCATTCTCAAGTGAATAAATACCACGTTGATAATCGGTACGCCCCGGGGCTTTCTTGAAACCTGTTTTTGTGATGGCCGGAATGGACTGCGGCGCTTGCCATTCACTATGACCAGCCAGTTTTGCCAGCATTGGCTGAACCAATACATACATGGTTAACACGGCAGAAACAGGATTACCAGGCAAGCCACAGAACCACGCAGAAGAAAGAGCACCAAACGCAAAGGGTTTACCCGGTTTGATAGCCAGTTTCCAAAAACCAATTTCTCCAAGTTCTTCAAGAATATCTTTGGTGTAGTCAGCTTCGCCAACGCTCACGCCACCAGACGTCACGACAACATCGGCCAGTGATTGCGCTTTTTCAAAGGTCTCTTTCAATGTTTGTGGACAGTCAGGAATGATACCGAGATCAATCGCTTCACAACCAAAATTCTCAATTAATGGTTTTATTCCGTAGCGGTTACTGTCGTAAATTTGGCCAGCTTCAAGCGGCTCACCGAGCGGCTTTAACTCATCGCCGGTCGAGAAGAACGCAACTTTCGGCTTGCGAATAACGCTGATGTGGTTAATACCCAGTGAAGCAATCATTGGAATATCACGCGGGGATAAACGAGCGCCTTTGGCCAAAACCACATCACCTTGCTTAATATCATCACCAGTTGGGCGGATATTGTTTTGTGGTTTGACATTTTCTTCAGCAAAAACGATACCAGCGTCGGTCACTTGCGTGTTTTCTTGCATGATCACCGCATCACAGCCGGTAGGGATCTGCGCTCCGGTCATAATACGAATACAAGTTCTTTGCGGCCATTCACCAACAAAAGGTTGACCAGCAAAAGATTTCCCTACCATCGGTAGCGTGTTTGAGTGCGCTAAATCAGCAATGCGTACCGCATAACCATCCATCGCTGAATTGTCGAATGGGGGAACAAAAATAGGCGAAAGAATGTCTTGTGCAAGAACAAAACCCAGTGCGTCTGCAAGCGGTAATTCTAAAGTATTTTGCAGTGGTTCAATGCGTGATAGCATTTTTTCCATCGCGTCTTCAATTGGCATCAAGCCAGGAGCGTCACAGCAACCCATGGTGTCATTCCTAATCTCGTTATAGTTTTGGCTAACTCTACCACAAATTCGCCGTGACACTAAGCGTACCGTGGCGTTGAATCGTTCGCAGAATAGTCCCCCTAGTTAAAATATGGGTGTAATTATTAAAAAATCCGAGTATCCTTGTCAGCCATCCGCAAGGAGTAATATGAGGAAGTGGAATGTCAGGTCTTAGCGAGTCTGCATTGTTAGTAAAAGATGCACTTGAAAGCCGTGGATTAGAGACACCAATGGTGCCTAGCCAATTTAGTCGTGAAGAAAAAAAGGAAAAGATTCAACATCATATGAGAGAAATTCTTTCTCTGCTTGATCTTGACCTTACGGACGACAGTTTAGAAGAAACGCCGCACCGCATTGCAAAAATGTATGTGGATGAGATTTTTTCTGGTCTTGACTACCAAAACTTTCCAAAAATTACCGTGATTGAAAATAAGATGAATGTCAGCGAAATGGTTCGTGTTAAAGACATCACCTTAACCAGCACTTGTGAACATCACCTAGTGACGATCGATGGTAAGGCCGCAGTGGCTTATATTCCACGCGGAAAAATCATTGGTTTGTCAAAAATAAACCGTATCGTGCGTTTCTTTGCTCAGCGCCCACAAGTGCAAGAGCGTTTGACTCAACAGATTCTGGTTGCGCTGCAAACCTTGCTTGAGTCTGATGATGTGGCGGTAACCATTGATGCAACGCACTACTGCGTGAAATCGCGCGGTGTTATGGACGCGACTAGCCAAACGACCACTACGGCACTTGGCGGGATATTCAAATCTATCCCAGCGACGCGCGCCGAGTTTTTGCACGGATTACGTTAACCTTAGGGTAGACGACTTTTTTGTAAAAACCGCTTCTAGAGAGGCGGTTTTTTTATTTTGCTATTTTCCATCTATGCTCTGTGCATAGAGACACAAACGACGAGTATAAGTTTTGACCGATTCATTTAAATCTTTGCCACTACAGCCTGAGCTGCTAACGACCCTTGATTCATTGGGCTACACTCAAATGACCCCAATCCAAGCACAAAGCTTGCCTATCGTTCTTGAAGGTAAAGATGTGATTGGTCAAGGTAAAACCGGTTCAGGTAAAACGGCGACGTTTGCGCTGGGTTTGCTTTCAAACCTAAAGGTGAAACGTTTTCGTGTGCAATCTTTAGTTCTGTGTCCAACTCGCGAATTGGCTGACCAAGTAGCGAAAGAGATCCGTACTCTAGCGCGTGGTATTCATAACATTAAAGTGCTGACGTTGTGTGGTGGTATGCCAATGGGGCCGCAAATTGGTTCTCTGGAACATGGCGCGCATATTTTAGTTGGTACTCCGGGTCGTATTCTTGATCACCTTAGCCGCGATCGTATTGACTTGTCAGAGTTAAATACTTTGGTGCTGGATGAAGCAGATCGCATGTTAGACATGGGCTTCCAAGATGCGCTTGATGCGATTATCGATCAAACGCCTACTCAGCGCCAAACTCTTCTGTTTAGTGCGACTTTCCCGAAAGAGATCGAGGCGATTGCTTCTCGCATCATGAAGGCGCCACAACTGGTTAAAGTGGAATCAACTCACCAAACTTCGACCATTGAACAGCACTTCTACAAAATCAATGCAACGGAAGATCGTGACGAAGCATTAGAAACGTTGCTGATGGCGCACCGCCCAGAATCATCAGTGATCTTCTGTAACACCAAGAAAGAAGTAATGGCGGTTGCTGACGAACTGCACAATCGTGGCTTTAGTGTTACAGAACTTCACGGTGATTTAGAGCAGCGTGAACGCGATCAAGCATTAACCATGTTTGCAAACAAGAGTATCTCCATTCTTGTTGCGACCGATGTTGCTGCGCGCGGTCTGGATGTTGATAACCTTGATGCGGTATTTAACTTTGAATTGTCACGCGATCCTGAAGTACACGTGCACCGCATTGGTCGTACTGGCCGCGCAGGTTCAAAAGGTCAAGCATTTAGCTTCTACAGCGACAAAGATGGCTACCGTACGGCTTTGATTGAAGAGTACATGGACATTGAAATTGCGCCTGAAGCGTTACCTCACCGCCCAGCGGGTGAACCGTTTGATGCGGCAATGACAACGATTCAAATTCTTGGTGGTAAAAAACTGAAAGTACGCGCAGGTGATATCCTTGGTTCTTTGACCAAAGAAGCGGGTATCGATGGTAAATGCATCGGTAAGATTAATATTCTAGCGATGGTTTCTTACGTTGCGGTGGAAAAATCAGTCGCAAATCGTGCCTTGAAGCAGCTGCAAAACGGCAAGATCAAAGGTAAAGCGTTTAAAGCGCGCATCATGAAGTAATCCTATTCGGTACCTTAAACACGTCACTTAATTGGATGTGTCATTTATGAAGGCTCTATTCAATGTCGTTTTTGTGTCATTGGGGGAGCCTTTCGTTTATCTGCTTTCGAACACTTCCCTAACTGTAATCCAGCATTGCAACAAAACGTAATTTAGTCATTTTCTCGTTATGATGCTTATGCATGTTTTGTCTATCTATATTCTATCTCAATAAACAATCGCTAACCCTATGATTGGTAACGTATCCAATCAAGTCAGAAAATGAATCCCATTTAGACGATTAAATCTTGACGGCATAGTTTCTTAAATTGCATATCTATGCAGTCATGGTTTTTCTTGGGTTATTGGTTGTTACGTGCGTCTCATAAATAAGATGTTGTTTTATGTTAACTTTCATCAAAACGTGCACACGATCACTTGAATGTGAATTGCCATTTTGGTCGTTCGATTCATCTTAGACTTTCGTTCACGTTATTTTGCGAGGGTATGCCTTCTTGCTCGAAGTCGGCAAGTTAATCCTATCAAGTTACCATAAGCGTTTGAATCAATGAGGTGTTCTTATAATGGAAAAACTATTTTTACTTACAGCGTCAGTCGTAATACTTGCTGGTTGTGGCAGTCTCAAATACCACAATGTGAAATTAGTCGAAGCGAATGAATTTGAACTGTGTGATATCGCGTACAACGGTGTGGATGAAATGTCTAAACTAGACGCTCGCACGGAAATGCAGATGCGCGGAAAAGATTGGGAATCTGCAACGTGTCAATACAAGGCTCGTGATGAACGAACTCGACGCGATGCATCTAACACTCCTGTCCCTATGATCATTCACGATCCTAATTGGCGTGACCGTGAAAAAGCTTTCAATAAAGCAAATGTGCAAACCACGGACCAGAGTGAAGTTAGCGCGGATAAAGATGTCATCGTAGTTGACGGCGATACCATCAAAGGTTGGTTAGGGCTTTAATTATGATGAAAAGCGCTCTAATTAGCGGTGGTCTCTTAGTACTCTTTGGCTGTGCAGCGCCTCAGTATGATTCTGTTTATCAGTCACAATGCTCGTTTAGCCTTGATGGCGATGAAGCTCTAACATTTAAGATTAAAAATGACACTGCTTATCTTTCAGGTGTTGTATGTGACGGATCGCTTGATGCTTTTGAAAACATGATATCGCAGCATCCACACATTCAGATGCTTGTTTTCGAGAGCATTGATGGTTCTGCCGATGATGAGACTAACATCGATCTGGCTTATAGGATAAGAGAGTACGGATTAGACAGCTATATTGCCAAAACTGGTCACATTGCATCAGGTGGTACTGACCTATTTTTGGCTGGTGTGAACCGTACCGTCGAGCCGGGGGCAAAAATCGGTGTGCATAGCTGGTCTGCGGGCGTGGATTTAGAAGGTAAAGATTTACCTAGAGATCATCAAGAACACAATCGCTATCTCGATTATTACACCGATATTGGTGTCAACCGCGATTTCTATTGGTTTACTCTTGAGGCTGCGTCTGCAAACGACATGCATTACATGTCGATGGAAGAGCTACGAAAATATGGATTTATGAAGTAATGAAAAAATGGCTTTTAATCAGCTTCTTGGGCATGAGCACGCCAGCAATAGCAAGTGATTACCTTTATCTAGATGTTGACTCTTTTCTAAATGAAACAAAGGGGTCGATTCTATATGGCTTTCAGTTCAAGGCAGACAATGTGTTAGATTTTGGCTATGAACTGGAATACAGCCGTTATAATGATGATACTTATTCATATGGTGTAAATATCAAACCTTCTTTTCATCTAGGGCGGTCAGTGTATGTGTCACCAATTGTTGGTTTGCATAAGTTCACTCAACAGATAGGCTCTGGTATCGTCTATGGTGGCGAAGTTCGATATCTTCTACCGTTTTTTCATCTAAAAGCAGGCTACAAAAAAGCAGATGAAGAGTTTAGCGATAACAGCAATTTCTTTGTCGGGGCGGGTTTTCGATTTTAAGCACGCGAGTAAGCCCGGTACGGAATGCACTAGGCGATAACTCCTTGTTCTAACTAGCTCGCTGTTCATTTGGTGGATAATATCTACTAAATGAACCCTGTATAGTTAACAGCAATTACAGTTACGTTTGAATTTGCTCATCTTGCCGATACCCGGGTTGAAGGTGTTGGTTGGGTCGAGCGAGTGATAAAATTCTTGTAGTTGCTGTTCTGCTTCATAGAGATGCCCGACATTATGCTCCGCGGGGTATTTTGCCCCTTTTTCGGTGAGCAGTTTTAACATCAGTGCTTTCATTTTCTTTGTATCAGTGCCTTTTTTGAAAATGTAGTCTTGATGGAAGACATGACACATAAAGTGGCCATAATAGAGTCCGACCACCAATTCATTGGTGATCTCTTCTGGCAGTTGTTCGACCCAATCAATGTCGTTACGTCGTAAGGCAATATCCAGTGCTAAGATATCTTCCACTTCATTAGAATGTACGGCTTCATATCGAATTGCAGCTCCTGCCGCGGCAAAGCGATGTAGTAAGGCTTTTTTGCCCTCATCGGCGGTACATTCAAAATAATCGCATTCTTCTTGCTCTGACCACACATTCTCAAGGTACTGTTTCGCTTCTCGAATACCATCATCACTCATTTTTAAAATCAAATGGTGCTGGTATTGGTCTCTGAATTGCAACATTCTGGCTGGCAAATGCTGGGGGAATAATTTACTGAGCCAATAGAGCGCAAGATCAGGCAGGTCGTTAGAGACAAATGGAACCCGTTTTAGTATGGACTCGACTTTCGCCTTGAGTGAAAAGAACTTATACCTGTGATCATTGAAGATGCTTGATTTTCTTTAGAATCAGGATCATGCTACGAACCATGAAAATTACACTGACTCCTCAACAGAAACTGCAACTCGAACAAATGCACGATATTGAACGTGATAGTCGAGTTTGCGACCGTATTAAGGCTGTTTTGCTGGCTTCTGAAGGCTGGAATCAGACTATGATTTCACAAGCTCTTCGGATTCATGAATCCACCGTTGCACGTCACCTTAGCGACTACGTTCTTTCTGAAAAACTTAAGCCTGAAAATGGCGGAAGTCAAAGCAAGCTTTCTGCAACTCAAACCATGCACCTAATCGAGCATTTGACTGAGAAAACCTATCCTCATACTCATCAAATTGTCGCCTACGTTAAAGAGACTTTTGGACTTGATTACACTGTCTCTGGTATGAACAAATGGCTTCACCATAACGGTTTTAGCTACAAGCAACCGAAAGGCGTTCCACATAAGTTTGATGAAGCAAAACAACAAGCTTTCATTGATGCTTACGAAGCGCTAAAGGCAAGTTGTGGCGAGGATGAATCGATAGTCTTTATCGATGCTGTTCACCCAACCCTATCAACAAAAATATCTCATGGCTGGATACGAACTGGTCAAGATAAAGTGATTGAAACAACGGGAAATCGCTGTCGATTGAACATTCTTGGCGCACTGAACCTGTCAGATATCGGAGCTACTATTGTTGATGATTATGAGAGCATTAACAGTGAAACGATAGTTCGTTTTTTCTGTAAGTTAAGAGAGAGTTATCCGTTAGCTCATAAGCTTCATATCATCTTAGATGGTGCGGGATATCACCGTAGTGACTTGGTCAGAGATGCGGCATTTGTCCTTAATATTGAGCTGCATTATCTTCCACCTTACAGCCCAAACCTCAACCCAATAGAGCGGCTTTGGAAAGTAATGAATGAGAAGTCGAGGAACAACGTTTACTTCAAAAGTAAACGGGACTTCAAGGCGGCAATAGACCAATTTTTTACTGTGACACTTCCAGAGATCGCAGGCTCTTTGGCATCTCGAATTAATGATAATTTTCAGGTTCTCAAGCCTGCATCTTCAAGTTGATTCGGTATAGGTAAATTGTCAGTGCCTAAATGGTGAATAGACAAGAATACATCTTTACCGTATTTTTCCGCCAAATTGAAAATATCACGATGCATGTATTCACCCATCTCAGGCAGGTTTTCGAATTGACTCAGCATATCGCGGCGCAGTGTGGTCAGTTTGTCTGCATCGTTACATCCGATATAAAAAAGTTGTTCTTTGCTGGGTATCGGATAGGTATCAACTCGGACAGCAAACACCGCCAGTTTGCCAGCACAACCACTGGACTCAAAAAGCCTACGTGAGTCAGCATTAAAGCGTGATGGGGTTTCGGCATTAATATCACGAACGCGTTGTTCATATTCATGATCAGAAGCCATTGCATCCCCGGTTTCGATTGAGCTTGCGGCAAAATTTCCCTGTTCAACATTCGCGAGGATTTGCTCCGGTGTTTCACCAAGATCGTTGATGCCAAGGTGATTAACGAGCTCTAATTGACCTTCTTTAGTGACGCGGGCGAAAAGCGCTAGTTCCGTGTAGGCGGGGCCTCTTTTCACTAGGGCGCCACCTGAGTTATTGGCAATGCCGCCAACGACTGTCGCGCCGATCGTCGAAGACCCGATCACAGAGTGGGGAGCTCGATTGACCGATTTTAAACGCTTATCCAACTGGTGAAGACTGACACCAGGTAGGCTAATAATTTGCGCGCCATCATTAATTAAATGCAGCGTTTTAATACGAGTAATATTGATGACCACCACTTCGCGATCGTAATCATCGCCACTGGGGGCAGAGCCTTCGGTTAAACCGGTTTTTGCTGCCTGCATAATAATGATGCAGTTGGCAGCCACCGCAGCTTGCAGTAGCTGCCATTGCTCAACTAATGAATTAGGGAACAATACAGCCAGTGCCTTGCCCTGACCAGAGCGAAAGCCAGAGCGGTAATATTCCGTTTTCTTTTCATGAGTCAACACGTTTTCAGTGCCAATAATACGAATGAATTTTTCAATTAACGCTTGGTTATTCATAGACTTCCTTGTCTCGCCGCAAATATACAATGATCAACTTTGTTCCGCTTCACAGTGTAATAACAATTGTGGGGATGAGCTAGCGAGATGTTATCAGCATAGGATCAAAGAAAGGGTATGGTTTTACTAGGAAAGGAAGGATTCATTATTTTTCAGAGGGTTAACCGAATTTAGCTTTGTGCTTATGACGATAAATGATGTTCACTATTTCCAAAATTGCTATTAATGACACGAGAATAGCAATGAGTTCTCAGCTTATCAGTGTGACGATGCTCACTGAAAACACGAAGGAGCGAAAATCGCTCCTTCGTGTTTTTAAACGTACTCGTTGTCTAGTAGCAATGGGTTAACATCAGTTGCCAGTTCTTCTGCAGCGCTTTGCGCTCAGCTTTAATTTGACGATAGCGAATCAAAAGCAAAGAGTGCTCATATTTAGCCACCAGTCCGCTGCGTTTATGTTCCACCAGCTGTCGTTTCAGCTCGTAATAGTCTTTTATTTTACCAACTAACAATTCAAACTCGTCGTTTAGCGCTTGCTTAAGGTGTTGCATGTCAGGGCGATCTTCAATTTTTTCAAGTGCTTTCTTCAATGCTTGTTTCGCTTTAGCTTGCTCAATTTTTAGTTTGGGAGTAGTACGTAATTTATCGGCAAGTCCTAACCATTGTGAGCTCTTAATGAACCATTTAGTCGGATCATATTGCCACCAATAAATACCATTACGATAATCATTTTCAAAGATGTGATGGAAGTTATGGTAGCCCTCACCAAAGGTCAGCACTGCGAGAATTCCGTTGTCACGTGCCGTGTTTTTGTCTGTGTAAGGTTGAGATCCCCATACGTGTGCCAATGAGTTGATAAAAAATGTCGTATGGTGGCTTAGGACTAAACGTAATACGCCAACAATCAATAACATGCCCGCGATGTCGTGATAAATAAGACCAAGCGCCAGCGGAATGCCGATATTGGTCGCGATGGCGAGTAATAAGTAATATTTGTGTTGCCACATTACGACCCAGTCTTTTTGTAAATCACGGCAGTTACCGTAATCGTGGTAGCTCTCTTTGTTGTAGTGTCTCAGCATCCAGCCAATATGAGAAAACCACAGACCACGTTTGGCTGAGTATGGATCTACGTCGTTCTTGTCGACGTGCTTGTGATGAATTCGATGGTCAGAGCTCCAATGTAAAGCGCTGTTTTGCAGTGCGAAAGCACCACCAATAGCAAAAATTACCCGCAAAGCAGGGTGGGCTTGATAAGTTTTGTGTGACCACAAACGGTGATAGCCAGCAGTAATAGAAAGGTTACAGAACGAAAATGCAACCAGTAACCATAACCAGTGCTCAGCTTGATAACCCTGCACCATACCATACCAAGGTACGGCAATAATTGCGGCGATAAATGTAGTGAGGAATAACAACACATTAAGCCAGATTATGGGTGGTTTGACAGAGTGACGCATTAAAATATCCTTTTAGCGAACAGTTGTGCGCTAGATTATCAGCGTACACGTGTAAGTCAAATCACTGTTGTTTCAAATTGTGATGGTAAATTGTTTTAGAATGTTTTGCTTTTCGCCTGTTAATGCATAGTACTGAGGAATCCCCTAATGATTTTGATAAAAATCATAAATTTAAGGTAGATGCACATCTTGTCATGTGATCAAATGGTTCTGAGAAAAATCAATAACCAGACAACAAGATGTGCGAACTCGATATTTTACACGACTCTCTTTACCAATTCTGCCCTGAATTGCACTTAAAACGACTCAACAGTTTAACGCTGGCTTGCCACGCATTACTTGAATGTAAAACGCTCACTCTTACCGAACTTGGTCGTAACCTGCCAACGAAAGCCAGAACAAAACATAACATCAAACGAATCGACAGATTGTTAGGTAATCGTCACTTGCACAAAGAGCGACTCGCTGTATACCGTTGGCATGCCAGCTTTATCTGTTCAGGTAATTCGATGCCCATTGTTCTTGTTGACTGGTCTGATATTCGTGAGCAAAAACGGCTTATGGTATTGCGGGCTTCGGTGGCACTACATGGTCGTTCTATTACTCTTTATGAGAAAGCCTTTCCGCTTTCAGAGCAATGTTCAAAGAAGGCTCATGACCAATTTCTAGCCGACCTTGCAAGCATTCTACCGAGTAACACTACACCGCTCATTGTCAGTGATGCTGGCTTTAAAGTGCCATGGTATAAATCCGTTGAAAAGCTAGGTTGGTACTGGTTAAGTCGAGTCAGAGGGAAAGTGCAATATGCAGATTTAGGTGCGGAAAACTGGCAACCTATCAGCAACTTACATAGCATATCCTCAAGTCGCTCAAAGACTTTAGGCTATAAGAGGTTGACTAAGAGCAACCCAATTTCATGTCAAATTGCACTGTATAAATCACGTCCTAAAGGCCGAAAAAATCAGCGTTCGACACGGACTAATTGTCATCATCCGTCACCTAAAATCTACTCCGCTTCGACAAAAGAACCATGGGTTTTAGCGACTAACTTGCCCGTTGAAATCCGAACACCAAAGCAACTTGTTAGGCTCTACTCGAAGCGTATGCAAATTGAAGAAACCTTCCGAGACTTGAAAAGCCCAGCCTACGGTTTAGGCCTCCGTCATAGCCGAACTAGCAGCTCAGAGCGCTTTGATATCATGCTGCTAATCGCCCTAATGCTTCAACTGACATTTTGGCTTGCTGGAGTTCATGGTCAGAAACAAGGTTGGGATAAGCACTTCCAAGCTAACACTGTCAAAAATCGAAATGTACTCTCAACAGTGCGCTTAGGGATGGAAGTTTTGCGGCATTCTGGCTACACAATAACGAGGGAAGACTTGCTCGCGGCTGCAACCCTGCTTGCTCAAAATCTATTCAAACATGGTTGTGCTTTGGGGAAATTATGAGGGGATCCCTCAGTGCATAGTATGGATAAGGAACGGAATCCTTACAGGAAGTAATAAGGAACTAGCAATGGAAATTAAAGTAGCTGAATATAAAGACTACGAACGTATTGCGCATTTGCACGCGCAAAGTTGGCAGACCTATTATCAAGGGATATTAGGGGCAAACTACCTCGATCATGACGTTATCGATGACCGTCTGGTTATCTGGCAAACTCGTCTTATAAACCCACCTTTTAATCAGCATGTGTTGATTGCAGAGGATGATGGCCAATTGTGTGGATTTATCTGTGCTTTCGGTAATCATGACTATGACAAAGGGACGATTATCGATGCATTGCATATTGATGGTCGCTATCGTGGCCAAGGTTTAGGGGCGAAGTTAATCGCCGAAACGGCTAAATGGATTGATCAACACTTTTCTGATACTGGCGTCTATCTAGAAGTGATGGCTAAAAATGGCCAAGCGGTCGATTTCTATGAACATCTTGGTGGCGAGAATTCACTAGAGAGGTTGTGGGACGCGCCTTGCGGCAATCAAGTACCTGAATTGGTCTACACTTGGTCTTCGCCAAAACAGTTATTGAATATTCTATCAAATAGTTTGATCTCTACCGCAGAAACAGATTGAAACAAATTCAAAGCGCGGTCTTGATGTTGTTCGGACATTAAACCATGTACCGTTGGGTAAGTTACTGTAATTATAGCCACTTATCTAACGGTATTGACCATGAAAAAAACAATTTTGGCCTCGGTGATCCTGAGCTCACTGGTATTAGTGGGTTGTGGTGAGTCCGACAACGCCTCAAAACAACCACCGTCCTCTTTAGTCGCAGCTGAGCCCGTTCTTAGTACCTCTCATCAACAAAGTAAGTCTTATATTGGCCGTGTTCAAGCGGTTGAAGACACCAATATTACCGCCCAAGTTTCAGGTTATCTAAAAGAACGTCATTTCGATGAAGGGCAAATGGTTGAAGCTGGACAGCTACTTTATTCTATTGAACCTTCTTCATTTGAAGCACAGTTGGCTGCTGCCAAAGCCAGTGTTGCTCAAGCCAATGCTAACCTTAAGAAGGCACAGTTAGATTTTAATCGTGGTAAAAACCTTTTGCCGAAAGGCAGTATTTCTCAATCTGAATTTGATAACTTGACCGCGCAATTGCTTGGCGCAGAAGCCTTAGTGGAATCGTCGCAAGCACAATTAAAATTAGCAGAAGTCACCCTTTCTTATACTCAAATTAAAGCGCCTTTCGCTGGGCGAATTAGCTCTAGCAAAGTAAGTACTGGCGATCTTGTCTCTCCTCAATCTGGCATCTTAACGACGTTAGTCAGTCTTGACCCTGTGCATACCATGTTTAGTGTTAGTGAGCGTGAGCGCCTAGAGATGGGGATGGATAGTGTCAAAGGTGATGGTAGTGAAAATGCCGATGCGGTTGAAGTGCAGGTCATTCTAGAAAATGGACAGCCGTTTGGTCATCTAGGTTCGCTTGATTTTCTTGGTAACCGAATTGATCTTGCAACCGGGACGTTAGCGATGCGTGCTATCGTACCAAATCCAGATTATCGCTTACTCCCAGGACAGCATGTCCGCGTCGAATTGCGTGAAAAAGCGCCGACGGACGTTTTAGTAGTACCGCGCCGTGCGGTTCAAACGGACTTAGAAGGTCACTTCGTTATGTTGGTTGCTGAGGGTAATGTCGCGGAACGTCGCAATGTTGAGTTGGGTCGCCAATTAGAGCAAGGCATCGTGATCAAAAACGGTCTCAACGGCGAGGAAGTGGTGATCACTCAGGGGCTACAGCGTATTCGTAACGGTGTGCCGGTGCGTATCGAATCACCTGCTGAACAGTAATCGGGGGCTAGATGCTAAGTCGTTTCTTTATCCAGCGCCCTAAGTTTGCGCTGGTCATTTCTATCATACTCACCTTAGCTGGGGCGATCGCGCTTGCTGTGCTACCTATTGCTGAGTATCCGAAAATCAGTCCACCGTCAGTGAGCGTTTCAGCCTATTACACGGGGGCAAGTGCGGAAGTTGTTGAACAAGCGATTGCCGATCCGTTGGAATCTGCTGTAAACGGCGTAGAAGATATGATTTATATGTCTTCTAAAAGTGCTAACGATGGTTCCTATAGCCTTAACGTCACGTTTGATGTAGGCACTGATCCTGATATGGCGCAGGTTAACGTACAAAATCGTGTGGCGCAGATTGAATCTAAGTTGCCGCAAGAAGTTCGTATGGCCGGTATTACGGTGAAAAAGCGTTCACCCGACCTCCTAATGGTACTGAACTTCTATGATCCTCGAGGTCACTATGATGACCAATTCTTGATTAACTACATTAATTTAAATGTAAAAGATCAATTGGCGCGTGTGACGGGCATCAGTGAAGTAAACGTGATCGGTGGCGGCGAATATGCCATGCGTGTTTGGCTTGATCCTGAAAAAATGGCCAACTTAAAGATCACCACTACTGATGTACATGCCGCGCTTAAAGAGCAAAACGTGCAAGTGGCGGCAGGCCGTGTCGGTGCTGCGCCATACAACAATGCACAAGAAGTACAATTTAACCTTGTAACGAAAGGGCGTTTAGAATCAGTAGAAGAGTTTCAACATGTGGTGCTTCGAGCCAACAATGATGGCTCGACGGTTTATCTACAAGATGTCGCCCGTGTTGAACTCGGTAAGAAATTTTACGATGGTAGCGGCAAATTCCGTGGTCAAGATGCCTCTATTGTGGCGCTTTCTCTGCAATCCGACGCGAATGCGTTAGAGAGTGGACAGGCGGTGATGGCATTACTGGATAAACTCAGTGTGAATTTCCCTGAGGGAATGGCCTACGAAACCAGTTATGACACGACAGTGTTTGTAGCGGAATCAATTAAAGGCGTGGTCAAAACCTTAGTTGAAGCGATCTTGCTGGTTATAGCGGTAACCTACCTATTCTTAGGCAGTGCGCGTGCGACTTTGATCCCCGTTGTAGCGATTCCAGTCTCACTGGTGGGGACATTTGCAGTGATGCAAATGACGGGATTCACAATCAACACTGTGACGCTATTTGGTTTGATTTTGGCCATCGGTATCGTGGTGGATGATGCGATCTTGGTTATCGAAAACGTCGATACCACCATGGCAAAAGATCCGACGATTTCACCTCGTAAAGCGACATTACTTGCGATGAAAGAGGTAACTGGCCCGATCATCACTTCAACGCTGGTTCTACTAGCGGTGTTCTTACCAGTGGCGATGCTACCTGGTATTACGGGCATCATGTACCGACAGTTCGCGCTGACAATCTGTATCTCCGTGGTTATCTCATCAATCAACGCGCTGACATTATCGCCAGCAATCTGTTCATTGGTCTTAAAGCAAGGTGGAGGCAATACAGCTCGTTGGTTCCAAGCATTCAACAATGGTCTTGAAGCGATCACCACTCGTTATGGCAAAATTGCTGGATTCTTAGTTAAGAAGACGGTTCTGCTCGTTGGCTTCTTTTTTGTTGCTCTTGCGGCCGTGGGTTTCTTCGCTAAGACCACCTCTACGGCTTTTGTACCACAAGAAGACAAAGGTATATTACTGGTTAACGTGCAATTACCTGACTCAGCGTCGCTTTCTCGTACCGAAGAAGTGACCGAAGAGTTGATTGGTATGGTTGAGCAAGAGCCAGGTGTTGATGGTGTGACGGTAGCCAACGGTTTTGCGTTTATGACCGGCGCTGCTGCCTCTAACGGTGCTTCGCTGTTTATCAAATTGCATGACTGGGAAACCCGTAATGGTTTGGATGGTGATCATTCATCTAACGCGATTGCACAACGTATTAATGGCCGCGCGGCGATGCAGTTGCCACAGGCGGTGGTGTTTGCGATGGGACCACCAGCGGTACCGGGTATGGGCGCAGCATCTGGTTTTGAGTTTGTATTAGAGGACTCACTTGGCCGAAGCCGTACTGATTTATCAATCTTGATGAACCAGTTGATTGAAGAAGCGAAAAAGCAGCCAGAAATTGGCTTTGCCTTCTCGACCTTCCGCGCCAATGTTCCACACTACTATGTGGATATTGACCGTGAAAAATCTCAGCAGCTTGGTGTGCCATTATCGAGCATTTTCCAAACGCTACAGGGTAACTTAGGGTCATTGTACGTTAATGACTTTACGATGTTTGGTAAGAACTTCCGCGTAACCATGCAGGCCGATGCCGAGCATCGTAGCGGTATGGAAGATCTTGAGCGTTTCCATGTGCGTTCGTCATCGGGTCAAATGGTGCCGCTAAGTACTCTCGTCAGCTACGAGCAAATCTTTGAGCCTGACGTCGCATGGCGTTACAACATGTACCGTAGTGCGGTTATCCAAGGGCAGCCAGCACCGGGTTACTCAAGTGGCGATGCGATTGCAGCGATGGAACGTGTAGCCGCTGAAATGCTCCCGCAAGGCTACCAATATGAATGGACCGGGATGGCGTACCAAGAAGTTCTGGCCGGCAACCAAGCGATCTTTGCCTTTGCACTTGCGCTGATCTTTATCTATCTGTTCATGGTTGCTCAATATGAGAGTTGGAGTATTCCTTTAGCGATCATATTAGTGGTCCCTGTGGCGACATTTGGCTCATTCCTTGCGCTTAATTTAACCGGAACACCACTTAACTTGTACGCGCAGATTGGTTTGGTTCTCTTGATAGCGCTCGCCGCAAAGAATGCTATCTTGATCGTCGAGTTTGCCAAGATGGAACGTGAAGATAACGAAGCATCAATCGATGATGCGGCAGTGAAGGGCGGTACGCTGCGTTTCCGCGCGGTTAACATGACATCATGGTCGTTTATCTTGGGAATTTTCCCTCTGATCTTCGCCTCTGGTGCTGGACACATCAGCCAAAACTCTCTGGGTGTTTCACTGATTGGCGGTCTGTTGTGCGTACTGCTTGCTGGTACGTTACTTATTCCTGGCTTCTATGCCATGGTGCAACGTCAGCGTGAAAAGGTTCACGGCGGCAGTACTAAGCTGGTGGATTTGGACGACGAATAAGCACGGCTTGTTTGATAGTTAATAAACGAGGCCCCGCATTTAGCGGGGCTTTTTTGCGTTCATTACCGCCTGCCTAGGTAAATTGTTTTCATCTTCATAAAAAGCTATTTCGCATATCAATATCCACAACTCATCCTTATTATCAACTTAACTTGATTGTCGATTCTCTCGAACGGACATGCCTTCAGTTGGTATTGCTGTTTAAGAGCAACATAATGAATAAGTAAGCCTTTCACTTTTGGTATCACTCGAACAAGCTATGATTTATCGATACTTATAACTGAATGGCCGCGGATAATAGGCATCTCTGAAATATTCTTTATTCCAGTTGTGAAATAATTATATAAATTATGATCTGAATCGATAAGTGATCTGAGAACAGGTTCAGCCTAAGAAGTTACTTTGCCCTGAGGAATCCCCTAATGATTTTGATAAAAATCATAAATTTAAGGTAGATGCACATCTTGTCATGTGATCAAATGGTTCTGAGAAAAATCAATAACCAGACAACAAGATGTGCGAACTCGATATTTTACACGACTCTCTTTACCAATTCTGCCCTGAATTGCACTTAAAACGACTCAACAGTTTAACGCTGGCTTGCCACGCATTACTTGAATGTAAAACGCTCACTCTTACCGAACTTGGTCGTAACCTGCCAACGAAAGCCAGAACAAAACATAACATCAAACGAATCGACAGATTGTTAGGTAATCGTCACTTGCACAAAGAGCGACTCGCTGTATACCGTTGGCATGCCAGCTTTATCTGTTCAGGTAATTCGATGCCCATTGTTCTTGTTGACTGGTCTGATATTCGTGAGCAAAAACGGCTTATGGTATTGCGGGCTTCGGTGGCACTACATGGTCGTTCTATTACTCTTTATGAGAAAGCCTTTCCGCTTTCAGAGCAATGTTCAAAGAAGGCTCATGACCAATTTCTAGCCGACCTTGCAAGCATTCTACCGAGTAACACTACACCGCTCATTGTCAGTGATGCTGGCTTTAAAGTGCCATGGTATAAATCCGTTGAAAAGCTAGGTTGGTACTGGTTAAGTCGAGTCAGAGGGAAAGTGCAATATGCAGATTTAGGTGCGGAAAACTGGCAACCTATCAGCAACTTACATAGCATATCCTCAAGTCGCTCAAAGACTTTAGGCTATAAGAGGTTGACTAAGAGCAACCCAATTTCATGTCAAATTGCACTGTATAAATCACGTCCTAAAGGCCGAAAAAATCAGCGTTCGACACGGACTAATTGTCATCATCCGTCACCTAAAATCTACTCCGCTTCGACAAAAGAACCATGGGTTTTAGCGACTAACTTGCCCGTTGAAATCCGAACACCAAAGCAACTTGTTAGGCTCTACTCGAAGCGTATGCAAATTGAAGAAACCTTCCGAGACTTGAAAAGCCCAGCCTACGGTTTAGGCCTCCGTCATAGCCGAACTAGCAGCTCAGAGCGCTTTGATATCATGCTGCTAATCGCCCTAATGCTTCAACTGACATTTTGGCTTGCTGGAGTTCATGGTCAGAAACAAGGTTGGGATAAGCACTTCCAAGCTAACACTGTCAAAAATCGAAATGTACTCTCAACAGTGCGCTTAGGGATGGAAGTTTTGCGGCATTCTGGCTACACAATAACGAGGGAAGACTTGCTCGCGGCTGCAACCCTGCTTGCTCAAAATCTATTCAAACATGGTTGTGCTTTGGGGAAATTATGAGGGGATCCCTCAGTACTTTGCCCTAGTTCCACGACAAGTACGTTAGTTTAGTTCCATCGGATCATTCTCCTGCGTAGCGAACATCATTACCTCTTTTAATGTTTTTTGCAGAATAGTTGTAGATAGAGTCGGAGATTTTTCTAGATGGGATCTTAGCGTATCTGCATGGTTCATGTTTAGCGAGATAATATTTTTATTTACTACAATGTCTAGTTTTTGTTGATTCGTGATTAGCCGTTTTTCATTAGACTCTTGGTCGATGTTTGTCTTAATTACAACTAAGCAAAGGTAGGTGTTTTGCTTGAAAAACATAATGAATAGTATTGATAGTTAACTTAATTTCTCCTCATGATCTGAGTCTCGATAATAATGTGTTTTTCGCCTAGGTTGCATGTATTAACTTGGGGTGTTTCGCATTTGTAATTATTCTACTTAGCTAGTTCATGCTTTCGTATGAAGATTAAACTATCCCCTAGTACTGTGCTTAAATAATGGCTCTAAAATCAAAGTTAAATTAATTTTTGAGTCGAAATAGTTTTAGTTTTGTCATTAAATAAGTGAAAACTTGTGATGAGAATTTTCGTCTTGAAGTTTTTGTGTGTGGTTTTTTTGATTGTTGGCGTTGTGAAGATTGCGTTGTCATGTTGGCGATAGGATAGTAATTAAATGGAACAATACTTTATAGAGAAGTTGATTCAATCTGACTATGTGATAATTGATCTGTTTATGACGATATTTCAGTTGATTATACAAATGCATCTTGGGGGAAGGGTGTTTTATATTAGTATCGCTGCAGCGGTGACTATTTCAATTTTAGTGGTCTGGGTTATTGGGCTAATTGTTAGAAATGTAAATACAGATTATGATGCTGGTATCGGTTTTGCTTTTGGAACTGTCATTTCTTTTGCAACTACTTTTTTTACCGTGATTCTTTTGTTTTCACTTCAGTTTACGGAACCTGTCGTTAAAGTTGTTATTAAAGGTTGGGAGTTGTCATTGATAGCTGACCAACAGTGGCGCAATGAAACTTTCAGAGATGCCTACGAAAATGTCGCATCTTTAAAAAACTCACAAGGTCATTCGCTCGAAAACTTCACAGACTATCCTCACCCAGATATAGGCGGAAGTACGATACCCGGTCGATCCGACCAAGCCCGCTTAATGGCTATTGATACTTACCTTGAAGGTGCTTTGGATAATTTTGATAGTACGATGCCAATTTTGAGTTGGATTCTTTCGGCTGGTTCTGGTTCGGCTAAGAAGGAAATTTTCCAGGATATGTCAGAAAACTTCGAAAACAATCCAAATTACGAAATGGCCAGTGCTATTGCTATTGCAGGAAACGAGATTTCTGATGAATTAGTCGCACAGGCTGGAAAAATTATGCTCATCGCAAGTGTATGTGGAGTTCTGGTATTTATATTGATTAATCTCATTATTACCGCTCTGCTTACTTGGGGCGCGTTACGGAAAATAAACGAAGAGTTTTAAACTTTTTAATTAAACCAAATTTATAGTTTATACAAAAAACTATCCGGAGACCTAGGATGACTCAAAAAAACACATTACTAATCGGCGTAGGTGGAACAGGCTGTGAAGTTGTTCGTGAATTGAAGAAGAAACTTCATGTCGAATGGCGTGCTCGAGGAGAGGAAGATAAGCAAATTCCAGACGTCTTTCACTTTGCGGAAGGTGGCAATGGTGGATATACATCGCGAATTGCAACGCTCAGCATTGACTCTCATGCCGATGATCTCGCTGGCCAAGGAAAGCGTGATGAGTGGGTTAGTCTTGGGGAAGACATTGCTTTAACAGGGCGCGAACAGGTATTACTGCGCAGCGCATCAGTCATGGATACGGCTCAAAATATCGATCTTTATACTGGGGTTTCTCCTTGGTTAAGACGAGAGGATGAAAAGGGTTTTCTAACCAATATAACAGTAGGTCTTGAGCCTGATTGTGGGTGTAATCAATTACGAAGATTGGGCCGTTTGGCTTTAGCGAGTGGCGACAATGTTGATAATATTATTAACGGTGTAGCGAATCGCTTAGAGAGACTGTCAGATAATGGTGGCGAGTTTGTTGTCGATATTCACGTCGCTGGCAGCATTGCGACCGGTACAGGTGGCGGCACCATGCTTGATATCGTTGCCCAACTTCAGTCCTATTTGGGTAATCAGTCTTGGAAGGCCACTGTTTATGTGCACGCTTTTACGACGGCTGCGGACGTTGGAGATAAAAATACCGGTCGATTTTATATCAACCAATATGCGGCACTAAAAGAATATAACGCCTTTAATCGATCTCTATACAAGCCATGGGATATTCGTAACCCTCCTCATTCCAAGCGTCTTTCTATCAAACCCGTCGACGCTGGTGTAGACGACACGAATCAGTACGACCTTAAGCAAACCTTTAAGTCTCTGTTTTTGGTAACAGATACAACGGATAGAGGCACAAGAGCTAGTTTACCGGAACAAATTGATGGTACAGCCGAGTTGCTTTTCCAATTAACAGTAAGGCAGTTAGGTGACTTACCGAATCCTATTCGTCAGGCTCTATCCAATGAAGATAACCCGGAAACGACGGATGAAGGATTTACGGGTGTCCGCTCTATGAAGAATGGTGCCTATGGTGTTCATCGTGTTTCAATTCCTGAGACTAAGATTCGTCAACGATTAGCTTCTTCTTTAGGCTTACAGTTTACGCTGCAGCTACTGCATAACAACTGGGTGAAAACTTTCTTAGACGATCCTTTGGCCTTTAATGCCAAGACGGTTATTTCAGAATCGGTCAAAGGTTTTGAAGTGAGCAAAGGGGATCTATGGCTTGATAAAGCGGTTGGTGATACTAAGTACCTAGAAGAAGTGGACTTTGTCTCTTATCAGCAAGACTGGCGTCTCAAACTAGAAGCCATCGAGCGTGAGACGAAGCAGGCGGATTCGTACAAAGAGATGCAGCAATGGATCACGGTCTTTAATCGCGAAGCAGAACTGTATTGGAGTGAAGGTTTTCGTATTTTGGGTGATCAAGGTGGTGTTGAACGCTACTTCGGTTATCACGGTAGTCATGTCGAGTTGGATAAAAGAGCCACTCGAGTCAGAAAGCACATTGAGGCAATGTTGTTGGATGGCATTGAGTGTAGTGCCGATAATCACACCGTAAATAATCTTCCTGAGATGGTTGATTCTTTGATTGAGCGAATTGAAAGTGATGGCAGCGACTTTAGCAAAAGAGGCAGCGGTTACGAGAAAATGGCTAATGCGGCGCAAAGTAAACGTAACGCAATTAAAGACGAAATTAGAAAAATAGGGCAAATCGGTTATAAGGTCAGTGGTAGTGCCGTAAGACTATTTTCTCAGTACCAGAGTGAGTCCGTAAACTTCTATTCAAATCGTACTTATGAGAGAGCGGCCAAGTATGGTGCTGATTTCTGTTCAGAGCTTCTTGATGGCCTGCGTATACTGCGAAAAGAGGTTGGCCAATTTAAGTTAAATATCGTGACATTGAGAGATAACCTATTGACGGATCTTAACGTTGAAAAAGATAAGTCATCAGGCATCGAAGATTGGGTGAAATGGGATGATATAAACGAATCTATCCAACAATATTTTGTGACAGATAAAACTCAATTAGAGATCAATGGAAACTCAATATGGGAGAAACTCAAAGAACTACGTGGCGATAGACGTGAGTTCCAAGCCTACAATCGCAATATGGTTATGGATGAAAAAACCAACGTAGTACGCGGTGATTTTCCAAATACGATTAGAAAGGAAACGTTACAGTATAGCCATACTTTCCACTCAAGTGTGGTGGAAAATTATCCGGACTTTAAGCCGTTCTTTGGTCGAAATATCGTTAAAGAACTCTATGAAGAGTTTAACGAAGTAACACCGGCTTTAGAAAAAATTGTCCAAGGTTGGATCAAAAAATCAAGTCCAATGGTTTCTTTCGACTCAGGGCAACCTCGACCAAATGTCCCTAAGCCTGGGCCAAGAAAGCGTCGCCTGTTGTTGTTGCCAGCTTGTCAAGACGTCCCGGCCTCATTTAGTGATGCTCTACAAAACTGCGCCAAAGGTATGTTGTCTAACAATGAAGGTGAAATCCTCATTAAAGTTATCCCTGAGGAGCGATGTCCGAATGAAATTAGTGCTTTGACGGTGGCTTTTTATTTCCCAATTCGTCAAGCAGCAGTCACGTCGGCGTTAAAATCTCATTATGACAAGGCCATGATCAGTAATGATGGAAAATTCATTGCTTATCAATGCCACAGTGAATCTTTTCAATTCCCTGATTTGATGCTGCCAAGTCGAGCTGAAGAATTGGAATTAAAACTTCCTGCCGTACTGACTTCCGCGGCAATGGGATACCTCCAGCTACCTGATGAGTTAGATCTCCCAATTTATTTTGGTACCAGACAGGATAAATTTAGTCCGATTGAGAATCGGATTGATACTGGCTTTAAGCTAACCAAAACACCGTTTGATCAAGTTGAGCGGATGAAAGAACAGTATGAAACCGAGGTTAGCCTGGAGTTGACGATTTTGTACACCTGCTACCATGAGCACTTTATTCGTGAAAGCGGCAATAAAGTTGAAGCCTTATTCACCAAAAAATCAATCGATAGACAGGATCTAGAACAAGCAGAATTGGTACTTTCAGATTACCTCAAATTCATATTTCTTCTAGCGAAAAGAAATGAAGAAGACGAAAGGTACGGAAAGTTTAAAGCGGCGATTCACGAAGCAATATACCGAGTTATCCCGGAACTTAAAGAACGTCTGTAAAGGAGTTGGTAAACATGGCTACAGAAGTCACATATCGATGTAAAAATACTGGTGGACCAGACGGTGACTGTGAGCATGCTGCCACCGATGAAATAATCATGGCATCAGCGGTGACAATAGGGGATGACGGACAAGCCTATTGTCCAGGGGAAACGGTTTTTGGTGAGCCATGTGGCGCAGCCTTGGAAGAAGTAATACCCAAGAAAAAAATTCCTTGGGTGGCTTTTTCTATCGCGAGCGCAATGGTAGTCGTGCTTTCCTTGATTATTTGGTTCGCTATGTTTAGGGGATCGGCTCTGCTGCGTGTTGATGAAACAGCCCTAACGTTCTCTCCCGGTCAAACGGTAAGAGTGGAAATTTTCAATGACGGTGATTTGGGTCTTGAGATCGATAGGATAGAGTTTTCACAACAAGGTTTCTCTATTGAGCCTCAAGAGGCCGAACTGGAGGTTGCACCAGGAGAGAGTGCGTACATTCGTGTGATTCTAGCGCAACATGTTCAAGACAGCATTCAAAGTACAATGACAATATTTTCAAACAGTTCAACTGACCCTTTGACCATGGATCTGGTCGGTAATGCGAACCCTTGGGGTGTGGCTGACAAGCTCAATAGTAGTTCCACACTATTAGGTAAGGAGTAAAGCTAATGAATGTACGTAAGTTTTCTTTATCTCATTATTTTTCGTTGGCAATTGTGGGGTTATTAACCATCTCATGCGAAGTGCATGCTGATAGCTATTCTTCTCTACTAGCCTCCATGCAAGTTAGGCAGATGGATCTTGAGAAAGCACAGCTTTCCTCAGACTCTTGTCTGGGGGAGCGCTTAGATGGGTTACTAAAGATCAATTACAACTGTGCCTCAGATGTGAGCGAATTGGCCGAGGCTGAAAATAGCGATAGAACGACTCTCTATAAAATGATGGCCTCTTCACTGCAGTTGGATAGACAAACTATTGGGGTTCAATGGGCTCAAAAACGTCATCCGAACTACATCAAAGGTGTTATAAGAGAAATTCGCTTAAAAGATGGAACGACGACTTTTTGGAATGGTATTGGTGAACATCCCGATGATAGTAATATTTCAAGGGTGCTCACGAAGCAGTTCGCTAAACTTTATGTGACCCCGACTGAATCTGCTGAGATTGTAAGGGACAACTTGCCCTTATATGAAGCATTTGGTGTGGTAGCAAAAGAGAAAGACAGCAGTGGTACTCTTTGGTATCAGGTCACGGAAGATTATGTACCCAAACAGAAACCCAGTAATTGGGATCCTGAAGTCATTGGCTGGATTTCAGAAAAAGATGCTATCTCTTGGAAGAGGGCGCTTGTCATGCGCTTCACCAATTCTCTTAGTAGAGCACCATCGGTTTTTTTCAAAACTGCTGAGGATGCAGTTGCTCTGATGAAGGCAGATAAGATGGTAAGAAAGCAAGAGCTTGACCAATTGTACTCTGATTTTGAGTCAGGTACGGTCGATCGGACAAGTGGAGCGCTTGCTATTGAACCGGTCGTAGGGCAGGGGCAAGAGCAAATTGTGATGTATCCATTACTGGACTTCTATGAACCAACTTCAGGTGAGCTGTACATGGATGGCCAATTTGCTCGTTTGCTCGAAGTTGCTGCTCAGACTCGAAATGGAGAAAACAATCAAGGCGTTAATGGAAACTTACCTATTGATATCGTGTTTGTGATGGATTTAACCAGCTCAATGCAACCGTATTTAGAGCAGTTAATGGTCGTGATCAAACAATTTGCGATGGATTCTGATGGTCGTGATATTCGTTTTGGCTTTGTTGGGTATAAAGACAAAGACAAAAAATTCGCATTCACAGTGAAACAATTCACTTCTAACGTAATGAAACCCAGGGACTTTGTAAAGGTACTTAGTAAGGTTAAAGCAAGAGAAACGCCAGTAAAAACAGATGATATTCCCGAAGCCGTAATGAGTGGAGTAAATCTTGCTCTCGATTCCCAACAGTGGAGAGATAATAGCGCTAAAGTTATTATCTTGGTGGGCGATGCCCCAGGACGTGAAGATGTTTTCCCAGTAAAAGAATTACGAGATAAGTCTTATGTTCGTAATATTCCGATCTTTTCTCTCTTTATTGATCGTTCAAAGGGGGCTCCGAAGTACGCTAAATTGGGCAAGAAACAGTATGAGGATCTTTCTTCTACCTATGAAGGCGCTTATGGAACCAGTCGCGAAATACCGCACCTGACAGTCATTAATGGAGGTTCACCGGACGATTTTGCTCAGACTGTCGCTTCAGGGCTAAAAGAGGCAAGAGACACCTTTGACTCGATTGCCTCTCAACATGTACAACTAGGAGAAATGGAAGAAGGCTCTGTTGCGGAACTCCTTTTCCAGCAAGCAGATTTATTGTTAGCTGATACGAGTATGCCTGATAATGCAGTCGTAGGGTGGGTGTCAGATAAAGTTATGACTTCATCTGGGAGAGAGGCTCTGGCTCCGATGATTTTGCTTAATGAAGCGGAATTAGATGAACTCGAGCAGCGTGTACGAGAGCTAAAAGATATTGGTGAATTAGCATTGCGGGGTGATAGCGGCACTACGTTAGATTTTTTCGATCTTGTTAGTGATAACACCCGCTTTACAATCGTTGATCCATCGGCGGTAAATTTCCGAGATGCTTTTTCAGCGCCTTTAGGGATTAACAGCCTGCCTTATGACAGTGACATTATGGCTACGACGAGAGAAGAGTTTCATAGCATGGACCGAGTTCAGTCCTTTGTAAGGGCAATGAACAATAAGTTACGTCATTATGAAGATCTTAAGCGTCAACAAGGCAACCCTGATGTATGGAAAAAGCTCAGTACCGGTACTAGTGAGCGTGATCGTGTCGTCGGTGTTGAATTGAACCAGTTGCCATAGCCGATGAATCACTCAGTTACTCGGGTTTTACTAAGCGGAGTAGAAAAAAAACTAGGGGACTTGGATCATAGTATCACGATCCAAATCCCACGGTTTGAGCTGCGCCAAGGTGAAATCGTATCTATTGTTGGCGCGAATGGCAGTGGTAAATCTACCATGCTTGATATGATCGCAATGTTATCTACACCAGATGAGGCGGTGCAATTTGCGCTATGCACTGAGATGGGAGGAACGCAAGACGTACTCACTCTACGCGATAGTGACATTAATAGACTTAGACGTAACAGCATTGCATATATCATTCAAAGTGGAGGCCTACTCGAATTTTTAACTTTAAAACAGAATATCAATCTTGTAACAAAGTTAAAAAAAGGTAAGCAAGCTGATTTTAATGACATCGTTGAAAGTTTAGCGATTGAAAAATTACTTCAAAATAAACCGGCCCAGCTTTCTGGTGGGCAAAGACAGAAAGGTGCCGTGGCAAGAGCGCTAATTCAACAACCCGATATCATATTAGCCGATGAACCTACCTCTGCCATGGATTCGTTGAGCGCAGTGCGCTTGATGGAAGATTTGACTAAACGCGTCGAAAACGTTGGTTCTAGCTTGATCCTAGTGAGTCACGATGCTTCTTTGGTTGAAGCCTTTTCTCATCGAATCTACCGTTTTGCAGTCACACAAGTGAATAACGAAACCATATCAACCTTGCATGAAGAAAGGCGTGTGAAAGATCGAGGTGAGCAATGCTAAGAGATTACCTCTATGTCACCGGACTAGCCTTTAGAGATATTGCCCATGAGCGGGTGTTATCTTTATGCATGGTTTGCTCGTTGGGCGCCATTTTTACACCGATCATCATTCTGTTAGGTTTACAGCAAGGCATTATTGGTAACATGCTTGACAAACTAAACAGTGATCCAGCTAGCCGTCTTGTTAGGCCTAAATTTATTACTCACAGCCCAATTCCACTTGATAAGCTAGAAGTAATTCAAATGGAGGGGACAGTTTTCATACCATCAGAAACATCTCATTTACTACTAGATATAAAAGGGATGAGTGAACCAGTCAATGTGGTGCCGAGTTCCTATTCTGATCCATTCGTAAGCCATGACAGTAAGGTTGCGCCTGAAAACACTCATTGGGTTGCTATTTCAGAGTCACTTAGTCGTAAATTAAACAAGAGTTCAGGGGACAGTTTAACGCTTTTATTGCGTAGAACTACAACTAGTGGTTATCCGGAAGAAATTCCATTGGACTGTATTATTAGCGATGTGGTGAGCAAGCATATGATGCCTGATATAAAAGTCTATCTTTCTGACGTCGTTTTCAATGGCATTTACCAATGGCGCAAAGGCTTTGCAGTACCAACGTTAGGATTGCACGGGAACCGCGATAGTCAATTCGTACCCGAATATGACGGAGTCTTAACCGGGTTCGTTGTAAAAACACCGAAAGATGAAGACTATCGTCAAATGCTCGCCGGAAAATTACCTTTCAGCACAATGCCGAGACCATACAACGATCTTATGAAACAAAGTTCTGATACGAATTGGGTTCTATGGCAAACAGTTAACAGTACAGTGACAAATAAAGATATTGAGATTCTCAATAATGCGTTGTTGAATATCGGGTTCGCGCCACAACTTATCCCTTTTGTTAAAACGCTTGAACTGAAACTCGTGGGTGATGTTGATCATATAAAATGGAATATTTATGCGCTAGGACAGGATGAAAGTCCTCATTGGAATAAAGACGCAAAGCCAATACTTTATATTCCAGTAGATGATGAAGAATATGTTGGTGAGCAGTCATTGATTCTCAAGACCGGCATTATGGGCGATACCACTTTGATTCCTGTGGTACTTCAATCGTCAGATAAGGTGCCTCCAGGTTCGATAGTCGCAAGTCATCATTTTTCGGGATTGCTGCGAGCTGCGCAACGTGCAGGGGCAACTTATGAAAAATCATCATTCTCCTTCACACTTAATAGTGCTAATCAAATTCGCTATTTTAGGGTTTATTCAGCGTCAATTGAAAACCTGGAGTCGCTCGTTGAGACAGTGAAACAGATAGGAAATGAACTTGGAATAACTGCTTTAAGAGAGCCAGTCTCACGCATACACGAAGTACGGAAAATTCGTACATTGTCAGACTATATGAAGCGCATATATCTTCTTATTGCCGCTATTTCTGGTGTATCGACGGTATTTGCCGTAGCTGCATCTGTCTACGCAACAGTGCAACGAAGAAAAAGAGATTTGGCCTACTTGAATATGCTTGGGGTGGATAATAACACAATCATATTTTTTCCGTTTATTAAGAGTTTGATTCTAATTTCAGGAGGCATCGTTCTGTCCTTTTTTGCGTATTGGGTATTTAGCTATTTAGCTTCACAGTGGTTTGTGGATTTGCTGGGAGATACTGAGTCTCTTACCCGATTGAAAGGTGAATATGTACTTGGTCTCGTTTTTATCATCCTCGTGCTCGGCGGTTTTAGTTCATTAGTTGCAGGTGGTTTTGTGAGTAAAATAGATTGTAAAAGGTGTATTCATGAATAAAAACTTATCCATCTCGATGAAAGTAATTATTTATATTGGGTTGTTTTTTATTTCGTATTCTCACGCTTCTGACGAAGTGAAATTAACCTTACCAGATAATGTAATTCTAAAATTTCAGCCTATCTATCTTGGGCTTGATGGTGAACAAGTATTTACGTCTAAGAGAGTTAAACTCGGATCTCGTCAAAGCGATGATGTGAGTTACAAAGAGCGACTATCGACGACCAATCTTGGTGGGTCTTTTATCGGATATAACAACAAAGGTAAAAAAGATTGGCTTTATTACCTTGGTGAGACGGAAGTCTCTCGCCAACAATGGAATACGGTAATGCGCTGGTGGCAGAAGGAGAAAGGACTAGAGCTTGATGATATTGATAACTCGCTACTCCCTCAAACTCAAAAAACACCCGCAGAAATATTTACGTTTATTGAGGCCCTTAACATTTGGGCGTTAAAAAATGCGAAGAAAGATCTGCCAAAAAATGGAAATGCACTTGCGTATTTTCGTTTACCAACAGAAGTTGAGTGGGCGTTTGCCGCACGTGGTGGCATAGAAGTGCCAGATGATGTATTTGATCGGCCTTATCCCTACATAGATAAAAATGGCCACATGATGTTAGGCGGCTATGAGTGGTATAGAGCGTCTTCCGGCAAAAAAGTTAAAGAAGTGGGTTCCCAGCATTTACAGCCGAATCCCGTAGGGCTCTATGATATGTTGGGTAATGTTGAGGAACTTACCTATGGTATCTTTGGCCACGACTTCTTATTTGCTCGTTTTGGTGGGTTGGTGATCCGTGGTGGAAACTTTAGTACAGACCAACGTGATATGAAGGTATCGAAACGCACTGAGTATGACGGTTACACACCGACAGGGGATGCAATACGCCTATCTAAAGTTGGATTTCGCTTAGCGTTAGGTACTCTTGTGAGTGAAACCGGGCATTCAAACGAAGAATTGGATGAAGGTTATGACAATTATCTAAGCAGTGATGGAGGGGTTAGCCAGCCTTCTGCAGCGGGTAATACAAGTCTCGGACAGCAGGCAGAGGATGACCAGATTCATTGGTATCGTGAAGAGCGTAAGCGATTATTGGATGAAAATAATGCTCTCCAGCAGGAAAATGAAGAGATTAGCAGTAACGTCATTGCTTTAAAAGGCAATGTAAGCCTGCATGAATCTACACTTACGGATGTGCAAAAGAAGCTAGCTGGAGAGTTACT
Source organism: Vibrio scophthalmi (assembly GCF_040869025.1). Classification (NCBI taxonomy): domain Bacteria; kingdom Pseudomonadati; phylum Pseudomonadota; class Gammaproteobacteria; order Vibrionales; family Vibrionaceae; genus Vibrio; species Vibrio scophthalmi. The sequence continues at coordinate 1,122,218 of NZ_CP134272.1, read as the reverse complement.
TAAAAATAGCGAACTAACAAAACTAGTGAATGCGAAAGCAAATGACCAAGATCTACAGATGCATTTGAAAAGTAAAGAGGATGAAATTACTAAGCTACAGTCAGAAGTTGAGCGATTACAATCGGTAGTCAATGATCAAATGCCTAAGATAGTAAGAGCTGAAGATTCAAACCGTAAAATACTCCAGTTGCAACAAAATCTCGATGATGCGAAGAGACGAGATATTACGATAGATTTTGAAATCGATAAAAACAAGCAGAGAGTCGTAGTGGCAGAGAAACGCTTGTTAGAAGCGCTGGTTCGTGTTGCCGGATATAACTTGTATAGTGCTTGGCGAAATTTGAAGAGCATTGAAATCAAAAAGAAAAAACTACCTTCCGGAAAATCAATGAACCCATCGGTTTGGAAGGTTAATCAGATTGAAGCAGAAAATATGCTTATGGAATATCGACGTTATGTTATTCAGATTGCTGACAACACCGACACTCGATTATTACCTGAAGTGAAAAGTGAACTTGTTAGTTGGTTGCAGGACAATAAATTTAGTGTCGATCAAATTAATGGCCTAAACCTATTAGAGCGCCATGTAGAAGAGGTTAAGTCGGGTAAGTATTTGCAAGTAAGTGAGTTATACAAAAGTCTTTTAACTGAACCTGAAATGAGAAAGTAACAATGAAAAGTAAGATGTTTATGTTTTTTTTCGTATTTATGATTCTATCTGGTTGCACCTATCATAAAGCTATGGACGAGCAAAGTAGACGACAGGCGATAATTGAAAAAAACATGGAAAATGAATATAAAATATCCAACATGCAGTCCAAGGAAAAATCGAATCTTGAAATGGAAGTGACTAAGTTAAAAAGGGACTTATTTGCTCTTGATGCAGAAATTGAATCTATTAATGAAAGTATGAAGCAAGCAATACACTGAGGAATCCCCTAATGATTTTGATAAAAATCATAAATTTAAGGTAGATGCACATCTTGTCATGTGATCAAATGGTTCTGAGAAAAATCAATAACCAGACAACAAGATGTGCGAACTCGATATTTTACACGACTCTCTTTACCAATTCTGCCCTGAATTGCACTTAAAACGACTCAACAGTTTAACGCTGGCTTGCCACGCATTACTTGAATGTAAAACGCTCACTCTTACCGAACTTGGTCGTAACCTGCCAACGAAAGCCAGAACAAAACATAACATCAAACGAATCGACAGATTGTTAGGTAATCGTCACTTGCACAAAGAGCGACTCGCTGTATACCGTTGGCATGCCAGCTTTATCTGTTCAGGTAATTCGATGCCCATTGTTCTTGTTGACTGGTCTGATATTCGTGAGCAAAAACGGCTTATGGTATTGCGGGCTTCGGTGGCACTACATGGTCGTTCTATTACTCTTTATGAGAAAGCCTTTCCGCTTTCAGAGCAATGTTCAAAGAAGGCTCATGACCAATTTCTAGCCGACCTTGCAAGCATTCTACCGAGTAACACTACACCGCTCATTGTCAGTGATGCTGGCTTTAAAGTGCCATGGTATAAATCCGTTGAAAAGCTAGGTTGGTACTGGTTAAGTCGAGTCAGAGGGAAAGTGCAATATGCAGATTTAGGTGCGGAAAACTGGCAACCTATCAGCAACTTACATAGCATATCCTCAAGTCGCTCAAAGACTTTAGGCTATAAGAGGTTGACTAAGAGCAACCCAATTTCATGTCAAATTGCACTGTATAAATCACGTCCTAAAGGCCGAAAAAATCAGCGTTCGACACGGACTAATTGTCATCATCCGTCACCTAAAATCTACTCCGCTTCGACAAAAGAACCATGGGTTTTAGCGACTAACTTGCCCGTTGAAATCCGAACACCAAAGCAACTTGTTAGGCTCTACTCGAAGCGTATGCAAATTGAAGAAACCTTCCGAGACTTGAAAAGCCCAGCCTACGGTTTAGGCCTCCGTCATAGCCGAACTAGCAGCTCAGAGCGCTTTGATATCATGCTGCTAATCGCCCTAATGCTTCAACTGACATTTTGGCTTGCTGGAGTTCATGGTCAGAAACAAGGTTGGGATAAGCACTTCCAAGCTAACACTGTCAAAAATCGAAATGTACTCTCAACAGTGCGCTTAGGGATGGAAGTTTTGCGGCATTCTGGCTACACAATAACGAGGGAAGACTTGCTCGCGGCTGCAACCCTGCTTGCTCAAAATCTATTCAAACATGGTTGTGCTTTGGGGAAATTATGAGGGGATCCCTCAGAGCAATACACTGAGGAATCCCCTAATGATTTTGATAAAAATCATAAATTTAAGGTAGATGCACATCTTGTCATGTGATCAAATGGTTCTGAGAAAAATCAATAACCAGACAACAAGATGTGCGAACTCGATATTTTACACGACTCTCTTTACCAATTCTGCCCTGAATTGCACTTAAAACGACTCAACAGTTTAACGCTGGCTTGCCACGCATTACTTGAATGTAAAACGCTCACTCTTACCGAACTTGGTCGTAACCTGCCAACGAAAGCCAGAACAAAACATAACATCAAACGAATCGACAGATTGTTAGGTAATCGTCACTTGCACAAAGAGCGACTCGCTGTATACCGTTGGCATGCCAGCTTTATCTGTTCAGGTAATTCGATGCCCATTGTTCTTGTTGACTGGTCTGATATTCGTGAGCAAAAACGGCTTATGGTATTGCGGGCTTCGGTGGCACTACATGGTCGTTCTATTACTCTTTATGAGAAAGCCTTTCCGCTTTCAGAGCAATGTTCAAAGAAGGCTCATGACCAATTTCTAGCCGACCTTGCAAGCATTCTACCGAGTAACACTACACCGCTCATTGTCAGTGATGCTGGCTTTAAAGTGCCATGGTATAAATCCGTTGAAAAGCTAGGTTGGTACTGGTTAAGTCGAGTCAGAGGGAAAGTGCAATATGCAGATTTAGGTGCGGAAAACTGGCAACCTATCAGCAACTTACATAGCATATCCTCAAGTCGCTCAAAGACTTTAGGCTATAAGAGGTTGACTAAGAGCAACCCAATTTCATGTCAAATTGCACTGTATAAATCACGTCCTAAAGGCCGAAAAAATCAGCGTTCGACACGGACTAATTGTCATCATCCGTCACCTAAAATCTACTCCGCTTCGACAAAAGAACCATGGGTTTTAGCGACTAACTTGCCCGTTGAAATCCGAACACCAAAGCAACTTGTTAGGCTCTACTCGAAGCGTATGCAAATTGAAGAAACCTTCCGAGACTTGAAAAGCCCAGCCTACGGTTTAGGCCTCCGTCATAGCCGAACTAGCAGCTCAGAGCGCTTTGATATCATGCTGCTAATCGCCCTAATGCTTCAACTGACATTTTGGCTTGCTGGAGTTCATGGTCAGAAACAAGGTTGGGATAAGCACTTCCAAGCTAACACTGTCAAAAATCGAAATGTACTCTCAACAGTGCGCTTAGGGATGGAAGTTTTGCGGCATTCTGGCTACACAATAACGAGGGAAGACTTGCTCGCGGCTGCAACCCTGCTTGCTCAAAATCTATTCAAACATGGTTGTGCTTTGGGGAAATTATGAGGGGATCCCTCAGAGCAATACAACAAGAGCAAAAAATAGAAAAGAAACAGAAGGAACAAAACAAGCAAAAATTGGTTGCACTGGAACAAAGGAAATTAATCCTTATGAAGGATATAAGTGATAAAAAGGCAATTATTGAAATAATGTAAGGAAGGCTGTGTGGGTTTATTTCTTACTAACTACCTAATTAGCTGACTGTCTTGTGCTGAACGCTGAATGTTTTTCATTTACGTTGGTAATATCATGCTGTTTATTACATGAGGTATAAATGCAGAATTAGGGTTTTAATTTAAGAATTGACGACGTAATTATTTTTGATTATTAAATAAAGGAGAGTGTTATGTTACAAAGGATTGGTGTTACATTTTTAGCAGTTATATGCCTTATTAGCCAGACTGGTTGTGCGCAAATGGGGTTGGCAGGTGGCGAAGGAAGCGCCATTTCTGAAGAGCAACGAGTTCATTCCGCAACCGAAGAAAAAATATTGAAAGAAGCTACTGTTGCGGGGACGATTGGTGGCGTTGCAGTAAGTGCAATTGTCATCTCTACGCTTGGTAAAGATTGGCCAGTTTGGCTCAAAGCGGTAGTTGGTGTAGGTGGAACGTTGGCAATCAAAGAAATTGCTGAGTACATTGCAATGGACCAAATTTCGTCATTAAATGATATAACGTTGGAGAATGACGAAAAAGAGGCATTATTAACAGAAGCTAGAAAGGTAAACGCCGATGTTGCTAAACTTAATTCAGACTTGAAAGATAGTATAAACAACTACAAAAAAGATCAAACGGGTCTTTCTAAAGAATTGGCTCAAGCTAGGTTAGATCAAGAACAAGCTGAAATTGCTCTAGAAAATAGAAAGCAGTTATTGACGATGTTGGTCGAAGACTCCGCTCAGTACAATGAATTTAAAGAAGAAGTGACTGTTCTTGAAAAAGAAAACAAAACACTAGCTTCAATTATTGATGAGCTATCAGCGTTAGAAGTTGGAGCCGTTTAATTGCCTAACGTTATAAAGATTGTGTTGTATAAATTCTATTGATTACAATTGTTATTTAGTCGCTTGTCGAACGTAAATTATATAGAATTTTAGAGGATACTTCCAATGTTCGAGTGGTATTGTTCACTTCTTGGAAGTATCCTTAATAGTACTTAGTACTGAGGGATCCCCTCATAATTTCCCCAAAGCACAACCATGTTTGAATAGATTTTGAGCAAGCAGGGTTGCAGCCGCGAGCAAGTCTTCCCTCGTTATTGTGTAGCCAGAATGCCGCAAAACTTCCATCCCTAAGCGCACTGTTGAGAGTACATTTCGATTTTTGACAGTGTTAGCTTGGAAGTGCTTATCCCAACCTTGTTTCTGACCATGAACTCCAGCAAGCCAAAATGTCAGTTGAAGCATTAGGGCGATTAGCAGCATGATATCAAAGCGCTCTGAGCTGCTAGTTCGGCTATGACGGAGGCCTAAACCGTAGGCTGGGCTTTTCAAGTCTCGGAAGGTTTCTTCAATTTGCATACGCTTCGAGTAGAGCCTAACAAGTTGCTTTGGTGTTCGGATTTCAACGGGCAAGTTAGTCGCTAAAACCCATGGTTCTTTTGTCGAAGCGGAGTAGATTTTAGGTGACGGATGATGACAATTAGTCCGTGTCGAACGCTGATTTTTTCGGCCTTTAGGACGTGATTTATACAGTGCAATTTGACATGAAATTGGGTTGCTCTTAGTCAACCTCTTATAGCCTAAAGTCTTTGAGCGACTTGAGGATATGCTATGTAAGTTGCTGATAGGTTGCCAGTTTTCCGCACCTAAATCTGCATATTGCACTTTCCCTCTGACTCGACTTAACCAGTACCAACCTAGCTTTTCAACGGATTTATACCATGGCACTTTAAAGCCAGCATCACTGACAATGAGCGGTGTAGTGTTACTCGGTAGAATGCTTGCAAGGTCGGCTAGAAATTGGTCATGAGCCTTCTTTGAACATTGCTCTGAAAGCGGAAAGGCTTTCTCATAAAGAGTAATAGAACGACCATGTAGTGCCACCGAAGCCCGCAATACCATAAGCCGTTTTTGCTCACGAATATCAGACCAGTCAACAAGAACAATGGGCATCGAATTACCTGAACAGATAAAGCTGGCATGCCAACGGTATACAGCGAGTCGCTCTTTGTGCAAGTGACGATTACCTAACAATCTGTCGATTCGTTTGATGTTATGTTTTGTTCTGGCTTTCGTTGGCAGGTTACGACCAAGTTCGGTAAGAGTGAGCGTTTTACATTCAAGTAATGCGTGGCAAGCCAGCGTTAAACTGTTGAGTCGTTTTAAGTGCAATTCAGGGCAGAATTGGTAAAGAGAGTCGTGTAAAATATCGAGTTCGCACATCTTGTTGTCTGGTTATTGATTTTTCTCAGAACCATTTGATCACATGACAAGATGTGCATCTACCTTAAATTTATGATTTTTATCAAAATCATTAGGGGATTCCTCAGTACTTAGTACTGAGGGATCCCCTCATAATTTCCCCAAAGCACAACCATGTTTGAATAGATTTTGAGCAAGCAGGGTTGCAGCCGCGAGCAAGTCTTCCCTCGTTATTGTGTAGCCAGAATGCCGCAAAACTTCCATCCCTAAGCGCACTGTTGAGAGTACATTTCGATTTTTGACAGTGTTAGCTTGGAAGTGCTTATCCCAACCTTGTTTCTGACCATGAACTCCAGCAAGCCAAAATGTCAGTTGAAGCATTAGGGCGATTAGCAGCATGATATCAAAGCGCTCTGAGCTGCTAGTTCGGCTATGACGGAGGCCTAAACCGTAGGCTGGGCTTTTCAAGTCTCGGAAGGTTTCTTCAATTTGCATACGCTTCGAGTAGAGCCTAACAAGTTGCTTTGGTGTTCGGATTTCAACGGGCAAGTTAGTCGCTAAAACCCATGGTTCTTTTGTCGAAGCGGAGTAGATTTTAGGTGACGGATGATGACAATTAGTCCGTGTCGAACGCTGATTTTTTCGGCCTTTAGGACGTGATTTATACAGTGCAATTTGACATGAAATTGGGTTGCTCTTAGTCAACCTCTTATAGCCTAAAGTCTTTGAGCGACTTGAGGATATGCTATGTAAGTTGCTGATAGGTTGCCAGTTTTCCGCACCTAAATCTGCATATTGCACTTTCCCTCTGACTCGACTTAACCAGTACCAACCTAGCTTTTCAACGGATTTATACCATGGCACTTTAAAGCCAGCATCACTGACAATGAGCGGTGTAGTGTTACTCGGTAGAATGCTTGCAAGGTCGGCTAGAAATTGGTCATGAGCCTTCTTTGAACATTGCTCTGAAAGCGGAAAGGCTTTCTCATAAAGAGTAATAGAACGACCATGTAGTGCCACCGAAGCCCGCAATACCATAAGCCGTTTTTGCTCACGAATATCAGACCAGTCAACAAGAACAATGGGCATCGAATTACCTGAACAGATAAAGCTGGCATGCCAACGGTATACAGCGAGTCGCTCTTTGTGCAAGTGACGATTACCTAACAATCTGTCGATTCGTTTGATGTTATGTTTTGTTCTGGCTTTCGTTGGCAGGTTACGACCAAGTTCGGTAAGAGTGAGCGTTTTACATTCAAGTAATGCGTGGCAAGCCAGCGTTAAACTGTTGAGTCGTTTTAAGTGCAATTCAGGGCAGAATTGGTAAAGAGAGTCGTGTAAAATATCGAGTTCGCACATCTTGTTGTCTGGTTATTGATTTTTCTCAGAACCATTTGATCACATGACAAGATGTGCATCTACCTTAAATTTATGATTTTTATCAAAATCATTAGGGGATTCCTCAGTACTTAGTACTGAGGGATCCCCTCATAATTTCCCCAAAGCACAACCATGTTTGAATAGATTTTGAGCAAGCAGGGTTGCAGCCGCGAGCAAGTCTTCCCTCGTTATTGTGTAGCCAGAATGCCGCAAAACTTCCATCCCTAAGCGCACTGTTGAGAGTACATTTCGATTTTTGACAGTGTTAGCTTGGAAGTGCTTATCCCAACCTTGTTTCTGACCATGAACTCCAGCAAGCCAAAATGTCAGTTGAAGCATTAGGGCGATTAGCAGCATGATATCAAAGCGCTCTGAGCTGCTAGTTCGGCTATGACGGAGGCCTAAACCGTAGGCTGGGCTTTTCAAGTCTCGGAAGGTTTCTTCAATTTGCATACGCTTCGAGTAGAGCCTAACAAGTTGCTTTGGTGTTCGGATTTCAACGGGCAAGTTAGTCGCTAAAACCCATGGTTCTTTTGTCGAAGCGGAGTAGATTTTAGGTGACGGATGATGACAATTAGTCCGTGTCGAACGCTGATTTTTTCGGCCTTTAGGACGTGATTTATACAGTGCAATTTGACATGAAATTGGGTTGCTCTTAGTCAACCTCTTATAGCCTAAAGTCTTTGAGCGACTTGAGGATATGCTATGTAAGTTGCTGATAGGTTGCCAGTTTTCCGCACCTAAATCTGCATATTGCACTTTCCCTCTGACTCGACTTAACCAGTACCAACCTAGCTTTTCAACGGATTTATACCATGGCACTTTAAAGCCAGCATCACTGACAATGAGCGGTGTAGTGTTACTCGGTAGAATGCTTGCAAGGTCGGCTAGAAATTGGTCATGAGCCTTCTTTGAACATTGCTCTGAAAGCGGAAAGGCTTTCTCATAAAGAGTAATAGAACGACCATGTAGTGCCACCGAAGCCCGCAATACCATAAGCCGTTTTTGCTCACGAATATCAGACCAGTCAACAAGAACAATGGGCATCGAATTACCTGAACAGATAAAGCTGGCATGCCAACGGTATACAGCGAGTCGCTCTTTGTGCAAGTGACGATTACCTAACAATCTGTCGATTCGTTTGATGTTATGTTTTGTTCTGGCTTTCGTTGGCAGGTTACGACCAAGTTCGGTAAGAGTGAGCGTTTTACATTCAAGTAATGCGTGGCAAGCCAGCGTTAAACTGTTGAGTCGTTTTAAGTGCAATTCAGGGCAGAATTGGTAAAGAGAGTCGTGTAAAATATCGAGTTCGCACATCTTGTTGTCTGGTTATTGATTTTTCTCAGAACCATTTGATCACATGACAAGATGTGCATCTACCTTAAATTTATGATTTTTATCAAAATCATTAGGGGATTCCTCAGTACTTAGTATCAACTTTTGAGTGCGATAATGTCAATCGATATGTGGAGCTCTATATCCTAGTTTTGTTTTTGGCGCATATTTAATTCTAAGTAATGTCATTGCAGAGCTATAAATCCGTAATAAACATTTATTATACAATTGTATTAGTTACTACACTCTGTTCATCCTGCACCAAGTTATTGATCCATTTTTTAGATCGTATACGTTGGGTTGATAAGAAAATCTTGGCAATTTCTTCCAGCATGACAATGGCAATCACCCATTCTAATGACCAGCCCAAGACGATCCCGGTAAAGTAGGCAAGGGGAATTCCGATTGCCCATTGTCCAAACAGATCGATGAATATGGAGTAGTTAATATCACCGCCACTTTTTAGCACACCACCAATCGCCACCATATTAAAGACCCGAAAGCCCATACCAAACAGCATGATGATGAAGGTGTTGGTTGCCATAATAGGGTCAGAAATCGGCGTTAGTGAGATAGCACTGAGCAATAGCGGTTTCGCCGCAAAACATACCAGAGCAATTGAAAATGCGGCTAATGTGCTGATAAATACATACCACCAGGCCGTTTGTTCAACGCGTTGATATTGATTGGCGCCAATTTCATTGGCGAGGATCACTGAGGCCGCAACAGCAAAACCTAAGAAGGCTGAAAATATTACACTTTCAATGGGCGCCAATAGTGAAAATATCGCAAGTTCTGTGACACCGAGTTGGCCAATCAATACATTGTAGAACAGAATTCCTCCCGCCCAAGCACTGTCATGAATGATCATCGGTAGGCCAATTTTCAAATAACGACGGCGATGGGTCGACGTTTTTGCCTGTAACATGTTCTCTTTTGAGGCGATAAGACATGGAAAGCGATTAACGACGATATAACTGAGCAACAATGTTTGGAACAAGCGTGAAACACTGGTACCGATCGCCGCTCCCACGACACCAAGTTCTGGGAATCCAAATAAACCAAAGATAAGCAATGTGTTGAGTATTAAATTGAGCAGGATGGCATAGATACTGACCTGAGTGGGTAGTTTTGCTTGACCAATTGCTCTTAAAGCGCCTTCGAGTGGAACGCAAATAGCGGTACAGATCAACGTACTGGCCGTTATCCATAGATAGTCACTAGCAAGAAATATGTAGTCGCTATTATCTGATACGATCGAGACCACTTGTTCTGAATCGAAGATATACCAAAGCGAAAAAGGCGCAGTAACCAAAATGGCGACAAAGATAGATTGGAACAGCGTGATTCTTACGCCATCCATGTTCTTCGCGCCAAAATATTGTGAGGCTAGCACACTTACCGCTCCACTCACGCCACAGACCACGATCAAATTGAAGAAGAAGATCCGGTTACCAACGCCAACTGCTGCGGTTGCTGCTTCTCCCAACTGGCTTACCATCAGGATGTCTGTGACCCCCAATAATGAAAATAGCATTGACTGCAAAGAGACCGGTAATCCGATTTTAATTAGGTTTTGAAAGAAGGTTCTATCTGGAGTTGTGGCTATCATCGCATTACCCTCGACTAAGTGACGGATTTAGTTTATCTGCTGCGATGAATTACGTATTTTCTTTAAGTATCCATTTGTTATGCGGAACTATCAACATGAATAATATGCAAGAGTGCGCATCGATTTCTGCGAAAACAGAGCATGAGTTCATTGACTATCATCATGTGCTTGAACTTGAACGACATGGATTTATCCAATGTGGAATTGCGCATTGCTGGGAATTGTTCACTATCGCTCGCACAAATATGCATAAACATATGCTGCTTTACACTGTAAAAGGCAAAGGGTGGCTTGAAAGTCATGAGCAGAGGTATCAATTAGAACCAGGGTCATTAACCATCGTTCCAGCGGGAATACCAAATACGTTTGGTATTGAAGAGGAGGAGTGGCGGATCGCTTGGGTGTTTCTTGAACCCAATAAAAGTTGGCAAGATTTAGTTCATCAACAAGTTGAGTGCTATTTGAGCTCTGTCACAGAGGCGATTTATGCGGCGATATTATTACTGTTACGTGCGAGAATGACACCAATAGCAATCAGTGGTGACATCGTCGAAGCGACCAGTGCTCAATTGGCGACTTTAGTGAAAGCGTCACTGGATCATGAAATGAGCAGTAAGCAACTTCGCTTGAAACGCGTCTTTGATGAAGCGCAGCGACAACTGCATAAAGATTGGGATGTTGAGCAGCTAGCCGCTCTTTTTCCCTGTTCACCACCTCATTTTCACCGCTTATGTAAACAGCACTTTGGCCATAGCCCGATGAATCATTTGATGAGAAGGCGCATGGAATATGCGTCACGTTTGTTATTGTCGACAGACTGGGCGGTGCAACATATCGGTGAGCTGGTGGGGTATCCGATTCTATCTAATTTCAGTGCCAGGTTTAAAGTGTGGAGTCATCAAACTCCGAGACAGTATCGCAGAAATCGTGGAGAGTCTTTATTGTGATCCGCGTAGAGATAGCTTGAGCGCAAAGATTGCCGTAAACTTGGCTTTCAAATAAACACGACGATTAGATGTGAACATATGGAATTGAATAACTTTTTAGAGTTGCTTAAAGCAACCCCAAGCGCGATTGAATTTGAGCAAACTATGGCCGTGATCGATAGCCAATACCAATTTACTCCAACTTCGTTTAGTAATGGTACCGCGCGTAACCCCGCTGGTGAAAATAATGGCTCGTGTAAAATTTTTGCATTTGCGCAGAAACACCAACTCACCGAGCAACAAACGTTGGCACTCTTTGGGGGTTATTACCGCAATGATGTTTTGGGTAATCCTGATGGGGAAGATCACCAAAATATCCGTAATTTCATTGCCCACGGTTGGTCTGGAATTAAATTTGAAGGTGTCGCATTAAGCTAAGATTGCCCATGATTAGCATAATAAAATCCCAGTTTTGATAAAAAAGGAGCCTCAGGCTCCTTTTTATGCGTATCACTTTGAAAAACGAAAGAGGCTCGACGAGAATTAAACCGCCAGTGGCATTTCGTTAGACGGATCTTGGCGTTTGTTGACGCGAGCAAGGCCAATCATCGCCAATAGAGACATCGCGAGCATCAATACCCCTAAAGGTAATTGGTTCGGTGCTGGGATCAAAGAGGCGCATAATGTCGCTAGGCCCGCACCAAGGTTTTGCATTCCACCCAGTACCGCACCACCTGTACCCGCGTGATAAGGGAGCGGTGACAGTGCGCCAGTGGTCGCCGCTGGAAATAAAATACCAGAACCAAGGAAGTAGATCGTCGCACCACCAATCAGTGTTAATGCGGTGGTTTGGCCAAATAAGCCGGGAACTAATACGATAATTGAACCGACGGTGATCGCGAATAAACCAAAATTAAGTGCCGCACGCTCTGAACGACGCGCTGCAATGAGGCTAGACAAGCCTGCACCCACCAAGTAACCCGGAATAGGTAACACAAATAGCAAGCTAACAGTGGTGGCTGGCAGTTTCAGCACACCGGCCAATAACACACCTGCAGCCGCTTCAAAAATAGCGACACCAGAGAACGTGGCGACAAGGCAGATCAAATAACCTTGAAAACGTTTGTTTGATAACACGTACTTATAGCTATTGGAGACTTTTTCATAACGACGCTTCTCTTGAGGTAATGTTTCAGTGAAGCTGGTGGCCATTGTAATGACAACCGCGATGCCAAATAGAGCTAAGAACAAATAGCTTGAACGCCAGCCAAACATTTCTGTTAATACGCCGCCAAGTACCGGTGCCATCAGTGGTGAAAAAATCACGCACATGCTGATCAGGCTGTTAACTCGATGAAGTTCTGCTCCGGAATAACAGTCGCGGGTTAATGTGCGAGACATTGCACCACCACAACCGATACCCAAGCCTTGAATAAAGCTTCCAGCGAGAAACAGTTCGAAGTTGTGAGCAAATAGCGCCACCAATGTTCCCACAATGTAGATCGCCAAACCGCCTAAGATAATAGGCTTACGGCCGATACGATCAGACAGTGGACCATAGACAAACTGAGATAATCCGTAAGGAATCAAATAACAAGCCATGACAGCTTGAAGACTCGCCGGGGAAACCAAAAATTCATTCGCCATCTGACCAATAGATGGAACGTACATTGTTTGCGTCATTTGACCGACAGCGGTCAAGATCGCAACAAGAAACGTGAATTTGAAGATTGGTGAAGTAGCAGACATCCGCAAGTTACCTTAAAAAAAGTACAACAACCCTTAACGGAGCGATAGCTCAGCTAATTAAAAAATGTATAAGGGAATTAACAGCGGCGAGATATTAGTGTTTGTCTGACTTGTTATCAATGGAAATGTATGATTTTCAGCAAGATAAAAATCTATCATTTGGATTAAAAAAACTAATGCAAATTCAGCTAAGCAACGGGGTGTTCCGATAAGCACTGACGACACAGGCATTGAGACTGCTTTACTGTGTTTGACAGGTCGCGCTTTTCAATCGTAAAGCACCAACAATCCGTTTTTCCAGCGGCAATATCGCAATGGGTGGGCTTGGCGCACGTTGGGCAATCGTGTGTCGTTTGGCTGCCGCTTAAATGATCCATGATCACTTGCTGCTGTGTTTCGTCGAAATGGCGCCATTGGCTGATTTCTTCCATCGTGCGATGGCAACCACTACAAATTCCTGCGTTGTTCTTACAAGCTGCAATACAAGGGCTTTTCACTCTGTGCTCCGAGTTTCCTAAAGGGGACAATATAGATAACAAGCGAGTTGCTAACAAATGGAGCTTACCTCGAGGGCGTAAGCTCCATTTGCGAAGAAGTGGGATCAATCGGTTTTCGTGATGCTACCGAGCTCCAGAACGGGGGCGACATCGATATCTTCCGCATTCATCATCATTGATAATCGTTGTACTGAAGAAAGCAACAATGTTTGTTCCCACTCTTCGAGCTGTTGGTATTTGTTGATGAAGCTCTGTTGTAAAGGCATTGGGGCTTGCTCTAAACGCTCTTTACCTTGCTCGGTCAATACAGCATGCACTTTACGCTTATCGGTTTCACTGCGTTTACGTTCGATTAGGCCGTTGCGTTGCAAGCGATCAAGAATAATGGTTGCAGTGGCCTGGCTCATGTTGGTGTGGTTAGAAAGCTGCTTGATCGTGACTTCCCCGAGATCTCGTATTGAACGCATCAAAATCAACTGTGGGGCGGTCAAACCTGACTCTTTACTCAGCTTTTTTGAGTGTAAATCAATCGCGCGGATAATTTGTCTTAACGACACAAGAACTTCTTCGTGCTTTTCCAAGATAAACCCTTAAAACCTAGTCTTTTACGCTGATGAACATACCCTAAAAGAGCGGTAAATAGAAGTGAAAGCGAAAACATCACCCTACTCAATAAACATTAGAGGACAAATTGATTTGAGGTCGAATAATTTACGTCATGATCAAAAGACGAAGTGACTATTCATCGTTTAGGCTACTATTTTAATTAATAATGCCTAATTTGCCAGCCGTTATTGGCGTATCACACTAATGTGCGTACACTATTGAGAGATTAATCAAAATTCATCGTTCCAATAATCCTTTTAACTCTAAGTGATTGTTGATGTCGATGTATAGAATGAAAACTTAGAGAGAAACTATGACAAAAGGAATCGATAAGTACAGCATAGATAGTACTGATTACACAGTTGGTCAGGATAATGTGCAAAAGTGGGGTTTTGATGTTCACAACCCAGTGTTTGGGTTTAGTGCGGGTTTCATTGCGCTGTTTTTAGTTGCCGCTTTGGTGATGGATGCTGAGACGGCTAAAACGGCACTCGACGGGTTGAAGTGGAAAATTATCGGCAGTTTTGATTGGCTATTCATTTGGTCGGGCAATATTTTTGTCGTCTTCTGTTTGGTATTGATTGTGAGTCCATTCGGTCGTATTCGCTTAGGAGGTATTGATGCCAGTGCCGACTATTCGTACCTATCCTGGCTCTCAATGCTCTTTGCGGCGGGTATGGGTATAGGTTTGATGTTTTGGAGTGTTGCAGAACCTGTCGCGTATTATACGGGGTGGTATGAAACACCGCTGGGCGTCGAAGCTAATACACCTGAAGCAGCTCGCTTGGCGATGGGCGCGACCATGTATCACTGGGGATTACACCCTTGGGCTATCTATGGAGTGGTGGCGCTGTCGTTGGCCTTTTTTGCTTATAACAAGGGGTTACCGCTTTCAATTCGTTCTATTTTTTATCCGATTTTAGGCGATCGCGCATGGGGCTGGGCCGGTCATGTTGTTGATATATTGGCGGTACTCGCGACACTGTTTGGTCTTGCGACCTCTCTGGGTTTAGGCGCGCAGCAAGCGGCGAGCGGTATCCATCATGTCTTTGGTATACCGGCGGGATTAGGGCTGCAAATTGTCGTTATCACGGTGGTAACGTTGCTTGCAGTTGTTTCGGTCATCCGTGGTATCGATGGTGGCGTGAAGGTGATCAGTAATATCAATATGATCGTTGCTTTTGTTCTGCTCATTTTGGTAGCACTTGTTGGTTGGGCTGTCGCGATCGGTAATATTCCTACCACCTTTATGTCTTATGTTGAAAATCTTATCCCGTTGAGTAATCCCCATGGTCGACAAGATGAGGCATGGTTCCAAGGTTGGACTGTGTTCTACTGGGCATGGTGGATCTCTTGGTCACCATTTGTCGGTATGTTTATCGCACGCGTATCACGTGGCCGAACAGTGCGCGAGTTCATTACTGCGGTTTTATTAGTGCCGACAGCAGTGACGATGTTGTGGATGTCCGTATTTGGTGGTCTGGCGATCGATCAAGTTGCCAACCAAGTGGGCATTCTTGGCACCAAAGGGCTGACAGATATCTCATTAGCGATGTTCGAAATGTTTGATGTATTGCCGTATAGCCGCATATTGTCAGTGATAGCCATCGTCTTAGTGCTGGTTTTCTTTATCACGTCATCAGATTCTGGCTCGCTGGTTATCGATAGTATTACCGCCGGTGGTAAGGTAGATGCGCCAGTGCTACAACGTGTGTTTTGGGCGTTTATGGAAGGTGCAATCGCCGTAGCCTTGTTATGGATTGGTGGTACCGAGGCGATACAAGCCTTACAAGCCGGTGCGATTTCAACGGCCTTGCCGTTTACCTTCGTCTTATTGATGATGTGCGTCAGCTTAGTGATGGGTATGCGCACCGAGAAATACTAAGATTAAGACCAATTGGTCGCAAATCTTTAAGTAAAAAGGGACGCTTGCTTGCGTCCCTTTTTACTGCGCTGCTTTTTGTAGATGCAACTTTACCATTATCACTGTGTTGTTGATTTTAATTTAATGCAAGTTGGTCGATTACTCCCACAATTGGCCGACAAATGTTGAGGGTGAATAATGGTAGGCGAGTTGCGCTTGCAGTAGCTCTGCCGTTGCTACCGCGTCTGTGAGTGCGTGGTGTGGAGAATACGGCGGCAAATTATAGCGAGTCCGCGAGCGACCTAAACGAACAGATTGTGGCGTGATGCCGCGTAACTTGTTCCACAACCCTCCATTTTGTCGACGCTGCACATTGGCTTCGATTGCCATCGTATCAATGAGTGGAAATTCAATTCCTTCTGTAATTCGATCACGTAAAGCGCGGTCAAAAAACGCTCGCTCAATTCGTTTGTAATGCACGACCATCACCTTCGTTGCCATCTGCTCAAGTACTTCCTCGAAAACATCACTCAAGTCTGGAGCGTCAATGAGATCACTGTGAGTGATCCCATGAATCACAATTGACTCTTCCTCAAGTTGCTTACGTGGCTTAATCGTCCAATGTTTGGCTTGGTTAAGATAGATTCGATTTAGATCAAATGGCACGGTTCCAATAGTGATAATGTCGTCGCTATCAGGGTTCAAACCTGTCGTTTCAAAGTCCATTGCGAGGAACTTAACTTGCTCTATTGGTGTGTTGGCCGGCGGTAACGCTTGTTGATAGAAGCGCTGGAGTATTTCATTTTGGCATAGCTCTGCTTTGTGCGCGTATTTTTGCTGCCAATTGATCATCGGCGCCTGAGTGAGTTTTTTTAGCATGATGTCCTCACTTTAAAGCGCTATTGCCTTGATAGCGGAATTTTAAGAAATTTTGCGCGTTGCTTAAGACTTGGAATGCATCTTTCAAATTACGGCGCTCAAATTCAGACAGATTTTCGGGCTCAATGTTGTTATCTGGCTCAATGTTGTTTTCCACGTCAAACGCTTGGTGGCGGATACGTACCATAGAAATAAATTCGAGAGCATCGCGTATCGCATGTGCCTTTCCTTTGGGTAAAATGGCCGCATCGTGGATGTCGTCTAAACGTTCAAAAGAATTTTGCGACCGTGAGCCAACGGCGAGCGCATGGACGCGAACCAGATCAGCCAGTGGTGCGGTGCCACGTCTTTTTAGGTTAATGGAGTTTTTATGCTGGCCATCTTTTTCCACTACAAAATCTTTGAAAAATCCTAATGGTGGCGTTCGATTCAGTGCATTTCGGGCTAAACAAGCGAGAAAACGGTTGTTTTTACGTGCTCTTCTAACAATAAAACCATTGAGTTGTTCAGCCCATTTCAGCCGGCCGTAGACACCATCTAGATCGAAAAAAATCGATGCATTGAGTAAGGCTTTTGGATTTGGATTGTCAATCCAATCGGCAAAGCACTCTTCCCATTCGCTCCGCGTCATGCGCCACTCTGGATTGGTTGCCATAATATCGCCAGTGCAATAGGTATAGCCGCATTTTGCTAGGCCATCACACACTAAGGTTGCCATGTTGGCGAAGTAGTCACCATGTTCGGCGGGGTTATAGCTATTATCAAGGATGATCGCATTATCTTGGTCGGTTACCAAAAGTTGTTCGTCACGTCCCATAGAGCCAAGCGCAAGGAAGCAATAAGGGATGGGGGCTAACCC
Source organism: Vibrio scophthalmi (assembly GCF_040869025.1). Taxonomy (NCBI): domain Bacteria; kingdom Pseudomonadati; phylum Pseudomonadota; class Gammaproteobacteria; order Vibrionales; family Vibrionaceae; genus Vibrio; species Vibrio scophthalmi. The sequence goes on along the minus strand of NZ_CP134272.1, from coordinate 1,104,575 downwards.
AAGTTGCTCTTCGGCTAATTCGACAATACGCTGTTTGAAGCTGCGGCCAATGACCGACATTGCACTGCCAACCATATGTGAATTGGCATCTTCATTGACCAAGCGAACAAAACTGTCTTTGACTTGTTCCGATAGTACCGCGAGATCGTCAATGCTTTGTTGTTGAAAAATGCTGCTAACGAGTAACAGTGAGTTCTGCGATTCATAGCGGACGATATCGGTGGTTTCGATAATACCGATTGGTTGGCGATCTTTAAGCACAGGGAGATGATGCACATTGTAACGCAACATGGTGAGCATCGCTTCATAGACATACGCATTGTGGTCTAGTGAAATAACTTCGGTGGTCATCACTGAAGCGACTGCGTCGTGAGGGTTTAGGCCTTGTGCCAATACGCGGGTACAAAGATCCCGATCGGTAATAATACCGACTAGGCCAGAACCATCGTCGTCATCATTTTGCGCAATGTCCGGATCGATAATCAACAAAGAAGAAACATTCTCTTCTGCCATTTTTATCGCGGCGTTTTGAATGCTTTCGCTTGTGTGTACAAAAGGTGGGGCCGCTGTAAGCAATGTGCGTACTTTAGATGTCGTGAGATCGTTGTCGTTATGAGACGAGGAAACGGCTTGCCTTAAGCGGGTGTTATGCTCAACTTCGACAAAGTCAGCAAAGCTTTCATGGTGATCATAGAGCTCTTGAAAGACTGCCTCTGGAATACAGTAAATCAGAGTGTCTTTAATCGCTTTGGCAGGAAAGCGGACTTTATTATTGGTTAATAGCCCCATTTGGCCAAATAACGCCCCTTCATCTAGCCGATTATATAACTCACCTTTACGACGATAGACCTCAACAATACCGCTGCGCACCATATAAAGGTCATGTATATGGTCACCGAAATGAATGATCGGTGTATCTTCGCGATAATAAGCAATTTCAACGTGGCGACAGATGTAACTTAAAACGTCATCTTCGAGTTCGTCAAACGGAGGGTGTTGCGCTAAGAAATGTTTGATTTCTAAAAGTTCTGCTTCCATCGAGCAACCCATGGTATTCAATATATGATAGTTAAATGGTACATGATTCTTACTGATTGTGCCGAGAAAGGCATGGATGCGGCCTTAAACAGATCTTTGGACAAAGGGAGTAAATAAAATAGCGAGGAGCATGAGAGGAGGTGAAGCAGGGGATAGTTGTATCAAATTTGGCTACGCGATGGCATTAAATAAAAGGCTTAGTGTATCGCTAAGCCTTCTATTTTAAGTGCTTATTGAGCAACCAGATAGCATAGGCAGTTAGTGCTACAAGCGGTTCAATAAGTTGGTGTGATTCATTGGAGAATCAACCTAGTGCGGGCAGGATTCCGATGGTGATTAGGATTTGGGCTGACACAATCATCACACCCGCGCCAGTACAGACCATCAAGCCAAGATTACCACCACCGACTTGGTAGGGCGCATTGTGTTCAGTACGACGAACTTTATGAATCATCACAACCGGCAGGAATATCGCTAATATTGCTAAGGCGATTGCCGCATAACCAAGTGCCATAATGAACCCTTGCGGATAGAAAAGTGCAAAACACATTGGTGGTGTAAAAGTGACTACGCCGGTAAGCACTCGAGAGTTTTTCTTTTTGTTGATGCTGTCGCCAAGAAATTCAAACAGACCTAAGCTGACACCTAAAAATGAAGTAAGCAGCGCGAGGTCGGCAAACAGACCGATGATGTTGGCAATGTTATTTTGCTGAACGGTTGCAGACAACGTTGAAATAAGTGCGGCTAAACCTTGGTTGTCGACTAATTCTGACTGACTGACGACGCCAAGGGTCACTAGCTGCCAAAAAATGTAGATCACAAGCGGGATCGCAGAGCCAATCACAATGGCTTTTTTCAGTGCGGGAGTATCACCATCGAGGTAACGAACGATCGCCGGAATACTGCCATGAAAGCCGAATGAGGTAAAAATAACGGGAATCGCTGCGACAATTAAACCTTGCTGAATCGGCATGCTGAGCAGATAAGATTGAGTGACATTCGGGGCAAGGAATAGCAAAACGGTTGCCATGGCGACCAGTTTCAGAGTGAACAGCACTCGGTTTACTTTATCGACGGTCGCAGTACCGATAACCACAATTGAGGCGACGAGTAAGGTGAAGATCACCGTGCCACTGGCTGCTGATAATTTTAGGTCAAACCACTGATCTAAACGTTGATTGAATTGTGATCCGCCACCAGCAATATAGGCAGCACACAAAGAATAAAATAAGAATAGCATGGCAAAACTGGCAAGGTATTTGCCTTTTTTACCTAAGATCTGTTTTGCGAGTGTATGCAGTGTTGCATCGCTGCTTGCGTGCTGGTGGAGCTCAACCATGATCAACGCGGTGTACGCCATTAGAGCCCACAATGCAGCCATGATGGTCAGTGAAGTTGAAAACCCTATGCCTGCCGAGGCGAGTGGCAGAGCTAGCATCCCTGCGCCAATTGTAGTACCGGCAATAATCAAAGTACTACCTAAAACCTTTGATTTACTCATCTGTATAATATTCTTTACGTTAGTGACTGCTTGAGTAGTAAACTACCCAGTGAGGAACAGTTATATAGACTTATTCACTCTACTAATTGGCATTTTGTAGGCTATTTAGCTAAACGTCAAGTGGGTTGTACAGATATAATTCCATTGTTGTATATATTAATTTACAGGTATGGGTTGTAGCGAATTTAAACGTTTGCCTGTGCGATGGTGCAAAGTTATCACTCAAAGCGCTTTTGCCTTTCATGCCTCTGTCATATAAAGTCGTTACAAAGGAACGGCTGAGTGCCCAGTGTACTTAAGCTAATAATTAAAGAAGGAGGTCGACATGAGTGACCAAACATTTAACGAAGAAAGCTTAGAGCTGCTCGACGCAATTGAAATTGGTATTGATTTATCAAATTACGAGCAAGACTTCGAACAAACAGCGGACGAGTTACTTTAGTAACGACCCCATACAAATCCGACGCTTTGAGTGACGTGATTCTCCCCGATAAGCCAGTGCAAATGCGCTGGCTTTGTGCTTTTATCAATATGTCCTGAAAAAAAGCGAATAGTTATGAATTTTCTTGCTCATCTCCATATTGCGCACCACTGTCGTTCGAGTTTACTCGGCAATCTATTAGGTGATTTTGTCAAAGGGGATCCGAGCCGAGATTACACGCCTGAGATTGCCGCTGGTATACGACTGCATCGATTTGTTGATAGCTATACCGACAGTGCGGTGATTATGCAGCGAGCGAAACAGTTTTTTCCGCAAGGGCCACGACGATATTCCGGTATTGCATTGGATGTCTTTTGGGATCATTGCTTAGCGACCCATTGGGCTCGTTATCATGCTCAGCCCTTAGACCTGTTTTGTCAGCGATCAGAAACGATCGTAAAAGAAACGAGCGTGACACACCTACCAGAGCGTTTCGCATTGGTAAGTGAGAACATGTGGCGTGGACGATGGTTAGAGTCCTACCGAGATTTGGAGAATATTGAATTTGCTCTGAAGCGGATGTCGGAAAGAAGATCAACAATGGCGCCATTGACGCAATGCTATCCCTATTTGCAGCGGCACTACGACGATCTGCAGCAACTGTTTGCTGAGTTTTATCCCAAACTATTGCTTGCTAGCCAAGATTTCTCAGCTGAAAACTAGTCACAGTAGGGCGCTTGAGTATAGAATCGCTGCCGTTAATTGATTGAGTAGCAGAAATATGTCACAACCATTTGCGAATTTGGGCCTTGAGCCAACTCTTGTTGAAACCGTCAGCCAATTAGGCTTTAACTCTCCTACGGAAGTTCAGCTTCACGCGATCCCTCCAGTTCTCGAAGGCAAAGATGTCTTAGCGGGGGCGCAAACCGGTACGGGCAAAACAGCGGCGTTCGGTTTGCCGATCATTCAGCGCTTAAGCAATCAAGATTATTCACGTGATCCACAACGCAATGATGTCTCTGCGTTAGTATTGGTACCAACTCGAGAGCTTGCTCAACAAGTCTTCGATAATCTTACGGCATACGCTGTTAACACGTCGCTAAAAATAGTGACAGCGTACGGCGGTACCAGTATGAATGTGCAAACAAGAAACCTACATCAAGGCTGTGACATTCTTATCGCCACCCCGGGTCGTCTACTTGATCACATGCACTGTAAAAATGTTTCATTGCAGCGTACACAAACATTAGTCCTAGATGAAGCAGACCGCATGCTTGATATGGGTTTTTGGCCTGACTTGAAGCGTATTTTGGGCAAGATGAGCTCCGACCGTCAAACGTTGTTTTTCTCGGCGACGTTCGATAAAAAAATCAAAGATCTTGCTTATAAAATGCTAAATAGTCCTGTAGAAGTGCAGATCGCAGCGCAGAACAGTACTGCCGACACGGTAGAGCAAATGGTTCACCCTGTTGATAAAAAGCGTAAGTCAGAACTGTTGGCCTACTTGATTGGTTCGCGTAATTGGCAACAAGTACTTGTGTTTACCAAAACAAAACAGGGCAGTGATGCGCTTGCCAAAGAGCTTAAGCTTGATGGTATTAAAGCCGCTTCTATCAATGGTGATAAGAGCCAAGGCGCGCGCCAAAAAGCACTTGATGATTTTAAAGCTGGTAAAGTGCGCGCGTTAATCGCGACAGATGTCGCGGCACGTGGTTTGGACATCAATCAACTTGAACAAGTGATCAACTTCGATATGCCGTTCAAAGCGGAAGATTACATCCATCGTATTGGTCGCACCGGGCGTGCGGGTAAGAAAGGTTTGGCTGTATCACTGATGAGCCGAGATGAAGAGTACTTGCTAGAGGCAATTGAACGCCTGTTAGACAAAAAATTACCGCAAGAGTGGCTTGAGGGCTATGAGCCTAGCTTAATTGAAGATCTTGAACCAGAGCATCCATCACGCCGTAATAGCCGTTCATCAGAAAAGCGTCGAATGAAGGCAAAGATGAATATTCATTCTGGGCGCGGTAAACGTCGCTAGAAGCGTTAAACTAGGTAGTCATGAGATAAACCAAACGGCCTCGTCAATACGAGGCCGTTTTTTTGTGTTTGAAGTATTGTTTACGTCAGTTGAACTGATTTTGATTAGATACGCTATTCTTCGCCGCTATCAGTACTGTTCTCTTGCCTGTCGCAACCCTTGATCACTTGTGCAGGATCGAAGCATTCAGTTGGGTAAATCAAATCAGCGACACTTACAGGGTTTAAGCGCTTATCTGGTGCGATTTGGAAGCGCGTGGCGGTGATTTGATTAAACATCTGCCAGTGATTGAGTAGGCATTGATTGATGTCATCAGTTTCATCTGACCAAGTTTCACTTAAAAAAGGTGTTAGGCTGGCAGCCCCATGCGCATACATGATCATTTGCCACTTTATTTCCCATACTTTCACCGGCGTTTCCGGGAACGAATGGTTGTATTCTTCGGCCATATTATTCACCAGCGCTTCTAATTGGCCAGAACGGTCGATAAAGTAGTCAAATAAGGCATCTTCTTGACGCACGGCATCAGCGATGAGCTGTATTGGTTGTTTAAACATCAACATATGTGCGAGTAAACGAACTGAAAACAGATAAAGCCGTTCATTAGCGGGTGCTTGATTCGGTAGGTTATCGATGATGGTATGTAGATAACTACCCATAAACTTATGCAGTTCATCACTAATGGCATGCCAAATTTTTTCTTTACTGCCAAAGTGGTGGCGGATCAAACTGTGTGAAACACCAGCTTGCTCACTGATATTGCGCAGCGACACTCTTTCATAGCCGAGTGTACAAAACATATCGGCCGCAACCATCATAATTTGTCGTTTGGTGTTCTCAGCGTCTTGTGCACTTCGACGCCCTTGTTTTCTTTCGGTCATTCGTAATTACCAACCCTAACTAACCGCGTACTTTTACCAGAAATTCTCTAAGATTTCATTAAGATTAGTTTATTGACCACGTGGAAAATAAACGTTGATCTCAAAATAAAATTAAATATACTGCACAACTGTGTAGTAAGGGTGAGTTCCCCATGAGTAACAAGCTGACTTCAGCTGTAAAAATGGCACTATATTTGTTCGATTCTTAGTCTAAGAAGAGGCGGGTAGTGAATGTTGTGCTTGTGTCTTACTGATTTGAAATGTTTATTTGGCTAGGTGGCCTAGGCAACAAAGAGAGCCTTACATATAAAATGTGGGTTTGATCATTGTTTACGTCGTAGGTCACTACCACTCGAATCAATCCACTGCCAAGGAATAATTGATTTGTTTTTGCCAACCCAGCACATGTTGCTGGGTTTTTTGTACCTTTCACCCTGCCATTTATTTTTATGGTATTTCTTTTGGTTGCGACTTTCGTCGAATAGATATATTGCGATTAAAAATTCATTAAATATATGGATTTGCTGTTTTTGTTGATATTAATGTTATTTAAATGGTGCGACTAAAGTCTAAATCGAGCTTTATTGTTTATATTATTTATTTAATATTTCTATCAAATAGCGGTCATTTTGTAAGTTATTGATATTATTTAATGAAAACAAACGGGAAAATCATAAATCATTGGCTATTCAAGTGCTTGTAGAACAAATTACAAATCTGACATTTAAATAGTTATTGTAAATCAATGATATAAATTAATTTAACAGTAATACAACATTTCATTCCTTATGGGATCTTCCTCAACTTTATGTAAATAATATTGCGATTTATTTGAAGTGTCATAATTCCGGATTAGTTTTAATTAATAGAACAAGTCGATGCATAGATATTGACTGGATGACAAATTCACCTGTTGAACTAATTAAATGTTTGATATTTGAAAATAGTTTTGTCTATTTACCTTGCTGTTAAGAATGGAGTCTATTGATGAAAAAGATCGCTTTGATCACAGGATCTAAAGGCGGAATTGGATCTGCTATTTCCTCACAACTGGTCGCTGATGGCTACCGTGTAATTGCGACTTATTACACGGGCAAGTTGGGATGTGCGCAAAAATGGTTTGCAGAAAAACACTTTACAGAAGATCAGGTACGTCTGTTTGAACTAGACGTGACCAATACTGCAGAGTGTGCCGACCGTCTTGCGACGTTGCTGACTGAAGAGGGAACGATTGACGTCGTGATCAATAACGCAGGCATTACACGCGATGGCGTGTTTAAAAAAATGACCGCGGATGCTTGGAAAGAAGTTATCGAGACTAACCTAAATAGTGTTTTCAATGTTACTCAACCTCTGTTTGCCGCAATGTGTGAAAAGGGTGGTGGGCGTGTTGTGAATATCTCTTCGGTTAACGGAATCAAAGGTCAGTTCGGCCAAACTAACTACAGTGCAGCGAAGGCCGGCATGATCGGTTTCAGTAAAGCGCTTGCTGCCGAAGGTGCTCGTAGTGGCGTGACGGTTAATGTTGTCGCACCTGGTTACACGATGACACCTATGGTTGAAATGATGAAGCCTGAGGCGCTGGAGTTTATCAAGAACCAAATCCCAATGAGTCGTTTGGCTGAGCCTGAGGAGATTGCTCAAGCCGTTAGCTTCCTTGTTAGTGACGCAGGTGCCTATATCACAGGGGAAACCTTGTCGGTAAATGGCGGCTTGCATATGCAATAACAAGGAGTATTGATAATGGAAAAAGTCTATATCGTTGCGGCAAAACGTACCGCAATTGGCTCTTTCGGTGGGGCGCTAAAAAACACCGATGCGGGAAATCTTGCAGCAGTAGCGATTAAAGCAGCACTGGAACAGAGCCAGATTAATAATGAATTCATCGATGAAGTTATCGTCGGTAACGTTATTGGTGCAGGCCAGGGCATGAGTGTTGGTCGCCAAGCCGCTATGTTTGCAGGCATTCCTGAAACGACACCTGCATACACCCTAAACATGGTGTGTGGGAGTGGCATGAAAACCGTGATGGATGCGATCAGCCATATTCGCTCTGGGGATGGTGACATCATCGTCGCCGCTGGAGTTGAAGTGATGTCTCAAATCCCATTCATCGTGCCAAGCCAAATCCGAGATGGTCATAAGATGGGAAATATGGCTCTGACGGATTTGCTTATTAACGATGGCCTCACGGATGTGTTTAATCAATACCATATGGGTGTGACGGCAGAAAATGTCGCCAAAGAAGTCGGTATTACGCGTGAGCAGCAAGATCAATATGCCTTGGCCAGTCAGATGAAGGCGGTTGCAGCGATTGAAGGTGGGAACTTTAAAGCAGAGATCGCACCGGTTGAAGTCAAGGTTCGTCGTGAGACGCTAGTATTCGATACTGATGAATATCCGAAAGCAAACGCGACGCTAGAGAGTTTACAAAAACTCAGACCTGCTTTTGATAAAGAAGGTTCTGTTACAGCAGGCAATGCGTCGGGTCTTAATGATGGTGCGAGTGCAGTGATTCTTGCGAGTGAAAGTGCTGTTATGCAACACAACCTAAAGCCTCTTGCAGAAGTCGTGAGCTATGCTCAAGCTGGCTTAGATCCGAAAATTATGGGCTTAGGCCCTGTTCCCGCAGTCACAAAAGCTCTTACCAAGGCAGAGTTAGCGACAGATGACATTGATTGCTATGAATTGAACGAAGCCTTTGCTGCGCAAGCTTTGGGGGTTATTCATCGCCTTGCCGAAGAACATAACGTCCCGGTCAACAGCATCCTTGACAAAGCAAATCCTAATGGTGGCGCTATTGCGCTTGGTCATCCTTTGGGGGCATCGGGCAATCGAATTTTAGTATCACTGATTCATGAATTAAATCGAAGTAACGGCCAGTATGGCGTTGCATCTCTATGTGTTGGCGGAGGTATGGGTACCGCTGTCATCGTTAAATCAATCAAATGGAATTAATATCAATCACTTAGGAGTGTTAGTCATGTATACAGACTTTTTCAAAAACTTTAGCGATCAAACTGAAAAAACCCTAGAGCCGTACGTAAAATTCAATAAGCTTGTCACTAAGAATGTGGAAGTTCTTACGGAGCTTCAACTGAATGCTATTCGCACTTACAGCGAAATGGGCCTAACGCAGATGAAAGCAGCGGGTGAAGTAAGAGATGTGACGTCTCTAACGGCATTCAATAGCCAGCAGCTTAATGTATTATCTAAGCTCTCTCAGCAAATGACTAATGACAGCACTAAGCTTCAATCAATTGCTCAAGAGTTTAAAGATGATGTTGAGCAACTCACTTCGGAAAATCTTAAGACAGTGACTCCAGCATAACCACTGACTTTGCCGCCTTATCGATTAAGGCGGCTTTTTCCGATCATAGGAGTTGCATTATGTTTCAACACTTCTTTTCGGACTACCTTGTGAAGCTCCAGGAATCCAATCAACAGTGGTGGAAAGATCTCGAACTAAACAGGGCGTCCGCAAATACGCCGCTTAATAAAGCCATGCAAGAAGTTAACTTCGAAGACACGGCAAAATTGTTAGAAAACGCTGCAAATCAACCGACGGTTTTGCTCGAAATTCAAGCGAAATGGTGGAAGCAGCAGCTTGAAATCTGGCAAAGTGTGGCGTTGACTGGCAACACGGAATCTATCGTGGCGGCAGAGAAAGGCGACAAGCGCTTCAGTAGTGAAAGTTGGCAAAATGAGTTGGTTTTCAACTTCATTAAACAGTCATATCTACTGTTCAGCAAAACATATTTAGAAACCATCGATAGCGTCGAAGGCGTGGATGAAAAAGCCAAAGAACGTCTAACGTTCTTTTCCAGACAAGCCCTCAATGCAATGTCACCGAGCAATTTCATCGCGACCAATCCTGACCTACTTAAACTGACAATTGAACAAAACGGCGAAAATCTGCTTGCTGGCTTGGATCAATTTAAGCATGACTTAGACTCGAGTGCTGACATATTGAAGGTCCGTATGACCAACAATAACGCTTTCCGTCTTGGTGATGATGTAGCCAACACTCAAGGGGATGTCGTTTATCGAAATGATCTTTTTGAGCTAATCCAGTACCGTCCACTGACTAAACAAGTGCATGCGACACCGCTCCTCATCGTTCCTCCTTTCGTGAATAAATACTACATCCTAGATCTCCGTGAAAAGAACTCAATGGTTCGTTGGCTCTTAGAGCAGGGGCATAGTGTATTTATGATCTCGTGGCGTAACCCAGGGCAAGCACAACATAAAGTTGAGTTTGGTGATTACGTAACAGAAGGGGTTGCGAAAGCTGTATCAGCGATCGAGGATATTACGGGGCAATCGCAAATTAACGCAGCTGGTTATTGTATTGGTGGCACGGTACTCGCGTCGACCATTGCTTACTACGCCGCGAAGCGAATGAAAAAACGTATTAAGAGTGCCAGCTTCTTTACTACGTTACTTGATTTTGCTCAGCCTGGAGAAGTTGGCGCATACATTAATGAGTCGGTAATTAACGCAATTGAAGTTCAGAATAACGCGAAAGGCTATATGGATGGACGTTCATTGAGCGTAACGTTCAGCTTACTTCGTGAGAACAGTCTGTACTGGAATTACTACGTTGACAACTATCTAAAAGGGGTCAGTCCGGTAGATTTTGATTTGTTGTACTGGAATAGCGATAGCACCAATGTTGCCGCGCCAACACACAACTTTATGTTGCGTGAACTTTATCTTGAAAACAAGCTGGTTCAAGACAAAGGGGTCAAGATTGGTGGTGTGTGGATTGATTTGGATAAGATCAAAATCCCAAGCTATTTTATTTCAGCAAAAGAAGATCATATTGCTCTTTGGCAAGGGACATACCGTGGTGCGCTCAATGTGGGCGGTAACAAAACTTTCGTTCTTGGTGAGTCTGGACACATTGCAGGAATCGTCAACCATCCGGCCAAAAACAAGTATGGTTACTGGACGAATGATAGCCTTGATGAGAACGCAGAAGAGTGGTTGGCTAATGCCGATCATCATGAAGGTTCTTGGTGGAATCATTGGCATGAATGGCTATTAGGTTTTAATCCTGACGAACAGGTAGAGCCTTATCCGCAAGGAAATGAACAATTCCCGGCGATAGAAAAAGCCCCGGGCCAGTATGTAAAACAAGTGTTGCCGATTGAGCAGGAAGAAATGGCCTAATCGGCACGGTTGTTGATAAACGATCGTCAACATCTATGTTTGATCTTAAAGGGGCTTCGTGCCCCTTTTCTTATTGGAATTCTTTCGTTTTCGGTAACTTGTACTTCAAATTAACTCTCTTTTGAAGGAGAAGAGCGATATTTAATAAATCGACTTAGAAGCAAAATTAGTCACCAAATAACCAATAGTCGTGGACGATAATTTAAGCCATCTCTCATTTTGCGCTGTTGGGCGGCAAATTCCAAACTTAACAATGGCTTTCATTTGCTTAACGCTTGATAGTAACCAATACGTGTAGGACGGTTAGTTGTTTAGTTCATCGTTTAGTCGGCATCATCGTCGCAATTACGATGACGACTTAGTGTGGTATAGGGAGTTATTTCACTTGGTCTTGTTTAATGAAGTATCATCTAGGCTATTTAGTTACTGTGAAAAATCAATAAAGTGGATTCTTGCTCTGGTCAGTCTGTCATTACTTAATGGATGTTTGGGTATGCCAGATACGGTTAAGCCGGTTGATGACTTTGATCTCAATCGCTATTTAGGGACTTGGTATGAGATCGCACGTCTTGATCATTCCTTTGAAGAAGGGCTTGAGCAGGTTTCAGCAGACTATCTTAAGCTACCCAATGGCGGAATATCGGTAAGAAATCGTGGTTATGATCCTGATGAGCGCGAATGGGTCGAAGCTAGCGGTCAGGCATTTTTTGTTAATCAAGATGATCAAGGCTACTTACAAGTTTCCTTCTTTGGGCCTTTTTATAGCTCTTACGTCATTTTTGAACTGGATAAAGATGGCTATCAGTATGCGTTTGTTTCAGGCCCAAGTTATGACTATCTTTGGCTGCTCTCTCGAACGCCAACGGTTAGTGAAGAGTTAAAGAATCAATTCCGTCATAAAGCACACGCATTGGGCTTTGATACAGACGAGTTAATTTTTGTAAAACAAGATCAATAAGTAACACAATAAGTGGAGTCATCAGGCCGGAGAGTGCTGATGAGTTATGTGTTTAATCAATAAAAGCATAATCAGTAAAAGCATAGCTATAGAATACTAGCGTATTCAATTGAATGAGATGCATGACTCAAGCTGCTCTTTATCCGATGTATTTTACCAATCAACGAAAGTTATGAGGAACCAATGCGCAAGATATTCGGCTTGACGTTATTATCCACTCTTAGTTTGGCCTTTAGTCATACAATTTCGGCCCAAGTTGCATGTCTGCATGAGTTCCGCGAGTTAACTCGATTAGTTGAAGAGAATTATGCAGGTTATGCCGACGTCGCTCGTCAAGATGTCGAGCTAGCACAGGAAAGAACACGAGAAAGAATTCAATATAACCCGGCGATAGATTGTTTTGCTGAACTGTCCAATTGGCTGACTATTTTTGCTGATCCACACTTAGAAATTCTACCCATTGAATCTGCTGAGCACCACCGAGGCAAAAAAATCGCGATGACAGAAATACAGGCCGCTCAAGCGAGTATTGATTGGTTGCCCTCTGACGTCGCACATGTCCGTTTACCGATGTTTGACGATTCCGCCCAGCAGAACCTATCTGAATTTATCCACCGAAATCGGCAGCAGTTGCACGCAGCGGAAGGGATGATCATCGATGTTCGTGGTAATCGAGGTGAGAGTTTTATTGCGATGCGTCAATGGTTGGCGTTAATTGGTTCCGAAGAATACCTTTCGCGCTGGCATGTTTTAGCATCACCCGCTAACAAAACACATTATCAACAACGCTTAGAACAAGTAGACTCCGTGCAGTTACCTAAGGTCAATGCGATGTATACTAAGCTGCTCAATCAAATGGACGCATATCCAAATACATGGATAGAGTATTTATGGCCAACGGTAAACAGTGACCTCATCCTACCGAATTTACACACCATCTATTTGTTAATTGATGATGAAGTGGCGAATGCCGCAGAAGAGTTCGTGATTGCCGCCCGTTCAAACTCTCACGTCACAGTGATGGGCACTCATACTAAAGGTGCGCTTGATTATGGAGAGGCGGTGACTTATCCGATAGGAGTGGAGGACGGGTATCACGTTTTGATCCCTAGTCAGAAGCGAGTGTGGTATCAGTATGGGCCAATTGATAACTCTGGATTAGCCCCGGATGTATTTGTTCGTATGGAGGGAAAAGCGTTGGTTTCTCACGCTTATCTTACGCTTAAACGCAGCATGATGCCTTAGTTAGATTCGTTATCTTCGGTTCGTCTTGTATGCCTTCTATATTCATGTCAAATACGCTTCATTAGAAGTGTTAATCTTATTTTCACTCAGTTCATCGTTGTCGTTCTTCCTGATCGTGCTTTATATCTGTGCCGTTAGTTATGTTACGTGAGTTGTATAGCGGTCATTATGCTTCAGTCACGATACGGTAGTCATTACGGAAAAGACATGACAAATCGCCAGTTCTCCCCGTAGTATATTTATATTAGCAATTGCTTATTTTGGTTTGACTTAACATCTTATATAAGTATTATCTAATGTATTAGTTTAAAAATTAAGCAAAGGATTGACTGTGATGTACGAAGTACCTTGGTTATCGTTATTCGGAGGCATGCTATTGGGTATATCTGCAGTGTTGCTGTTGTTAATTAATGGCAAAGTCGCGGGTATTAGCGGCATTCTCAATGGTGTTGTGAGTCCAAATGCAGGAGAGCGTGCATGGCGTATCCTCTTCTTAGCCGGCATGATGATTGGTGGAGTTGTTGCGCTGAACTGGCTTGGTGTCGCTAGACCCGCATTAGCAAATACCGGACTATGGCTTTATGCCATCGCGGGCTTGTTGGTTGGTATTGGGACCTTCGTCGGAAATGGTTGCACCAGCGGTCACGGTATTTGTGGAATTGGCCGTTTATCGAAGCGTTCGATTGTTGCTACTAGCGTTTTTATGATCGTTGCGGCTTTGACGGTCTATGTTCGTCTGCATGTATTGTGATGAGGTAATGATGAATAGATCAGTTGCGATGACCGCTCCATTGTTAAGTGGCTTACTCTTTGGTTTGGGTATGGCATTGTCTGGCATGATTGACCCGGCAAAAGTGATTGCATTCCTTGATATTACTGGTCAGTGGGATCCAAGCTTAGCTTTTGTTATGGGTGGAGCTCTCTTGGTGTTTTTACCGAGTTACTTTCTGTTGATCAAACCACGAAAAGAAAGTTTAAGTGGTGACTTATACTGTTTACCTGTCAATAAAGATATTGATTGGAAACTGCTTACAGGCGCTGCGATTTTTGGTCTTGGCTGGGGGATTGCCGGCATCTGTCCTGGGCCTGCTGTTGCCAGTCTATTCTACGGCAATGCTGCGATCCCACTGTTTTTGATATCGATGTTCGTTGGTTCTCAGTTAGCCAAACGTTATTTCGTTAAATCTACACATAGTGGTTAACCCCTTGCTGCTGAGCGCAGTGAATAGCCTAGTGACTATTCACTGCGCTCAATGTTATTGATAATGGGCAATGATCGCTAAGTTGATAGCGCAAAATGTCATCGCGAGCAAATAAATCCTGCTTAGCACTATCAATGACAAAGTGGTGGCTAACCACGATGTGATCGATAAGCGAGCGGAATTGATGGGTACGACTCGGCTTGTTGCGACTGCGAACAATACAATCTGCATTGACGTTGCGCGTAGAAAGGTGTGCTTGGGAATACCGAGCTATCTCTTTCCATAACCAATCGTTAGGGTAGGCGAGATTATGGTTGAAATCGCCACTGATAATATAGGGCTGCTTTCTTTGTTCACGTTGCAGAATCCAACGGTTTAACTCTACGCCCTGTTGTTTCAGCGTCTTGCAGTTGTCGTTTGACTTATACTGACCGCTGCACCGTGCTTTTAGATGAAGACTTAGCAGATGAACGGGTTGCTTGAAGCGATCGTGTAGAACGATGTAACTGGCGAATCTAAGCTTATCTCGACGCTTGTCACCCAACAGAGAAAAGTCATTCGGATCGGAAACCGAAAGTCCATTCTTTACCGCAAATCCAGTGTATTGGTTGATATCGTTAAACTGTAAGTGCTGGTTCTTAGCATCGCTTCGATCCGACAAATAGATCGTATAGTTCTCTCCCACGACGCGCTGGATTGCTGCTTTATTCGAAACCTCTTGAAACGCAAGGATTGGAGTGTCGATCTGACGGAAATAGTAAGAAATTTTGCTAAAATCAGCGTTTGATCGCAATGATGGTTTGAAACGCTTATTTCCCTTGATATCTAGCCACTCCATGTTCCATGTCGAAATTTTAATCTCTTGTTGCGCTAGTGTTGGTTGTGCGTATAAAACCACTACATATAGCAAAATGTGACATTTCACAGCACAATTCATTAAAAATTTCTCATAAAATTTTAGCCAAGCCATATCCGACAAGCCCTCGCAAAAAATCAAGTTTAAAAGCGAAAAAAATGCAATTTTCACGCTTTTCTTTGTATCTGAGATCTATGCCATTAAGATCGATTTGTTATTGCTCTCTAACTTATATTTATTGATCTAAATCAATACTTTTGACTCGTGGTTTGAGTTTAATACGGCACAACATATAGTGTCAGCCGAACAATAATTAGCCCTATATAGTGTATTTGTGGATAACTCTGTGAGTATGCTGGGTAAGGAGATAAAGTGAAACCAATCGTAATCAAGCGCGATGGCTCAAGAGCGCCATTTAGCCGAGATCGTATCCAAGCAGCAGTGGAAGCTGCAGCTGATCAAGTAGACAACGAAATCGCCATTCATGCTTTAAATGTAGCATTAGCGGTTGAGCTACAGCTAAAAGATCACGATGAAGTTCATATCACTGAAATCCAAACCCTAGTTGAAAACGAATTGATGCAAGGACCATTCAAGTCTCTTGCTCGTTCATACATCGAATATCGCCACGACCGCGATATCGCACGTGAAAAGCAAAGCACATTAACGCGTGAAATCGAAGGCTTAATCGAAGAAAGCAACGTTGATCTCATCAACGAGAACGCTAATAAAGATGGTAAAGTGATCCCAACGCAACGTGATTTACTTGCTGGTATTGTGGCGAAGCACTACGCAAAGACCCACATTTTGCCTCGCGATATTGTACAAGCGCATGAAGAAGGCGATATCCACTACCACGATCTCGATTACGCACCGTTTTTCCCAATGTTCAACTGTATGCTTATCGATCTTAAGGGCATGTTAACGCATGGTTTTAAAATGGGTAATGCTGAGATTGATACGCCAAAATCAATTTCAACGGCGACTGCAGTGACAGCGCAGATCATCGCGCAAGTGGCGAGCCATATTTACGGTGGCACCACGATCAACCGCATCGATGAAGTATTGGCTCCTTATGTCTCGGCCAGCTACGAAAAACACCTACTAACAGCGAAAGAGTGGGATATTCACACGCCGGAAGCGTTTGCTATTTCACGTACCGAAAAAGAATGTTATGACGCATTTCAATCATTGGAGTATGAAGTAAACACACTACATACCGCCAATGGCCAAACCCCGTTTGTAACGTTTGGTTTTGGTCTAGGCACTAGCTGGGAATCACGCCTGATCCAACAATCGATTCTGAAGAACCGTATCGCAGGTTTGGGCAAAAACAGCAAAACAGCGGTATTCCCTAAATTGGTTTTTGCAATCAAAGATGGCCTAAACCATAAAGCTGAAGATCCAAGCTACGATATCAAACAGCTTGCGCTTGAGTGTGCTTCAAAACGCATGTACCCAGATATCCTTAACTACGACAAAATTGTCGAAGTGACCGGCTCATTCAAAACCCCAATGGGTTGCCGTAGCTTCTTAAACCCATATGAAGAAAATGGCGAGCTGATTCATGAAGGTCGTAATAACCTTGGTGTTGTGAGCTTGAACTTGCCACGTATCGCATTGCGTTCAAACGGTGATGAAAAAGCGTTCTACAAACTACTTGATGAGAAATTAGATATCGCTCGTCGCGCACTTGAGACGCGTATTTCTCGTTTGGAAAACGTCAAAGCTCGTGTTGCGCCAATCCTGTATATGGAAGGAGCATGTGGTGTTCGTTTAAAAGCGGATGATTCAATTGCCGATATCTTTAAAAACGGTCGTGCATCTATCTCGCTTGGCTACATCGGTATCCATGAAACGGTTAATGCACTATTTGGTACAGAGACTCACGTTTACGACAGTGAAGAATTGCGCCAAAAAGCGTTGGATCTTGTGAGTTACTTGAAGAAAAACGTTGAGCAGTGGGCGGAAGAAACGGGTTATGCATTTAGCCTATACGGTACACCGAGTGAAAACTTGTGTAGTCGTTTCTGCCGTATCGACACCAAAGAATTTGGTGTGGTAGAAGGTGTAACGAACAAAGGTTATTACACAAACAGTTTCCACTTAGATGTAGAAAAGAAAGTAAACCCATACGATAAGATCGATTTTGAAATGCCTTATCCGCATATCTCAACGGGTGGCTTCATCTGTTATGGTGAATTCCCGAACATGCAACGCAATATTGAAGCGTTAGAAAACGTGTGGGATTACAGTTATAGCCGCGTACCGTATTACGGTACCAATACACCAATCGATGAGTGTTATGAGTGTGGCTATACCGGTGAATTTGAGTGTACGAGTAAAGGTTTTACTTGTCCGAGCTGCGGCAACCACGACTCTAGCAAAGTGTCAGTAACCCGCCGTGTGTGTGGCTATCTTGGTAGCCCAGATGCTCGCCCGTTTAACTTTGGTAAACAAGAAGAAGTTAAACGTCGCGTTAAGCACCTTTAATCGTTGCTAACACACTGAATAGTAACCAGCTCGTTTAGGCGAGCTGTTTTTTTTGCAGAAGAACTATGAATTATCACCAATACTATCCAATCGATGTCATTAACGGTCCAGGCACTCGTTGTACTTTATTCGTTTCGGGCTGTGTTCATCAATGCAAAGGGTGTTATAACCAGTCAACATTGCGACTTGATAGTGGTCATGAGTTCACCCAAGCGCTAGAAGACCAAGTCATTGCCGATTTGAATGACACGCGCATCAAGCGCAAAGGTTTGTCTCTTTCAGGAGGTGATCCGCTTCATCCGGCTAATGTAGCTTCGGTACTAAAACTGGTAAAACGTGTACGCAACGAATGTCCAGGGAAAGACATCTGGCTTTGGAGTGGTTATACGCTTGCGGAATTGAGTGATGAGCAACGAGCAGTGGTCGATCTTCTTGATGTACTGGTGGATGGAAAGTTCGTGCAAGAGAAGAAAGATCTTAACTTGGAATGGCGAGGCAGCTCAAACCAAGTGATACATCGGTTCAAAATTTAGAAAAGGCAGCGAATTCGCTGCCTTTTTTGTATCTAGCAATGTCGCATTTATTAGAAAATTCAATTTCATCAGTCATTTACGCGTGCTAGTTTTAACTGGCATTGAGTTAAGACGTGAACCTGTCATCAACGTGTTGATGCAGTAATTTTCGTCATTAGATGGAATTGAGCTGTATGGATTATGAAGTAACGACGCTAAGTGAAAGACCGGATTTAATTGACCAAGTAGCGAACCTAGACAATCGTTCATGGCCCGTATTTTTACAGCACGGTGATGCAGACAATTGGCATCATCTGTATGAGGCCTTTAGTGAAACCGTGTTAATTTTACTTTCCAGTGATCAAGTTATTGGGGCGGGTTTTACGATCCCAATCAAGTGGGGGGGCGGCGTAACGAGCTTACCTGAAACGATCGATGATGTTCTTGAACGTGGTTTAGCTATACAGAATTCCAAGTTACCAGCGAATACGTTGGTCCCGATTGCCGCTTTAGTTGATCCCAGTGTTCAGGGGGAAGGACTAAGCGCGAGCATCTTGTTAGAAATGAAAGCGCTCGCAAAACGTCTAGGTTTAACCTCTTTAGTGGTTCCTGTACGCCCAACTTATAAATCCAAATACCCAATTCAATCGATCCAAAGTTATGCTAGTTGGTTACGTGATGATGGTCTCTATTACGATCCTTGGTTGCGTGTTCACCAAAAACTGGGAGCGAAAGCGATTCATATCGCCAACTGTACGTTGACCGTTAAAGGTTCGATTGCCCAGTGGTCGCAATGGACCGATATGATTTTCCCACATTCAGGTCAGTACATTGTGCCCGGAGCATTATCGACACTTGAAATCGATAAAGCGAATGATTGCGGTATCTATCGTGAACCCAATGTATGGATGAAGCATCCGATGAGCGACGAACTCTCGTGATACGAGAAGATATAGAATGACGAAGCGGGGTAGTGCCCCGCTTTTTTGTGCGCGTGATTAACTTGGGCTGCTTCTAATACCAATCAACATCGAGGAAAAATTTTAGTTGGAGCTTGGTTTAGTAGTCGTAATTTAAAAAAAGTAGTGATAACTTGAAACTCATATTACTAACGTTGAATTTCAAAGGGTTGTGACTTTCATGTTTACTCATTTACCGACACCTCAATTAGATCCCATTCTTTCGCTCTCCGTTGCTTATAAAAATGATCCACGCAGTGAAAAAGTGGATCTCGGTATTGGGGTGTATAAAAACAGCGCAGGTGAAACACCGATCATGCGCGCAATTTCTCAAGCTCAAGATATCGTGGTCGCCACGCAACAGACAAAGTCTTATGTTGGTCTTGCGGGCTGTGAAGAGTTCAACCAATCCATGGTCAATCTGGTTTTGGGTGGCACGTCAGTATTAGATCGAGTGAGTGCGGTACAAACACCGGGTGCGAGCGGTGCGCTGCGTATGCTGGGCGACTTAATAAAGGTTGCTCAGCCTAATACCACTGTGTGGATTTCTAATCCAAGTTACGTTAACCACAAACCCGTCATGGAAGCGGCCGGATTAAAAGTAAACTACTACCGCTATTTCAGCCCACAAACCAAACAAGTCGACAAAGGAATGATGTTGGAAGACTTAGCGAAAGCAGGTCAAAATGATGTGGTGCTTTTGCATGGCTGCTGCCATAACCCGACGGGTGCGGATATCGATTTTGATGCATGGCAGCAAATCACGGCTCTTGCGCAGAAAAATGGTTTCACACCTTTCGTTGATGTTGCATATCAAGGGTTTGGTGATGGGCTTGATGCGGACGCCAAAGGTTTGCGCTACATGGCCGACAACGTTGATGAAATGCTGATCACGACGTCATGTTCGAAAAATTTTGGTTTATACCGTGAGCGCACCGGCGCAGCCATTGTACTTGGTCAATCAACGGTTGATGCGAACAATGCCAAAGGAAAACTCCTAACATTGGCGCGTTCAACTTATACCATGCCACCTGATCATGGTGCAGCATTAGTGAAAACTATTCTTCAAAATCAAGAGTTAACTGAGGTTTGGAAGCAAGAGTTAAGTGAAATGCAACAGCGTTTGTTAAGCCTACGCAAAAGTTTATGTGATGAGTTGCGAAATGCCCACAATACTTCACAATTTGATTTCATCGAATCTCACAAAGGGATGTTTACTGTGCTAGGCTTTAGCCAAAGTCAAATGTCGCAACTGCGTGAAGAATATGGCATTTATGGTGTGGGGGACGGGCGTATTAATATTGCTGGTCTAACTGAAAAAGACATCCCATGTGTGGCCGAAGCAATAATTAAAGTCTCTTAAGATGGTTGTAAAAAGACTCTTTGGAGTCTTCAAGAAATAAATGAAATTTGGGGGAATGAATGAAAAAATCGTGGAAGGCGTTAGTTCCATTATTATTGTGCGGTGGCTTAGTTGCTTGTGCGAATACAAATGAGCAAGCCGTCGACAAGGACAGCAAACCTCAAACACCGCCAAAAGTTGAACAACCGGAAACCTCACCAGAAACTAAGCCCGCGGTGACGCCTGATGATAAAGTCACTCAACAGCCGGAAGTCAAGCCGAAGCCTGAAACCAAGCCTGTCGAAAAGCCCAAACCACCAGTCATAGAGGCGCAACAAACCGCTGATGGCCGTTTGATTTTAGGTGAAAAAGAGTGGGTGTATATTCCCGGTTTAGAGCAGTCGTTTAAAGCGCGTATTGATACTGGCGCGACCACATCATCAATCAGTGCCGTTGACATCGTATCATTTGAACGTGATGGTAATGATTGGGTTAAATTTAAAATTGAACACGATGGCATCAAGAGCAAAGAAATCGCTCTTCCGGTTGATCGATGGGTTAAGATCCGTCAATCGAGTGCCGATGGCACTCAGCGTAGGGCAGTGGTTCAAGCGTGGATTCAGATTGGTGATTTGAAAGAGAAAACAGAGTTTACCCTAGCGGATAGAACGCATCTTACTTTTCCAGTATTGCTGGGGCGAAGCTTCTTTAAAGATGTGGCTTTAGTCGATGTGAGTAAGAAGTATATTCAAGACAAGCATAAGTAACCTGTTTTTCATATCCCAATTACGGGGAAAAACAAAAAACCGCTCAATGAGCGGTTTTTTTATAAATTTCTGAGTTAGCGTTATTGAATTTCAATAAGCTCTACATCAAAAATAAGCGTCGCTGCAGGTGGAATAGGGCCTGTACCGCCTTTTCCATAAGCCAGTGTGCTTGGAATGTAGAGACGGAACTTGTCGCCTTCTACCATGTAAGTTAAACCTTCCTGCCAGCCTTTAATGACTTGGCCAAGACCAAATGTAATTGGCTCTCCACGCTCAACCGAACTATCAAAGACTGTACCGTCAATGAGCGTACCGTGGTAATGAACTTTAACGCGATTTGCCGTTGTTGGATAAACGCTTCCTTCACCTTTAGTCAGAACTTCATACTGAAGACCACTTTCGGTGGTAACCACACCTTCTTTAGTCCCATTTTCTAGCAAGAAAGCTTGGCCAAGTTGGAAGTTTTCATCAGCTGCTTTGTGGTTAGTCCAAGTACGGTAAATGAAAAAACCGGCAAGCACAAAAATGATGATTGGAAATACAAATTTAGACATGAATCCTTTCCGTTAATTTATTTTTTGATTAGGTAGTTAATGGTGTCAGCAATACTATCGACATTCTGGTGACCAGAAGTAATCACTTGGTATTTACCGTTAACAATGAAAGTTGGTACTGAGCTGATCTGACCTTGCGTAGTAATGTCATCTGCCAGTTGTATTGCTTGGAATAGCTGAGCCTGCTGTTCTTCGTTTAGGTTGTATGGCGAGATCAGGTTACGGCTTTGAAATGCGTTATCGATGGCCGCTTTACGTTGTGCAATGGTCGAACCGTCACCCATTTGTACAGCAGAAAAAAGCTCAAGCATCATTTGGTGATCAGGTTTATGGCCAAGTTGCATTTCTGCTGCGTAGTAAATCATCGCGCCAATTTGTGCACTTTCGTTAAAGGTCACGTGGATCTTACCAATGCTTTGATCGATCAAACTTTCCAGTTTAGGAATTTCCGCTTCCATTTTGCCGCAGTGACCACAGTTCAACGAAAACACTTCTGTTACTTGCGGAATACGGAAGGTAGATAGGTTCGCGGGCAGTTTTGAATATTGCTCACCTTCAACTGGTACGGTGTTGTCAGAACAACCCGCTAATAAAGCCGAAGCACCTAGCAAAAATAGTGTGATCATTTTTTTCATAAAAGTTTCTCGTTACGTGCGCGGCAAAGGCGCATTTAAAGTGGTTTGATTTTACCGTTAAGTCAGGATTTAACAAACGGTTATAACTTCAGAGTAGCAATTTCTAACAACTTATCGTCATATGTTTGTAGTTATGAACGAGAAACGTGAGTGTTTGCGATAAAAATGAGCAAGCAAATAACTTTTTGTTTAATCGATCTAAAGAAATCGACTAATAGGGCGATATAACGTCTGTAAGCAATCGATTTAGATGGTAGTCAGATGAGAGCATTAATAGCCTTAAGCATGTTGTTGGCCCTACCGGGGTGTGGTTCGTTACCCGATGATATCCTCAACGACAACATGTTGACCATAGCGCCGCAAGGTGAACAAGACGTAATGCACCCTGATTGGGGCAAAGCACTGAGGGATCCCCTCATAATTTCCCCAAAGCACAACCATGTTTGAATAGATTTTGAGCAAGCAGGGTTGCAGCCGCGAGCAAGTCTTCCCTCGTTATTGTGTAGCCAGAATGCCGCAAAACTTCCATCCCTAAGCGCACTGTTGAGAGTACATTTCGATTTTTGACAGTGTTAGCTTGGAAGTGCTTATCCCAACCTTGTTTCTGACCATGAACTCCAGCAAGCCAAAATGTCAGTTGAAGCATTAGGGCGATTAGCAGCATGATATCAAAGCGCTCTGAGCTGCTAGTTCGGCTATGACGGAGGCCTAAACCGTAGGCTGGGCTTTTCAAGTCTCGGAAGGTTTCTTCAATTTGCATACGCTTCGAGTAGAGCCTAACAAGTTGCTTTGGTGTTCGGATTTCAACGGGCAAGTTAGTCGCTAAAACCCATGGTTCTTTTGTCGAAGCGGAGTAGATTTTAGGTGACGGATGATGACAATTAGTCCGTGTCGAACGCTGATTTTTTCGGCCTTTAGGACGTGATTTATACAGTGCAATTTGACATGAAATTGGGTTGCTCTTAGTCAACCTCTTATAGCCTAAAGTCTTTGAGCGACTTGAGGATATGCTATGTAAGTTGCTGATAGGTTGCCAGTTTTCCGCACCTAAATCTGCATATTGCACTTTCCCTCTGACTCGACTTAACCAGTACCAACCTAGCTTTTCAACGGATTTATACCATGGCACTTTAAAGCCAGCATCACTGACAATGAGCGGTGTAGTGTTACTCGGTAGAATGCTTGCAAGGTCGGCTAGAAATTGGTCATGAGCCTTCTTTGAACATTGCTCTGAAAGCGGAAAGGCTTTCTCATAAAGAGTAATAGAACGACCATGTAGTGCCACCGAAGCCCGCAATACCATAAGCCGTTTTTGCTCACGAATATCAGACCAGTCAACAAGAACAATGGGCATCGAATTACCTGAACAGATAAAGCTGGCATGCCAACGGTATACAGCGAGTCGCTCTTTGTGCAAGTGACGATTACCTAACAATCTGTCGATTCGTTTGATGTTATGTTTTGTTCTGGCTTTCGTTGGCAGGTTACGACCAAGTTCGGTAAGAGTGAGCGTTTTACATTCAAGTAATGCGTGGCAAGCCAGCGTTAAACTGTTGAGTCGTTTTAAGTGCAATTCAGGGCAGAATTGGTAAAGAGAGTCGTGTAAAATATCGAGTTCGCACATCTTGTTGTCTGGTTATTGATTTTTCTCAGAACCATTTGATCACATGACAAGATGTGCATCTACCTTAAATTTATGATTTTTATCAAAATCATTAGGGGATTCCTCAGGGCAAAGCAACAGTGAAACCAAAGTCCGGCGTGCAAGGCCCCTATGGCGAAAAGAATGCGTACCAACCACACTCACTAGAAAGTTTTCTAGCAAAGCACAATTTAAATTATGAAGTGCTGCCGGGTGATTACAAGATGGTCAAACTGGTCGATACGATCAAGTTCAATACGGGTTCATCGCAAGTGTCTCGTCAGTCTGCTTACTGGCTCGACGTTATCGCCCGCTACGTTGCGTCCCAGCCAGGTATTGATGTAGTAATTGATGGGCATGCTGACAATACTGGCGCCGCGAAGTTCAATGACAAGCTATCGGTCAAACGTGCCGACGCCGTCAAGCAGTCTTTAGTCAACAATAGCGTTGATCAGCGTTCAATATTTACACGTGGCTATGGCGAAGCTGAGCCTGCTTGTAATAATGCTACTGCAAAAGGTAAAGCCTGTAATCGACGTGCAGAAGTCCTGTTCATCTTATCGGTGGATTATTAAGCAAACCGTACTCATCTAGACGAATTAGCACGAGAATAGCGACATTGGCGCTATTCTCGTTTTTGTATCTGCCTATAATTACTCTCAAGACGTGCCAATAGGAAAATTACGTGGCTGAACAACCCAAATATATCGTTGCGCTGGATCAGGGCACAACAAGCTCCCGAACGATCGTGTTTGATCATCAAGGCAGTGTGGTCGCCAATGCGCAGCGTGAATTCAAACAGATTTATCCTCAAGCCGGCTGGGTTGAGCATGACCCGCTTGATATCTATGCAAGCCAAAGTGCAACGTTAACCGAAGCCTTAGCAAAGGCGGGGATTCGTGGCGACGAAATCGCGGCGATAGGGATTACGAATCAACGTGAAACCACGGTGGTGTGGAATAAATTAACGGGTAAGCCCGTGCACAACGCAATTGTATGGCAATGTCGTCGTACAACGCCGAACTGTGATGAATTAGTTGCACGTGGTTTAGAAGCGTGCATAAAGACGAAAACAGGCTTGGTACTTGACCCATACTTTTCGGCAACCAAGATACAATGGATCTTAGACAACGTTGATGGTGCTCGGGAACAAGCCGAGCGGGGCGAATTGTTATTTGGCACGGTGGACAGTTGGCTCATTTGGAAAATGACGCAAGGAAACGTTCACGCAACAGACTACACCAATGCTTCACGTACCATGCTGTTTAATATTGACGATAAGGTGTGGGATGATGAATTACTGCAATTGTTTACGATTCCCAAATCGATGTTGCCACAGGTGCAATCTTCTTCATCGTATTTTGGTGATGCAAACATTGCAGGCCATAACATTCCTATCTGCGGTGTCGCCGGCGATCAACAAGCAGCGCTGTTTGGTCAAAAATGCACCCAAGCAGGTCAAGCCAAAAATACCTATGGTACGGGCTGTTTCTTATTAATGAATACCGGGCAGCAACGTGTTAATTCAACTCATGGACTGTTAACGACACTCGCTTGTGATGCACAAGGTCACCCGTGTTATGCCCTTGAAGGCTCTGTTTTCATGGGCGGCGCATCCGTTCAGTGGCTACGTGATGAGTTGAAATTACTGAACTCTGCTCAGCAATCGGAAGAGATGGCGACACAAGTAAACTCCACCAATGGTGTTTATGTGGTTCCTGCTTTTACAGGGTTGGGCGCCCCTTATTGGGATGCGCATGCCAGAGGTACAATTGTGGGGTTAACCCGAGGTGTTAATGCCAATCATATTGTCAGAGCCACCTTAGAAAGCATTGCGTATCAATCAAAGGACGTATTGGCGGCCATGCAAGCCGATTCCGGCATGACATTGGAACATCTCAATGTAGATGGTGGTGCGGTTAAAAATAACTTCCTAATGCAATTTCAAGCCGATGTATTGGCAACCCCCGTTGTTCGGCCTCAAGTTGGTGAGCTTACCGCTCTTGGCGCAGCTTATCTGGCGGCGTTGGGATGCAAAACATGGCCTCATAGTGAGCAAGCGGCCAGTGCCAACGCGATAAATGATGTATTCATGCCTTGCCAAGATAACCACAAACAAGCTCAACGCTATAAAGGTTGGAAGCGCGCGGTGAAGTGCGCCCAGTTATGGGCAACATTAGACGATGAGTAATAGATAGACTGAATCATCTTATTTAAGTGATTCAGGCTTGTTTGCTTCGTTAAACCTTGAGTAAGCGCTGCATAGCAGGCTTACTCTGCTTACTTTTCAACTACCTAGACGATCGAAACAAAACGTTAGACTTGTTTGTGTTTGTCTTGGTGCATTTTGACCAGGAAGTAAACATTAACGCACGCGATGAAACCATTAGTCAGAACCACTGGCCAGGAATCAATCATTAAGCCGTAAGCGGTAAAAAGCGCACAGCCAAAAAAGTTGATGATACGTAACTTGATGATATCTTTCATAGTCAGTGATAGTGCGACCATGATGGATGCAGCGTAGCCTAATAGTTCGACTCCGTTAAAGTCCATTGTTAACCCTCATTTTATTGCGATGCTGTATTGGTGCGACTTTGTGTTTTAGCGGAGCGGTTAGCTTGGTATGCGTCCTTCCCCTATGAGTTCTAGGAGATAGGAATTGATTACGCTGCGTTGAACTCAAAGTTTGTACCAAAAGTCATTCTGAATGCATGGTATGTGTTGTTATATTTAGCATTGCATTGACAGATGCTTATTGTGTTTAACAAAAGCATAGCAGCGACAAAACTGTGATTAAACCCTCGAAATGCAGAAGATTGAAGGTTAGCGATTACGCAAACGGTTGGGGAATGGAAGGTTATGCAACGAAGTGTTAACTAAAAAGCAAAAAAAAGCTCACATATAGGCATGTGAGCTCAACTCTATTCAGACTGAAAAATCAGCCTTTACCGCGATAAGTTATTTCTTAACGCCTTTTTGAACTTGTTTGTCAGCTTCGGTTAGTTCACGAATGCGACGGCTGATGTCACGACGTTCTTTTGAGATTTCAGCGCTTTTGATGATGTGGTCATCAACACGGTCTTCGTAATCCGCTTTCATGTTTTTGATGATTGCAACGATTTCATCATGAGACATGTCTGCAACGATGTAATCCATCAAGTTTTCTAAAAGGTCTACACGTTTACGGTTATCACGAACTTTTTTCTCGTTATCGATAAGCTCACGTTTTAACTTATTCTTACGACGCGCCTGAGATACGATTTCAAATACACCACTCATAGGTTCCATTCCTAGTTTTAACGTTAACTGACAATGATTAAATCATAACAGAGCGGGGGTTTACAGTACTAAGATCAATCATTTCGCCAACTTGGTGCTTTTATCAGCAATTCGTTTCAAGATAGATTGAGCCTATCGCTGGAACGATATATTATTTTGTAAAGTCACTTGAATGATAACGTGTTGAATTATGCGAAGTTCCGACATTATCTTACCAAAGCCTGAAGCGTCCTCAGATGAAACGCGCAGTGAAAAACTTGTCAAAGCGTACATATTTGAGAGAACACAGCAAGAAATCACCGAAGTCGAGCTAAACCGCGCTAAAATTGTCATTATTGATGAAAATGGCAACTTGAAGCGAGTGCCACTCTTGGCAGAACACTGATTCATATCAAAGTTAAAATAATAAGGAAGTATTATGAATATTGAGCTATCCCCGATTGAAGCACGAGTGATTGGTTGTCTTATCGAAAAAGAAGTCACAACACCTGATTACTATCCCCTAACGCTCAATAGTTTAACCGCCGCTTGTAACCAAAAAAGTAACCGCGAACCTGTTTTGCAACTGAGTGATTCTGATGTGCAAGCCGCCGTTGATAGTTTGATCTCCCGCCGTTTAGTCAGTGATGAGAGTAGCTTTAATAGCCGTGCAAACAAGTTCCAGCATCGTTTTTGTAACACGGAATTTGGCGATCTGAAGCTGAGTAAGCAGGAAAAAGGTATTGTTTGCTGTTTGCTACTTCGTGGCGCTCAAACGCCGGGTGAAATTCGCACTCGCACCAATCGCCTTGCTGAATTTTCTGACGTAAAGGAAGTCGAGGCGTTACTAGAAAAAATGGCCAATGCAGAAACGGGCGCTCTCGTCGTTAAGTTGCCACGTGAAGCGGGTAAACGAGAATCACGTTACCAGCACCTGTTTAGCGGCGAAGTAGATATTGAAGCGTTAGCAGCCTTAGCACCGTCATCAACAGGTCAATCGGCGAATGCTCGCATTGTTGAGTTGGAAGCGGAAGTTACGGCATTAAAAGCGGAAGTACTCGAATTACGAGCGACCATTGAACACTTGAATGGATAGCAAAATTGTTACTTATTGGCGCGTGTATTTTGTTCGTACTCGCGCCAATCGACTCTACTGTGGTATCACAACCGATGTTGAGCGTCGTTTTAAGATGCATTGTGCTGGTACCGGGGCAAAGGCATTGAAAGGCCAAGGGCCACTGACATTGGCTTGGCATCATCCTGCTGGCGATAACCGTAGTATTGCGTCCAAAGTGGAATATCAATTAAAACAACTCGGCAAGCCGCAGAAAGAGGCTTTGATCTGCGGTGAAATAGAACTTAGTTCGGTGCTTAATGGTGGCGATTATGCGCAGATTATTATGTGCAGATAGGTCAGCTAAGTAAAAATGTATTACGCTTAATAAAACACAAATAATTAAAATAAAATTCTGATGGTTCAGCATTGTACTGAACTACTAAAATTGCTAGGTAAATAAGAGAAATTGTATGTATAAAACGGCTCTAGCTACGCTACTGTCTGTCTTCTCGTCCGTCGCGTTAGCGCATTCAACTCAAGTGTTAAACGGCTATTGGGAATACGATGAATATTTGTCGTCTCATCCAAGTCAAAAGGCCTTAACGGGTAAGCTCGCGCAAGCGGTGAGAGAGCATCCTGCAGCTATCAATGAAGTGCAAGATAGACCAATCTCAATCTCGGTAGTCTATCCAGGACAGCAAATCTCAGACTACTGGATTCGAAATATCAAAGCGTTTGAAGCTCGCTTAGATAAGTTAGGTATTAAGTATGAGATTAATCAGGTGTTTACTCGACCGAATGTCGATGTACGACAGCAAAGCTTGTCACTGCTTGAAGCAATTCAGAATAATTCTGATTACCTCATTTTTACACTAGATACCACTCGCCATCGAAAATTTATCGAACACGTGATTAGCTCGACCGACACTAAACTCATTTTGCAGAATATTACCACGCCAGTGCGCGCTTGGGATGATCATCAGCCATTTATGTATGTTGGTTTTGACCACCAGCTTGGCACACAGCACATCGAAAACTACTACAAAGAAAAAGCCGCAACCGGCAGTAAGTATTCCGTGTTGTACTTTTCAGAAGGCTACATTAGTGATGCGCGTGGAGATACCTTCATTGAAGAGATGAGCCATCATGACGGCTATAAGTTAAGTTCTTCATTCTACACCAAAGCGACCAGAGAATCGGGTTTCAACGCAGCCATGAATGCGGTGGAGAAGGATCCGGATATTTCATTTATTTATGCTTGTTCAACCGATGTCGCACTGGGTGCCGTCGATGCGTTAAAACAGCTTAAACGTGGCGATATTTTGGTTAACGGCTGGGGGGGAGGCACTGCTGAGTTAGAGGCGATTGAACAAGGTGATATTGATGTGACGGTGATGCGTATGAACGATGACACCGGCATAGCGATGGCTGAGGCCATTAAGTGGGACTTAGAAGGTAAGCAAGTTCCACATGTTTATTCGGGCGACTTTGAAGTGGTAACGAGTGCCGACAGCGGTGAAAAAATCGAACGCTTAAAGCGTCGTGCATTTAGGTACTCAGACCAATAATGAAACTGTGGAAAAGGCGAACGGGCAAACACCAACTTGCAACGCTATTAACGCATTCAATCTTTGTGACAATTGGTGTGCTTACCTTAGTGGTCGTGCTACAAAACTACCAAGTAAACCGCCAAGTGGTCACACAGGAAGTTGCTCGTTCAAAGCTACAAACATCGAGTCTGATACAAGAAATATTTACATTCAGGCTCGAATCAATCGAAATCCAGCAAGATAGCTACAGTCGAAGCTTATCGCTGGTCGATTCTTTACGCGGTGACAGTGAAGAAAACATCAGCTTATTCTTCAATGGCATTGACCAAATTGATCCCGATCTTTCGCCTGATTTTCGCTTTATCACCAAAGGCGAGCAGATGACGTGGAACGATGAAAATCACCGTTTTTATGGCATTGATGATCAGCAGTTGATGCACATTAGCCATGATCTTGTCACTGGCAGTGATTGGTATATCTCACAAACACCTTCTGCTATGGGGATGCGTTATCTGATGATTCGCCGTACCTCGTTAATAGCAATGAGTAATGGTGAGGTGGTCGGTGATCTTTATGTGGGCATTGTACTAAACAATAATTTTTCTCTTATTCGTGCATTGCTGGATGGCAGTAATGTCGATGAGGTTGTGTTGACGGTCGGCAGTGAAATCATCGCGAGTAGCCTTAAAACGAATGCTCGTCACATTCGATGGCTTGAAGAGTATTCGCCAGAGCTCAATGCCAATGATTTCATGGTTTCGAGGGTTGATTTAACCATCAACGATGTCGCTACTTTTATTACGGTTTACACCATTCAAGATAACTCTCATATCGCTTTATTGATGCAAGGTCACTACCTCTGGGTTGGTGCTGCACTATTGGTGATAGTGTTAATTGCGTTGTACAGCCGGTTTTGGCTCCGGTTGAGAGTGTCGAAAGAGTTGAATAACTTAATGGTCTACACCGAGCAGAGCATAGAAGCTAAGCAAGAACAACGGTTTGAAGGCTCTGAAATCGCGGAATTTAATACTATCGGCCAGTCGTTTCAGCGTTCGTTTAAAAGATTACGCGAACAAGAAAAGCAATTTACCGACTTGTTTAACTACTCACTGTCGCCAATGACCTTATGGGATACATCAGGCCAATTACTGCGAATGAATCCAGCTGCGGAACGTACATTCTGTAAAAGTGATGAACTCTATCAATTATTATTAGACAAGCTTATCCCACAGATTCGAATGGCGGCAAATGGGGCGTCATTGACGGGAATTAATATTGCCATCAGCGATAACACCTACCGTTGGAATTTCTCGCCCATCATTATAGATAACCAAACCCGACACATTATGGCGCAAGGACAAGATGTCACTAGCTTTGTCGAAGCAGAGCATCAAAGTAAAATGGCGCGTGAAGAAGCCGAAGAGTTAGCGCGGATTCGAGCGGACTTTTTGGCCAGAATGAGCCATGAGTTGCGCACACCGCTAAATGGCATCTTGGGTGTTTCTCAGTTGCTCAAAACCAATTTGACTAAAGCAAATGACATCGAGCATATGGATGTTTTGGTCAATAGTGGCGAACATCTATTAGCGGTACTGAACGATATTCTCGATTTTTCAAAAATTGAACAGGGTAAATTTCATATCCAAAGCCGAGATTTCAGATTGTATGAGATCGTCAATACGATAGAGAAAACTTATCGACCGCTGTGTGATGAAAACAATGTACAGTTTACGATGCAAAGTAATATCGATGCAGGGCAATGGGTTTGCAGCGACCAAATTCGCTTAAATCAGATCATGTTTAATTTGGTCAGCAACGCGGTTAAATTTACTCATTTTGGTTCAATTAATGTCAGTCTTAACCTCAAGGCTCATGGCGGCGATACGACACTG
Source organism: Vibrio scophthalmi (assembly GCF_040869025.1). Lineage (NCBI taxonomy): Bacteria > Pseudomonadati > Pseudomonadota > Gammaproteobacteria > Vibrionales > Vibrionaceae > Vibrio > Vibrio scophthalmi. The sequence continues at coordinate 1,072,596 of NZ_CP134272.1, read as the reverse complement.
GATGTTGTAGTGGAAGATTCGGGCATTGGTATTGATGATTCACGCCTTCAGCATATTTTTGAGCCTTTTGTACAGGCAGAAACGACAACAACCCGTGAGTACGGGGGGAGTGGTCTAGGTTTAGCGATTGTTCATAGTTTAGTTGAATTACTCGAAGGTTCGATTTGGGTTGAAAGCGTCATTGGCGAGGGTACACGCTTCAATATTACGCTGCCGATTCAATTGCTTGACAATGAAGCATGCCCTGAAGACAACCAGTTGCTCGTGAAACCCGAAACACTATTTGATCGTCCATTAGAGGTATTGTTGGTTGAAGATAACCATACGAATGCTTACATCGCCCGTGCATTTTGTGAAAAATATGGAATGAAAGTGACTTGGGTTCAAGATGGCTACAACGCCATAGAGCATTTAAAACACAATCCGGCTCTCGATTTGGTTTTGATGGACAATCAGTTGCCGAGTTTGGGTGGAATAGAAGCGACCAAAATCATCCGTCAAGAATTGCATTCATCGGTGCCCGTCTATGCTTGTACGGCGGATGGTATGCATGATACCAAACGTGCTTTTATCGATGCGGGAGCAAATTATGTCATCGTTAAACCGATCAAAGAGAGCGCACTTAACAAAGCTCTGATTCATTATCGAGATACTTTTTTCCAAACTAGCCATGTTAGAAACGTAGATAAGTAACGCTCAGTGAGTCGGGATGACTGCTTACCCAGAGTGCTTTAGAGTGGCTTGGCTTGGAAGGATTTTTCAAGCAGCGTTTGTTTTAGTGTCTGGGTTAGCTCGATGGTGTGATCAAATTTGACACCGATTTTATGGCCGTGTTTGGTTTTCTCAATGCTTACGACAGAATAAGTTAACTCTTGTGGTAGCGCATTTGAAAGTTCACAGGCAATCTCTAGTACATGCTCTTTTTCGAAGTTGTTTTCACCCGCAATAGACAAAGCACAGCCTGTGATCGAAAAATCGGTCATGGTCGCTTCGTAGGTGACGGTGTTGGCGGTAACTTGGGCTGGGATGTTGATCGAGTAGCGCTCATAATTGCGAATCGGTTTCGATGCAAAATGTTGTGGCATACGGATCAACAATAACCCAGTTGGTGCGCTGATGCAGGCGAGTACAGAGCTCTTGAACGCAATGATATGGCCAAGTTTCGACTGTGTTACCGCTCGAACGACAACAGAAACGTTGTTCAGTTGGCGCATGACCAACATTTCTTGCGATTTTTTTGGCAACTCAACGATGAGATATTGGCCAAGCTTACACCCTATGTAATCGGCATTGTATGAGTGTGTGTCATTGGGGCCAAACTCAAGATTGATCGACAGCTTGAGGCCAGCGGTCAATAATGGGATGAGCTGATCAACGTTGTTTTGCGGCATAGTCATGAGCGTACGTGAAAAACTTATCGCCTACTATAACGTTGAATTACAACAAGTTGAACCGTATCACTTTAGGTGAAGATCATTTTGGGATCTTCGTCTGATGGAGAGTGCATTTTCAAGCCGCAGGAGCGCTTGTGCATCGCAATCAAAATGCAGTTTGCTTCTGCGTCTCACAATGTCATCCGCGGTGAAGGCCCACTCATTTTCGACCAAATAATCTAATTCAAAGCGGTGTAAGTCAGCAATGATGATTTCGTTATGAGTCTCGGCATTTTTCACAACATCCCACACGGCAGTACCATACTGAGCCACGAGTCTTGCAACGGTTGTTGCTGCAAGCGAGGGATGTGCGCTGGTGACTTGATTGAGTAGTACCGCTCTTTGCAGGCCAATAGAGCCGGGAAGGGGGGCTGTCGGTTCTGAATGTGGCGGTGATAAGGCAAGAAAAGGTTCTAACGCTTTGATAACCTTTACGGAAAGCTTACGGTAAGTGGTTAATTTACCGCCGAAAACTGTGACGAGAGGTGGAGCATTATGCACTGACTGTATTGTCAGATCATAGTCGCGGCTGAGCGCTTGCGCCGACATCGGCTTTTGTTCATTATTACTAGTATCCTTCGCCATGTCCTCGAATAAGGGGCGAACACCGCTAAAGTTATCAATGACATCACTCGTATCAAGTTGACGGGTGAAAAATTGGTTAGTGAGCGAAAGCAAATAGGCGGTTTCCTCGTCACTTGTTGTCGCGCTATAAGCATCCCCTTCAAATGGGATATCGGTAGTACCAATCATTGAAAAACGGTCAAGGTAAGGAATAACAAAGACGATTCTTTTATCCTTATTTTGCAAAACGTAGGCGTGTTCTCCTTGATAGAGCTTAGGCACGATGAGGTGCGATCCTTTCACTAAACGCATTCTATGTGGGCTTGTTTCTGGCGTGTATTGCTCAATAAAAGAAGCAGCCCAAGGGCCCGTTGCGTTAATTAATACGCGGCTATAGCGAATGGATTTCAGATTTGTTTGCTGATCAAAAATAGTTACCTTCCATAACCCACGCTCGTATTCACTCTTAATCACTTGGCAATAATTACGCACTTCAGCGCCTGCTAAACGGGCTTGCTGCAAGTTAGCTATTACCAAACGGGCGTCGTCAATCCAGCAATCAGAATACTCAAACGCGGTGGTTATGTTTTTTTCTAAACCATCGGCTGGGTCGACTTTCATTTGTCGGGAAGGCTTAAGAATGCAGCGCCTGGCAAGATGATCGTATAAAAATAGTCCGGCTTTGATTTGCCATTTTGGCCGTAGATGGGATAAGTGAGGCAGGCGAAAGCGCATAGGTTTAATCAGATGAGCGGCTTTAGTGAGCAAAATCTCTCGTTCTTTAAGCGCTTCTTTGACTAAACGAAATTCGCCATATTCAAGATAGCGCAATCCGCCGTGGACGAGTTTTGAACTGGCTGAAGAGGTTGCACAGGCAAAGTCCTTTGCTTCGAACAACCCGACACGTAGTCCACGATTGGTCGCTTCTGCAGCAATACCCGCGCCGTTAATGCCACCGCCAACAATGATGACATCGAGCGTGGAATCTTGGTTTATTATCGACTTGCCTTTGCTCACTATAAGTTCCTGATATCAGGGCTAATAGTGGTAATTATAGACAAACGCTAATAACGGAATGTGAAAATTATCTAATAACCAACAAACAACATTAAAACAGGCTGTTGATCAAGCGTTGCTCTTCATCAGTAACTTTAAATCGGGCGCTATCATCCAATTTGGTATTGATGACACCACGTAACTCCCGTAACTGGCTTGGCGTGAGTTGATGCAAGCTCGCTTTGAGTAACTCGAGTCTTTTTGAGTCATGGTATGAGCGCTGAAGATAGGTCGTTGTTCTGGCGTTGTGGACAGTTGCCATTAGAGTCCCCTTGTTTTGAAAGCAAAACTAAGCCGCGCCACATCCTTATGGTAATCGTTTTATTTTGGTCGTCGCATCAGTGCGTGCTTAGAGGCATTTAGAATAGATAACTGAGGGGAAATAATGTCCGAATTGTGTCAGCTAAAGGCGAGAACTCGGTGAAACTGACATTCGTTTTAGGCTACTTCTGCAGCCACTGTGTGTAATCTATAACTCAGAATTACCCACAGTGACGCATTGATAAATAGCGCTGTTATTGCACTAGACCACTTGTTACTGAGCGCTTTGCTCTGTTTCAGACGAGTGGTTAACTCGTACCGAGAATTTGCTCGCCAGTGAGTGCAGTTCTGGCAGCATGCGATAAATCAAATAGAGCTGCTGTAGCACCATTCTCGCCGAACTGTCATCTTCATCGCGCCATTCTGCAAGGCGAGCTTCCAGTGCAGGGTCATCAATATTTGACGTCGTGCACTCCGCAGATTGATCGTTTAATTGGCAGTAGAGAGATTCAAGGTGATGGTGAATCACACGGTGCGATTGCAAAACAAGTTGGTGAGTACAATCATTGTCGATTCGCGTTCGATGAGCGCCTAAGGCCGAAATATAGCTCAGTAGGGCATGATTGAGCGTTAACAGACGGAAACTTTCATCCACGGCTGAGAGATATTTACCCGGTTCCACCAACATCGCACTGATCGCTGACGTTAAATTGGCATCTTGGTTGTGGGCATTACGACGTGCGATACGGTAGGCGAGGCTATCATTTTTACCAATACGATACTGGCCAATAATCTGTGCGAGGTAATCCTTATTGGAGCGAATACCTTCAGCCATCACTTTATGTAAACGCTTCGATTGCCAATCAGGTAGGATGAAGGTGACGGCCGCAACGGCAAGCGCGCAGCCAATCAATGTATCGGCTAATCGCGGTAACACGACAGCATAACCTTCGCCAAGCTGATTAAAACAGAACAACACTAACAGAGTAATAAATCCGGTCGCATAACCATAATTGGCGATACGAAAAGCAAAGAATGCCACACCAGAAATGACGATAAACACCAATTGGCTTTCTTGGGACGGGAATATAGCCAGCAGTGGCGCCCCTACAAGTAGCCCCACCAGAGTACCTAATACTCGCGCCACCAGTTTTTGTTTTGTCGCACTGTAGTTAGGTTGGCAAACGAATAGGGTGGTTAGCAAGATCCAGTAGCCACGTTCAATATCAAACAATTGAATAATGCCATAACCGAGGGTTAAGGCGATCGACATCCGAATTGCATGACGAAACAGCATCGAATCTTTGTTGAGATTAGAACGAATGCGCTGCCACATGATCTTTGGCGTGTGTGCATCAGTATCGTCAAGAACCCCTTCCTCTAAACGGCTGACATCTGGGTTGTTGACGTTACTCAGCTGTCTATCGACCGTGGCTAGGTTATTAAATAGATAACCGAGTTGCGAGAGTAACGAACGCCATTCGGGTTTGTTCTGTTGCTGTAAATAGGTAAGAGAGGCCTGCAATTCATCGAGTGCCAAGATGGAGTCGGTATATTGAAAGTCCTTACCTAAACGGATTGCCGTCGCGATTTCTCGGCATGCTTTGGCCTGAACTTGCAATAAGTGTTTAAAACGAAAGAGGACGTCAGAACGATCAAAATGCGATGCCAGCTCTTGATAACGATAATGGCTCGAACTAGCACGTTCGTGAATATCTTGGGCGATAAAATAGATATTGAGGAAACGGTCACTGGCACCATCGATATGGCCACGCTTGGAGCGACTCAGTAATGTGGCCTTGCATTGATTTAGCGCGGTAACGGTCAATGCGTTGAGGTTTGCCTCTTTAATTCGATAAGGCTGGGGATGAAGGTCGGCAACAGGGTGAAAGAGTTCACTTTTCGCATCGAGATAATTGCCTAGCTCATAAAAAACTTTGGATAGACTTTGTTGTACCGGTTGGGTTGGCCAAAACGCATGCCAGATCATCGACATCAAATAGTACCAAGCGGCACCACTGAGTAACATTAATGGCTGAAACCAAAGGTTGGTGCTTTCGTGAGCCCCTAACATGGCATAGATAGCGATCAATAACGAACCAAAGGCAATACTGGCATATCGAGGACCAATCGCCCCCAGCATAATAAAGCCGAAGGTAGAGACAAACAGACCAATGGCAAACAGTGGTGGATATTTGAAAAGTACTTCAATCGAAACGGAGGCAACAGCGAAGCAAATAAAAGTGATCGTGAGAGATTTAAGACGACCAGTAAAGCTATCCTCACTTTCGGCTAATGCAGCGGCGATCACCCCAAGGATCAACGGGATGACCAACGAGTTAAGTTGGTAATACCAAGTTGGAATGACAACACCTAACAGGGTGGTCAGTATTAACAGACTGTAATTAAACGTCTTATTAGCCCAATAGAGGCGGAGTTGACTCAAAAAATGCACTGTAATTCCAAATTTTACCGTAACTGAGAGCGAATCATAGCAGAGTCTCTATGGTAAACTTCTGATACAGATAAAGAAATAAGTTTAGTTGTTGATAAATTAAGCGTCGCGATTATTGACAACGAATTTTCAATTCCTTTTTCAAATCGGAACAAGGATACGATATGATAAAAGCAACAGAATCCATAGGCTTATTACAATGCAGCTAACTGCAAACAAGACTGCAAAGTTCTTCATCCAAAACGAATATCATCATGTTAGCCTCGATAACGATTTTATCGTATTGAGCTCAGAAAGCTGTGAAGAGCGCATTCCCTTTAATATCTGGAACGGTCGCGTTGAACTCAAGCGTGGGTTAATCTGGGGTGGATTGCAGTTTTTCGCACATCCTCAAGATAAACGTCAACAAAGTTGGCTTGTGCAAGGTTTGCCGTGGGAAAAATGCCGCCAATTTGCGCGCTACGCAATCAATCATTATCAGCATTGGCATAACGAGCAATGTCGTCAGTTAGTGGAACATTTACCGCAGTGGGAAGAGCAGGTCAGTGTATTCCATCGTGCACAAAGCTTTGTCACTCATGCTCAAGTTTCACAATGGCTTGATACGGTAAACCAAGATTTTAGTGCTATGTCGATGTCGCTAGAAGATGCGGCGCTGCGTATTCCCAAGCGGATGAGCAAAATAGCCCCATGGATCACCGATTCCGAGCAACAGCTTGAACAGCGTAATCATGACTGGATGCTCAATGAACTGGACAATTGGAAAGTACTATTCTCGCAAATTGAATCGTCACCTCTCAATCTATCACAGCAAAAAGCGGTATTGCTTAACGACAATAATAACCTTGTCTTAGCCGGCGCTGGTTCAGGTAAAACCAGTGTGCTTACCGCGCGTGTGGCCTACTTGCTGCAAAGCCATTTAGCGCAAGCTTCAGAAATATTAATGCTTGCGTTTGGTCGAGAAGCGGCCCAAGAAATGAGCCAGCGACTAAGCAGTAAGATTGGTTCAGGTTCTGAGCCGGTGAAAGTGAACACATTCCATCAGCTTGGTTTGCAGATTTTGCGTCATGTGGAAGGGGATCAAGTTTCGATTTCTCAAGTAGCGACCAATGACAATTTACGTCAAGCCTGGTGTACTGATTGGTTAAAACGCCATTGGATGACCCCCACTAGCTACAAACGCTGGCAAAAACATCTATCGCAATGGCCAATTGCCTATATTGCCGGTGACGAAGAGTTAGGCAGTCATGTAGAAAATCCGAAATTAATCGCTTGGTTAGATACTCAGTTGAGCCAACTAGCGGCGATGGAATGCAGCAAAAAGCAGATCCAGCAACAGCTGGTTGAACATCGTGAATATACACGGCTTAACAGCGAGTTAGCACTAGTGTGGCCATGTTATCAAGCGTGGCTAGAAATGCTGAAAGAACAAAATGAAATCGATTTTAACAGCATGATAAGCCGTGCAACCAGTTACGTGCAAAAAGGCAAATTTACCTCACCTTGGAAATACATCATGATTGATGAATACCAAGATATTTCGCCGCAGCGATTGGCATTAGTGGAAGCACTGTGTAACCAAAGCAAACACCAAGACTGCGTGCTATTTGCCGTAGGGGATGATTGGCAGTCAATCTACCAGTTTGCGGGTGCAGATGTCGACTTGACCACTGGCTTTGCTGAACGTTTCCCTAACTCTACGTTACACTATCTCGATACAACGTATCGCTTTAATAACCAATTGGGTAACGTTGCCAATACCTTTATTCAGCAAAACCCTAACCAGTTGGAAAAAGAACTCAAGAGCCACAAAGAGCAAAAAGGCAAAGCAGTTACCTTGTTGCCAATGGCGAATGTTGAGAAGGTACTCGATCAATTAGATCGTAAAGCGAAGACAAAGCAAACGGTATTAATTTTAGGCCGCAATCACTACCACAAGCCAGAGTTGTTTACCGATTGGCAGAAACAGTTTAATCAACTCGATATTGAGTTTATGACTTGTCACGGTAGTAAGGGTAAAGAGGCGGACTACGTAGTGATTGTCAATGTCGATGAAGGCCAGTTTCCTGCGCGAGTGAAAGCAATTCACCTCAATGGTGCATTAACGCAATCGAACGATGATTTCGCTTATGCAGAAGAGCGACGTCTATTTTATGTGGCATTAACCCGTGCGAAGAAAAAAGTATGGGTGGCGTATAAAGGCAGTGGTTCTACTTTTGTCAAAGAGCTACTTAACGATGATTATCCAGTGAACCAAGCATAGTTAGCATTAAGTCAGTGTTAAACGTTGTATAAAAAACCGAAGCCAATGCTTCGGTTTTTTCTTATCTCAGACTGAAATCAGCACTTGCCGTTAAACATTGATAGCAAGAATTAAATACGCTCGGCAATGTATGCGTCGTAATCTGGAATTTCGATGTCTACTTCTTGCTCGATAAGATCTGAGCTAAAGAGAAATTTAGCGGTGGCACGGTTCGTGGCAACCGGAATGTTCCATACACTCGCGATACGTAGAAGGGCTTTTACATCTGGATCGTGTGGAACGGCATTGAGGGGATCCCAGAAGAAAATCATCACATCAATTTTACCTTCAGAAATCAACGCACCTAACTGTTGGTCGCCGCCCATCGGGCCACTGATCATGCTCTTAATTGCAAGGCCAGTTTCTTTACTTAGCATATGGCCAGTTGTGCCCGTTGCGTAAAGAAAGTGTCGTTGAAGTTTCTCTTTGTTCTCTTTTACCCAACGCAACAGCTCTGGCTTGCAGTTATCGTGAGCGACCAGCGCGACATGTTTATGTGCTGGCATAGTACGCGTTGTTTTTTGCATCTAATATTCCTAATTATTGATATAAAACGTAGGGCGATACTCTGAAGGAGACAGAGACTCGGCGATCACTTTAGGGTTGAGACTATTCGGTGTCAAAGCTTCTATGATAGGAGCTTCAATTTTTTCATATTGCATCCCATTCAGGTAATGAATCGCCTGTTGAATCGAGAGACGTCCTTGCTTAACCATTTTGTCGGTTGGGGCAAATTCGACACGATTTCGTAGCAAACCGCGATACACGCCATGACTAAGGTAAGTGGAGATGAGACCGATTTGTCCGGTTTTTCCTGCAGAACGCAATTCACTGATTGCCGCTTCAATTGCCACAGCGCTACCCACGATGTAGTCGATTTGATCACCTTCAATCGCCTTTTGCACTAGATTGCGTTGTAGCTCTTTATCATTATCAGCCCAATACGTTTCCGTGATGCGGACATCGCTGTCTTTAATAGCGGCCAGTAGCCCCTGAATAACGGGTTTCGTTCCACCGCTTGATTTCGGTCCAGGTAACAAGGCGACATTAGTGATGCCAGTGCCTAGTGGATGTTTACGCTTGAGGTATTCGCCGGTGTAGTAACCCATCCAGTACCAATCAACGCCTACTTCACCTTTGAGGAGGCTTTCTGTCTCTTTATCGACAATCAGTTTATTCACAGTGGCGAAAATGGGGGTATTACCAACATAGCTTTTCAGATCAGAGAAGTAGATATCAGGTGCTACAGTACCTAGAATAATTGCGTCGGCATTCCAGTTTGTACACAGCGCAAGCTGTTCTTTTTGTTTTTCGTGGTTTGGGTAGCCACCGGCTTCGAGTACTCGTAGTTGAACGTTGTTTTTACGTGCTTCGTCCACCATGCCATAGTTAACAGATAACCAGTAGGAATCTTTGAGGTGAGGGTAAATGGCACAAATTCGTAACGGCTCTTTGGCGACAGAATGAACGCTAAACAATAAGCATGAAAGAAGAAGTGAAATTTTGATAAAGCTATTGGGCACAGAAACAAATGGCATGACGGTTTTCGTTGGATTAAATAGTGTAAACACTGCAGAATATAGCGCATTCTGAGAGAGTTAAGAAGTGATGAATTCCCATGTTACTTGCTAAAGCCAGCATTGGCCGTAAGTTGTTGTTTGCTTTTTTGGCGATGGCACTGTTGGTTCTTATGTCGTCCGTTATCGGCGTTTTTGGTTTTTCGTTTGTGGCGAAAACCGAACGAAATGTAGTTAATTCCGCGATCCCTTCGATGATAGAGGCTCGTCAAGTAGCAGAGCTTAGCTCACGCATTATCTCGTCGGTGCAAAACCTAACCAATGCGCGAACCGAAGCGCAACGTAAACAATCGGGTAAGGAGCTGTTTGATCAATTGGAAGCCTTACTGACTCATATCAAACAATTAGGCTCAGATTCTTTTGATTCTCAGTTACTTAAATCTCTTGAAACGAATGTACAGCAGATAATCAACACGTTGGGCAAGCTCGGCATCGTCGTCGAGAAGAAGCTGTTTCTTGAACACGATTTAATTGTACGCACGGAAGATATGCGTACTCTTGCCCAAGAATTGGAGCAACTTACTCGCACGCAAGTCTCAAATACCAGCACTATTGCGGTGGCGAACGTCACGCACATTTATGATTTGCTAGCAAAAAAGCAAACAGAGAAAGCCTACCAAGCACTTGATGCTTTAGTCGAAGTTGACTTGGATCTCTCTGAGCGCTTGCATGAACTGCATCTATTAGCGTTCCAAATGCTAAATCAAATCGAAGAAATTCGCACGATTAACGATACTAAGCGATTAAGCAGTATTCGCGAGCAGTTCAATAATAACTTATCAATCATGAAGCGCCGCGTAACGGCAGTGGAAGATCCGACACGCTCAGTACAAATGTCTGAACTTCTCACCCAACTTGATAAGCGTGGGGTCGTATTTGATGTTGTGTTACAACGTCACGATAACGAGCAAGAATCACATCAGTTGATGCTCGATACGCTCAATCAATTCACAGCACTGAATACGACCGTTAATAAGTTGGTGGATGATTCCAACCAAGCAACAACGGAAGCGGTAGACGAGTTAAAAACCACCCTGAATTTTGCCCAATTGACCCTTACTATCATAACCGTGTTAGGGATGATAATCGTGGTACTCATCGTATGGAAAGTGGTTTACGTGTCGGTGTTAAAGCGATTAGCGGAGTATTCTTCTGCGTTGCTATCGATTGCTCAAGGACAATTGAAGGTCGATATTACGGTAAAAGGTAACGATGAATTGGCGCATATGGGACAAGCGATCATCACTGCGCGAAATACCGCCCATGCATTGAAAGTGGTGGCGGAGAGTGAACGCACCGCTAAGCGTGAGCTTGAAGAACATAAAGGGCAATTAGAGGAGCTGGTCACTGAGCGTACACATCAGTTACAAGAGGCGAACAAGCGTCTTAACCTTGAAGTGGTTAACCATACATTAGCGCGTCAAGAAGCAGAGCAGGCGAGCCGTGCAAAGTCTGCATTCCTTGCGACCATGAGCCATGAAATTCGTACGCCAATGAATGGTGTGTTAGGTACGGCTCGTCTACTTAAAGATGCCGGGCTAAATGCTCAACAGACTTACTATGTTGACATCATTAACCGCAGTGGCAAAACCTTGCTTGCGATCCTCAACGATGTGCTTGATTACTCGAAAATTGAAGCGGGTCACTTAGAAATTCGCCCGGTTGATTTCAATCTTCACTATATGGTTGAAGATGTTCATCAACTGTTAACCGGCCGAGCGAAAGAGAAACACCTTGAACTGAACACCATCATCGAAAGTGATATCGCGCCATTTTGGTATGGCGATGTTACGCGTATTAGCCAAGTACTGACTAACCTAGTTGGTAACGCCATCAAGTTTACTGATGATGGACATGTTGATATCTACGTTTCATTAGAAGATGAAAATCAGGTGATGTTCGAAGTATCAGATTCGGGTATTGGTATTTCGCCACAAGAAATGGAAACACTGTTTGATGCCTTTACACAAGCGTCGGGTGGGTTAGGTGTTAAAGGTGGTACTGGACTTGGTTTAGCGATCAGTAAGCGTATCGTAGAGGCGATGGGCGGTACACTAAACGTGGAATCCGAAGTCGGTCAGGGGAGCCGGTTCTGGTTTACCGTTCCACTTGAATTAGGACAAGAAGTCGCGAAGAAGGAGAGTCAGAATCAATGCGTTCTGAGTGCCAAGGTGTTGTTGGTGGAAGATAATCCAGTTAACTGCCTGGTTGCAGAAGGATTCCTGACAAATTTAGGCCACCAAGTCGTGATTGCAGAAACCGGTGAAGAGGCTAAGCAATTGTTTGTCGAAGACAAGTTCGATATTGCCTTGTTGGATATTAACCTACCTGATTGTGATGGCCGCGACTTGTTAGAGCAGCTTCGTCAAATGGAGCAAGATGCACAAATACCAGCGGCAGATCTAACGCCTTTTGTTGCCGTATCAGCGCATGTCTATAACGAAGAAGTTGAGAGTTATCTTGCGGCAGGTTTTGATGGTTACTTACCGAAACCGCTAGATAAAGAAGCGTTATGTGAACTTATTCAGAATCATCTGGAAGGAAAGACTTTGTTACTCGATCAGGCTAATTTGCCTCAACCTTGCACCAACCACCTAAGCGTCATTAATGAAGCGGTGATCCTTGATGATCTCAACGTGCTTGGTAAAGAAAAAATGCAGCACATTGTGGAATTGTTCCTCAATGGCAGTGATGAGATATTAGCCTTACTGACTGATGCAGAACAGGCGAATGACAACGTTCAAGTGAAGCAGTTGGCGCATAAATTGAAAGGTTCAGCAGGAAGTTTAGGCTTAATGGCTCTCCACCAAGTGTGTGCCGATATTGAGAGTGCCAGCAACCCGAGGCAGACCTACCAAATTTCGAAAACTAAACTGGTCGACGTTTTACAAGAGTCCAAGTTGGCATTATTAGCGATAGTCGCCTAAATATAGTCAGCAAAATAATGATAACTTTTAGTTGTTCAATAACGGATTAGTAAAGAGTAACAAGATTAGATCATCCAAATGGCCGATAGGGCAATTAACGATTGTGCGGTGTAGTAAGTGAACATTACGACATGGCGAGAAAAATCGGAACTTGCTCTAAATCGGTCAATGGCTAAAACCAAATCCGACATAATAAAAATGATCGCTCCAATACCCGCTAACACACCGATGTGTTCTGGAGAGGTTTGCCACGCTTGAATCGCATTCCAAGCCATAAACAAAATAGCAGCTATATAACAGCCTACATGCCAGCGAACCTTTTTCATATTTGGCGCCAACAAGAGAAAGATCACCACGCCACTAAACGCTAATAAGATAGGCAACAACAGATTCGTGTAACTCGGAATAATGAGCGAGAAAGCGAATCCGTAGCAGATCTGTACCGTTAAAAAACACCACAAACCAGCGCGAAAATGATCCTTGGGCGACATCAGAAGTGCATCGCCTAATACCGACAAAGATAGCCCTAAAGCAATGAGATGATTGTAGTCGTTGTTGTGACTTGGACTGCCAACCACCAGCAACGCAAGTAATACCGCTGGGATAGGCTTGCTAAGGTAGAATAACCAACGCGGCCCATGGCTAATCGTGTAAATATGCACTAAGCAAAATGAAACAATAGCAAACCACATATTTTTCCTTTAGATATAAACCATCTGTATTGATCCCCGTAACCTTAGCGGTTGTTACTCAAAATTTCTATATGATGTTGAAAATTATTAAGCTTTTACCCGTCGTCTAATAGAAAAGTTTGGATTTATTGAATGTGGTAGTCATAAAGAGCAATTTGTATGTGAAAGTGGTCAATTTTGTCTGCTAGCCACTATTCTTATCAGACCTATATGTACAGAGGTCAAGGGTATGATTAATCCTGTTTGTTGGTTTGAAATCTATGTAGATGACGTTGAACGAGCGAAAGCATTTTATCAAGATGTCTTTAACGCTGTTCTTGAACGCATTGAAACACCGGATGGATCAAATATTGAAATGTGGGCTTTTGGTTCGGATATGGAATCTTATGGTGCGACGGGCACAATTGTTAGAATGCCGGGTATGGCGGCTGGAGGGAATAGCGTCATCGTTTATTTTTCTTGCGAGGATTGTTTAAACGAAGAACAGAAAGTTGTCGCAGCTGGAGGTAAGGTCATTCAGCCCAAAATGTCGATCGGCGAGCATGGGCGGATCTCATTAGTAAGCGATACGGAAGGCAATATTACCGGATTGCATTCTAGCCAATAATCTTTCTTCGTTGATTTGAAACGCGATCGACAAGGGCGTTAATAACGAGATTTAGGCTTAGCACTTGTCATGCTAAGCCTAGAACTAAAAGCGGAAAGTTAAGCAATCGCGTTTTCTAGGATGACGCGGCTTTGCGTCAAATCAATTGCTTGTGTTTCACCTAACGCAACCATGCCATGCTTTTCAAGTTGCTCAAGAACTAAATTGATTGCTGCTGCTTTATCGCCGTTATGTTCGGTTAGTTTAGTCGGTACATTAAGGCTGTGATAGAAGCCTTCAATCGCGTCGATAGTGCGCTCAGCAAGCTGCTCACCGGAGTCTAAACGGAACACCTCACGGCCCATCTGTTCAAGTTTGCCGCGTTTAAGTTCAATCTGATTACGCAATAGAGAGGGTTGTACGATCGCTAAAGATCGCGCGTGATCAACATGCCAAAGGGCCGTTAATTCATGGCCAATCATATGAGTCGCCCAATCGTGTGGTACGCCGGAACCAATCAAGCCATTGAGCGCTTGGTTTGCCGTCCACATTAGGTTTTCTCGCCATTGGTCATTATCACGTTGGTCATATTGGCTCGCAAGCGTTAAAAGATTACGCAATAACACTTCAGCATAGCCATCTTGTACCATATGGCCGTGATTGTAGGTCAGATACTGCTCGCAAACATGAACCCATGCGTCGACTAAGCCATTGATAAGTTGACGTTCAGGCAAGGACTTCATTACATCCGGATCCATAACCGCGAATTGTGGTTGAACAAAAGGGGAAAGAAATGCCAGTTTATCTTGCGTTGCTGCTTTTGTGATAACCGCTCCAGAATTCGATTCAGACCCCGTTGCCGGCAGGGTAAGAACTGCACCCAGAAGTGTTGCTGAACTTACTTGATGTTGGCCTGTTAAAATATCCCAGCCGTCGCCATCGTAATGAGATGCCGCAGCGATGTACTTACAGCCATCAATAACCGAACCACCACCGACGGCAAGGATCATCTCAATCGCCTGCTCTTTGACAATCGCCACCGCTTTATCGAGCGTTTCTTTGGTTGGATTCGCTTCAACACCCGAAAACTCACACCATTGATGATTCTCCAGTGCAGCTGCAACTTGCTGATACACACCGTTAGCTTTAATTGAACCACCGCCATAAACCACAAGTACTTTAGTTGTAGTAGGAATAGAACTCGCGATAGCGGCAATTTGTCCTTGGCCGAAGAATATTTTTGTCGGATTTAGATAAGTGAATTGCATAGACATGGCACACCTCGTAGGGATTGGTTTGTAGAACCAATATTATTGATTTATTTATTACTTAATGGGGACTGTCAAACTCGATTGCAACTCAATGATCGTTGAATCTCGTTAATGAGCGAATAGCGCTTTAATCAGTTGTTGTTTGATAATGTTGTGTCGTACCTCTTTCACGTAGCAAAAATACGTAAAGGCATATTAATTGAGCACATTGTTGATTATACGAACAAAAACGGGGAAAGAATCATTTACAAATTTGCTGTTTTTTACTGGCAGTGTTTAAGCGATACTAAATTCCCCTATAGGAGATCTAGTCAATCTTCTCAAACACCCTCAGTCAAGAGGGTGTTTTTTTTACCGTCAATACCTTACTCCCGTCGTTTAGCTCGTCGACAGTTAGATGGCATGACCGTTTTTCACCAGCTCGTGCTCATACTGATTGCTATCAAGATTATTGCCCTCAAAACGGTAGCTTTCTGGGACAACCACGACGCCGTTGGGGGAAATAGTAAAGCGTCGTGCATCATCAATACGATTTAAGCCAATTTGTGTTCTTGGTGGGATCTTGACGTGTTTATCGATAATACAATTTACTAGTTGGCAACCTTCGCCAACTTCGACATCGTCAAATAAAATACTGTCAACAACGGTCGCGCCATCCAAGATACGTACGTTGGGTGAAACAATCGAGTTTTGCACGGAACCGCCAGAATTAATGACGCCATTTGAGATCATCGAGTTAATGAAAATGCCTTCATTTCCAGTAGCAGAAGAAACGGTGCGAGCTGGTGGATATTGCCTTTCATAAGTTCGAATTGGCCAATCGTACTGATAGAGATTCATGGGTGGAATCGGCTCCAACAAATCCATATTGGCTTGGAAAAAAGAGTCAATCGTGCCCACATCACGCCAATAACAATCCATCGCCACACGGCCCAAAGGATTACAAAACTGATAGGCATAGACTTGTTGGCTTTCAATCAGCTTAGGAATGATGTCGTTACCAAAATCATGGCTAGAATCGATTTTTTTGGCATCTAATTCAAGTTGTTCGCGTAACACATCGGCATTGAAGACGTAAATACCCATCGAAACATCGGCAATATTGGGGTCATAGGGGTTAGTAGGGGGAGCACTCGGTTTTTCAATAAACTCGGTAATAACCGAGTCGGCTCTGGTTCTCACTACACCAAATTGATGAGCTTCTTCCTTGTTGACGCCCATACAAGCGATGGTCAGTTTTGCGCCATTCTTTTTATGTTCGGCAATCAACGCAGCATAGTCCATACGATAGATATGATCACCCGAGAGGACCACCACATACTTGGCATCACTGCGCTCTAAAAGCCATAGATTGTGGTAAATCGCATCTGCCGTGCCTTCATACCATTTACCGCCGCCACGCATTTGTGGGGGAACAACAGAAATAAATTCCCCCAATTCTGGATTAAGTAATGACCAGCCATCACGAAGATGTTTCTGCAACGAATGCGATTTGTATTGTGTGAGCACCAGTACTCGTCGTAGCCCTGAATGAAGGCAATTGCTTAATGTAAAATCGATAATCCGGTATTTTCCGCCAAAGGGAACGGCGGGTTTCGCCCGATCATCGGTTAACGGACTTAAGCGTGAACCGACACCTCCAGCGAGGATGATGGTTAATGTGTCTTGCATGGTGACTCTCCGGTTTCTGACGTTGCCTGCAAACAAATAAGTTGCTTACCTTATTGAGGTTAGTACAAGAAATAGGCCATGATGCAAAGTACTGAGGAATCCCCTAATGATTTTGATAAAAATCATAAATTTAAGGTAGATGCACATCTTGTCATGTGATCAAATGGTTCTGAGAAAAATCAATAACCAGACAACAAGATGTGCGAACTCGATATTTTACACGACTCTCTTTACCAATTCTGCCCTGAATTGCACTTAAAACGACTCAACAGTTTAACGCTGGCTTGCCACGCATTACTTGAATGTAAAACGCTCACTCTTACCGAACTTGGTCGTAACCTGCCAACGAAAGCCAGAACAAAACATAACATCAAACGAATCGACAGATTGTTAGGTAATCGTCACTTGCACAAAGAGCGACTCGCTGTATACCGTTGGCATGCCAGCTTTATCTGTTCAGGTAATTCGATGCCCATTGTTCTTGTTGACTGGTCTGATATTCGTGAGCAAAAACGGCTTATGGTATTGCGGGCTTCGGTGGCACTACATGGTCGTTCTATTACTCTTTATGAGAAAGCCTTTCCGCTTTCAGAGCAATGTTCAAAGAAGGCTCATGACCAATTTCTAGCCGACCTTGCAAGCATTCTACCGAGTAACACTACACCGCTCATTGTCAGTGATGCTGGCTTTAAAGTGCCATGGTATAAATCCGTTGAAAAGCTAGGTTGGTACTGGTTAAGTCGAGTCAGAGGGAAAGTGCAATATGCAGATTTAGGTGCGGAAAACTGGCAACCTATCAGCAACTTACATAGCATATCCTCAAGTCGCTCAAAGACTTTAGGCTATAAGAGGTTGACTAAGAGCAACCCAATTTCATGTCAAATTGCACTGTATAAATCACGTCCTAAAGGCCGAAAAAATCAGCGTTCGACACGGACTAATTGTCATCATCCGTCACCTAAAATCTACTCCGCTTCGACAAAAGAACCATGGGTTTTAGCGACTAACTTGCCCGTTGAAATCCGAACACCAAAGCAACTTGTTAGGCTCTACTCGAAGCGTATGCAAATTGAAGAAACCTTCCGAGACTTGAAAAGCCCAGCCTACGGTTTAGGCCTCCGTCATAGCCGAACTAGCAGCTCAGAGCGCTTTGATATCATGCTGCTAATCGCCCTAATGCTTCAACTGACATTTTGGCTTGCTGGAGTTCATGGTCAGAAACAAGGTTGGGATAAGCACTTCCAAGCTAACACTGTCAAAAATCGAAATGTACTCTCAACAGTGCGCTTAGGGATGGAAGTTTTGCGGCATTCTGGCTACACAATAACGAGGGAAGACTTGCTCGCGGCTGCAACCCTGCTTGCTCAAAATCTATTCAAACATGGTTGTGCTTTGGGGAAATTATGAGGGGATCCCTCAGTGCAAAGTATTGGTTTTTCTGAATATTTACTGTTTGAGTTGGCGAACTACGTCTCATTAGGGTGCAACGTTGTGTTGCTTTGCACTCCATTGGGGATTGGAAAAATAACCAGATAAAGGAAGTCGCGTTGAGTCGCGAGTATATAAAAACGCCTTATAAAAATAAGGCGTTTACATAACGGGGGATTCAGGAGTGAAGCATGAAAACGATTAAGCGGTCACGGCCACTTTCTTATCACGACTCTTGAGGAATGCGTAAGTAAAGCCCGTTACTGCCGTACCTGCTGCAATCGCGACTAAGTACATCAACACCGGTGAAACTGCATTTGGGATCAACAGGACAAACAAGCCGCCATGTGGTGCCATCAGTTTTGCTCCGAACAACATTGAAAGTGCTCCCGTTAACGCGCCGCCCGCCATACATGATGGGATAACGCGAATAGGATCTTTTGCAGCAAATGGGATCGCACCTTCAGAGATAAAACACAGACCAAGAACGAATGATGCTTTACCCGCCTCGCGTTCACTCTGTTCAAATTTACTTTTCGCAAGGAACGTCGCGAGCCCCATACCAAGAGCTGGAACCATACCCGCCGCCATAATTGCCGCCATCGGTGCGTAAGTTTGCGAGGCCAATAAGCCAACACCAAAAGCGTAAGCCGCTTTGTTCACCGGACCACCAAGGTCAAAACACATCATGGCGCCAAGGACAATACCAAGCATTACCGCACTGTCTGAGCCCATATTGTTAAGGAAATCCGTCAGCGCAGTCATAATGCCAGCAACAGGGCCACCGACAATATAGATCATGACTAAACCGGTAAATAAGGTCGCAACAAATGGAATAATCAGGATTGGCTTAAGCGCCTGCATCGATTGAGGTAACTGCAGTTTGTCGGTAATAAATTTAGCCGCGTAACCGGCGATGAAACCTGCGGCAATACCGCCTAGGAAGCCGGCGCCAGTTGAACTGGCTAACATACCACCAACCAAACCTGGCGCAAGGCCCGGACGATCTGCAATAGAGAAAGCAATAAAGCCCGCTAAGACAGGGATCATCAGCGCAAATGCAGAGCCACCACCGATGGTCATTAGTGCGGCAGCCAGTGTGCCTTCTTTTTCAAATGCATTAATACCAAAGACAAAGGATAGGGCGATGATTAGGCCGCCCGCCACAACGACTGGAAGCATATGAGATACGCCAGTCATTAGGTGCTTATAGACACCTTTCTTTTCGTCTGTTGCTGAATTTGTTGCGCCAGCGCTCGCAGTGAAAGGGGTCGCGTTAGCAAAAGCGGTTGTGATTTCTTGCTCGGTTTTCTTGAGAGCAAGTCCCGTACTGGTTTTATATAATTTCTTGCCATTAAAGCGCTCTAGAGGGACTTCAATGTCAGCGGCAATAATCACCAAATCCGCATCAGCGATCTCTTGAGCACTCAATTGGTTTTTCGCGCCCACAGAGCCACGGGTTTCCACTTTGATCTGGTGGCCCATCACCTGCGCTTGTTTCTCTAACGCTTCCGCCGCCATAAAGGTATGTGCTACGCCTGTTGGACATGCGGTAATGGCAACAATGCGTTTTTGCTGCTGAGAATCAGTACAAACCGGCTTAAATTGGGAAGCAGATTCAAGTAAGACTGCCTGAGTGTCGGCGTCTTTCAAAACCTGTTGTGCGTTGTGAATGACTTCTTCAACATCAACACGGTACACTTTTTTACCCACAAAACGTCGGTCATCAACTTCACGGTTCGCAGCGATAATCACAATATCACTTGCGGCGATGGTTGCTTCGCCAATCTCAGTGTAAGGGATCACATTCGATTGGCATTCTATATTGGCTTTCCAGTTTAGTGCTTGAGCCGCTTTTTCCAAAAGCCCCGCAGCAATAATGCTGTTAGCAACGCCGCTTGGACAAGCGGTAATAATAGTTAGATTCATAACATCGACCTTTTGTTATTTGAATTCAGACGAAATTGGATTGATTTCTACTTGTTGTTGTAATGCGATAACTTCTGCAACCTCGGCGACACCAACACCCACTTGTGAAACCGCAAGGGCAGAGAGTGCTGTGGCGAAGGTGAGTAATTGATGTTTTTCCATTTTTTGCATGTGTCCCCAGCATAGTCCGGCGACAAGGGTATCCCCGGCGCCCACCGTGCTAACGACCGTCATTTTTGGTGGTTTTGCCGCTAGCCATTGGTCTTGGTTTAACCACATAACGCCTTTTGCTCCAAGTGAAACGACGATATTGTCGATCCCTTTTGTGCTTAGTTGTTCAGCGATAGCGATCACGTCTTTTTCGCTTGCAACGGGTTGTTGGGCAAAATCAGCCAGCTCTTCGTCATTGGGTTTAATTAGCCACGGTGCAGCTTCGATACCAGCTTCAAGCGCAGCGCGGCTCGAATCAAACAGGACCTTTTTGCCTTTATTTTTGAGTTTACGCACCCAGTTGGCACACATTTCTGGTGTCACGCCGTTCGGTAAGCTACCCGCAAGCACGAAGAAGTCATGGTTGCAGCAAAGCTCATCGAGGGTTTGTTCAAACAGGTCAATCGCGTGCTGGTTAACCGTTACGCCGGGAAAATTGATGTCGCTAACGGCGCCATTGCTTTCGACTAGCTTGACGTTGATCCTTGTTGATCCCTCTACGCGAATGAATCGATCCGTGGCGCCCATCTCTTCAAATAACTGACAAAATAGCTCTTGATTATCTTGGCCAAGAAACCCTGTCACGGTGACGTCTGCACCTAAGTCGCTCAACACACGTGCGACATTGACACCTTTACCTGCCGCATGAAAATCACTTCGTTCAACTAGGCTGACACCTCCTTGGACTAAGGCCTGCAAACTACCCGTTAGATCCAATGCTGGATTTAGGGTAATGGTCACGACTTTATTGATTTTGTTTGTAGCTTTGATATTCATAGGGTTATGCCTCACCTAGACCAGATTCGATCGCTTGTCCAATTGCTGCCAACGCTTGTTTTGCATCGTCGCCCTGAGCAACAAATTCCAACTGGTGGCCGTGTTTAACACCAAGCGCGATAACCTTCATTAAGCTTTTTGCGTTAACAAACGCGCTGTCGGAATCAATGTTACGCACGGTAATAGTGGCATCGAATTTTTTAGCACTTGCAACTAACATCGCGCCCGGGCGGGCGTGCAACCCATGAGCGTTGCGGATGTGGAAAACCGCACTATTGCCATCAGCGGTTTGAGCTTCGTTGGCACTAATATCGACCAATGGATTAAATAGTGTGATCAGCTCTTCAGCGGTCTTATCGTTTAAACTTCCAATGGTGTGGTTAGCAATCAACGTCTGAATGACATTAAGCTGAGCTTGATGCGCGCCATTACAAGCGGAAAAAGTGATCAGTGATGTGACGTTTTTGCCTTCGTAGTGGCACTGATTGGCAGTTGAAACAAATGCCATACCGGTTTGATTAACACCTTTGTTCGAACCTAGTAGCCAAACGCCATCACCAAGGTGGGTAGGGGTTTTTGCGACCACATCAGCGACAAATTCGTTGTTAACGCTGCCACTGTTTTTAAGTAAGCCAGCTGAAACTGCCGCCATCTGAATCATATCGCTGGCCGGAAAACCAAGCTGGATGTGGCTGGCATCAAAGTCGATATTAAATTGTGTTTCACCGTTTAGCAGCGCAATGATTTGTTCCGCGTTGTTGGCATTTTTCAGCGCAGTTTCAACGTTGTCATCAGCTAAGACATTGGTTAGCTGCTTTAAGATACCTAAGTGTTCATCACTTTTTGCCGCGATGCCGATGGCAAGGTAAACCAGGTTGCCGTCACACCAATCAATGCCTTGAGGAAAATGGGAGATAGTGACACCAGTCTGTTTAACTAAGTCACGAGTGTCGACAGTACCGTGTGGGATAGCAATACCGTTGCCGAGATAGGTCGAATTTTGCGCTTCACGCGCCGCCATACCTTGGTGATAACCTTGCTCTACTAAGTCTTTTTCGACCAGTTGCTGAGCGAGAGAATGAATGGCAGCGTGCTTGTCCGCAAACTCCTGATTGAGTGATACGTCTTGTGTGGAAAGCTTTAGCATGGAGGCCTCGTATGGTGTTATTCGTTGTACTTACAATGTCGCTGAATCGGTTCAGCAGTTAGGTAAAAAAATTCAGCAAACCGCTAGGTAATAATCATGATATTTGAGATATACACGACAAATTGGTTGTTTGCTGAATCCTTTCAGCTTTAATGCTGAATCCATTCAGCGTATAATGCAAACATTGTTGAGATCATTGTTTATAAACTTTGATCTAATCCACAGAACGTAGATCAGAATATGACATTGGATGAAATAGCGAAATTGGCCGGCGTATCGAAAACGACAGCCAGTTATGTGATCAATGGTAAGGCTAAGACTTACCGAATCAGCGAGAAGACACAGCAAAAAGTGATGGCGGTAGTCGAACAACATAATTATCGACCTGATGTTGCAGCAAGCTCACTTCGAGTTGGAAGCAGTCGCTCGTTTGGTTTGGTGATCCCAGATCTAGAAAACACCAGTTATGCAAAATTAGCGAAATTACTTGAACAGAATTCGCGCAAAGCGGGTTACCAAATACTGATAGCGTGCTCTGATGATGACCCACAAACAGAAAAGAGCGTGGTGGATGCTTTAGTCAGTCGCAAAGTCGATGCGTTATTTGTTGCGAGTTGTATTACTGATGCGAGCGAGTTCTACCTGACACTACAGAGCAAGGGGACACCGGTTGTTGCCATTGACCGTCCACTGGATGATGAGCATTTTTGTTGTGTGATCAGTGAAGACTTTGGTGCGGCACATGAGTTAGCTATGTCAATACTTAGTGACGGCGTCACTAAAATTGGAGTGATTGGTGCGTTGCCAGAACTCAATATTTCCCGTGAACGTGAACTCGGCATTCGTTCTGTCACCAAAGAACAAGGCATAGAATTACAGTTAGGTTATGGCGAGCATTTTAATCGTGAACAGGCACAAGTAATATTTCAGCAGTGGGTAAATGAGGGGAATGTGCCCCAAGCGCTTATTACAACGTCTTATACCTTGCTGGAAGGCGTTTTGGATGTATTACTTGTTCACCCTGAACTGATTGGTCAGATTAAACTTGCGACGTTTGGTGATAACCGCTTGCTGGATTTTCTGCCATTTAAAGTTAATTCGCTGCCCCAGCAGTTTGAAGTAATAGCGGATAGTGCACTCGCGCTGGCCCTGAATGCCGCGGCTAAGCGCTATGAAACCGGTGTTGAGTTGGTGCCGCGACAAATTAAGGTTCGGAATTAAGCGCAAAACGCCCCGCGAAAGCAGGGCGTTTTTGTGTCTAGCGATTTGCTAACTGGCCATTAGTGTTTGAACATCTGAACCTGGCGATTAAGGCGCATCGCGATAGATTGAAGATCCTCTGCAACGGTACGGGAATTGACCGCTTCTTCAGACAGCTGATTGGAAACATCATTCGCCTGTTGAATATTTTTGCTTATCTCTTCCGTTACCGTGCGCTGCTCTGAGGCTGCGTTGGAGATTTGCATCGCCATATCTGAGATCTCTTGAATCGAGATGGTGATTTTTTCTAAAGCATCAGTGGCATCGTTGGCATCTTCAACACTTGAGGACGCAAGCGATTGACTACGGTTCATCGATTCTACTGCTTCATGACTGTTTTTTTGCAAACTTTCAATCATGTCACGAATTTCTACCGTTGAACTGTGAGTTCGTTGCGATAACACGCGCACTTCATCTGCGACCACAGCAAAGCCACGACCTTGCTCACCAGCACGTGCTGCTTCAATCGCTGCGTTCAAGGCCAACAGGTTGGTTTGCTCGGCAATATCGCTAATGGTTGAAAGAATGGTGTTGATCTCTTTTGAGTTTCGCTCGAGCTCGCTGATGGTATCCGATGCATGTTGCAACTGTGAGGCGAGGTTAGTGATAGACTCTTGATTGCGTTTTATGACCAATTTACCTTGGTCGCAATGTTCCGTTGAACCAAAAGCTGAATCTGCCGTTAAGCGTGCATTGCCGGCCACTTCCTCCGCTGCTGCCGACATTTCATGGACAGCAGTCGCAATTTGTGAGACTTCGTTAAGCTGAACTGAAAGGCCATCGCTAATTTCTGTCGCGACGCGGGTGCTGACTTTCGATTGTTCGTCAATACTCTGCGCTGATTGAGAGATATCCGTTACCACCTCTTGCAGCTTGGCGATAAAGGCATTGACGTGACCCGCTAACAGGCCAATCTCGTCTTTACTATCGACGGTTATACGTTTGGTTAAGTCACCATTACCTTGTGACAGATCACGCATTGACTCGCTCAGTGAATGAAGGGGAGCAAGAGCCTTTTTCACAATGAATAATGAAATAAGCGCAATAATGATCACTTGCATCAAGCCTAGAATCATCGACTGTTGAACCAACGATTGATGCGATTGGAAGGCATGATCTTTATCGATGACAATGGTGTAGTACCAATCGGTATTGGGCACCTTACGCACAGCCAGTAGCGAATCAACGCCCGAAATAGAGAGCGGTTGTAAATGATTAATTGACGAGAGCTCGACAATCTTGTTCATGGTTAAATCAGGCGAAATGCGATCAAGATTTTTGAGCGTCAAATCGCTATTGGCATGGCCAACGATATGGCCTTGGCTATTGACTAAAAATCCAAATACGCCCGCTTCATCGGACTCTACGATATCGTCTACTAGCGTACTGATCTCAACATCTGCACCAAGGACACCTTCAATACCGGCCGTATTAAATGGTTTAGCAATAGAAATAACCAGTTTTTGTGTGCCGATATCGACATAAGGCTCGGTGATTTGCATTGTGCCAGCCGCCATAGCCTCTTGATACCAAGGGCGAGTGCGAGGATCGAATCCATTTGCGTCAATTAGTGGCACACCTTGTAAAAACTGGCCATTCGCAAGTCCCGCGTACACAATTTGAAAATCACCTGCCTTAGTTAGGTAGGCTAAATAGGACTCTAGATCACCATTTTCTTTAAATACACCGGTAGCCGCATCAACAACTTTTATCTTGGCCGAAAACCAGTTGTTCATACTGGCGATGTTACCTTCTAATAAGGTCATACCGTACTGTGTTGTTGAGCGCTGAGTTTCGTCGAGAATTTGACGCCCTGTAAGATACGTTTGCGCTGCGGTCATCATGAGTACAGCTGTAACAAACGCGATAGTTAATTTTGTTTTTATCGATAATGCTGACATATACAACCTTTTCCCTATATCAACTGTTAAGCGCGCGGAGCATATCAGACAGCGTTCTAAATAAAATTTTAAATTCTATGAAAATTTGATTTAGGTCGAAAGAATAGCCGGTATTTATCTATACGACAGAAAAGAGTAATGAATATTTAACAATCTGCTCGCCATTATCTAGCGTAAATACGCGTCTAATTAGAAGTGGTAGAGGAAATGACTATTTATTTGAGTGGATAGTGTAATTGTCAGAATAATGACGAAAAGTTAGAGCTGAGCTGAATAACATCATCAAAAAAGCCCACGAATCATCGTAGGCTTTGAATGTTAAATCATGCTATTTAACAGTATGTGTACACTTAAACGAGAGATTTAAAACTGGAAGCGTACTGATAGTGCAAGCTGTGGACCGTAAATACCCGAATTACGTGTTTCAGCCGACAGCGAAAGCTGATTGGTTGAATGAAAACGAACGCCGGCGTGAAACACCGAACGTTCATCAAGAACACCAACACGCGTTGTTGCTTCAATTTGTGCTGCTAGCCATACCCGTAAGCCAATATTGAATTCAGGAGTGGTATTTCGTTCTTTATTTAAATCATCAGGATAGGAAATGGTGTGTAAAAGCACTTGGCCAAAGACATCTGAAAACTGGTTAATTGGGCCGTTAAAACCAAAACCAGCAGCTAAGTCCGCATCACCTTTGAATTGACTGTCAGCACGAGCGACAAAATGTACATTTTCTAACATTTGAGTATTAAACTCGACACCAGAAAATTTTGGGTTTACTGCGGTACGAAATTCCAAATAGTTATAGTTAAAGTTATTGGCAAACGCAGATTGCGAAAACGTAAGGCTCGCGACTAAGCCTAAAAGCCATTTTTTGTTCAAAGGTATTCTCCAACTGACAGCGGTGATGCTGAAAGGCCCACAAAATGTGGGCCTAATTTTGGTTATTTTACCTATTAATTTTATAGATTTACAGTACTTGAATACGATCTACCTCGATCTCGGGCGTATTGCCACCCTCAAACTCACCAAATAGACGAACTCGGGTTGTTGCATCGATTGGTGCGGCAAGACGAATGTCATCATCAAGCTCTATTTGAACTTCGGTATTACCATCGGTAAACATAAATTTGTCACTGCTCAACTGACGAACTAGGTGGCCTTCTACAACGACGTGCTGTTCGGTAAACATGTTGCTTTCAGCAACTAACTTGCTCATGTTACTTAACTCAACTGGGCCGTTGAACTGAACTCCGTCCGATTTTTGATGATGTCCACCATCAGCGAGGGCAATGGATGGGATAAGAATGACAACAGCAGCGATAGCTAAAATTGTTTTTTTCATAATAAGTTCCTTCATTGATGCTATTTTGGCGATGTGCCTTGATTTGATGATGCTATTAAACAACACCTTAGGTGAATCAATGCTGAGCTAGGTATTCATTTTCAATTCATGTTTTTGTTAGAAATAGCCGCTTAAACTGGTTATCATCGCGAGAATCAAAATTCACAAGTCAATCCGTTATGTATTCAGCTTTACAAGCTCTGATGGTACAGGGCACCACGTCTGACGCAGGAAAAAGTGTTTTAGTCGCCGGTTTATGCCGTGTTTTGGCAAGGCGTGGTGTGCACGTTGCTCCTTTTAAGCCACAAAACATGGCCCTAAATAGTGCAGTAACCGAAGATGGTGGCGAAATTGGTCGCGCTCAAGCGGTGCAGGCGGCAGCTTGTAACGTAAAGCCAACGGTTCACATGAACCCAGTATTATTAAAGCCAAATTCAGACACCGGGGCACAAGTGATCTTGCAAGGTCGTGCTCTTAGTAATATGGAAGCCACGAGTTATCACGACTACAAGCGAGTCGCGATGGAAACCGTTATGGACTCGTTCAATAAATTACAAACCGAATTTGACTCGGTAATGATTGAAGGTGCTGGCAGCCCCGCTGAAATTAACTTGCGTGAAAACGACATCGCCAACATGGGTTTTGCTGAGCAAGCGGATGTACCGGTTATCATCGTTGCAGATATTGATCGCGGTGGTGTTTTTGCCCACCTCTATGGCACATTGGCACTGCTGTCTGAATCAGAGCAAGCTCGTGTAAAAGGCTTTGTCATTAACCGTTTCCGTGGCGATATCAAGTTACTCGAGTCTGGACTCGATTGGCTGGAAGAGAAAACGGGCAAACCGGTTATCGGTGTTTTGCCGTACTTGCATGGTTTCGATCTTGAAGCAGAAGACGCCATCAATAACGATCAAGCGGATAAAAGTGCTGCTAAGCTGATTGTTAAAGTGCCGGTATTTACTCGCATCAGCAATCACACCGACTTTGATATTCTCCGTCAAAATCCAGATATCGATTTACAATTCGTCGGCAAAGGACAATCTCTCAATGGTGCGGATGTGATCGTCTTACCAGGGACTAAATCCGTACGTGCCGATCTCGATTATCTACGTAGCCAGAATTGGCATAACGAAATTGCGCGTCATTTACGTTTTGGCGGCAAAGTGATGGGGATTTGTGGCGGTTACCAAATGCTGGGGATGCGCATTGATGATCCTCTCGGTATTGAAGGCGAACCGGGCTCAAGTGAAGGGCTTGGGTATCTAAATATAACCACGGTGCTTACTGAAGACAAAGCGTTGGTTAACGTGACGGGTAACCTCGCACTAAACGGTAAAGTCGCCAAAGTTAAAGGTTACGAAATCCACGCAGGGCGTAGTGATGTACAAGAAGCACAACCAATCACGTTAAATAGTGGCGCTCTCGATGGCGCGGTGAGCGAATCTAATCAAATATTGGGAACCTATCTGCACGGCGTCTTTGACCATACGGATGCGTTAACTCTTTTGTGTGAGTGGATGGGGCTAGAAAACGTTGCTATTGTCGATCATCATGCCAATCAAGAACGTGCAATTAATCGAATAGCTGATGCGATAGAAAAGTATCTAAAGTTGGATTTATTATGGCCAGAATTAGAGTCAAATGAAGTTACAAATTAAAATCATCGCGCTACTGGGGCTACTCGTCATGAGTTCCCCACTTTTTGCTGCAAGCAAAATCGCACCAGAGAAATTACGTATTTACGCAGCGTCGTCAATGACCAATGCGCTCAACAGCCTGATCAGTGATTATCGTGAGGCGCATGATGTGAGTATCGTACCGATTTATGGTGGTTCTTCATCTTTAGCCAGACAAATAGAGCAGGGCGCACCGGCTGACATCTTTATTTCTGCCAATACTTTGTGGGTTGATCGTTTGATTCAGACCGGTGTTGTAACTCCGGCGGATGTGGCAGATTTTGCAAGTAATCAACTGGTTGTCATTGCACCGAGTGATAGTGATGTGATGCTCAATCCACTGCAGAATGAATCGTGGCAAACAGCGTTAAAGGGTGAGCGTCTCGCGATTGGCCAACCTAATGCCGTTCCTGCCGGGATTTATGCTCAGCAAGCGTTAGAAAACATCGGTGTATGGTCTAGCGTTAAGCGCTCGCTTGCCCCAGCCAATAATGTTCGCATGGCCTTAACGCTCGTCGAGCGTGGTGAAACGCCACTGGGTATTGTTTATCAAACCGATGCACAAGTGTCTGACAAGGTGAAGGTGATATATCGCTTTGAACCATCCACCCATCAATCGATTCGCTATCCAATGGTGACATTGTCTGATACGCCTGCAGTCAACAATTTCTCGAACTACCTCCAGACCGATGCCGCTCATAAAATTTTGCGACAATATGGTTTTGAGGTGACGTCGGCACCCAGCAGCAATTAAGCATGATGGAAGAATGATATGAATAGGAGCGTAGGTCTTGTTATCTGAGTATGAATACCAAGCGGTAATGCTAAGCCTTAAAGTGTCGTTTTATGCCATCTTGTGGCTGATCCCGCTTGGCATCGGGATTGCTTGGTTATTAGCTCGAAAACAGTTTGTTGGTAAGAGCCTCGTCGATAGTATTGTCCACCTACCTTTGGTGTTACCGCCAGTCGTGGTTGGCTACCTATTATTGATCATGATGGGGCGGCAAGGCGCAGTCGGCGGTTGGCTCTATCAAACGTTTGGGCTTTCATTTGCTTTTAACTGGAAAGGGGCGGCATTAGCCTGTGTGGTCGTTGCGCTACCACTCATGGTGCGTTCAGTTCGACTCAGTTTAGAGAACGTCGATACAAAACTGGAGCAAGCGGCATCCACGTTGGGCGCTTCACCATTGAGGATATTCTTCACCATCACTTTGCCATTGACCATACCTGGTATCATCACCGGTGTGATGTTGTCGTTTGCTCGCAGCCTTGGTGAATTTGGAGCGACGATCAGTTTTGTTTCCAATATTCCAGGTGAGACTCAAACCATTCCATTAGCAATGTACACCTTCATTGAAACGCCTGGAGCTGAGAATGAAGCGATGCGTTTATGCATTATTTCCATTGTAATTGCACTGGCCTCTTTGCTGGCATCAGAATGGCTAACACGCCGTTGTACAAAACGTTTGGGAACTAAGCTATGAGTAAATTGGCCATCGCCTTTGAACAAACGTTAGGCAATAGCAACTTTGATATCAATGTGGAGCTACCAGCAAAAGGGATCACGGCGATTTTTGGTCGCTCAGGTGCGGGGAAAACATCGTTGATCAATGTGGTTGCGGGATTAACTCAGCCAAGTTCAGGACATATCGAAATCAATGGTCGCGTGCTCTACAGCTCAAGTAAAGCCATTAACCTGCCGATACGAGCGCGTCGCGTAGGTTACGTGTTTCAAGAATCACGCCTGTTTCCTCATTATCGAGTTAACGGCAATCTTCTCTACGGCGTTAAGCAACCTGATCATGAGTATTTCAACCAAGTCGTCGACCTGCTAGAACTGCGCGCATTGCTGTTACGCTTTCCGATTGAACTTTCTGGTGGTGAAAAGCAACGTGTAGCGATTGGCCGGGCGTTGTTGTCTAAACCGGACATCCTGTTGATGGATGAACCGTTAGCGTCGCTAGACTTACCACGCAAACGTGAAGTCTTACCCTTTTTGGAACATTTGGCAGACAACGTTAATGTGCCTATTTTGTATGTCACTCATAGCCTAAATGAAATATTACGCTTAGCCGATCATATTGTCGTGATTGATAAAGGTCGAGTCGTGAATTCGGGTTCAATTGAGAGTGTCTGGTCATCGAATGCGATGCGACCATGGCAATCGTTTACCGAGCAAAGCTCGTTGTTTGAAGCGCTGTTGGTCGAGCAGATTGAAGACTACGCGTTATCAGGACTCGAGTTAGCGGACGGTGTGATGCTGTGGGTGCAAAAAGTGGATGCAAAGATTAATAGCCGAGTTCGTCTGCAGGTTAGGGCGAACGATGTTTCGATCAATTTAGAAAAGCCTGAACGCAGTTCGATTCGAAATGTTTTACACGCTGAAATTGTCGAGATAGAAACACACAGTCACGGCAACACAAGGCAAAGCGTCTCGGTGAAACTGAAATTAGCGGAGAGTTGCTTTATGTGGGCCACCATTACCGCTTGGGCAAGAGATGATCTTCAGTTAGTGATTGGTATGAAAGTCTATGCGCAAATCAAAGGGGTGAGTGTGACTCAACGCGATATCGCCTTGTCACATGAACATTAATCCCGCTTATTGTTGCCATACCAGAGGGATGATATGCCGCGATAAAGAAACACAGGTATAAAAAACGCCGCATTATGCGGCGTTTTTGATCTCTAAACGTAGAAATTACTTCGCGTATACGTCAGTAAAGTCACGTTTTAGAATTGGGTCACGACGAGCTTTCTTAAGCTGTTTAACCATATCTTTTACACAGTTGTGTAGAACTTGATCAAGTAGAGAAGCGCGGTAATCGTCTTTCTCGGCATCAGTCATGTCTTTTGGTAGGTTAAGAGTTGGGAACTCTTCCATTACATTTAGACCAGCGAATGCTTGGCTAACAGATACTAGTGCGTGAAATTGCTCAAAGTTATCTAGAATGTTTTGCGCACTTTTTGGTAATTCGTCCCAAGAGCCACGAACTGCTTCTTCAGAAACTTCATGAATAGATACGACCATTTCGTACATTGCTTCTGGAACACCATCAAATTCGATTACTTGACGAAGTTCTGCAGAAACGGTTGAAAGATCGACGATTTTTTTCTCATTCGGAGTTACGTCAGACATAGCGTTTTCTCTTTTAATTGTATATTCCGCGCTATGCTAGTTTTTCTGTAAAAAATGTCAACCTCAGTGGATGAATACAAGGTCCTAATGTATGCTTATTAAGCAACTGATTTAACAGATCGTTTCATAATAGGAATAGTGTGTGGAAAAAACAGGGTCTACTATGAAAATACTGCTCGTAGATGATGTACAGATGGAGCGCATGCAATTAGCCGTAAGGCTTAAACAGCTTGGTCATATCGTCGAGATGGCCAGTTCAGGTTCGATGGCTTTAGAGTTATATCCACAATTTTCACCCGATCTTGTTTTACTCGATATCACCATGCCGGATATGAATGGTTTTGAAGTCTCGGCAAAAATCCGTGAACAATATCCTGAATGGATCCCGATTATCTTTTTGAGCGGCCATGATGCACCGCAAATGATCGCCGATGCTATCGAAGCTGGCGGTGATGATTATTTGATTAAGCCCGTAGATAGATTGGTACTCAAAGCCAAGCTCATCGCGATGCAACGTATTGCTTTTATGCGACGCCAATTAAATCAAAAATCGGCCGACCTTGCCAAAGCGAATCAAGAGCTAGAAAAATTGGCCAGTGAAGATGGCCTAACGAAGGTACGTAACCGTCGCGACGTTGACCAAAAACTCAAAGAAATGATTTCAGTACACGGGCGTCATGCTGTCTCTTTAACCGTAATATTATTAGATGTAGACTTTTTTAAACTCTACAACGACAATTACGGCCATATCGAAGGTGACAAATGTTTGGTTCAACTAGCGGCAGCGTTAAACAGTCTCTTCGTCAGGAATGGCGAAGTCGTTGGGCGTTATGGTGGTGAAGAGTTTGTTGTATTACTAGGCCATAGTGATGTCTACCAAGCTGAAATCCATGCACAACGGATTAAAGACTGTATTGCTGAGCTAAATGTGAGGCATGATTTCAGCAAAGTTGCTGATTTCGTTACGGTGTCACAAGGGGTCGTCAGCATACAACCCACTGGACGCGAAAGTATCGAGCAGCTTTATCACATGGCAGATTGCGCGTTGTATCAAGCGAAACATAATGGCCGTGACCACTACGTCGTGTATGACCCGTCGATGGAATATCAAGAGTCATAGTCAAACGACGTAATATAAGCTGATTTATCTAAAGTAAGCATGAAAAAAACAACCCTGATCGCAAGTGCATTGATATGTGCTGCGCCGAGCGTGTCTGCACGTGAAGGCCACAGCGAAGTAAAATCATATTTAGAGCAGGCATTTTCTGCCGCGATCGTAATGACGGATAGTGACGTATTGACGCTGGGTGTCCACGATTTTGATCCTAACGAATGGCTCAATATTGATAATGAAAACCTTGGCTCTGCTGACTCAATTGATTTGCGTCAGCGTTTTGCGGTGTCCGCAATGCCATTCACTATCGATTTAAGTGATGAAGAGGCGGTAAATAAGTCGCAACTATTTTTCCGTCTATCGGCATTAGTGTCTCGCCAGGACGTCGTGATTCGTGGTGTTGAAGAAGACGATAAACAGAGGGAAATGGTACTAGGTGCATTTTCAGCTTATCGCTACCAGTACCACATCGACAGTGAGTGGCAAGTCACGCCGGGTTTAGGTGTGCATTTGCAGTATTTTCGCAATGAACACAATTACAATTCCGCTGAGTCTAACCAATACGTTAAGCCAGCACTTGATGGCGTGGTATTTAATACCTCGGCATGGGCAGCAACGTTAGAGCCGCATGTGGAACTGAAATATAACCGAGAGCGCGATTGGGGCAGTTGGAATGCCACCAGTTCGGTTCACTATTTTTATGGCCAAGGTTGGGGTGAGGCAAACTATGGCGATGTCGGCAATCCACATGGTTGGTATATTGCCAACGGCTTGGAAGCATTTTACAACATGACCAAATGGGGCCGAAGCGTACAATCTATTTATTCGAGCATTAAGCGCATAGATCTCGGTGGTGATACTGAAGAACCGATGGGCACTAACTACTATTATGAGACATCGGTGGGCTGGCTGATGACACCGCCATTCAAATCAAGTTGGATTGATAACATTGGTATCGGCTTTAACTTAAATTACGGTAGTCGTTTAAAGGGCGGCAGTATCGTATTGTTTTTCAATCAAGACTAACTTGAACGTCGCATAAAAACCGTGCCGCTCAGTTTTCTGATTGGCTGTTTATGCGGCTTTAACACAGTTTCGGCCGCCTTTCTTGGCTTTGTAAAGCGCTTGGTCGGCTGATTTAAGCACCTTCTTTGTGTCTCGGTGTTCTGTACTGTCGGCGACGCCAATGCTAATAGTTAGAGATACGGTATCTTTTTCTTTTTTACCACCGCGTTTTTTATGACCTTCTTTGTTATCTTTAGGACGGGTCGGGCGGTTCCTCAAGACCAATTCATACTCTTCAATGCTGATGCGTAGCGATTCCAAATAATCCCACGCATCATCCACCATCTTTCCTTTGAATAGAACCGTAAACTCTTCGCCGCCGTAGCGATAAACACGGGCGTTTCCGCCCACTTCACCAAGTTTGGTTGCCACTAACTTCAATACATCATCACCAGTATCATGACCATAAGTATCATTGAAGGATTTAAAGTGATCGATATCGAGCATCGCAATAGAGAATTTACGGCCTAAATGCTTCATATCCGACTCTAGTGCTAAGCGACCAGGAATACCGGTTAAGCGATCATTAAACGCAAGTTCATAGCTGGCTGAGATGAGGTAGACCAACAGTAAAATGCCCGATATGACATACATGGCACTGGAAACGAACGAGATATGGAAAAAGATAAACGTTACGGACGTGAGCAAGATAGCGGAATAGATAGCCGCGTCAATTATACGGTTTTGTCTCAGTACGATAATGGCACTCGAAAGAGAGATGGCGACTAGGTATAAAACCAAGACAAACGGTAGGCGAGAGATTTCAGGAATGACAAACAAGAATGTTTCACTGATATCGCTAAATCCGCCGGCATAAAAATGACTCAGAATAAGCTCACACCAGAGTAGGAATAAGCCTAAAACACCAAGGTAAATCAAAAAACCACGGCTTCTTACACTAGTGTCTTTGAACAGATAGATCATCATACAGGCGATAGGTTGCAATAACGCCAATAAGGAAATCTCTAAAAGCGTGGTACCTGTCGATAAAGGGCTTTGTAAACGAGTTTGGATAATCCAATAGGAAACCAACAATGCCGTCGCCACCATAGCACAACGACTTTGTTTGAATGCGTGACTTAAGGCAATTGTCGCGATAAATAGAATGTATGGGAGATTTGTGCTGACCGTCTCGTTAGCTTGGATTAAAGCAGAAACATTATTCATGCCAACGGCAATCATTAGTAACAGCAACAGCGGAAACGCAAATCGGAACCAATTTGACGTGACCAAAGAAAACGACATGTACTAGGCCTTTATCATGAAAGATGCAATGTTAACAACAATCAACAAGGATAACGTTATCTGATGATATTCCAAGTATTTTGGCTAATTAATCAGTGAAAAATGCGTAAGAGCGTAAACAATTGCGAAGATTCGCGCACAAATTGATGAGCTAAGCTAAAGTTTGAGTAACTAGGTTATTGCTATTAATTTGGTTTTAAAGCATTTTTATATGATACAGATGTAAATTAAGCAGTTTGTTTACGGGGGCAATGTGTATGCAGATCAGTGTAGATGTACACAATTACATGGAAACGTTGGTAGGGCAAGTTTTAGCCCAACCAGAGTACACCGAACATTTTGATAACGACCAGTTAGCCGATTTAGCGTGTTTGTCATTAAATCAATTACGGCCAGTATATATACGTCACGACATCGATTTTCTCGCCACCTTATCTGAAGATCGTCTGGTCATCCTTAAGAACTATGCTCATGTTGCTGTCGAAGCTGCGAAAACGATGATTGTTGATGACAGACGTAAGTTACGCCAAGATGATCTTCCGGTTATTTCGAGCCAGTATCGTTTTGATGAAGACGCTGAACTCGAATGGTTTGAGAAACCATTGTTACCGACAAAATCGCGCAATTAAGGTGTATTTACCACTCGTTCCATACCAAATTGCTATCGTGTGCAATGTGCCGTTAAACTAAGAGTAATAAGTAGATAATCAAGGAGTCAAAGTGGGGTTATTTTCTCGCTTATTCGGTAAAAAAACAGCAAAGGCAGAGCCTGTAGTTGAACCGATAGAATACAAAGGCTTTTTCATCTATCAGCAAGCAATCGCTGAAGGTGGGCAGTTTCGCATTGCAGGTAAAATCGAGAAAGAGATCGATGGTGAATTAAAGACGCATCGTTTTATTCGTTCCGATGTTTTGTCTAGCCGAGCGGATGCCGATGAATTCATGTTGAAAAAAGCGCAAATGTTTATTGATCAAATGGGTACTAATATTTTCGATTAGATCTCCCCGTACTTGATAGATGTCATACCTTGAAGAACCATTAGCCGCTATGCTGATGGTTCTTTTTTTGTGTCACAAAAGTAAGTAACTGTTTTTTTGTCCATTTTTGCGACCTGGTTTGACCTCTGTTCAGGTTGAATGGTGTTGTTTCATTACACGCAAAATTGCAAAATAGGCCATCACTTTCGGTTATATGTAATGAAATTTTGTTTTTTTATTACAAAAAGCTTGAATTTCATACATCCGTTAGATAAAAACAGAATAATCATTGTGCCAATAGTCAAGGAATAGCTATGCAAATTGGTGTGCCAAAAGAAATACTCGCTGGCGAAACGCGAGTTGCTGCATCGCCGAAATCGGTTGAGCAGCTAATAAAACTGGGATTCGACGTGGTTGTTGAATCGCAAGCAGGGGCGTTAGCAAGTTTTGATAACGTCGCTTTTGAAACAGCGGGAGCTAAAGTCGTTTCTACAGAAGAAGCTTGGTCGTCAGACATCATCTTCAAAGTAAACGCTCCTATCGCTGATGCTGACAACGGTGTCGATGAATTCGCGCTTCTTCAAGAAGGTTCAACCTTAGTCAGTTTCATTTGGCCGGCACAAAATGCTGAGCTTATGGAAAAGCTTTCAAGTAAAAACATCAATGTGATGGCGATGGATGCCGTTCCTCGTATTTCGCGTGCTCAAGCACTCGACGCATTATCTTCTATGGCAAACATTGCAGGCTACCGTGCGGTTGTTGAAGCGGCGCATGAGTTCGGCCGTTTCTTTACCGGTCAGATTACCGCCGCGGGTAAAGTGCCACCAGCGAAAGTATTGGTTGCTGGTGCAGGTGTTGCAGGTCTTGCGGCTATCGGCGCAGCAGGCAGCCTTGGTGCAATCGTTCGTGCATTCGATGTTCGTCCGGAAGTAAAAGAACAAGTGCAATCAATGGGCGCTGAATTCTTGGAAGTCGATTTTCAAGAAAACTCAGGTTCAGGTGATGGTTACGCCAAAGAAATGTCAGATGACTTCAACAAAAAAGCAGCAGAGCTTTACGCCGAGCAAGCAAAAGATGTTGATATTATCGTCACGACCGCACTTATCCCAGGCCGCCCAGCGCCAAAGCTAATCACTAAAGAAATGGTCGATAACATGAAAGCGGGCAGTGTGATCGTTGACCTTGCTGCGGCAAACGGCGGTAACTGTGAATACACGGTCGCGGATCAGGTGATCACCACGGCGAATGGTGTAAAAGTGGTCGGTTATACCGATATGGTTGGCCGTTTACCTACGCAATCTTCTCAGTTGTATTCAACCAACCTTGTTAACCTAATGAAGCTGCTTTGCAAAGAGAAAGACGGCAACATTGACATCGATTTTGACGATGTCGTTCTACGTGGTGTGACGGTTGTTAAAGAAGGTGAAGTGACGTGGCCAGCGCCACCTATTCAAGTCTCTGCACAACCTGAGCAAAAACCAAAAGCGGCTGCTGCACCACAGAAGAAAGTGGACGAACCGGTCTCTCCAGTTAAAAAAGTGATTGGTTTAGGTGTTGCTTTAGCGGCATTTGGATGGATTGCCTCGGTTGCGCCAGCGGCGTTCCTTGCACACTTCACTGTATTCGTATTGGCATGTGTAGTGGGTTACTACGTTGTATGGAACGTTAGCCACTCGCTACATACTCCATTGATGTCAGTAACAAACGCAATCTCAGGCATTATTGTTGTGGGTGCGCTACTACAAATCGGTCAAGGCAATGGTGTGGTGACATTCTTGTCATTCATTGCGGTACTGATTGCCAGTATCAACATCTTTGGCGGATTTACCGTTACCAAGCGCATGCTTGAAATGTTCCGTAAGAACTAATAGGAGTTACAAGGAATGTCTGCAGGACTAGTACAAGCAGCTTACATTGTTGCTGCCTTATTCTTTATCATGAGCCTTGCGGGGCTATCAAAGCAAGAATCAGCTCGCGCCGGTAACTACTACGGTATTGCTGGTATGACGATCGCTTTGATCGCAACGATCTTTAACCCAGAAGCAAATGGCACAGTATGGGTGATCATTGCAATGGCAGTGGGTGGTAGCATCGGTATTTTCTACGCTAAAAAAGTAGAGATGACTGAAATGCCAGAATTGGTTGCGATCCTACATAGCTTTGTTGGTATGGCGGCCGTTCTAGTAGGTTACAACAGCTACTTAGAGCCACCAACAAGTTTGGTTGCAACGCATGCTGAGCACGTTATCCATCTTGTGGAAGTGTTCTTGGGCGTATTTATCGGTGCAGTGACGTTTACAGGTTCAATTGTTGCGTTTGGTAAACTGCGTGGTGTGATTTCATCCTCAGCACTAAACCTACCGCACAAGCACAAAATGAACTTGGCAGCGATCGTCGTTTCAACATTGTTGATGATCTACTTCGTTAAAGCGGATGGCAGCATGTTTGCGCTGATCGTCATGACGTTAATCGCATTCGTATTTGGTTACCACCTTGTGGCTTCCATCGGCGGAGCCGATATGCCAGTTGTGGTATCAATGCTGAACTCTTACTCAGGTTGGGCAGCGGCAGCGGCAGGTTTCATGCTAGCGAACGATCTTCTGATCGTAACAGGTGCATTGGTCGGTTCGTCAGGTGCGATCCTTTCTTACATCATGTGTAAAGCAATGAACCGTTCATTCATCAGTGTTATCGCTGGTGGCTTCGGTCAAGAAGTCGTTATCTCAAGTGATGAAGAATATGGTGAGCACCGTGAAACCAACGCGGAAGATGTGGCTGATATGCTGAAAAATGCAAAATCAGTGATCATCACTCCGGGGTACGGTATGGCAGTTGCGCAAGCTCAATACCCAGTTCATGAAATTACAGAGAAACTTCGCGCCCAAGGTGTTGAAGTGCGCTTTGGTATTCACCCTGTAGCGGGTCGTCTACCTGGCCACATGAACGTGTTACTTGCAGAAGCGAAAGTACCATACGACATTGTATTAGAGATGGATGAAATCAATGACGACTTCCCACAAACGGATGTTGTTTTGGTTATTGGTGCTAACGACACGGTTAACCCAGCTGCGTTAGAAGATCCAAACAGCCCAATCGCAGGCATGCCAGTATTAGAAGTTTGGAATGCGAAAGACGTTATCGTATTCAAGCGTTCAATGAATACTGGTTACGCTGGTGTACAAAACCCACTGTTCTTTAAAGAAAATACTCAAATGCTATTTGGGGATGCGAAAGAGAGTGTAGACGCGATTGCTAAAGCACTATAAGCTTTATGCCAATACTACGAAGGCCAGCAATTAGCTGGCCTTTTTCTTGGCTGAATTTTGTCGTATAACTGCTTTGTTGGTCAATACGTTAAGAGAGGAGGGTGGTTGATGTTGTTAATTATTACAAGATCGATCACTATGTCTGCTGATGTTGAAGAACCCTCCGTTATTCGTTGCCCGCAACCTGTTCATCTATTGCATAATTGACACGAATATTACATTTTCAATGTCAATTTTTGCCATAATCAGGCATTGTAGTGGTAAATAGTTGATTTAATAAGTTTTTGCTTTGAAACATACCATCATCAAATCGCTGTTAATGACATTGAGTGCGCTTTCTTGGAGTGCCAGTGCTGACTCTTTACCTGAACGTATTGATAAATTTGTTAATTTATTCAAAACATCAGAAGCATCGGTGTCCTACGACATTCGAGTTTTGCAGTCAGACTACCCAACTCGGCTGATTACTCCGCAGTCGATGCTACCGCAAACATCAAGTTATCCATTGCGCGATATTCAGCGACTTTATCAACTGTCGGTGACTTGTACTGGAAAATTGCCGCTAAGCCCTTTGGTCACGGAACCATTAGTCTTTACGCGTGCAATGTGTAAAAACAATGCATTAAGCCCAACATGGTTTGCGCGCAGCGGGCTTATTCATCCAGGCGGGGGAACGTACGCGAATCGTTACATTGTCACTCACCCTCAAGAGGTGGAAACGCTCGAGCAATATATGCACATCAAAGAGCGACCATTTGCGGCAGAAAAAACATTGCTCGGTCGTCTACAACGAATGAGTGAAGACACCATAATCGCGCTGATTTCCGGTGCCAGTATGTTTATCGAAGAAGATGATTTGTGGCTAAGGAAAAACGACAGCTACTATATTTATCCTGAATCGGTATGGAGCAAAAATGTCACACGAGCGGGGTTAAGTTTATCCAACGGAACTGCGTCCGCGACCTGTTTTGTCCAACGTGGTAACATCTGCTGGGATGTGGAAGATCATGCTGATATTTTAAGGATCAGCATGGTTGCGTTGGTAATAGCCAATATTTTACTGGTTATTGGTTGGTCGATATACCGCTGGAACACCAAGCGACGTGATATGCAAAGTCGTATGCTGGTATTGCAAATTCTTACCCATGAATTGCGTACACCAATCGCCAGTCTATCATTGACAGTGGAAGGCTTCCGACGTGAATTTGAACATCTTCCAGAATCCGTTTATGACGAGTTTCGTCGATTATGCGAAGATTCTCGAAGATTGCGCCAATTAGCAGAAGCAAGTAAAGATTATTTGCAGTCTGATAACAAACCACTGGCCTCAGAATGGGTACCATCTGTCGCCGAGTGGTTAGAATTTAAGATTGAAGAAGAGTTTAAAGCACCGATCGATTTTGCCATCGATCATGATGTGGCCGCCAAACTGAATGTTTACTGGTTAGGTACGTGCATCGACAATCTGATTCGAAACGCGGTTAAATATGGAGTTAAACCGATTAAGTTGGATGTAAAAACATCCAAAAATAAAATTACGTTCAGCGTGATAGACCAAGGGCTCTTAACACAGAAAGATTGGCGTCAGGTTCGTAAACCTTTCGTTAGTAAGAGTGGTCTAGGCTTGGGCTTAACTATCGTTGACTCTATGGTGGGGCGCATGGGAGGAAAGATGAATCTCATTGGTCCACCGACAACGTTTATATTGGAGATACCTTGTGAAACAGACACTGCTTCTCGTTGAAGACGACAAAAACCTTGCTGACGGCTTACTCGTCAGCTTAGAACAAGCCGGTTACGAGTGCTTCCATGCCGAAACAATTGCAGATGTCGAACAGTATTGGGCGAAATCCGATCTTGTGATTCTCGATCGTCAACTGCCGGATGGCGATTCTGTATCTCATTTGGGACAGTGGAAAGCGATCAAAGAAATCCCCGTGATTTTACTTACCGCGCTGGTGACAGTGAAAGACAAAGTTGCAGGCCTAGATTCCGGCGCAAATGACTATCTAACAAAACCGTTCGCAGAAGCTGAACTGTTCGCGCGTATTCGAGCTCAACTTCGCGCTCCAGATGGTCAAGAGCAGGATGATAACAAAGTTAAAACAGATAATTTATTGATTGATAAGAGTACCCGTGAGGTATTCTTCAACGATCTACAAGTCACTCTTACCC
Source organism: Vibrio scophthalmi (assembly GCF_040869025.1). Taxonomy (NCBI): domain Bacteria; kingdom Pseudomonadati; phylum Pseudomonadota; class Gammaproteobacteria; order Vibrionales; family Vibrionaceae; genus Vibrio; species Vibrio scophthalmi. Next base: position 1,031,149 of record NZ_CP134272.1, on the reverse strand, counting down.
GGACTGAGTTTGATTTGCTGCTGTTTTTGGCGAGCAACCTTGGGCGTGTATTTACGCGTGATGAACTTCTTGATCACGTATGGGGCTACAACCATTTCCCGACAACACGAACTGTCGATACCCACGTATTGCAGTTACGTCAGAAGCTACCAGGTCTTGAGATCGAAACGCTTCGTGGTGTTGGTTACAAGATGAAAGCATGATACCAAAATCCATATTGATGATGGGAGCACTGATCAGTGCTCCTCTTTCTGCTGACGGTGTAACGTGGTTTGACAGCAATTCACCACTAACTCAAACACACAAACATCTCCTTAACGGTGATCTGAATGCCATGTTCTCATCGCTGGTTGAAGTGTGGCAGCTAGAAGACAACATTACGTTGAAACCTCATCTTAACGATTTACTGTTACAATCGTTAGAAGTGGATTGTGGTAAAAGCCTTGACGATAAAACCTTACCCGATTGGTTAAAAGGGATTGTTGTTAAGCGAACTGAAATTCAAAGCCCAGGGCGAGATGCATTTCGCGCTACCGTTGAGGTGCAAACTCAGCGAGAGATTACTGATATCAGTTTAATGCGCTGGGTCGACAAATCGATCTCTAGCGATAACACCCTTGATATTGTGCGAGAGAATAACGAATCAGGGATGGTGACGTACTCGAAACGTTACAACATCAACAACAAACTGCCGATGGGTTTATATCGAATTGATGTGGTGACCAAAGACAACGAATCTTGGAGTTCGTGGCTCGTTCTCGGTGATCCACAAGCTGATATGACGGTTCGTTGGTCATCAAAAGATCACTGGGAAGTGGAAAAACACGCGCTGCTTAATACCAATTGTCCATTACCGAAATTGAACACGGCCCTATACGATTATGTCGATGGAACGTATAACCAAGTTTGGAGTGGCAACTATGAATCTGACTATCCAACCTCGCTACCGATGGATCAAATTGAATCAGGGCGTTACGTATTAGCGGTTTCAATGATTCATCGACGTTGGCAAGGTAAGATAATGGTTGAACAAGCGCAAATTATCAGTAAAACGTATGATGTTTCTGTAGAGGAATAATTAAAGATAAGAGACAATGTGTCGATATAAGTCCAACGGTCACAACGAAAAATATCGATATGAAAACCGCATTTAAATTATTACCTCTTACCTTAGCTGTTGCAGCAAGCAGCAGTTACGCTGCGAACTATGCCGTTGAAGCACGCGGCGACGCAATGGGCGGTGTTGGCGTTGTTTCGGCTAACTTTCTAACGGCTCCTTTTTATAACCCGGCCTTAACTGCCATTTACCGTCGCAACGATGACGTGGGTATGATTACGCCAAGTATAGGTTTTAACTATACCGATACTGGCACTATCGTTGATGATTTAGAGTTTGCAGAAAACGTAATTAACACGGGCAATGCTGCAAATGCACAAAAAGCAATAGATCAATTACAAGGTGATAACCTCAAGGTAGATGTTGGAGGTGTAGCCGCGTTCGCTATCCCAAACCGTTTTATAGCAGCAAACGCTTTTGCCAAACTTTATACTGAATCATACGCAACTGCAGAAATTGCTACAGGTGGTGATGCTTACACAAGGCTACAAAACAGTACAGTCCGTGCCGTGAGTGTTGGCGTAGCCGAAGCGGGTATATCTTTAGCAAAATATCAAACCTTTATGGGCCAACATATCGCTTTTGGTGTGACACCAAAAATGCAACGCGTTTATACCTATGTATATGAGGCAAGCCTCCAAACTTATGATCTAGCAGATTTAAGGAAAAATGGACAAGGCGAAACCATGTTTAATATGGATGCTGGTTTTGTATGGTTTCATGGCCCTTTCAGAGCTGGTATCGCCGCAACTAACTTGATCTCACGTGATATTCAAACTCAAACGATCAGCTCAGTGCATGGTGGTACTCCAATTTCCTACGCCTATGAAATGTCACCGCAGTATACTGTTGGGGCGGGCATCGTTGCTGATTACTTTACACTAAGTGTTGATTACGATCTAAAGGAAGAAGAGCGCTATAAAACCTTTGATGACAATACTCAGATGATTCGCGTAGGTGGTGAGATTGATATTCTTCGCCAACTTAAACTGCGTGCCGGTTGGAAGAAAAACTTAGCTTATGATGATCTCGACGGAACGGTAACAGCAGGTATTGGCTTGTCACCATTGAATCTTTTCCAAATGGATATTGGTGCGAGTTACACGAATGAAAACTCAATGGGTGCGTACGTAAACTTCCTGACGAGTTACTAGTAATCGCCACGAAATCATAATATAGTCGGCTCCTAAAATTAGGAGCCTTTTTTATGTTTGATGATTTAAGCCTAAGCCACGAAGAACAGCAAAAAGCGGTGGAAGAAATTCAAAAGCTAATGACGCAGGGCATTAGCACCGCAGAAGCGATTAAGATGGTCGCAACGCAAATTCGCGAGAATGCGAAAAAAGATGCTGAAAACCAGCAGTAAAAGAATAGGGCAGGAGACTGCCTTTTTTTACGCCTGTCATTTAGACCCTAGTGCACTATAACGATAACCGCATCTCAATACTGCACACACCGCGCTAATTCAAGCTCCTCAACAAAAGTGACACAATTGGAAAGTAGTTAAATGTGGCGCTGTTATATTTGCAATATAATTAGCGCCAAATGCCATTAACACTTAATTTACAGTAACTTGCAGTAGTGCTTTATCCTGCGCGTATATTCCAAAGGTTGAAGCTGTAATAAAATTACAACTCATATCTATTGGTTAATTTTACTTTAGAAATGGCAGTGATATTCACTGATGCGTTATCTTGTCACATTATTATGCTGTCTAATGTTGAGGTAGGAGAATAGATACAGGAATTAGTGGTGACGCCGTAACTAATTTATGAGCAAAACTGTTCGTGGACTATCGATCTGAAAGGCGTAGTAGATTAGCGATGAGGCGAAATTTAACATGAGGTTTTAAACTAAGGTCACGTTACGTTGATTAGTATGGTATCGTTTTAACCTAGTGACGTACGTGGGCACTTTAGGAATGGTAATATGACAAAACCAGATATAGAACAATTACGCATTGCGATGAAGCTGCCAAGTTCGGCAAGTTTTTATGGCTGGCTTATCCATAATCCTAAATGTGGTGATTTCTTGCATTCATTCAAAGAAGGCCAACTAACAACGGAAACGTTTTGGGCCGCGACACCTGATAAAGGCTTTGAGTTTGAACAGTTCGAACACGCTCTAGAAACCTACCAATTACTGCAACTACAATCCAAAGCCATCATTGTTGCAGCCTTTAATCTTGGTGAGCAACTTATGATCGCCGATCCTGCTGACATCGGCGACGTAGCATATCGTTCATTAGATCAAACCCAAGTTAGTAAAAGAAGACTGCATTGAATATTCAACCTCGTTTATTGTAACTCCGCCGTAAGCCATTGCGGAGATCAGGTTATGATTGCTGCTCTAGTACTCGTCCAGATTTCGTAGTTTCTGCTGGAGTCATTCCATACAGTTCATTTTCTAATTCAAAATAGTCATAACATTTTTGAACCTTAAAGCGCTTAAATGTAATGCCAGCCGACGCAGTTGCAGCATCAACAAACACATCACGTTTCTTTCTGTCACTTCTTTCATGGCTAGAGTCGTCTAGCTCAATCACCATGTGAATATCTAATGTTTCAGGATCACACAGAACAAAGTCATAGTGCTTACAAGCGATTTGATTGAACGCTCTCCGCCAATTGCTTTTATCATATTCACCTTTCTTTGGGCTTAACACGTCAGCAATGCGTACTTTGGAAAAAATTAGGTGACGGTTTTTTACCGAGACGGCCAGCGCTCGATAAAAGGCCAGTTCAGATTTGGTGACTAGGGTATTTCTAGATTGGTATAGATAGTCGGTTGTTGTGGTGCTTTTGTTCGGTTTGCTATTCGTTATTCTTGAAAATCGTCCAATAACAACCAAAACGAAAACAACAACAACTGCGATTAGGATAACATTAAGATCCATTTAGCTTACCTTTGTGTGTTAGATACGAAAGCATATCAAGTATTTGCGTAAAAAGAAGAGCGAATGCTCAAACAAAATCAGCAATCAAGCCGGGAATTCAAGCTAGATATTTCTGTTTATCCATTTTACGTGTGGCACACACAAAAAATGATATTCTTGTGCAGGTCGTTTACGGGTTAGGATTATCAAGCATATCAATGGCTAGCGGCGCATTAGCATTAGTGTTTTACACCCCTAAAGAAGCCCTAGCTCAGTGCGCATTATGTATCTTATGTTAAATATAATCCTTCAACATAAAGCGCATCAATCTGTGCGCTCTATTCTTCTGTTGTTGTATCTAGGATTATTACGCTTGGTTTAACATAAGCGTGATTTACCATAAAATACTTAATAATCAGTTATTTAATCATAGATTATCTAACTGATTATTGCGTTACGTAAGCCGACGATTAGCCGCCGGCTAATTTAACGGTATGGCCTTTTTTCTCTAAGTGCGCTTTGATTTTCTCACGAGCGTCACCTTGAATCTCAATATCACCATCTTTAACCGCGCCACCGCAACCACAAACTTTCTTAAGTTCTGCGGCTAACAGTTTTAGCTGCACGTCATCCATATCTAAACCGGTGATAATGCTCACGCCTTTACCTTTGCGGCCTTTAGTTTGCTTTTGAATGCGTACGATGCCGTCGCCTTTGGGACGAACAACTTTTTCTTCTTCTGGTTTAATACGACCGGTTTCTGTTGAGTATACTAATGTCATGACTATTTCTTTTGTTGCTCAGCTTTCTTTTTAGCAATCAAGTAACCTTCAATGTGTTTTTGAATGGCTAACTTGCCGCCCTTAATTAGCTTTCCATTAAAAAAGCAGTACCAGGAATTCGGTTCACCGGTATCGCTCTTAATAATATAGCCAAAGAAGTTCTCTTGCACTGCCTTTCCTTGATTTTCACGCGTGGTGGCCAGTGAAGTAAACTCTTTTGGATCGATGATGGTTGCGGTATCACAGAACCAATCGATACTTTTTTTCAGTGCAACGGTACTGCCTTGTAAAATTGTATTTTTGATTCGAACTTGCCAAATATCAGTAGTTGAACCAACGGTCTTCATTTCGAAGCCTCGGTATGTCGCAACAGCCATGGTTTTAGTCTTATCTATTGGTCTTGTGATTAATAATAATTGTAAATCACTGTTAGGCAAGTATATTTATAGCATTCCTGTCGTTAAGGTGCGTTTCGTTGCAAAAAACTATTCCAAAAATCACTGAGCCCAAGAAATTGCAAGATTTTACAGCCCAATTTGCTCACTCAGTCACCTACGAACAAGTAAACGAGATTACAGCCGGTGTATATGCTCGTAGTTCGTTACTTGCGATGACAAAAGATTGGAATCTGTTTGTCGAGTTTTGCCAGCTGAAATTGGTCACACCTCTACCCGCTTCAACCACCGCAACTCGGCAATACATCGAGAAAGTAGCAAAAGAAAAGAAATACGCAACCGTCAAGCGTTACGCTGTCACTATATCGCTCGTGCACAAATTGCTTTCTTTGCCTGACCCAACGCAAAATCAACAAGTACAGCAAGCTTTGGCATCGATACGCATAAATAAAAAAGGTGACCATCAGCAAACACATTCGTTTGGGGCGCAACAACTTGCTGAACTCACCACTCAGTTGAGCCGCTCAAGTTCAATGCGTGATTGGCGTAATTTGGCCATTTATCATGTGATGTATTATTCGTTGATGAAGCGGAAAGATCTCAGAGATTTGTGTTTTGAACAGTTAGATTTGTCCGGCGAGGAAATTACGATCGAACTCGATGGTTCTCGCTATTGGCTTAATCCGGAATCCACTGCGATTGTCCGAAAATGGCTGTCGGTACGCGGTCAACACGGGAAATTTGTTTTCTCTGCGATCGATCGCCACGAAAATATTGGGTTTGAGCCACTAAACGATTCGTCAATCTTCAGAATTTTGCGTTCAGCCAGTGAAATGCTTAATTCGGACGTCCCATTTTCTGGTCAGTCGCTACGAGTGGGTGCAGTCGAGGAGCTTGCCAAACAAGGTATGAAGCCGAAGGATATTCAGCATGCGGGTCGTTGGTTAAGCCCTGCTATGCCCTGAGGGATCCCCTCATAATTTCCCCAAAGCACAACCATGTTTGAATAGATTTTGAGCAAGCAGGGTTGCAGCCGCGAGCAAGTCTTCCCTCGTTATTGTGTAGCCAGAATGCCGCAAAACTTCCATCCCTAAGCGCACTGTTGAGAGTACATTTCGATTTTTGACAGTGTTAGCTTGGAAGTGCTTATCCCAACCTTGTTTCTGACCATGAACTCCAGCAAGCCAAAATGTCAGTTGAAGCATTAGGGCGATTAGCAGCATGATATCAAAGCGCTCTGAGCTGCTAGTTCGGCTATGACGGAGGCCTAAACCGTAGGCTGGGCTTTTCAAGTCTCGGAAGGTTTCTTCAATTTGCATACGCTTCGAGTAGAGCCTAACAAGTTGCTTTGGTGTTCGGATTTCAACGGGCAAGTTAGTCGCTAAAACCCATGGTTCTTTTGTCGAAGCGGAGTAGATTTTAGGTGACGGATGATGACAATTAGTCCGTGTCGAACGCTGATTTTTTCGGCCTTTAGGACGTGATTTATACAGTGCAATTTGACATGAAATTGGGTTGCTCTTAGTCAACCTCTTATAGCCTAAAGTCTTTGAGCGACTTGAGGATATGCTATGTAAGTTGCTGATAGGTTGCCAGTTTTCCGCACCTAAATCTGCATATTGCACTTTCCCTCTGACTCGACTTAACCAGTACCAACCTAGCTTTTCAACGGATTTATACCATGGCACTTTAAAGCCAGCATCACTGACAATGAGCGGTGTAGTGTTACTCGGTAGAATGCTTGCAAGGTCGGCTAGAAATTGGTCATGAGCCTTCTTTGAACATTGCTCTGAAAGCGGAAAGGCTTTCTCATAAAGAGTAATAGAACGACCATGTAGTGCCACCGAAGCCCGCAATACCATAAGCCGTTTTTGCTCACGAATATCAGACCAGTCAACAAGAACAATGGGCATCGAATTACCTGAACAGATAAAGCTGGCATGCCAACGGTATACAGCGAGTCGCTCTTTGTGCAAGTGACGATTACCTAACAATCTGTCGATTCGTTTGATGTTATGTTTTGTTCTGGCTTTCGTTGGCAGGTTACGACCAAGTTCGGTAAGAGTGAGCGTTTTACATTCAAGTAATGCGTGGCAAGCCAGCGTTAAACTGTTGAGTCGTTTTAAGTGCAATTCAGGGCAGAATTGGTAAAGAGAGTCGTGTAAAATATCGAGTTCGCACATCTTGTTGTCTGGTTATTGATTTTTCTCAGAACCATTTGATCACATGACAAGATGTGCATCTACCTTAAATTTATGATTTTTATCAAAATCATTAGGGGATTCCTCAGTGCTATGCCTTATCAATACTTAGGTAATAAGACACAGGCAGAACTTGAAAAAATACAGTTTTTATCAATAAAACCAATAGAGTAACGGAACGCCATTACTCTATCTGGTGTTTAGATTGATGATTTAACGCAATCGGCTAGGAATTGATGGAACTGATGGCCATTGTTTTCTAGCATTTTAGGGAACATCGAAATTGGTGTCATACCTGGGAAGGTGTTCACTTCATTTAGATAGATGTTGCCTTCTGGTGTTAAGAAGAAGTCGATGCGTGATAAATGGCGTAACTTCATCTGTTTAAACACTTTTTCAGCATTGATGCGGATCGCTTCAATTTGCTCTTCAGTCAAATTTTGCGCCACAACATCAGTGGTTGAATGACTTGCTGCAGAATATTTTTCTTCGTAACTGTAGAAAGTGTTATCCGGTGCTTTTACTTCCCCTGGCAGGGTTAATACAAGCTCACCTTGATATTCATACGCCGCTACTTCTAATTCGCGTGGTTTAACGGCCTGCTCTACCAATACTTGATCAGAATAACTGAACGCATCATCAATTGCTTTTTGCAGTTCATTTAGTTCCGTTACCTTGTAACAACCAACCGATGAGCCTTGGCATGCCGCTTTAACAAATACACTGCCCCAATTTTCAAACGCTTGCTTGGTTTTCTCAAAGGCATCGGCATTGTTTTCTGATAGGAAAAGGTATGGCGTATTTGGAATGCCTAGCGCGTCATACCAAAGCTTCGACGTAATTTTGTTAAAGCTATTAGTGCTCGCCTCTGCTCGACAGCCTAGGTATGGGATCCCTGCTAGTTCTAATAGCGACTGGATGTCACCGGTTTCTCCCGGGAAACCATGAATACATGGCACCACGAAATCCACATGTAAACTTTGATCTGCAAAGTTAAGTTGGCCGGTGTTGCTATCTAACAGAGCCAATTCACCTTGATCAGTAAACCAGCCCTCTTTCTTCATTTCTATACGGGTCACTTCAAACTCAGGTGTTAGCTGGAGCTGAGATTGTAGGTAGTTTGCAGAAACTAAAGAAACGTCGTGCTCAGATGAGCCGCCGCCGCATAAAAGAAGAATGGATGTTTTGTTCATTAAAATCTTTCCGTGATACTACAGAAACTGGGATGGCTTCATCATAATAAAAACCACTCCAAGTTACACTTCTAATACCAATATAAATAAGCAGCTAATGAGAGTTAGCTGAAAGAATAGACAGTAAAAAGGGGCTTTCGCCCCTTCGTTAAATTAGTTTAGTTTGTTCAGGGTTGGATACGGAGAGTTTTTGATCGTATCGATGCTCTTAACAAATGGCTTCAATGCTCTAAATTCTGCAGGAAGCTGAGCAATAGCTTGTTTTGCATCTGCCTGTGTTGCGTAGTCACCATAAAGAACGGTGTACCATTTTGTACCGTTAACAACTTTATAGTTTTCCCAAATCGGCTGATCTGAGTTTGGTAGCATGCGAGCAAATTGATCAACTTTAGTTTGCGTACCAACAGCAACGACTTGAATGGTGTAACCAAAACGCGCGGCTTGGGAATTTTGCTGTTTGTCAGACGGTGGCACAATAGCGACTGCTGGAGTCGTTTGCGCTGGTGTTGAAACAACAACTGTATCAACAACCGTTTCAGTCACTTCTTCTGTGATCGGTTGTTCGACTTCTGCCACTTTGTAATCTTCGCGATAACTTTCTGAGCTTACGTCTGTCGTGTACTGACCAGAGACACATGCTGAAAGTAAAACGGACAAGCCAACGATAGCGATTTTTTTCATGAATTCTTCAAGCCCTAGATAGAAATTACTGTAAATCATGCCGTTAGAAAGCGGCATAATCAAGCCAACCTAGGCATTATATTACGAGACTCTGTGACTTGTAACACAAAGTGTTTATTGTCTTGGGTGATCTGCGCAAAACTCCATCAAATTTAGCCTGCAAGTCCAAATTAACTCCGTTACGATTAGGTGAACATATCGTTAGGAAGTTGATTCATGAACAGCTTTGGTCATTTGCTTAACCCCAAATCGATTGCGGTTATCGGCGCCTCTACTCAGGAAATGCGTGCGGGCAACATCGTGATGAAGAACTTGCTGCAAGGTGGCTTTGAAGGCGCCATCATGCCGGTGACGCCTAAATATAAGTCGGTGTGTGGTGTCCTCGCCTATAGCACTATCGACGCATTGCCTATCGTCCCTGATGTCGCCATTCTTTGTACTCATGCGAGTCGTAATATCGAGATATTCACCCAGCTTGTTGCGAAAAAAGTCAGCTCGGTGATCGTTCTTTCTTCCGACATGCATCAACTTAGTAGTACTGGGGAACCCATTCAGGATCTTTGTGCTGGTATCGCTCGTACCGTTGGTATGCGGATCTTAGGGCCAAATAGCCTTGGCTTGATGCTACCTTGGCTTAATTTTAATGCTTCATTTTCACCTGTCGCCCCTCAGCGTGGCAAGATTGCCTTTATTTCCCAGTCCGCAGCGATGTGCACCACTATCCTTGATTGGGCGAATGACAAAAATATTGGTTTCTCTGCTTTTATATCGCTCGGCAATGCCGTTGATATTGATTTTGCTGACCTACTCGACCATTTAAGTACCGATACCCATACCGAAGCGATTCTGCTTTACGTCGATTCGATAAAAGATGCCCGTCGATTTATGTCCGCAGCACGAAGTGCCTCGCGCAATCGCCGAATATTGGTGCTAAAAGGGGGACGCACAGTTGAAGGACGTAAAGCAGCTCAAGCCCATACTGGTGGCAGTGATACGCTTGATATTATTTATGACTCCGCAATTAGGCGTACCGGTATGCTGCGGGTACAAAATTCACATGAACTATTTGCCGCAGTAGAAACTCTTACCCATTCGGTTCCTTTGCGTGGTGAGCGCTTAGCGATCATTACCAATGGTGGTGGTCCTGCCATTATGGCGGTCGATACTTTATTAGAGCGTGGTGGTAAACTAGCACGACTGGATGAATACACAGTATCACAGCTAAATCGCGTTTTACCCACCAGCTGGAGCCAGAGAAACCCAATTGATATGGTTGGTGATGCCAGTCATCAACGTTATGTGGATACGCTTAATACCATCATGGATAGCGATTGTGCCGATGCCATTTTGATTATGCATAGTCCTTCAGCCATCGCCCACTCAGAGCAGACCGCTGCCGAGATTATCAAAGCGATAAAGGCCCACCCAAGAAGCCGTCGCTTCAATATCCTCACCAATTGGTCGGGTGAACTTACTGCCCGTCCAGCACGAGAGATTTTTACCCAATTCGGCATCCCAACCTATCGCACCGCTGAAAGTGCGGTGGTTGCTTTCATGCACTTAGTTGAGTACAGACGTAACCAAAAGCAGCTAATGGAAACCCCTACCACCGCGGAACCCGTTCATATTGCCGAACTAGAAAGTGCCAAAAAATGGATTACCGAACAATTACTGGATAAAAACACAGTATCATTGGATACTCATCAAATCCGCTCATTTTTAAAGTACTTTGACTTTAATGTTCTGCCTACTTGGATTGTAAGTGATGCCAGTGAGGCGGTTCATGTTGCCGGTGAAATTGGCTACCCTGTTGCAGTTAAACTCCGTTCACCTGATATTCCCCACAAATCGGATGTACAAGGCGTGATGTTGAACTTACGTAATAGCACAGAAGTGGCAAACGCAGCGCAAGCAATTCTTGACCGTACCCAGATATCTTATCCTTCTGCTCACATACATGGCTTATTAGTACAGGGGATGGCAAAACGAGCCGGTGGCGAAGAGCTAAGGATCAAAGTTAAATATGACGAGACGTTTGGCCCTGTGATTCTATTAGGGCAAGGCGGTTCAGAATGGAATGAAGGGATTGACGCAGCCTCAGCGCTACCGCCTCTTAATATGGCACTCGCCCGTTATCTGATTGTTCGCGCGATTAAAGGTGAGAAGATTCGCCTGCAAAAATTGCCCGAGCCTATCGACATTGAAGGTTTGTCTGAAATCTTGGTGCGTATTTCACAGATGATTGTTGATTGTCCACAAGTGCATGAACTGGACATTCATCCGCTATTGGCTAATGGTAACGAATTTACCATTCTAGACGCCGATTTAACGCTTAAAGCTTACCAAGGTGATGCACAACATCGTTTGGCGATCAGGCCCTATCCTGTAGAGTTTGAACAAAGGGTACAATTAAAAGACGCCAGTTCGATTCTACTACGCCCTATTTTGCCTGAAGATGAACCCAAACATGCGGAGTTTATTCATGCCGTTTCTAAAGATGATCTGTATAAGCGTTTCTTTACCGAAGTGGGTGAATTCAATCATGAGGCACTCGCGAAGCTAACCCAGATTGATTATGACCGCGAGATGGCCTTTGTTGCAGTTGATATGAGTGGCGCGGAGCAAAAGATCATTGGTGTCAGTAGAGCCTTGATCAATCACGATAATAGTGATGCCGAATTCGCCATTTTGATCCGTTCTGATCTTAAAGGTAAAGGCCTGGGTAAGATTCTGATGAACAAGATCATCGATTACTGCCAAAATAAAGGCACCAAACGAATGTCTGGTATGACGATGCCGACTAACCGCGGCATGTTGATGCTCGCGCAAAGCCTCGGCTTTAAAATTGATATCCAGTTTGAAGATGGCACCGCTGATATGGTGTTGGTTTTACAAAATAAGCAGGAATCTTAATGAATCGAGTATCTCGATAACTAGCCATGACGAGCTATGTTAGCGGTGACGTTGATAAATCACGGGCTCAATTATCAACGTCACCTCTCAAATTGATTGAATGTAGTGCTTTTAAAGACAGCGCTTTGCAACAAAGTTCGCTTTACGCTTATTTCATTTGCCAATGCTTTTTTAGGTACTGAATACACCAAGATTTTGCTTCACCAATTTGATGGCGTTTCCACGCCATAATTACCTCAATTTCGCGTACATCCGTTCCGCTGATCTGCTGCACTATTCCTTGCTTGATTAGTGAAGTTGCAATGCTGGTTGGCAAGGTGCCGATACCTAAACCGGATTTTAATGCATCCACTTTGGCTGCAAAATTACTCACGGTAAGTCTTGGTTGTTTCTGTAGTACATTCACCGACATAGCGGGTTGTTCGCGAGCGGTATCTGCAATGGCGATCACGCGATATTTTTCACGCGCTTGATCATCAAACTCACCGACGCGCTTATGGACATAGTGATCCGTTGCTGCTACCCACATCATTTCTAACTGGCCTATCGTCTCCGCTTTTACATCAACTGGAATCGTTTCTAATTTTGGACAAACAAGAATATCAGCTCGGCCATTTTCCAGTGCTTCCCAGCAGCCAGCTAAAATTTCTTCTTGTAGACGTATTCGCGTAGAACTCACGTTGCCCAGAGCATTAACCATTGGGAAGAAATTGTCGACTGGAATAATGCCATCAAACGCTAAAGTAATATCAAGCTCCCAGCCATTCGCGAGCACGCTGGCATCGTTGACCAACTTTTCTGTTGCCGTCAATATCGTACGCCCTTGCTCTAAGATAAGCTTCCCAGCTTGAGTAAACACGGCTTTATGGCCTGAACGGTCAAAGATCATGATGTCTAGATCTTGCTCTAACTTTTGGATCTGATAACTCAGAGAAGATGGTGCTCGATCCAGTTCATTGGCAGCGGAAGCAAAGCTCCCTCTCCTGTCGATGGCATCAAGAATATGAAGCGCTTCAAGCGTAATTGGACTTTGCAAAGAGTTCCCCTTTTTATTACAACATCTGAGCAAGGTTTAAAATAATGTTAAGGCGGGAATTAATCAATCATCGAACGATAAAACTATGGGCTACATAAACAAGTCAGGGGAGTAAAAGCGTTCAGGTGGGGAGAAAATAACAATATCATGAGGTTCAGATAAAACAAAAGCCAGCAAAGGGCTGGCTTCATGATCAACTTCATTCAAAAAGTGGTTTAAAATTGGGCTGAATGAGTGATTATTTAGCGGCTGACATCTCTTTCTTAACCATAACAGCTGCTGCTACGATGAAAGCGATGATTAGACCTAACTCCATGACTTACCCCTACTGATAAAATTGGAAATTAAATGTCAGTTATTTATAACCCGTGCATTGTATCAGTTATCCAATTCGATAAAAGTCGTTAACGAAAGTTTTACTTATTTTAGCGACTCAGATCAAAATTGAAGGCAAGTTGACTATTTACTTAAGTTAAATCGAATGATTGACCCCAATTAGTGTTAATAAACTCATTTATTTCATCAACACTTTTCCGCCAATCATCTTATAAGATGGGGTGCCCCTAACTAAGGTATCGCGAGCGAACTCTGTATGACATTTTGGACAAATACAGGGCGTTTGCGTGTAATCTTCAACAATGCGCTCTTTAAAGCATTTTACCAATGCTCCTTTACCACCTTTTCGATATTTAAACAGTAAACAGCGGCACTTGGCGCAAAAAATCTCAACCGTTTTTGACGGTTGCTTCTTATTGGGTTTCGCCATGGTGAGAGCCTCGCTCATTGAGCATGTTAGGTTTAATCCATACCTTGCTGAAATCAAACCACCCCAGCGCATTACACTTAGCATTTTGTAGTGAACCGCATTGATCTTTACTCACGCCCAACCAACAATGGAACATCGGAATCAACTGCATTTTATCGGCAAGGGATTTCCCAATATTTTGCGCAGGAAAAGTCGCAAACTCTTCACTGCGATACTGAGTGACTACCTCTGACCACTGAGCAAAGTCTTGCTCGCGACTCAAATGCTCTATATCACTGTAGTCAAGTAACCAACCGGCGATCGCATCATCACGATTGTTGGCTATCCCCATCGGTTTTACCCAAATGTCGACTTGCTCGTTGTCAGGCATCTCCATGTCATAGGTGATCAATTCAACCTCAAGGTTATCTTGCTTCAACAGCGTCTCTAAACACTTAACTAAAGTGGGAAACATTGGGTGCTTGGCATGATATGCAATTTTAACGGTGCGGTAACTTGGTGGTGGAGAATAATGCGCCTGTCTTGTATGGTGATACCAACCCGGTTTCAATCCGTGTGCTGGCAATGCGCCTAACTCTACAATTTTATCTTGTGGTAATAGTTGGAATACATTCAACGAGGATAGACGCTGACTAAAGTAACGCGCCCAATCATCGGATTTAGCCAAGCCATTGTTACGATTCAATAGCAAATAGGTACAACCAGGATCTAATTCCACCTCGTCGCTGATTGTGATTGCTTCCGGCGCACACGGTTTTGATAGACTAGGAAAGACCATCGAGGAATGCACCGCATCAATCACCCACACTTCGACGCTATCAACCAGCGGTCTAAAACCAAAATAGCCATCAAACGCCTGTATTGTTAGGCGCTTTTCGTCATTCTGAGTAATTTTGTAAGGGCCTGTACCAATTGGGAATTGATCATAATCAGCGCTGCGCTCAGAGCTTGGTAGCATCACTTTTGCGCACGACTCTGCCATTAATAATGCAAAGTGGTAATCATCTTGGCTCAAGTGGATATCGACCACATTCTTTTGCTGTGAACACACCATTTCAATATGAGCGAAAAGATTACGAGAACGTAGCGCCATTAAGCATTCTATGATGGCCTCGACACTTAACAAATCACCATTGTGATAACGCACAGCAGGACGAATATAGAAACGCCAATGACGTGGTGATAGCATTTCCCATGTATGTGCTAAATCTGGCACTAACTGCTCGTTTTCATCTAAGCGAGTTAAGCCACTGAAGATCTGTCGTACAATATGCAATTCTGAACGACGCATATTTTTATGAGGGTTAAGTGAGAGTAGCGGCCGGTAGTACGGCAAACGAACGACTTGTTGCCCTTCTTGCACCTGCACGCCCAAATAACTTTCGACGACCCGAGCAAGCTTAGCCGCATCTTGATCTAGCACTTTAAGCGCTTGGCCTATTTTACCTTCTTCAAGATAACGGCGTGCGAGATTCTCACTAACATCCGTACGACTACGCTTAAAGTTGAGTTGCGAGAGCTTTCCACGACCCGGAGAAGGATGCCATTCAATCCAACCTTCTTCTTCCATCTTATTGAGGACAATGCGTGCGTTACGTCTTGTACAACAAAGGATGTCGGTGATCTCTTCTAATTGAACGCCAAGATCAATACCATCATAGTGTTCAAAAAGGGTTTCGAACTGGACACGAAGTCGCGGGCTACTCATAAAGGGGGAAATCTCAATCAAATATTACTATTTGTTATTTTCCCCATTTAGTGAGAGTGGATCAAGAAGTTACTGGATGGCAATGCCTAATTGTGATGCAAGGTCGATTAGTTGTTGCTCATCATCGAGTTTAATTGACCATTTTGCTTCACTTGAATGTACTGCGATGACATTTGCCCCGCGTCCAATCAGTTGGACGGCATCACTTTGTGCTTGCAAGGTGATCATATGCGCACCATTCACTTTCACGACAAGCTCATGGGGCGTCGCGATAATCTTGCCATTAGAAAATTCAATTACCATTTATCTCGCCCCTATCCTGCGCTGTTTACACCAGTCTCAACATTGCCTTTGCGCTGTTGTTTGACGGCAATGGTAAGACGGCTTGTGCACACTAGGCGCCCGCGCTCATCGCTTATGTTGATTTGCCATACCTGAGTAGAAACGCCCAAGTGAATTGGCGTCGCTTTGCCGATGACTAAGCCACTTCTCATCGCACGGACATGATTTGCGTTAATATCAAGCCCAACACAGTAAGCATTGTCATCAACGCAGAAGTTGGCCGCGACAGAGCCTAAAGTCTCAGCCAGTACAACGGATGCTCCGCCATGTAACATTCCTAGCGGTTGATGAGTGAATGAACAAACAGGCATGGTGGCACAGATATAGTCGTCACCAACCTCGGTATAGAGGATATTTAAGTGTTCGATCAGAGTGTTTTTTGAGGTTTGATTGAGACGATCTAGATTGATCTCTCGTTTCCAAATGGTCATAGTAAATCCATCCATAACGGTTACGTCTATTCTAACCGGATGTTATGATGAATATATAACTGTATTTACATGGAATGTCATATGTCGTGGTTTAAGTTCTCCGCTTTAGCTTTAGCCGCTGGGTTAACGGCGTGCAGCTCGTCACCTACTGGACGAAATCAATTGATCTTGTTTTCTGATACCGACATGAGCCATCTGGGCGCTCAATCATTTGAGCAGATGAAACAGCAACAAAAAGTCAGCAAAGACGCTAAAATGAATCGCTATGTCGAATGTGTTGCAAATGCGGTCACCAAACACGTGCCAAAACAGCCTGGCTTCGATAAGTGGGAAGTGGTGGTTTTTGATAGTGACCAAGTTAATGCGTTTGCCCTACCCGGCGGTAAAATTGGGGTCTATACCGGCCTGCTAAATGTCGCTGAGAATCAAGATCAACTTGCTACTGTTATTGGTCATGAAATTGCCCATGTATTGGCTGACCACAGCAATGAACGTCTATCGCAATCTCAGCTAGCTAATACCGGGCTACAGATCACTGCTGTCGCGCTTGGCTCTTCGGAATACGCTCAATATCGTGATGCGACAATGGCGGCGTTAGGGCTTGGTTTGCAGTATGGCGTAATATTGCCTTATGGCCGCACCCAAGAGTCAGAAGCGGATATTGTCGGTTTGGATTTGATGGCTAAAGCGGGATTTGATCCTGCCCAAAGTATCGATTTGTGGCATAACATGGCAAAAGCATCCAACGGTCAACAACCTCCTGAACTGCTGTCGACCCACCCTTCGCACAGTACTCGAATTCACGATTTACAGCAGACCATGGCGAAGTTACCAAACTATCAGACAGCAAAACCAAACTGTTCTTAGCTTTGTTTTGGCGCTTTGTCATCGCATTAGAGACAATAAAGGGAGCTATTTAGCTCCCTTTTCTAATATGTTGCCATTAGCCGTTTTAGTAACTTAAACAATCATTATGTCGGCAGTGTTATGTGCCAAGCAGCTGCAGCGGTAGTTGCAACAAGGCATCACCACTTTGAGCAAAGTACCAAATAATCGCCACTAGACCTGCAACAAGCGCGACATACCATAAACCAGCAACGATTTGGCCATAACGGTCGAGCGGTAGTAGATGGCTATGGTGGCGGTAACGCCATTCCATAATGATTTCAAGTGTCCCCATGATCAGCAAGAAACCGAGTAAGCTCAAACCCAGTGTATAGCTAAGGAACACCCCGCCAATCGCCGCGGCTGTACACAAAATCATGCCCGTTAGACTGTTCATTGAAAAACTGATGCTTTTCAAAATATGACCGCCATCCAGTGGTAAAATGGGTAGCAAGTTAAACAGGTTTAAGAAGGCGTTAAAGGCGGCTAGCCCGGCAAAGAACATCTCGCCAGTCACCCAATAAACTACCAATAGAATCAGCGAAAGCACAAAACCAAACATCGGCCCCATGATGGAGATAACCACATCTTGCCAACGGGTGTTAATTTTCTCATCCGTTAGCGCAAGTCCCCCCAAGAATGGCACAAGATAGATGCCTTTGGTTTTCATACCGAAGTACTTCATCGCTTTAACATGGCCATATTCGTGCACGACTAAACAAGCAATTAGCGCCATGGCAAATTGAAAAGAAAACAACCATGAATACGCAGCTAAGCTTGCGGAAGCGAGCACCACTTTAATCAGCTTGGCACTCTTGAGCATTTTCATACCAAGCGACACTAGACCAATCAGGCTAAAACGTTTTTCTGGTTTTGGTGCGACAACTGGGCTCTGTTGTTCGATATCCTTAGTATTACGCTCGCCTTGGCTAATGAGCTGTTGATTTACTTTAACTTGATAGTGAAAGGAAAACGGCTGCCAAGTCAGATTCGCGTCCAATTCACAATTTAGGACTTCATCGCCCTTTTGTAATACGAACGCGTGTTTAGTTTGTTCTTGTCGATCTGCATCGGCCGTGAGTTGTGAGACGATTTGATTATCCCAATACAGTTCTTGCCATCCAGCCATGCTGCCCTCAAGTCTTAGAGGACGGCCCAGGAATTCAATAGAGAGTAATTCCAATTTTTAACCTATTAATTTGCTATATAAACCTAACCGATTATGCCGCTAGGCACTAACAAGGTAAAGTAAAGGTGCAGCAATGTTACGTGGTCACTCCAATTAAGTTATTGAAGGGCATTTGAATGTTACCAATTTAACAACAAACTTCAGTAAAATGTCATTTTACGTCGGTTAAACCTTTGCGTTACCGAATGCCCCTTCCAATTAGTCGGATAAAGTGGATAATAAGCCCCGTTATTAATCCCGACTATATGTGAGTCCATTATGTCTATTGAAGCTACAATGCTACAACGTTGCGAATCTAAGTGTGAACTATGTGGTGCAGACGCACCATTGACTGCGTACGCGGTACCACCGCACGGTCACGTAACAGTAGATTACGGCATCATGGTATGTGACAAATGTCTGGGTGAAATTGAAGATCCTAAAGACATTAACCACTGGCGTTGTCTAAGTGACAGCATGTGGAGCCAAGTGGTTCCTGTGCAAGTGACTGCATGGCGTCAACTAACTCGTCTTAACTCAGAAAGCTGGGCACAAGACGCGCTAGACATGATGTATATGGAAGAAGAAACTAAGAACTGGGCTATGCAAGGTATGTCTGCTGACGACAAACCTTTCGATGTAAACGGCGCAGAGCTTAAAAAAGGTGACGACGTAACTGTTATCAAAGACCTTCCAATCAAAGGCAGCACACAAGTAATCAAGCAAGGCACGGTTATCCGTGGTATCGCATTGACTGACGACCCTAAACTTATCTCTGGTAAAGTGAATGGCGGTCAGTCTATGTATGTTATTGCTGAATACTGCCGTAAAAAATAATCGCTAAGATTAAAAAAATAAAGCACCTTAATGGTGCTTTATTTTTAGCTGCTATTCCTGTTTCCTGCCGCTAGGCAATCTTTTTGATCACATCCGCTAATTCACTAGTGCTGTCTTGCACTTTGCTGTTCATCCCATTAGTGAGTGTCATCAGTTCATAAGAATCTGCATACTTCAAATTGATCGATTGAATGTTCTCATTGATCTCATCAGAAACATGCACTTGCTCTTCAATCGCAACGGCAATCTGTTGATTGCGGTCGACAACATCTTGCACCAACTCTTCTAATAACTGAATGCTCTGCTGTGCATCCGCTAACAGTTCAACAGTACTGGCAGATTTCTCATTACCTTTATGCAGCGCATTCACCGCTGTATTACTACCACTTTGAATACTTTCTATCGCAGACTTTATTTCAGTCGTCGATTCTTGCGTTCTTTGCGCTAAGGTGCGAACTTCATCCGCCACGACGGCAAAGCCACGTCCCTGCTCGCCTGCTCGCGCCGCTTCGATTGCCGCATTCAATGCTAATAGATTGGTTTGTTCTGCAATATCGTTGATCACTTCAACCACTGAGCCAATCTGCTCGGTTTGATGATTGAGATCGGTGACCGTTTGTGAGATCTGTTTAAGTTCGCTAACAAGCTCAAGTACCGAATGGTTGACGTTATCGATAACACCACGACTATTGGTCATGGTGTTTTGCGCCGTTAAAGTGGCATCCGCAGTCGCTTGAGCATTTTGCGAAATTTCAGCAGACGCCGCCTGCATCTCATTGACTGAGGTCGCGACAACATCGATTTCGACTTTCTGCTCACTTAAATTCTGTGTGACGCGTTCGCTATTGCTCGCGGCAGAGTCTGCGTTCGCTTTGGTTTCCTTACACGAATCCATTACTGAGATACCGACGCGGCCTAATAGTGCATCCGCGTATTGCTTCCGCATTTTCATCCCTAACGCAATTTCGGATAGATCGTTCACGCGGCCAAAATAAATATATTCCATCAGTGGATTATTGAAATCTTGTCGTGCTTGCTGTGCGAGCTTTTCTAACGGACGAGTCAATATATAACTTGATAATGCAGACAACGTTGCAATCGCGCCGATTGCGACCATCGGACTTTGACCATAATTCAGTAGTAGATGACCTACGCCTGTGGCGGCGGCAATGCAGATCGTTGAACGCATCCATAATCGAGTGCGTGGCAATTTCAGGATCAGTGAAGTACCGCCGTTACGAAGTTTGCTATAGATTTTTTCTGCGCGATCTACATAGAGACGTTCTGGCTTAAAGCGAACGGATTGGTATTCAACAATTTCGCCATTGAACTTAATGGGCGATGCGAAGGCATCAACCCAGTAATACCCGCCACCTTTACGTTGGTTCTTAACCATCCCCATCCAATGTTTACCCGATTGCAAATGGCCCCACAAATCTTTAAACGCAGCTTTAGGCATGTCTCGATGACGAACAATATTATGCGGTTTACCCACTAATTCGCCATCTTCGAATCCGGCAACTTCACTAAAATGGGCACTGGCGTATTTGATATAGCTTGAAGGGTCGGTAATAGAGATGAGATTGTAGTTGTTTGGGTAGTCGTATTCCATTTCGCTCATAGATTGATCCTTACCTAGTCACTGACGTAAATTATATTTATGCAATTACGCACTTATTAGTCAGTAGTAAGAATAGAGCAATATTCTGTATAGCAAATCGAATGCACGAAGCCAACTAAGGCAAATAGTTTTAACTCACTGTTAAAATTGATGTTTATTGAGCAAAAAAAAACGCCAGTAACATTACTGGCGTCTTCAAATTTGGTCTCTATCGATATAAACCGACATCTTTCTGCATATGGTTCGATAAGTCACTCGCATAGTATGCTCGAGGTTCATTACGATCGGTAAACAGAATATCTAGCAGGTGAACAAACAATCCTTTGATGGTAACCGAGTAGGTTTTTCTGTCCTTAGAAGGGGTGTTGATTATGGTTGTAGCGTCTAAAACTTGTGCCATATGTGCCTCTTCTTGAAATCGGATAACTCAGCTTGTGATTATTTTAACGTTGATTTTATCGCCAGTTAAAATGACAAAATTTCGATTTTCAAATTAGATAATCTAATAAAACAACTCTCTAACATTCGCCATTGATCGTTATTCACTTCGCTTTGCTATTGATAGTTACTTAGTCACTATCGCTGTTTAATTATTCAAACAATAAAATACGCCCCACTGGTAGATAACAATTATTTTACATAGCTATTATCTTTTAGTGAGGCGTAACTCGCATTTCAATTAGTTGAAATAACGCAAATTATAATGCTTGTTGTGCCAAGCTGCGTTGTTTAACAATCGAAGCTACCACAGCAATTGTCATGGTGATCAACAGAACCAATAGTGATACCGCGGTAGGGATTGCCCAAGCCGTACCCACTAGAAGCATCTTAATACCAATGAAGACCATGATGAAAGACAGTGCTGGTTTTAGATAAATAAACTTATCCATCATTCCTTGCAGTACAAAGTACAAAGAGCGTAAACCAAGCAAGGCAAATACGTTTGCTGCCAATACCAAGAATGGTTCACGAGTAACTGCGAAGATTGCAGGGATAGAGTCTAGAGCGAACATCACATCCATAAAGGCAATCACACCGATAACAATCATCATTGGTGTCACGCAACGTTTGCCATTCTCAACCACGGTTAATGCATTTTCACGGTAGCCATCGGTTACAGTCGCAAATTTACGAATGATCTTCTCAGGCAGTGGGTTTACTTCTTCCTCTTCACCTTTATCGCGTGCCAATTGGATACCAGTCCAAATTAGGAATGCAGCAAAGATGTAAAGAATCCAGTGGTATTGAGCGAGTAGCTGAGCACCAACCGCAATCATGATTGCACGCAGTACCAGCGCACCAATCACCCCCCAAAGCAGCGCGCGTGGGCGTAAATGCTCTGGTACTGAATATTGGGTAAAGATGATCGCGAAGACAAACAGGTTATCGACACTGAGTGATTTTTCCAGCAAATAGCCGGTTAGAAATGAAACGGTCGCTTTTTCTGCTGTATAGCTGCTTCCTGGCGCATAGAAATCCCAGAAAAAATAGATAGAGCCTGCGAAAAGAAACGCCAGTACAAACCAGAACACACTCCAAACAGCGGCTTTTTTAATTGTGATGTTACCACCACGTGTTTGCCAAATATCGAGTGCCACTAGAGCAAGTGTTAGTAGACCAAGGCCTAGGTAGGTTGACGGGGTCATTTTATCCTCCAAATAACGGAGGGATCGGTGCGTTTATGCTAACGATCCCTACCGCAAACAAACAACCTCATACCCCGTTAAAGGCATAAGGATTTGAATACGTTGGTCTCGTCGAAGCGCATAACGCTTATACTTACCGGAAAGGCATTGCCTAACGAGATGACGATAAGTAAACCAGAGGCGACTACTCCCCAAACGCCGCGGATTGTATGCCTCAAATCAATTTACGTCTACTAGAAAATCAAAAAGGAGCAAAAAAATGCTCCTTTCTTTTACATTCCCCCACCGGGAATTAAATACACCATTGCAGCCCATACAGAAATCCAGCTGATGACAACCGCAATATCGACCCAGTCTTTACTCCACATAACGACTCCTATTCATTAATTCGGATAAAATGAATCAAGGAATAAAAAGCAAAGTGTATGCCAAGTGTTTAAAATTTAGTCATTAATTAGCAGTAAGCATTTGATCGCCGTGTAGTACTTCTGGATTATCTTTTAAGTAGCGAATGAAACAATCTGCCATTGATAGGTGGGTGATATGCCCTTCGCCTTTCATATTGAGAATCGCTTCATAGCCTTCTTTTCCCTTCATGGTATAGGCAGAAGATGAACCAACGTAGGTTTTATTAGCTTCAACAGGCTGCCACCCATCGGTGTTAGTGTGAATGTCTAGATGGTGGATTCGCTCGCCTTTAGGTGCATTAGCTTCATAGTGATAGCGTAAATTGGCCGTATAAGGGTAAGAGCCTGAGCCTGTTCCTTCCACGCCATTATTTAATGCATTGTTTATTGCCCCTTCCAATGTTTGAGCAATATAGCGTCCTTCAATCTCATAACTGCCAATCGGCACCAGAAACGGCAACACCTTTCCGGCGATATCGGCAACAGAGATATTTCCTACGGCAATGGAATTACGCACTCCGCCCGCATTATGAATGGCAAAATCCACCGGACTCCCCTGTTGACGCATAGTATGAACAAATGACTCTGCGACTAATGGCGCGATTTCGCTGCCGCCACGTTCATCAGGAATTCTTATATGGCGTAGATTTTTTTCTGTACGCGCTAAGATGGTTTTTTGTTGCTCACGAACCCGAGCTTGATAGCGCTCTTCTAATAACCGCTGGATACCTTTGTCTTTCTTACAGACAGCCACGTTTTGATGCGCATGAACAAAATCTCGGATTGGTTGGTATTTTTCATCCTGCCAAGACTGACTCATCGAGGTGTCGACAAACAAACGTCTACCCAGCAGCAGTTCATTTTTGCCGTTAAAAGCAATCACATTACCTTCACTGTCAAAATCAATGTCACAATGGCCTAGAGACAAAGCATGAAAGCCTGCTTGCACCACATAGGTTTGATTGACCTTTACGCCATAATCATCACTTTTTGCCAAACCTAACTCGCTAAAGTCACCCTGTAACACATGACTGTGTCCACCGACAATTAACGAAATGCCATCAACATGATTGGCAAGTTCAAGATCAGCCTCATAACCCATATGACTCAGTAAAATGATTTTGTTGATACCCGCTTTATGGATCTCTGCCACGGTATTTCTGGCGGTTTCGATACTGCTGACAAATGGCGTGTCAATATCAGGATTAGAAATCTCCGCCATTTTATCTAATGCTAATGAAAATATCGCAACCGACTCGTCACCGACATGTTTGATTAGCCATTGTGCCGACCGAGTGAGTGGTTTGTAGGAGTATACCGTTGGGTTAAAACGTAAGGTTTTAGATTTATCTTGGCGCTCATTGGAAAGATCCCAATTGCCAGCAAGAAGAGGAAAATCAATGCGCTCGGCAAATTCGGCAACAGGCAGGTTACCCATATCGAGTTCATGATTCCCTACCGCCATGCCATCAAGACCCAGTTGATTGAGCATCACCGCGTTTGCTTCTCCTTTAAATAAAGAGAAGTACAAAGTGCCTTGAAAGCAGTCTCCGGCATGGAGGAAGAGAAAGCCTCGTTGGTTTTGCTCGGCTTGTTGCTTAAGTTGTTCAGCGCGGGTTTTTATGCGGGCGATGCCACCAGCACTCACAAATGGGGCGAATGATTGTTGTTCTACGGTCAGCGCAAGCTGTAAAGACGTCGGTTCAAAATAGGAATGTGTGTCGTTTATGTGCGCGACTCTTATTCTGGTCGTTCTATTATTTTTCTTCATCATAATTCTTCTCACTTTTCACCGTCATGCTAACTCATTCTTTATGACAGATTCATTACTTTTTACGAATAATTCGCTTATGTGAGCTAACCTCATGCTTATATTAGTTTTTTCTTTTATGCTTAAATTAAGATAATTGATAATGATGAGGTCACTTTATGCAATTAGAACGGATTGAAATTGCGGGTTTTCGTGGCATCAAACGCCTATCCCTCTCGTTTGAACAGCTGACGACTTTGATCGGTGAAAACACTTGGGGTAAATCGTCGTTGCTTGACGCGCTTTCAGTTGCCCTGCCGCCTGATGGTGTCCCTTACCAGTTTGAAATGTCCGATTTCCATGTGGATTACTCTGTTTCTCATCCTCAAACACAAGATTTACAGATTGTCTTGAGCCTAGTATCGAACGATAAGAGCGAAATGCGCTCAGGGCGTTACCGTAAAATTAAGCCGATCTGGACCACTGATGAAAACGATACTCATCGTATCTACTATCGGCTCAGTGCTAGTCGTGACAACTATGACATTGAAACTCAATACGATTTTCTCGATTTTGAGGGCAATCCGTTACCGTTACATCACGCGGTTAAATTAGCGCAAGAGCTGATGTCTCTTCATCCAGTGATCCGTTTGAAGGACTCCCGAAGGTTTAATCGCCCCATTCAAGCCAATGGCACACTCAATGAGCGAGTAGAAAAGCGGATTGATAATACCTGTCGCCGCTTAATGGCCATTCCAGGACACGTGAACAAAGGCGAGATGCGCAGCAGTCTCAATTCAATGAGCATGCTGGTTGATCACTATTTCTCGTTTAAGTCGAACGCTCGTAATAGTTTACGCAAACAGCGAGATGGGATTTTCTATACCGGGCAGCCAAATTCGCTGTCTATTTCAGAAATCGTTGAGCAAACTAATAATAAACAAACTCGTTTGCTGTTTATGGGATTACTCAATGCGTATCTACAAGCTAAAGGCCCCAATAAGCTGCGTCGTTGTGCTCGTCCGTTATTGATCATTGAAGATCCTGAAGGACGTTTGCATCCGACCCACCTCGCGCGTGCTTGGAGTTTACTGCAGTTACTGCCGATGCAAAAAATATTGACCACAAATAGCGGTGATCTTTTAGCGAGAGTACCGATCCACAGCATCCGCCGTTTGGTACGTCAATCCGATAAAACCGTATGTACCAGTCTTGGTTTACAGAGCTTGTCTCGTGATGAATTACGTAAGGTTGGGTTCCATATTCGGTTTCATCGTTCTGGCGCGTTGTTTGCTCGTTGTTGGTTGCTGGTGGAAGGCGAAACGGAAGTTTGGTTATTTAATGAGTTTGCCAATCAGTGTGGTTATAACCTCGCAGCAGAAGGTGTGCAGATCATCGAATTTGCCCAATCCGGTCTAAAGTCGCTCATTAAGGTCGCGAAAGCATTTGGAATAGATTGGCATGTCGTCACCGATGGGGATGCGGCGGGTAAAAAATATGCTCATACTGTGCGAACTCGATTGGATCATGATCAAGAGCGTCATCGTTTAACTGAATTACCCGATCTCGATATCGAGCATTTTCTCTATAACCACGGCTTTGAACCTTTTTTCCGCGAGATGGTAAAGATCCCAGCCGATCACCCTATCCCGGCTAAAAAAGTGGTTCATCGTGTCTTGAAGAAATTTGCAAAACCCGATTTAGCATTAGCCATTGTTTCTCATTGCGAAGAAAAAGGCATAGAGGGAATACCGCTTTTGATTCGTTGGACGCTAAAACGTGTTGTCACCATGGCCAACGGCAATACTTAATATAACGTTTAGTCGGTAGTAAAAAGCCATGCCCTTCAATCGTCGATAGGCATGGCTTGTTTAAACATCGAAAACGATTGTGATTCAATTATGCTGAAGGGGTTTATCAATTCGCCCGACTAGTGAGCGTTGCATTAGCCTTACCAGGTTGTGATTTAGCTTGTAACCACATCCCACTCCATTTCATGGTGTAACCAAACAGGCCGCCAAGCAACAATGACGGTATTACTAGTTGCCAATCCCCATTGGCAGCAAAGGTTGTACATGATCCGATAAACGTACCCGGAATATAGGCCAACCACGATTGTTTCGCTTGCAGGCACATAAATAACGTAATCAGTCCCGTCAGCATATAACCGGCAATTTCTAATGACACATATTGAGAACCTGCGATGATCACCATCGCCCAGAATACACCGGTTAAATTAGTGATAAGGCTTATCAATAATCCTTTTACACCTTCTTGAGGTGCAGCAAAAAAACTTGTGCAGCCCAAAAATCCTGCCCATGCGAGTAGGCCAAAACTCACTGCAACCCAGCCCCAAACCCCCGAAAGAATTGCGGTCGTTATTGAGATGGCAACCAATGTACTCATAATAAAACTCTTCATCTTTGTAACAAGTGAAGCATACTACTTAGTTCGCTCGCACAATTAATCGATCTCGATCACGCATCGAGGCAACAAATAGCAATGCGTTACACAAAAGAGTGACGCAATCGTTACTTCAACAGAATCCGTGCATTAAAAAAGCCCAAGAGGTGAGCCTGCTTGGGCTTTAAAGTCACATTGTTGTGCTTAGATTGGGTTTAATAGGCAAGTTAAAAGACGGAAGGCTTACCTTTCATCATTCGCGAACCCTCACGTTTTAAGCATTCAACGAGCGGGTTTTCAACCATATCTGCTCGCCAAACAAACGAGAGCGTTCTTTCCATACTTAATTCGGGCACATTAAGGGCGACTAATTTACCCGCAGCAATGTGCTGTTCAACATCTAAATAAGGCAAACAAGTTAAGTACAGTCCATTCGCCACCATGCTACGCAGCACGGGTACGTGTTCGTATTCACGCCATACATCAAGATCTTCAATCAAATGATGAATAGAGCTATCAAAAATCATGCGAGTACCAGAACCGTGTTCACGCAATACCCATTTTGCTTGCTCTAATTGGGCTAAACTAACACGATCTGACTTAGCAAAAGGATGATGCGCAGCCGCCACGACTGTTAAATGATCTCGACACCAAACTTCTTGGTGTAAACGGTTGTCATCACAGCGGCCTTCAATGATCCCAATGTCGTATTTGTAATCAAGTAAACCTTCCAAAATACTATCGGTACTGCGCACTTTCAAAGACATACGCATTTCTGGAAAGTCATTATCAATGTTACTGATAAGGTCTGGAACTAAGTGCTCTGCGGGGGTTTGACTTGCACCGATACGCAGCTCTCCGCTAAGTAAATGCTGCTCAATGAACCCCATTGATATCTGCTGTGCATCTTGTAACAAACGCTTTGCTTTCGGCCTTAACCATGTCCCCCAGTGGGTTAGAGCCATTTGCTTTCCTTGTCTTTCAAACAAGGGTCTTCCTAACATTTTCTCAAGCTGGGCAAGCGACATACTGGTGGCTGACTGTGTCAACGCCAATTTATCTGCTGCCATACTCACACTACCGGTATCGGCGACTGCATCAAATACCGCGAGTTGCTTTAGTGAATAACGCATAACTCTCCTTTTCGTTATTACGTTAAGTGTTTGATTTTTCCTTTTTGCCATGTGCACAGATAGGCACATTCGCTCATTTTAACGCCTTCTAAAAACATATCAAATTATTTGATGAAGTTACTCAACATTATCAATTTTACCTGTGTCTTCAAACCCCCTAATCTGAATTGGCAACGAGGCGAGAGCCCTTTGTTTTCCACATAAGGAGGTTATTTATGAAACATACGATTAGGAGCGGTTATGTCATCTAGTCAAGCCAACAATCAATACTTCTCTCCCATGGAGATGATGGCTGAGGCTGAGAAATTTGCGTTAAGTAAAGCAAAAAAAAGTAGCGGTATGACTTTAAGCCTAGCGGTAATGGCTGGGGCATTTATCGGTTTAGCGTTTCTCTTTTATATCACTGTTACAACCGGTAGTGCAGATGCTGGATGGGGACTTAGCCGATTTGCTGGCGGACTTGCATTCAGTATGGGCTTGATTCTGATTGTTATCTGCGGTGGCGAGTTGTTTACCAGTTCAGTACTGACCAGTATTGCGTGGGCAAATAAACAAATCACCTTTGGCAAGATGATTTCAACTTGGGGAAAAGTCTACTTCGGTAACTTTATTGGCGCAATGCTGCTGCTTGTTATCGTTTCTGCTGCGGGCTTATATCAAATGGATGGCGGCCAATGGGGTTTGAACGCGCTAAACATCGCGCAACACAAGCTGCACCACACTATGGTTCAAGCCTTTGCCCTAGGCATTCTTTGTAACCTTCTTGTGTGTCTTGCAATCTGGCTAACGTTTAGTAGTGCCAATGCAATGACCAAAGCGGCGATGACCATCATGCCTGTAGCTATGTTTGTCTCAAGTGGTTTTGAGCACTGTGTTGCAAACATGTTTATGGTGCCACTTGGTATTGTGATTCAAAACTTTGCGCCAGAAAGCTTCTGGCAAATGACTGGAACAACAGCAGCACAATATGCCGACTTAAATGTCATGCAGTTTGTTACTGCCAACTTAATCCCTGTAACCCTTGGCAACATTGTTGGTGGTGCCGTACTTGTTGGATTGGCGAACTGGTGTATCTACCGCCGTCCACAGTTAAAAGCAGCCAACATCGCAACCATTACCACCACCACAAATATTACGTCAGTTAAGGAAAGCACTATGAAAAATAACATCATCATCAAAGATATCATGAACACGCAACCAATCACTCTAAGCGCTGAGATGACCACGCCAATGGCTATTGATCACCTACTAGCACATCACGAAGTAAGTGCGCCAGTAACTGATATCGAAGGTCGTCTTGTTGGTTTCTTCTCTGCCCATGACGTGATGGTTGAATTATGGTGCCAAAACTACATCCCAACTCAAGGTCAAAAGGTGGTGGATCTAATGGCTCGTGATGTAGTGGCAATCGATGTAAATGACAAACTGGTAGATGTAGCGGAATTCCTTTGCATCGATAAAGAGCAACTTTACCCAACCACAAGCATGGGTATCGCAACTCGCTTTAGCACTCTATCGGTTGAAGAGCGCGCTAAGAGCATGAAAGTGAGCAAACCACATGTATTACCAGTATTAGAAAACGGTCATATGGTTGGTGTTGTGAGCCGCTTAGAAGTGCTAAACGCAATGCGTGATGTGTTTGGTAAACCAACTGAGGTGGTTGAAGATCACAAACAAACGGCTTAACGACATCGTTGGTTGTCCAATATACAAAAGCGCCTCATCATCGAGGCGCTTTTTTCATATCGATAAAACGGTATTTATAGAAGTGTCCTACTGCTTGATGCCTTCCACATGCAGCTCCATATCCACATAACTTGACGCTCCCATGACTGGAATTTTGTAATCAGCAAGCTCTAGACGAGTGGTGCCAAAGAATCCAACACGTTCCCCACCCCAAGGGTCCTGACCTTGACCAATCACCTGCGCTTGAATCACGATAGGCTTGGTGACGCCGTGCAGATTAAGGTCGCCCAGCAGCTCAAACGTACCATCGCCTTTATCGACAACCTGCGTACTATTAAATGTTGCCGTTGAGTATTTACTCGCATCAATAAAATCGGCACTACGAATATGTTTGTCACGCTCAGCATGGTTAGAATCTAGGCTTTTGGTATCCACATTGACCGTAATGGATGATGCTGAAATGTCATTGGGATCATAAGAAAAATTCCCGTCAAAAGTATTAAATCGGCCTTGGATATAGCTGTAACCTAAATGACTTACTTTAAAGTTAATCGACGCATGCGCGCCCTTGGTATCAATCACATAATCCGCTGCGCTGGCACTCAACGGCATAACCATTGCCATCGCTAGTCCTGTAGCAAGTAACGTCTTGTTCATTTTGAAGCTCCTATCATTTTGCGTAGCGTGTTGTCTTTGTCGATAAAGTGATGCTTGAGTGCTGCCATGGCATGGAGGCCGGCCAGTATGATCAACGTCCATGCGGCATAAAAGTGAATCTCTCCGGCAAGATCTGCCTGCCCTTCAAATAAAGCACCAGCGCCGGGAATGGCAAACCAATCGAAAATATCGATAGCACGACCATCCGCTGTAGAGATGAGATAACCAGATGTAAAAAGAATCAAAAGCACAATATACATCAGCCCATGCGCTATTTTCGCAGCCCATTTTTCTAACGTATTGCCTTCGATACCGGGTGACACGGTAACACTTTTCCAAACCAAACGAATTAGGGTTAAGCCTGAGAGTAGAATACCGATCGATTTGTGCCAATGTGGTGCGGTGCGATACCACTCACTGTAGTAAGAAAGATCAACCATCCACAAACCGGCTGCGAACAAACCAATAATAGCGATGGCTGAAAGCCAGTGTATTAATCTCGCGATTGGATTGTAATTTTCTACTTCGGTTTTCATTTGTGTCCCTACTTCGCTAAATTCAAACTCATCATATTGTGAGATCAGTATTACCCAACTTATCTATACAGAACACTGAGGAATCCCCTAATGATTTTGATAAAAATCATAAATTTAAGGTAGATGCACATCTTGTCATGTGATCAAATGGTTCTGAGAAAAATCAATAACCAGACAACAAGATGTGCGAACTCGATATTTTACACGACTCTCTTTACCAATTCTGCCCTGAATTGCACTTAAAACGACTCAACAGTTTAACGCTGGCTTGCCACGCATTACTTGAATGTAAAACGCTCACTCTTACCGAACTTGGTCGTAACCTGCCAACGAAAGCCAGAACAAAACATAACATCAAACGAATCGACAGATTGTTAGGTAATCGTCACTTGCACAAAGAGCGACTCGCTGTATACCGTTGGCATGCCAGCTTTATCTGTTCAGGTAATTCGATGCCCATTGTTCTTGTTGACTGGTCTGATATTCGTGAGCAAAAACGGCTTATGGTATTGCGGGCTTCGGTGGCACTACATGGTCGTTCTATTACTCTTTATGAGAAAGCCTTTCCGCTTTCAGAGCAATGTTCAAAGAAGGCTCATGACCAATTTCTAGCCGACCTTGCAAGCATTCTACCGAGTAACACTACACCGCTCATTGTCAGTGATGCTGGCTTTAAAGTGCCATGGTATAAATCCGTTGAAAAGCTAGGTTGGTACTGGTTAAGTCGAGTCAGAGGGAAAGTGCAATATGCAGATTTAGGTGCGGAAAACTGGCAACCTATCAGCAACTTACATAGCATATCCTCAAGTCGCTCAAAGACTTTAGGCTATAAGAGGTTGACTAAGAGCAACCCAATTTCATGTCAAATTGCACTGTATAAATCACGTCCTAAAGGCCGAAAAAATCAGCGTTCGACACGGACTAATTGTCATCATCCGTCACCTAAAATCTACTCCGCTTCGACAAAAGAACCATGGGTTTTAGCGACTAACTTGCCCGTTGAAATCCGAACACCAAAGCAACTTGTTAGGCTCTACTCGAAGCGTATGCAAATTGAAGAAACCTTCCGAGACTTGAAAAGCCCAGCCTACGGTTTAGGCCTCCGTCATAGCCGAACTAGCAGCTCAGAGCGCTTTGATATCATGCTGCTAATCGCCCTAATGCTTCAACTGACATTTTGGCTTGCTGGAGTTCATGGTCAGAAACAAGGTTGGGATAAGCACTTCCAAGCTAACACTGTCAAAAATCGAAATGTACTCTCAACAGTGCGCTTAGGGATGGAAGTTTTGCGGCATTCTGGCTACACAATAACGAGGGAAGACTTGCTCGCGGCTGCAACCCTGCTTGCTCAAAATCTATTCAAACATGGTTGTGCTTTGGGGAAATTATGAGGGGATCCCTCAGTACAGAACATCTACGCCTATTGATGAAGTCATTCAAATATTTTGAATATCTCTATAAGTTATCAAGATAGAAATTAATTGATCTCATCCACTTGCTCGATTTGATAAATTTCATCTGCGATATCAAGCATCTTGTTGTGCATAATACTCTGTGCATCCGACAATCCTTTGTTATAGAAGACCGGCCCCAGCTTTTGGGTAATATGATCCGCAAAAAACTCCGCATCAAACTGACCTATTTCAATATCCAACTCATCGGCAAGATAGTCTTGGATAAGCATCGCCATCTTCTGTTTTTGTTGTGATGTAAATTCAATCTTAGACATAAACCCTTCTTATTCTGGCGTTTAAAGCCATTTAGTGTAACGAAAAGCTTCGCCTGCATGTTAACCTTACTATCTAAATTTGAGGTCTATCAGGGAGAATAACTGTGTTACTGGATGTGCTCATTCAAAGCGTTAATGAGTTTCAAGCGGACTGTATGACGCTATGTGAACAGCATTATCCCACTATTCATAACCGTGGCATGAGTGAACATCATCTCGGACTGGCCTTTTCACGCCGCCTAGCACGAACCCTTACTGAATTTGGTCACCATTGCAACTACGCAACACTAGAATGCTACCCATCAACAGAACAGCCTAGCCACTTTCGCGTCTCTTCCGATGCCGGAACCGTATGGATTTTGACGTCACACTTAGTCAGCGCTGGCAGCTCATGCAGACGTAAGTTATTCAAAACTATTCACCACTGGCAGAGTGAATACGATTACGCGATACAACCTAATGATTTATTGCTACTGTTAACGGATCACTGGATCACACGAAGTAAGCAGAGCCGCGAGCTTATCCATTGGTGGACAGGCCATATTCCTGACGACATTGATGATTACAAATCCCAAGGTGTCAGTCTTTATACCAGTGATTCGCAACTCTCTTTGACCTTAGAGGAGTGTTTTAGCATCAGTCCGTATTACATTAAATTTACCCATCCTTTGAAACGCGCGACCGATAAACAGTTGGTGCGCAAGTACGTGCAACTTTATGCGGTAATACAGCTCAGTTAATTCACACATTTCCCAGTACACAACAATACCCTTTCCAAGCAGAGTTCCTAAGTCGTTCAGCGCCCTATTGGTTAATACGCTAACAGTGATAACTTTCACTCAAGTAAAGTTATCAAGGATGTAAAATCAATTCTTGAGTCTAAGGTTCATGAGACGAAAAACCGTCTAGTGAGAGGCTTCTGATTAAACGACCTATGTCATATAAACTATTTAATGACATAAGCGAAATGCCTAATTGATACATAAGTTTAGAACCAACATCAAATTTGTGGACATTAGTCACGGGCAAACGCTAGTTACAATACTTTATTCGTTGACAAAATTATGTCGGCGTCAATATCATGTCACACGAGCTTGCACTATTGCATACGGAATAACTTGATACTAAAGGCTTAAACGTAAAATGATTCTGTCTAGTCAACATCAGTTTCACGAATGCGTCTCTTTCAATGAAGAAAGACAATTTGTCGCCGCCTATAAAGGGCTAAATCTTCGTAGCGTTTATCAGCCTATCTTTGATCATAAAAATCATCCAATTGGCGTCGAAGCCCTTGTACGTATTGAGGATCAGCAGCAGAAAAACGTAAGACCTGACCTCTTTTTCCACTCTAATGAAATCAGTTTAGAAGACAAGATCAATGTCGAACGACTTAGCCGTGCAATCCACATTCGTAATTTTTCTAACTCAAAATATCGCCACCTTAATTTGTTCCTTAATGTTCTCCCTTCTGACGGTGAATTTTTTGCTTTAGAAAACATGCGTGTTGGTCAACTATCTGAAGGACTAAAATCTCTCAATTTACAGCCCAACCAAGTGGTTATGGAAGTGGTTGAACTCGATTCACCGGACGAACAATGCTTAAAAAATGCCATGGCTATCCTTGAAGCTAATGGTTACAAAATTGCTATAGATGACTTTGGTATGCACGCCTCTAACCGCGATCGCGTCGAGTTGATTAAGCCCAGTATCATCAAGATTGATCGGTCTTTATTGCTCGACTATATGCAAGGCATCACCGCACCAATGTTAAGTGGAATTGAGCTGGCAAAAAAAGTTAAAGCGAAAGTGGTGGTCGAAGGTATTGAAACTAAAGAGCAATACTTAGCTATGCGTGCTCTCGATGTTGATTTTTTCCAAGGCTATTTTCTCGCCACGCCCCAACCACTCACGGCAACTGAAGCTACCGAGGTAGGTTAACTCCTCATTATTACCATAAAAGGAACTTTCGAGTTCCTTTTTACATTTTTAATACTTAAATAACTTAATTTAACCACTGTAAAACAGAATATTAATCTGCATTTTTCATTAAAATCCTTTTATTGTTTTAGATCACGAGTTGTACGTTTACCGCTCGTGCTACAGTCAAGTTTTCGGTAGATTCACTGACACAGTTTGACACACGTTGTCATATTTTTTCTTATCTACCGAGGTATTTCATGCTGGAGCTTCTAATCGGATTAGTTGTTACCGTAGCCGTAGGCTATTTTATCGTTAAAGGATATAAACCTGCCGGCGTTCTTCTTACTGCTGGTCTTGCTTTGATGTTTATGACTGGCTTTCTGGGCCATAGCATTCTACCAAGTAAAATTGCTTCAACCGGTAATATGTTCACCGACGCACTTGAGTACGTGAAATTCATGCTACAAAACCGTGGCGGCGGCTTAGGTATGCAGATCATGCTATTGTGTGGTTTCGCTTCTTATATGACGCACATTGGCGCAAACAATGTCGTGGTTAAACAGTTTTCTAAACCATTGGCCGTGATTAAGTCTCCTTACGTATTACTTGTTGCGGCTTATATCGTAGCGTGCTTAATGTCCCTAGCGGTTAGCTCTGCAACGGGTCTTGGTGTTCTATTAATGGCAACACTATTCCCAATGATGACAGCTATGGGCATCTCACGCCCAGCAGCAGTTGCAGTGTGTGCATCACCTGCAGCAATCATTCTCTCGCCAACCTCTGGTGATGTTGTTATCGCCGCAGAAAAATCGGGCATGACGTTAGATGTATTCGCAGTACAAACCGTATTGCCAGTGTCATTCTGCGCTATCGTGGTCATGGCAGCGGCGGCATTCTTCTGGAATAAATACCTAGACAAAAAAGACAATACGCCAATGGAGCGCGTTGACGTGTCTGAGATAGAAGTAAAAGCCCCAGCTTACTACTCTATCCTACCTTTCCTGCCAATCATTGGTGTATTCTTATTTAATGGCCGTACAATTCCTGGTCTATCGTTGGACATCTACACCATCGTGGTACTGTCAATCTTTGTTGGTGCAGTGATCGATTACATCACTAAGCGCTTTGATGGCAAAGCAACGCTGGAAGATCTTGAATCTTGCTACGAAGGCATGGCTGATGCCTTTAAAGGTGTGGTAATGCTCTTAGTTGCTGCGGGCGTATTTGCACAGGGTCTGATGTCAATTGGTGCCATTGATAACCTACTTCATCTGGCCGAAACAGCGGGCGCAGGCGGTGTTGCACTGATGCTTATCCTAACGGGTCTAACGGTGGCGGCAGCAATTGCGACAGGTTCTGGTAATGCTCCGTTCTATGCGTTTGTTGAACTAGCACCTGCACTAGCTGCGAAGATGGGCCTAAACCCTGCATTCTTAATCATTCCGATGTTACAAGCGTCCAACCTAGGCCGTACGATTTCTCCAGTTTCTGGCGTTATTGTAGCGACATCAGGCATGGGTAAGATCAGTCCATTCGAAGTGGTTAAACGCACCTCAGTTCCGGTACTTTGCGGCCTAGTGACCGTCATCGTCGGTACACTTGTTTTGGTTCCTGTTTACGCATAGTCCAAACAATCTATCGTAATTTACTATTAAAGAAGGGCGCTCAATGAGCGCCCTTCTTCTTTTAAAACCAACCGGTATTCGAGGTAAATCAGTTTTATTTAATGTCGCCGAAACGTTCAAGGTACAATACTGTTGCTGCAGTGCGCGATGGCACACTGAGTTTCTTCAACAAACTCTTCATATGTACTTTTACGGTCGATTCAGAGATAAACAAAATATCCGCAATCTGTTTGTTGCGTAACCCTTTGGCCACTTGTTGCAGGATCTGCAACTCTCGGTCCGTCAAACCATCAAAGATATCACTATGGCTAGAACGCTCTGCTAGATACTGTGCTACTTCACGGCTATACGCTTTGTTACCCTGTAGCGTTTGTTTAAGCAGATCGATTAACTCATCAGGCTCAGTATCTTTTAACAGATAACCATCAGCACCTGATTTAACAATGGCATCAATATCTGAAGCACTATCTGAGACCGTCAAGATCACAATATTGGCATCGCAATTATCCGCTCGTAACGCTTTTAACGTATCGAGTCCTGACATACCTTTCATATTGAGGTCTAGCAAAATAAGATCAGGTTCAACTTCATGGTTTTTCGCGACAGCTTCTGCGCCAGAACTTGCTTCCGCAATAATTTCAAATTCATCTTCAAAGCTGAGCAACTGCCCTAACCCGCGACGCATCAGTGGATGATCGTCAACCAGCATTACCTTACATGTTGTCAAAGTTTTCATCCTTTGTTCTTGGGTATTTTAATTCAATTTCACAACCCAGCTCTAGTGCTGTATTGATCGTTAAGTGACCATTTAAGCGA
This sequence comes from Vibrio scophthalmi, assembly GCF_040869025.1. Lineage (NCBI taxonomy): Bacteria > Pseudomonadati > Pseudomonadota > Gammaproteobacteria > Vibrionales > Vibrionaceae > Vibrio > Vibrio scophthalmi. The sequence continues at coordinate 993,890 of NZ_CP134272.1, read as the reverse complement.
CTGGCTCGTTCATGCATGATCGATAATCCATAGTGATCCAGCTTACCATCGGTAATACCTTCACCCTTCATGCCAATTCCGTTATCTTTTACGCGCATCACAACACAGTCATCTTCTTCAATACAGAAGATCTCAATAAGGCTCGCATTCGCGTGTTTAATCGCATTGAGGGTCGCCTCCCTGATTAACTGTAGTAGATGAACTTGTTCATGAGCATCGAGTTCTGCTGACGACAATTCGTTTAGCAAACGAATCTCGGCATCGGTTTGTTCAGCTAGTTGTTCTACCATACCAGTCAAAGCGGAACCAAAGCTGCCTTCTTTGATTGAGAGTCTAAACGTGGTTAATAGCTCGCGTAATTGTGTATAGGCACCATTTAGCGCGCCATCCAAATCCGCAATCACGCCATTGGCGCTCGCCGCCGCTTTATCCTCCGCCAGTTTTTTCATTAGTCGCTTTAGTAAAGAAACCTGAATCTTCAGGTAAGACAAAGATTGGGCAAGTGAATCGTGAAGTTCACGCGCAATGGTAGCCCTTTCTTCTAGCAACAATAGGTTTTCTGACTGTCGTTGAGCTTGGTTATAATAAACGGCACGAGATAATATTCTAACAAAATTATCAATAAGAGCTTGATCTGGACAAGGTAAACGCCAATTCCAATGCAACGTACCTAAGTTTTGTCCATCTAAGATTAACTCGCGCGAAGCGCTATTCTCTGCGTTGTAATCGCCTTTAGTGAGTACCAGCGGTTTTTCGCCACGCGATGAGATAGAAAGTTGTACGGCATCGATCCCTTCAATACTTTTTATATATTCTAATATTGCTGCGAAGTTATCCAAGGTGATGCGCGACGCCGTCAGTTCGCTCGACGATTTATACAATACCGACAAAGATTGATTAGCATGTTGTAACTTATGGGTTTTTTCATTTACCGCATTTTCTAACCCATTGTAAAGCTTACCAAGCTCTTTTGCCGTGTTGTTAAAGGTACGGGTTAAGATGCCAATTTCATTGTCGCTCACGACATTCAAATCGACATCAAACGAATGAGATTGAACTTGTTCACTAGCAAGTACCAATGCTTGTAGAGGGTTAACGATTTCACGGCGTACAAATAGCACCACGAAGACACTGGTGATCAAAATCCCCCCCATGCCAATTGCGCCAACCCACGCTAGTTGGAGTAATTTTCGTTCAGAAAAACTCTGTAATTTGAAAACGAAGGCATCAATTTGTGATACAAAATTCGGCACTAACACCAAATATTCAGATCGTTTTTCACTCTTTAGCAGCGCTTTTAGTTCGTGCCAGCGTATGATCAATTGATAGTAATCTTGGGTGATATCTTCAGGAACCGTCCAATTTTGTAATGCCATCATAGATGGTGAATAAATGGAATGTTCAAATAAGTAAATATGGGATGAATAGTCACTAGATTGAGACTGAATATCACTTGCTAGTCGATAGCTTTGCATCCTCATTGACCCTGCGACATTGACCGCTTCAGCATCATTAAGACTTGATGCCAACAAAATAAATGCATAACCAATGGTACACACAGACAGCAACACAATGAATGTCATCGCCTTTGCTATCGTGCCTGTTACCGATTTTTTAACCGTTTTAAACAATGTCGACTCTCGATTTTGGGGCCAATAATTTGGACTACTCTTAATGGGTAGATAGCGTTTAGTTCAATATGTGATCAAATCTAACTGAATTAATTGATCTAAAACAATATCTCACCTCAATTACCTCCTAAGAGGTATTTATACAAATATGTCAAAAACTACAATTTATATATCGATAAATGACTAAATATTAATGGCACTTAGCCATTTACGTTCAACAGTAATGGATTGTAACTGAATGGTAGACCTTTCGAGACGAAGATTTTTCACTCGTAACGTGGTTGCTGATACTTCGGTAAGACTACCTTGGTTAACGGCCCCCGAGCGCTTCACTGACCTTTGTAGTCAATGCGGAGAATGCGTCAAAGCATGTGAAACTCAAATTATCATTAAAGGTGATGGTGGTTTTCCTCGTGTCGACTTCTCAATTGATGAGTGCACATTTTGCTATCAATGTGTGCAATCTTGTCCTGAAACTCTCTTTGAACCTGCTCAGAGCGAACCTTGGCAAGCAGTAGCAGAAATCAGTTCGCAGTGCCTAGCAAAACAAAATGTTGAATGCCGTGCTTGTTCCGATATCTGCGAACCCATGGCGATCCGCTTTAACTATGCTGTTGGGCAAGTCGCTCAGCCCAGCATAAATCATGAGCAATGCTCAGGATGTGGTGCCTGTGTCGCCGTATGTCCTACGTCATCTATCAATGTGAGCAACGTTGGCGCGTAAACCAACGACAACTATGAGAGCAAAACATGCCAAAAAATGAAGTGCATATATCCAGTTTAATTGTTCATTGCCAACCTGAACAACTTCAAACGGTTACAGCACAAATTAGTGACATCGATGGTGCCGAAGTTTATGGCGATAGTCCAGAAGGAAAACTGATCGTCGTACTAGAAACCGCGACACATGGCTTTATCACCGACACTATCGACGTAATCAATAATTTGCCACATGTTCTAAATACCGTAATGGTTTATCACCAAATAGAACCTGAAGAAATCTATACCGAACACACCGAATTAGAACCAAACACTGGAAATCAACAATCCCAAGTAGAGGGTGAAGTATGAAAATGACACGACGCGCGTTTGTAAAAGCAAACGCAGCCGCATCAGCCGCGGCAGTAGCGGGGATTACACTGCCTGCTTCTGCAACGAACCTGATTGCTAGCTCAGACCAAACTAAGATTACCTGGGATAAAGCGCCTTGTCGTTTTTGTGGTACTGGCTGTTCGGTACTGGTTGGTACCCAAGGAGGTAAAGTAGTTGCAACTCAAGGTGACCCAGAAGCTCCGGTAAATAAGGGGTTGAACTGTATCAAAGGCTACTTCCTTTCGAAAATCATGTATGGTCATGATCGATTAACCCAGCCTCTACTTCGCATGACTGATGGCAAATACGATAAGAACGGTGAATTTGCGCCGGTGTCTTGGGATGATGCTTTCGATATCATGGCGGAAAAATGGAAATCGGCTTTAAAAGACAAAGGACCAACCTCTGTGGGTATGTTTGGTTCTGGTCAATGGACCGTAATGGAAGGTTACGCTGCATCAAAACTTATGAAAGCAGGCTTTCGTTCAAATAACATTGACCCAAATGCACGCCACTGCATGGCTTCAGCGGTTGTTGGCTTCATGCGTTCATTCGGTATAGACGAACCGATGGGCTGCTATGATGACTTTGAACATGCAGACGCATTTGTGCTGTGGGGTTCAAATATGGCAGAGATGCACCCAGTATTATGGACTCGTATTACCGACCGCCGCCTAAGCCACCCACACGTAAAAGTTAACGTACTATCAACCTACTATCATCGTTCTTTCGAATTGGCTGATCATGGTTATATCTTTACACCGCAAACGGATCTCGCGGTTGCCAACTTCATCGCTAATTACATCATCGAAAATGACGCTGTAAATTGGGACTTTGTTAACAAGCATACTCACTTCAAACAAGCGACAACCGATATTGGCTATGGTCTTCGCGATGACAATCCGATTCAAATGGAAGCTGAGAACCCTAACTCAGGCGTAATGACCTCAATCGCATTTGATGAATACAAAAAATCCGTTGCGCCTTATACACTTGAATATACGGCTGAACTTTCAGGTATTGCACCAGAGAAGCTGATTGAACTTGCTAAGCAATATGCCGATCCTAACACCAAGGTCATGTCACTGTGGACGATGGGCATGAACCAACACACTCGTGGTGTGTGGATGAACAGTTTGGTGTACAACCTTCACCTACTAACCGGTAAAATTTCCACTCCGGGTAACAGCCCATTCTCACTGACTGGTCAACCGTCTGCCTGTGGTACCGCACGTGAAGTGGGTACGTTTGCTCACCGCCTTCCAGCAGATTTGGTGGTCGCGAATCCGAAACACCGTAAAATTGCAGAAGGCATTTGGAATATTCCTGATGGCGTCATCCCACCTAAACCTGGCTTCCACGCCGTATTGCAAGATCGCATGCTTAATGACGGTAAGCTCAACGCTTACTGGGTGATGTGTAACAACAACCTGCAAGCTGGGCCGAATATCAATGAAGAACGTCTACCGGGTTACCGCAACCCTGAGAACTTCATCGTGGTGTCTGACCCATACCCGACCGCAACAGCACAAGCCGCTGACCTTATTTTGCCTACGGCAATGTGGATCGAAAAAGAAGGCGCTTATGGTAACGCCGAACGACGCACTCAAGCATGGTATCAACAAGTTGAAACCGTTGGTGAAGCGAAATCTGACTTATGGCAGTTAATGGAATTCTCCAAGCGTTTCAAAATTGAAGAAGTCTGGACTGAAGAAGCGCTAGCAAAAGCACCGCAACATCGCGGTAAAACCATGTATGACGTCCTATACAAAAACGGAACCGTCGACAAGTTCCCGATTGAAGAAGCACGTGAACTCAATGATGACGCTCATCACTTTGGTTATTACGTACAAAAGGGCCTGTTCGAAGAATACGCCCAGTTTGGCCGCGGACATGGACATGACCTTGCCCCATACGATGTTTATCATCAAGTACGCGGACTACGTTGGCCTGTCGTTGATGGCAAAGAGACTCTTTGGCGCTTTAAAGAAGGATCGGATCCTTACGCTAAAGCTGGCTCTGATTGGGACTTTTATGGCAAGCCAGACGGCAAAGCTTGGATCATTTCTGCACCCTATGAAGCGCCACCGGAAGTGCCAAATGAAGAGTTCGATATGTGGTTATGTACCGGCCGTGTCCTTGAGCATTGGCATACCGGCACCATGACTCGCCGTGTCCCTGAGCTCTACAAGGCAGTTCCTGACGCCGTTTGTTACATGCACCCAGATGACGCGAAAGCGCGCAACGTTCGCCGTGGGGAAGAAGTTTTACTGTCAAATAAACGTGGCGAAGTTCGTGTTCGCGTGGAAACTCGTGGCCGTAATCGACCACCACAAGGGCTTGTATTCGTACCATTTTTTGATGCTCGAATACTGATCAACAAACTGATCTTAGATGCAACGGACCCACTGTCTAAACAGACCGATTTCAAAAAATGTCCGGTTAAGATCACCAAAGTTGTTTAATCCATTGTTGGCGGGCTGCGGCCGGCCAACATAAAAAATTGCCCTTAGGCGGAGAAGTTACAATGAAAAAAATAGTGATTGCCCTATTTGCTTTTGCAATGATTGCCAGCGGCAACGTATTTGCTGAGCTGGATAATCCAGGCGGAACTGGTGGTGTTGATTCACTTCGTGGTAGTACCCGATTAGAAGACACTCGCCCTGCTGATGACTTTAAGAAATACCCGAAAGAACAAGCACTAGAGAGCAGCTTTGTCTATCAGCCACCTCTGATCCCACATAGCATTCGTAATTACGAAGTCTCTCTGAATGCGAACAAATGTTTGGCCTGCCACAGTTGGAAAAATGCCAAAGAAATGGGCGCAACCAAAATCAGTGTTACACACTACGTGAACCGAGAAGATGCCGTACTAGCCGATATGTCTCCTCGCCGTTATTTCTGCCTACAGTGCCATGTACCGCAAGCAGAAGCGACACCGCTGATTGGAAATGATTTCGAACGCGTTCAGTCGTTGAAATAAGACTGTTGCGTAAAATTAACGAGGTTAATGTATGAAATTATTGAAAGCGTTTTGGAAGCGACTAAAAAGCCCAAGTAAAGCCGCGGTTGGCGTGGTTCTATTCATGGGTTTTGCTGGCGGCCTTCTATTCTGGGGCGCATTTAACACCGGAATGGAAGCGACCAACACGGAAGAGTTTTGTTCTGGGTGTCACGCGCCAATCGTGGCAGAAATCAAAGAGACGATTCACTATTCAAACCGTTCTGGTGTACGAGCTATCTGTTCAGATTGTCACGTTCCACATGAATGGTCAGATAAGATTGTTCGTAAAGTTCAGGCATCAAAAGAGCTTTTTGCTCACTATGTTTTGAAAACCATCGACACGCCTGAAAAATTTGAAGAGCGTCGTGCACATCTTGCTGAGCGTGAATGGTCAAGAATGAAAGGTAACGACTCATTAGAATGCCGTAACTGCCATGAATTTGAGTATATGGATTTCTCTGAACAAGGCTCTCGTAGTGCGAAACAGCACTCTACTGCGCTAGCAAATGGCGATAAAACATGTGTTGACTGCCATAAAGGCATCGCGCACAAATTACCGGACATGCAGGGCGTTGAAGGCTGGCAATAAGGAGCGATTATGAGTACGTTTGAATCGGTTGTATGGCATATTCTTGGATACAGTGCGATGCCAGTTATTATCCTTTCAGGCTTTGCAGTCGTGGCAGCGATTTGTGTTTGGCTACTGTCACTGAGTAAAGACAAAGAAACGGAATAGCACCACGTTTAACAAAATTACACTTGTCTAAATAAAACAAGGCGCTCATATCGAGCGCCTTTATTTTTAACTATACCAAGATGAAACATATTTTGATGAACTAAGTGAATTCAACATACAAAAGCGCGTGTTGATTTCATCAAACCAACAACTCATCAACCGCGACACAGAGGGAACCGACGTCTCAATTTTTGGGAGTGTCGGTCACCAATATAACGGCAGCTTCAACTGCTACGAATTTTAGACACGATGTAAATCCGATACTAATAAGTCAATATCGGATTTCTGGAGTACTTTATCGAGAACGCAGTCGTGCTTTATTGGTACCCGCTTCGCTTAACTGCCGCTCAACCTTTGGTAGAGCGCATCTTTAAGTTCTGCGCGATTATATTTCAACTGCATCATCGCATCATCACCAATGGGGGATCCGTTAAGTTCTAGAACTCGTATTTCCTTATCTAACGCATTGTAGTCTTTCATCGCTTGAGCAAAGGAAGGATCATTTCCGACTAAAGCAGCAATCGTATCTTTCATCTCTGGAAAGTCTGCGATAAGAGCATGATTTTCACCTAACATTGTGTCTCCTTATTATTGCAACCAACCACTGGTCCCGCGATAAACACCCCTAAGATCTAACGGGAACAGCAAACAACACTTATAGTGTAGTGTGAAAATGCCTTTCTACTGAATTTCTATGCTGAGCGTTTACCACCAGTACAAATAGATTGAACGAGCAATATTTGAGCTACTTATTTATCAAATTCACGTTACACGTCACTGATTAGTAAGTTATTTAGCCAAGAAATTTTGTTTCGCGCATTATCTTAAATTTCTGGTCTACACTTTGTTATAAGTTGGCTACAAATGGATAATAAGAATGGCAAAATGGGTATCATGGAGTGATATCTCGATAAAGTATAAGCTGTTCGGGTTGGTTCTCTTACCGATATTACTTTTACTATATCTCGCTTCTCGTCAAATTAGCGTACTCAACCTGCAAACTGACGACCTGCAAAAAGCAAAATCGATGACGGCTTTTCTCCAGGGCTTTTCGCAAACCGACCATAGTGCGCATAGTACCGAGCGTAGCAAAAGTGCATCTTCACCCGACGCTGCGCGTGTCAATGCGTTGCTACCATCGCTGTTTCCTTCACAAGAAGCGATACAAATTTCTAGCATTCTGCGTGAATATTTGTCTGTCAGTCTACAAATTACCGTCAATCAATACCCAGATGAGATGCTCGATAACCTTGAGTGGCAGGCCGATTTGTATCAACAACTTATCATGGCTATGGAGCGAATATCACTGAACCATATCCCCATTTCGATCGAGCAAGATCTTCATGCCCTAATTCAATTAGAGTGGATGATGTTTTGGGCGAACCAAGAAACGTCGCTGAGCCAACAGTTAGTTGCCAATGGTCAAGTTGATGATGAACAAAGCGCTGAACTTCGCGGCCAGATTACCGCACTTGCTCAGAATCAGCAGTTGTTTGTTGAACGCTTTGTCAATCTAAATGCCAATGAACACCAAGTGAACTTTATGCTGGAAGCCTTTACTAATGAGGCATTTCAGCAGAGCCAACTGTTCCGGCAAATCTTGCTAGACCAGAGTGAATTTAACCAACTCCCGATAGATAGTGTAGAGCAAGGCTTAAATGCCCTACTGGCAAGATTAGAACTACTAAACAATGTTGGACACAAAATCGAAGACCAGCTAATTCACAGAATAGACTCCGCAACACAATCAGCTAACAACCAAAGAATTGTCTTTATCGGTATCGTTTCCGCCCTCACCTTTATGGTGATGTTTATTGCAATCGGTCTGGCTCGTCGTGTCACAAACAATCTTAATTTGGTACTGAACTACCTTAAAAATGATCAAGAACAGATAGCGGGAGAACTCACAAAAAGCATATCTGGAAATGATGAGCTTAACCATTTCGCCCATGAAGTAGAAAGACTAACCCTCGAGCGGCGTCAAGCTAACGAGCGATTAACACAAGCAAAAAACATTGCCGAACAGGCTAAAGATGATGCCATCCGAGCTAGTAAAGCAAAAAGCAGCTTTTTGGCCAACATGTCGCATGAGATTCGCACGCCACTTAATGGGGTTATCGGCATTTCAGAAGTTCTCTCAGATACCTCACTTACGCCAACTCAACGTGATTATGTCGATACAATTGAGACCTCCTCACAACTACTTTTGAGCCTTATTAATGACATTCTCGATTTTTCTAAAATAGAATCGGGGATGTTAATGATCAACCATCATTCTACTAATGTTAGAGAAACCATTTACGACATCGCCTCCATCGTCGCTCCAAAAGCCAAAGAGAAAGGATTAGATCTTCGGGTTTCTATTGATGCCGACGTCCCTTATAAAATGATGGTTGATGATCATCGCTTGCGCCAAACATTGATGAACTTTATGTCTAACGCTGTCAAGTTCACCGAACAAGGTTATGTGGCATTGTCGATTGCTATGCCGACAAATAACGGGACAACACCGCCATCATCGACAGCAAACACTTGCCAGCTTGAGTTTTCAGTCAGCGATTCTGGTATCGGCATTGATGAGCAGCAGCAACGCAACATCTTTGAACCTTTTGCCCAAGAAGACGACTCAACGACGCGTAAATTTGGCGGTACCGGCTTAGGCTTAGCGATCAGCACTCAATTGGTCGAATTAATGGGCGGTAAAATCCAATTAGAGTCTCAAAAAGGGGTTGGCAGTCGTTTTTATTTCTCACTTGAATTCAACATAGAATGCCAACGTTTATCAAAACCCAATTCCACCACTTCCCCCTTCTATTTGATAAGTGGTAACGAAGTATTGAGTCAAACGTTAAAAAGCGAACTGGCATTTTATAACCAACCTGTTGAGCAACTATTTGACAACATAGAGCAGTGCCTTCATTTTCATTCATCTAATAATCCAGCCATTGTCTTATTCCTCGAAGAGACAGCTAATAGCGCCCAAACAATCGTAACCGAGCTTAACGAACTCACCCGTAAGGGTCACTACGTTTGTCTAATTCGCGCATTTACCAGCCGTAGTTTCGATTTCCACAACGCGGTTACTACTATTGTCACCCAGCCTTTTTATGGCCAGCGCCTTATGCGTAAGTTAGAACAGTGCCAAATGCAGTCAAACGCCAATGACAACATGCAGCGCCACCATCCCGCCACGACGACCGCTCCCCAGCGAGTATTAGTCGTCGAAGATAACAGTGTTAACCAAAAAATTGCAGGGCTGCATTTGGTCAAAGCGGGGTTGGAGTTCGATATTGCGAATGACGGCCAAGAAGCGGTCGATATGTACCGCGCGACGCCTGATAGATACGCACTGATCTTAATGGATTGTATGATGCCAATCATGGATGGTTTTGCGGCAACAACGGAACTGCGCAAGCTTGAACGACACCTTAACCGCCGTATTCCTATTATCGCTCTTACCGCGAGTGTCATTGATGATGATGTACAGCGTTGTTTCGATGTCGGTATGGATGACTACATCGCCAAACCATTTAGAGCCAATGTGTTACAAGAAAAAATATTTAATCTGATTGAGACTGTTGACGTTACGAATATCGCGACACAGCGACAAGATGTCTCCCCTTTAACCAGTTCCTCTGTACATCATCCTGTCTCTGATGAAATACAGAGCGCTTATGTTGAAAGCAACCATTCTGATACGCCTAGAGCAGTTAGGCGGCATGAACGAATTTTGCTAGTTGAAGATAATCGTGTTAACCAAAAAGTCGCCTCACTCATGCTCGACAAAGCCGGATTTCACTATGCCATCGCCGAAAATGGTCAAATCGCCATTGATATGTATAGTGAAGACAGCAGTTTTGATGTCATTTTGATGGATTGCATGATGCCCGTAAAAGACGGATTTGAAGCGACCAAAGAAATCCGACAACATGAAGCTAACCTCGGCTTAACTAAAACCCCAATCATCGCGCTTACTGCCAGCGTGATTGACGACGATATTCAACGTTGTTTCGATTCAGGAATGGATGCCTATGTGGCAAAACCAGTCCGCAAAGACAACCTCATTGAAAAAATTGAAAGTATTATCTAAAGAGTAACTTGTTATGTTGAACCAAAATAAGGCACTTCGACGTCGTTATAGCCCGCTCCACTGTGGTTGTTGTTTGGTGGCGATATTGTGCCTTTTTATCTCCGTGAACAGTATTGCAATGGGCGCAGAACAATACGCTATATTCACACTCGAGCAAGAGTTTACCCCCCTATCGGTTAGTAAAGCCCGCAAGCTTTACCGCGGAAAAACCAAACGCTTAGAAGGCAAAAAAGTTGAGCTATCTGATTGGCCAGAAGCAAGCATTGAACGCGCCGAGTTTTATCAATCTCTTCTTGGTAAAAACACTGCACAAATGAATGCACATTGGGCCTCACTCTCTTTCTCCGGGAAAGCTCGTCCTCCTAAAGAGATGACAACAGCCGACGTATCTGCATTGGTACAATGGATGGAGGAAAAATCAAATCGTATTGGCTACGCACCACTGAATCATCTCCCAGATGATGCAACGGTGCTATTTGTTGTCGAAGAGGTAAAATAATAATGAATAATAAACTGCTAACTCTCGCTTTATTAACGACGTCTTGGCCTGTCTTCGCCAATATAGAAATTAGCGAAAATATTCTGCTTAGTGGCTTTGGTTCTACTTCATGGGCGAAAAGCGACAACGATACACCGCTTATCACTCACGTGGAGGTGGCTGATCATAGCTGCTTTGACTGTGATACTACCTTTGGCCTACAACTTGACGGTTATTTCAATGCGTTACATGTTTCAGCTCAAGTAGTGAAACGTCCACAAGACCATTGGAGTGAACCAGAGCTTGAATGGGCTTATCTTGGCTACCAATACAAGGATCTGTTAGTCCGAGCTGGGCAACTGAGGATCCCTCTATTTCTCTACTCTGAATATTATTACGTCGGTCATGCTTATACCATGGCTCGTCCACCAACCGAGGTTTACAACAGTATTCTTGGTATTACCGCCTACCAAGGATTTAGCTTAACCTGGAATGTCGATATTGATGATGAAAAGACCCTTGCCATTACCCCTTTTTATGGCCTCAAGGATGAAAAAGAAGTTCATCTTAATCAAGATACTTTCCTTGAACTTGATACCAAGCGTATGTTCGGGATCAATGCTCAACTTTCAGGTGATAATTATCGTTTGAATGCTTCGTATCTCAATTCGCGATATGATCAGCGTGTCACACTATTAAATGTGCCTGCGGGCATTCCCAATCTAATGAGAGTATTGGAATCACACAACAACAGTATAGAGCTTTATTCTTTGGGTGCTGAATACGAATTTGGCCCGACGACATTAAGCGCTGAATTACAAAAAAATGACCGTACTTCCGCTTGGTACTCTGCATTGCAGCATCGTTTCGATGCATTCACACCCTATCTTGTTTATGGACAGCAATACAGTGAAGAAAGCGATAATGGCAAGCGAACCAGAGAAGGTGAAAGCGTTACAACCGGCGTTAGATATGATTTAAGGTACAATTTGTCGTTAAATGCTGAATGGCAATATTTCGATACTAAAAACGGTGGCGATGGTGCATTTATCGATGTTCCTACTAAGCCTAACGCCAACCTCTATACGATCATGGTAAATTTCGTATTTTAGTAAACTCAACCGACTCCCACCTGGTAAAGGCAGCATCTAACTGAAAAGATGCTGTCTAAATCCCAACAGCTTGTTTGATGTATTTTTGCCTTAAAATATAGTTACGCAGTAGCCTTATTTAAGCGCATGACTAACAACCAACATATAATGAGCAGCTCTCAACCTCATAAAAAATTAACCACAAAAGCAAAACCATTCAAAACGCATCCCATTCTTATTTATTTACTCCTTATTTAAATGAGAGAAATACAACACTGAATGCGAGACTGCCTAATGTCACATAAAACTGCAACACCACCTGACCATTGCGCTAATTAATTGACTCGCCCGACTAAAAACCACACTTTAAATAATGACTATTACCGTCTCAATTATTTAACACTCCAAATTAAATCTAAGTTTCATTATTGATACTTATGTATAACTATTTGCGCCAGCTCGCACTTATCAGGTACATATTGCTCTAATTAATTGATAGGAACAACTCCATCAAGTAGCTTACCAATCAAACAGCACTAATCGTTAATATTTATTGACGAAAAATTAATGCTTTTGTATTAGTTTTACAATCTGCTTTTATTTTATTTTTTCACTTTTAGGCAGATAACCAGATTGGAAAAACAAAAGCCCATATAACAAATAAGGAATTATTATGAAAAACTTAGTAAAAGTAGTAGTAGCTTCAGCATTAGCACTTTCAGCATTCCAAGCAACTGCGAGCAATAGCTCAACTTTTGTTGCCGAATTAGTTGTAGATAAGCCATTAACAGTGACGCCTGTAGCTGGTAAAAATACATTGGATTTTGGTAATGCACTAGTTGGTGATAGCGCAGACTTAACGATTCTGGCGACAGACGCAGGTGCTGTTGAATTCACTCTAACAGGCAATCAAAATTCAACAGTCAAAGTTACAGCGGCCAATACCGTTGTTACTAATGGTTCAGACACGATTGATCTAGAAGTGACAGAACCAACCACAGTTTCCCTCGATGCTGCCGGTGATGGTTCAATGAAAATTGGTGGAATATTGAAATTAAGTACTGCGACTTTAGTTGCAGGAACATATAGTGGCACAGTCAACGTATCTGTTATTTACTAGGTTAGGTTTCGCTGGGCGCTTAGTTTAAGAGCCCGGCGTTTCATCAATGATAAATAGAACGATCATAAAGTTTGTATTTTTGGTTTTTCCAACATTAACGATAGCTGAACCTTTAATTATCGTACCAATAACGGAAAAATTACTTTTTCCAGAATTTTATATTTCAGGCACAAATCAAAAAGCAATAGCTCACCCAAAATTTAATCAAACTGATTCATTCAGTTTTTTTGTAGAAGGCGTTAAAGGCCGTCAATTTAAAATATCATTAGCACCAAACCAATCACTAAATGATGGCAAGTCCGCTGTTTCCATATCAAAATTTATTTTTGGGTGCGGATTGTCTAGTTCTGGTAAAGGAGTGGTCAAGCAGTCTGGTCGTTCTGAACTACTATGTATTGGCGCTCAAGCCTCGATTTCATCTGATACACCACCCGGATATTACTCTAGCGCCATTAACTTTGAGATCAATTATTTATGAAGTTATTACTTACATTTTTTAGTCTTTTGTTAGCATGTAACAGCTACGCACAACTACTTATTGCTCCAACTCGAGTTGATGTAGACGCGACAAAAAATACAACAAAAAAAATTATCATTGAAAATACTAGCCAAGAGCCTGTCAGAGTAGAGATCGTGCCAACCTATATGTCTACAGTTAGTAGCGATGTCGTTCGCAACAATCCAGATATTGAATCCGTTGAAAGAATTACCGAAAAAATTAGAGTATCCCCCCCAGTCATACGTAAATTAGACCCAGGTCAAAGAAGAACAATAAGAATTCAAATTCTACCGTCTCATACTGAAGGCTGAGGAATCCCCTAATGATTTTGATAAAAATCATAAATTTAAGGTAGATGCACATCTTGTCATGTGATCAAATGGTTCTGAGAAAAATCAATAACCAGACAACAAGATGTGCGAACTCGATATTTTACACGACTCTCTTTACCAATTCTGCCCTGAATTGCACTTAAAACGACTCAACAGTTTAACGCTGGCTTGCCACGCATTACTTGAATGTAAAACGCTCACTCTTACCGAACTTGGTCGTAACCTGCCAACGAAAGCCAGAACAAAACATAACATCAAACGAATCGACAGATTGTTAGGTAATCGTCACTTGCACAAAGAGCGACTCGCTGTATACCGTTGGCATGCCAGCTTTATCTGTTCAGGTAATTCGATGCCCATTGTTCTTGTTGACTGGTCTGATATTCGTGAGCAAAAACGGCTTATGGTATTGCGGGCTTCGGTGGCACTACATGGTCGTTCTATTACTCTTTATGAGAAAGCCTTTCCGCTTTCAGAGCAATGTTCAAAGAAGGCTCATGACCAATTTCTAGCCGACCTTGCAAGCATTCTACCGAGTAACACTACACCGCTCATTGTCAGTGATGCTGGCTTTAAAGTGCCATGGTATAAATCCGTTGAAAAGCTAGGTTGGTACTGGTTAAGTCGAGTCAGAGGGAAAGTGCAATATGCAGATTTAGGTGCGGAAAACTGGCAACCTATCAGCAACTTACATAGCATATCCTCAAGTCGCTCAAAGACTTTAGGCTATAAGAGGTTGACTAAGAGCAACCCAATTTCATGTCAAATTGCACTGTATAAATCACGTCCTAAAGGCCGAAAAAATCAGCGTTCGACACGGACTAATTGTCATCATCCGTCACCTAAAATCTACTCCGCTTCGACAAAAGAACCATGGGTTTTAGCGACTAACTTGCCCGTTGAAATCCGAACACCAAAGCAACTTGTTAGGCTCTACTCGAAGCGTATGCAAATTGAAGAAACCTTCCGAGACTTGAAAAGCCCAGCCTACGGTTTAGGCCTCCGTCATAGCCGAACTAGCAGCTCAGAGCGCTTTGATATCATGCTGCTAATCGCCCTAATGCTTCAACTGACATTTTGGCTTGCTGGAGTTCATGGTCAGAAACAAGGTTGGGATAAGCACTTCCAAGCTAACACTGTCAAAAATCGAAATGTACTCTCAACAGTGCGCTTAGGGATGGAAGTTTTGCGGCATTCTGGCTACACAATAACGAGGGAAGACTTGCTCGCGGCTGCAACCCTGCTTGCTCAAAATCTATTCAAACATGGTTGTGCTTTGGGGAAATTATGAGGGGATCCCTCAGTACTGAAGGTGAACATCGTTCTTATCTAAAATTCACCCCAACGAAGCTCACTACTATAAATACCGTAAACAATCAAGATAGTGAAAGCTCTAACTTCAACCTAGGCTTTCGCATACATACTTACATACCTATATATCAAACCAATGGCAAACCAAAAGAAAATGTAATTTTCAAATGCAATCCAAACAATTTGGCCATCGAGAATAAAGATAAATTTCAGTTCAACGCGACATTAGAGACTTCAACCGGTGAAATAAAAAACATCCTATTATTTAGAGAATCCACAATGACCATTCCCAAAAAAAATGCAGAAACTGTATTTATTAAAAATAATGACCGCATAATTCATCAATGCAAGTAAGATGGCCTTCACACCATATTTTTTAGTACTTACGATCTTTTACAGCATTTGCAATACGACATTAGCTTCTGATTTTTTTCCAGCACATATTGAGGTAAAGACTGGTGAAAGTGGTAATAGTTTCTATCGAGTCATGACAGACATCGAGGAGCAACCATATTTAAATATTGAAAGTTTTGCAAAATATCTTCTTGAAATGCGAGGAGAATGCAAAAACGCTCACTGTGAGTTTTATTTGCCGAATGACCTTGCTCAAGAACTCCCCTCTTACACTATCGACTTGGCAAGGAAAACCTGCGCACAGAGCAAAGAAGAGTCTTTCTCAATTGATGGCGTCAATATTAATGGTGAGTATTGGATTCACTGGGAATCTATTTCGCAATGTTTACCAGTGAAGACTAGTTGGTTTATTGATGATTATCGTCTTTTGGTCGAAAAAAATTTCAAGAGTATCGCCGAGCTCGATAGAGATATATCTAAGTTAAAAAAATCAACTCGCGATAAAGCACTCGAGGCAGAATCACGGCATGCGCAGATTGTCATTCCAGCAAATAGTGACGTTGGCCTCGCTTCTCGCTTGGCAGTCTCAACAGACTATGACTCAAATGATCAGCATGTTGAGCTCTCAGCATTGGCTGACATTCTTTTCAGTACGGAAAATTCACTCTCACAACTATCGATAGATTCTAAATTAGAAGATCCAATTAGCTATTACAACATCGCGGTCAGCACAAACCAAGGCTCCGGACGACTAGAGTTAGGGCACATTCTTCTTGATGGCGACACCTTCATCAATAACCAAAGCCTCGAACACGGCCTCTACTATACCAACCGTGTCCAACAGCCGGGATTTGGCAACTTACAGTTGGAAAATAGCACTAAGCCAAACATCGAAGTCGATGTCCTCGTCAATGGTATCTATCGCAATAGTTATCTCTCCGATTCATTCGGTCGATTTACGATAGACGAGCAAAATATCTCTCCCGGCGATACTGTCACCTTTCGCTACTATCTTGGTGAAGGCTTATGGTCTGAAGAAGAGATCACTGTCGCGGGTATCGACAGCGCTTTTTTGCCTAAAGGTGAGTGGGCAACTAAGTTTGCTTACGGAAACGACGAGACCCAAGCAGGTGTCGTCTCTCTTGATTATGGCCTAACCAATTACGGCACACTGGGCATAAGCCTATTCCATATTGAAGATGAAACCTACAGTGGTGTGCAAGCCCAGTTTCTCCCTACCCACTGGCTTTCTACACGATTTGGTTGGATAGCGGAACTAGACCGATTCCCTACTCGCTTTGATGTGCTACTTTCAAAATCTCAATCATTGACGCTTGATTTAAATAAAGCAGATAACTTCGATGCTGATGAACTTGAATACCACCAACTTGACTATAGTTTATCGACCCGACATTTTAGCTTTACTTCAAGAGCGACCATAGATGACAACGCCTTTGAACTTAATCCCACACTCCGACGTCAACTGTCTCCGAGCCTCTACCTCTCGTATGCGGCTAACTATGATTACTCTCGCACCAATCATCGAAGTAGTACACTCCACAAGGTAGAGCTGACAAAAAGTAGTTTGTCTGACACCTCTTGGGCCATCAATACTGAGCTGGATGAATACGGTGATTACTACCGCAGTTCCGCGCGCCTGAGGAAAAATTGTTCCAATTGCTGGTTGAACCCCTTTGCTCTATTTCAACAAGTGTCCACAAGTCTACAACTCAACCACCAAGATGATGATCTAACCGCACATGCCTCTTATAGTGCAGATATAAACCATAACCTTCATTTGACGCTCGACGGTGACCAAGAAAGCTATCGCTTTCAACTTACCGCCGAATTTGGTGCAAAGACAAATTTCGACAGTGAAACGACTCACTTAGTCGGTTGGGATGAATATAGTTACGCGGCTGTCAAAGGTACAGTTGTCGACCAAAATGGCTCCCCTATTGCCGATGTAAAGTTACAACTGCTTAGTCAACATGCCACAACCAATCAAAATGGCGAATTCACATTTGAGCGAATTCCCGCGAGAAAAGAGCTGACATTGAAAATTGACGAAGGATCACTCGATCTAAGCCTTAGCCCAGAGCAAAATCCAATTTTTCTTAATACTCGGGAAATTGCCACAACAGAAGTCGTTGTTACGCTCATCAATTCGTTTGGCGCCGATGGTTTTATAAAGGCTGATATTAACGACAAAGCCTTTATCTATTTTAAGCACTTAAACAAACTTGAGGAATACTCCAGTGTTGTTGAGGCGGATGGATTCTACGTAGTTGAAGGGCTCATCGCTGGTCTTTACCTAGTCACCTTAGAAATCGGCGACAAAGAGTATGTATTGTCCAAGCAGTTAGATGCCGATTTCTGGCTAGGAGGGCTCGACTTCTCACTCGAAGATTTCGAAAGAACTCGCTAACGATTAATCCCTTATGCCTATGTGTGCGCTTCAGGATGAAGCGCACATAATTGATTACCGACTATTCAACAATCGACTTATCGGCCATCCCGACACCACCTGATTTTTGACGTGGTGGAAAGGCTTGTAAGGACTGCTGATATTTTAGGGCTTGTTGTTGAAGCTGGGGTAAAACCCACGTCTTCTCTTTCATCCACAAAAACCACCCGCGCGTATCTGGTGAACGTTCGTACGGGTCAGCCTTAATATTGATCAGCATGCCAAGTGGCCATTGTTCAATAGGGGCAATCCACTCGGTTTTGGTTTTTAGGTGAACTTTCCACTCATCCACTCGAAACGCATTGAGGGAGTTTTCGTTGTAGAAGAAAAACTCTCGACGTTGACTTGGCGCATTGCTCTTCAACATTGCGAGTTGATCATAGCCATCAAGGTGAACCTGATATGACTTACCGTTGATATTTCTACCTTCAAGCAATTGTTGCTTAATATTCGGCTCACCGACTGCAGACATAATGGTTGGTAGCCAATCTTCTGCGCTCATTAAACCATTGGTATAAGTGCCTTGAGGTAGTTGCTCTGGCCAACTGACGAGCATAGGAACTCTAAATCCACCATCCCACGTTGTGCCTTTTTGGCCGCGAAATGAAGCCGCACCACCATCAGGCCAGTGATCGAGGTTTACCCCATTGTCGGAAGTAAATAGAAGAATCGTATTATCCAGCTCGCCTAACGCTTCTAACTTATCGATTAGCTGACCAATTTGCCCATCAAGTTCCATCAGCGCATCATAGTAGAGTGTGGTTTTACTTTTTCCCTGATTTTCACTTCGTACATGCGTTTTTTGGTGCATCCGTGTCGGGTTATACCACATGAAGTAAGGTTGCTCATCATGCTTCGCTTCATGGTTATCAAGCCAATCAGTGGCAAAGTTCAAGAACTCTTGATCCACCGTTTGCATACGTTTGGCACCAAGATGCCCCTTGTCTACCACCACTTGCTTACCTACAACACCAAAACGTGGTTCGTTCGTCGTGTCAAAATGTTCGCTTGAAGTGGAATACAACACATTACGAGGACGACCAATAAAGTTAGGATCTTGCGGGAATTCAGGTTGCTCCGGCATTTCCATCACGTTTAAGTGATACAAAAAGCCGAAGAACTCATCGAATCCATGTACTGTGGGGAGATGACTATTATTATCACCCAAATGGCTTTTGCCAACATGGACGGTGGCATAGCCTTTCTCTTTTAGCATTTCGGCTAATGTAGGATCATCAGCCTGTAGTCCCAACTTAGAACCTGGCTGACCAACGGAAGTCAAACCGGTACGATATGGATATTGACCGGTGATAAATGCCGATCGCCCCGCCGTAGAACTCCCCTGTGCGTAATAATCACTGACCATCACACCACGCTGAGCGATTTTATCAATGTTTGGCGTTTGGATAGCGCCTAAACCTCGGTGGTAGGCGGAGATATCAATAGGCGCAACATCGTCAAGCATAATAGCAACAATGTTTGGCGGCGTGTCGGCCAGTGCATGACCACTTGCTAGAAGTGACATCGCGGCCGAGAGCCCTGTCATATTAAAAGGAAGAGCATACTTCATAGGATTCCTTACTCTGTATTCCATAGGTAAACGATGCTTTACCGCTATAGAGTAAGAAATACCGCCGTAAAATAGGCCTATTGCGCTAATTACATTCCTTAATAATCATATTGCTCGTGACTGATGATCAGTTCAATTTGGCTGTGTAGCCAATTCGTCAACGGGTCATGTTTGTTTTTTAGGTGAGTAAACAGTGAAAATGAACGACGAAAAGTATCTTTAAACAATTCTAACGGCAGTGGCTCACAACGAAATGCCTCACTCAAACTTGAGCGACATTTGGTCGATGCAATGCAGATAAAATCACTCTGTTCAACGACATCGAGCATTAAGGCCATATCGCTACTTCGCAAACTGATCTGCTTGTTTAAGCCATATTTTTTGATCAGCATTTCGGCTTTAGATAACTCAATGTAGCCTGGGATGAGGTTAATACATAGAGGGTATCGGCGTAGCTGCGCTAAATTACTTTCGCTCAATGGATGATCGCGACGCATGATGAGCTCAAATTTATCGTAACCCAATGGTTTTTCAATCAATGTTTTGTTGGTATCCATTGGCAGATAACCCACCCCCCAACAGGCAGAATTTGATTCCAATTTGTTCAGCGCGTCTTCACTCCAGCATCGACAGTCAATAGTCAGATTGGGGGCGGCTTGAGCAAGTTTCGTAATTAAAGGCGCAGCTAACCAACGCATCATAGTTGGGGGAAACATCAATTGCACTTCCCCTTTTAAGTCGCCAATAGCCCATGATTTATCCAATGCATAAAGGCCATCCAGTTGCTCTACTAGATTAGGGATTAGCTCAATCAATTTAAGACACTTAGCGGTCGGTCTTAACTGGGTTTTATCGCGTACAAACAGTTCATCATCAAACTGATCTCGCAATTTTTTTAGCATCACGCTCACTGTAGGTTGGCTAACTCTAAGCACCTTCGCGGCGGCAACAGTTTGACGAGTGTCATTCAATACTAAAATGAGCTTTAACAAGTTGTAATCGTACTGCATTTCCAAATCCATTCGTGCGCACATTCAGCGCGCCAAGTATTAATTATAGCCGTAACAAAGTTATATAACTAACTGATTCTTTTATCTAAATAACCCGTAGTACTCTGCTGAATAGCCATTTTTCATCGCACTAACCATCGGAATAAGCGTTGGTAATGCATGTTTAAAAAAATGCTGATAGCCATCACACAACACATTGTGCGAGTGTCTATACTGATTTTCCATTGTACGGTATTTCGGGCATCCCCCTTGGCAGAGTAAAATAAAATCGCATTGCTTACATTGCTCGCTTAAGGTTTGTGATTTCATCTGGCCAAATGCTCGCTGTTTTGTGCTGTTGACTATAGATTCAAGGGTCTGCGTGACTAAATCCGCATCATTTGTTGAGGCATCCATATCGCTATGGTGAATCCGACCCAAAGCATTTTCTGGGTAAACATAGTGATCGCAACTGTATACGGCCCCATCTTTTTCCATTGCGAGTTGCTGACCACAAGTCGCGCTGTGATGGCACATCTGACTGGGGTAGCCCATCAAAATCATTAAACAATTTTCAAAAAACTGCACGTAGATTTTGCCGATATCTTCCCGGCACCACTCATCAAATACCGAGCACAAAAATTTACCCCATTGCTTACCCGTCAATGACCAATTCTGTTCGTCACGCTGATCAAGTTGGTGATCTAAGCATGGTTGGAATTGCATATAACCACTGCCATAATCTTTTAGAAATTGATAGATTTCTTTACCATGCGAGTACGTTTGATTATTGATCACCGAAAGTGTATTGAATTCCACTTGATGTGTTTTCAACAGTTTCATGCCGTTCATAGTGCGTTCAAAAGAGCTGCGACCCTTTTTGTCGTTACGGCTTAAATCATGGATTTTTTGGGGACCGTCCACACTCACACCCAACATGAAACCATTGTCAGCAAAAAATTTCGCCCACTGTGGCGAAATGAGCACGCCATTGGTTTGCAACGTGTTCTTAATCGCCCGAGTCTTGCGCTGCTGAGTTTTACCTTGCGACAAATAGCGTGCTTGAACTTTAATAACGTTTTGGTAAAAGCCTAATCCTGCCAGCATTGGCTCTCCACCATGCCAGATAAACTCAATCGGCAAATTACTTTCGGGTTGTGCCACAATGTGTTGTTCAATTGCAGCCGCTAAAATAGACGAATCAATACGGCCATGGGACCGAAGCTCATCCTCACTAGACTGCCCCGCCAAACTCGGCTTGTTCCAATAATAGCAATAACGGCAGTTCAAATTGCATTGAGCGCCAATAGGCTTAAAAAATAGACTGAAAGGGAGCTTTGCTTGTGTGGCGGGCATTTGCTTTAGATTGGCAGGTAGTGAAGTCGTGTCTGCCGAACTTGCAGATAGCATGGTTGTCGATTTTAAGGGGATAAGTGTCTTGGCTGTAATTCTCATACTGGCTATTGTCATTGTGCTTCCATCTTCATCAAGCGAAGATATCAGGCTGTTTTTGCCGCCACAATCACTGGTAACAAAATCGAATTATCACGTTTAACAACAACTTCCAGCCTCCACAAAAATACATACAAAAACAATTGGTTAAATCAAAATAAAGGCTATTAACTTATAAAATTCGTGTTATTTAATATCCTAATAATGACCTTGGCCTTATTCGACTGGGTGTTGGGTATAAAAAAGCGCGGATTCACCGCGCTTTAATTATCTTGAGAAGAAAAAGTCGACTCTTTTACCAAATCTCATCGAGCAATGAATCACGTAGTTTTTCTGCTTCAGCAATTTTGCTTGCAGACATCTGAGATTTCACTTCTCTGACATCCTTAACCGCATCGCTATAACCATATTCAACCGCCACTTCAAACCAAGCGAGTGCTTTCGTAAAATCGCTCCACGTTCCCGTTCCATTACGGTAAGCATAACCGACTGAGTATTGACTGTATCCGTCACCCTGTAACGCAGCTTGTTGGTAGTACTCAAATGACTTTTTAAAATCTAGCGTCTTGAAACCACACGGTTTCTTGTATTCGTCATAAGAATTGATGTCGCCCATTTTTGCTAAAGAAAGTGTGTGGTCAGCTTGCTCAATAGCCTCATTGAACAATGCCATCGCTTTGCTACAACTCTTCTCTACTCCCTCGCCATTTAAGTAAGAAATACCGAGGTTATACATCGCACTCTCGTCACCTAAGTTAGCCGACTGTTCAAACCAATACGCCGCTTTGGTGTAATCCTGTTTGATGCCATCACCATCATTATAGGAAAAGGCCAATTGATACATCGCATCTGAATAACCCGCTTTTGCGGCAGCAAGATAATACTCATTCCCTTTTGCCATATCGGCAGGCGTACCTTCACCATCAAAGTACATCACACCTAAGCTGTATAGCACATAAGGATCGTTACTGGCCTCAGCTTTGTGATACCAAGCGAGTGACTGCTGATATTCTTCTTCATCGTAATAATAGTCTGCTAGCGATATCGCAGCTTGATGTGAACCCGCTTCAGCAGCGGTTTGTAGGTATTGATAACCGCGATCTACGTTTTCTTGCATCATCGAGTCACCAATCAGCAACTCAGCTGCCAATCTCAATACGTCGGGATCATTGGAAGTTTCGGCTTGTTTAATCGCAGCCAGTTCTTCACCTTCAAAAAATTCCATGCTGAGATCGTACGCCATCACATTTGCCGAAACGAGTAACGACAATGACGTAAAGAAAGTACCACAGTGCTTTTTCATAACATCCTTTCTATCTAAGAGTCTGATTTGCGAGGACTATAACAAAGTCATCCAAGCATATACGACGTCACAATCATCAATATTTGAACTAGGCAACATTTTGCACAGGCAAAGCATGCTCACGTAACAGAAGCAACCGTCATTAATTCCGATCTCAATAATGCTTTGTAAGCACGTTTATTGCTGTAGGACAACGTTATGCCAGAGAAAGCGACGGTAGGAGAAAGATAAGAGCACAAATGAAACCGCTCTTTGTTTCGTTGAAATAGAAGACAATTTGAATGGCTTAGGCAATTAAGGACACTCAGCGGTGTCCTCAATTGAACGGAGTATGACTAACTTTGACAAGCGCGTACCACCGAATGAATTGGCTATGAAAGACCAAACAGTCGATAGACCCAAGTCACCTCACCATACGAAATTAGATCAAAGATCGTTAAAAATATTGACGTTATAACCGCCAACTTAATTAGTCGCTGAACAATAAACATACTGCATCCCGAAAATTTGCTATCGCGAGTCATTACTGACCGCAAAAGAGCGTAATAGATATCATCAGCGCTTTACATGCACCTTAGATAGTATCTTATTGATATTACTCGCCATTTCTCATCAATTCTAATCATTTCTTAAAGCAATCTTGAAAACGAGATGCTCCGACCAGTTATTTTATCGAGAGTTCTTTGGACACACATCAAAGTTACGATATAGAATTCGAACCAAAATCACATTAATCATAACGATAAAAGAAATTTGTTACATGACCATGTTCCGTTTCATCCAGTCAAAGTTACGCTATAAAACGACCCTTTATTTTTGTCTTGGAATGATCGGCATGGTCATTAGTTTTATTTTCATTAGTCGCTCGTTTTTTCTATATAGCCTCAATGAGCTAGAAAATATGGAAATCACACGCGCCAGCGACCAAGCAAAGTCTGTCATCAATATCATGATTGCAGACCAGCAAGAGCACTCTTATGACTGGGCTAACTGGGACGAAACCTATCAATTGCTACAAGATGGCGATACACAAACCTTTCGTTCTCGCAATTTGTATCTTGATACTCTTAATACATTAGCATTGGATTTGATGGTTTTCGTCACCTTAGAAGGTGACGTGATTGAACACTTATCCCGAAAAAATGACCCTAATCACGCACTCTGCTTGGTTAGCACGCTAATGAGCCAACAATCGATAAAAAAACACATTGCGAGTTCACATAATACCCATAATGCTGATGCTAACAGCATCGCTGACCTATTTCGCGTGGATAACGAAGTGTGGGCGGTCAGCCTCACGCCGATACGCAACAGTGAAGCGACCAAACCATCAGTAGGTTGGCTGGTGTGGGGCAAAAATCTTACCAAGCGCTTTCCGGGAGAGTTCCAATCTATTTTAAGTGCTCAAAATAGGTTAGCACTCTCACTGCCTGACGATATGGAACGTTCAGCGCAAGTCAACAAGGCGACAACGATGATCTTGCGCCAAGGAGATAGCATCGTTCAATGGTCTCCATTGAGTAGTAACGACAGTTCACCCGTCGCCTTTCTAGTGACCAAAGCCCCTCGCGAACATTTTCACCGCAGTAGTTCGCTTTTTGCCTATTTATTTATGGCGGTCGGTTTAAGTACCACTGTCATTGCGGGGGGCTCATTTGTCTTTTTTAAAAAAGGCGTCGCGACACGATTTAATACCTTCGAAAAAGGCATTAACCTGCTGTTTGATAAATACCAACTTAGTGACCAAAGCAGCGGTAAAGCCGATGAGTTGGATCGCGCGACTCAATTAGTTGAAGCACTCACCACCAACGCTCTTGTCGCAGAAGGAAAAGTGCTTGATACACAACAAAAATACCGCGCTCTCTATGAAAGCAAATCTGTCGGCCTACTGGTGGTCTTAGAGAGTAAAATCATTGATTTGAATAATAAAACACTCGACTTGCTTGGCTACACTAGAGAAGCGTTAATCTGCCAATCTCTCGCAACCCTGTGTTCAACCAACGAATACGAGTACCACCTTGAATTGCTCTATCATCAACTCAGTAATGGCCAACTCAGTTTTGAAGCGCAATTAGTCGCCCGCAATGGTGACATTGTCGATTGCCAAATCGAAGCCGCTTCGATTCAACATAATGGCCAAAATGCACTGCTTTTCTTAATCCACGATATGGGCATTCAAAAACAGCAACAAGCATTAATTGAAGAGCTATCAGGCCGCGATCCTGTTTCTGGTTTAAAAAACCGCCCGACGATTTTAAATCAGGTGTCGCAGTTAATCGAAGACCAGCCAAACCAGTTCTCGTTGATGTATATTGCCATCGAAAATCTCAAACAGGTCTCTGCTATTTATGGTCATTTGGTATTTGATGATGCGATTCGTCACGCAACTGGCGTGTTCAATGATCTCTTAAGCCACTATCGAGTTGGGCGAATTAGTGAGTTTGAATTTATCGCCATCATTCCCACCGATGCTGATGCTGAGCAAGCCCTCGACCTTGCCAATAAACTCATCGACACGCTGACCAACAAAACAGAGATTTGTGGTCTTGCCATTGACCTCAACTGCAAAGTGGTGATGGTAGAACGCAAACTTACCCACCACTCACTCGCTTATTTGCTGCAGGCTGCTTACTATTCTGCGCAATCAGAACATGGTCACCAGAGTAAAGAAGTCATCATGATGAGTGAAGGGCTGTCAGAAGATGCACAAACGGCGCTAAAAATTACACGAGAGCTCGAGTCTGCCATTAGTGGCGGGCAAATTGGAGTGCTGTTTCAGCCAATCATCGACACCAAAAGTGAACAAATAAATGGCTTCGAAGCGTTAGCGCGTTGGTTCCACCCGACACTTGGTACCGTTTCCCCTGATGTATTTATCCCATTAGCAGAACAAAACAATTTAATTGTGCAGCTTGGAGAAAGCGTCTTGCGCCAGTCGTGCGCCTTCATCCACCACCTCAATCAATTACGTCGAGAACAAGGTCTGTCAGCACTATCCATTCACGTTAACCTTAGTGCTAAACACTTCTACCACACCGACCTGACCGATCATCTTACGCAGGTAATGGACGAGTTTGAGCTGTGCGATAGCCAGTTGGTAGTTGAACTCACCGAAAGCATGTTGATGGGTGTCGAAGCTGAGACGATTGCTCGTATGAATGAAATCAAACAGCTCGGAATACAGCTCGCTTTAGATGACTTTGGTACTGGTTATGCTTCATTCAGTACCTTGATCCCCTTCCCATTAGACATGGTTAAACTCGATAAATCATACATCGACCAAATCGAAACCAGCGAAAGAGCAGAAATACTCGTACGGAATTTGGCCAACATGACACAAGAGCTGGGCTTAATTACCGTCGCAGAGGGCGTTGAAAGCCTAAGCCAAGTCCATCAGTTGCGAGAATGGAATATTGATGAGATTCAAGGCTACTACTTTTACAAACCGATGAGTGCCCAACAAGCAACCAAGCTGTTTACCACCGCTCTCACATAACTGACGACGAATTATTGCTGTGAATAGAACAAAGTGCTGTGTGTACCCAGCACTTTACACTACGCAGATCGGTCGTTTCTGCTCATTAATTACATCTTATCTATACTTTAATCAATAGCCACTCAGCGAGGGAGGCTGTATGCATAAATTATGGATATTTTGTGTCGGCTTATTGTTCTCGAGCCTAATCAATGCTCAAACCGTTTGGATTGTACCGATCAACGGTGCGATAGGACCGGCCAGTAGCGATTATGTCAGCCGCGAAATAGAACTGGCTCAAACTTCCGGGGTTAGTCTGGTGATCTTGAAAATGGACACCCCGGGAGGCTTAGACAGCGCCATGCGCGATGTGATTCAAACCATCACGACCTCCAATGTCCCCATTGCAACTTGGGTTGGGCCATCAGGATCGCGCGCCGCCAGTGCCGGAACTTATATTCTATTAGCCAGCCACATTGCGGCCATGGCCGAAGCGACCAATTTAGGCGCAGCGACCCCAGTACAACTTGGCGGAGTAAAGCCACCTAGCGCGGAGGAACAAACGCCGAGCAAAAAACCGGCAGCATCCGCCCCCTCATCAGACGAACGCTCATTCAACGAAGCCACTTCCGATGAGCAACAACCAAGCAAAATAGACCAAACACAACCATTGAGCACCAATGATGAGCAAGTCCCCGCCAATACGGCGATGGAGAAAAAGGTTATCAATGATGCTAAGGCTTATATAAAAGGCTTAGCTCGTCTGCATGGCCGCAATGCTCAATGGGCAGAAAAAGCCGTCAGTGAAGCAGCAAGCCTCGATGCCACTGAAGCGCTTGAACTCAATGTCATCGACTTTATTGCTAATTCGCCCGAAGAGCTGGTTAACCTTGCTAATGGCCATGTGGTGAGTCTGAACAGTCGAGAAGTCACTCTCGCCATCAGCAATCCCGTCTTTCAACTACGCCAACCAGACTGGCGAGCTGAGATGTTAGCGGTGATCACCAATCCCAATGTTGCCTATATTTTAATGCTAATCGGTATTTATGGCTTGTTGCTCGAGTTCTACAACCCGGGTGTCGGTTTGCCCGGGGTACTTGGTGGCATCTGTTTGCTGTTGGCGATGTATGCCTTGCAAATGATGCCCGTCAACTACGCCGGTTTGGGGTTATTGTTACTTGGGATTGCACTGATGATAGCGGAAGGATTTAGCCCTAGTTTTGGTGTACTCGGATTGGGCGGAGTCGTCGCTTTTGTGCTTGGTTCAATATTTCTTATGGATAGCGATCTTCCCGGTTTTCAAGTTGCCCTTCCGCTTATTTTCGGTATTGCGGCATTTTCCGTCATATTGATTCTCCTCACCATCGGGCTGCTACTACGCATTCGCCGTAAAGGCGTCACCACTGGTACAAATGCCTTCCCTGGAAAAATTGCCGTAGTCACTGATGATTTCAGCCACGGTTCAGGTCGAGTGCTGCTCGATGGTGTGTTGTGGTCGGCACACAGTGATGAACCTAACATGCTCAAACCGGGTGACAAGGTTACCGTTAAACACATTACAGGCTTAACCCTTACGGTTGAGCGTCTGCGCACACAAGACTAGGAGGCGCTTATGATGATTTATACCGTCGCGGTGGTGTTGGTGCTGTTATTTGCACTGGCAACACAAGTGTTCAAAGTACTGCGTGAGTATGAGCGTGGCGTGGTGTTCTTTTTAGGCCGATTTCAAGAAGTGAAAGGCCCGGGCCTGATCATATTGATCCCTTTCATTCAACAGATGGTTCGGGTTGATTTACGTACTATCGTACTCGATGTGCCCACCCAAGATCTCATCACGCGTGATAACGTCTCTGTACGTGTCAATGCCGTGGTCTATTTCCGTGTGGTCGATCCGCAAATGGCGATCAACAATATCGAAAGCTACAGTGATGCCACCAGCCAACTATCCCAAACCACACTTCGTTCAGTACTTGGCCAACATGAGTTAGATGAACTGCTCTCTGAGCGTGATCGGCTAAACAAGGATTTACAGTTGATTCTTGATCAACAAACTGACGACTGGGGAATCAAAATTGCGACTGTCGAAGTCAAACACGTTGATCTTAACGAGAGCATGGTTAGAGCGCTGGCACGACAAGCGGAAGCGGAACGAAATCGTCGAGCAAAAGTGATTCACGCTACGGGTGAACTGGAAGCCTCAGGAAAACTCAAAGAAGCAGCTGAAATGCTCAATGAAGCCCCCAACGCACTGCAATTGCGTTATATGCAGACTCTGACGGAAATCGCCAATGAGAAAACATCGACCATCATTTTTCCGATGCCGATCAATTTGGTTGAAACCCTATCAGAGCTGGCCAAAGTGACACCAAAAGAAAGACCAATCGAGTAATAAAACAAAGGTCTAAGCATGGCTTAGACCTTTGGGAGCTGAGAATCGAGAGCTGAGAATCAAGAATCGAGAAGCTAGAGTCGAGAATAAGAATCGAGAGCTGAAAAGCTAGATTCGAAAGTTGGCAGCTTAATGAATTAAACGTACCACCAAAGACCCCGGGGCACGGATTGACTCAACGTTATAGCTCAATACGGTACCGCCATTTGGCGCATAGTAACGCTTTAGCTCATCGCCAAAATTATCGTATTGAATCGCAACTAACTGGTTTTGCTCTACTTTGTCCATCATGGATACTTGTGGGATCACAAAGCCACCAATTTCCGCGCGAATACTGGTGATCTCTTGCCCTTCTAAACACGGGATCACCGCATCTACTTCACCTTGCAGTAGCTCATGGTGTTTAAGGATATTGAAAATACCATTAACCGTACGATCAATCAGTGTCAGTTCCGTGTAACGTCCCATGCCCACTTCGATGGTAATGCTTGGGATACCACTACTGTTCCACATGGTTTCAAGTACACCCGCATCGCCCGGATCATTTAAAATCGCATCAGGGTTAATGAGGCGCGCCATCTCAATGGCCTGCTCTAAACGGAAATCCGCAAACACGTACAATGGGTAAACCGTTCCGCTTGTTTGGGTATGCAGATCAATCGCTAGGTCAGCATTAGGTTGTAGCAAGTGGTGCCACAATGCATGGATAAATCGATTCGCCTCGTTACCGTTAGCATCACCTGGGAAGAAACGGTTTAAGTTACATGGCGAAGCGTCTGGGTCTGCCGAATAAAAATCACGACTATGATTCAGCATACCGGTAAGGTTGATCATCGGCACTATCGTAACGGTGCCGGCCAATTCTTTACCAACCAATTCACGCGCCGTTTTTTGCGCAGCTAATACACCGTTATATTCATCACCATGAACACCCGCCGTGATGATGATTTTTTTGCCCGGCTTTTTACCTTTGAATACCATCACAGGTAAATGTTGCCACTGCGAAAGCGCATCGGTTGCGATACGGAACATAAACTTATGTTCACCTGCAGCTAAATCAGCCACATCTAAAGTGTGAATAACACGATGACCTTGGATCACGTCATCTAAGTACTGTGTCGCCATTAAAATGGTCTCTCCAAAATATTTGCTTACTTATCTAGAAATAAACAATAAAAAATGGCGAGATAAATATCTCGCCATCGAATCTAATTGTTAAACTCGTTTGAGTTTATTATGAGAAGCCCATTAGCTGAGCAACTACCACGACTACGCTTGAGATGGCGAACAATAGTAGCATAAAGCGCCAGCAGAATTTCGCCCAGTCACCCCAATCGATACGACATACACCAAGTGTTGCCATAAGAGGCGCTGAGGTTGGTACGATCACGTTCGTAAAACCGTCACCTAGCTGGAATGCCAATACCGCTACCTGACGCGTCACGCCAGCAATATCAGACAATGGCGATAGTAGTGGCATGGTTAGTGCTGCTTGGCCAGAACCCGAGGTTACAAAGAAGTTGAACACAGACTGGAACACGTACATTAACCAAGCAGAAGCCACTGCAGGCAATCCACTTAGCATGCCACCGGCACCATTTAGGATTGAGTTTAGTACGCTTGGTTCCTCTGAAGAACCACCACCTAGCAGCAGTAATACACCTTTAGCACAACCAACCAGTAGTGCTGGCGCGAGCATGATACTTGCGCCTTCTTTAAAGGCTGCCGCAGCGTCGTTCAATGTCATGCCGTTTAGACGGAACAAAGTACCAATAATCGCCACAACAAAGCCCATCGTGAAGAACTGAGAAGCGATTTCAGGGATGTACCATGCGTGCATTACTACGCCCCATACCACCCAAGCAGTAGAAGCAATAACAGTAAGCAGAACTAAGGTATCACCGATATTCCAACGAGAGGCGGTTTCAGAAAGCTCTTGAGAACGGAAATGTGCATCAGTACGACGGCTGTAAGAAAGCTCAGGGTTTGCTTTGATGCGTGCAGCGTATGCCATAGTGAAAGCGATACCGATAAGCGTAAAGCCAGCCCATAAGCCCATACGAACTGTCATACCAGAAAGAACTGGAATGCCCGCGATACCTTGAGCAATCGCCACTGAGAATGGGTTCATCCAAGAAGTCGCAAAACCAATTTGGGTTGCAATGTAGGTGACCATTACGGTAGTGATACCGTCGTAGCCTAGGCGAACCATCAGTGGTGCAATGATAATCGCAAACGCAACCGCTTCTTCACCCATACCAAATACTGCACCACCGAGTGAGAACAGCAAGAATAGTACTGGGATAAATAGTGATTCATTACCTTTGGTTTTATCAATCAGGCGCAAAATACCGTTATCGATCGTGCCTGTGCGCATTACGACGCCAAACGCACCACCGATCACCAGCATAAACATAATTACGCCAATGGCACTGCCCCATTTAGAACCTGAAGTCAGACCTTCAAATGGGAAGTTCATTAAACCAATGCCACCACCTGAAGCAAATAGGCTTACCGTGTTGTAAACCAGTTCACCCGCGGCATCAGTGGCATAAACAAATGAATTAGGGTCAATAACTGTACGTGTCTTTTCAGCACCATCGACCATGTATGTCACCTGCTGGCTTTCAAAAGAACCTGCAGGGATTAAGTAAGTAAGAATCGCAGCAAAGATACCAACAAAAAATATAAGAATAAGGGTATCTGGCATTTGCCAAGATTTCTTCGTTACAGCCGAGTCCGCTGGCTGTGCATGAGAGTGAGACATAGCTTATTTCACGTTAATATTTGTAAAGCATGAAATATCGTAAAAACAGAATAAAAAGTCAATATATATAAATATGTCAGATTATTAATTCACCATTGACACCATTCATTACCACATATCACCAAACAATAAAAAACGAACAGTTATACAAACTAAACATCTCATTAAACTATCCAACAAATCGCACCACTTCGCTTTTACGTTTTCAGAGGAACATTTTGAACGCAATCCCCGTTCATAATCGACTTGGTTATTGCGGATATTCTTACATAATGGACTATCACTTCTCTGACTAAACTTGCATGCATAATTTAATCAAATCCAACTTGGCTACACGTGTATTCAGTCGCCTGCGTCAACATCCTGCGTGGTGCTATTTAGATCGCCAATTATTTAACGTGCTGCTCACCGTCGCACTGCCGATCACCCTACAAACCATCATGCTGACAAGCAAAGGGGTGATCGATGTGCTGATGCTTGGGCAATTATCAGAATATGACGTAGCGGGCGCAGGAATCGCGACTCGAATCTTGTTCGTCTTTACCATTCTGCTCTCCGGGGTGGCGATTGGTGGTGCAACGCTCGCAGCACAACATTTTGGCGCTAAACACCAACAAGGCATCAAACAGAGCATTCAGTTATCTTGGGTAATTACTACGCTGGTTGCACTGTGTTCTATCGTGTTCGTTAGTGTATTGGGGCATCATGTCATTCACCTCACCACCCGTGAAAGTGATGTGTTTAACGTCAGTCACAATTACTTGCTATATGCTGCTCCGAGCCTATTATTCATTGCTTATCAAGTCAGTGTCGCCGCAGGCTTGCGATCGATGCATCAAGCCTCAACGATTACCTTATTTAGCGGGATTGGGATTGTACTCAATATCAGTTTTAACTGGGTGCTCATCTTTGGTTTATTCGGTTTACCTGCTTTAGGCGCGACAGGCGCAGCGATCGGCACGACACTCGCCACGCTGCTTGAAAGCATATTGCTCGCGCTCTATCTGGGACATAAAAAACATCTACTTTCGTGCTTATATCAATCTGCTCGACAAACATTAAATTGGCAGCAGTATCGACATTTCCTCAGTATTGCCCTACCCACGACGATCAACTTTCTTCTTTGGGCATTGGGGGTCTTCGCCTATACCGCGATTATGGCGCAAACCGGCACATCAGCCCTTGCCGTACTGTCGATCATCTCACCGATAGAGGCATTTTCTCTTAGTCTTCTGGTCGGAATCGCTAATGCCTCTGCGGTTGTAGTCGGTAATAATCTTGGCGCTCAAGATCCCCAGCGTGCTTACTACCAAGCCATGTACTTCGCGCTCTTTGCCGTTGTTGCGACTTTGTTGGTGTCATTACTGCTCTATTTTAATCTCGATACTATTTTAAACCTGTTTGGTGGCCTTTCGCCCGACACCATTGAACTCGCCCGTGCCTTTTTCGTCATCTTATGCATCGGCATACTTGTTCGTTCGATCCCAACAGTAATGGTGGTCGGGGTACTTAGAGCCGGTGGTGATGTTAAGTTCTGTCTCTACCAAGATCTCATTTCACAGTGGGTGCTTGGCATTCCGGTCGCTGCTATCTGTGCGCTGTGGTTAAAACTACCCGCAGAATATGTCTTTGCCAGTTTCTTTTTAGAAGCCATCGTAAAATGGGCGGCCTGCTTATACCGATTTAAATCGAGAAAATGGATGAATAACCTCGCCCATTAATTTCTCAACAAACCACAAAAGACACACAACAGACAACGAGGAGTGATATGAATATTTTATCAAATAGCGAAACTTACGGACTGATTTTGGCCCTTATTGCCTTCGCAGCGGCGTATGGGTTTATTCATGTGCGCTATATTCGTCATCATGCGCTGCACAAGCGTTTTCTTGAAGCTCTGTGGAAACTAATGAAAAACACCATTCACGGCCAACATATTCGTACTTTGGGATACAAAGAGGAAAGTGAATCCAACAAAGAACAAGTGACTAA
Source organism: Vibrio scophthalmi (assembly GCF_040869025.1). Lineage (NCBI taxonomy): Bacteria > Pseudomonadati > Pseudomonadota > Gammaproteobacteria > Vibrionales > Vibrionaceae > Vibrio > Vibrio scophthalmi. The sequence continues at coordinate 959,748 of NZ_CP134272.1, read as the reverse complement.
TACAACGAAAAACCGCTAGATGACTTGGCATAGTTTTTACGCCAAGCAGGACATAACGATGTACATCACCGTTTTGCTTGGTATCCTATGCGCCCAACACGATTTAACGACATCACTCTATGCTACAGCCTGAGCAACAAACCATGCCATTTACCAAGCTTAATCTCGGTGCCGATCTTACCGCTGTAATATCGAAACTGTTTAACAGCGCCACTGCGATCCAATCTTCTGTCATTCCTGCGGCATTAGCCAATAAAGACATTCTTGCCATTGCACAAACCGGCAGTGGTAAAACACTCGCTTTTGGTTTACCAATCTTAGAGCGCGTACAAACTCAGCGCTCAGTAACACAAGCGATTGTTCTGGTACCCACTCGTGAACTGGCTATGCAGGTTAACGACGCTATCGTGGCTGTCGCGAAGAAACTTGAGATTCGCAGCCAAGTGTTGTGTGGCGGTGTTGATAAGGAAGTGCAAATTCAAGCTTTGCAACTGTGCCCTGAAATTGTGGTCGCGACGCCAGGTCGCCTACTCGATTTACTGACTGAAAAACAATTTTATCCTCGTGATGTCAACACTCTCGTGCTAGATGAAGCAGACCGCTTAGTTGATATGGGCTTCTGGAGTGATGTGCAAAAGATCGTTGCATTCATGCCTGCAACACGCCAAACCATGCTGTTTTCTGCCACGCTGCTACCAGAACTTAAAGCCAGTATGGATAGCTTGTTAAATGCACCAGCGTTGATTGAAGCCAATCAAGCCAATAGCGTGGTCAGTGAGATTGAAGAGATTGCTTATCTAGTCAACAAAGGCAGTAAAGCCAATGTGCTAATCGATCAGATTAAACGTCATGGTTGGAAACAAGCTCTGGTCTTTATCGGCGCGAAAGACAATGCCGATGCTTTGTGTAAAAAACTCACCAAAGCTGGCTTAACTGTCAGTGCGTTACACGGTAACAAGAGCCAACAGGAACGAGAGTCAATTTTAGCGGAATTCAAACAGCAAAAAACACAGATTCTGGTGGCCACCGATTTACTTGCGCGCGGAATTCATATAGAACAATTGCCAGTGGTGATCAACATTGAACTACCTACGAACCCAACCACCTATGTACACCGCATCGGCCGCACCGGACGCGCGGGTGAACAAGGTCTGGCGATCTCGCTTGTTTGTCATGGTGAAAGTGACTATCTGGCCGCGATTCGTCAGCTGACCAAACGCCCATTACCATTGCAAGAACTGGCCGACTTTCCCGTCACCGATAAACCGTCAACGGGTGTGAGTAAGCGCGCGCCGAGAGATAAACAAGCGAACCGACGTACGGCGAAGAAAACCAGCATTAAGCAGTTTGGTAACAAAACAAAGCGCTAAACCACACTGGGATTACAACCCGGAGATTTGCGCTCTGTTTATTTTAACAAGGAGAACGAAATTTAACGATTCTGTTCTCCTTATTGGGTGAAATGGCGTTCACGTTTTACCTTGCCATTCTCACCTTTACCTCTCGTTGACTACAAAAAGATTGATTTTGCGCTGTGGCCCAATTTGCCATCAGTATTGTAGTATTCAAACTCTCCAACTGGCTCATCGTCTTTGTAGCGCTCAATACGTTTAAGCGCGCCATACTCTTCGAAGGTGTAGAACGTGCCTTGCTTGCGTCCTTGTTGATCGTATTGCTGCCGACCTAGCTCATAACCCGCCGCTGAATGAGCGAACCACTTACCCACTTTCTTACCCTTTTGGTATTTTCCTGACCAAATCACAACATCAAACTCATACTCTTCTTGATGCTGCCATTGACCATCACGCTGATCATTTAGGTAATTGCCTTTTGCGAGTAAAGCCCCTGTTTTGGCGTAGTTTTCGGTGTGGCCATGTTGCTTACCATTTCGGTACTGCTCCCATACCAGGCGATCGCCATTAACAGTAACCTCACTCACTTCACCATGCAGTTGACCTTTGCGATTGTACGTTTCCGTGCGCGTTATACCATTGTAATTATGTCGCCAAACGCCACTCTTTTTGCCTTTGTAATAGCTCCCCGTATCGATCACTTTGCCTTGTTGGCTAATCACTGAATACTCTCCACTGCGCACGCCATGTTGATAACGCGTCGTTTCGATATTGTCACTATAGATATCTAACGACACATAGGCGTTATGATATTTACCATTGATTTTTTCGATACGTTGTGTCAATTCACCGTCCGCGTTAAATTGCTCCTTTAGTTGCCATTTTTTCTTCGCGTTGGTTTGCTCGCGTGAAATGAGTACAGAATCGCGGTATTTTTTTAAATCACTAACAAGTTGCTCATTCGGATAGCGAGCAACGTAGTGATACGTCTTTGTGCTGTGCTTATCAAAACGCGTCTCTTCGATCTTATTCCCTTGCGTATCAAATTCTGTTTCGCTTTCCACTGCATTAGGCTGATCATAAAAGGCCAACTGCGTTCCGCGACGGCGGCCCTTCTCGTAATTTTCAATACTTTTGGTATTGCCGGATTCATAATAATGAGTCGCAACACCGTGTGTTTTACCATCAACATTATGCTGCTCAGAGCGCAGCTTATCTTGCCCATACCAAGAGCGTTCCAGGCCATTTTTTTTGCCTTGCTCGTACGTTACTTCCAAATAAAGCAATCCATCTTCGTGATAAGATCGCCCTACACCTGTCGGCTGATCATTTTGATAGCTTACCTGATAAGAAATTTGACCATTTTCATAGTAGCTTTTGTACTCACCTTGTTGGCGACCCATAACGAACGTCGACTCTTGCCTTAATGTGCCATCACGATGGTAGGTTCGTTGCAGACCATGGGCTTTTCCATCGACAAAGCGATGTTTTTGCCACACGCTACCATCTTTATAATAGTGAACATCTTCACCAACACGATTCCCGCCCAATATGGTGTATTCTTCTTCAACACCGCCATTAGGATAAAACAGTCGACCGATCCCCTCTTCCTTGCCAGCAACATATGTTGCTTCTTCGGTGAGCACCCCTTCTTGGTTATAGAATTTAGTGAGTCCTTCGTATTGCCCTTTGGCATTGCGGCTACCCGACGAGAGAAGATGACCGTTCTCGTAATAGATTTCATAAGCACCAATTGATTTTCCGGTCGAGATATCGCCGCTATTAAGCGTGCCTTTAAAATTGACGATGTCTCCGCCTTGGAAATAAACCGTTACAGGCCAACCGCTTTCTTCCTTAGTGAGTGGCTCGGCGAGATAGTAACGGGCTTGAGCCTCTGATTTAACGATGTTCCAATCTTCATCCAACCAAATCGGCGCTGCCGATACAGTAGAAATCATCATCAGAGGCATAAGATAAATAGAACTGAGTGAAATACGGCGCATCGTCTTATCCTTTTGGCAGCGGTGGGAATTGAACAACAAATTGCTTTTCTAATGGCTCACCTTGCACAATCACTTCTTCAATCCGTGATATAGAACCTGACATTTTTAGGTAGCCCGGAGCGAAAAGTATTTCAGACAACAAACGATCACTGGCTGTTAGCACCTCACCTTGCTTATCAATCGGCACTAATTTTTGGCCATGTTGATCTAAGATTCGATAACGCCCAAGAAAATCTGCCACGGTTTGCTTTGCATCAAATCCTTCAATTGCACTGATATCAATCAACCATGGTTTTGGGCTAGAAGGCGGCGACATTTGGTTCCACTTGGTTTTCCCTGCGCATGTAAAGCGCGTAGTGATCGCCATGTCATAGAAATAACGTCGTACACCATCTGGCGTCATTAATTGGAAGGCTATTGTGTTTGGTTCAATGGTGACAGGTCCACCCGGTAAGTCGTTATCGACTTCTGATTGCGGTTTCCATTCTAGCGGCTTGCCATTCACCTGGGGTGCGTTGACAATATCGAACTGGCATAAAGCCGCCCATTCCATTGGTAAGGCGACAACCGCATTTTGTAGCGATTCGGTCGCCACTCGATGATCGGCATGAAAATCGAACGCTGACGCACTTTGTTCTACAACGTTGTCACTCTCAAACGGATAATATTCACGATTCAGATTGTTCGTCATCGGAGGCATCTCAGCACTGGCCAAATACCACTCCCTATCCAAAAACTCGACTTCTTGCGAAAAGCTTGGCGTTTCATTTTGACTGTGAACAATAAACATTAATTCTTTAGGTTCTTCAGAAAATTTGAAGCTCATTGTTCGAGTAATCAGTTCAGGCGGTGTTGATTGGACGAATAACTGACGACTCCCCGGAGAAAGCCACTCTGGCCCCGTTTTTGGGGGCGAAAATGCCATCTGGCCTTGAACACCACCAATGGTGAAACCGAGCCACTGGTACTCGCTATTATGATATTCCACTCGGTATTCATTCTCAGCCCCGGGCACCTTTTTGATTGCAACTTGTAGATCGCCCACTTGATAACTTTGGCTGCTGCCGCCTTGCCACGGCAAAGAGTGCAATTCAATTGCCCCTTTATAGTAATCAATATGGGCTGCAAATGTGCTGATCTCTTTCAGTTCAGCGCCTTTATTCCAACCAATCGGCTGCACCATGGCATTAACATTCATGTTCTCATCAAAGAACTGCAAAGCGTTGGGGGTGACAAGCTTAAGATCAATCTTATCGCCATTATTCGTGTAAGCGCGCACATCGCGCATTGCGATATAGCCGACCACCTGATTAGGGGGAATTTGAGTAGGGAAAGCGAGGCGAAATCCTTGACCATCAGAACGAGAGTTTTCTTTATTAAACATACCTTCCTCGTAAGGCATCACGTCGTCTTGGGTCAATTGGTCTTGCAGACCTTCGTTTTTGCCGGTTTCGGCTTCAACTGTTGTCCCTTTCACAAGGATGGCCTCAGGAATGGGTTCAATATCGTACCAATACAACTCATCGTCGTAATAAGCGTGAGCGAAAATATCGCTAAAGGCACCTATAGGTTGATCTTCCGAACGCATCGCGACGGTCGTTTGAGTGACTTTGGTTTCACCATACACATCGACCGGAACATTCATCACCAGATTAAGGCTATTCAACCATCCCGTTGCACGATCAATTTCCAATTTGCCATAAAGCTGGTAGTGCGCATTTGACGGAGTCTGTGGGTCATTCGCTTGCTTATCATCCGAACGCTTGTCCGCAAGAGAAACCGTGGCAAACAGTGTGCTCTCTGTCAGCTGGTTCACGGTCAGAGTGACTGACCGACCATTGAAGTTGTCTAGCGTAACCTGACGACCGACTTTAGTTGGCAGCGATTGCAGTAAACCGGGTGCGTTCATGGTTGATTTCAAACTGTTAAGCACGACATCGCCACGCTTTTTAACCAACTCGTCCCACATCGCTTGATTACGGCCTTTGAACTCGATCTGCTCTCCCGTTTCCATGTTATAGGAAACATCAAAACCATCTTGAAAGAACGGAACCATCTTTTGTTGACTACTTGATAATTCGACACTCGAGAAAGATGAATAGCCTGCTGAGAACTGTAAGTGTTCAGGCGTGATATGAAGTTTTAGTGTGTCACCGACCTCATCAACTCGATAGTGCACTAAGCTTTCGCTGATCATCGCGGTGTCGTAGTCTTGGGCTATGTCTTGCGTAGTGTGGGTATAAACCCAATAGCGTTTTTCATCGCCTTCCTTTGGCGCAAACGTCACTTGCTTTTCACAGCCAACAAGCGTGAGTAAGGTCAGTAGAAATGACGCCTTAATTCCGTTATTCAAATACATCCAATCATCCTAAAATACACATGTCATGGCTCGTTCATCCGTCCCAAGTAATGCGTGTTTACTTGATGTCACCACTGGCACACCAACGCACAAACTTAACAACAGAATTCATCAATGCAGCATCACATCAGTGATCCATAATCCTTTAATTCGGCGGTATTCTCTTCGTTGTGCGGTAAATGAGTAAGCTCAGTCACGAATAAATTCGGGCCAGTGCACAAAAACACATATGCAATCAAAACAACAGCTTGAATAGACAAAACCCGTTTAGTGATACAACTAAAAGCGACTAACCTAGGTGCCAAGTCACGCCAATTCTCAACTTTTGCTAGATTCCCTGCTTCAAACCCGTAAGATGCAAAGCCAATTTAGGGTAATTCTGACTAGAGATAAGTTTGTGACACGAGATCAATTTGAACTTCTGGCGCCGGGTGGTGATTTAGATTCGATTAAAGCAGCGATTGCTGCAGGGGCTGACGCGGTTTATTGTGGACTCGATCGTTTCAACGCTCGCAACAGAGCAACTAACCTGACTTTAGAGAATTTGCGTGGCGTGCTTGAATTGGCACATCAACATAATTGCAAAATTTTCCTTACGCTGAATGTCATGCTACTTGAAAGTGAGATCCCAGCGGTCGTGCGCTTACTAAATGAACTGAACACCACAAAAATCGATGGTGTGATCATTCAAGATCTCGGCTTGGGTGCGATAATAAAGCGTCACTTTCCCGATCTGGATGTGCACGCGTCAACTCAGTTAAACACCCATAACGAAGGACAAATTTTGTTCCTCAATCAATTGGGGGTTAGCCGAGTAAACTTATCTCGTGAGTTGAACATTAATGAGATCAAACACCTTGCCCAATTTGGTCATCAACACAATGTTTTGATGGAAGTGTTCGTCCACGGTTCATACTGCATCGGCTTTTCTGGTCTGTGTTACATGAGTTCAGCCAAAAATGGTGCCTCGGGTAACCGTGGCCGTTGCAGCCAACCTTGTCGTGATCAGTACCAAACCACGCCAACTGGCAGTGATTACCCACTGAACATGAAAGACAACTCTGCTTTTAATGATCTCGAAGCGCTGGCGGATGCAGGTGTCTACTCATTAAAAGTGGAAGGTCGAATTAAGAAGTTTCACTATGTTTATACTGTGGTGGATAACTGGCGCCAGCAGATCGATAAGTACTGTGATGGCAAAGTACTTTCAACCGATACACGTGAACTTTATACCGTATTTAACCGCGACTTTACCAATGGCTTTTTGCAAGGTGAGATTGGTAAAGATATGTTTATCAATAACCCAAGAGATCACGCGGTAACACACTTCTCTAAAGTGTATCAATGCAGTTCAGTGGATGATGTTAAAGCCGTAAAACAAAAACTGTACGACGATAAATCTGTCATCATAAATCGCGTTGAAGAAGCCATTAGTGACTTTGACGTTTCTTCGCCTTCGAATGCGCCTTTGGTGAAAAGTGCCATCAAGGTGCCTGCCATCGTGGCATCCACAGCGAGTGACGCTGAGCCCTCAGTCACTAAGCTCTCCGTATTAGTCTCAAATCAACAAGATGCAGCCTCGATTGTTCGCCCTGACGTCGATGTCTATTTTGAACTGCCAATGGGACTGGCCAGTGAATGTGATGCTCTAATTACACTATTTAAAGCCAATACCCACTTAATTCCATGGTTCCAAGCGGTTCTGATCGGCGATGACTATCAAGCCGCGCAGCGCTTCTTATCGGAAGTGCGCCCGACTCTGCTTGTCACCAACAACTCCGGGGTTGGTTACTTGGCACAATCAATGGGGATTGATTGGATTGCTGGGCCGCAAATGAACAGTGCCAACTCGTACACTTTGCAGTGCTTACAAGATCAGTATCAAGCCCGCGGCGCGTTTATTTCCGACGAGTTAAGCTTCCTACAAATCCGTAAGTTGGTGAGACCAGAAGGCTTTAGAACCTTCTATAACGTTTACCACCCAAATACGCTGCTCACCAGCCGTCAATGCCTGTTCCAGCAAACGGAAGGCTGTAAGAAGATTAAGGTGAACAAAGGCTGTTTGAAGCGCTGTAGCAAACGCACTTCGGTGATCAATCTCAATGGTACTTCATACGTAATCCAAAAGCTCAAAGGCAGCCACAACAGTGTGTACGGCGAGCATAACGTACTGAACTTAGAGATCATCAAGCGCTTGTCGACGCTTCTTACTGACGTGCTCGTAGATTTGCGTGATATTCAAACTGAAACACGTCACAACGTCACTAATGTCGAGCTCGTCGAGTTATTTGTCAATGCGCTAAATAGCGCTGAAGACGAGCAGCCACATGCCTTTGAGCGCATTCGACAAGCAACGGGGATCACCACCAACAAGCAATACGCCAAAGGACTGTAATCTCCATTACCGCTCTTAAATCAGAAAAAAGCTCGTGTTTTCCACGAGCTTTTTTATTCACTTTCACAATGACAAATAGCATCTATCCAGTTGGCATTGATTACGAGATGTTTACAACTCACTCTCTCGATTAAGCGCCTTACTAATCATAATTGCGGCAAATACCGGAATGAACCAACTGCCGTGCGCATCAAATAGAGGGAGATATTGACTCAATATTGCCGTCAACGATTCCGGTAACAACTCAAGGATATGCAGAGCGTCTAAACTACCCAATACCAAGCTAATCAATACGATGATGACATAAGGTGCGCTGTAACGCTTTGTCGTCGGCAATATCATTGCGGTCAACACCAAAGTAATCGCCACTGGGCACAAAATTAAGATCGCTGGCAAGCTTACTTTGAGGATTTGATCCAAACCAAAATTAGCAATGATACCCGTCAACACGACAACGATCGTCGCGGTAAGATTAAACGGTGAGCGGAAAGTTTGCTGATAATATTCTGCACATGCATCGGTCAGACCAACCGTGGTGGTTAAACACGCCATGATGATGATCCCTGCCAGCAAATATTGCCCAAATGGCCCAAATACCGCAGCAACATAACGCGTTAGCAGTTCACCACCATTGGTCGCACCATCGGCAATCGACGCTGATGTCGCACCTACATAGGCCATGGCAAGGTAACAAGCCGACATTAACAACGCATAAACCAAGGTCACTTTCAGCGTCGCGTTAAAGATATCTTTGTTCGACTCACATCCTCTATCTCGGATCGCTTTGATAATGATCCAACCAAAACCAACGGCCGCAATCGCATCCATCGTCATGTAACCTTGAATCAATCCACTGGTTACCGCTCTTTGCTGGTAATCCAACGTTGGCACACTGAGTGGGCCTAATGGTTGAATGAACGCAGCGATTGCCAATAGGGCTAACATGATCACTAAAATTGGCGTCATGATTTTACCGATGTAATCGACCAACTTGCCGCGTTGAAAAGCAAGCAGTAAAGTTGCTGTCACAAAGATTATTGAAAAAACCAGCAAGTGGTCGCCTTCAACAAAAGGTTTAATCCCCATTTCATACGCAACGGTTACTGCGCGCGGCATGGCAAATGCTGGCCCAACCGCAGTAAACAACAACACCCAAAACGCAATTGCCAGTGGTTGAGGTAACGCTTTGGTTAATTGCGCACTGTCACTCAAACGGCCGAACACCACCAAAGTTAACGCTGGTAGGCCCACTGCTGTAACCAAAAAACCCAGCATGGCAGGAAGGTACATGGTCCCCGCTTCCAAACCTAAGAAAGGAGGAAAGATGATGTTCCCTGCGCCAAGAAACATGGCAAAGGTCATTAAACCTATCGCTATTGTGTGTTGATTTTTCACTGTACCGTCCTTATGCGATTAGATTTAGCCTAACTCGCTTTTTTATTATGGACCGTCAGATTTGCTGGGGAGAAAAAAAGAAGAATTGATGTATGCGATTCCTCCGTCAGCTTGGCTGACGGAAGATGCCGCCAGCCTAGTTAATAATGACTAGGACGACGACTGAAATTGTTGATGTTGCAAGCGTTGTGGTTGATTTTGCTAAACACGACAAAGCACCAAACAGCATTTGGCTATAAGCAGCAAATTGTTGGGCTAAAGTTGAAAACATCTTTGGCTCCTAATGAGCGGTTATTAATCAGTGGATTGTCGTAGCAACGAAATCAATATATAAGCAATAATTTACAAAGTAAATACATTACAGTTAAAAATATCAATACGAAGTTTACGAGCAGCCAAATACACTAAACAACTCCTTACATAGTCGCTCTTCACATAACAGCTTTTCACACAACAGCATGGCGAAGCTCTCTTGCCTCACCAAACTATGTGCACGCCAATTGGCTACGCTAGGTAGAGGCTCACTACACCCTGATCATGTGCTGATAACACTGTTGAAGTTGTTGCTTATACTGCTCAACCTCTTCTGTTTGGTGCGCCTCATACGCTTGCATCATTTTCAGTTCTAATACTCTTATCTCTTCACACACCTGTGTTAGTTCATGGCATTGCGCTAGAGTCGTTAAATGTTGCGTTAACGGGTTTGGCCCAACAGGCTCATCTGCATCAACAATCGTACGACTTGGGTTGCGTGGTTCTATACCATGCTCAAGATTGTATTCTTGCTGAATAAGGCGCCTTTGCTCTGTTTCATCAATCGCGACTCGCATTGCTGGCGTCACCTTATCAGCATATAAGATGGCCAACCCTTTGGTGTTACGTGCGGCTCGACCAATGGTTTGCAGCAACGCACTTTCACTACGTAGAAATCCAGCTTTATCAGCATCCAAAATCGCTACCAGCGTCACTTCTGGAATATCGAGCCCCTCACGTATTAGGTTTACACCAATCAGGACATCAAATTCACCTTTACGAAATGCCTTGATCAAAGCAACCCGATCCGCAGTTGTGATGTCAGAGTGAAGAAATCGAGCTGAAACCCCTTTATCATTGAGCTGATTTGATAACGATTCCGCGCGTGCTTTCGTCAGTGTGGTCACCAACACCCGCTCATCATTTTCGATCCGAATCGCCACTTCATGACACAGGTTTTTTTCTTGATCGGATTTCGCGCGAACCTCAATCAATGGATCCAACAAACCGGTTGGACGAATCACTTGCGGCACGACTTGATTATGAGTACAGGACAACTCATAAGTCCCCGGGGTCGCTGAGACAAACACCGTTTGTGGTTTGACCTTAACAAACTCTTCAAATGTTAGTGGTCGATTATCATGACATGAAGGTAAACGAAACCCATAATCCACTAAGGTTTGCTTTCGAGCGCCATCACTACGAGCCATAGTGGATATTTGCGGGATCATCACATGAGATTCATCGATGAGTAATAAGCCATCTTTAGGCAAATAATCCAATAAGGTTGTCGGCAGAGACCCCTCTTCACGTGGGTTAAAGTAACGCGCGTAGTTTTCCATGCCCGAGCAGTAACCTTGAGTCACTAATTGCTCTATATCGCGTGTAATACGCTCCTCTAACCGACCTGCCTCTTGCCATTGCTGATTTTGGTTTAACGTTTCTAAACGCAGTTCCAACTCTTGTTTTATTTGAGGTATCGCCCTTTCAACTTGCTGCTTTGAAACGGCATAGAGCGTTTTGGGACTAACAGTATAAGAATCTAATGCCCCTAGCCTTGCTCGTGTTTTCGGGTTAATTCGCTCAATCGATTCAAGCCAACCATCAGCAATTGTCAGACGAATCGCATCATGAGATGAATCTGCCGGAAAAATATCTAAACCGTCGCTGTTGAGTGCATAGCTGCCATTTTTCACCACATCTTTACACGCTTGGTACTGGTTCTGTTCAAGTCGCGCTATTAGATCTGGCAATGCCACGGCTTGACCAACATCTAAATGAATTTGCAGAGCCCTATATTGTTCAGGAGAGCCTAAGCCATATATAGAAGATACAGAGGCAATAATAATGGAATCTCGTCGCTCGATAAGCGCTTTGGTACTGGCAAGTCTTAGCCGCTCAAGCCTCTCATTTACCGCCGTGTCTTTACGGATAAAGCGGTCACTTTGCGGGATATACACTTCAGGTTGGTAGTAATCATAATAAGAGACGAAAAAATGCACCGCATTATCGGGAAAGAAAGAGAGCATTTCCTCGTATAGCTGTGCGGCGAGCACTTTATTATGCGAGAGGATCAATGTCGGTCTTTTGGTTCTCGCAATTAAATTTGCCATGGTAAAAGTTTTACCAGACCCTGTGATACCTTTCAGAATCTGATGTTTTTTCCCTTGCTCTAAACCCGACATTAAACTTGCAATCGCGGTCGGCTGATCACCCGTTGGGTAATATTGACTATGGAGTGAAAACGCATGTTTGTTCATGGCACTATCTTCTTATTGATTAGAGAGTGGTTGATGTTACTTACGTAAGCGGAAGCAACCTATCGGCAGAAAACCATCGAATTTTCAGATTAAAAGTCATCAGTCAATCGTCGACGATTCAAATTGATTGCAAGAAGTATAGACCACCGATTGATACGTCAAGGCTATATGAGAAGGAATAATCAAATCGAAACATAGAGATAGGATGAATGAAACAGCGTAACGAGTCACAATTATTGGAGTAATTTTTAATACCACCAAGTAAACAATGAGACTATATGCATCACGTTTTTTGGTTAAAAATTAGATCGGGGAATCATCTCGGCGTTAACAAGGATTTTAAGGTTTCATGCAAGAATTATTAATTATCGTCCAAATTGGTATTTTTATTTATGCCATCGTTGCTTACTTTTCAAACCAAAATAATAAAGCTCTTTTAGAAGAGCAGAAAGCTAAGTTACTGAGTACTCAGCGCGATAGCGAACTCTCCGATGAAGAGCGGAACGCCATATTTGAACTCTTGGAGTTAGAAGCGACCTCCTCAGAGGTGTACTACATCACTGAACAATTTGAGGTTCATTCTATTGCCGCGGAAGATAACAACGGTGAAGAAGCCTATTTCTTAGCTCTAGCTGACTATCTCGTCATCATGCCAGAGAAAGCGTTCAACTATCTCGACCTTGAAACCACCTTCGCTGAAGTCGTTTTGGCCGACAATGTCATGATCGTCATAAGCCTCAATGATTATTCTATTGTCGATGATGTTAATAACACGCTCGCAGAAGCACCAATTCAAGAATCAAGTGAAGAGCTATCTCCAAGCGACCAAACAGCAGTACATGATGCTAACGATCAAACCTCGTCGCCAATAAGCAACACTGAATCAGTGACGGCCAAACAAACCGTTACGTCAGCGCTAAACGAGCAAGTGAGTAATACGATAAAGCCGGAAACTCAGTCGCAAGGCGATAGAGCGCCGAGAGCGTCCCACCGCGATGTAGACCCTATATCTCACACGGTATTAAAATCCGAGCGCCCGGCAACGCTGATAGAATCACGCTACCTCTCTGCCCCTTTTTACAACTTCCTCGTACCGATTCTGTTGGTGATTGCGACGGCTATTTTCTCGCATATCAACAAACTCGATTTTACCATTGAGCCCGTTTGGCTAAGCGCTGCAATTCTTGTGGTTATTAGCCTAGTGACATTACTGCTGCTTAAACGACAAGGCCCTACGGCAGATCCGGCAAGCATGGTGGTCAATCGATACTTTGGTAAAGTTGAAGCGATTGACACAACCGGCAACAAAACTTGGATCGTATTTATCGCGCCTAACGGTGAAGCGACGAAAGCGTGGATACCAAGCCAATGGCAAAATAACATCACTCTAAATCGAGATGTGCAATTTGAAATTGAACAGAGTCAATCGGCGGTGGTGCGCATTGGCTTAAATGAACTTTCAGATCAAGATGCAATCAAGAAAAAACCACAATATCTTGCCGCAGCAATGGGGCTATTGCTTGGCTGCTTTTTCATCGCCGCCAACACCAAATTTGAATGGCGAGATGCCAGTTTGGCGATGTTAGATAACAGCACGTCTTACAAGATCAACGGGCCTTATGATTGGCCAACTAGCGAGCTTAAAGTCGGCGACCGCTTGTCCATTACTCAACCACGCTTGTGTTTAGATAGCCACGACAAGAATAACGCTGCCGCTTATTGTAAACAGTTCGAATACGCGCTAACGAGTGAAGATCTGCAAGTGACTCCGGATGCGGCACCAATCAAAGCGTACCAGCTGTTTATTACCACCCAACCTGACTTTACACCTGATGTATCGGAAGAACTCTACAGCTACATGGTTAAAGTTGCTAAGATGCAAAAACAGTTCTCTCCTGATGGCTTTAAGCTACGTATCCGCCATCGCAGTGAAATGATGATGTTTACCGTAGAAAGCCTACAAGCAATCGCGACTCATTTTGCGCCCTATTGCCCTATTGAAACATCAAAGCCTGATGAATCCATTGATAAGAGCAACGCTAACGACAACTCAATTCATAATGAGCGCCTCAACACCGCCTGTTCAGATTTTAAGCAAGAATTTGCTCTACTATGGAACGAAGCCACCAGCAGCAGTTGTGACACCATACAATGCTGGAATGAAGCACTCCAAGGGATTGTTGTTGACCACGATGCTGCGCTACGCAATACCGATGATATCGGCGGTTATCGTGCAGACCTACGTCACTTAAAAGATGAAGTATGGCAGGCAACGAAAGCTACATTATCCCCAACAAAGCCGCAACAAGCCTCTATTACACTTGATTGGTCTGGTGAAAGAAGCGCGGACCTGTACGAGATTGCGACCCTCAGAGCATCTCTAGACCAAGGCAATAGCGACAAACGAATCGAACGCTTGAATAAATTGCTACCGTTGCAAACCACAGCGGCACAACAAGTGGTTGACGTCACCATCTTAAATCTCAGCAATGAGGATAATAAGGTCGCGCTCACTGTGACGCAAAAGCTTACGACCAAACAAGCGTTAAGTACCATTATTAACCTTGGCATCATGGCGTTTTTTGGCTTACTGATTGTGTTGCTGATCATCGCCTACATGCTCAGTGGTAAACCACGTAAAGAAAAACAGGTTAAATCGGAAGATGCATGGATTAGTTAGTCCTATTCTTCCTTCCACCTACCCCACGCTTTAATTGAGTGTAAATAAAAAGCCCTTTCCTAACCGAAAGGGCTTCGTCATTTTCATCGATTGAATTAGAACGAGTCTAAGCCAGTGTTAGCTTTTATAATCCAGAGCTAATAGCAATGCCGTAAAGTTAGGTAAAATTGGGTAAATGCCCACACCATCATAAGTCACGTAAACAATACTGGGTTCACCACCCTGATTAAAATCAAGACACAGCACGTCACCATCATTGTTCGCAAAAGGCACCAGCTTGCGCCAATCTCGTCCTTGCAACGCATCTTGGTGCTCTCCGTAACCAAAACACATTTCTAATACTGAAACTGAGGTTTCGTAACCATCCCCACCCGGCAGCAGAAAGCCCTCAAATAGATGAAATGGATAAGAACATGTTTGGCGACCGTCAGTAAACGTCATCGGCAGGTTAATTTCCAAAATCCGCTTAACCGGATCATCATGTCGATAAGCACAGGGAAAACTAAAATCACGCCCTACGTCAAAGCCACCACACTGTTGGATGAACTCAACAAACAATGCCGGCAATTCTTGCCCTAGCGTTAACGTCAACTCACCGATAAACGTGAGATCGAGCTCTTCTTGGCAAGGAATAAAACACATCTCAGCCAACTTAGGGTTTTGTGTAACAAGGTATGCCGCCTCACCATGAAAAATGACTTTCTTTTCTCTATTTTCAACCAACATCTATCGATTCTCACTTAACATTTCTTTTTTTGAGTCTGGTTATTTGCCCAGTTTTATTCTGCATGATTTTTGATATATCGCTTTTCGCCTAACAGCCAAGACAACCCGCATGCTGTACCGAGCAATGTACACCGATTGATTTATGTATCAAAGCAAAGCATGTCGCTGAGTGAATAAAGGTTGATGGCTATCGTGTTATGTATCTTTTCAGTAAAAAAGACAAGATCTCAAACTCTATGACTTTCGTTACTGAGCTTATGCTGTTATTGCCTCTATTCTTTCCCAGTTTTAACGCATTACGCTCGAAGTCGTCTCAGTAGGCAGGTAAACTTCACATTATTAAGATTTATCGATTGGCAGGGCTGGCATGAACAAAGAGACGACCTATTTAAAAACACTCAAAGATGTGTTTGCTTTTGAACGCTTACGTGGCGGCCAACAACAGGTGGTGGAAAAGGTTTTACTTGGCCGTTCAACAGCCGCTATTTTTCCCACTGGTTCTGGCAAATCACTGTGCTACCAACTCCCCGCATTACATCTGCCGCATTTAACCTTAGTGATATCACCGCTATTAGCGTTGATGAAAGACCAGCTTGATTTTCTAAAGAGCAAAGGCATTGCCGCGGCATCGATTGACTCTTCATTAACCTATGACGAATCGCGCGAAGTGATGCGAGCGGTGAAAGCGGGAGAGACGAAGATCCTGATGATTTCAGTTGAGCGCTTGAAAAACGAACGCTTTCGTCAGTTTATTTCTTCTGTGCCTATTTCACTCCTCGTGGTAGATGAAGCCCACTGTATTTCTGAATGGGGGCATAATTTTAGACCCGACTATTTAAAACTTCCTGTCTATTGCGCACAACTCAATATCCCGCAAGTTTTACTTCTCACGGCTACGGCAACTCCTCAGGTCATCGAAGATATGGGCGCTAAATTTGCTATCAAGCCCGACGATATCGTGGTAACCGGCTTTTACCGCGAGAATCTCGTTCTCAATGTACTGCCATGCCCGGAAGCTGAAAAGCCAAACAAGTTACTCGAACTGATCAATAGTGAATCGCCGCGCCCAACGATCGTGTATGTCACCTTGCAAAACACAGCAGAAAGCGTCGCTCGTTACCTCTGTGAACAAGGTGCAGCGGCCACAGCCTACCACGCAGGTATGCACAGTGACGTGCGGCAAAAAATCCAAAACGATTTTATGCAGGGTAAGATCAACGTTATCGTGGCTACCATCGCCTTTGGGATGGGTATCGACAAATCTGATATTCGCGCTGTGATTCATTACGATTTACCCAAGTCGGTTGAGAACTACAGCCAAGAAATTGGCCGAGCGGGTCGCGATGGAAACACGTCGATCTGCTCCGTACTCGCCAACCGTGAGTCGTTAAGCGTTCTAGAAAACTTTGTCTACGGTGATACGCCCGATTTAGCCGCTATACATGCCGTCATTGACGAGATAGGTCAAACAGAATCAGGACAGTCATGGGAAGTGATGCTTAATAATCTGTCTCGTGACTGCAATATCCGCCAGTTGCCACTCAAAACCTTGTTGGTCTATCTAGAGCTCGAAAAGGTGATTGAACCGCAATACAGCTACTTTGCTGATTATCGATTTAAGACATTAGTGCCTGTGGAACAGATCATCGCCCAATTTGACGGTGAACGCAGAGCCTTTATTGAGGCGCTATTTAGTGCATCGGCAAAATCACGCATCTGGCATACTGTCGACTTCGATGCGCTATGGCACACCTATCATGCCGAGCGTCAACGCGCAGTCGCTGCATTGGATTATCTTGCTGATAAAGGCTGGATAACACTCGAAAGCAAACAGATGACTGATGTATTTCGTCTGTGTAATCCTGCCGCCTGCAAAGGAAGTAATGCCACTGAGTTAAGTCGCGCGATTCACCGCTTGTTTATCACCAAACAAGAAACGGAAATTAACCGTGTCCACGCGATGTTAACTCTGTTTGAAAGCCAAACTTGTTTAAGCCATCGACTGGCCAATTATTTTGCCGATGAACATGCGCCCGCGCAGTGTGGTCATTGCTCAGTGTGTCGTGGGCATGCCGCTGTACTACCCAATGCCAATTCGTTGCCAGAAATAGAACTATCTCAATTGCAACATTGGTGTCAGCCATTGCTCAATGCGGGTAAATCAAACCATACCGAGATCACCGTTGAGGCTCTTGCTCGCTACCTCTGCGGTATTTCTACGCCACTGACGACAAGGCTCAAAGCCACCAAGATGACAGGGTTCGGTAAGTTGGCTCCCTACCCGTTTGCTGATGTAAAGGCTGGTTGTGAGAAAGTATCTAACTAACGTGTAATCAAAAAGCCCTCAATCAACCATGACATGAGGGCTTTGTTTGGTCTATTAGACGTCTGCTTATGTTAGTTTTCTGCTTACGTTAGGTTATAGATCAAAACGATCCGCGTTCATCACTTTGACCCAAGCGGCGACAAAATCTTCCACAAACTTGTTTTGATTATCATCTTGAGCGTACAGCTCGGCATAGGCGCGCAGTACGGAATTAGAACCGAACACCAAATCGACTCGGGAGGCGATCCACTTTGTTTCGCCAGAGTTGCGTTGACGGATTTCATACAAGCCATTCTCGGCTGGATGCCAAGTGAAGTTCATGTCAGTAAGGTTGACAAAAAAGTCGTTGGTTAACGCGCCAACCCGATCGGTTAGTACACCGGTTTGACTGCCACCATGATTCGTCCCTAATACTCGCATCCCACCGACGAGCAGTGTCATTTCCGCCGCCGTCAATTGCATCAATTGGCTGCGCTCTAACAGTAGTTCTTCTGCGCTAACGATATAATCATCTTTAAGCCAATTACGAAAACCATCATGGATCGGCTCTAAAACATCAAAAGATTCACTATCCGTCATCACTTGCAATGCGTCGCCGCGACCTTGTGCAAATGGGACTTCAATCTTGATCCCAGCATTAGCGGCGGCTTTTTCAATACCGACACCACCGCCAAGCACAATCAGATCAGCCATACTAATTGGCGAGTCTAACTCGGCACGTATTGTTTCAAGCTGTTTAAGCACGCGCGCTAATCGTTCAGGCTCATTACCTTGCCAGTCCTTTTGTGGTGATAAACGAATGCGTCCGCCATTTGCTCCCCCTCTTCGATCTGAACCGCGATAGGTGCGCGCACTGTCCCACGCGGTTGTGACCAGATCGCTGATTGTAATGTCACTATTGAGAATGGCCTGTTTAAGGCTTTCAATATTATCCTCGCTGAGATGATAGCTAACGCTCGGCACCGGATCTTGCCAAATCAAATCATCGCTCGGCACATCAGGGCCAAGATAGCGCGACTTCGGCCCAAGATCTCGGTGAGTAAGCTTAAACCATGCTCTAGCGAAGGTTGCGGCAAATTCATCCGGGTTATCGCGAAAGCGTTCCGCTATTTTGCGATATTCAGGGTCAAATTTGAGTGCCATATCCGCATCGGTCATCATTGGATTACACTTGATGGTTGGATCTTCCACATCGACGGGCATATCTTGTTCACTGATATTGATCGGCTCCCATTGCGCGGCGCCTGCAGGGCTTTTAGTCACCCACCAATCGTAAGTGAATAACAGATGGAAATAGCCATTGTCCCATTTGGTTGGATGGGTCGTCCATGCGCCTTCAACGCCACTGGTCACCGTATCTCGACCAATACCTCGGCCTGTTTTGTTGAGCCAGCCAAGACCTTGATCTTCTATTTCAGCCCCTTCAGGCTCCGGGCCAAGCTGTGATGCATCCCCGTTACCATGAGCTTTACCTACCGTATGACCACCAGCGGTTAAGGCAACCGTTTCTTCATCATTCATCGCCATACGAGCAAAAGTAACGCGCATATCGTGGGCGGTTTTAATCGGATCGGGCTTACCATCAACGCCCTCAGGATTAACGTAAATGAGCCCCATCATTACCGCCGCTAGTGGATTAGCGAGTTCTCGTTCTCCTGAATAGCGACTATTTTCACCACCACTGGGTTCCAGCCATTCTTTTTCAGCCCCCCAATAAATATCTTTCTCTGGATGCCATATATCTTCACGTCCACCGGCAAAGCCATAGGTCTTTAATCCCATCGATTCATAGGCCATCGTCCCTGCCAGTACAATAAGATCCGCCCATGATATTTTGTTGCCGTATTTCTTTTTCAGTGGCCACAATAAGCGACGCGCCTTATCAAGATTTCCATTATCAGGCCAGCTATTTAGTGGCGCAAATCTTTGGTTAGCGCGACTGGCACCACCTCGCCCATCCGCAATTCGGTATGTCCCAGCAGAGTGCCATGCCATGCGGATCATCAAACCGCCGTAGTGCCCCCAGTCCGCTGGCCACCAGGCTTGGCTATCGGTCATAAAGTCGAGCAGATCTTTCTTCAACTCGTCAAGATCAAGCGAATTGAACGCGTCAGCGTAACTAAAACCATCATTCATTGGATCGGTCTTGTTGTCATGCTGGTGGAGGATATCGAGGTTCAATGCTTTTGGCCACCAATCGAGTTCGGCCATTTGCTGATTAGTCGCCGCCCCATGCATGACAGGACACTGACCTTGTTTTGGTTTATCGCTCATGTTTGCTTCCTTTACTGAGGTTGTTTTACCCAAGTTTAGTCGCAGTAAACGATTTAGCTTTTTAACCAGCGCTATTCAGAAAAAAGGGAGCGAGATGAAAACGCCGCACCTGAAGGTAAACGCTTCATTTTGTTTAATAAACTGAACTGAAATCTTGTTTTAGCTGAAAAAAATTTGTTCTATATAAAAGAAAAGCCCTTTCCTAACGGAAAGGGCTTAGACATATTTCCCAAAAATATGAGTAGATTTTTATAGCAATTCTACTGACTGCTGAGCGATAACGAACTCTTCGTTAGTTGGAATAACCACTGCCACTGCACCCAAAAGTTCAGATTTAGCGATTACGCCAGCATTGCCGAAGCGTGCGTCTTCGTTGCCCTTTTCATCTTCCACAAAACCTAGAAGTTTTAGGTTATTCAGAATTTCACGACGAATTGGTAGAGAGTTCTCACCGATACCACCAGTGAAGATCACTGCGTCTAGGTGGCTAAGTGGGATTAGGTAAGAACCGATGTATTTTGCTACGCGGTAGGTGAACACTTCAAACGCCAGTCTTGCGCCTTGGTGGCCATTTTCCATCGCTTCAAGGATGCCACGAGCATCTGAAGTTAGGCCGGATACACCTAAGAAACCAGATTTTTTATTCAGTGCGTCAAATACTTTCTCTTGGCTCCAACCTTTCTTCAGTAGGAACTCAATGATACCTGGGTCAAGGTCACCACAACGTGTACCCATCATTAGGCCTGAAAGTGGCGTGAAGCCCATTGAAGTATCAACAGATTGACCGTTCTCAATCGCACATACTGATGCGCCGTTACCTAGGTGCACAGAAATGAAACTGCACTCTTCTACTGACTTGTTCAGCATTTTCGCCGCTTCGTTAGCAACGAAGTAGTGGCTAGTACCGTGGAAACCGTAACGACGGATACCGTAGTCGGTGTAAAGATCACTAGAGATTGCACCTGTGTATGCGCGTTTTGGCATTGATTGGTGGAATGCAGTATCGAACACCGCGAACTGAGGCAAGCTTGGGAATGCCGTCATCGCAGCTTGAATACCTTTCGCGCCTGCAGGGTTATGCAATGGTGCAAGATCCGCGATGCTTTCGATTTCAGCCAATACATTCTCGTCGATACGTACCGTCGACGTGAATTTTTCGCCGCCGTGAACGATACGGTGACCAATAGCAACGATTTCAGATGTGAAACCTAGCGTGTCGATAAGCTTAACGATGCGGTTAATCGCATGTTGGTGGTGGTCGTCAGGTGCAGAAATCGCTTCTTCTGTTTTCTCACCATTGTATTTCCAACCAATTACAGCTTCTGGCATACCGAAGCATTCACCTAATCCGCTAACAATCGCTTCGCCTGTTTGCGAATCGATTACAGCAAATTTTAGTGAAGAACTACCAGAGTTAATCACCAACACAAACGAGTTAGACATGGGGTACGTATCCTGTTTAAGACTGAATGTCGAAGCTTGCAGAGCTTCATTGTGTATTGATTTTAATTATTCAAATTTTTTAAGCGTTTATCAACTTTGTTTTAGTTTTTTTGGCAAAAGAAACGGTTTTTTGTTGATCTAAAGCAATATTGGATTTTATTTGCGCTAAGAAATTAATCAATTTGAGGCATTTGACCGTTTAAATTCGTCCGTATTGCAAACGAATGCGTAACGCTTTCAACCCTAGCTTAACCCACGTCATATCTACACTCCATGCTACTTTAGAGTAGAAATTATTTGCGCAACAAAATGCGTGTTCAAAACTCGTCCACTCAAACAAAGTTGAATGATGTGATTTTCTGCCGAATTTTATAAATAATTTTGAATATTGAGGTGTATTTTTTCTCAACTGACC
The DNA here is from genome assembly GCF_040869025.1 of Vibrio scophthalmi. NCBI lineage: Bacteria > Pseudomonadati > Pseudomonadota > Gammaproteobacteria > Vibrionales > Vibrionaceae > Vibrio > Vibrio scophthalmi. Next base: position 937,867 of record NZ_CP134272.1, on the reverse strand, counting down.
TCCATTGCTGTCACATTAACGAACAATGTTGAACAATATTTCGCCGCAAATTTTGCTTCATCACCACCAAAGCGCAGATTTTCGCCGTACAAAAACAACAAAAGCTGCCTTGTTAGGGCAGCTTTGAGTCATCTATTTTCACTAAATTAATCGTTAACCAAAGTTAAAATTGATACGCCGCAGACAGCTTGTAATTGCGGCCAGGCTCATAATCATTCACTTCAATTCCGCGTGAAATGCCCGATGTCGATGCATGGGAAACATAGGTTTCATCAAATAGGTTATCGACGCCAAAGGTAACCGAGAGGCGATCCGCGGAACTTGGTACCCATTGCACATACATATTGTGAACATCATACCCAGGTTTATGCTCATTGCCTCCAAGTACATTGTTTTCGTCTTCCACTACAATCGACGTCCAGCCTATGATTAAACCCGGATCATCCCATTGATAATCGAGCGTCAACGCTATCGTGTCGCCAATGTCTTTACTCCTCGCCCCAGAGCCACTTGATGCGTAAGGCCCACCATTGGTCAGATTTTCCGAATCCGTTTGTGAGTAACTGGCTTTCGCCGTAAACGCGTCATAACCATAGACTGCTGACAATTCAAACCCCGTCAGTTCAATATCATAAGCATTTTTGATCAAGTAACCGCTGGTCGCTCGAACATACTCTTCGGTGATGTAATCATCGATTTCAGTTTTAAACACGGTTAGATTGGCACCAAAGTAATGTTGATTCACCCAGTGATTAAACTTGAATCCACCTTGGGTATTGCGCCCCGTTTCCGGTTTAATGTCTCCATCTAGTTCAGTAACTTGTTGGAAGGCAATAAAACTTTCCAGCAATTCTGGCGCTTTAAATAAGGTTCGAGTGCTGGCAAACAAGCTAAATGAATCCGTCAACGACCAATCAGCGGCGATCGCCCAAGTAAAATCATCAAAATCCTTATCACCCGTTTCTGCGTTACGCTGATAATGGTCATAACGGACGCCTAACGTTAGCGCAAAACGATCGAAAAAAGCGATTTGGTCTTCAAGAAACAGCGCCGTTGAAATGGCGTCTTCGTCCATATATTCAACACCACCGTAGGCACTCGAAGAGCGCTTATCCATGTAATCCAACCCATAGGTTAGGGTATTACTGAGGGTGAGCAGATCAAGCTCAGACTGCACCTTAGCGTTCAAGCCAACGTTCTGATTTTTTGCGGTGTTTTCCGATGCGCGACCAAGAAATGTCCACCCCGTTGCCGTTTCATCACGAATAATTTCGGTGGTTGAACTGTAAAGTGTGGCTTGAGCATGGTGTTGATCGGTTTCAAATTCATAGCCTAATCGAATGGTGTCACGATCATACTCAGTGGGTAATAACAGGCCACCATCTCGTCCAGCAAGGTTCGCTGCACCACCTCGATCGGGTCTTGCACTGTAATCACCTTCATCGCGATATACATCGTAGGAAAACTCAATTCTATGCCCATCTGTAGGCTCAAATCCTAGCTTAGCTAATACGTTGTACACCTCACCTTCCGAACCAAAGGTGTCGTTACCATCGCCGTCTTTAAAGTTATTGCGATCAACTCCGTGGATATACAACATCGAATCCACGCCCTCTGATACTTGACCGTACAAGGTGAGCGATCCTTGCTCACTATCATTACTGGCATAACCGCCATAGAGGCGAGCGCCAAACGTTTCATCGTCGCGCAGCAAATCTTTGGCATCTTTGGTTTCAAAGTAAACGGAGCCCCCAAGGCCACTCTGTACCACTGAGTTGTTGCCAACTTGGATGTCAACCGACTTTAGAATGTCAGGGTTTAGCGTCAAGTTACCAATATGGTGGAACATATTCGCGTGTTGCGACGCGCCATCTAAACGAATATCTAAATCCGTTTCACCTAAGCCGCGAATGGTAATACGCTGGTTAACCGAATGCGTTCCTCCCACATCCACACCAGGAATGTCTCGCAGTAAGTCAGACATATGATCCGCTTGTTTAAGGGACATATCCCCTGCCCCCAGGGACTCGGTATTGCTTGATACCTTGGTCCCCCAAACCACCACCTCATCAAAATAGCTGTTCTCTTCATTTGCACTGGCGCTGTTTATCGCGCAACTCACGGCCATCCCGACCAATGTTCTAATTAATACCGCTCTTTTTACCCTTTCCATGTGGCCTCTATAAATACAAATGATAACAATTCGCAACTATGTTAATCTTTATCCACACGACCTAACAGGGAAATGAGTTATGCAAAATTGCCTAACCGTTATGAGGGAATAGCAAATGGGTGCTGAAATACGAGTCGGTTCAAAATTAACCAAAATCGCGCTAACCAAGAAGATAGAGGAGTCTGAAAAACAATTAATTATCGGCGTGGGGAAAAATACAAAACCGATTGTTGAGGGACTCTTTGTATCTCATCGATGTGATGATGCTTTTTTTATTCATGGTAGTCGCAGTCTCGAATTGCTCGATACCCATATCGTCTCTACCGCCCCAACATCGCTCATTGTGACCCTTTTACTGTCCGGTAAACTCAGTTTTGGCTACGACGATGTTCGCTTCAATCTCGATGCCAGCACACAACCACAAGGAGCCTTAGTCAACCTAACCAAACCGGCCAGCTTTCACCGCACAATAAATAGAGGATGCCGAGTAGCTAAGCTAAACCTTTCGATAAAACCCGAATGGATCATTTCGCGTAGCAGCGAAACCTGCCATATCCGCCAGTTTCTCGCCGGGCATAAAAATGCGCTGCAGTTTTGCTTGAGTGAGGAGCTTGCCAACCTAGTTGAGCAAGTCCTCAACCTGCACAATGCCACCCGTTTTGAACAACAAATCCAGATTGAGTCTCTCAGTTATCAAATCATTGCCCTGATCATTGAGCAGCTTGATAGATCGCTTATGCGTACTAATTCATCGCCACGAGTTAACCTTAACTCTCCGACGGTAGAAGACGTAATTCACTACATCAATACTCATCTTGAGCAACCACTGGTGATTGATGACATCGCCAGCCATTTTTCAATGAGTGCTTCAACACTGCAACGTAAGTTCCGCCAGCAGCTTGGGGTGACCATCATCGGTTATATCCGAATGCGCCGACTTGAAATAGCCAAGCAGTACTTATCACGTGGTCTCGTTACCATTACTGAAGCGGCCTATGAAGCTGGCTATAATCACCCCTCTAATTTTACGATCGCGTTTAAAAGAGCCTTTGGTTACCCACCCGCCGAGATACCGCCTGATGAACTATCTTGCTAGGTGATTTTGTCATCCACAGGTAAACTAGATGTTGAGTGACATGATACGGTGATTAGATAGGTTTAAGCATGAATATTGGTGAAGTTGCCCAAATGACGGGCTTGTCGAGTAAATCCATTCGTCTCTATGAAGAGAAAGGTATCATTTCTGCTCCCCATCGTAGCGCCTCTGGTTATCGTGAATATTCATCTCAACATCTGCAAGAGCTTAATTTAGTCTCACGAGCCAAAAATGCCGGTTTTTCCTTAATTGAATGCAAAGAGTTCGTTCAGTTAGCGCATAATCCTGAACGTAAAAGCAGTGAAGTGAAAGCAAGGGCGCAAATCAAACTCGACGAAGTACAGCTAAAGATCAAACAACTGCAAGAAATCGAGCGCCAATTAAAGCAGTGGGTTTCGTCTTGTCCGGGCAACTCACACAGTCAATGCCCTATTATTGATGACCTTACCAAGTCATAGGCTGACGACACTTCTACAGAAAATAAAAATGACAAAGCCTTTCATAATGAAAGGCTTTGTTTTATTAGCCATTCGTACCAGCTGAACAACCAATCAGTAATAAGTACACATACGCTTACCATCCATCTCAATGATGTTAAATGGCGTTTCGTAGATACTTTCAAGCACATCGGCTTGAATCACCTCTTCCACCGTACCTTGCGCGACCACCTCACCTTTTTTCAGTGCGATGATTTTATCGGAATAACACGAGGCAAAGTTGATGTCGTGGATCACCACCACCACCGCTTTGTTCATCTCTTTTGCTAAGCGACCGATGTTACGCATGATCTGTAACGAGTGTTTGATATCGAGGTTGTTAAGCGGCTCATCAAGAAACACGTAATCAGTATCTTGCGCGATCACCATCGCGATGAAGGCTAGCTGACGCTGACCACCACTAAGCTCATCCAGATATTTGTGTTGGATCTTGGTTAAGTCCAGATAGTCGATTGCTTGATCGATGATCACTTGGTCTTCTTTGGTCAGTTTACCTTGGCTGTAGGGAAAACGGCCAAATGCGATCATTTCACGTACCGTGAAACGCATCGTAATTGAGTTAGCTTGGCGCAATACCGCCAGGCGCTTTGCCAGCTCTTTCGTATCCCATTCACCAATCTCTTTACAGTCAATGTAGACTTCACCTTCGTCTTTGCTCACCAAGCGGCTTGCCATCGACAGTAAGGTACTTTTACCTGCACCATTTGGGCCGATGATTGAGGTGACTTTCCCTTTTTCAAATTCCGCACTGGCTTGTTTTACTACCGCCGATTGGCCGAAAAGTTTGGTAAGACTTTGTAATTTAATCATGGTGACCCTAAACGATTTTATTTCGTAGCAGCATAGACAAGAAATAGATGCCGCCAATAAAGTTGATGACAACACTCAACGTGGTTGAGAAGCCAAAGAGGTTTTCAACGATCCATTGCCCTGCCAACAAAGAAGCCACAGACAATAGCGAGACGCCTAATAGCAATACGCGATGCTGGTATGAGCGCAACATTTCACGAGCAAGGTTAGTCACTAATAGACCAAAGAACATGATTGGCCCGATAAGCGCCGTTGATATCGCGATTAAACACGCTGAAAGCATCAGAACTTGCATCGTTACGCGCTTAACATCGATACCCAAACTGGTGGCATTATCTTTATCTAACCAGAACACATCCAAAACACGATTTAAACGGAATAGTAATGCACTGATTACCATCAGTAACGGTGTACATAAGTAAACCAATTCGACTTTAATATTGTTGAAGCTCGCAAACATGCTGTCTTGAAGCGCTGCAAAGTCATTTGGATCGAGCAGCATCGTCAAAAAGGATGAAATACTGCCAAACAACTGACCAAGGATCACACCGAGTAGCAATAACATCATCAAATTTTGCTTGCTGCCTCGAAAGTAAAAACTAAAGAGCAGTACTGAAAAACCGAGCATCACACTAACCGATAGCGCGAAGTTAAGGTAATCATTCAAAACATAGCTACTTAACCCACCGAATAATACAACCACTACCGTTTGGGTAAACATATACAGCGCATCGAACCCCATAATACTCGGAGTCAATATGCGGTTATTGGTGATGGTTTGAAACGCCAATGCCGATTGGCCAATCGCAACGCCGGCTAAAATCATTGCCAGCACTTTAGGCACTCGGCGTGATAAGAAATATTGATAGTTATCGGCATTAAGGCCAAGGCCAATAAACAGACCAGCAAACACAAGGGCAATAATCGCCAGACCAAGCAGTTTTACTCTATCCTGCATTTTTTTGACCTCGCAGAATAAAGAACACAAACACACTGCCACCTAAAATACTGATGATCATTGAAATTGGAATTTCGTAAGGGAAAATAATCACACGCCCTGCTAGGTCGCAACACAGCACGATCAGCGCCCCGAGTACCGCGGTAAGCGGGATATTACGGCGTAAGTTATCACCATAGAATTGACTGACTAGGTTTGGCACAATCAAACCTAAAAATGGCAACTGACCGACGATCATCACTACGCTGGCAGACATAATCGACACCAAAATAACGCCAATTACCAATACTTGTTGATAATTCAAACCGAGGTTAGTGGCAAAATCTTTACCCATCCCCACCGCAGAGATACGCGTTGCGTAGAGATAGCTGAAGATGGCAATAGGAATCGCGATATACAGTAGCTCGTAATCACCTTGCAGTAGGTTGGCAAAGTTGGCCACTGTCCAACCCGATAGGTTTTGTAGCGCGTCGTACTTATAGGCAACAAAAGTCGCCAACGAGTCGACCACATTACCAAAGATGATTCCGATAAGAGGGACGAAAATCGCGTTTTTGAATTGCACGCGGTTGATGAATTGGACAAACAGTAGCGTGCCTAAGATAGCAACTAAAAAGATAAGCCAAATTTGCTGCCCACCAAAGAACACCAGACTCAGAACGTAGCCTAACATGGCACATTCAATCGTACCCGACGTGGAAGGTGCGGCGAAGCGGTTTTGGCTGATTTGCTGCATGATCAAGCCCGCAATACTAAGCCCTGCCCCCGCAAGTAAAATTGCTACCAAACGGGGAATCCGGCTAGTAAACATCAAGTGCCAGCTATTGGCATCCCCTGCAAGCAAAGATGCTGGAGTTAAACTGCTCACACCAACAAAGAGTGAACCGACACTGAGCAAAATCAGTATTGGAAGTAGCTTCTTCAAAACACGCCTCTAACGTCAAAAAACCCAAGCAGCCAACGCTACTTGGGCGATATTATTAATTATAATTTTTAGTGTTACTGACCGATCGACGTCTTCACGTCATCAATCATTTTTTGGGTTGCTTGCATGCCAGAAATCGCTAAGTACCAAGCATTAATGTCTAGGTATGCCATGCGGTTGTTCTTATGCGCATTGGTGGCTTTCACCAAGTCGTTTTCGAAATCTCGCTCAACCGTGCTGGTGCCTTTATTGATCAATTTGTCTTTATCGATGATCAGCAAAGTGGATGGGTTCGCTTCACGAATAAATTCGTACGAAACCAAATCTCCGTGACGTGATGATGCATTGATGTTCTCAACGGTTTGTGTAAAACCAAAATCACGATAAATTGCTGAGAAGCGGGATGCCTCGCCAAACGCTGTAATGTTGCCACCCGCACTCATTACCGTTAAAGCATCCACCTTATTTTTTTGGTTGTAATCGCGGATCGCTTTAAATTCACTATCGATCTCTGCAATTTTCTTTTCAACAAAGTCTTGTTTTTCGAATACTTTACCAAGGTTACGCCACTGCTCTTGCGTGCTGGCCCAGTAACCTTTGCTGTCGTCAGCGGCAAAAACGATGGTCGGAGCGATTTTGGCCAATTCATCGTATTGCTTAGCCGCACGTGAACCGACAATGATTAAATCTGGTTTTTGAGTATAAATCGTTTCGAAATTTGGCTCTGACAAGCTACCAGCGGAAACAAATTTATAATCGCGGTATTGAGCAAGATAGTCAGGGAACATGCTAACGGTTGAGATCGCGACTGGCTCTACGCCCAGTGTCACAGCGGCATCCAATGCACCGACACCAATGACAACCACACGCTCAGGGTTACTTTCTAATTTTGTTGTCCCTTTCGCATGGGTGATTTCGACCATTTCTGCATTTGCACCAAATGCGACTAAGCCTGATAGCAAGGCCAATGTTGAAACTTTCATACTCAACTCCATAATTAATAATGCAATGCATTATCATTTAGATTTGTAACAAAGTCATCTTTCCTTTACGTTTTTTACATTGGTAAATTTCTTTGGCGTCTCGTTAATAAATGGGTTTACAACCCTCAGCTCTGTTAACGTTTTACTGCGTTGCGGTCGCTCACTTCATATGGCACAAAAAAGCCCTGACAAGTTTTCACTCATCAGGGCGATGTTTGCAAGCCGTTCAAGCATCTCAATGATAATGAACGTCTAGTCTCTTTTTAGAGGAAGCTGATATTGCCACGACCATTTGAATTTCTTGTCGGTGCTTGTTCTGTCTCAGCTTGCTTAGACTTAGGCTGTTTATCCGCTTTGTTTTTGGCTTGCGATTTCGCTTTCTTGTTCGGATTCGCTGACTGGCTTAAACCTGCGGTATCAACCACACCGTCATGACTTTTCGACTTAGCCGCTTTATTAGCTTGGTTTTTCTTCTTATTTGCCGCAGACGCTTTTTGGGCTTTTTTCTCTGCTGCGGCCTTTTCTTGTTTGGTTGGTTTGTCTTCTGCTTCAGTGATCGGTGCATCACACACCACCACGTAATACTCTTGGTTAAACTCGAAAAAATCGCCATCGTACATTTTGCGACGTTTACGCGTTTCAAGTTCACCGTTAACCGCAACATAGCCTTCCGAAATCAGATGTTTCGCTTCGCCGCCACCACCTACAAGATTTGCGATTTTAAACACTTTGTACAGCTCAATTGGATGAGAGGAGACCTCAATACCAATTGCTTCAATTTCAATTTCATCGCCCTGTTCTTGCCAATCGGCATCTTGGTTCAGTTCTGACATCTTGCAACCCAAATATGAAAACGTCGAGTCTGCCCTTTCTTCCTCATTCACTCAAGTGTTTTGTTACAATTTAGGCTCGAGTTTAAAGCGACACAAATCGTGCAATATACGAGCAGATCAAACGAAAAATCACGACCAAGACACCTAAACACAAGGGTTAGCACACAGCATTAGAGTAATTAATCTAATATTTTCCAATTTTGTCGTCTAGACACAAATAGTTAGTAGCATACTGCCTGTGAATGATGTAAAAACGCTATCCAAATTATACAGCGTGTGTCTGCTTGTTGAACCGTTCAGCATAAAGTGAACGTAAAAAATTTAGGTTATAAAACTAATGGGAACACATTTGCATAGTTTGCTTGAGCGCCAAGATGAAGAGCTTACAAACAGCCATGCCTTTTCGATTGATCCAAAACCGCATTTGGATACGTCAACACCGTTATCTGGCGGCGAGCTAGACTCGTTGATGAACAATCATTTTAAGTACGTCATTGATGTGCTGAACGATGGTCTGTTTTACATGACGGATCCCCACCATGTGTTCTTCTATAACCCTGCATTTTATCAACAGTTTGGGCTTGAAACCGGAGTACAGCCGATCAAACAATGGCTAGACCGAATTCACCCACTCGACAGACAAAACTTTGAAGCGCAAATAGCAGAACATATTCAAGGTGAAGAATGTAAAAAAATCACTCAATATCGTGTAAGAAAATCCAATGGACAGTATATTTGGATCGCCGGAGAAGGCATCAGTAAAACCCTAGATGGAAAACGTTTTTTAATTGGTTGTCATCGTGACATTTCTGACAGCAAGTTAATGGAAACCTACTTACAACAAGCTGCGTTTCGCGATAGTGCATCAGGACTTTCTAATGCACAAAAACTGGCGGTTGATCTAGAAGCTCTTAAGCTAGCCAGTAATGACCACCATTCGTTAATCTATATTCATTTGGAAGATATCCGCTCCCATTTGTCTATTCACGGGCCGCAGATCTTACGTAACCTAATGGGTCACTTGCTCTCGTCACTCGATGCGCTTTCCGATACCTTCGTCGACATCTACCGTGTGCGATCCGATGATTTCGCTATTCTGGTGCAGGGGCATTACGACAGCGAGCAAATCGAGCAACTTGGCCAGCGTATTCTTACTACCTATTTAGACTCTATCCAAGCCAATGGTTATTTATGGGGCAATGATATTGGGATCGGTATTTTGCCCAACTTCGATGTCCAACTTAGCAGCGAAGAATTAATTAAAATTGCTTCTCAAACGAGCCAGTTTTCTCGAGAGAAGCAACAAAATCAATTAGCGATTTACCACCACACAACCAAGCTCAAAGTTGAACGTCATTTTCATATCGAACGGGAACTCTCCCGTGCGATCAGTGACAATACTCTTAGCGTTCGATTTCAGCCTATCATTGATGCGCAAAAATGCGTCATTGCCAGTTTTGAGGCATTGGTTCGTTGGCACGACAGTGAGATCGGCCCAATATTTCCTGACGAGTTCATCTCAGTAGCAGAGAAGAAAGGCTTGATTGTTGAGCTTGGCTATCTGGTTTTCAATAAAGCCTGTCAGTTTATCAAGCGCTATCAAGAGACCCATCAAAGCCAAGTGCGCGTGAACGTTAACGTATCGGTACTGCAACTTCTCAATAGCCAATTCCCAGAGCAAGTTAAACGTATTGCCGATGAGTATGGTATCGAGACGAGCCAGATCGTCTTAGAATTGACCGAAACCGTGATACTTGATGGGGACAAAAACGCGGTATCCCAACTTCATCGTTTGGATCAATTTGGATTTAGACTCTCTCTAGACGATTTTGGGGCTGGTTACACCTCGCTAAACAGCTTTTTTGAATTACCACTCAAACAAATCAAAGTGGATAAGTTGATGGCGTGGAAATCCCTCGATAACCCATCCACATTTCAATACCTGCGTTTTATCACCCAATTGTGCCATGCAAATAATGTCGATGTGGTGATTGAAGGGATTGAAAATGCGGCAATGCAGCGCACATTTACCGAAATGGGAGCCAACTACTTACAAGGCTTTTGGTTTGCGAAGCCACTCTGTTTAGCCAGCGCAAGTCACGTCACACTCATTTAGTAAGAACAAAGCGCAAACTAGGCATACTGCCTAGTCCTTGAGATTAAGACAAGTCCACCAGCTCTCGAGTATATTCATGGTTTGGCTGGCCAAATAACTGCTGAGTTTCGCCCTGCTCGACTATTTCACCATTACGCATCACTATCGTGTAATGGCATAGCGAACGAACCACATTCAAATCATGACTGATAAACAAGTAAGTCAACTTATGCTTTTGCTGCAGGGATTTGAGCAATTCGAGTATTTGCGCCTGTACGGTGCGATCGAGTGACGAGGTCGGCTCATCCAGCAGTATAAATTCCGGCTTTAGCACTAACACACGTGCAATGGCGATGCGCTGGCGCTGACCTCCAGAGAACTCATTTGGATAGCGAAAACGGGTGTCGGGATCCAAATCCACCTCTTGCATCGCTTTGACGATCTCAGCATCGATTTGCTCTTCACTTAAATCCGTGTGAACCAATAAACCTTCTCCGATCACTTGTGCGACTGACATTCTCGGATTCAACGCAGAAAATGGGTCTTGAAAGACTACCTGCATTTTACTGCGATACGGCAGCATCGCTTTGCGATCAAGTCCTTGTAGTTCTTGCTCCTGATAACTGATTGAGCCTTCCGAATTCACTAAGCGCAATATCGCCATACCGGTGGTTGATTTGCCTGATCCACTTTCACCGACAAGGCCAATCGAATGACCGCGCTTAAGTTGAAACTCCATATTGGTCACCGCTTTAACGTGTGAGACCACACGCTTAAACACGCCACCAGTAATTGGGAACCACACTCGCAGCTGTTCGACACTTAACAAAGTTGGTGCAGCGCTGTCCACTGACACCGGCTCGCCTTTCGGATCGGAATTAATCAGTAGCTGAGTATACGGGTGTTGAGGCTGGCAAAAGACTTGCTGACAATCGCCCACTTCAACCAACTTACCATTTTGCATCACCGCAACACGATCAGCTATACGACGAACAATGCTCAAGTCATGGGTAATAAAAAGCATCGCCATGCCAAGCTCTTGCTGCAAGCGTTTCAGCAAATCAAGAATTTGCGCTTGTACAGAGACATCCAGCGCTGTCGTGGGCTCATCAGCAATCAGCAATTCAGGCTCATTGATCAGCGCCATGGCAATCATGACACGTTGACGCTCACCGCCCGACAATTCATGCGGGTAAGCGTTTATTTTTGCTTCTGGCGAACGAATTCCAACTTTATTGAGCCACTCTATCGCTAATGCTTCTGCTTTTGCTTGTCTCAAGCCACGATGAATCGCGACCGTTTCCACCAATTGCTTACCAATTTTATGCAGCGGATTTAACGACACCATCGGTTCTTGGAAGATCATCCCTATCCGCGCTCCGCGAATGCCACGTAACTGACGTTCCGAGCAAGAAAGGATGTCAATGCCATCAAATTGAATTCGGCCATTAAGGTAGTGTGACGAGCCTTTCGGTAGCAACTTTAAAACCGCATTGGCGGTCACCGATTTACCCGAGCCACTTTCACCAACCAGCGCAAGCGTCTCGCCTTTTTTGATGCTCAATGAAACATCATAGGTCACTTGATCAATCGCTTTATCACGGCCAAAACCGAGTGACAGCGAATCAATCGTCAACACCGTTTTTGCATCACTAATACCGCAATTACTGCGACTCGCATGAAGAGTATTCGTTCCCATTACGCTCTCCCTTGTTGGTGCGGATCAAAAGCATCGCGAACGGCTTCACCGATAAAGACGAGTAACGTCAACATAATTGACAATATCGCAAAAGCAGAAAGCCCAAGCCAAGGCGCTTGTAGATTAGCTTTGCCTTGCGCGAGAAGCTCCCCCAGCGATGGCGAACCAGCCGGCAAACCAAAACCTAAGAAATCAAGTGAGGTCAAAGTGGTCACCGAGCCTGACAGAATAAACGGCATCATGGTCAGTGAGGCCACCATGGCATTGGGCAACATATGACGCAACATAATCCGTTTATCATCGACACCCATTGCTTGGGCTGCTCGAACGTAATCAAAATTACGACAACGTAAAAACTCTGCACGTACAATTCCAACCAAACTCATCCAACTAAACAGCACCATAATACCCAATAGCCACCAAAAATTTGGCTCAACAAAACTGGAAAGGATGATCAATAAAAACAGCGTTGGCATGCCTGACCAGACTTCGATAAAACGCTGGCCAAACAGATCAAACCAGCCGCCGTAATAACCTTGGCTTGCACCAACCACTACGCCAATCACACTCGAAACAATGGTCAACACAAAGCCAAACAACACCGAGATACGAAAACCATAAATAATACGCGCCAAGACATCGCGCCCTTTGTCATCAGTACCTAACCAGTTAACGGCGTCAGGAGCTGATGGCACAGCGCCAACAATGTTGTAGTTAATGGTGTCGTAACTAAAGCGAATAATCGGCCAAATGATTGATCCATGCTCTTCAATCAATTCAATCACGTAAGGATCGGTATAGTCCGCTTCCGTTTCAAACTCGCCGCCGAACTGAGTCTCAGTATATTGGTGGAAAATCGGCATATACCACTGCTGCTCATAGTGGATCAGCAAAGGTTTATCATTGGCAATGAACTCGGCAAACAGACTCAATACAAATAGGATCGAGAACAACCACAGCGAGAAATACCCTCGCTTATGAGACTTAAATCGCGCCCAACGGGCTTGATTAAGAGGATTGATCCCTTTTCTTTTGTTAGGCATCTTTGGCTTTGACACCACGTCCTCTTCCATCGTTTTCTCTATCGTCGCTTTCTCTAACATCAGCGCGCCTCAAAATCGATACGAGGATCGACCCATGTGTAAGTCAAATCCGAGATAATGCTCAGTATCAAACCAAGCAGCGTCATTATGTACAAGGAGCTAAAAACCACCGGATAATCGCGCTGAATCGTCGATTCAAAGCCCAACAAACCGATACCTTCGAGTGAGAACATCACTTCAATCAACATTGACCCGGTAAAGAAAATACTGATAAAGGCACTTGGGAAACCAGCAATAATGATCAGCATCGCATTACGAAATACGTGGCGATACAAAATACTGCGCTCATCCAAGCCCTTAGCTCGTGCCGTCACCACATATTGTTTATTAATCTCATCAAGGAATGAGTTTTTTGTCAGCATACTTAAGGTGGCAAAGCCACCAATCACCATGGCAAAAATGGGCAAAGCCAAATGCCAAAAGTAATCTCCGATTTGTTGATACCAAGTGAGCTGGTCAAAGTTACTCGATACCAAACCACGCAATGGGAACCAACTGAAATAATTGCCGCTGGCAAACAAGATAATCAAGATAATGGCGAATAAGAAGCCAGGGATGGCATAACCTACAATCACCAGCGCACTCGACCAGATATCAAAACGCGAACCATGATGAATCGCCTTCATAATCCCGAGAGGAATCGAAATCAAATAAATGATTAACGTGCTCCATAAACCAAGGGAAATAGAAACGGGAAGCCTTTCGACAATAAGATCAATCACATTGCCACCTTTAAACAGGCTTTCACCAAAATTAAACGTGGCGTAATTCTTCAGCATTTCAAAATAGCGCACATGAATGGGTTTATCGAAACCAAACTGCTTTTTGATCTCTTCCACCACTTCAGGGTCTAAGCCACGTGAACCTTTATAGCCAGTTGGCCCCACCTCTTTCGAGACATCCAGTTCCACCTCGCTACCACCACCGGCAAAGCGTTCCATGATGCCGGAACTTTGCCCTTCAATTTGGGCGATCGCTTGTTCAACCGGACCGCCCGGGGCAATTTGAATAATGAAAAAGTTGATAGTGATGATCGCCCACAGTGTGGGGATCACCAATAACAAACGTCGAAATATATAAGCAGCCATTTATCCCTCTTTAACGGCGTTTTTCTGGTAGCAGTGAGCTTTTTTCTTGTGAAATCCACCATGTGTCAATGCCGAGATCGTATTTTGGCATCACTTCTGGACGTTCAAACTTGTCCCACATCGCCACACGATATTTGCCAATGTACCATTGGGGAATGATGTAGTAATTCCACTGTAAAACACGGTCTAACGAGCGGCCAAGCGCCAAGAGCTTTTCTGGGTTTTGCTGATTTTTCACGATGTCTTGGGTCAGTTGGTCAATCACCGGATCCATCACCCCTGCGGTATTGTAGGTGGAGTCGATGTAGCTTGAGTTCCACATAATCAACAGATTCGGACTTGGGTATGGATTGGCACCATAAGTGGATGACAGCATATCAAAGTCACGATCACGCAGACGCTTGATGTATTGCGTGCTATCAACCGAACGGATCTTCATATTGATGCCCATACGCTTGAGGTTTTTCTGCACTGGAATCGCAATACGCTCGGTGGTTGGGCTGCGGACTAAGAATTCGAATTCGAGTGGCTGACCGGTTTCGACATTGGTCATCACTTTATTTTGCAACTCCCAGCCAGCCTCTTTTAGCAAGGCAAACGCGCTACGCATCTGATTACGGATTCGGCCCGTTCCATCGGTCACCGGTGGCTGATACTCAGCGGTAAATACCCGTTCTGGTATCTTACCTTTTAACGGGGTCAACACCGCAAGTTCGGCTTCCGTCGGTAAACCTGTTGCTTCATAGTCGGTATTTTGGAAGTAACTGCGAGTACGCGAATATTGGTTGTAGAACATGTTTTTGTTCATCCACTCAAAGTCCATCGCGTAGTTAAGTGCTTCCCTTACTTTTGGATCGCTAAAGACTGGACGTTGGGTGTTGAAAACAAACGCCTTAGTCGATTCTGGCTTGTGGTGCGGGATCTCTTGCTTAACAATAAAGCCTTTATCAAAGTTCTGTCCGGTATAAGAACTGGCCCAAAATTTGGCTGAGTTTTCTAAACGAAAATCAAACTCACCCGCTTTGAAGGCTTCCAACATCACGGTGTCGTCACGATAATAGTCGTATTGGATCTGAGCAAAATTATCACGACCAATATTAACCGGCAGATCTTTTGCCCAATAGTCGTCAAGACGGGTGTAAGTGACACTTTGGCCAGCTTTATAATCGCTAACTTTATAAGCAGAACTGCCTACTGGTGGCTCAGAGAGAGGCTGGGAGAAGTTTTTATCTTGCCAAAAGTGTTTCGGTAGCACTCTTGTCGATTGGGCAAAACTGAACATTTTTTCACGGTTCGGTTTCGCCATATCAATCCGCACCACCAAATCACTTTTCGCGGTGACTGACTTAATGTCTTGATAGTAGACTCGGTACTGAGGCACACCTTCAGTCATAAACTTATCAAAACTAAATGCAACATCATGAGCGGTAATGGGTTTGCCATCATGAAAACGCGCATTAGGGTTAATATTGATCTCTAACCAGGTGTAGTCATCAGAATAACGAACGCTCGAAGCAATCAACGGGTAATAAGCATCAATCTCATCACTAGGGCTATACATCAGCGTGTCATACAACTCACCACTGCCTTGTGCTGCGACCCCGCGAGAAGCAAAGCGGTTGAAGTTATCGTAAGTACCGACAACACCGTAAGTCACTTTACCGAATTTAGGTGCATCAGGATTGACGTAATCAAAGTGGACAAAGTTTTCAGGGTACTTGGCTTCGCCAAACCCGACGAGTGTGGTGCTTTCAATCACCGCTGAGATGGCACCTGAACTGACTGCAGACAGAAAACTGGCCAATACTAGACCTTGAATCTTCCTCATGACTACTCCCTTAGCATGCTAATCTATTTTTATAATTCAATTACTTGAGTAAGTATATACGAAAAAACGTATTCGGACAGAAAACCAATCCGACTGGACGCTACTTGCTGAGACGTCACTCGCTATAATCTCTATAAACAATAAAACCCGCAATTCGCGGGTTTTATTTCAAGCAACGGTCATCAAACGGCTATCTTCAATCGCCAATCTTAATACACCGTATTTATTACATTTGCTTGCAGCATGCTTAGGCTAAAGCATTTCTTTAGCAACCAACTGCAGCAAAAAGGTTTCACGCTCAATGCTCATGCCCTTTTGTGGGCTTTCCGCCATTGTTTTTTCATTATGAGCAATCGCTGCATGAATGTTCATCCAAACCGGTTTCATGCCATTTTTTACTTCATAATCTTCATAGGCAGTTTCACCTAATTGGCGATCGATTTTGCAGGTATAACAGTAAGAAATCATGTGCATCACGTCTGCATTATCCTTGTACCAAGGACGAAATTCTTCATAGATACCATACGGTTTGATGTTATGGATATTTTGCGCGCCCGTCTCTTCTTCAAGCTCACGAACCATGCCTGCAATCATATCTTCGCCTTCATCAAGGCCGCCACCAGGAATGGTGTAATCGTGATAACGCTCAGTGTAGAGCAGTAAGATATCTTCGCCATCAATAACAATCGCGCGCGCGGCTTTACGTTGAAAGACCGTCTTATCGTCAAGATGTTCGATGTCAGAATGAATGGTGGTTTTTAAATGTCTCATTGGTACAACTGGTCAGCAAAACAAGGCGGCTATCCTAACACAGCCACTCAAATGACCAAACTCGAATCGGGGTAACCCCATCCTCTATTTTTTGATTACGGTGCAACCGTTTGGCTTATTGTTACACAATATTTGTGGTTTATTTCACTAATGATTCGCGTTATTAATAGTCTATAGCTCCTAAGGTTTACGTATCACTAGTTATCGTTGCTTTGTGTGCCTCTGTATACAGCCAATCAAGGTACTGCACGTGATTTACGCGACTGGGCCAAGGTTGCCTTGATGATAAAAGCAGCCGTCTCAACAAAAGCAACCGTTTCAACAAAAGCAGCGACGCTTCACCCCGTAGCCTGAGCTAATATCACTAATATTTGAATCTGTTTTAATCGAGGTGCTCTATGATAAACGTGGCGATATTTAGTAGTAAATCCTATGACGAGACCTCTTTCTCTAAAGAGAACCAGCATTTCGGCTTCACACTTCACTATCACGACTTCGCGCTATCCAAAAAGACAGCACGCTTAGCCCAAGGTTGTCGCGCAGTATGCGCATTTGTTAATGATGACCTTTCTGAACCGGTATTACGCGAACTGGCGCAGCAAGGTGTCGAACTTATCGCCATGCGCTGTGCCGGGTTTGATCGTGTCGATCTCGGCGCTGCCAAAGCGCTTAATTTACAAGTGGTACGCGTCCCTGCCTACTCTCCAGAAGCCGTCGCGGAACACACCGTCGGCATGATGATGTGTTTGAACCGACGTTTTCACAAAGCCTATCAGCGCACTAGAGATGCCAACTTCTCTCTAGAAGGGCTGGTGGGTTTTAACTTTCATGGTAAAACGGTTGGCGTGATTGGCAGTGGCAAAATCGGTCTAGCGACAATGCGTATTCTCAAAGGGCTTGGCATGCATATCTTGTGTTATGACCCTTACGAGAATCCACTCGCGATTGAGCTTGGTGTAACCTATTGCGACAAAGAGACGTTATTTAAAAATAGTGACATTGTCACGCTGCACTGCCCTATGTCACCAGATAACTACCATCTTCTCAATGAAAGCGCATTTGATCAGATGAAAGATGGCGTGATGATTATCAATACCAGCCGAGGTGAATTGCTCGATTCTGTCGCGGCGATTGAAGCGCTTAAAAAAGGCAGAATTGGCTCGCTGGGCCTTGATGTCTACGACAACGAAAAAGATCTTTTCTTCCAAGATAAGTCTAACGACATTGTTGTCGATGATGTGTTCCGCCGCTTATCCGCCTGTCACAACGTACTGTTTACCGGTCATCAAGCATTTCTGACCAGTGAGGCACTTGCCAATATTGCCCACACCACACTGAGCAATATCGAAAAATTCCAAGCTGGCGAGCGCAGTGGTAACGAACTCATTGATTAACGGCGTCTCAGGATAACAACGCATTCAAAGTATAAAAGTTCGGCCTCTAAGCGAGGCCGATTCTTTATTTTCTATTTTCGCAGAGCATTGAGCTTGGCTTGCGCAATACCAAACACCGTATCAATCGGATAACTGCCCTCATCGCTTGGCACACCCGCTTGTTTGCCTGTAAATATTTCGATGGCTTCCGTAACATGGTCTATCGCCCAAATGTTAAACTCGTTTCTCTCAACGGCTTTCACCACATCTTGGCGCAACATCAGGTTATGCATGTTAGAGCGAGGAATGATCACCCCTTGAGTGGATGAGCGACCTTTGATCGCACACACATCGAAGAAGCCTTCAATCTTCTCGTTCACCCCACCAATCGGCTGCGATTCACCAAACTGATTCATTGAACCGGTAATGGCAATATCTTGTCGATTCGGCTGTTTGGAGAATGCCGATACCACCGCGCAAAACTCTGCCATGCTGGCGCTGTCACCGTCCACGCCACCATAAGATTGTTCAAAGGTAATCGTGGTCGTTAATGGGACTTTTGCGGTCTTGCCAAATACCGAGGCAAGATAGGCGGTTAAGATCATCACCCCTTTGGAGTGAATACTGCCGCCAAGATCGACACTGCGTTCAATATCGATCACTTCGCCTTCCCCGTAACACGTTGTTGCCGTGATGCGGTTTGGAGCGCCAAACATATATTCACTGGTACTTAGTACCGACAACGCATTCACTTGACCGACGGCTTCACCTTCTGTGTGGATCAAGGTTGTACCATTGATAAAGCCTTCCATCACCGCGTCTTTAAGACGACTGACGCGTGATTCTTGATTCTCCAGCGCCTCTTCAACATGGCTTGCGCGAATCAAATTAGCATTGGCTTGACGCGCGACATAGTTAGACTCCCTGAGCAGGTTTGCAATGTTTGCAGAGTGGAGCGAAATCTTGTTTTGATCACCGGCCAAGCGCGAGCTATGCTCGATAATTCGAGCGATCGCTTTACGGTCGCAATGCAGCATGTTGTTGTCGTGTACTAC
This sequence comes from Vibrio scophthalmi, assembly GCF_040869025.1. Classification (NCBI taxonomy): domain Bacteria; kingdom Pseudomonadati; phylum Pseudomonadota; class Gammaproteobacteria; order Vibrionales; family Vibrionaceae; genus Vibrio; species Vibrio scophthalmi. The sequence continues at coordinate 918,580 of NZ_CP134272.1, read as the reverse complement.
GCTGGAAATAAAACGCGCGTAATGCAACTCTGAATCAACCGTACGCTTCATTTCATCTTCAAAATCCGCGGTAACGCGAAATAGTTCACTGAACTCTGGATCGTAATGCTGGAGCAATTGATAGGTGCGGTAATCACCAAACAGGATAATTTTAATGTCTAATGGGATCGGTTCAGGATCGAGCGATACCGCACCGGTTAAGGTGAGCTCTTTTTCCAATGAGGTAAAACTTAACTGACGTGAACGCAGCGCACGCTTGAGGCCATCCCAAACATAGGGCTGCTCAAGGACTTTTTGTGCATCCATCAACAACACGCCGCCATTGGCACGATGGAAACTACCGGCTCGAATCAGCGAAAAATCGGTGAAAACAGTGCCTTTAAAGGTAGCCGTCTCAATGTAGCCAAACAAGCTGTGATAGTTAGGATTCTCTTCCACCACAACCGGAAATTCGCACGCGGTACGGTTGACTAACAAGTTGACTTTATAACGGCGCGGTAATTTTTTATCTAACGATGCGGCGGCGATTTCAGATTGTTCATTGCCTTGCTCGAGGAAAATATCCGCGTTCTCGACGATATCTTTCTGCAAATCTGTGAGGTAAGTTTTCAGCTCAGGGTACGTCGCGTAGTCTTCTTTCAGTTGTTTGATAAAATGTCCTATCACTTCCAATGTGACATCATCATTAATCTTTTTGATTTTTTCGCTGTATACCTCTTCTAACTCCGTCAGCAAGCGTGCCATATTACGCAGTTTCACTTCGAGCTGATCGATGCTGGCGCCGAAGCGCTCTTGCTCTTTGACCGACAAATCATCAAAGCTCTCTTCGGTATGCAGATCGTCGCCATTCATGGCAACAAACTGATAGTCACCTTGGGTGGTAACGGTTAAGCTGATGTTCTGATCTTTTGCTTCTTTACTGATCGATTCAAGCTCTGTTGCCTGTTTAGCCTCAAGTTGCATTTTGAGTTTATCAGTACGGCTTATATAGAGCTCGTTATCGAACGCTAATGGCATTGCGACCACCAGCTTGGCTATCATCTTTTCAACGTCGTGTTTTAAACGACTGCCCACCCCACAAGGCAACTTGAGCACTTTAGGGGTACGATTATTGTCAAAGTTGGTGACGTAGCACCAATCAAACAAGTTCTCTACATCATTTTTATGACGGTTTAAATAGCGCAGCACCATCGTGCGCTTACCTAAGCCATTATGACCAATAGCGTAGATGTTATAACCCTTCTCTTTGATCGACATCGCGAACTCAACCGCTTTTTGGGCGCGTTCTTGGCCGACAATTTCATCAATTGGTGCCAATTCTTTTGTCGATTTACTTGGCAATTGCTCCAGCTCTGTTGCGCTGTAAAGCTGACTTACTTCTAGCCGCTGAATCGTCATAGTCATGTCCTTATTGATCAGTGCCTTTGTTTACAGTGTAGATTAATTCCATTTACATTTTAGTGACTTAGGCCATACACCGAGTTAAGTGGTTACTTTTCAAACAACCACCAGTTAGATGATAATAACTTTCATTTGCATTAATGAGCTAATTGGCTTTTAATAAAGTGTCTTTTAATTGCCGATGTCCACTTGTTGGCGTGGCATCAATTGGTAGGAGTCTACTTAGATGGAATTGCAGCAATGTTGGTCACATTATCTAAAAGCCGATCAACTGTTAGAGCAAGGGCATTGGCCTGAAGCGCACTACTTATTTGAACAAGTATTGACGCATTTGCCAGAGCATATCCATAGCGCGCTTAATAACCAAGAAACCAAACCCTGCCAATTTACCTGTCTGGTTACCGGCATTCGCGATGCTGCGGTTGCACAATCGCACATCCTTAATCGTATGGGGCAATATGAACAAGCGTTTAATACGTTAAACCAAACTTATGCATTACTGCAATTTGTCTCGTTAGAAGGCTCTGATTTGATTCGTACTATCGGCTCCATCTTAATCAAACATTGCGACGATTTATTGCAGCATATGGCCGCATTTTGCTCATCACAACGTAATGCTCGATGGATGGTAGAGTTGGAAACCGTGCAAAAGGCACACCATCATTTTGATGCGCTAAAGCTGTCTTATCATGGTAAACAAAATACAGCGTTGATTAACTAAGATTAATTAACTAATCAGGCTAAATAGATGACTATCTAGAAATACTCCGCCATCTCTAAATAGCGCATTTTGATGTGCTCGATAAGTAACTTTACTTTCTTCGGCGGCTGACGAGTAAAAGGATATACCGCATAGATACCCAAACATTTACCAACTTGCTGAGGGAATAGATCGATCAGTTCACCGCGTTTCAGGTCATGGTAAACCAAGCAGCGCGGCATATAAGCAATACCACAACCCGCCAACGTTGCTTTGCGCAGCGCCGTGGCATTATCTGTTGAGAAATTACCTGATACTTTGACAATGGTGTTCTTTTTTTCACCCTTAAATTCCCATTCTCTTGCACCCGTCGTTTGATAGGCATATTGCAAGCAGTTGTGATTGAGTAATTCACTTGGTAACGCCGGCTGACCGTAACTTTGGATATAGCGAGGTGAACAACACACGACCCATTGAGAATCAAGTATATGCCGAGCAATCAGGCTAGAGTCTTCTAGATAGCCGGTTCTGATCACCAGATCATAGCCATCTTCTACCAAATCGACAAAGCGATTATTGAGTGACATATCGATGGTTAAACCCGGATGTAAGTTGCAAAATTCAGCCACCGCTTGTGCCAGTACTAAATCACCCGAAATCGTTGGCACTGACATTTTTATATGGCCAGAAAGGCTCTCACCATAGCCTGAAACTGAATCTATCGCCTCTTGAGTGGCTTGTTTAACGTTCTTGGCCCCTTGCAGCAACGCACGCCCAGCTTCGGTGAGTGTCAGTTTGCGCGTAGTGCGATACAACAACTGCACGCCGGCCTGCTCTTCTAGCCGCGCAATTCGTTTACTGACTACCGAGTTGGTTAGATTATTTTGTTCGGCAACCTTGCTAAAACTGCCAAGCTCTTGAACTTGAGAAAAGAGGATAAGATCGTCTGCTCGCATGTCATTGTGCCGTTTTTGGAAAGAATCGCTGTTATTATCTCCCTTAGATAATAAGAGATAAAGCAATTACCCACAAACGCGCAGCATTGTGATCACATAAATTCTACTTAATGTATGCAACTGAACGATTCAGATATCGTTAGTCAATGTCTGTTCTAAATTTCTATTCTTAATTTGTATTCGAAATCAGAATCGTAAATGGCAATTGTCGATGAGTATAAAATGAAGCAATAATGAATTGAAACTAGCACCAGGGTGACACTGTTACTCAAAAACATTAACTACTAAGCCATTAAGCTCCCAATCAAGCAATAATACTCTTAGGGACAAAAATGATGGCGATATAAAAAACCGCAGCAAACATCCTGACCTATTACGGTCAAAGTCTATTGCGGTCAAAGTCAACTAAGGGGTCAGCACCGACGAGCGTTTATAGACCAAAACCAATTCTTGGCTGCTTACGCACCGAGCGTACACCCCAAGGGCTAAGATCCGGCTTCGGCTTGCCAGCATAATCACCAAGGCAAATGTACCCTTTCGCAAGATAGCGGTATAAAAAGTCACCACCATTTAGCGCAGCCGATTTGTCATCACCTAACGGTAAGCGGATGCGTTCAATACGCAGATCTGACGCAGCACGAAAGGCAGGGTAAACCGTTGAATTGATTGGGTGTGAGGCTAAGTCTTGAATAATTGCTTTATCCGACATTCTTGCCGATGTTTGGCTAAATAGCATCACCAGGCGCATTTGTTGCTCCGATGAAACAATGAGCATTTCCATAAATTTCTTTCCTATAAAACAAATCGACACAGCTTTGACGCTGTCTATGTTATGTCAGGCATGGCAAGAGGCTCTAAAATGCAAGCGCTGAACATAAATATAGACAGAAGATAATTCGCTGGCGATCGTGTTAAAATCAGTCAATATTGTGAGCAATACGTTCGTCGCGACACTCGTATGAGCCCATTTCAAAGTATCGACAAATCCAAGGGCGATTTTCGTAAATCGTACACATGTACGTTTCTCTATCGAGCGCCGAGCACCAACCATCCTCTAAACGCAGCAGAGTCTCACCACCCCATTCATCGTAGGCGATGTGCTCTTCAGGCACCCCGGTATCACTAATGATCATGACCTCAAGCTTACAGCAGCAAGCTTTGCAGTCAGAGCATGAGATGTCGGTGGTGGGTACATTTCTAATCGGAATTGTCATGGTATCTACAATAAGCTCAATTGCGGCTTCAATGGCCGAATACTACTCTACTTTGCACGCCGATATCGGAGTTTCTCGCGCTCAATGCAAAAATAGTCGCAGCGAGACGTAATGCATAAGCAGATATTCGATCGTCGTTAGGATAGGAACAGTATTGTTGGGCTAGCAAGTAAACGCAATATCCAAACCAGAGATTGCGCTTACTCAATACGAGCGTGTTCACACGGCTATAGGGCCTTGAGTGTCACCCTAAATTGCAAACCAACTCGAATCATCATGCATGTAGATGACTATACGGTTGGGCGGAACTGAGCTTGGATGCCAACTAAGAAGTTACGGAGAGTTTGATCTTTACACTCGCGGTAATGCTTGTTTTCTGGTTTACGGAAGAAAGCGCTCAACTCATGTTTGCTTAATTCGACATTCGCCAGTTTCATAATTTCAAGAATCTCTTCCGCTTTTAGGTTCAAAGCAATACGAAGTTTTTGGAAAACCATGTTGTTGTTAAGCACTTGCTCAGGCTGAGGTTGTTCACCTTCACGCTTACCACGTTTCAGATTGATAAAGCCGTTCAAGAACACCGCCAGTTCACCATCAACCATTTTGATAAAATCAGCATCGTCTTCTTTTTTCAACCAAGCGACCACTTGCTCTTCGGTGGTGTTGAAATCAGCTAATGCGAAAACTTCAACCATAGCGCTATCATTTAAATCAAAGGTATAGCGTACGCGGCGTAAAATATCATTATTGGTCAAAATAGTTCCTAGTCTTAGGTAGTACCAGCTTAATCAACGCGATTACTGGTGAGCGGCGGATTCTAGCAGAGTTGTTCGTCATACCCTATCATTTGATGCGTAATTTCAAGGTCTCGTTTCGCGCTCTAGCTTCTAGGTGTACTTCGAGGTGTAGCGTCGAGGTCTCGTTTCGCGATCTACCCCGGCTAATGCGGAAAAAAAGTTACCCACCCCACTCTTGAGGAACAGGCAACATACGAGGCAAGAGAAAAGTGGTTAACATACCGCCAATGTCAGTGTTGATATAGCAAGGGGCAAAACTTCAATTCACATGACTATATAGTGCTTTATCAATTGAGCGATATAAGTATAATCGCCGCTTTATTGCGTCATACCCATTGTTAAAGAGTCCATCATGTCTAAATTATTTTTCAAAGGTCGAATTGAGACGAGACAAAATCACGTCCTTTCTGGCTTCAACGTAAATCGTGACGTAAAAGCTGGTACTGCTGAAGCCCCTCTTTCAGTGACCGTAGCAAACGAACAACGTAAAGTTGAGATTGAAGCACTGTTGGCTGAGCACGCTTTAATTGCCAATATCGTTGTTGATGCTGACCAAGCTGAGAACATTTCCGAGCTTGAGATCATCATTAATAAGCCTAAAACGATTCGTTTTGAAAAGACTCCAAACCGCAACGAACCTTGTCTTTGTGGTAGCGGCAAAAAATACAAAAAATGCTGTGCATAATCGTACCTTAGCGTCGATTTCACAAACAGTAATCAACCGCCAATTGGCGGTTTTTTGTTATCTATCGATCGCTATTCGCATTCAGCAAACCCATGATCTTGTTTACAGTGTCACACTTCTTTCGATAGCTGAACCAAATAGTCACGCATAAACTGCGTTCTTGTTTGCGCCTCTGCTCGTGCTGATTCCGTATTCATGGTATCAGCGAGCTTAAACAACTTGAGGTAGAAATGGTCAATCGCAAAACGACGATCGTCAGCCGTTCTTTGCAAGCAAAATGGATCGTCAGGATGATACAGATCCACGCCTAGTTCACAGCTTACTTGTAGGCAACGAGCAATCCCTATTGCCCCCAGAGCATCAAGCCTGTCGGCATCTTGTACAATTTGGGCTTCCAAGGTTGTCGGGATGATATTGGCGCTATAACTATGCGCGACAATAGCATGATGGATCGAAGGCAAATACGTTTGCGGATAGTCAATGGTACGTAAAAAACTCAGCGCTTTTTCAGCCGCGAGTTGTGAGCTTTGACTACGATCTGGGTGATTTTTTGCCAATGACACACAATCATGCAAGTACGCCGCGGGTAATACAACTTCAATTTGCGCACCTTCCGCTTGGCACAACTGCTTGGCCGTTTTGACGACACGTAGAATATGATGAATATCGTGCGCTTGATCTTGCAGCATTTGCTGTTTTACAAACGCTAAGATCGGCCCTTCAAATCTTGCTGCCATGTTACCTTTGCTCCTGCTGATGACCTACACGCTGCCCAGTATTTCACTTAGCACTACTTAGCACTACTTAGCACTACTTAGCACTACTTAGCACTACTTAGCACGGATAGTTTGCCATTATTGGCTGGCATGAAAAACGACAAACAATAGCAATTGAATGACGAAGATCACCAATTCAACCCAACGCAGATACAAAAAAGGCCTAGATTGCTCTAGACCTTTTTGAATAGAAACCGCAGTTTCTCTGCTATGAACGACGCAACTTACACGTAGTAAGCTTCAACCGTGCCTTTTAGCGTAATTAGAATTGGCTGTCCACGGCGATCGAGTGCTTTAGGTGAAGGGATTTTTACCCAACCTTCGCTGATGCAGTACTCTTCAACGTCGGTACGCTCTTTACCATTTAGACGAATACCGATTTGGTGCTCGAAACATTCTTCTACGAAAAACGGGCTACGTGGGTTACCTGCTAGGTGATCTGGCAATGCTGGTTTGTTATCGCTCATGTTCATATTCTTATAGAAAATAAAAAGTGCGTCATTGTAGACAAAATAAGGCTTAGGCTCAATGAATCTCTGTTTGTAATAGCTAATTTCTTCGTTTTTTAGCATTGGAAATAGTGCCTTATCAATGACCATTATTTGGTGAGCGAGACAACAGCATAATCAATGCGATTAATAAACTAGCAAATGTGTATATGACGCCCAATATACGAGCATCAAGGTATATCTAACGACAGTGAGTTCATTTGACGACAGATAAATCTCCAAATGTTCAAAAAATAAGACACTATTGCGTGATAGGCTGCCCGCCTCTTAACGCACAGAATTACGACCACCATTTGTATGATTATATTTGATACTACTTCAGCCATTCAGTTTGCAAAACTACTCGAAAACAACATCACTAACGTGCATGAAATCATCTATTTTAATGACGGAATACAACTACAAAAAGTTAAACACATCCAGGCCACGTACGAAGATTTTGAGTGTAACGGGATGTTTACCCGTATTTTCTCTGGCCTTGTAATGACGCTATCCAACACCGTCACTTTGCACATTAACGTGCTCAAAAAACACATTCGCCAATTTGATCAGCACAACCAGTAGTTGGTGCAAATTAGCGCAGTACGCATCACCCCATGAACGTGAGTCTCGTTTGTGGGGCTATACCGTTAGCTTTATTCGATGGTTGCTCATTCAAACACGACCTCTCCGCAATATGGGAAGCGTATAAGTCGCATTGCTATCACGTGCGTTGCAGTGACACGCGCGACATTCACTCAACTGATTAGTGCTCAATTTTAATTAATGATGAAGAGTAATAAGAAACAGATTCCATCCCAACGGACGCTTTTACTGTTACGATCTCTATCGGGATAACAGCAGCCTTAGCAGCTTGTCGTCATTAATATATAGAGCTGTAAGAAAACTCTTCTTGATCGCTTTGTGATGTACCACTGCTAGGCTACAATCGCCCGCTTTACAGGACGAGCCTTCAACAATGCCGTTTAACAATGACCTAGATTTTATGATTACCTACCTAGAGCGTTTCTGTAAAGAACCGCATATGGTGGCACTCGATGAAGTTTGCGATGACCAGATCAACCTGATGCTTGATTTTTTAACCCTAGCCCACAAATTAAAGTGTGATATCTATGCAACTGGCAGCCTAAAGAGTTCTCACTTTTTGGGGCTTGGCGTTTTTACACTTGAGCAAAGTGTTGCACCGCAAGGTAACTTATTTCTCAAAATAGAAGCCCATCAGCTGTACATTTCATTTGAGCTCGACAACTGTAATGAAGGCAACCTGCTGACACCAATACGCGTCATCGATGCATTAACCTATCTAGCCGACATGAAAGGCCATGGCCTGCTGCCTGAGCACTACTCGTAATTCAAGGGGTTTGCTGGGAGTATCATCATCTGATGATCGTTTAACTGAGTGTAGGCCAAATCGAGCATGAGGCGATTTTACTCATGCTCTTGCGCGTTTATCTGCTCACGATACTCCGCTAATCTACCGGACTTTGGTCTGTTGGTTCTTGTTGTAAGTTGTCTGCAAGGCCTACCTCACCCGCGACAAAAAGAACACTCCCTAGTGTCGTCAGGATTTCATTGCCCTTTCTTGGCGGAAATTCACCTGCGGCACTGACACTTTGTGGTTCGATAACGTTTTTGCACACAATACTCACACATCCTTCCTGATCATTAGCCTGCGCAATCGAATCTGATGCTACGTGCTCGTCGGCGACACTACCACCAGAGACAAAACTTGTGATCACCATTAACACCGCCCAATATTTCATTTCATTCCTTTGATGGTTCAACCTGCAATAGTTATGGGACAATAACAAAGCCGAGATGTTCAATACATCTAAGCTTCAAGCAACCACAACTTCTGTTTGATGACGTTAATTGACCGCAACACTATCAGCTTACAAACATATCAGAGCGCAACCTTATCAGCTTCCAATCAAAGCCGCCCTCAACTCATCATCATATTCGCAGCCATGAGCATAAGTAGCACTGCAAAGACTTTTTTGATCGTCGCTACCGGTAAGGTATTCGTGGCTTTCGCCCCAAATGGCGCGGTGAACCACGAGGTACAAACAATACCAAACAACGCCGGCAAATAGACGAATCCGGCAAAGCCATCTGCCCATAACAAATGACGGCTACCCGAACTGATGTAACCAATAGAGCCAAATATAGCGATAACAATCCCGCAGGCAGATGCGCAGCCTATGGCTTTTTTCATATCGAGAGAGAAAAAGGTTAATAGTGGAACCAAGAGTGCGCCACCACCAATGCCTATCATCGCAGAGAGTCCGCCCGTCATCGTCGTAAGCACGGTTAACATGCCTTTATTTGGCATTTTACGCTCATTCGATGTCTCATTTTTGCTGCTATAAAACATTTTAATCGCAATCAGCACCACACTCACCGCAAATACAATCCGCACCATCTGTTCAGGTAACAGCGCGGCCATAAAACCGCTAATAAGCGCCCCAAAAGCAACGCCACTCATCACCCACGGAGCAAGATCCCAGGGTACATTGCCATTTTTGTGATGCGCTATAGCGGAAGACGTCGACGTAAACAATATTGACGCTAAAGATGTAGCGATAGCAACGACAACCACTTGCTCGGATGACACCACAGAAAAGTGCAGTAAAATGCTACTCAGCACGGGAACAATGACTAACCCACCACCGATGCCAAGCAGACCCGCCAAGAAACCCACGCCACTACCTAGCAACGCACAGTATATGACTAACAACAGCAATTCACTCATTTCATTCATCCATAAATATAATTAACCAGCAGAATCAGGTGGTCGCTAAAAATATTTAGCACTGAGGAATCCCCTAATGATTTTGATAAAAATCATAAATTTAAGGTAGATGCACATCTTGTCATGTGATCAAATGGTTCTGAGAAAAATCAATAACCAGACAACAAGATGTGCGAACTCGATATTTTACACGACTCTCTTTACCAATTCTGCCCTGAATTGCACTTAAAACGACTCAACAGTTTAACGCTGGCTTGCCACGCATTACTTGAATGTAAAACGCTCACTCTTACCGAACTTGGTCGTAACCTGCCAACGAAAGCCAGAACAAAACATAACATCAAACGAATCGACAGATTGTTAGGTAATCGTCACTTGCACAAAGAGCGACTCGCTGTATACCGTTGGCATGCCAGCTTTATCTGTTCAGGTAATTCGATGCCCATTGTTCTTGTTGACTGGTCTGATATTCGTGAGCAAAAACGGCTTATGGTATTGCGGGCTTCGGTGGCACTACATGGTCGTTCTATTACTCTTTATGAGAAAGCCTTTCCGCTTTCAGAGCAATGTTCAAAGAAGGCTCATGACCAATTTCTAGCCGACCTTGCAAGCATTCTACCGAGTAACACTACACCGCTCATTGTCAGTGATGCTGGCTTTAAAGTGCCATGGTATAAATCCGTTGAAAAGCTAGGTTGGTACTGGTTAAGTCGAGTCAGAGGGAAAGTGCAATATGCAGATTTAGGTGCGGAAAACTGGCAACCTATCAGCAACTTACATAGCATATCCTCAAGTCGCTCAAAGACTTTAGGCTATAAGAGGTTGACTAAGAGCAACCCAATTTCATGTCAAATTGCACTGTATAAATCACGTCCTAAAGGCCGAAAAAATCAGCGTTCGACACGGACTAATTGTCATCATCCGTCACCTAAAATCTACTCCGCTTCGACAAAAGAACCATGGGTTTTAGCGACTAACTTGCCCGTTGAAATCCGAACACCAAAGCAACTTGTTAGGCTCTACTCGAAGCGTATGCAAATTGAAGAAACCTTCCGAGACTTGAAAAGCCCAGCCTACGGTTTAGGCCTCCGTCATAGCCGAACTAGCAGCTCAGAGCGCTTTGATATCATGCTGCTAATCGCCCTAATGCTTCAACTGACATTTTGGCTTGCTGGAGTTCATGGTCAGAAACAAGGTTGGGATAAGCACTTCCAAGCTAACACTGTCAAAAATCGAAATGTACTCTCAACAGTGCGCTTAGGGATGGAAGTTTTGCGGCATTCTGGCTACACAATAACGAGGGAAGACTTGCTCGCGGCTGCAACCCTGCTTGCTCAAAATCTATTCAAACATGGTTGTGCTTTGGGGAAATTATGAGGGGATCCCTCAGTATTTAGCACCCCCTCACAAGGCCAAATAATATAAACGACCTTCAGGTTAACTTTCAAACCCAATGGAACATGAATATTTCTCATAATTAGCGTGAAAGAATAACATTATTAATTACCACCCAACGTGGGTAAAACTCTCTTTTAATAATCAACCATGGTTACACTGCGCGTTCTAATCTAGGTTGTTAGAGAAAATAAAAACATTACAAATCATAATAACTTAAACGAACGCCGAGCTAATTGGATATCAAATCGACATGAATAATCATTTCAAATTTATCGTCAAGAGCCTTTCTCTCGATGAGAATTATCACCCTGCTGATAGCACTCGCATCACAACTAACTTTGCCAATCTCGCGAGAGGTGAGCATCGCCAAACGAATTTACGCAATGCACTAAAAATGATTGATAATCGCTTTAATGCCCTCGCACATTGGGATAATTTGAAAGGAGATCGTTACTCGGTCGAACTTGAAATTATTTCGGTTGATATGGATATTCAAGATGGCGAACAGACATTTCCATCAATTGAAGTATTAAAGACGTACATTGTCGATCATAAAACCAACCAACGAATTGAAGGTATTATTGGCAACAATTTTTCCTCTTATGTTCGAGATTACGACTTTAGCGTATTACTACTGGAACATAATAAAAACAAAACGACATTTAGCATTCCAGAAAATTTTGGCGAACTGCACGGCAAGTTATTTAAACACTTCGTCGACTCTCAGGTTTATCAACAAAACTTCAATAAAAAACCCGTTATTTGCTTGAGTGTTTCAGACAACAAAACTTACTACAAAACGGAAAATGAACATCCAATTTTAGGCTCCGAATATCAACCTAACGAGTCGTCATTGACCGAGCAGTACTTCCAACATATGGGCTTACAGGTGCGCTACTTTATGCCACCAAACAGTGCGGCGCCATTGGCTTTCTATTTCTTTGGTGATTTGCTTAATGATTACACTAATCTAGAGCTTATCAGCACCATCAGTACCATGGAAACGTTCCAAAAAATCTATCGCCCTGAGATTTACAATGCCAATGCTACTGCTGGTAAGTGTTATCAGCCCAACTTAAAGAGCTCAGATCACTCTTTGACTCAAATTGTGTATGACCGCGAAGAACGCAGTCGTTTGGCGATTGAGCAAGGAAAGTTCGCTGAAGAGCACTTCATAAAGCCCTATAAGACCGTCCTTGAGCATTGGTCTGAAAATTACGCTTAATCCTGAACCCAAATTGATGGCAGTATTTACTATGGCAAAACTATTACCCACTTCAACGTCAGGCAGTTTACCTAAGCCCTCTTGGCTTGCACAGCCAGAGACACTTTGGTCACCTTGGAAATTGCAAGATGAAGAACTCATACAAGGCAAACAAGATGCTCTGCGTTTGTCGTTACAAGACCAGCAACAATCCGGCATTGACATCGTCAGTGATGGCGAGCAAACCCGCCAACACTTTGTCACTACATTTATAGAACATCTCGATGGCGTTGACTTTGAAAAGCGTAAAACGGTTCGAATTCGTAATCGTTACGATGCAAGCGTACCGACAGTTGTCGGCCCTGTAACCCGGCAGAAACCGGTTTTTGTTGAAGACGCCAAGTTTCTTCGCCAGCAAACCAAGCAAAAAATTAAGTGGGCTCTGCCTGGCCCGATGACGATGATCGACACACTTTATGATGACCATTATAAAAGCCGTGAGAAGCTCGCATGGGAATTTGCCAAGATCCTTAATCAAGAAGCTAAAGAGCTAGAAGCCGCCGGAGTCGACATCATCCAGTTTGATGAACCTGCATTTAATGTCTTTTTCGATGAGGTGAATGACTGGGGCATCGCATGCCTAGAGCGAGCCATTGATGGCTTAAAATGTGAAACCGCGGTGCATATCTGTTACGGCTATGGGATTAAAGCTAACACCGATTGGAAAAAAACTCTCGGTTCAGAGTGGCGACAATATGAGGCCGTCTTTCCTAAGCTGCAGCAATCCAATATTGATATCATCTCTCTTGAATGCCACAACTCTCGCGTACCGATTGAATTGCTCGAACTGATTCGAGGGAAAAAAGTCATGGTTGGCGCGATCGATGTCGCCTCTGAAACGATAGAAACCCCTGAAGAGGTCGCGAGCACGCTACGAGAAGCGCTGAAATTTGTCGATGCTGACAAGCTCTACCCTTGCACAAATTGTGGTATGGCTCCTCTACCTCGCAAGCTCGCTACCGCCAAACTTCATGCTTTGAGCGCTGGCGCAAACATCATTCGAAAAGAGTTGCAGTTAGGTTAACCCCATAATCAGAGCTTCAAGTCGCGGGGAACTAATCGACTTGAAGTTCTGAAGTGATCAAAACCGATTCAAACTAAAACGCCGAGTGTGATGAGTCTGACTTAATCGCCTAGTATGCTTAATTTTTCAGTGCAGCAGCAAATTAGCAATTTCAGTGATATAGATTATATTTGATCATAACGACCATAAAATCACAGAGTGTACATTATGCCTTTAGCTAGATTAATTTACGTAAGTACCCTTTCAAAGGACTGCGATTCGATCGCGTTACAAGACATTTTGAACAAATCTCGTGATCACAACGCAATGTGTAACATTACTGGGCTTCTAAGCCACAACGACAAATACTTCATGCAATGCTTGGAAGGCTCCCGTGAAGAGATCAATAAAACTTATAACTACATTATCAATGACCAACGGCATACCAATGTGACCATTGTGTACTTTGAAGAAATACACTCACGACAATTTGGGGATTGGTCTATGGGTGACGTGCCTCAGTCTCAACTTACTTCTCTTCTTAACCTTCAGTTTTCAGGCTCGGATGAATTCAAACCGTATGAACTAAGCGGTCAAAGTGCCTATTTAATGCTGCTTGAACTCAAGCAACACTTACCCTCTGAGTAAGAGACCTGGTGTGCTCGAAGATACCAACCCGAGCTTCAACGATATTTTGATAGTCTTCTGCATAAATCAACTCGACTTTAAGTCGACTCTAGAATGACTCCATCACTGCATTGCCCCAACAGTTACCTTTTCGGCTCATGCTCGGGACACCACCATGCTCACGCATGAAGTTCTGATACTCGTACGCTCTGTATTGTACACCACGATCTGAGTGGATTATGACGCCCTTCGGCGGCTTACGCGACTTGAACGCCATTTTTAAGGCATTCGTTATGAGCTGAACCGCCATCGTCGTATCCAACGACCAACCGATGATACGCCTTGAATGGAGAGCCATCACTGTGGCTAAGTAGAGCCAACGGCTCTTCACCCAAATATACGTGATATCGGTCACCCATTTTTGATTTGGGTTGTCGGCTTCAAAGTCTCTTCGTAATAAATTATCGGCTACATTCGTCATCGATGCCACGTCCTTGCTGTATTTAAACGCTTGGATTCAAGTACGAAGTGCGACACCACTGAACAATATAACAGTGAGATGCGATAATCATGAATTTGCTCCCGCCAAGAAGTGAAAAACCATGAGATATACGCACCTCACTGAGATAGAAAGGTATATGATTTCTGCTCTGAGAAAGCAAGGAATTAGTGTCGATAAAATCGCCACACAACTAGGTCGTCACAGATGTACTATTTATCGTGAATTCCAACGGAACTCGCGATACAACGCATACCGACCAAACCCGTCTTACCAACCTGCTCGCGCACAACAAAAAGCTCGAAGTAGACTTAGTCGTTCAAGGCGAAATAAGCGTTACTGTAAAACTGACTTTAGGTTGGCTGAAGCCTTATTGAAACTGGATTGGAGCCCAGATCAGATCGTTGGCTACTTAAGATTAAGAGGCTATCCAACAATGAGTCACGAACTCATTTATCAGTACGTCTGGAACGATAAAGCAGAAGGCGGAATGCTATGGAAACACCTGCGTCAATCGACTAAGAAAAGGCGTAAGCGCTACAACTCAAAAGACAGTCGAGGACGGCTTGCAAATAAACGTCATATCATCGAGAGATCGGTTGAGGCTGAGCTAAGAAAAGAACCTGGGCACTGGGAAATTGATACCGTTGTTGGGCGCGGAACTAAGCACTGTATTGTCACTTTGGTGGACAGAATGACAGGCTACACTTTTATTGGCCAATTAGACGACCGAACGACGGGATCACTTAATGTGAGAATGAGCAAAATCATGACCCGTTCCGATTTACCTTTTAAGACAATTACAGCTGATAACGGCACTGAATTTCACCAATACGCACAACTAGAAAGGTTTCATAACTGCTTGTTTTACTTTGCAAACCCATATCATTCATGGGAAAGAGGCACCAATGAAAATACCAATGGATTAATACGTCAGTATTTACCAAAACGAACTTCCATGTCACATGTAACACAGAAGCTCTGCAATGAAATTGCCCACAAATTAAATACGCGCCCACGCAAAAGACTTGGGTATAGAACTCCTACGGAGTATATTCATGCGCATCTATAGAATTTGTCGCACTTCAAACTTGATACTAAGTGATTTATTTCGGACTTACCTTTCCACCTTGCTGCAATCGGTAAAAATTGTTTCTACTTGCATGCTTAACATCTTGTAGCTTTCTCGTCGCAGAACTCAAACTTGGGTTTACTGCCTCAAAGATCTTCACAGCTGACTTACCAGACCGAATCGCATCTATCACTAACTGCTCAAATTGCGCATGTCTCAGGTTTTTATGGTACATTTTTCTATGCTGTTCAAACCCTTGGCTTGTTAGCTTTTTATTACATATTGGACATGTTGTCCTAAAACTCACGTCCAGATTTTCGACTACATTTTTTGTTTTTCTCATGGATTCTCATCAAATCATATAACGCCGCGTTAAGTGGCGAGCAACGCCAACCACCCTACCTAAACCATTGTGATATAAACACTAAAAACGAAGTAAGCCGAAAACGCCAAGCGTTGGGAGTCCGTCTTAAACGCTTTGTTATGTGCGAAATATTATGACCGACTCGGCTACCTCAAAAATTTAGCGCACCACCTTAAATCGAATAAAATACAAGCTATTTTCGACGGGGTAAATCTTGCGCAATATCCACCTGAGCATAAACACAAACGGTAAGTTCTCTGCTTTAGCATGCTCTCGGTTTAACTCTGCGAACTTTACAGGTTCTACGCTTAGAATCTCGATATCGCAGATTCTTCTACCTTCTTCATGAGTGCTCGCTTCAAGAAGTTGTCCGACATAATAGTGACTCTCCGTTTTATCACGAATCGTAGCTACCTTTTTACCCGAGGTAATCTGTCGTTCCATGCGTTCGAAAAAAGTTATTTTATCCAATAAGTTACCCTACTATCTTAAAATGCGCTTCTAGCACATAACGCCGTGTTAAGGGGCGAAATACGCTATACCCCAAAACTAAACCATTGTGACTGAAACACCTAACTCGACATTTGATACCAACTCGCCAAGCGTTTGAGTCCCTCTTAAACACTTTGTTAACTGGTGAACTCAACACAACCACAAAAAGCTAGGATAACCATTAGTTCAGCTTACCCAAATAGTTAATCCAAGTACTCTTTCGACTATTTTCTGAGTCTGTCGAATATCTCACAATCTAATACTTGTACTATGAAACTTAGTTACCTAACTCCGAACCCCTATATTAGACGCCTAGTAAGCGTCTAACACGCAGTCACGCAATTTAGCCGCAAACACAATCGGTTTCATTAGACCAACTAATGCAAATCAGAAAAATCCGCTACAAACAGAAACGTACACAAGGATGATTTTTATGGGAACCAGTTAACGCCGCATTAAGTGGTGAACAACGCGACCACCCAAGCCTAAACCTTGCCACATTCAGCACTAAAGCCGACCTAGACTGAAATTGCCAAGCGTTGAGAATCCGTCTTAAATGCTTTGTTATGTTTTAGCACAATTCGTTGATTTACTTGGCAAAGAACTGAGATGCAGACCTAGTTTTCTGAACCAAATCACAAGCTCGAACTCACTTTACCGACAGATGCGCCAAACCAACAACAAGTAAGTCCACTTCCCTGCTAATGAGGCAACTCGATCAAACCTCAACAAGCGCCCTTTCTTAGCAAAAGCAGCGCAGAACAATGGCGATTTGCCGACTCAACTGCCAACGTTATTGGCTGATTGGGAAATATGACCAAAGCGACTTTGAGCCAGAGAAATAAGACGATCAAACCACACGAAAACCCGAATGAAGCAACCCGCGAACTTTGGCATGTTTTACGGGTTAAGGGATTTAAGAATGGATCGATAATAGTGATTTGCTGAGTCTACTCCCAACGAATAGCCAAAGGGGCAAAGAACGACTCAAAGGCATTTAAACCATTGAAATTCCATTAAAACATAACGCCGCGTTAAGTGGCGAGCAACGCTAACCACCCTACCAAAACCATTGTGACATAAACACTTAACCCAAAGTAAGCCGAAAACGCCATGCGTTGGGAGTCCGTCTTAAACGCTTTGTTATGTTGTAATTTAAGGCGCCTTCGTTTCTATGTTTAACTGTCCTGCCAAACCTGCCTCACGATGAACGCTTAGAGCCTTGAACTCTTCCGATGACGTCATTTCAATTAGAGCTTGTCGTGATGGATACCTTACAATTACAAATGAATCCCAGAGCTCTTCAACCTGACCTAGAATCAGTCCCGTAATTTCCGAATAGAAAACCACTTTTGCACCGTATTTCTCAAGAATCTTCGCCATCGGATGACCATACAAATCGTATGCCTCCCTACCCGTTAAAGTAGATTTTCGACCATCTGCATATTCCGCTTTTTCTCGAAATTTGAACAAGTTCAACAAATGAATTTCACCAGAATCAGGTGAAGATTTCAGTCTATCCATCTGACTATCTGATGGGTAAAGTTGATTAAGAACTTCCATTTTTCCTCCTTCAACATAACGCCGCATTAAGTGGTGAACAACGCGACCACCCAAGCCTAAACCTTGCCACATTTAGCACTAAAGCTGACCTAAGCTGAATTTGCCAAGCGTTGAGAATCCGTCTTAAATGCTTTGTTATGTTTTAGCACAATTCGTTGATTTACTTGGCAAAGAACTGAGATGTAGACTTAGATTTCTGAACCAAGTCACAAGCTAGAACCCACTTGACCGGTAGATGCGCCAAACCCAAGACGAGTAAGCCCACTTCCCTGATAATGAGGCAACTCGACCAAGGTTCAACAAGCGCCCTTTCTTAGCACAAGCAGCGCAGAACAATGGTGATTTGCCGAGGCTACTGCCAAGGTTATTGGCTGATTGGGAAATACGCTCAAAGCGACTTTGAGCCAAAGAAACAAGGCGACCAAACCACCCGAAAACTCGAATGAAGCAACCCGCGAACCTTGGCATGTTTTACGGGTTAAGTGATTTAAGAATGCAACGATAATAGTGATTTGCTGAGTCAACTCCCAACGAATAGCCAAAGGGACAATGAACGACTCAAAGGCATTTAAGCCATTGAAATCACATTAAAACATAACGCCGTATTAAGAGGTGAGCGACGCCCTACACTGAGGGATCCCCTCATAATTTCCCCAAAGCACAACCATGTTTGAATAGATTTTGAGCAAGCAGGGTTGCAGCCGCGAGCAAGTCTTCCCTCGTTATTGTGTAGCCAGAATGCCGCAAAACTTCCATCCCTAAGCGCACTGTTGAGAGTACATTTCGATTTTTGACAGTGTTAGCTTGGAAGTGCTTATCCCAACCTTGTTTCTGACCATGAACTCCAGCAAGCCAAAATGTCAGTTGAAGCATTAGGGCGATTAGCAGCATGATATCAAAGCGCTCTGAGCTGCTAGTTCGGCTATGACGGAGGCCTAAACCGTAGGCTGGGCTTTTCAAGTCTCGGAAGGTTTCTTCAATTTGCATACGCTTCGAGTAGAGCCTAACAAGTTGCTTTGGTGTTCGGATTTCAACGGGCAAGTTAGTCGCTAAAACCCATGGTTCTTTTGTCGAAGCGGAGTAGATTTTAGGTGACGGATGATGACAATTAGTCCGTGTCGAACGCTGATTTTTTCGGCCTTTAGGACGTGATTTATACAGTGCAATTTGACATGAAATTGGGTTGCTCTTAGTCAACCTCTTATAGCCTAAAGTCTTTGAGCGACTTGAGGATATGCTATGTAAGTTGCTGATAGGTTGCCAGTTTTCCGCACCTAAATCTGCATATTGCACTTTCCCTCTGACTCGACTTAACCAGTACCAACCTAGCTTTTCAACGGATTTATACCATGGCACTTTAAAGCCAGCATCACTGACAATGAGCGGTGTAGTGTTACTCGGTAGAATGCTTGCAAGGTCGGCTAGAAATTGGTCATGAGCCTTCTTTGAACATTGCTCTGAAAGCGGAAAGGCTTTCTCATAAAGAGTAATAGAACGACCATGTAGTGCCACCGAAGCCCGCAATACCATAAGCCGTTTTTGCTCACGAATATCAGACCAGTCAACAAGAACAATGGGCATCGAATTACCTGAACAGATAAAGCTGGCATGCCAACGGTATACAGCGAGTCGCTCTTTGTGCAAGTGACGATTACCTAACAATCTGTCGATTCGTTTGATGTTATGTTTTGTTCTGGCTTTCGTTGGCAGGTTACGACCAAGTTCGGTAAGAGTGAGCGTTTTACATTCAAGTAATGCGTGGCAAGCCAGCGTTAAACTGTTGAGTCGTTTTAAGTGCAATTCAGGGCAGAATTGGTAAAGAGAGTCGTGTAAAATATCGAGTTCGCACATCTTGTTGTCTGGTTATTGATTTTTCTCAGAACCATTTGATCACATGACAAGATGTGCATCTACCTTAAATTTATGATTTTTATCAAAATCATTAGGGGATTCCTCAGCGCCCTACACCACAGCCTCGACAAACCACCTTAAACACTAAAGCTGAATTTAAACGAAATTCGCCAAGCGTTGCGAATCCTTCTTAAATACTTTGTTAGGTTTTGGGGCTATTCTCCCAAAGAACTCCACTCCGACAGGTTTAATTGCTTTCGTCTAACAAAATAAAATGTCGCCATGATTAGCCCAAACAAAACACCACCAATCAGAGACATATAGACAGCTTCGAGAACTGGCTTATCTGCTTTACTCCAAACAACAAACCAATTTAAAACACCCCAAACAGGAGCGAACATGATGGCTGAAATAACCCAGTTGTTCATGAAGGTCTGATAATAAGGCGGCGGGAAGTTAAGTCCCATTTTGCATAGTAACTTGGCTATTGGTGGATTGTAATTCGACTTCCAAACACCTTTATCATTGAGCTCTTTATGTGCAAATTGGAGCTTCGTTTGATAATCCATGATACCCCCTCAATTCCATTTGACCGCGGAAAAACCTAACGCCGCATTAAGTGGTGAACAACGCGACCACCCAGCCTAAACCTTGCCACATTCAGCACTAAAGCTGACCTAAACTGAAATTGCCAAGCGTTGAGAATCCGTCTTAAATGC
Source organism: Vibrio scophthalmi (assembly GCF_040869025.1). Lineage (NCBI taxonomy): Bacteria > Pseudomonadati > Pseudomonadota > Gammaproteobacteria > Vibrionales > Vibrionaceae > Vibrio > Vibrio scophthalmi. Next base: position 897,938 of record NZ_CP134272.1, on the reverse strand, counting down.
TTTGTTATGTTTTAGCACAATTCGTTGATTTACTTGGCAAAGAACTGAAGTGTAGACCTAGATTTCTGAACTAAATCACAACCTAGCACTAGCTTGACCGGCAGATGTGCCAAACCAACAACGAGTAAGCCCACTTCCCTGACAATGAGGCAACTCGACCAAGCCTCAACAAGCGCCCTTTCTTAGCAAAAGCAGCGCAGAACAATGGCAATTTGCCGACTCAACTGCCAAGGTTATTGGCTGATTGGGAAATATGCCCAAAGCGACTTTGAGCCAGAAGAACCTGACTACCGAACCACCCGAAAACTCGAATGAAGCAACCCGCGAACATTGGCATGTTTTACGGGTTAAGTGATTTAAGAAAGGAACGATAATAGTGATTTGCTGAGTCTACTCCCAGCGAATGGCTAGAGGGGCAAAGAACAACTCAAAGGCATTTAAGCCATTGAAATTCCGTTAAAACATAACGCCGCGTTAAGTGGCGAGCAACGCCAACCACCTTACCTAAACCATTGTGACATAAACACTTAACCTGAAGAAAGTCGAAAGCGCCAAGCGTTGGGAGTCCGTCTTAAACGCTTTGTTATGTGCGAAGCTTAATCAACGACAAACAGCTTAGCGCCAATCACCGTAGACGAGCGATGAGGCTCTGCATTGTCAGCTACTTGATAACTCATGCCGGGTTTTAGAATGAATTCTCGACCATCATCTAGCTCGGTGGTTAATTCCCCCGAGAGACAAAACAAGATATGCCCCTTTGAACACCAATGGTCTGCGAGATAATTTTCAGAATACTCAACCATACGGACTCGCAGCTCACCAAATTTCTTAGTGCGCCAATAAGCCATACCCGTTTCACCAGTATGTTCAGTAACCTCGACCTCACTCCAATCTGTGATTCCGAAAGGTACATTCTCAATATCCATATTGATTTCCTCCATAATTTCAATTTGTTACTAGCACATAACGCCGCATTAAGTGGTGAACAACGCGACCACCCAAGCCTAAACCTTGCCACATTCAGCACTAAAGCCGACCTAAACTGAAATTGCCAAGCGTTGAGAATCCGTCTTAAATGCTTTGTTATATTCGGAATTTTTTCGCATGTGGAGCAAAACCACTGTCTCACCATCATACTAAATTCTAGATTCAGCGCTGTAAGGTTCGAAGCCAAGTTTGGTATAAAGCAACAAAGCGCGAGTGTTGTAATTAAATACTGACAAATATGGTACTGCTTGATAAAGCTCCAAACACTGTGAACTCAAATGTTCAATAAGAGCTCGACCAATTCCTTGCCCTTTATACGCATCAGACACGACAATATTACCGATAAATGCACTCTGCGACGGTTTTACATTATACAAATTTCCAAAGGCAACAACTTGGTTATCAACAATGCATACTGTTAGGTCTGACCTCGCTTTGGAAATATCACAGATTTGACTGTAATCCCACGGATAAGAACCTGAAGGGCAAACTGAATACAACTCCTCTGGTGAAGAAACCAGTTGAGCAATTGCTTCAAAATGAACCTCACTAGCACTCGTAAATTCCATTTTACCTCCCGAGAATATAACGCCGCGTTAAGTGGTGAGCAACGCTAACCACCCTACCTAAACCATTGTGACATAAACACTTAAACTGAAGTAAGCCGAAAATGCCATGCGTTGGGAATCCGTCTTAAACGCTTTGTTATGCGACTGGTGGGGGTTGCTTTGAATTTGCCATTCGTACGATCTGACGGACGGGTTGTAAATGAATTTCTGAAACAACTACAGATATAAAACCCATTATTACAACGGGAATGCCAATCGAAAAACTAAACCACATTGCGCCACTTAATTCGGGCTGTCCCCACTGGCTGAAAATCGACGATAGGATTGACGAAAATGCCAGCGTTAGGGCTATAAGCTGAGTCCAACTATGAGTCACCACTACAAAAGTATTTGAATAGACACTTTTACGAATTACAGCCTTACCCGTTAACCCACCCATTTTCACTCGAATACTTGAATTACCGCCAGATACCTCATACCCCTGGGTTACTAACTCATCAATTATTTCTTCCACTCGAAACTCCTTTTTCCTGAGTCGCATAACGCCGCGTTAAGTGGCGAGCAACGCTAACCACCTTACCTAAATCATTGTGACATAAACACTTAACCTGAAGAAACCCGAAAGCGCCAAGCGTTGGGAGTCCGTCTTAAACGCTTTGTTATGCCGATATTAACATTTCCATGAATACCGCATCTTCGCCGTATACAGGACTGATATCGCTACTTTCCAACGCACTAAAACCTAATGTCGACCAGTAGCCTGCTGCGCCTTGAACTGCAGCTAGACTAATTTTGTTAACGCCCATTTTCTTCGTTAATTGAAACACTCGATTAGTCAACAATCGACCAACACCTTTGTTTTGTGCTGTGGCACTAACAGCCATATCATGGATGAAAAACTGACGCTTACCACTGACCATTACTAACGGTTCAAACAACTTTGGAGGTATTGGACTATCCCACGGATGTGACAACAAATAACCTGCGATATCTCCGTCGTTCGACTCGCACACAAAACAACTTGTAGGTGACACGATACTTTTGCTTTTTAGTACGTCCAGTTCTTCGAGCACACCATCATGATACACCTCAGCCTGAATTCGAAGTATCGAATCCCAGTCTGACTCAATAACTGCTCTAACCTTCAAATTGCACCTCAATTGTCAGTTTCCATTTTAGGCATAACGCCGCGTTAAGTGGTGAGCAACGCTACCACCCTACCTAAACCATTGTGACATAAACACTTAAACTGAAGTAAGTTGAAAATGCCAAGCGTTGAGAATCCGTCTTAAACGCTTTGTTATGCATTTTCTGGAGGCGCACCATCGAACTGAGGCACCCCATCAGCGATTAATTCCCACGAAGCCTTAGAGTCAACGTATATATGGCGACTGAGTTGTATTTGAGGGTCACCGTTTATGCAGCCTAACGTAACACCGTGAACATGCCCCTTGTACACGCCAACTAATGTGGAACCGCACTTGGAGCAAAACTGAAGCCCAAAACCATGCTCACCGATATATGAAGTTAGCCGTTCTTCCCCACATACCCATTCAAACTCACCCTCTTTAACAAGAGCATATGCTGAAGCCTGTGAGCTAAATGCTTTACGACATCGAGAGCAATGACAAGAACGGGCATCATGGAGACCACCGTCAATCTTGTACTTAATTTCGCCACAGAAACACTCACCAGTAATCGTCATAACACCTCCTTATGCATAACGCCGTGTTAAGTGGTGAGCAGCGCTACCACCAAAACTCAAGACATTGTGCCATAAACACATATGCAAAACTTTGAACTGAAACCGCCGAGCGTTGCGAATCCGTCTTAAACACCTTGTTATACCGCTTGTTTGCAACTAAAATGACCATCTTAAAGACCGCATTAAGGAGCTTTTAAATGACCGCTAGAATATTAGCTGATGTTGCTGCAAGTATTACTGAGTTTAAAGCGAACCCAATGAAGGTTGCTTCAAGCGCTTATGGTGCTCCAGTCGCTGTACTAAACCGAAATGAACCTGCATTTTACTGTGTACCTGCTGCTGCATACGAAATGATGATGGACAAGCTTGAAGATATTGAGCTGCTAGCTTTAGCTAAAGAGCGAGAATCTGAAGCAAGCATTTCGGTGAGTATCGATGACTTATAATCTTGAATTTAAAAGTAGCGCACTTAAAGAGTGGAAAAAACTCGGCGCTACTTTGCAACAGCAATTTAAGAAGAAACTGATTGAGCGCTTAGCTAACCCACACGTTCCTGCTTCCAAATTATCCGGCGCAGACAACATGTATAAGATCAAATTACGCCAATCTGGCTATCGCTTAGTATACAAAGTGCAAGACGATGTAGTTATTGTTACCGTTTTAGCCGTAGGTAAGCGCGAACGTAGCGATGTGTACAGAAAAGCGATGACAAGGCTCAACGACTGATTGCGGTATAACGCCGCATTAAGTGGTGAACAACGCGACCACCCAACCTTAAACCTTGCCACATTTAGCACTAAAGCTGACCTAGGCTGAAATCGCCAAGCGTTGAGAATCCGTCTTAAATGCTTTGTTATGTTTTAGCACAATTCGTTGATCTACTTGGTAAAGAACTGAGATGCAGACCTAGTTTTCTGAACCAAATCACAAGCTCGAACTTACTTGACCGGCAGGCGCGCCAAAACCAAAAACGAGTAAGTCCACTTCCCTGCTAATGAGGCAACTCAATACGCTTTCAACAAGCGCCCTTTCTTAGCAAAAGCAGCGCAGAACAATTGCGATTTACCGACTCAACTGCCAAGGTTATTAGGTAATTGGGAAATATGCCCAAAGCGACTTTGAGCCAGAGAAACAAGACGACCAAACCACCCGAAAACTCGAATGAAGCAACCCACGAACTTTAGCATGTTAACGGGCTGAGAGATTTAAGAACTGAGCGATAATAGTGATTTGCTGAGTCTACTCCCAACGAATAGCTAAAGGGGCAAAGAACGACTCAAAGGCATTTAAGCCATTGAAATCCCATTAAAACATAACGCCGCATTAAGTGGTGAACAACGCGACCACCCTACCTAAACCATTGTGACATAAACACTTAAACTGAAGTAAGCCGAAAACGCCATGCGTTGGGAATCCGTCTTAAATGCTTTGTTAAATGCACTTTCCCAACAGAAACTCCCAGTCTGAAAAAGCAATCTGATTCTTGGTAACTTTAAGCCGATGATAGCCCGTATCTGTATTTGAGGTAATTTGAATATACTGATGTCCAAATATATCATTCTTAGCCATTAACTCAGCTTTGAGACCACGAAGACAAACGTCATTTCCCACAACTGACAAATGGCTCTTCTTACATAAGGCTAGAAATGAATACACAACCACCATACTCGTCACAGCGACAAGAAATGGCCATAATTGAAATTCAGTTTCGGAGAGCCAATTGAAAAGAAGCGTGAAAACTGCGTAGCTCGTGACCATGGACAACACCATTTTCCAATGCCACACATTAATTCTAAATTCTATATTTCGATTCATCCGTAAATCCTATTAGAACGCACGTGCATTTAACGCCGCGTTAAGTGGCGAGCAACGCTAACCACCTTACCTAACTCATTGTGACATAAACACTTAACCTGAAGAAAGCCGAAAGCGCCAAGCGTTGGGAGTCCGCCTTAAACGCTTTGTTATGCCGATATTAACATTTCCATGAATACAGCATCTTCGCCGTATACAGGACTGATATCGCTACTTTCCAACGCATTAAAACCTAATGTCGACCAGTAGCCAGCCGCGTCTTGAACTGCAACTAGACTAATTTTGTTAACGCCCATTTTCTTCGTTAATTCAAACACTCGATTAGTCAACAATCGACCAACACCTTTGTTTTGTGCTGTGGCACTAACAGCCATGTCATGGATGAAAAACTGATGGTTACCACTGACCATTGCTAACGGTTCAAACAACTTTGGAGGTATTGGACTATCCCACGGATGTGACAACAAATAACCCACGATATCTCCGTCGTTCGACTCGCACACAAAACAACTTGTAGGTGACACGATACTTTTACTTTTTAGTACGTCCAAATCTTCGAGCACACCATCATGATACACCTCAGCCTGAATTCGAAGTATCGAATCCCAATCTGACTCAATAACTGCTCTAACCTTCAAATTGCACCTCAATTGTCAGTTTCCATTTTAGGCATAACGCCGCGTTAAGTGGTGAGCAACGCTACCACCCTACCTAAACCATTGTGACATAAACACTTAAACCGATGTAAGCCGAAAATGCCAAGCGTTGGGAATCCGTCTTAAACGCTTTGTTATGCGTATTCTCCCACACGTACCAGACTGAGATTTTCACTCGCTGCTGGAGCTTCAAAATACTGGGTCACATGATGAAATACAGCCTCTGTGTCAAACATAGCTCTTTCTGGTTGTTCAACTCGGCGTTTAGCAATTTGGGATAAACATTGTTCGTCTGTTAAGTCTAAATACAACAGCTCATGATCACTATCTACTTCGACGCACAGTGATACAAACCAAACTCTTTGCCTTACAGTATTAGCTGGAAAATCCATGACAACGTTAACCCCGACATTCAGCAAGTTTTGAACATGGCTTTTAACGAAAGGCTTAATTAAGTTTGAGTACTTGATGTAGTCGTCAAACGTTTGAATTTGAGAAGGATAATGAGCTGACAACCAATCGTCTTCTGAAATTAAGACTGCATTGTTTTCAGCAGCTACAACCTTAGATTTGGTCGATTTTCCTGCTCCCATCTTGCCACAGAAGAAGTACAGCTTTCCCTGATTTTCCATGTTTCCTCCATTTACGCATAACGCCGCATTAAGTGGTGAACAACGCGACCACCCAACCTTAAACCTTGCCACATTTAGCACTGAAGCTGACCTAGGCTGAAACCGCCAAGCGTTGAGAATCCGTCTTAAATGCTTTGTTATGTTTTAGCACAATTCGTTGATTTACTTGGCAAAGAACTGGGATTCAGACCTAGATTTCTGAACCAAGTCACAAGCTCGAACTCACTTGACAGCCAGATGCGCCAAACTTAAAACGAGTAAGCCCACTTCCCTGATAATGAGGCAACTCGATACACTTTCAACAAGCGCCCTTTCTTAGCAAAAGCAGCGCAGAACAATGGCGATTTGCCGAGGCAACTGCCAGGTTATTAGCTGATTGGGAAATATGACCAAAGCGACTTTGAGCCAGAGAAACAAGACGACCAAACCACCCGAAAACTTGAATGAAGCAACCCGCGAACCTTGGCATGTTTTACGGGTTAAGGGATTTAAGAATGAATCGATAATAGTGATTTGCTGAGTCTACTCCCAACGAATCGCCAAAGGGGCAAAGAACGACTCAAAGGCATTTAAACCATTGAAATTCCATTAAAACATAACGCCGCATTAAGTGGTGAACAACGCGACCACCCAACCTTAAACCTTGCCACATTTAGCACTAAAGCCGACCTAGACTGAAATTGCCAAGCGTTGAGAATCCGTCTTAAATGCTTTGTTATGTAAATTCAGCCACATAAGCCAAAGTTACCACGAAAAACCGAGCCTGTACGACCTAAGAAATAGCCAAAACCAAAGAACCCAACAGTGTTCACGAATTTGCAGAGTCAGCAATGTTACAGACCAAGCTTCAACAAACGAAAAATGGTGATGAGTAGCGACCAAAAAGGCTTTTGAATCTGGGAAATATAGCGAAAGAAGCCATCAGCAAATGGGGACTTTCGTTAACCTTGCCCTTTCAACACTTTGAGCCCGCAAAACTAACCACGAACCAACACTGAAACTGAATGAGGAAACTCACGAATCTTGGCATGTTTTACGGCTAATTTGGCAAAGAATAGGGACAGAAAGAGCCGATTTTGACGAGGATGAAAACCGATGGGTGGAGAGAGCGAATAAACAGAATAATACCGATTTTACCCGCTTTACATAACGCCCAATGAAGGTGTGAGTAACGCTACCACGAAACATAACCAGACCACCGTAAACACTGTACTCAAACTAGAACCAAAAGTCCCAAGCGTTAGGAATCACTCTTAAATTGTTTGTTATGTGCGTTCAAATGGCTTCAACTGAAACCATTGGGAAGGGTGAGATGTTGAGAACTTTTGGACATCAAAGTCACTTAACACGCCATTTAACTCTGTTTTCAATTTCGAAGTGCAAGCATTGATAATGACCTTGGGCTCGTAGGACTCAAGCCTACATTTAAATTCACTAGCGCACTGTTGATACAGCACTTTCCATACTTTATCTCTAAGTGGTTTTTGTAATTTTTTTGAGCCATGAATTGCTACTAACGATGTCTGAAATGGCACTGGATTAACCAAGATAATTGCATATTCCATATCTTGATCTAATGTTAGTCCCAACCCTTGCAGTAGTGGTAGTACATGAGAAGAAAAATATTGTTGAAAATAAAGTCCCGTAGTTCCACAAGCTGGAGCTATCGGGTTATAGTCATCTGTGAACTCTTCTCTATGTGGTGACTCGAGCAATACAACTATATTGTTTGTCTTTTGTTGCACTTCAAAATTTTCAAAATCACGAGATATTGGAGTTCTAGAGGGCTTGATTAGCTGCCAATTACTCTTTTGGTAAGAAAGTATATACCTATAAGTATCCTTTACTGATTTAGACTCATTAAAAAACTCAGGCTTGATTAAGAGCCCATCACAACGTTTCTTCAAGTACCCAGAATTATTGTGAAATAAAGCTTTTTCATCGTCATCAAGTTCAACTTTGAGCCACTGCCCCTTAAACTTAAATATCATAATTATCCTAATTATCCTAATTAATCACATCAAAATTAGTCTCAAGGACTAGTAAAACTGTCAACTAAACATGGGGGCACTCTAAGCACATAACGCCATGTTAAGGGGTGAGCCAACGCATTGCGCTGAAGCTACGACAAACCGCCTTAAACACCATTGCTGAATTTAAACAGAATTCGCCAAGCGTTGCGAATCCACCTTGAACATTTTGTTATGCAAATACAGCGACATAGCCAGCAACTTACCACAGAAACCAAAGCCATTGAGTCAAAATCATTTCCCAAAACAACAGAACTCTACGAAGTTCACGAACTTAAGAAATCTGAAGCCTCAACAAGTAAAGAACACTCAACTTCAGCGCGTAAAAAGGCTTTTGCGACAAATAACTAAACGAACCAGAGCTTCAGCAAGTTTGAGCTGTCGTTCACTCTGCTCTTTCCACACTTTAAGCCCGCGAAACTCACTGCCAACCAGATCGAAAACTGAATGAGGCGACCCACGAAATTTGGCATGTTTTACGGCTGGAGATATTCAAGAATTGAGGGCGACAATGCCAATTTGCCGACACCAGAAAACGGGAAGCCGGAGGGAACAAAAAAACGATTTCTACCAATTTTGCTCTCATTGCATAACGCCGCATTAAGTGGTGAACAACGCGACCACCCAACCTTAAACCTTGTCACATTTAGCATTGAAGCCGACCTGAACTGAAATTGCCAAGCGTTGAGAATCCGTCTTAAATGCTTTGTTATGTAAATTATTTCAGCGCGATGTAGACACTGACTTTGGTAGCACTATCGTACTGCTCAAAATCTGTTGTATATGCCCTTTCATGCGCACAATTCGGAGAGCCAAAGTATGACCAAACTGACTGCCAAGCAGCGATAACAGCAGTAGGAAACTCGCCTTCAGATTCAAACTTCAGGTAAGAACCCGAAACTACGGATACTGATGACAATTCAATATTCGATGAGGATACTTCATTCGAGCCCATTAATACGTCAAAGTAGCCATTGACGTCTGACTCGTAATTACAGTAAACACTATACGCTCTGGCTCCGGACTGATAATCAATAACTAGATTTGAGTCGACATACTCAACGTGCTTTGGAATGTTAGCCGTCTCGGGGTTCATTTCAATTTCATTGCGGGTTCTTAGGATTAGACCTTGGATTTCAAACCCTTTTACTTCAACGACTTCCATTTTTTACTCCATTTACATAACGCCGCGTTAAGTGGCGAGCAACGCCAACCACCTTACCTAAACCATTGTGACATCAACACTTAACCTGAAGAAAGCCGAAAGCGCCAAGCGTTGGGAGTCCGTCTTAAACGCCTTGTTATAACACGCCTCAATGTTTGCGCTTACAAGTTAATACTGTCTTTTGGATGATGAATTCCATCGTAAATTTTGACAGGTTCCAAATCATAAGGATTAACACCTTCGAGACACGCAACATTAATTGCGAATTGATGTGGATTGGAGCGCCTTTGGTGATGAGTGTATATGCCGCAAGTTTTACAAAAGTAGTGCCTCGCCGTCATGGTATTAAATTGATAAAGGGTCAAGTTATCTTCACCTTTTACAATTTTGAGGTTTTCAAGCAAGACAGATGCAGCAATGGCTCCGCGCTTCCTACACATAGAACAAGAGCAACGACGAGGGTCTTCTAGCCCATTTGGCATCGTTAGTTCCAATTCAACTGCACCACAATGACATTTTGCATTGTGTACTCTGTTTATGTCCATATTATTGCCTCCATGCTGACATTCCGGGAAGTGTTATAACGCCGCGTTAAGTGGTGAGCAACGCCAACCACCTTGCCTAAACCATTGTGACATAAACACTTAACCCAAAATAAGCTGAAAACGCCTTGCGTTGGGAATCCGTCTTGAACGCTTTGTTAGTTGCACAACGCGCGCTGAATTTTTTGCTTATTGTCGATAATGTATTTTATATCATCGAGATAAGATTGAAGATGACCATGCTCGATGTTCTCAGAAAATTGTTCGCTACCATTGACTGCTTCTTGCCGCATGAAGCTGACTAGTGCGTTTAGACGTATAACCATATAATCTGCGAGTTGTTCCCGCTGAGCCAACGAAGCGCCATAACTGTCGCAAAATACCTTAGCTCTTGTAGTTTGTTCCTCAATTGAACCTAGCCTATCGACACTGTCCGTTTTAAACGGAGCCCAGCAATAAAGTGAATATGCTAAATCCCAAACCCTTGGTGCAGGATGCGAGGTATCGAAGTCAAATACGCCACTCACAACGTTACCGGTGAGAGCTACATTATATGGGGTAAAGTCACCATGACATATGACCTCAAATGGCTCTCGAGGTTCTAACATCCAAGGCAAGCTACTCGGTTCAATATTACTAACGAATGTTGCTGTTGAGTCGTGAAGCTTTCTTAGCAATTTAGCGGCGGACACCAAAGCCTCTTGTGTAGCGATAGCACCCGTGAGTGGGTAATTGAATGTGTCATCAGTTACAAAACTTAACTTCTCTTGCTCACCCTCAACACCGAGAAACTGAGGTGCTTCGTTGAATCCAGACTCTTTTAAGTGTTCTAGTAACCGATGAATCGTAATGCTCCAAGGCTGAATTGGTCGATAAACAACATCGCCATCTCGGAATATTGAAGACTCTCTTCCACCTGATAATTCTTCCATGATTCTCCATTTGCCACTAACGCCGCGTTAAGTAGTGAGCAACGCTATCACGAAGCTTAACCAGACCACCGTAAACACAAAACCAACGATGAAATGAAAAATGCCAAGCGTTGGGAATCTGTCTTAAACGCTTTGTTATACCATTTGATACACGATCAACTCTTTGATTCCATTGATTTCTATAATCCTCTCATCACGTTCTAATTCACCTATTACAACATCTGCATAATGGAGCATTCGGTGATGATTAGCACATAGTATTACAACATTTTCCTCATGCTGCCCACCGCCTTCCGACAATGGTTTTAGATGATGGGCTTCCGAATAATGCTCTCCGTTGCTTTTTGCAAATGAAAACTGACAAGACTCAATTTGACACTTGTTTTGGTATTTAGCTTTTAGCTTCTTGACGATACCTTGATAGCGTTTTATCTGCTTGCGCTTAACTTCAACAGTTTCATTTTCCAAACCTAGATCTGAGATTAACTCAAGCGAGTTGACGCTGTTTAAATCGATTTCATCACCAAACACTGAGGCACGATCAATACGGCTAAGGTTTTCACTAGACTTTGCAATCGAGAGTAAACTGTCTAAGTACTGCCTTCCATTCGGTGTAAGCACCCAAAGCCTAGTTGACTCACTGGATAAGTATCCTTCTTGAACTAGGTGTTGTCGCACGAATGCAAATTCATTACGCCATCGCAATTCATTTCGACTTGAAAGTGTTTCCAAATCAGAATCGATATAATTGAGCCACGAGTTTTCATCAATACAGTCTAAGACTTCCTTTTTGGTCGCAGAACCACTTAGAAGCCTCAATGCATACAAAATCAGAAAACGACTTTGTTCTTCTCTTTTCATCTAATACCCAATTTTCCAAAAATGGTATAACGCCGCGTTAAGTGGCGAGCAACGCCAACCACCTTACCTAAACCATTGTGACATAAACACTTAAACTGAAGAAAGCCGAAAACGCCATGCGTTGGGAGTCCGTCTTAAACGCTTTGTTATGTGTGTTTTTCTTGCAGTGCCTCGAAAGCTAACTCTTCAAACTCGCCTGTTAACTCAGTGCCTAATTCATCTTGTAATTTGTAGCAAATCTGATGCTTACCGATAGCTGCACTACCCTCTAAACCAAGTAGAATTGTATACAGAGCATCCGTCAAAGACTCATCCACAACGCCTTTTATTACATCTAACTGCTTCGCATCGATACCAGCGTTTTCTAACGTATTTAGGCGAGATATTTCTGAATCCTTCGAAAAATAGCCTTCAACTAGCTGACGTTTGAGCTCAGAGAACTCATTTACAAATTCCTCAGAAGATATTGAGATTTTCACTTTTGTTACCATTCCTTCAAAACACATAACGCCGCGTTAAGTGGCGAGCAACGCCAACCACCCTACCTAAACCATTGCGACATAAACACTTAACCTGAAGAAAGCCGAAAGCGCCAAGCGTTGGGAGTCCGTCTTAAACGCTTTGTTATGCGTATTCTCCCACACGTACCAGACTGAGATTTTCACTCGCTGCTGGAGCTTCAAAATACTGGGTCACATGATGAAATACAGACTCTGTATCAAACATAGCTCTTTCTGGTTGTTCAACTCGGCGTTTAGCAATTTGGGATAAACATTGCTCGTCTGTTAAGTCTAAATACAACAGCTCATGCTCACTATCTACTTCGACGCACAATGATACAAACCAAACTCTTTGCCTTACAGTATTAGCTGGAAAGTCCATGACAACGTTAACCCCAACATTCAGCAAGTTTTGAACATGGCTTTTAACGAAAGGCTTAATTAAGTTTGAGTACTTGATGTAGTCGTCAAACGTTTGAATTTGAGAAGGATAATGAGCTGACAACCAATCGTCTTCTGAAATTAAGACTGCATTGTTTTCAGCAGCTACAACCTTAGATTTGGTCGATTGTCCTGCTCCCATCTTGCCACAAAAGAAGTACAGCTTTCCCTGATCTTCCATGTTTCCTCCATTTACGCATAACGCCGCATTAAGTGGTGAACAACGCGACCACCCAACCTTAAACCTTGCCACATTTAGCACTAAAGCCGACCTAGACTGAAACCGCCAAGCGTTGAGAATCCGTCTTAAATGCTTTGTTATGTTTTAGCACAATTCGTTGATTTACTTGGCAAAGAACTGGGATGCTCACCTAGATTTCTGAACCAAGTCACAAGCTCGAACTCACTTGACCGGCAGATGCGCCAAAGCCAAAAAACGAGTAAGTCCACTTCCCTGCGAATGAGGCAACTCGATCAAGCCTCAACAAGCGCCCTTTCTTAGCAACAACAGCGCAGAACAATGGCAATTTGCCGACTCAACTGCCAAGGTTATTGGCTGATTGAGAAATACGCCCGAAGCGACTTTGAGCCAGAGAAACAAGAAGACCAAACCACCCGAAAACTCGAATGAAGCAACCCGCGAACCTTGGCATGTTTTGCGGGCTGAGAGATTTAAGAACTGGGCGACTATGGTAATTTGCTGAGTGTACTCCCAACGAATGGCTATAGGGGCAATGAACGATTCAAAGGCACTTAAGCCATTGAAATTACATTAAAACATAACGCCGCATTAAGTGGTGAACAACGCGACCACCCAACCTTAAACCTTGCCACATTTAGCACTGAAGCTGACCTAGCCTGAAATCGCCAAGCGTTGAGAATCCGTCTTAAATGCTTTGTTAAATTTAAATAAGCTCAAATACTGTTGCACCCAAACCAACCAAAAAGGCAGCCCAAGCTATCATAAAGACATTTTTATCAGTAATAATTTTAAACTTTGGTTTTTTATTTTCTGCTATATCAATCAATCCCATAACACTTAACATCGAAAATAATATTGCGCAAAGAAAACCACCAATTGGTAGATAGAAACTAGAAGCCTGATGAGAGTTAACAAACAGCGTAGATGCAGTAGTAAGCAAAAAACCGATAGCCCCAGTACTCAAAGTAATCATTAACTTTGATAACTCCAACATTAAAGTATTTCTGTGTTCCATAATGCTCCTTGAATTTAACGCCGCGTTAAGTGGCGAGCAACGCTAACCACTATACTTAACCCTTTGTGACATAAACACTTAAACTAAATTGACCCGAAAACGCCTTGCGTTGGGAGTCCGTCTTAAACGCTTTGTTATATGCTCAGTTCTGCATACTTAGTCTTGAAATAAATCAAGTTCTCGATTGATGTAGTCCATTATTCGATCGTACTCCATTTCATCTACTTTTCCGGCTATGACATAACAAAGTAGATAAGATGACACAAAGTGAAACCGATATTGCAGCTTAGATTTGATATCGAAAGACCAATCAATTTTAACTTGCTCTTCAATTTCTTCGTTCATAGACTCAAATAGCGCATCATTGTTCATATTGTTGCGCTTCGAGTAGAAAATAGTCGCGAGTTTATACATATTTTCTTTTGGGATATCGCCACTAGCAATAGCTTGTAGCGCCTCAAGTAACGCCTTATTGACTTCGATTAACCATTTTTCCATCAAAACTGCCCCTTGTATTACACTATTGGCATATAACGCCGCATTAAGTGGTGAGCAGCGCTAACCACCCGACCTAAACCATTGTGACATAGACACTTAAACCGAAGTAAGACGAAAACACCAAGCGTTGGGAATCCGTCTTAAATGCTTTGTTAAACGTTTTTTTCAGCAATCACAATTAAGCTATCGGTATACGAATATCCGTAACCATAACCGAAGCTAGCACCGCCTGAAACCGCTTCTGTATTGCCCATAATACGAGCTGAACTTGAAATACCTTGAGCTTGGTACTTAAAATCATAGGCTCCCGACATAACCGGGGTAACAGATTGAACTTTATAACCTTCACGATTTAGCGAATTAATAACTTGCTCTAGATCTGTAGCTAATCGATCTGTATCAATTTCACAATCAGACCATCCTGTTTGCTTCCATTGTTTTTCTTTCCGAGTAACTTCTTTCTGCCCACCAAATAAGCCAGTCTTAGTTTCCCCTGTTGGAATTTTAACAGTGACTTCTTTACCTAGCGCAACAAAATAACTTTTTACTAAAACAACCTTATTCAATTTAAGTACTCCTTTACGTTTTAAGGATCTGTGAATCGAGAAACGTTTAACGCCGCGTTAAGTGGTGAGCAACGCCAACCACCCTTCCTAAACCATTGTGACATAATCACTTAAGCTGAAGAAAGCCGAAAACGCCATGCGTTGGGAATCCGTCTTGAACGCTTTGTTATGTGCGCGGCTACATAGTTACATGATGTACAATTAGAGTTCGTCCATCCATGCGCAATTTTGGAGAAATTTGATACCTGCCTTTAATTTCAAAATTATAATCCCAGCGCCCAACTTTCTCATTATACGACTTAATATCTACAGTCCCTGTAGGTAAACGCTCAACGACATTCTTCTTGACCAATTGAATACAGAACCCTTCACTTGCCTCTCCAGCTTCAACTATACGCTCAACTTTCGCAATATCAGCAAGCATGTCCATTCGGTCTTCTTTACTTGCCCCCTTAAAATACTTCAACTCAATAACGATCACTTTTGAGTCTAAAGCTATTTGTAAATCAACGCGGCTTTTACGGTTTTCCGTATTGCTGCCACGCATATGGTATGACTGGTAATCGCTTGTTAAAGTATGCTCAAAACGAACAACAGCCTCCGGAATAGCTTTATACAACTCACCAAAGAGAACGGATTGAAAATCAACTTCTCTTTCAATAGGGTAATTATCCTCAATTCGCTCCATAGAGCGTTCTAAGGCTTCCAATACTAATGTTTTCATAATGTTCCTTATCCTGAAAACTTATTATCAATTAACAGCACATAACGCCGCATTAAGGTGTGAGCAACGCTACCACGAAACCTTACCATACCACCGTAAACACAAAACCCAACGATTAGCACTGAAAATGCCAAGCGTTGGGAATCACTCTTAAATGCTTTGTTAGCTATTTAATCGTTCACGAAAGGCTGCTTCGCAATCTTGTAGGTCAGAAATAATGCGATTTAATTTACTAGAGACTTGAGAGCGGTCTCCCACTAGAAGAGTACTCTCTTTTAAATAGTCGACATGTTTTTTTATAGCAACGGTATAAAAGAACCTCTTCTGTGCGACAGCTTGAACATCAAACCGATATCCACTTTCTTCTTTAAACAGGTATCCAGCTGTGACAGCAGAAGAAACAAACCTATGAACAAAGTTTTCCGCTGGAGATTTACGCCCAGAAGTGATTTTAGATGTATATTTTTTACTGTTACTTTGGAACTGTTTTTCCAAGAAAGGTCCGCACGCATCATAAAGTTCAGACGGTGAAAACACATTACTTCCAAAATTAGCCATTGCTTCCAAGATAAACTCATCATAATGATTATCTATATTTATCAACTCTTTCTTCATTCGCCCTCCAGCACTGTTCATAAACACAGTACAGAAGGAGCACTCTAAAGTAAATAGCTAACGCCGCGTTAAGTGGTGAGCAACGCAGACCACTGCACTTAAAGTATTGTGCCGTAAACACTTAACCTGAAGCAAACCAAAAATGCCGAGCGTTGGGAATCCGTCTTAAACGCTTTGTTAGCCGTACATTGCCCAACGAAAATACGGACGCTGATTATCCATACGCTCGACTTCTGCACCTAACTTTTTGTAAAACTCGTGTGCTCTGGTGTTATAAGGGCTAGCAGTCCATGAAATGTGAGAAGTTAACGACTCTTCAGCAACCATTTTCAAAGCATGCATAAGTTCAGCACCGTACCCCTTTGAGCGATTCTTACCAACAACTAGAAGGTCATCAAGCCAAATAGACGGCTCACCACGAAAGGAGGAATAACGATAATGAAATAAGGCGAACCCCTGAGCTTCGCCATCGACCTCCAATAACAAAGCGTGAGCAAACGGATAATCACCAAATAAGGTTCGTTCAATCTTCTGTTTAGTCGTAGAGATTTCGCCGTCGAACCCTTTCATACTTCGGTCAAACTCTGCTTTGTATCCAATAAGTTCTAACAACTTACCGGAGTCTTGCTTGATCGCTTTCCTTACGTTCACTTTGTTCTCCATAACTAAAATTTGTGCTTGTCGGCTAACGCCGCATTAAGTGGTGAACAACGCGACCACCCAACCTTAAACCTTGCCACATTTAAGCACTAAAGCCGACCTAAGCTGAAATTGCCAAGCGTTGAGAATCCGTCTTAAATGCTTTGTTATGTTTTAGCACAATTCCTTGATTTACTTGGCAAAGAACTGAGGTGCTGACCTGGTTTTCTGAACCAAGTCACAAGCTCGAACTCACTTGACCGTCAGATGCGCCAAATCCAAAACGAGTAAGCCCACTTCCCTGATAATGAGGCAACTCGACCAAGGCTCAACAAGCGCCCTTTCTTAGCAGAAGCAGCGCAGAACAATGGCGATTTGCCGAGGCAACTGCCAAGGTTATTGGCTGATTGGGAAATATGCCCAAAGCGACTTTGAGCCAGAGAAACAAGACGACAAAACCACCTGAAAACTTGAATGAAGCAACCCGCGAACCTTGGCATGTTTTACGGGTAAAGTGATTCAAGAATTGGGGCAGACAATCGTGATTTGCTGAGTCTACTCCCAGTAAAGGCTAGAGGGACAAAGAACGACGCAAAGGGATTTAAGCCATTGAAATTCCATTAAAACATAACGCCGCGTTAAGTGGTGAGCAACGCTACCACCCTACCTAAACCATTGTGACATAATCACTTAACTCAAAGTAAGCCGAAAATGCCAAGCGTTGGGAATCCGTCTTAAACGCTTTGTTATAACGACGCTTTCCTAATTGGTTGACATATAAATAACAAAAAACAACACGCAAACGTTAGTCCTGCTGCACTTAACTCGTTAAGTCCGCATTGATTGACTAAAAGGGAACTGACCGAAGCTGCAACAAAAAAGGTAGCATAATAATAGAACTTGAACAGTTTTAACTCTTGAGAACACTTTTTGCATTTTATTAATTTGCCAGGGATGAAGTTGAGCTTATCCCTCACAGTCAAGGACTCTGCGCAGTTTGGGCACTTGAACATATCCACTCCTAATTGGCATTGTACAAATAACAAACTAAAGGCAACGACTTTCCTATGCAAAACGGCAAGGATATCCTTCGAGGGAGTTCAAATGCTGCGTAGTTATAACGCCGCGTTAAGTGGTGAGCAACGCTACCACCCTACCTAAACCATTGTGATATAAACACTTAAACTGAAGGAAGCCGAAAACGCCATGCGTTGGGAATCCGTCTTAAACGCATTGTTAAGCATCTAACTTTCAGACAGGTGATGAGCCAATTTTTGATTTTCTTTATCGCTAAATGTTACGTAACCAATTGGTATATTTGTGTCTAATTGTTCAATGATATATTCGGCACTTTTTGAACCAAAACCACCACAAAGCTC
Source organism: Vibrio scophthalmi (assembly GCF_040869025.1). NCBI lineage: Bacteria > Pseudomonadati > Pseudomonadota > Gammaproteobacteria > Vibrionales > Vibrionaceae > Vibrio > Vibrio scophthalmi. The sequence goes on along the minus strand of NZ_CP134272.1, from coordinate 879,465 downwards.
GATGACCTGAACACCACGGTTTATCATTTCCTTAGCCACCAAAACAGCCTCATCATCACTACCAACTCCGACGATTTCTGTGAAAAACTCTTTTGTGTTCATACTGGATTTGTCATTGTGATAATCATAACTTTTATCCTTCACAAGGAAACCGTATTGCTGAATCATTACTCCTCCTGAGTATATTAACCCTTCTTTGATGCTTAACGCCGCATTAAGTGGTGAGCAACGCGGCCACCCGACCTAAACCATTGTGCCGTAAACACTAAAGCTGAATCAAACTGAAAATGCCAAGCGTTGGGAATCCGTCTTAAATGCTTTGTTAGGAGTCTTGGATTCAAGTACGAAGTGCGACACCACTGAACAATATAACAGTGAGATGCGATAATCATGAATTTGCTCCCGCCAAGAAGTGAAAAACCATGAGATATACGCACCTCACTGAGATAGAAAGGTATATGATTTCTGCTCTGAGAAAGCAAGGAATTAGTGTCGATAAAATCGCCACACAACTAGGTCGTCACAGATGTACTATTTATCGTGAATTCCAACGGAACTCGCGATACAACGCATACCGACCAAACCCGTCTTACCAACCTGCTCGCGCACAACAAAAAGCTCGAAGTAGACTTAGTCGTTCAAGGCGAAATAAGCGTTACTGTAAAACTGACTTTAGGTTGGCTGAAGCCTTATTGAAACTGGATTGGAGCCCAGATCAGATCGTTGGCTACTTAAGATTAAGAGGCTATCCAACAATGAGTCACGAACTCATTTATCAGTACGTCTGGAACGATAAAGCAGAAGGCGGAATGCTATGGAAACACCTGCGTCAATCGACTAAGAAAAGGCGTAAGCGCTACAACTCAAAAGACAGTCGAGGACGGCTTGCAAATAAACGTCATATCATCGAGAGATCGGTTGAGGCTGAGCTAAGAAAAGAACCTGGGCACTGGGAAATTGATACCGTTGTTGGGCGCGGAACTAAGCACTGTATTGTCACTTTGGTGGACAGAATGACAGGCTACACTTTTATTGGCCAATTAGACGACCGAACGACGGGATCACTTAATGTGAGAATGAGCAAAATCATGACCCGTTCCGATTTACCTTTTAAGACAATTACAGCTGATAACGGCACTGAATTTCACCAATACGCACAACTAGAAAGGTTTCATAACTGCTTGTTTTACTTTGCAAACCCATATCATTCATGGGAAAGAGGCACCAATGAAAATACCAATGGATTAATACGTCAGTATTTACCAAAACGAACTTCCATGTCACATGTAACACAGAAGCTCTGCAATGAAATTGCCCACAAATTAAATACGCGCCCACGCAAAAGACTTGGGTATAGAACTCCTACGGAGTATATTCATGCGCATCTATAGAATTTGTCGCACTTCAAACTTGATACTAAGACTCTTACCCTTTGAGATCCGATATGAATTGATTTATGTCGCTAATTGAATGTGCAAGACCAAGCTCTATAACTCGATAAATACTTTCCTTAAATGTATCTCCATTATCTTCAACATCCATAAATGAATGAACTTCAATAGAAGACTCATGATTGCTAAACATCATTCCCGCTAATTTTCCCGTTTCAGTGCTAACCAAAGGGCTTCCACTAAAACCTTTTAAAGACGGAAAAGATACTTCTGTAGTTGTTTTTGCTTCAGGGTGATCCGAGGTCTCGTGCTTTGACACAATGTAACCTTTAAGCATTCTTGCATTAACTCGTACGTCAGCACCAATTTTACCAATGTTGTTGAAGCCAAAAGCTCTTACATCATGACCCGGCAAACAATCTTCACCATCCATCGGAAAAATACGGTAATCTGGCTGCCCCATGAAAGCACCTAACGCAAAATCGTAGTCAGCATGCACTCTAATATTATAAATAGGTTCAATAACACCAGTATTTAAGCTTTTACCGACCAATACTTCACCCTCTTGAACCATTTGTACGATATGCCTACAGGTTGCAATTAGCCCCTCATTTCCTACGAAAAAAGCCACACCTGCATATCTATCGATCTGCAAATGAATATTTCCACCTTGAATCGTTTGTTTTGCTATAAGCAAGGGGATTTGATAATCACCGTAATTCATAATTACTCCTGAGTACTAACGCCGCATTAAGGTGTGAGCGACGCTTGGCCCCGATTTCAGATAATAAGTGCGACATTCATGGAAAGGTGTAGAAGAAGAAGCCAACTGCTGAAAGTGGTACGCTCTTCTCGCCAAAGAAACAAGCAGTACTACCATGAATTATCAGCAGTTGACCGAGGGCAGAAGATACCAGATTTCTGCTCTTTTGGAACGGGGAATTTCGGTTTCTGAAATAGCTAAAACCGTTCAGTGCCATCGCTCTACGGTATATCGGGAGCTTAAACGCGGCAGCAAAGGCAGTCATTATTGCCCAAGCGAAGCTCAGGTATTCTCAATCAAAAAACGCACATCAGCGCGGAAATACAGAATACCAAAGGAGCGTGTTGATTTTATCCGCCTCCTTTTAGAAGCAGATTGGAGTCCAGAGCAGATTTCCAGTGTATTAACTAGAGTCGGTGCCTCTGTCAGCCATGAGTGGATCTACCGATTTGTTGCGCAGGATAAACGCTTGGGAGGCAAGTTATATCGCCACTTGAGGCAAGGTCACAAGCGGTATCGTCGCGGTGGAAAAGAGAAAGCGCCAGCGATCAAGAATGCTGTTTCTATCGATGATAGGCCAAGCATCGTTGACAGTAAGGAGCGATTGGGTGATTGGGAAATCGACACCGTATTAGGCAAACATGGCACTGGTGCTATGGTGACAATTTTAGAGCGTAAAACACGATTTTACGTGGTCAAGAAAGTGCCATCGAAGTCAGCAGATGATGTCACCCAAGCCACCATAGAGCTACTCATGCCTTATAAGGAACATGTCCATACCATCACGGCAGATAACGGGAGAGAGTTTGCAGGCCACGAAACCATCGCAAAGGCGTTGGAGGCTGATGTGTACTTTGCTCATCCTTATAGCTCTTGGGAGCGTGGAGCCAATGAGAATGCTAACGGGCTTTTAAGGCAATATGTGAAGAAAGGAACCGACTTAACAACGGTAACAGACAGCGATATTGAATTCGCTGTATCACGGATAAATTATCGACCGAAAAAGTGTTTAGACTTCAAGCAACCAGCGATTGTCTTTAAAGAAATGACATTGGCTGCTTGATATTGGAGAGTGTCGCACTTCGCAGTTGAATTCGGGGCTATACTTGAGCGAAGCGAAAATGCCAAGCGTTGCGAATCACTCTTAAATGCTTTGTTATACCCGTTCTGACGTTTATCGGGCAATTATCAGGAAATAAATCAAAATCAAAACTACTAGATAAAGGTTTATGATCATCAGGTACACAAGCTTCTTGCTTTTTGTACTTTGATCTATGATTAATTTTCGCAGGCTATCAATGTCTCGCTCAATCCTGTCTAAGCGAGAATTGATAGATTCCCCTGTACTATTTGAATCACTTAAAGAAGAACTATTGTCCCTATTATTTTCAATCACCTAAGCCTCTCCGACTAAAGAATGAAGTTTACTGATAAGGATAGTACCACAACTAGACAATAGTGAACCTAGACTAACTAGCGCAAAAAAGATGCTATTGATAGCAATCTCTGGAGTTTCGCCAACCGTAACCATTTTAGGTGGAGGCAACACCGACAAAAAGCTTAACAGAGCCATTATATCTAATACTAACGCTCCTATAATGTAGGACTTCCAGTGACTTACCCGAGAGTCATACAAGTAACCAATTTCTATGGTTATCATAAGGACAAAAATCGTCACAGCCGCACCATATAGAAAGGCAGGTAGCACATTTAAGATAGTATTTTTTTCTGGTATCGTTATTGGGTTGAGGTGAAAGCTTGCACATAATGAACAAACTAAAGGCAGCCCAACTGTTACTAGCATAAAATTCCAACTAGTCCCAGATGGTAAACTGTCTATTTTTTCAGCTAATTCTTCGTTCTTTCTCAAATCTAAGTTGTGACTGATAACTTTATAGAGGTGAATTGCGTAAAAGATGGTTAATACTAGTGAGATAGTTGCATCAAACGTCAGCGAATATGAATCCAAGACTTATTCCAAACAAAATAACAAAAGGTGTAGGATTATACATTCCATATGCAGATTCATCCATAGGGTATAACGCCGCATTAAGTGGTGAACAACGCGACCACCTAAGCCTAAACCTTGCCACATTTAGCACTGAAGCTGACTAGGCTGAAATCGCCAAGCGTTGAGAATCCGTCTTAAATGCTTTGTTATGTTTTAGCACAATTCGTTGATTTACTTGGCAAAGAACTGGGATGCTAACTTAGATTTCTGAACCAAATCACAAGCTCGTACTCACTTGACCGACAGATGCGCCAAACCAAAAACGAGTAAGTCCACTTCCCTGATAATGAGGCAACTCGATCGAGCCTCAACAAGTGCCCTTTCTTAGCACAAGCAGCGCAGAACAATGGATATTTGCCGAGGCAACTGCCAAGGTTATTAGCTAATTGGGAAATACGCCCAAAGCGACTTTAAGCCAGAGACACAAGATGATCAAACCGCCCGAAAACTAGAATGAAGCAACCCGCGAACCTTGGCATGTTTTACGGGCTGAGTGGTTTAAGAACTGGGCGATAATAGTGATTTGCTGAGTCGACTCCCAACGAATAGCCAAAGGGAGAAAGAACGACTCAAAGGCATTTAAGCCATTGAAATTCCATTAAAACATAACGCCCAATTAAGGTGTGAAGCACGCTACCACAACACTCAAATTGGACGCCGTAATCACTAGACTAGACCCAAACCAAAAATGCCAAGCGTGCTGAATCACTCTTAAATTGTTTGTTAAGTTTTGTTTTCATCGTTCTCATTATTTTTGTTTTTGAGCCGCTTAAGCCTTACAACAGCCAACATACTCGCCATTGCAACTAATGTAGAGATTAAAACAGTCATAGTCGGAAGTAGTAGATCTAACGCCTCTTTAATAGGAGTTCGAACCGTGGCTTGGTCTAAAAAACGGTCAAAAGCAAATAGCATTGTTCCCATTGCTGCTGTTAAACCTAATACTGCACTCATTTGCTCTGTAAGTTTCTGCCTATACTCACTTTCAGCAACTTTGCGCTCGATGTTAGACTCCGCATTTCCACCAACCTCTCTCTCTTGAACAAAGTGTGACAAAGTCTCACAGTATGATTTTTTCGTTTCAGAAGAGATGAAACTAGAATCCATAATTTCTTTAATCAACTCTTCCGCAACTTGCTTAGGCTTATAAGCATCATCACGATTAACTCTGTATTTGCGGCTTGTCGAATTGATTAATGCCGTTAATACATGTTCATCTGGAATGTGACCTTCAGATATACCAGGGCGCAACGCATAAACGATTTCTCTATTTACTGACGATATTTTCTGTAGGTACTCTCTATTATCTTTTCTTGAGAATAGATAACGCGTTATCACTGTAACGATAAGACCACTTAGTACACCGCCACCAATACCCACAAACCAAGCATTATTAAAAATTTCCACATAAACTCCAAAAAACTTAACGCCGCGTTAAGTGGTGAGCAACGCCAACCACCCAGCCTAAACCATTGCGACATAAACACTTAACCCAAAGTAAGCCGAAAACGCCTTGCGTTGGGAATCCGTCTTGAACGCTTTGTTATAAGAATTTACAGATCACCCCCCATTAGTTTGACGGTTTCTTTAGCCAAATCATAAGGGGAACGCTCATCGTCATGGGTTGATAAAGAACCGAAAAACGACAAAGTCAGCATGTTAGAGACAATTTGCTTGTGCTTCTTTTTTGATGGAACAAGCCCAAATACAATCGCGATCCATAACGGAAAAATCGTCACATACTGTGCTTTCATATCAGCCATCAATTTTCGCACTTCATCTTGACCGTCAAAATAACGCTTACGATAATCTTCGCCATCATCAACCCTCACTTTTGCATTCAACATATTCGAATAAAAGCTTAATGACGATATGGATTTTGAGGTCAGTTGCCTATATTGATGACAAGGTTCAATAAACAACTTTTGTATCAATTGAGACATACTATGTATCAACAAACCACCAATTATAGTTGCTGCCGCTGTGTAAATGATTTTTTCAATTTCAGTCATAGTATCCAATTCTTATAACGCCACATTAAGTGGTGAACAACGCGACCACCCAAGCCTAAACCTTGCCACATATAGCACTGAAGCCGACCTAAACCGAAATTGCCAAGCGTTGAGAATCCGTCTTAAATGCTTTGTTATGTTTTAGCACAATTCATTGATTTACTTGGCAAAGAACTGAGATGCTGACCTAATTTTCTGAACCAAATCACAAGCTCGAACTCGCTTGAGCGGCAGATGCGCCAAACCAAAAACAAGTAAGCCCACTTCCCTGCTAATGAGGCAACTCGATCAAGCCTCAACAAGCGCCCTTTCTTAGCAACAACAGCGCAGAACAATGGTGATTTGCCGAGACAACTGCCAAGGTTATTAGCTGATTGGGAAATATGACCAAAGCGACTTTGAGCCAGAGAAATAAGACGATCAAACCACCCGAAAACTCTATTGAAGCAACCCGCGAACTTTGGCATGTTTTACGGGTGAAGTGATTCAAGAATTTGGGCAGACAATAGCGATTTTCTGAGTCTACTCCCAACGAATAGCCAAAGGGGAAAAGAACGACTCAAAGGCATTTAAGTCATTGAAATCACATTAAAACATAACGCCGCATTAAGTGGTGAACAACGCAACCACCCTGCCTTAAACCTTGCCACATTTAGCACCAAAGCCGACCCAGGCTGAAATTGCCAAGCGTTGAGAATCCGTCTTAAATGCTTTGTTATGTTTTAGCACAATTCGTTGATTTACTTGGCAAAGAACTGGGATGCAGACCTAGATTTCTGAACCAAGTCACAAGCTCTAACTCACTTGACCGCCAGATGCGCCAAACCAACAACGAGTGACTCCACTTCCCTGATAATAAGGCAACTCGATACACTTTCAACAAGTGCCCTTTCTTAGCAAAAGCAGCGCAGAACAATGCCGATTTGCCGAGACAACTGCCAAGGTTATTGGCTAATTGGAAAATATGCCCAAAGCAACTTTGAGCCAGAAAAACAACACGATCAAACCACCCGAAAACTAGAATGAAGCAATCCGCGAACCTTGGCATGTTTTACGGGTTAAGTGATTTATGAATGGAACGATAATAGTGATTTGCTGAGTCTACTCCCAACGAATAGCTAAAGGGGTAAAGAACGACTCAAAGGCATTTAAGCCATTGAAATTCCATTAAAACATAACGCCGCGTTAAGTGGTGAGCAACGCAGACCACCCAACCTAAACCATTGTGACATAAACACTTAACCCAAAGTAAACCAAAAATGCCAAGCGTTGGGAATCCGTCTTAAACGCTTTGTTAGCCATCATTTCGCTTGATCTTTGCAACACTGTCACGTGCATTCGTTAACGTTAATATTTCCAAAGAAAAAACCATGTTAAGGAGAAAGCGCCCTGACCTTAGGGTATTGTTTGTGTCCTCTTGAGATATGTTATGGTGCTTATTAGTGGCTTGAACAGCATCGATATATAAATTTCTAAGTTCAGGGTTATGTGTAAACACAGCTTCTAGCTGATCCCTAATCGGTCCATCATCGAGACTTAAGGGAGTTGAGCTCTGAGGAATCCCCTAATGATTTTGATAAAAATCATAAATTTAAGGTAGATGCACATCTTGTCATGTGATCAAATGGTTCTGAGAAAAATCAATAACCAGACAACAAGATGTGCGAACTCGATATTTTACACGACTCTCTTTACCAATTCTGCCCTGAATTGCACTTAAAACGACTCAACAGTTTAACGCTGGCTTGCCACGCATTACTTGAATGTAAAACGCTCACTCTTACCGAACTTGGTCGTAACCTGCCAACGAAAGCCAGAACAAAACATAACATCAAACGAATCGACAGATTGTTAGGTAATCGTCACTTGCACAAAGAGCGACTCGCTGTATACCGTTGGCATGCCAGCTTTATCTGTTCAGGTAATTCGATGCCCATTGTTCTTGTTGACTGGTCTGATATTCGTGAGCAAAAACGGCTTATGGTATTGCGGGCTTCGGTGGCACTACATGGTCGTTCTATTACTCTTTATGAGAAAGCCTTTCCGCTTTCAGAGCAATGTTCAAAGAAGGCTCATGACCAATTTCTAGCCGACCTTGCAAGCATTCTACCGAGTAACACTACACCGCTCATTGTCAGTGATGCTGGCTTTAAAGTGCCATGGTATAAATCCGTTGAAAAGCTAGGTTGGTACTGGTTAAGTCGAGTCAGAGGGAAAGTGCAATATGCAGATTTAGGTGCGGAAAACTGGCAACCTATCAGCAACTTACATAGCATATCCTCAAGTCGCTCAAAGACTTTAGGCTATAAGAGGTTGACTAAGAGCAACCCAATTTCATGTCAAATTGCACTGTATAAATCACGTCCTAAAGGCCGAAAAAATCAGCGTTCGACACGGACTAATTGTCATCATCCGTCACCTAAAATCTACTCCGCTTCGACAAAAGAACCATGGGTTTTAGCGACTAACTTGCCCGTTGAAATCCGAACACCAAAGCAACTTGTTAGGCTCTACTCGAAGCGTATGCAAATTGAAGAAACCTTCCGAGACTTGAAAAGCCCAGCCTACGGTTTAGGCCTCCGTCATAGCCGAACTAGCAGCTCAGAGCGCTTTGATATCATGCTGCTAATCGCCCTAATGCTTCAACTGACATTTTGGCTTGCTGGAGTTCATGGTCAGAAACAAGGTTGGGATAAGCACTTCCAAGCTAACACTGTCAAAAATCGAAATGTACTCTCAACAGTGCGCTTAGGGATGGAAGTTTTGCGGCATTCTGGCTACACAATAACGAGGGAAGACTTGCTCGCGGCTGCAACCCTGCTTGCTCAAAATCTATTCAAACATGGTTGTGCTTTGGGGAAATTATGAGGGGATCCCTCAGAGTTGAGCTATGAGCAAATACATTTCTCAGCTTTCGAAATGTATTGAACATTAACTGCTGTTTGCTCGTAATTAGTCCCAACCTATACGACATTTCTATTTTTGAAGAGAATGTTCCTAACGAACCATTATGCTCAAAAATAGGGTCTCTTTTCTTATCGCTATCAACTAGCTTTTCTTTTATTAGGTTTTCGAGTGCTACATCAATCATGGAAGCCGCAATAAGCACTGCACCACGATCGCTTTCACCTTTTAATATATCTACAACTTGACCATAATCTTTCATTAAAACTCCATAATTGACACACTGATGGCTAACGCCGCATTAAGTGGTGAACAACGCGACCACCCTGCCTTAAACCTTGCCACATTTAGCATTGAAGCCGACCTAGACTGAAACCGCCAAGCGTTGAGAATCCGTCTTAAATGCTTTGTTATGTTTTAGCACAATTCGTTGATTTACTTGGCAAAGAACTGAGATGCAGACTTAGATTTCTGAACCAAGTCACAAGCTAGAACCCACTTGACCGGCAGATGCTCCAAACCCAAAACGAGTAAGCCCACTTCCCTGATAATGAGGCAACTCGACCAAGGCTCAACAAGCGCCCTTTCTTAGCACAAGCAGCGCAAAACAATGGAGATTTGCCGAGGCAACTGCCAAGGTTATTGGCTGATTGGGAAATATGACCAAAGCGACTTTGAGCCAGAGAAACAAAACGACCAAACCACCCGAAAACTTAAATGAAGCAACCCGCGAACCTTGGCATGTTTTACGAGTTAAGTGATTTAAGAAAGGAACGATAATACTGATTTGCTGAGTCTACTCCCAACGAATGGTTAGAGGGACAAAGAACGACTCGAAGGCACTTAAGCCATTGAAATTCCATTAAAACATAACGCCGCGTTAAGTGGTGAGCAACGCTACCACCCTACCTAAACCATTGTGACATAATCACTTAACTCAAAGTAAGCCGAAAATGCCAAGCGTTGGGAATCCGTCTTAAACGCTTTGTTAGTTTACCTTTCACACAAATCGCACGATTTAATTGAATTGCACATTTAGAGCGATGCCCTATAATGATACTGTACTTGCAGACTTGGAGCTTAATCATGTACACATTAACAGCAAATGACGCTAAACGTAATTTCGGTGAACTGCTTCTAAACGCTCAACGCGAGCCAGTTAAAATTAGTAAAAACAACAAAGATGCCGTTGTTGTAATGTCGATTAGAGACTATGAAGAACTTGAAGCGATGAAAGCCGATTACATAAAACATTGCTTTGAGACTGCAAAAGCAGACTTAGCCCAAGGCAATGTCGTTGATGGTGAAAATTTCTTAAGCGCGTTGTAAGTAGAGTATGCACAAGAGCAAATATAAACTAAGTAAATTAGCACAGGCTCATTTACACAAAATCAAAAATTATACTGTTATAAACTTTTCCCAGATGCAGTGGAACTCATATAAAGACACTCTTCTTACTGGGTTTCAGATGCTTGCTGAAAACCCGGCAGTAGGTAGAAGCTGCAACGATATATATCAAAACGGTTTTTACTTCCCGATCGGTAAGCACACGGCTTACTTTACCAAAGAAGACGGCTTTATTTTGGTCGTTGCAGTTCTTGGACAATCGCAATTACCGCAAAACCATTTGCGATAATTACCACACCCTAGCATGTTCAGTTAGGGTGCTATTCTGATTGGTAAACTAACGCCGCGTTAAGTGGTGAGCAACGCTAACCACCCAACCTAAACCATTGTGACATAAACACTAAAACCAAAATAAGCCGAAAACGCCATGCGTTGGGAATCCGGCTTAAACGCTTTGTTATATCTAATTTTTTATTTGGTTTGAAATTGCAGCGATACAACGCTTTGCCGAATTACACACACCAGACAACTGAAAGAAACCATGAATTACACCCAAATAACGTTCACAGTAAGCGTCAACGCCTTGTGAAAGCATCAACTTGTATAAGTACTCACCCTCATCGCGTAGTGGGTCAAACTCTGCGGTAATAATAGTTGTGATAGGCAAACCGCTAAAGTCACTGTTTAAAAGGTTAAGCTCTGGTTCTGTAATGTCTTTAGAGCTACAGTTCGCGTATAACTCGAAGCCTGAAAGAAGCATATTTGCCGTTATAACATAGTCTGAACCATTTTCTCTGTAACTTTGCGAATTACCTGTTGGATCCAGCATTGGGTAAATAAGAATTTGCTGACGAGGCAACCACTGTTCTAGTTTTTTTAGCCTAAGCGTCGTCGCCAAAGCCAACTGCCCTCCAGCGCTATCACCAATAAAGACTAAATGCTCTGAATCACCACCATACTTATGCGCTTGCGCCTTAATGCCAAGTACAGCTTGGTAGACATCATCGTGTGCTGCTGGATAAGCATGTTCAGGCGCTAACCTGTATTGAATGCAAATAACTATCGAGTTGGATAGAAGAGCAATTTGTCTTAGCTGAGCATCATGTGTCTCAAAGCCACCACTGATGAAACAACCTCCATGAAAGTAGACCGTTATAGGTAAGTTCACTTCATCTGTAGGCTTGTAAATCTTAACCGGAATACTATTAATTACATCTAAGTATTCGCTTGCAATTTTAGGGCTATCACCAGCTAATATGGTACTACCGACATAGCCAGCCCGACGATCAGCGATTGTTTGTGCTGAAGGGCAAAGTTTGCCATTTGATTGAAATTCCTCGACTAGCTCTCTGATGCCAGCTTCTAGGTACTTGGTCATTTTATAACTCTATCACTAAAAAACCGGAGAATAATATACCAGCACCGAAGTATGTATATACATACAGTCAGGATGTGTGATGTAAATTAGATATAACGCCGCATTAAGTGGTGAACAACGCGACCACCCAACCCTAAACCTTGCCACATTCAGCACTAAAGCCGACCTAAACTGAAATTGCCAAGCGTTGAGAATCCGTCTTAAATGCTTTGTTATGTTTTAGCACAATTCGTTGATTTACTTGGCAAAGAGCTGAGATACAAACCTAGATTTCTGAACCAAATCACAATCTCGGGTTCACTTGACCGACAGATGCGCCAAACCAACAACGAGTAAGCCCACTTCCCTGATAATGAGACAACTCGATCAAGTCTCAACAAGCGCCCTTTCTTAGCAACAACAGCGCAAAACAATGGCGATTTGCCGAGGCAACTGCCAAGGTTATTGGCTGATTGGGAAATATGCCCAAAGCGACTTTGAGCCAGAGAAACCTGACTACCGAACCACCCGAAAACTCGAATGAAGCAACCCACTAACCTTGGCATGTTTTACGGGTGAAGTAATTCAAGAATTGGGGCAGACAATCGTGATTTGCTGAGTCTATTCCGAACAAGTAGCCAAAGGGGCAAAGAACGACTCAAAGGCATTTAAGCCATTGAAATTACATTAAAACATAACGCCCAATTAAGGGGTGAACAACGCTACCACCCGACCTAAAGCATTGTGCCATAAACACTAAATTTGAAGTAGAAGCAAAAATGCCAAGCGTTGTGAATCCCTCTTAAATTGCTTGTTATGTTCCTTGGATTCAAGTACGAAGTGCGACACCACTGAACAATATAACAGTGAGATGCGATAATCATGAATTTGCTCCCGCCAAGAAGTGAAAAACCATGAGATATACGCACCTCACTGAGATAGAAAGGTATATGATTTCTGCTCTGAGAAAGCAAGGAATTAGTGTCGATAAAATCGCCACACAACTAGGTCGTCACAGATGTACTATTTATCGTGAATTCCAACGGAACTCGCGATACAACGCATACCGACCAAACCCGTCTTACCAACCTGCTCGCGCACAACAAAAAGCTCGAAGTAGACTTAGTCGTTCAAGGCGAAATAAGCGTTACTGTAAAACTGACTTTAGGTTGGCTGAAGCCTTATTGAAACTGGATTGGAGCCCAGATCAGATCGTTGGCTACTTAAGATTAAGAGGCTATCCAACAATGAGTCACGAACTCATTTATCAGTACGTCTGGAACGATAAAGCAGAAGGCGGAATGCTATGGAAACACCTGCGTCAATCGACTAAGAAAAGGCGTAAGCGCTACAACTCAAAAGACAGTCGAGGACGGCTTGCAAATAAACGTCATATCATCGAGAGATCGGTTGAGGCTGAGCTAAGAAAAGAACCTGGGCACTGGGAAATTGATACCGTTGTTGGGCGCGGAACTAAGCACTGTATTGTCACTTTGGTGGACAGAATGACAGGCTACACTTTTATTGGCCAATTAGACGACCGAACGACGGGATCACTTAATGTGAGAATGAGCAAAATCATGACCCGTTCCGATTTACCTTTTAAGACAATTACAGCTGATAACGGCACTGAATTTCACCAATACGCACAACTAGAAAGGTTTCATAACTGCTTGTTTTACTTTGCAAACCCATATCATTCATGGGAAAGAGGCACCAATGAAAATACCAATGGATTAATACGTCAGTATTTACCAAAACGAACTTCCATGTCACATGTAACACAGAAGCTCTGCAATGAAATTGCCCACAAATTAAATACGCGCCCACGCAAAAGACTTGGGTATAGAACTCCTACGGAGTATATTCATGCGCATCTATAGAATTTGTCGCACTTCAAACTTGATACTAAGTTCGTCTAAACACGTTCTCACGATGATAAGAGAGATACTCTTTATTTTCTGAATGTAGGGAGACCTTTAACTCAGTATTGATGCCAAGTTTTTCAGGGTCACTTAAAGCATTGGAGATAAGAATTTTTCCTTTGTCATCGAAACTTATTAAGCCACTATCAAAAGCCTTGTCTAAGTTAGGTATCAATAACAATCCATTGTAAGGGTCTAGTCTCTCAAGATCTGTTGCCACACGCCACGGTTTAATGTGGGATGCTACAAGCATATTGCTTAAGCCATAATTACTAACACTACACGAGCCCCACAATGATATTAGCGCATCTCTAAATTTCCCCTGTCCAAGCCGAGCACTGAGGGATCCCCTCATAATTTCCCCAAAGCACAACCATGTTTGAATAGATTTTGAGCAAGCAGGGTTGCAGCCGCGAGCAAGTCTTCCCTCGTTATTGTGTAGCCAGAATGCCGCAAAACTTCCATCCCTAAGCGCACTGTTGAGAGTACATTTCGATTTTTGACAGTGTTAGCTTGGAAGTGCTTATCCCAACCTTGTTTCTGACCATGAACTCCAGCAAGCCAAAATGTCAGTTGAAGCATTAGGGCGATTAGCAGCATGATATCAAAGCGCTCTGAGCTGCTAGTTCGGCTATGACGGAGGCCTAAACCGTAGGCTGGGCTTTTCAAGTCTCGGAAGGTTTCTTCAATTTGCATACGCTTCGAGTAGAGCCTAACAAGTTGCTTTGGTGTTCGGATTTCAACGGGCAAGTTAGTCGCTAAAACCCATGGTTCTTTTGTCGAAGCGGAGTAGATTTTAGGTGACGGATGATGACAATTAGTCCGTGTCGAACGCTGATTTTTTCGGCCTTTAGGACGTGATTTATACAGTGCAATTTGACATGAAATTGGGTTGCTCTTAGTCAACCTCTTATAGCCTAAAGTCTTTGAGCGACTTGAGGATATGCTATGTAAGTTGCTGATAGGTTGCCAGTTTTCCGCACCTAAATCTGCATATTGCACTTTCCCTCTGACTCGACTTAACCAGTACCAACCTAGCTTTTCAACGGATTTATACCATGGCACTTTAAAGCCAGCATCACTGACAATGAGCGGTGTAGTGTTACTCGGTAGAATGCTTGCAAGGTCGGCTAGAAATTGGTCATGAGCCTTCTTTGAACATTGCTCTGAAAGCGGAAAGGCTTTCTCATAAAGAGTAATAGAACGACCATGTAGTGCCACCGAAGCCCGCAATACCATAAGCCGTTTTTGCTCACGAATATCAGACCAGTCAACAAGAACAATGGGCATCGAATTACCTGAACAGATAAAGCTGGCATGCCAACGGTATACAGCGAGTCGCTCTTTGTGCAAGTGACGATTACCTAACAATCTGTCGATTCGTTTGATGTTATGTTTTGTTCTGGCTTTCGTTGGCAGGTTACGACCAAGTTCGGTAAGAGTGAGCGTTTTACATTCAAGTAATGCGTGGCAAGCCAGCGTTAAACTGTTGAGTCGTTTTAAGTGCAATTCAGGGCAGAATTGGTAAAGAGAGTCGTGTAAAATATCGAGTTCGCACATCTTGTTGTCTGGTTATTGATTTTTCTCAGAACCATTTGATCACATGACAAGATGTGCATCTACCTTAAATTTATGATTTTTATCAAAATCATTAGGGGATTCCTCAGTACCATGTCCCCTTCGCGCAGTTTCGATTCATTTTTGCCAAGAGTGACTTCTAGTTGACCATTACCAAGGGACTTAACAGAATTAATCTGCTGAGTTTCACCTTTGTATAACTTTTCTTTGAGCGGTTTTTCCCAAATTTCTAAAAGCTTCTCCATACCCGCTCGATGCTCGGCACTGAGGGATCCCCTCATAATTTCCCCAAAGCACAACCATGTTTGAATAGATTTTGAGCAAGCAGGGTTGCAGCCGCGAGCAAGTCTTCCCTCGTTATTGTGTAGCCAGAATGCCGCAAAACTTCCATCCCTAAGCGCACTGTTGAGAGTACATTTCGATTTTTGACAGTGTTAGCTTGGAAGTGCTTATCCCAACCTTGTTTCTGACCATGAACTCCAGCAAGCCAAAATGTCAGTTGAAGCATTAGGGCGATTAGCAGCATGATATCAAAGCGCTCTGAGCTGCTAGTTCGGCTATGACGGAGGCCTAAACCGTAGGCTGGGCTTTTCAAGTCTCGGAAGGTTTCTTCAATTTGCATACGCTTCGAGTAGAGCCTAACAAGTTGCTTTGGTGTTCGGATTTCAACGGGCAAGTTAGTCGCTAAAACCCATGGTTCTTTTGTCGAAGCGGAGTAGATTTTAGGTGACGGATGATGACAATTAGTCCGTGTCGAACGCTGATTTTTTCGGCCTTTAGGACGTGATTTATACAGTGCAATTTGACATGAAATTGGGTTGCTCTTAGTCAACCTCTTATAGCCTAAAGTCTTTGAGCGACTTGAGGATATGCTATGTAAGTTGCTGATAGGTTGCCAGTTTTCCGCACCTAAATCTGCATATTGCACTTTCCCTCTGACTCGACTTAACCAGTACCAACCTAGCTTTTCAACGGATTTATACCATGGCACTTTAAAGCCAGCATCACTGACAATGAGCGGTGTAGTGTTACTCGGTAGAATGCTTGCAAGGTCGGCTAGAAATTGGTCATGAGCCTTCTTTGAACATTGCTCTGAAAGCGGAAAGGCTTTCTCATAAAGAGTAATAGAACGACCATGTAGTGCCACCGAAGCCCGCAATACCATAAGCCGTTTTTGCTCACGAATATCAGACCAGTCAACAAGAACAATGGGCATCGAATTACCTGAACAGATAAAGCTGGCATGCCAACGGTATACAGCGAGTCGCTCTTTGTGCAAGTGACGATTACCTAACAATCTGTCGATTCGTTTGATGTTATGTTTTGTTCTGGCTTTCGTTGGCAGGTTACGACCAAGTTCGGTAAGAGTGAGCGTTTTACATTCAAGTAATGCGTGGCAAGCCAGCGTTAAACTGTTGAGTCGTTTTAAGTGCAATTCAGGGCAGAATTGGTAAAGAGAGTCGTGTAAAATATCGAGTTCGCACATCTTGTTGTCTGGTTATTGATTTTTCTCAGAACCATTTGATCACATGACAAGATGTGCATCTACCTTAAATTTATGATTTTTATCAAAATCATTAGGGGATTCCTCAGTGCTCGGCATATACAAAGGCTTCTAGCTTTTTCAACACTGGAGAGAGTTCCATCAAGATCATCCTAAAAACATGCTAAGTGTATAATACTCATCAACATGAATAAGAGAACAACAATGACCCAACAGGGATCACATTATATAGAACTGGATGAACATACTAATTGCAGAGTATTTGAAAAAAACCTCACTAAAACGCGGTTACAGTGAACTGAATCGAATTAAGTATGCGAGTGTTTCATCTACACATTTGATTTTAACCGCTCATAGTCATCTAACTCTTCTTGAGCGTTTCTTGACAACATAATTAAACGAGTCTGAATTCTTGATACTAGCTTTGGAGGAAGGAGCGCTAACAGCTCTTTTTTCTGCAGCACATCAAAGCCATTCTTAAACGCAGCCACATACTCGTTAGCTAACTTAATTATCACATCTAATTGAACATATTTTTCTTCATATTCAGCTCGTAACGTATTGCACTGACGTTCAATAGCTTTAAATTCTTGCACCCGCTGATGGAGTGTTTGTCGATAATCTGTGCGTGCTAAACAAAACTCTTTAACCTCCTCAATATTGTTTCCGTACGTATCAATAAGATCATGCTCAACCAGCTTTTCCTCAACCATAGATGTTAATCGCGCAACTTTGTTACCGCCGATGTAAAAATGACCCACTAGCGCCGACTTAAAATTGACCCACCTGAGGCACAATGTTCGTTCGTTTAACGGATAAAACGGCGAGCTATGATAAATCAGGAGCAACTAGTGGAAATTCAAGTTTTATATCGTCAGGGATATAGTATTCGCCGTATTGCCAGAGAGCTAAATATCTCACGAAACACGGTAAGGCATTACCTACGGACTAAAGCGTCTGTTCCTAACTACTCAAAGCGAGAGCCAGTCTCGACCAAACTTTCGCCCTATGAAGCGTACCTATTCGGACGAATCGAAGCGGCAAAGCCACACTGGATACCTGCAACCGTGTTGTTGCGGGAGATAAAATCATTGGGTTATGAGGGCGGTGTTACGATGCTAAAAGAGCATATAAAACAATACAAACCAGCACCTAATTATGATCCTGTGGTTCGTTTCGAAACGGAACCTGGACAGCAGATGCAGGTCGACTTCACCACCATCTCACGCCACGGGAAACGCATAAAAGCGTTCGTAGCGACATTAGGTTATAGCCGCGCCACCTTTGTTAAGTTCTCTGAGCGAGAGCGTCAAGAAGACTGGATTCAGGGGCTTGAACAAGCATTTGAATTCTTCGCAGGCGTACCCAAAGAGGTACTATTCGATAACGCAAAAGCCATCATGATCGAACGCGATGCTTATGGTGATGGAGAACATCGCTGGAACCCGCAGTTACTTGCTACCGCAAAAAAATACGGCTTTAAGCCAAAAGCTTGTCGCCCCTATCGAGCGAAAACAAAAGGGAAAGTAGAACGCTTTAACTCCTACCTCAAAAGCAGTTTTATCACACCACTGGCGGCGACACTCAAACAGCACGGCCTCGATTTAACCGTTGATGTGGCTAACGGTCGTATTGGCGCATGGCTAGAAACCGTAGCGCACCAAAGAATACATGGAACAACGAATGCCAAGCCTCAGACCTTGCTTGAGGAAGAACGGTTCACACTACTGTCACTGCCGATAACTGAGTGTTCATTTAGCCCATTACCCGTTCGCCAGTCAGTTGTGCCGATAGAAAGCTTTCAACATCCTTTATCTACTTATGATGCGCTGTTGGAGGTGAGAGCATGAACATACAGATGACTCGCATCGAAGCGGCTTGTGAATCCTTAAAGCTCAACACGATAAGTAATGAATGGGCTGGAATAGCCAAAACAACGCTAAACAACGAGCAGAGCCTTGGAGACTTTTTAGAATCGCTACTGAATGTAGAGCTGGAAGCTAGGGCAGAAAAAACACGAACAGCACTGATGAAGTTCGCTGGCTTCCCAATGCAGAAAACCTTCGAAGAATACGATTTTACATTCGCAACTGGCGCACCGAAGAACCAACTTCGAGAGCTTACGGGGCTTGCCTTTATAGAACGAAAAGAAAACATTGTCTTGCTTGGGCCAAGTGGTGTTGGTAAGAGCCACTTAGCCGTGAGCCTTGGTCAAATGGCTGTGCAAAAAAGCATTAAAACTCGCTTCGTCACGGCGGCAGACTTAATGTTACAGCTAGCCACAGCAAAGAAACAGGGCAGACTGGAGAGCTACCTTAAAAGAAGTGTACTGGCACCGAGACTGTTAATCGTCGATGAAATCGGCTATCTCCCATTCGGTAGGGAGGAAGCAAACTTGTTCTTTAACGTCATAGCTAAGCGCTACGAACAAGGCAGTATTATCGTGACGAGTAATTTACCATTCTCACAATGGTCTAATGCATTCGCTGATGATACGACTCTAACGGCAGCCTTGCTTGACCGCTTATTACATCACTCTCATATCGTTCAGATCAGTGGCGAGAGTTATCGACTAAAAGGCAAAAAAGCAGCGGGTGTCCTACCAGCAATATTAGACACTGGAAATAAGAGATCTTAACTATGTGGGTGGGTCAGTTTTAGATCGGCGATAACGCCGTAAAGTGGGTCAGTTTTAAGTCGGCGTTGACAACTTCATCAAACAACGCATTTCTTTGTGCGATAAGTGGAGCAAGTTGAGCTTCTATTTGCTTAGCTTGCTGCTCTTGAATCAACTCTTTATTGACGACTAAAGAGTCCACTTCATCACGTAAAAATGACTTTTCATGCTCTAATGCTCGTAGTTCGTTAGCTAGCTTCTCATGTGCCTGTTTTCTTACTTCCATTGCATCTAATTCGATCTGGAATCTTCGTTGGAAATCATCAGCTAGCTCTTGTTCAAATCGTTCACGTCGGAGCTCCTTCTCTTGCTGCCACTCTTCATCCAATTTGCGTTTAAGAACTGCTAGTTCCACTTCATTCAACTCATCAAGTTCAGCAAGCCTTAAGTCGACCTTCTCATCCATCTCATTTTCAAGATTTTCTTTTCGCATTTTGACTTCATGAAGAAGAGTCTCATGCGCACCAATGGCTCTTTCAAGCTCCGCTAAAATCTCATCCTGAGCGCTTTCGCGAAACCTCATTTTCTCTAGACGATCGTCATACTTTTTTTGTTGATCTTCAATGCGTTCTTCAAGTACTTTTGTCGCTTTTTCTTGCTGACTCTCTTCTTTTTTTAATTGCTTTTGAGAACGCATTAATGCTTCAAACTGCTTTCTTACAGTTTCATGCTTGGTAGCCGTGTTGCTAGCAATTACATCAAGATAGTCATTACAAGGGTTAAGCGATTGCAGCCTAATCAAGCAATTATCTAACGAATCAAATTGATCTAATTGACCACAATCAGAAACATCAATCTCAATCACGTTCTTATCGTTAGATCGACAATCCCAAATTTTATCTGCATCACATTTATGTTTGTTGGCAATTTCAACCCAATACTGCTCACTCCCAACCTCAACAACTAAATCAGGTCTACGTCCATCCATGTAGACTTCAACCTGGACTCCTGAAATATTAAGCTCTGAACAAGCATCAGGCGCCACCCAACCAGTATCAAGAGGAAGCGGTATTTTTCCGACCTTGGCGAAATATTCTTTCGCTGTTAGATGTAGTTGCGTCTCATATGCCAATATGCAAGCTTCGTCAAAATAGTGAGAGAAATACCAAGCCCTTTTCTTTCCTTTGTTCGCAATTAGCTTTGCACCACAGCACGCACAAACGATGTTGTCTTGAAGACCACTTTCAACGGACTCTATTGATACTGACGCTTTTGTATCCTTATGTACTGCGCGCGTAATATGGATCTCGCTCATAGCTTTCTCCCCTTTAGTTCTTGACGAATCTTTGACCAAAAAATAATATGCCGTCATTAGCGACAGGTAAATACTGAATACATATACATGTCGAATAACTAGACAGGAGTCTAAAATGAGTAAGTGGCCAATTCGATGGGATCTGCTTTTTCGATACAGAATGATTGAGATTATTTCGTTATGGGAAGGAAGGCTGACCACCAACCACTTAATCCAAAGTTTTGGTATTGGCCGACAGCAGGCATCGAAGGATATCAACAGCTACTTGACAGAGATCGCGCCTGATAACCTCATCTACGATAAGTACCTAAAGGGCTATAAGCCTAGCGATCGCTTTATACCTCAGCTTACCCGCGGTCATGCAGATGAGTACTTACATGTTTTATCTCGTACTGAAGATATGACGGTTACATTTGATCAGCTTGATATGGGGTTTGAAAATACAGAAATGATTCGCCCTGTGACTCGCAATATTGCTCCAGAAATTTTGCGCCCTCTGGTGCAAGCAATCAGAGAGAAGAAACGTGTCGATATAAGCTACACATCACTCAAAGACGGTATTGAAGTTGAACGGATTATCTCTCCACATACCCTCGTTTGCACTCCACTACGTTGGCATGTTCGAGCTTACTGTGAACACTCTAGCGACTACCGAGACTTCGTGTTAAGCCGAATTCATGACATTCCGGAGGTAAACAACTGCACAATTTACGGTAGGGCTAGCGATACGCTTTGGAATACTGAAGTAAATATTGAACTTGTGCCCGACGCTCGCTTTAACGAAAAACAAAAATCGGTAATCGAAAAAGATTATGGCATGAGTGACGGCGTTCTTAGCATTACTACAAACGCGTCACTTATTCGATATGTTCTTGATACTTACAACATTGATATTCATCTCCAAAAATCTAACCCTCAATGTCAGCAGATTATGCTGGGGAATATGGATGAGTTGAGACCTTACCTGTTGTTTTAAATGTAATATAACGCCAGAACTACCATCAATCTAGGGCC
This sequence comes from Vibrio scophthalmi, assembly GCF_040869025.1. Lineage (NCBI taxonomy): Bacteria > Pseudomonadati > Pseudomonadota > Gammaproteobacteria > Vibrionales > Vibrionaceae > Vibrio > Vibrio scophthalmi. Next base: position 857,727 of record NZ_CP134272.1, on the reverse strand, counting down.
TGACACATTGCTTTAGGGGGGGCGACTTTTCTCAAAAAAGCCACTATGAAATAGGTAACGATCTCTACTCTCTATTTGCCCCGACTCAAAGAATATCAAACATGGAAATAGGCAACTTCCTGCTTAAGATGATTGGAAAGATCATCCAATTTTTTCCCTGCCACTTCATTGTTAGCCATAAGATTAATCGACTCACGTGACATACTTGATATTTGATCCATCGCAACAACAACTTCATTTACGACAACAACTTGATTATTCGTTGCGGTAACAATGTCACGAACGCGACTTAACGTATCCTGGGCTTGTTGCTCAATATTAACTAAAAGGTTACTTGCATCTAACGTATTGACTTTACACTCTTCGACTTGAGGTTGAGTATTTTCCATCGCCGAAACACTAACTAATGTCTGAGCTTGTACTTCTTTTAACAGCGTTTCAATTTGAGTCGTCGCTGCGCCAGTTCGTTGTGCTAGGCTACGAACCTCATCAGCAACCACAGCGAAACCACGACCAGACTCACCAGCTCGCGCCGCTTCTATAGCAGCATTTAAGGCTAATAAATTAGTCTGTTCAGAGATCCCGCTAATCATATTAACAATGCCGCCAATATCTCTGGTTTTAGCTTCAAGCTGCTTTACTTGAACAACCGTACCATTTACTGCTTCTGACACCTTTTCCATTTGCCCTGCAACAGAAATAATCAACTCACGCCCTTGCACGGCATGCTCGGACGTGGCAACTGAATTTTGTTCCGATAGATCAACAATATGAGCGATATCTTCAATACTGGTGCGCATTATTTCGAGTTTAACTATCATTTCTTCAGTTAACATCGATTGCTGCTGCGCAGTTTCCAACACTTGACTAGACCCGTGCGACACTTCTTGTACTTGTTCTGCTAGCTGGTTTGATGCCCCTCGAATATTGCCAACAATATCGATAAGCTTAATAGACATAGCTGACAGCGAATCCAAGATACTGCCTGAATATTGACTATTATAACGTTGAGTTAAATCACCGTTCGCCATGATTTGAATAGCTTGCTGGGCATCATGAGGTTCTCCTCCCAACGAACTGCGAAAACTTCTCTCAATAGCAACGCCGACAATAACTGAAATCACAAGGGCGATGGTACTAAGCACTAACATAAGGTTTTGAAAACCACTAGCCATCGCTCGGGCTTCTGGAGTCTGTTGTTGATTCAGCTTTTCTTGATAATCGATAAATTGGTTAATGCTATTAAGCCAAGCAACAAAAGCCGGACGAGCTTGGTCCAATACGATGTCTGTCACCTCTTTCCCTTGTTTCTTCTGCGCAAGAATTATCTCAATCAAAGGTAACGTAGAAAGCTTAATGGCATCGATCTTGTCGATAATTTCACGCTCTTCACTTGAGAACATGACATTATCGTTCAACATATCCTGCATGAGCTTCTCAGATTGGGTGTAAAACTGTCCGAGCTTGCGGATCTCATTCTCTAGTATGTTCACCTCACTGGAGTTCCTTGCGATAGCAACATCACGAATCGCGATTGCTCTATCATGAACGCTGCCTCGATAGTTAATCGCATAGCGCTGCTTGAGTGAGTTTACATCCGTCACTTCCGCCAGAGTGGAATCAATAAAATTCACCTTTTGGATACCCAGAATCGTCAGCAGCATCATCAGTGAAACCAAAGTTCCAAAACCAATGGCTAACCGTGTTTTTACTTTTAATTTTGATAAATAGTTCATGCTCTCTTCCTACTAGCAAGCTATTGGGGCTGTGGCCGAAATTAATGATTAATGTTGCTAGACAAGCACGCGAAACACATCCAAGTCACTTATTTATTACTGATCAGCTTATGCCTGTTCAAACCATCATGATTGACGACTAAAAGACAAACCTAAACTTCCTAGCTCTTCTGCTTGTTTTTCTAAATCGCTTGCCAGTTTCGCCACCATCTCAGATTGTACTAGATTTGCATTTGACGCTTCATTCACTCGAAAGATATTCGATCTTATTTCTTGAGAAACTAAACTCTGCTCTTCCGCTGAGGTTGAAGTTTGAATCGCTACGCCAGAAATATCAGTCATAATATTTGTAAGCATCGCTATCTTGTTTTCTGTTTCAAGGGTATTTTCTACGCATTCATGACTCGATTTTTCACTTAACCTTAACGTTTCAGCTAAACGCTTGAGCGTGTCTTGAATACCATGCACCGAAGATTGTATTCTTTCCGTCGCCTGATGTGTTCGTAAACTTAAAGCTCGAACCTCGTCTGCGACCACAGCAAAGCCTCGACCTTGCTCTCCTGCTCGAGCAGCTTCAATTGCGGCGTTAAGGGCCAATAAGTTCGTCTGTTCTGCAACGCCTTGGATCTCTTGCATCACCGCACCAATCTTCTCGGCATCGGCAGCCAGTGTTGTCGCAACGTGAGACGATTCGGCGACATCCTCTGCAAGTTGCTCTACTTTACTTCGAGTCATTTCGATTGATGTAATTGCCGTTTGGCAATGACCTGCCGCTGAGTCAACACGCTCTGACGTAATGACACTATTTTGTGCAATGTCCGCAATGGTTGTCGCCATCTCTTCCATTGCAACTGAAATTGAAGACAATTCCTGCGTTTCTAAACCGATATTGTCCTGCGCATCAAGTGAGCAACGCTTTAGATCCATAACACTGCTTAGCAGAAGATTGCTATTATCGACCGTTCTTCCTAGTATTGTGCGTACCCGTCCTTGCTCAATCTTGTAATGAAACTCTTGAGCACTGGTGTTGTCATCACAAAAAACCACCCTTGATACACTATCGTAATCTTTTGCCATTCGCTTTTCGTGTTTAGGCTTAATAAGTAACTCGCGACGAAAGAGTACTGCAAGTAGTAGCGGATAAAACAACGTACTAATAGGGCTAATATATAGGGCAGCAAGATAAGTTAAAATAGCCGATAAAACAGCAACGAATAGTTTGAATTTATGGTATTGACCCACAGCAATTTTGACGTTTTTACTGCGGTTTATTTTCTGATAAAGTGCGATTGCTCGTTCTTTTTCTGCGTCACCTAAACGTACTCGAACTGACTGGTATCCTTCTAAACAACCATTTCTATAAATTGGACTGACAAACGCATCAACCCAGTAGAATCCACCAGACTTAGTTCTATTTTTTACCGCACCTCGCCATACCTCGCCTTGCTTTAAATGTGACCATAGATCATTAAACGCGGCTTTAGGCATGTCATCATGACGAACGATGTTATGAGGTTTCCCGACTAACTCGTCCAAAGTAAACCCTGCCACGTCGCAAAATGCTTGGTTTGCGTAAGTAATAATACCTTGTGTATTGGTTGTTGATACAAGTTCTACACTGAGGAATCCCCTAATGATTTTGATAAAAATCATAAATTTAAGGTAGATGCACATCTTGTCATGTGATCAAATGGTTCTGAGAAAAATCAATAACCAGACAACAAGATGTGCGAACTCGATATTTTACACGACTCTCTTTACCAATTCTGCCCTGAATTGCACTTAAAACGACTCAACAGTTTAACGCTGGCTTGCCACGCATTACTTGAATGTAAAACGCTCACTCTTACCGAACTTGGTCGTAACCTGCCAACGAAAGCCAGAACAAAACATAACATCAAACGAATCGACAGATTGTTAGGTAATCGTCACTTGCACAAAGAGCGACTCGCTGTATACCGTTGGCATGCCAGCTTTATCTGTTCAGGTAATTCGATGCCCATTGTTCTTGTTGACTGGTCTGATATTCGTGAGCAAAAACGGCTTATGGTATTGCGGGCTTCGGTGGCACTACATGGTCGTTCTATTACTCTTTATGAGAAAGCCTTTCCGCTTTCAGAGCAATGTTCAAAGAAGGCTCATGACCAATTTCTAGCCGACCTTGCAAGCATTCTACCGAGTAACACTACACCGCTCATTGTCAGTGATGCTGGCTTTAAAGTGCCATGGTATAAATCCGTTGAAAAGCTAGGTTGGTACTGGTTAAGTCGAGTCAGAGGGAAAGTGCAATATGCAGATTTAGGTGCGGAAAACTGGCAACCTATCAGCAACTTACATAGCATATCCTCAAGTCGCTCAAAGACTTTAGGCTATAAGAGGTTGACTAAGAGCAACCCAATTTCATGTCAAATTGCACTGTATAAATCACGTCCTAAAGGCCGAAAAAATCAGCGTTCGACACGGACTAATTGTCATCATCCGTCACCTAAAATCTACTCCGCTTCGACAAAAGAACCATGGGTTTTAGCGACTAACTTGCCCGTTGAAATCCGAACACCAAAGCAACTTGTTAGGCTCTACTCGAAGCGTATGCAAATTGAAGAAACCTTCCGAGACTTGAAAAGCCCAGCCTACGGTTTAGGCCTCCGTCATAGCCGAACTAGCAGCTCAGAGCGCTTTGATATCATGCTGCTAATCGCCCTAATGCTTCAACTGACATTTTGGCTTGCTGGAGTTCATGGTCAGAAACAAGGTTGGGATAAGCACTTCCAAGCTAACACTGTCAAAAATCGAAATGTACTCTCAACAGTGCGCTTAGGGATGGAAGTTTTGCGGCATTCTGGCTACACAATAACGAGGGAAGACTTGCTCGCGGCTGCAACCCTGCTTGCTCAAAATCTATTCAAACATGGTTGTGCTTTGGGGAAATTATGAGGGGATCCCTCAGAGTTCTACACCACTAGGAACGAATAACTCACCAGAATTCATATTAATATTATTCAATTTAGATCCACACTAATAATGACTAGCACATTCATGCTAGTGCTAAAAAACAGTTTCATATCTAAGCATGCAAGTACGATAAATATTACACAAGTACTAGATACAAATTACATATCACATTAATAAGATGAAAAAACTGACAATTACAAACATCAAAAACATTTAACTTCGACTTAAATACAAATCTAATAAAGTGAGATACTGCCTTTTTAAATTCTCAAACTTTTCTCTTTCATCATCGACCGTGGTTTCACCTATACTAAATGACAGTACGATTACTTTCTGCTCTTCTAAAAAAGATTGCATTACTTCGATATCATTAATTTTCTGCAAATTAACTCTCATTTCATCAAGTTTTTCCTGCATAAAATAATTCAAATAGGCTACGGCAATGTCATTTATCTTATATTTATTAATCGTATTCGTAGTCAATCTAAGCTCCTTTTTCAAATACCACACGGAACGAGCTGTTCTTGTGTATTTTTAACGATATCATTCATGTTCATACCCGATTATTTACAGTATTAAGTACGCATTGATCAAGTAAAGGGACGAGCCTATCAATCTCTGGTTTAGTAATTGCGTCTAATGCACCGACGTCAAGAGCCTTAACTCGATTTTCATTCGTCATTGTCGAGGAAAAAATAATGACTGGGGTTTGATTCTCACTTTCATAAATTAACTTGCAAAGATGTAACCCATCCATTCTAGGCATTTCGACATCGGATACTACCGCAGTAATAGTAGCCGAATTTTGCTGGTAGATTTCCCATGCGACATATCCGTCAGAAGCTGTTATAACGTCATATCCCGCCTGGCTCGCTACGGTCACTAATTGATCTCGAATGAATTTCGAATCATCAACAATGAGTACACTATGTTGACTGCGCTGCTTGATCTTATTCACTGACATATCAATATTTGAGTCTAGCCCTAGGTCATAGCTACTCATATCAACACGATTATTGATGTCAGCTATTATTTGCTCAAAATCGAGAACGAAAACGAGCTTATCGTCAAGATTAACCGTCGCAATAATGCAATCATTATCATCGGAAATTGAGATATTTTCAGGTGAGTGCAAATCAGACCAAGATACTCGATGGATACGATTTATTGCGTCTATCAAAAAGCCATTTGTCACACCGTTAAAATCGGTCACGATAACGAATTTTTTATCTGGATGGATAACACTTTCCATACCCAGCCATTTAGAGAGATGAATGAGAGGGGCCACCTTACCTCTAGAGTTAAAAACACCCAGAACATATTCTCCACCCTTTGGGTAGTCTGTAATTTTCGGGAATTGAATGACTTCACGAACTTTAGCAACATTGATACCGTAATGGTTTGCTTTTGTCGTGCCATCAGAAAACTGCGTAATGAGCTGAAATTCTGCAATTTCCAACTCGTTTGTCCCGCTTTCAAGCAAAATATTGTGGTTTGACATATTATGATGACCCGTGATCTTTACTTAAAAAATGAAATATTTTTTTCTAGAACATGTGTAAGCGAAGTCATCACCTTGTTCTTGTCCGCGATAATTTTTGAACTGGCTAAGTTATCGCGTGCATGATCATTAACTTCATTGATTTGTTTAGAAATATCTTGAGTTACAAGCGATTGCTGCTCTGACGCAGTTGCAACCATTAGGTTCACTTCTGCAATTGAGTCTATTTGATTGTAAACTTGCTCAAAAATCGCATTGAGTTGGCTTACGATCTCTTGTGATTCACCGACGAAGGTAGCGTTATTTTGCATGTAACTACATGCTTGCTTAGATTGGTCTTGTAATTTGTTAATGATGTCTTGGATCGTCACGGTGGATTGACGTGTTTTTTCCGCTAGTGAGCGCACTTCATCAGCGACCACGGCGAAGCCTCTGCCTTGCTCTCCTACTCGCGCAGCTTCGATTGCAGCGTTTAATGCAAGTAAGTTAGTTTGCTCTGAGATTGAATTAATAACGTCGACCACATTGCTGACTACTTCTGAGTATTCCCGGAGTTTCTCGACGATCTCTACCGATTCTTGCATCGATTTAGTTACGTTCAGAGAAATTTGTTTTGAACGCTCAATAATCTCCGTGCTCTGTTGAACTAATACCATGGTAGATGTGGTTGTCGAACCAGCCGTACTAGCGTGAGTGGCAACATCGGACGCTGTCATTGATAACTCAGTTATTGCGGTCGCAATCTGCTCGATATTATTAAAGTCATATTCGATTTTTTTTGTATTCGTTTCGATCAACTCTTCAATGTTTGATTGATTTGAATTCAATTGATTAATCGAATCAACTGAAGTCGTGCAGAAACCATCGATACTTTCCTTTAAACAACTTAATGAATCGGCGATCACATCAAGTTCATTTTTTGAGCGTGGGATATCGATATTCTTAAAGTCCCCTAGAGCCATCCCTTGAATAACAGACACTATTTTTGGCAGCACTTTCAATTCAGCACGTACAATCAGTGCTGCAATAACAATAAAAAGGAGGCCCGTAACGAGGAGTATTCCGATGAAAAACGACAATGTCTTCTGGCTGAATTCTTGCATTAGCTTTTGATTTGTCAACGCTAAAATTGAAATTCCGAAACCATAATCAAACCGAGAAACCGTGTAGATATTATTTGAAAGTTCAATTGAAACCGGCAATTCGGTGATGCTTGAAAATGCTGAATTAATACTTGATATTTCCTTACCCATCCAGTTCAAGCCGTCATAATTTGACGCGATAACGATATTTTTATCATTTAATAAAGCATATTGAATACCAGACTGAGGAACCAGTTGTGTAAAGTCAATCGAACCACCAAACACACCAACCATTTCACCATTCTGATCAAGGATCGGTGCGGAGACCGAAACTACATTTTTACCAATAATGGCGGAATAGAATGGGGCGGTAATATGAGCGAGTTGCTTATCTAACGCGATAGCGGTGAAGTATTCACGTTTATCTTCTAGCGCATTGAGATCAGGGATAAATCCATTTGCACTTGTAGAAAAGACAGTACCTTGCATATCCACAACAAAAGCAGTCAGAAATTTATCATTAAGTTCCGTTAAGCTTTGCAAACTTACAATGAGCTCGTCGGTGTTTGATTGAGAAAAATCACCGCTAAAGTCTATCAACCTCGCTAGTTGTTTCGTATTTCGTGTGATAGCACTATAAGCATAAGCGAGATTGTCGCTAAATTCTTCAGTCGCTTTGTTGTTTTGCTCAGTAGATATTTCTTGCTGCCACTGCTTCATCACCAACATCGATGTAGCCATACTTACAGAGAGAACAACCAACAGCGACATCGTTAAGAGCATTATTATTTTTCTTATCATAAATATTCCGAAATAAAGAAGAAACGTCAGATAATAGTAGTGCATGCATTATATTCACACACACGCTCACACATACACCCGAATAAAAACCCATTAAACCTAGACTTGGCAATTAATAACAATTAAGTGTAAAGCCATCATTAACGCCAACGAATTTTTATGTTCAATTATAATTTTAAATTCAAAGTTAATGGCAAACTTTTATTCACAAACAAATAGTAGAAATTACAATTGATGGGTAGTTCTTACAGCAAGTTCGTCACAAACATCTGCGACATTACAAATTACTTTAAACCAGGACTTATAAGTCCATACCCACTAAGATAGCAATTAGCGTTCATTATTGTTTTATTCCAAATTAACATCCACTTGAGCATGTAAATTGTGGTAGCATTATTTATCAGAATTTTATCATTTATAATAACCCTATAAAAACCATCCTAGCGCCCATAAGATTGAGCTTCCGCTTAATACCAAATCTGAACTAATCTTTGAACATTTTGATCAAGACAAGCTTAGTGAATAGTCACTTTAATATCAGCATATAAATAACTGCAACATCGTTTTATATTGGTTAATCTTATCTATATACTGGTTAATTAAAGTTTCACTTACATCAGTAAATGTCCTAGGGAGTGCATCGATAATTTCAATATTACTTTTTAGCATTTCTTGTATTTCTGAAAGTTCACTTGTTTTATTTAAAGTATATCGAGTAAATTCCATTTCTCTCTCTAGAACAAACAACAATGAAAATAACTCCGATTCTATATCTGAAGTAGGTTTCACGATGCGATTGGTAATCAAACCATGTGCGATATCAATACAGGATTCACAAAGGCATTTACTATTAAAAACATATATGTAACTATTATTCTTCTCACATAAAAAACACAATCTCTGGTTATATTTAACCTCTAACTCAGACTGTAAATACGCTGGTTTCACGTTTAAGCTCCTCAGATAAAATTGTAATATTTTCATTGACCTGAGCAGTTTGACGCGCATTATTTATGTTTTCTAAAGCAATAGTATTAATTTTCTCTAAGCGTTGAGAAATATCATTAGCTACAGATGATTGCTCTTCAGCGGCAGCGGCACCCATGAGTGTTATATCTGCGACATTTTGTACTTTATCCACTATAACGTGAAAAGCTTCTTCTAACTCAACTCCAATTGTTTGACATTCTTTCATAAGGGTCATGTTTGTATTGGTAAATTGATGTGCAGAGTGAGAAAGAGTCTGAAGTGTACCTATAGTGTTTTGTATATCAATAGTTGATGATTGAGTTTTCGCCGCAAGAGATCTAACTTCATCAGCAACGACTGCAAATCCTCTCCCTTGTTCACCAGCACGAGCCGCTTCAATCGCTGCGTTTAATGCTAACAAGTTCGTTTGATCTGAAATGCTACTAATTACTTCAATGACCGAGCTTATACGTTCTGATTGTGTGTTAAGTTCATTCATTATTTCAGATGTCTGAGTCATCGATAAGCTCATTTCTTGGATAATAGCGCCTGAACGCTGTAAGGTTTCAGAACTAAGTTCTATCACCTCGATAGTTGTATTAGTTATCTCCCCTGCATCAGCGGCACTACGTGCAATTTCTCCAGCCGTAGCCGCCAGCTCTGTAGCCGCTGTGGCAACTTGCTCAATTTCAGCAAACTCTCGTTTGATGTTGGCCTGACTTGCCGTAATAATTTCAGAAATTTGCAGTTGGTTAACTGATAATTGGCTTATCCGCTCATTGGTTAATGTTGTAATTAAAGTGTGTATTGGTATTCGAAAGGCGCGCAGCTTCTTAGCTAATATACCAAATTCATCATTTGTATCAGGGTAACGAGAAAGGTATTCACAAACTGGTCCTTCTCGCAAGTCAAACAAACAAAGTTGGTCCATATGCGCGCTGAATATTTTTAGCATCAGCACAATTCTAAAATAAGCCAGAATGGCGAATACAACAATACAAAAAGAAAGAAACAACAGTATGAATGATAATATTTTTTTAGACTCCACGCTGCTGATAAACGACGATTGAGATAACATCACGCCTATTACCATTGAAAACATGGAAAATATAATTACAATCTGTAAGTTTACTTTTATTGGTAAAAGTCTGAATAGCTTCACGATATACCTTATTTATTGCATAAATTATTTAACGCAGAGAATAACCCAAACAAAAATAACCGCACTTTTCAGTTTCATGTAGCCTGGGGTTATCTAAATCTTAGCTACTTTTGTAATTGCAATTATTTTCACATAATTGAACGCTTCATTCTCTTTATAAACCACTATCAATAGAACCCCATTAACTAGTTCAACTTGGCATCCTTATCATTTATTTTATGTTCATGAATCGTGTTCACATTAAATCTAAGCTCCGTTTTTAAATTGCGTGCAGTTTTTACTCGTAAATGTAATGGACAGAGGTTCCTGCACTAATTCAGAACTTTCCATGGGATATAATTCCGCCAAATAATCCTGACATTCCATAGCTTTGACACACAGCAAGCAATGAATATTAACCCCTCCAAAGCACTCACTCTGTTTCTGATGTATGTTCATCGCAACCAATACCTATGACTTTCATTTTATTTCGTTTGATTTTTTTCACGCGTCTCTATTTTATAAAGACAACATCGAAAGTTTTAACCATATATCATCCACATAAGCAGAAATACATATGATAATGATATTTTTGGCACTTCATCTGATGCAATAATGCAAACAGCATGCGATGTCACTGCTCCATAACTCCTTAATAGTCTTGTAAGGTCGATCCCGTTATGAGCACTATCACGATGGTAATCACTAAATCACTAAATCACTAAATCACTAAATCACTAAATCACTAAATCACTAAATCACTAAATCACTAAATCACTAAATCACTAAATCACTAAATCACTAAATCATACTATTGATACATTAATTTAGAGATATTCTCATATTAAACGCCTGAGAGTTTAGAAAACGCCCCTATACAGTAAACTCCTTTTTTGCATTTCCCTTTATGTGTTGCAGCAAGAGCTCCTACACCTTTATTGCTTATAAACATACGCATTCATAACTATTAGTATTTTTAGTGAGATTCATCGCAAACATCTAGAGCCACAAATAAAAATTCAACAAATTTACATTATTTATGATTTAAATCAGTGTATTGCTTTAAAAATACAGAATCCAACCAGATTAATTGACATCACGAACAACAAAATCGATCGATCATTTTTTTTTATCATCACGATCACATCAATAAATTGAAATGATCGACAAGATCGATAATTTCTATCTATGAATTTGTTTTAATTCACTGCGTTACAATCACAAGCATTTAATAATATTAACTTTGCACAAAGAAAGAGTGAAATTCGGCATGATAAAACAGCCATGGTCATACAAGAGCGATATGTGATACATGTCGAATTTTTTAACTTAGTGATTTTCGGTCATCGTCAGGTGATTCAAGTTTGCATAGTGGCCATAGTTGAATCTTAACAGGATGTATTGAGATGTAGGGAGGCTTTGTTACGTAATTTAGTGTAACGAAGCTACGATCTGATCAGTGTAGTGGCATAGTGAATTTGGTCACTTAGTTAGAGGTGATATCATCGCCTCATAAATTAACAGGTGACACTATGACAAAACGTACAAGACGATTATTTATCGCTGAATTTAAGTTAGAAGCTGCGCAGTTAGTCCTAGATCAAAACTAGTCAGTGACTGAAGCAGCTCAAGCCATGAATGTGGGTAAATCCACTATGGATAAATGGGTTCGCCAGTTAAGAGAAGAGCGCCAAGGGAAAGCACCGAAAGCTTCACCTATCACCCCTGAACAAATAGAAATTCGGGAACTAAAAAAGAAACTGGCTCTCCTTGAAGAGCATAATGAAATACTAAAAAAAGCTACGGCTCTGTTGATGTCGGACTCACTGAACAATTCTTGATAATCAAGAAACTCAAGCAGAGCTACAGCATAAAAACATTATGCGAAGTCTTCAATGTTCATCGAAGCAGTTATAACTATTGGCATAAACGCCCAACGGTAATCAATGCTGATGCAGTAAAACTTCGCAGCTTAGTGAGCGAGGCTCACGCCGCAAGCAATGGCTCAGCAGGAGCGAGAACCATTGCCGATATAGTCACAAATCAGGGCGTAAAGCTGAGCCGATACCGAGCAACAAAGTTTATGAAAACTATTGGTTTAGTGAGTTGCCAAGAACCAAAGCATCGTTACAGAAAGGCTTCACAAGAACACATTGAGATTCCAAATCACTTAGGTCGTCAGTTTGCGGTTACTGCGCCAAATGAAGTCTGGGCTGGCGATGTTACATATATTTGTACAGGTAATCGGTGGATGTATTTAGCGGTTGTGATCGATCTTTTTGCTCGTAAAGTGATTGGTTGGTCGATGTCTTTATCACCTGATAGTCGGCTAACAGGCAAAGCTTTGTCGATGGCTTATGAATCTCGCGGCAAGCCAAAAGGTGTCATGTTCCATAGCGATCAAGGTAGTCACTATACCAGTCGTAAATACCGCCAATTACTGTGGCGTTTTCAAATAAAACAGAGTTTATCTCGCAGAGGAAACTGTTGGGATAATGCACCGATGAAGCGCTTCTTTAGAAGTCTGAAAACGGAATGGGTGCCAATGGTGGGTTATCGTAGCTTTGCTGAGGCTCAACAAGAGATCACTCGCTACATCATTGGATATTACTGCCAACTCAGGCCACATCAGTATAACGGTGGTCTAACTCCTAATGAGTCAGAACGATTATATTGGGAAAACTCTAAAACCGTGGCCAATTTTAGTTGACCACTACAGGTTGATTGGAAGCTCAGAGCATACGCTTTTCCTTGAGGTATCGTAATACTCCAGCGTTAGGCTTTAAGTGCTTATGCTTGGGCTGTTTGCTATGGCACTCAACACATAATGCCATCAAATTTGCAGGATGATTGTTAGATTTCACCCCATCAATATGATGTGTATGGAGCAATTCTTTTCTTTGTTTTAACTCTACGCCACATTCCTCACAACTGTAGTTGTGACTTAACTTGTATACCTCGCTTACGCTCTTCCAGTCACTTGTGTAGGAAAAGTTGCTAAATTCGGCATGTCGAAAAGGTAAACTTTCCTCTGGGAAGCTGTATTGTTTTTTTAGGAATTCACGCAAACTGAATTCCATTTGAACACGCTTTTTCTCTTCATCACTACCAGCTTTTATATATGGAAGGTATTTCACTTTACGCAAACAGCGCCCACAGACAACAAGCTTGGCATCATCTGTATTGTCTTTGTCGTCACAGATGGGAATATCTCCTTCCGTATAACGGAGAGCCACTAAACGACCAAAACGTTTGTCTTTCTTTTCATCTTGAATAGTTTTACAGTCGGTCAAATGATATCGCTTTGCTTCGTTATATGGGTCAGCTACAGCTTTAGATAAGTCAGAGTGCTCTTTGATATATACAATGACACCGTGACCATCATAACTAAGCAATTGCCCATTTAAAGAAATATCTAAGTCGAAACCTGTAACCAAATGTGGAATTTTCCTCTGCTCATCAAGTCTATCAAAGCTAAAAGAGTCTAAACTGATTGAAAACTGGCTCAGCCGCTCTGAGACATTTTCATCAACTAGTTTATTAAATTCGCTTAGGTCAACGTTTAGCTTCATTGGGCCTCTAAAATATCTTTCATGATAATATCGGTGTCAGCTATAACACGAAATGAAATGCGGCGTGACCGCTCCTTATCTTCATGCCCATTTTCAGTGAGTATGAGCTTAGAAGGGCCATAGCCCATTGCTGACAGCTTGGTTCTCAACCAATATAGATGCTTTTGAAGTAGTTCACCTTGAGACATAATGTGATCAAAAAGCTGCTTTGAACGATTTTGTGAAAGATTCATATTTTTATAATACGCATCAAACTCTGAATCATCATTATTCCATCCAGAAGAAGTATGCCCTTCTATTTGTATGGCCTTGATGTCGTTCCTATAGCGTTCCAGTACACTCAAATAGCGAGGAAAAAACTCACCTAAAACAAAAGTTAGTTCCTCAGGGAGAGCCGATTTACCTTTAGTGAATTTATAACGTTCTGCATTAAAATCAATGATCAACGGTCTCTGCTCATTAAAATCTATTTCCCAACGTTTAAAATCTTCCTCAAACTCTTCAGCCAATGCCCTATGAATTTCTAGCTGCTTTTCGCTTATTTTTACGGCAATGCGCTCAATAGCCCTTTTTTCAATATCTGTTCTGTTCATCAACGCCACACTGATCAACAAAAAAATCACCATCAGTCCAGCCATCAAATCGGTCACAGAAAGCCAATGCTCCTCACCAGAAGATGCAGTCCGCGATTGGAAAAGCCCATTGTGCATGATCAGCTCGCCTCTTCTAATACTTCAACAGGCTCAAATCGATGTAGCTCTTTGTTCAATCGTTGTGCTGCTTTTGAATACTCTGCCGTGATATCGAGTAAGCCTTTACCCAAGTCAGTCAATATCCTTTCCAATTCAAGCTGAATGTTTTGATGGAATACGGCAGAACTTTCAACCAAGTGGCTTTTTATCGTGTTCTGCACTTGAAGCGAGCCCATCATTTGCTGATTCATCGTCTCTTCAATCCGCTTATCAATTGAGTCATGTGCTTTGATCAACAGTTGTTCGCTTTTATCTAACTGTTCACGGTGCTTTTCTATTAAACTCTCATTCACATTTGACAGCGTTTTCGAAATATCAAGAACATCTTCTTTAGTGCCATTAACCAAACTATTCAACTTATCTTCTAGCTGACTAATTGAATCATGCAAAGTTTCTTTAATCTTGTCAGAAGACTCAGCTAAGTGGTTGGTCATAGATTCTATTTGCCCTGAAGCATTACTCAAATCACCACCTATACCATCCGTCGCTTCTACCAGCTTTTCGCTCAATGCCAAAGCTTTGTCTTGAAGTTCTGTTGAAGCTTTAAGTACACCTTTTTCTAAGCTTTCACAGGTGTTCAAAATAGACTTATCAACTCGCTGACATAATTCATCCAGTTGCTTCTGAAGCTCTGGCATGGCTTGCACAGCTTTATCACGCATAGTGCTAAAAGCTTCTAAACGCTGATCCAGTTCCGTAATTTGTTGGTTCCACGTATCAGTGATCTCAGATAGCCGAACCATAGCATCGGGAATCGCTTGAGTATGGTTACTTATCACACTTAAGCTTTGTTCAGTAGCCACGACACTTTCCACAGCATGTTCAAACGCACTGGTCAATTGCTCTACCTGAAGTTTATATTGCTGTTGCCATTGCAACATTTTGAGAACGGACTCATCTAAACGTTGAAAATTTGCCCCAAATTGCCCCATTAAACCTTGATTAAAGCCTTCAATTGAGCTTTGCAGTGACTCCGCAATTTGTTGTGAAGCTTGTGAAGATACCGAGGAAGAAAACAGATTAATTTCATTAGTTAATTTATTGAAACTCTCTTGGCTTTGAGCGTGCTCTTGCGATGAATATGCTCTTAACCGTTGCATTTCACTAACAAGTTCAGAGAGTAACTTTTGGCTACTTTGGTGATGTGCTTTGGATTCAGATAGCTGAGAACAGAGGACATTCTGCATATCGTCAGCCGTTAATTGCGATTGCTTGCTGTAGTACTTAGGTAGGTAACACATTTTGAAAAGCATGGAAAAACCCATGCCTACAATACTTGACCAGAAAGCAAGTGTTAAACCACTCAACAGCGTAGATATACTGTTGTTAAGATCATCTGGGTCAAAGTCATAAAGACCAAGAGCTACTCCAAAGAACGTAAAAAATACGCCTCCTGATGTAAGTAAACCCGGTACTGTAACCACAACATTGGAAGAATTATCTTTATTAACTAAAAAAATCCCCCAAATAAACCCAATAGTTAGAACAGCTAATGAAACGTATAGCATTACATAATTAAGATTATCTTGCACAAAACACCCTTGTTCACTAAATAGCTTAAAGTATTAAAATCGTATTATCGTTGTTTAAAAACACGTTACTCAAAGGGCATACCCAACATGCGCCCTAGCACTTCTTTCATTGACTCTTGAAAATCGATCATCGACTTCATATCGGTAATTTGAGCCAAATCTATTTGACCTTCGTCTACGAGCTCATTGAGTTTTTCTCGAGTAACTGACTCACCCAAATGTTCTTCCAGCTCGGCTTTTAAAGAGCAAGGTGAATCATCGTTACCCGAGCGTTCTTCTAAAGCCGCACAATGTTGATAACCTTTCTTAAGCGCGCAGAACAACCAAGCTTCAGATTTAGGCTGAGCGACAAACGGCACGCCGTTATCAAACTCTTGAGCGAGAAAGCCATGTTCCATTGAAAGACGTTTGGTATTGTAATCAGGCCATTAATTTGATAGTCGTTTATCCAATAACCACTAAACTACCATCTCGCCTGCCCTTTTTTTGAGAATAACCTAAATGCCTAATGCTGACTCCTCTTTAAATAAGGGCATGGGAATCGTTGCGCTCACTTGACTCATTTTATCGAGGAATGGCACACGAGTCTTCATGTTGTCTGGATGACCAAACAAAACTGCTCCTACCGTTAGTTATATTTCATGATTCCCGTATCGACTATGGTCAGCAGTGGTATTGGCATTTTGATTGTTCAATACCACTGAGCATCACGCGATTTAAGATGCTAAAAAGCAAGGTTGAACCGAAGTTTAGCGGTTTCCTATTCCAATTAACGTTGCAACCAGCTGAGTAGTTCACGAATGAATGCCATTCTTAACACGATAACAATGTAGGAACTTACTATCGTCTTTGTTTTGTAACATCATATAGCAACAAAGATAAATCGAACTATTTTCGTTCAAAAAACATTACCATATTGCCCAACTACCAGAAAGAAGTAGAATCTAATCTTCCCTATTAGTCACAGCATTCCGAATTGATATTGTTCGGCCCATACTTTTTAACGAGATTTAATTGTATGTTTAATCGTGTCGACCAAATAAGACTCAGCGCGACTGAGGAAAAGATCCAAAAGCTCGATACTTTGCTCAGAACGATTGATACTGATATCGCCGTATCGATGTCGTTTGTTCGTCGGGCGCAAAAAATGTCTTTTCACGATCTTGAACAGCGCGTGTCAGGATTGAATGGCTCAACGTTAAAGCGCTATATGCAGCAAAGCTATCGCTCAATTCGCCCCATACACATGGTCGCCGCAATGTCTTGGATCATGATGGTACCAATGACCAGTTTTTACTTTGCCCTTAAAATGAAAGAGCACTATCGTGGAATGGATGACAAGGCGATCGAAGCGTTATTTTGTATCGGTCGCTTACCTAGCGAACAATTTAATCTTTTTCTCGATTTAATCACCAACATGATGAGTAAAGACAACAGCGCTCAATTCATCATGTTTCGTACCGAAGCCGAATCTCACGTTGATCCCAACATAATCTACAATGATTTACTCCCTCCTCCCGTGCTTGATATCAATGCGTTTGCTATTGATTACTATCGATCTTCTGCAATAACGGTAAAGCGCTTTCGAGAAGAGAACCAAATTCCTATTGAAGTGATAGCTCGAGTACTTGGTCTATCTGAATACCAATATCTTCAGCTCGAAAACGTCAATAAAGTTCGTGATTTTTCCGTCGCGATTGGTTTTAGAGTTAAGCTTGGGTTTGAACTCAACTCTCACGTTCACTTTACCAGTGAAATGCGCCAATTCCCGCAATTTCACCAATTGCGACAAGTTCAACACATGAGAGATTCACTGATCGTTGAGGCATTGCGTCTTCTAAACGGAGAACGTAAGAAGCGCGCTGTTGAAATCCTGACTACTCTATCAAAGATATACATTAAAAATGCTACCTAGTGCATTCGAGTGAACATAATCAACTCAAAATACGCAAAGACTTGAGTTGATTATGTCAAAACAAAAATAAACAATAATTCCGAATTATTTAGGTTAGAGCGACGAGCGTTTTTTGTAATTCAATCGATGCAGTTGCCTGCGCTAACATGATTGACGCGACTTTATCTGGGTATTGCAAATGGACGAGATGATCAGCGTTTTTAATCACCACAAATCGACCATTCTTTAACTGGCTTGCAAACTGAGCAGCGGTTTCTTTTGTCACATAAGGATCAAGTTCACCTACGCATACTGTACATGGTGCAGCGATGTTGGTGATATTAGAAGGGGTATGAACAAGTAACCTGACGGAATTTTCAAAAAACACGTCAATACGTTCTTGGCCCATCTTTGTGATGTTCCTAACCGTGGCTTTTATGATGGCTTTATTTCTTGGAATATCGCTATGGCTAACGGTTAATGACTCAGTAAAAGAATGTGCAAATTTTTGCGGACTCTCCATTGCTGCTGCAATCATTTTTTTTGTTGCAAGTCGCCCAGATGAAGGAATGCCTGGTACACCACCACAAATTGACATGGTGAGTACATTGGGCCATACATCGCAAAGCTCTACCGCCACCGCGGTAGCGTAGGAAAAACCAATAATATGAGCACTATGCACACCTAAATAATCTATAAAATCGCGCAACATAATTGCTTGATCACGAATGCTAATCGTAGATTCAAGGTTTTCTGTATGACCCGTACCCGGCACCTCAATGGTGATACAGTTTAACTTTGTAGCAAAATGTGTAGAGAAATTCTGCACACTTTCTATGTCTTGTAGAGCGCCCAATAAGAAGAGCGCATACTGGTCGGAATCTACACAGCGGTGCAAAGAATAGCGATAGTGATTGCCATTTAATATGGTTTTAATAGTTTCCATTTTTGTGTCCTTTGTTGAATAAGGACTCCACTATAATCTATTGATAGTTAACGTTATGGCTAGGTAGTAAATGAAAGATCACACTCTTGAGCAGTACTTATCTACTGCAGATCAACCCGTCAAAGATTTCATGGCTGAACTATTGGAAGCTTTAGGGAAAAAAATATTAGATGAACAAGATCCTAGATTAGCATTAGATTATTTTGGGGCTCAATTTGAAATAAAGCTCGTTTCGTTTAATGGGATTTCACAAGCCAATAACCATAATGAGCCTGCGCTTTCTCATCCAACAGGCTCTCTGGAGAACCGTTTATTAACCAATATCTAACAGCTATTAGATGAGCAACATAAGAGAGCTTTTTTGTTCGTCAGAAGCAACACAACAAGATGCGGTAGATGTGATGTGCAAAACCGGGCCATCATTGACCGAGGAAACTTGCAAGGTCCCTTAACCGATGGCGATTTACGACGGGCGTACGCCAAAGGGGGAACAGCAAATATGCTGATTAGAAATTGGATAAAAAAAAACACGTTCAGTATGCAGCAGTCTAGCCTTTGCATTGATCCGCTCACTTTAATGAGCGATAGCGCAATTTCGGCACTTCCCGTATTGAGTGATGACGGAGTGTAGTTAACTTACACACAATACAAAAAGCCGGGATATACTCAATCATCGAATAGGCATTTAATAATAAGGTCGCTTCTTGTGTCATTTGTCGCCCTTATTGTCGCTTAAACGATAAACCAAGTGTCTAGAAAAGAAAAGACCCTAGCATTGCTGCTAGGGCTTAGACTGTGGCGAGAGTGAGACGCCACACTTTTACTATAAATTATTTAACGTTAAGTATGCTATGACGCGAACTCTAACTCGGGATGATTAAACGCTTCTTGGCACGTAGATAACACACGGTCGATATCAGAAGCTGTCAAATCTACATTTATTGAAAAGCGAATGATGTTGTTGTTTTTCCCAGTGGCTGGCCGACAAAACACTGCGCCAAACACATCTCGTTGCTCCAAGAAATCACGCACACGTTCAGTATTCCTCTCACTCCCACATTCTAAAGCGATAATCTGTGACTCGCTCTGGATGCGAAAACCAATATTCCTCAACCCTGATGCTATGGCCTCTGCGTTGTTAAACAGTTTTGCTCGCCTAGCATCTGCTCCTTTAATCACCTCTAACGTTTTCTCTAGACGCACAAGTTCTTGAGGTAATACGGTCGAGCTAAATATCGCGGGATAAGCAACAAATGGTAGCGTCTTAGCCAGTTTAGTCGGGCCTAATATAGCACCAGCGCGATAAGCAAAGGTTTTGGCTAAGCTTAAAGTAATAAAATCCACTTGGTCATTGAGTTCTAGTGCTTTTACTAACCCTGCGCCTTTCGGGCCGTGAGTCCCTATTGAATGGGATTCATCTACGATTAACGTACAGTTAAATTCACGTGCTATTTCGTAGATATCACGCAGTGGCGCTATCGTTCCGATAGTACTGTAGACAGAGTCCACAACAATCACACCTGCCCCATGGCGTTTAATTTGTCGGCGCAGGTGTTTTATGTTGTTGTGCATAAATGGATGAGCCTTCGCACCAGCATATCGAATGCCTTCCCAAAGCGACATATGGGCAAAAAAATCAATATACACGGGTGAATTCTCGGTACAAATCGTCTGGAGTAAGCCAATATTTGCTGCCCATCCAGATTGAGAAATGAGGCA
Organism: Vibrio scophthalmi; assembly: GCF_040869025.1. Lineage (NCBI taxonomy): Bacteria > Pseudomonadati > Pseudomonadota > Gammaproteobacteria > Vibrionales > Vibrionaceae > Vibrio > Vibrio scophthalmi. The sequence goes on along the minus strand of NZ_CP134272.1, from coordinate 837,130 downwards.
ACTTTCCATACCAACATAATCCGCCAGTTGAACCTCAAAAGCGGGCTTCGACTCACTATCTTGCAAAAAAATCGCCGACATAACGACGTTGTCATTGAGCCCCAAAATGGCCTTGCCATGCGCTTGTAGAATCTCCTTATGATTGGACAGTGATAAGTAATCATTACTTTGCATCACCACCGCATCATTGGATGGTCGCTTGCCTAATACTAAGTGTTTTTTGTTGTCATTACTTGCAATCAGATCAGCAATATAAAAATCCAAGCGTTCTTCAATAAATGAAGGAAGTATTTTGTTTTTACGTCCATTACACATGTTTATTTCTCTTCTTAATACAAAAAACGCCAGCGCTGACACCAACATAATGGCTGAGATAAATTAACTATCATTTAGATTAATTGTATTTTTTGGAGCGTATTGCAAACATAGTTTTGGGGGGAGGAAACGCAGTGATTACATCACTACGGTTCACGAACCTCGATTAATGTTCAAAGGGTTAGAAAGATGAAGAACGGAATGACACGCATAAAAAAACCACCGCTTTTGGCGGTGGTTAAAAATGAACAATATGAAAATTTGGCAAAATAATTTATTTGCTCAAAACCTCCACTGGCGGTTTTGTTCGACACAATAGCGCGTAACCTAAAGAGGCAACCAGAATTGAATCTACTGAAGGAATACCCGTTAGGGTAAACATACCATTTACAGTCGCAAACCCCACCAATGAGCCAATACCCCAAGCCACGAATGTCATCGGTTTTACCGCAGCTTCTTTCTCTAGTAATGATTCATCGTAGCCTTGACGGCGATTAATAAAGAAGTCAGCAATGTAAATGCCAGCAATTGGCGGTGTAGCAATACCCAAGAATAATAGGAATGGAATAAACCAACCCATAATGTCCATGCTACCTAGAATCGTCGCTAGAATACCCAGCGCGACGGTGATCTTCCATTTCGCAATGTTAGTAAATAGTGTCGAGACGGCTAACGTACCTTGGAACATGTTACCTGCATTACCAGTGATACACGCAAAGATCAGCAAAATAGCGGCTGGTAGCGTGGTACCAATTAAAGCCATCGCACCAAGCAATGAACCTTCTGACGTCAACGAACTAGGAACTGCGCCAACAAAAAACAACACAGGATAAGCCAAACCAAACGTTAATGCGCCAGCAATCATTGCGTGTTTGCGATTGTGCACGAAACTGCCAAAATCAGGAGAGGTTGCCACTAACACTATGATCGTACCTACAACCGATGAAACCGCAGTACCAAATGGCAATTGTTGCAACTTCTCAGTTGAAGCAACATCAGCACCTGTTGCAACAAATAGCACCACAAACATAAGTACCACAATTACAGGTACTGCCATTTTAGACACTTTACCCAGCATCTCGAAACCAGCTGCGGTAGAAGCGACAAAAATCACACAACCGATAGCAACTAACACTGGCACCGGAAGCGATAAGCCAAAGCCAGACAACAAGTCATGTACACTGTGCCCAAACATATTTGCCGTAACAGCAATCCAGCCGAAAAGACTGATCGCCATAATCACGTTGATTGCAATAGCGCCTTGCTTACCAAAAGAAAATTTAACAATACCATAGGTAGGTAAACGAGCTTGCTCGCCAATTGAAATGTTGATTACCGCTAGAACGGTAAGAATCAAACTACCAACAGCGATTATCATCGCCGCATTGCCCAGCTCCAACTGGCTACCTAAACTTGATGAAGCCAAAAGAACCGGAGTAACCAGAATACCAAGGAGGATCATGGCAATCTGAAAACCTGATGCGGTGTTCGGTGCATCATTGCTTTTTCTATTATTAGACATAATTCAAACCCTTTATCTCGATTGTTATTATTGTTTCCAGCCATCTCGGTGTAGGGTATAGCGATGAAGCTAATGAGATGACTGGAATAAAAATCTAGAACATTAGCTCAACGCTTCAGTGTATTTACGCCATCCGCCAGTATGAGTGATCTCCTTTTGGCCTTCGACTAAACAAGGCTCACCTAGTACACCAAGTATCTCGCTACCATCAGCCAACTTAACTTTGCCAATAGAAAGGCCTGCTGGCTCATTGCTTAATACCGTGGCAAACGCAGCCATTGGCAATGCCCATATTTCTAGATCAACAAAGTTGCTCTCTTCAATAGTACGAATCATCGCAGGATGATCATCATTGATCGACCATAAGCGGTAGTGCTTGTCTGTCATATCCTCTCGTACAAACTCAGCACTGAGGGATCCCCTCATAATTTCCCCAAAGCACAACCATGTTTGAATAGATTTTGAGCAAGCAGGGTTGCAGCCGCGAGCAAGTCTTCCCTCGTTATTGTGTAGCCAGAATGCCGCAAAACTTCCATCCCTAAGCGCACTGTTGAGAGTACATTTCGATTTTTGACAGTGTTAGCTTGGAAGTGCTTATCCCAACCTTGTTTCTGACCATGAACTCCAGCAAGCCAAAATGTCAGTTGAAGCATTAGGGCGATTAGCAGCATGATATCAAAGCGCTCTGAGCTGCTAGTTCGGCTATGACGGAGGCCTAAACCGTAGGCTGGGCTTTTCAAGTCTCGGAAGGTTTCTTCAATTTGCATACGCTTCGAGTAGAGCCTAACAAGTTGCTTTGGTGTTCGGATTTCAACGGGCAAGTTAGTCGCTAAAACCCATGGTTCTTTTGTCGAAGCGGAGTAGATTTTAGGTGACGGATGATGACAATTAGTCCGTGTCGAACGCTGATTTTTTCGGCCTTTAGGACGTGATTTATACAGTGCAATTTGACATGAAATTGGGTTGCTCTTAGTCAACCTCTTATAGCCTAAAGTCTTTGAGCGACTTGAGGATATGCTATGTAAGTTGCTGATAGGTTGCCAGTTTTCCGCACCTAAATCTGCATATTGCACTTTCCCTCTGACTCGACTTAACCAGTACCAACCTAGCTTTTCAACGGATTTATACCATGGCACTTTAAAGCCAGCATCACTGACAATGAGCGGTGTAGTGTTACTCGGTAGAATGCTTGCAAGGTCGGCTAGAAATTGGTCATGAGCCTTCTTTGAACATTGCTCTGAAAGCGGAAAGGCTTTCTCATAAAGAGTAATAGAACGACCATGTAGTGCCACCGAAGCCCGCAATACCATAAGCCGTTTTTGCTCACGAATATCAGACCAGTCAACAAGAACAATGGGCATCGAATTACCTGAACAGATAAAGCTGGCATGCCAACGGTATACAGCGAGTCGCTCTTTGTGCAAGTGACGATTACCTAACAATCTGTCGATTCGTTTGATGTTATGTTTTGTTCTGGCTTTCGTTGGCAGGTTACGACCAAGTTCGGTAAGAGTGAGCGTTTTACATTCAAGTAATGCGTGGCAAGCCAGCGTTAAACTGTTGAGTCGTTTTAAGTGCAATTCAGGGCAGAATTGGTAAAGAGAGTCGTGTAAAATATCGAGTTCGCACATCTTGTTGTCTGGTTATTGATTTTTCTCAGAACCATTTGATCACATGACAAGATGTGCATCTACCTTAAATTTATGATTTTTATCAAAATCATTAGGGGATTCCTCAGTACGTAGCGTCTGTAAACGCTTGGTAGAACAAAGAACAGCACTTGTAATCAAGTAAGAGGCTTAGCCGCTGAATATGGGATTATCTTCCCTTTGTCTATTAATGTGCTACGGAACCAGTTACCGCTAGCCATCGAAGATGCAGAAAACGAACTGTCTAGTGTCATGAGGGATTTACCGCAAACTCTATACCATGATTTCATGGATATTAGTGGGAAAATAGATGTAACCACACTGAAGATAACAGTGTTAGGTCAACTGCACCCTCGGTATAACACCATTATAAGTATTCCTAGCTTTGGCCCGTTACTGACAGCTGCATTCATCAGTGAGGTTGGCTCTGGTAAACAGTTTAAAAAAGGTCGGCAATTTTCCGCATGGTGCGGACTGGTCCACAAACAAAACAGTACGGCTGAAAAAAGTGGCCTCAGAGCAATATCGAAGATATGGTAATCGAGACCTAAGAACGGTGTTCATTCATGGTGCTCGTGCGGTTATCCGATGCGGGGCAGGAAAAGAGTATGTTATGGGCTATTGGTTGAGAGGTCTTATTGCTCGAAATGGTAAAGCCAATACTATCGTTGCTCTAGCAAACAAGCTCAGGAGCATAGCGTGGCATGTTTTAGCAAAAAATAGTGAATATGATATTAATAGAGCTTTACCCTGTGTAAATTGAATAAAAAGAAATACATCCCAATACGCAACCAGGCTCTCAACAGCTAATAAAGAAACAGTAAACAATCCTTACTACACTCTGGTTAGAACACAGGTTTTATAGACCGTAGCTTTGAATAGATAGTAATGAGCGAATTACATCATGGCACTCGTCTTTATCCAAGAAAGACGTCGAATATATATTAGCGACCGTACCCTTCAATTAGCCATTGTATTTTGAGGTACGTATATACCTGTTTCCCAATTTGAGTTCAGTTAAAAATGCGCCTAATATGATTCGTTGTTAGGCGATTACTACCGTTTCAGACATACCTAGCCCTGTGAGCTTGTTTAACTCTTTTATCGTTGCATAAGTCTCACCAACCTGACCATTGTAATTTATTAAGCTTAATGTACCGCAGAGCAGTTTCTTCACACGGAACATCGCCGTCTCTGAGAGCAAGAACGTTTATGGTCACCGTACTTCTTTTTCCAATGCTTATTTGAACCATAGAGCTTTTGGCAACCGACCGCTAGCTAGATTGTAGAGTTGACCTTACTTCCCTGCACCATCGCCAGAGATCTCGATGATTCTTTGGTGGGTCTGCTTGGACAGATTTGGAAGCCGTTCATATCTTCGGTGCGAAACTTGATTTGGGTACTGTACTTCCACTCGCCCTCTCCGCAGATCTTCAGTCCTGTAACATCAAATGCCAAATGCTGGATTGTTCCTTTAGTTTTCGGATTGAATGCGACGTTAACTGTTTTAGCTCGCTTACTAATGCCCGAATAATGAGGGCATGACAATGTTAATTGACTGAGCTTAAAAATATAGTTGATAAACTCTTAAATACCTATCTAAGAACAAGATTCCCCCTAACGGAAAGAAAGTGCTAAAATCTGACTATAGAATCCTTGGTGTCTTTTGAAAAATAAAAAGATTAGGAACAAAAGCGATACTTAAATTCTAATTTTACGATTTGGTACCCCACCTGATACCCCACCAGAGAACGACAATACAATTAAGGCGGTAAATTCAAATGGTTAACAGTAATATTCAATGGTTCCCTGGCCATATGCACAAAGCACAGAAGGAGATTGCAGAAGCGATCCCTCAAATCGATGTCATCATCGAAGTGCTAGATGCTCGTATTCCATTTAGTAGTGAAAACCCAATGATCTCCGAACTACGTGGTGATAAACCGGTAGTAAAAGTGCTGAACAAACGTGATCTTGCCGATCCAGAAATGACTCAACTTTGGATTGAGCATCTGGAAAAAGAGCAAAATGTTAAAGCGATGGCGATCACCACATCACAGCCGCAAGAAGTACAAAAGATTCTAGAATTGTGCCGAAAACTGGCACCACACCGTGAAGAGATTGGTAAAAACATTCGCACCATGATCATGGGTATTCCTAACGTCGGTAAATCGACCATTATCAACTCACTGGCTGGTCGTACTATTGCGATCACTGGTAACCAACCTGCGGTGACTCGTCGTCAGCAACGTATTAACCTGCAAAATGGGGTTGTATTGTCGGATACTCCGGGGATTTTATGGCCAAAAGTGGAAAACCCACACAGCGGTTTCCGCCTTGCCGCAACCGGCGCGGTAAAAGATACGGCAATGGAATATGACGAAGTGGCTTTCTACACGGTTGAATACCTTGCACAAGCTTATCCAGAAAAGCTGAAAGAGCGTTACCAGATCGAAGAATTGCCGGAAAGCGATGTTGAGCTAATGGAAGAAATTGGCCGTCGTCGCGGAGCACTGCGCTCTGGTGGTCGTGTTGATTTACACAAAGCCTCTGAAATTTTGCTGCATGAACTGCGTAGCGGTACACTAGGCCAAGTCACTCTTGAGCGTCCAGAGATGATCACTGAAGAGCTTGTGCAAGTGGAAATTGAAACAGCGCGTAAGCTCGAAGAAAAGATCAAAAAGAAAGAAGAGCGCCGTAAACGTTACTTGAAGAACAAACGTTAATTGATGATTCTTGCAAGATAGAGTCGCGATCTCTGAATAAGAAAAAGGGTGACCTCACGTCACCCTTTCTTTTTATCTAGGCAAAATAGCCCGACGCTATTTGTCGCAATCAGATGGTGTAATGCCGCACAATTTCAGCAAAATCGCCTCTAATTGATCCCAAGGCATCAGTTGAGAGTCAATCACTTCTAGGCGTGATTCAAAGCCTGATAGACTCATCTGATTGACTGACACCACACCGTTGGCCACGTTAAATGCATAAGTACCCTGATCGGTATTCACCACTGCTTTGATACGCTCAGCGGTCAGATCTGACAACATTGAAAACAACAAATCAAAATCAAATTCATATTCTGCGCCAAACAACCAACCACAGCTAAAATAGCCCTGCCCTTTGTTCTCACGACGAATAAAAGCTTCACCCGGTGGCAATTCAAATTGTGGCTCTTGACTGGCGTGATCGTGATGGTGATGTTCAATATGGCTTGATGCGCTGCCGTGTACACGTTCGATATCCAACACTTCCAGTGGGAGATCGCCCTGCTTAACCAGTTTACTGAAGATCTTTGCCGGCGATTGATTGGTGATCCAATCGTTGAACGCATCAATATCGGCCACCGCACACAAATCGACTTTGTTACCAACCACCACATCAGCGCTATCAAGTTGGTCGTTGAAATTTTGGTTTGTGATGTACTTTTCAATCAGTAAATTACGCGGATCAACTAAAGCAATCGTCGCTTTCAGGTCAACGTAATTTTGATACTGCTCGGAAGTCAGCGTTGCGACAACTTGCTTAGGATGACCAAGTCCAGTGGGCTCAATGATGAGACGGTCCGGCTTTTGGCGCAGTAACGCATTAATACCAACAGACATCGGCACACCTGCGGTACAACACATACAGCCGCCTGGGACTTCTTTGATCAACGCGCCTTGATCAGTCAATATCGCCCCATCAATACCAATTTCACCAAACTCATTCACCAATACTGCCCACTTCTCGTTAGCAGGTTTATTTTTTAGCAGGTTTAAGATGGTGGTGGTTTTGCCAACACCAAGAAATCCGGTGATGATATTGGTTGGTACTCTTAACGTCATTGCGATTCTCCGAACTGATATTAGGTAAATTATACCCTTATCTTCCACTTGGTTGCAGTACCAGTATGACGGAAAACGGCCCCTTATAAGGCTAATTGTTTGATTGGTAGATAAAATGGCTGGCGGATAGTTAGCGGCGCTACGGTTAGGCTATGCTCTAGATGACAAAAGGCGCACCATCAGTGCGCCTTATCCCTCGTTACTCAATCGTGAGTTTGCGAATCAGAGTGTCTATAGATGCATTCTGATATAAAACGAGGCTATAGAAATGAATTGTTGATTCCATCCAAATTGTAGGTAAGGCATTTATTCCTCCATGCGAATTGGTTCACATTGCCTTACACCTTAAATATGGCTCAATTTAGCTAAAGCGCAAGTTTCAAAGTGTGATTTATAGCTAAAAAATCCAACAAATAAGCAACCAAACACATTAATGTCTATTGGTCACAAATAATCAAATATGGAAATCAATATTGCATTCTTGTCGCTATAGTTAGAGGTGTAAGGGCGTATAATTTTAGCATCCAATTCAAGAGTATTTACGTTCCACCCAGTGAAGAGGTACAACATTCCATGACTAAAAGAGAGCAAATTAAGCAATCGTTTCTCGCAAAAATGCCTAAAGATGCGATTAATCAGTTTCTCTCGAAAGACACCACGCCAATCCCCGTATTGCTGATGTCCTTAGTGGTGGGTGTGCTTGCAGGCTTTGTTGGCACCTACTTTGAACATGCCGTTCAGTTTGTTTCTGAAACCCGAACCCAGTGGTTAAAAACCGAGATTGGTAGCGCATTACCATTATGGTTAGCGGCGTTTATCATCAGTGGTGCTCTCGCGTTTGTGGGTTATTATCTAGTACACCGTTTCGCGCCTGAAGCTGCCGGATCTGGCATTCCTGAAATTGAAGGCGCAATGGATGGCATCCGTCCCGTACGTTGGTGGCGGGTACTTCCGGTCAAATTTTTTGGTGGTATGGGCGCGTTAGGCTCAGGGATGGTGCTTGGCCGTGAAGGTCCAACCGTTCAAATGGGCGGTGCGATTGGTCGCATGGTGACGGACATTTTCCGTATCAAGAATGATGATACCCGTCATTCATTACTCGCATCCGGTGCTGCCGCTGGCCTCGCTGCCGCCTTTAACGCACCTTTAGCCGGCATTATGTTTGTGGTTGAAGAAATGCGACCACAGTTTCGTTACTCGATTATATCGATTCGCGCGGTGATCATCGCTTCGGTTTCGGCCAATATTGTTTTTCGCTATATCAATGGCCAATCAGCGGTGATCACTATGCCGCAATACCAGTCACCAGAACTCAATACCTTATGGCTGTTTTTAGTGCTCGGCGGTCTGTTTGGTATATTTGGCGTCATCTTCAACCGATTAGTGACCTTCTCTCAAGACCTGTTTGTTCGTTTTCACAATAATGACCGTAAACGCTACTTGCTGACAGGTTCACTGATTGGCGGCAGTTTTGGCATCATGTTGCTTTATATGCCAGAGTTGACTGGCGGCGGCATCGCACTCATTCCTAACATCACGAATGGCGATTACGCGGCAGGCTTTTTGTTATTGTTATTTGCAGGTCGAATCGTCACTACCATGATCTGTTTTGGTTCCGGCGCTCCCGGTGGGATTTTTGCGCCAATGTTGGCCCTAGGTACCCTATTTGGCTATGCCTTTGGTCTTATCGCACAACAAATGTTTCCTGAACTGCCAATCACTCCGGGTATGTTCGCGATTGCCGGAATGGGAGCACTATTTGCAGGGACCGTGCGTGCGCCAATCACCGGTATTTTATTGGTGATCGAAATGACCAATAACTACTATTTGATCCTCCCCTTGATCATCACCAGTTTAGGCGCGGTGATTTTTGCCCAAATGCTTGGTGGCCAACCGATTTATAGCCAGTTACTCCACCGTACACTGAAAAATGAGAAGCTAAGACAAGAAGACTTACCGCGCGACGGGAATTGAGAATTGCATCACTAGCACCGAGCTTGATATTATCTGCGCCTCTCGATTGGGCTATCTATGTTACCCATCATTTTGGCGATCAAGTACAGTAAATAGCTGTGCAAAATATATATCTTAGGAGCTCGGCTTGAACTGGAGAAGGCTGACACAATTTCAAAACGTTCCCCCTTCTCAGGCGGCTTTAGCTCTTGGCATGATCGGGCTTGGTCATGCGTGGGCATTGTATATCCCGGAAATTGGTGAAGTGATCCGCCCTTATCTTGCCGCCTTAGGTGCTCTACTACTGGCGCCAGTGCTGATCAAGTATTTCACTAATCCAAAAATCTTTATCGCTGATTTACGCCATCCATTGAGCGGTAGCCTGATGGCGCCGATGAGTATGGCACTCTTAATTCTGTGTGATTATCTCGCGGTGATCTCCCCGATTATTGCCTACCCTATCTGGTTTGCTGCATTGCTGTTACATCTCACCATGATGGTGCTGTTTTTTGGCTTTCAGCTGACCAATTTCAAAATGTCGAACATTGTGCCGAGTTGGTTTTTGTATCCGGTGGGACTCATCAGCAGTTCGCTGGCGGGAACGCAATTTGGCCATACGCTTTTTTCAGAAACCTTGGTCAACATCTGTATTACGATTTACTTCTTCATGCTGCCGCTGGTGCTTTATCGCTTGGTGTTTGAAGGGATGTTACCGCGTAGAGCAAGGCCTACTCTCGCCATCATGGCGGCACCAATCAATTTAACCTTGGCAACCTACTTGGTTAACTTCAAGCAGCCCGATCCTATTCTTACCGGAGCCTTAGCAGGTATTGCGATCACCATGACGTTGATGATCTACCTGTGCTACTTACGTTTGATGCGATTGAAGTTCCAACCGTCGATTGCGGCTGTCACATTTCCGTCGGTGATCAGCGCCGTCGCCATGCACCGGCTAACCTCTTTCTTCGAGCAATATCATCCACGTTGGCACTGGCTACACGACTTCGGTTTATTTGAACTCTCGATCGCCACTGTGTTGGTTATTTGGGTTTCGATTGGATATGTAAAAATGTACTTTCCCGAAGGATTTCGCCGCCATGAGAGTAAAAGCTAGCATCTGAATAGTCATTGGTAGTGATCAGTCAGTCATTAGAGCCACTGAGCAATTTTTTGCAGTAAGCGTTCACTGTTGGCTGGTTTCACCAAGTAATCATTAATCCCGGCACTGCGGATGCGCTCAGTCATACTATGTGTTGAGTCTCCGGTATAACCGATGATTGGCGTTAACGCATACTCGCTCTCATTAGAGCGTATCGCCCGTGCCGCGGTAATGCCGTCCATCGTCGGCATTTCGATATCCATGATAATCAAATCCACTGGCACTTGAGCAATTAAGTTCATCACTTCTCGACCATTTTGCGCTTGCAGTACATTGAACCCATACTGCTGCATCAAGATTGCGGTATAAGCCCGAAAAGATTGGTTATCATCGGCAATCAATAAGGTTTTTCCGTTGTAGCTCTGCTCGCGATGATCGAGCTTGCGGCTGGTTTTTGGTGACTCAAAACACAATTGATCCATCACTTGGCGGCATTGAGTTAAGAGTTGACGCTTTTCAACTGGATAAAATTCAACACTGCGTTCGATGTTATAGCTGTACACCGACTCTTTATCGTATAGATAAACAATTCGTGCTTGAGTAAAACTGAATTTCATCTCCAGTGCCTCAAGGCTGGCTTGCTTGGCCATATTTTTGTCAATATCTACCATCACCACATCATACTCAAACTCGTACTCTTCGCAGTTGAGGGCTTTTTCTAGTGTCATTGAAGTGAGTTTAAAGCCTTGATAAAACGCACTGTCCTCCAAAATACGTTTCAGCATGCTCGATGTGCCAATATAAAGTACCGACTTGGCCTTCATCATATCAAGCTTAATATTATTCACCGCCGCTGAGCTATAAGGCGGTAATGAAATCGTAAATTCAGTAAAGTGATTCAGCTCCGAACGACAACGAATCTCCCCACCCATCGCTTTAACCACTCTAAAGCAAAATGGCAGCCCTAAGCCATGACCAGTCGCTTTTCCATAGGTATAAAAATCTTCAAAGATATACTTACGCACTTCGGCGCTCATGCCGACGCCATTATCATGTACCACTAAGTGGTTAACGCCGTTACATCGCTTGAGCTCGATTGAAATAATGAAATTGTCGCGTATTCCGTAGTAAAACGCGTTTTTTAGCAAGTTGTACAAGGTGTATTTAAGCAACGTATCGCTGCCAAAAAAGAAAAAATCTTGTTCGAGTGAAATCGATACGCAATTTTTGTCCACTTTACTTGGATAGGAGAAACTGGCTATCGCTTTCTCCACCACTTCACGCATTGAATGCTTACGATAGGTCGCATTGGTGATCCGGTTCTGATCTATCGAAGTAAGCAACAGATCGATGGTTTCCGTACCGCTACGAATTGCTTCGTTGGCATCATTGATCACCTCATTCGCCAACAATAACGATTGTTTATCAAGGTGCAGAGGCGTTGCCGAATCCGTCTTACTGGCCATTTTAGGCAACAGAGACTCCAGTACATCTAACGATGCTTTTAACGCACTGAGTGGATTTCTCATTTCATGGGCAATACCAGCACCAAAGGATTTTGCCAGTGAGACCTGACTTTGATATTCCGTTTGACTGCGTAGGTAGAAGACGTTGCCAAAAGTATAGGTGAAAGCAAAGATTGGCACGTAGGGCCATACGATGTGATTGGCAATAACATCAATATTGGGGCCATAAACCAATAGAAGCGAAGCACAAATCGCGCTAATCGTTTGCAGCAGCATTAGTGACGTTCGATAGACCAACAAGACATGAATTAAGATCGCCGCCATAAAGGACATGACCCACACCGTTGACCAGTCATTCTTAAACATCATGTATGAGAAGAAAAACGGCAAGCAAATAGGAATACAAATCGAAAAATAAAGCGGCAGATAACGCTGTAGATAAGCAGGCACGTAATGACGCAAAGCAATCACGCCAAACAGTAACGAACAAAACAAACGCAGAGGTAGAGATTCGTAACTTTGCGGGAACATTTGCGCCCACACATAGTAATAAGCAGGGAAACCCAAAAAGCCCATCCAACCAATGACGGTTAAATTGGGCTCTGCATACTGATATACCTTACGAACCGAATTCATCATATTTCTCATATCGATTTTTCAGCTCTTTGTTACCACTGAGCCAACTGCGTATCGATAGTTTAATTAATTAGCAACGATTTGAGAAATTTATCATTAAAAAACTTTCCTTCAGCGGTGATATTTTAAACCTATCACCGCTGATGGGCGATCAAAGATTAGCACCATGCAATTTAATATGGCTGGTGTTTCGTTCAGCAACCACATCAACCCGCAGTGACATCTGCTCTTTTAGTTCACTAACATGTGAAATCAAACCAATGGTTCGCCCACCCTGCTGCAAATCGACTAAGGTTTGAATCGCCAGATCGAGTGATTCAGGATCTAAACTGCCAAAGCCCTCATCGATAAACAGCGTATCAAGACGAATACCACCACTGTATGATTGCACGACATCTGATAAGCCGAGTGCAAGCGCAAGCGCCGCCATAAACGACTCACCACCGGATAACGTCGTCACATCGCGTAACTTACCGGAGTAGCCATCCTCCACCATCAAGTCGAGACCGGAACCAGCATTGCCTTTCGCGCGTTCTTCACGACGACGCAACTCATAGCGACCTTTACTCATCACTCGCAGGCGCTGTGAAGCTTGAATCAGAACATCATCAAGCAAGACCCCTAAGACAAAGCGGTGCAAACTCACTTTTGATCCCGTGCGACCATTGGCAATATCACTCAAAGTACCAATCACCTGATACTCTTTTTCTAGTGCAGTATTCTGTTGATAGAGTTCACTCAAACGATCGGCAACCTTGTTGAGGTTATCCAGCACCGATTGCAGTTTACTCTTTGCATCCAAACTGGCTTGATAACTACCATCCGCTTGTGCTCTTTGCTGTTCAAGCAATTCAACATTCGGTAACTCTAATCCCGCTAAGTCTTGTTCTAAGGTACTGAGCGCACCATTTAGGGTTGAGCTACGTTCAGCGTATTGATTAAGGGTCTGCTCAATCGCTTCAATTTGTTGCGGCTCAAGTTTCGCCATCAAGTAGCGATTATCATCACTGAAGACGCTTTGCGTTAATGCTGAACTCCACGCTTGTTGTGCTTGCTCTAAATCCCTTTTTGCATTGTTCGCTTGCTTCTCTGCTTCTTGCCACTGGGTGTAAGCGGCCACTTGCTGTGTTTGTACGCTATCAAGCTGTGCTTTCGTTTGGCTTTCGTCACGCTGTAGTTTCTGCAGTTGTTGCTCAAGCATCTGCTTTTCACTGTTAACGGCGATAATATCTTGTTCGTTCGGCGCAATATCTTGCATCAATGAATGTAACGTACCACGCAGTGTCGCCGCCTGCTGCTTAGCATCATCAAGCTGCTTCTCCACCAACTGGCACTGCTGTTTCAACTGCGCAGCCTGCTGCTCTGAAGAGAGCACCGCTTTGCTAAGTTGTTCCACATTGATCGTTTGTAAGGTTTCAATTTGCTGGCTCAACGTCGCCGCCGACGCTTTTAGCGCTTCGACTGAGCTCGGAGTGTCGCCTAATTGTGCTTGCCAGCCAAGAACCGCTTGGTCAACCTTCGCCACCTCCATCTGCGCCTGCTGCAGCGCTTGGCTACATTGCTCTTGCTGCTGTCGATGTTGTTGCTGGACTTGGCGAGCTTGATCCACTTGCGCTTTACTCACCTCACGTTCGGTAAACGTCGCAGGATGCGGATGGTCTTTGCTGCCACACACCGGGCAAGGCTCGCCTAAATGCAGTGTTTTCGCCAGTTGCGCCGCTTGGGAAGTATGCCAGTAGTACTCTAGTTGATCGGCCTCGCGCTGCGCTTGTTCAGTACGCTGCTTAGCTTGGTCGAACTCGCTCTGCTTGCTAAGTAAAATCGCGTGAAACTGTTGTGCGGCTTGCTGGGTGTTCAACAGATCTTGATGGGTATTGATCTGTTTCGTGATCTGCTTAAGCTGTTCAATTTTTGCCGGTAAGCCAATTTGTTGCTCTTTGGCTTGCTGCAGCGTCTGTTGCTGAGTTTGAATTTGCTGTGCGATCTTCTCTGCTTGCTGAGTATGACCTTCAAACTGTTGCTGAAGTTGGCGACAGTTTTGTTCGGCTTGATTGAGATTCGCTTGCTGTTTATCACGCTCAACCAATCGCTTGGCCACTTCATTGAGTGTAAATAAGCGTTGATTCAACTGAGGAATCACCTGAGCCGCTTGGCTCGCATGCTCAGCTTGAACCTGCGCTTGGGTTAAGTTTTGCTGCGCCACACTAAGTTGCTGCTCGGTTCGCGTGACCTCTCCTTGCGCAGCGTGATTTTTGGCACTGGCTTGGTGTTGCTGACTGTAAGGTAGGCTCAATGATTGCGCTTGCTGGGCTTGTTTACGACGCTGCGCCAATTGCTCCATTTCTGGTTGCTTGGCTAGATGTTGCTGCTGCTCATTTTGCAGTGCTTGGCGCTGAGCAAATTTACTACTGAGATCAGCCGCGCTTTTATACTGACTTTGAGCATTCTCTAGCGCCTGCTTCGCACTAATAAGTTGCTCATCAGCTTGAACAATTTGCGGGGTTAGCGCGTCTCGTTGGGTGTTGAGATCATCTTCACTGGTAACTGATGCAACATCCAATGCACCTTTGATTTGGTTATCAAATTCATCTTTAGCACGGCGGATATGCGCGGCTTTATCAAATAACGCTTTTTCAATTGCTGAATAGATGTGCGTTTGAAATAGCTGACCAAAGATCACTTCGCGCTCTTTAGAGTTGGCAATCAAGAGTTCGCGGAATTTGCCCTGTGGCAATACCATCACTTGGCGGAACTGTTTAACATCCAAACCAATAATTTCAACGATCGCCTTCCCCACTGGGGTCGGCTTATTAGCGATGAGGATCTCTTGGCCCGCATCGATTTGAAACAAGGTACAGGTATGGCTTTTTTTCGTTAGACCATCACCGCGTTTTTTTGGCATCATCTGATCCGGTGCGCGTTCGATTCGATATTGCTTGTTACCCAGTGAGAATTCAAAACTCACTTCACTAACTAGATCGGCCGCGGCATGATCGCAACGCATTTGATCGCCGGTACGCTCACTGCCGGTCGTTTCACCATAAAGTGCAAAGCAAATGGCATCTAAAATCGAACTTTTACCCGAACCCGTTGGGCCATTAATCAAAAACAGCGGCGCGTGCCCCAGCTTGGTGAAATCAATCTCTTCTTTGCCTGCAAATGGGCCAAAGGCTTGGATGGTGAGTTTTAATGGTGTCATCGGTTAAGCCTCCGTGTGACGAGTCAGTTGCTCGATAACTTGGCTAACCGCCTGCTCTTGGGCTTCGGTCATTGAATCTTGCTTGGCTTCGAGGAAAAAATCTTTAAACATATCCAGTTCACCGCGCGCTAAACGCGCTTTACCCAGTTGTTGATCAACACCAATCAACATTCCCGGCTTCTCAAGGTGTAAAACATTGGGGTAAACCTTACGCAACTTTTCCATTGGATCGAGAATGGCATGCTTATCTTGCAATCTAACCAATAGGTAATCGTGGCGATTAGGATCGCTCTTACCTTGCGCTAAAATCGCCTCCATTTCACCATCAATAATACGCATTTGGTGCGGCGCGGTGAGCGAAATATGTGTCGCACTCTTAAAGCCATCTTGATCTAACTCAACCAAGGTCATGCCTTTAGCCTGGTGCTGCTCCGAAAAGCTGTACTTCATCAACGAACCGCTATAACGAATATACTCTTCGCCTTTCTTCTGCGGCTGATGTAAATGGCCTAGCGCAACATAATCAAATGGCACAAAATGTTGATGACTAACGCGATCAGATCCACCAATCGACAAAGGTCTTTCAGATTCAGACTCAATCGCACCATCAACAAAGCAATGGCTAATCAATACGTTTTTCTGCTTCGGGTTAAATTGTGCAGTAATGCGCTCAGACAACAACTTATGAGCATCATCGTGATCTTTAATAGAAACGGCGGAGGCATCCGGTTCAGAGGCCAATTGAGACTGGTAATAATGGCGCACTAATTCTGGATCATTGTAGGGCATGCCATAAAAGGCCACCTCACCAACATCACTGGCAATCACGACGGGAGTGAGCATATCGTCAAAATTGGCTAAGATGTGCAGGCCCGAATTTTTCATTTGGCTAGCGGCAAAACCAAGGCGCTGCGCACCATCATGGTTGCCAGGAATGAGAATAATCGGGAGTGAGAGTTCTCCACACACTTTATCGATAAAATGATTCATCAATTCAATCGCCGTGGTTGGTGGAACACTGCGATCATAGATATCACCAGCAATCACTAAGGCATCCACTGGATTTTGCTCAACATAAGCAATAATTTGCTCGAGAACCGCTTGTTGATCGTCAAGCAGTGAGACGTTGTGGAATTGTCGGCCTAAGTGCCAATCGGAGGTGTGGAGGAACTTCATTTGCGCCCTAACGGTATCGTTATTTTGGGCGCAATTTTAACACTCTCTGGCGAGAGTAACTATCTGTATGGTTTTGTTTTTCGCTATACCGGCTTGTTTTTACAATGCTCGATCGCGCTTTCCAATAACTCGAGAGCACTTTGCTGACATTCAGGCAATGCGAGAGCACTTTGTTCTAACGGAGTCACACGTTGACCCCATTTAATATGGCCCGCGCCCCAAGTTAAACCCGCACCAAAAGCGGCTAAGAGTAAGTTGTCACCCGCTTTGATTTTTCCTTGCTCAACCGCTTCACACAAAGCAATCGGTACGGTCGCGGCCGAGGTGTTGCCATAGTTTTGAATATTAATAAACGCTTTGTCTTGCTCTATGCCTACAATATCACACAAGGTTTGAATGATGCGAATATTCGCTTGGTGTGGGATCACAACATCGATTTGCTCGGTGGTTAATCCACTGCGAGTTAAAACACTTTGCGCCGCCGCGCTCATGCCTTTCACTGCACGCTTGAAAATTTCTTTACCAACGAAGTTAAAACTCCAATAACCGTTATCTGCGGCAAAACGATCCATTGAAGTACCAAATTTCGGGACAGCAAGAATATCTCGCCCTTGTGAATCGCAACCGAGTTGAGCTTGTTGTAAGCCTAGTGCTTGGGTTGTTTTACTCAGTACCGCCGCACCTGCGCCATCACCAAATAACACTGCGGTATCGCGCTGTGTCCAATCAATGTAAAACGAGAGGCGCTCCGCCCCGACAACCAGAGCATGCTGGTAGTTACCAGCCTGAATCAGTCGCGTCGCAGTTTCCAAACCGTAAACAAAGCCAGTGCAAGCCGCATTCAAGTCAAACGCAGTGGCGCCTTGTATGCCCAAGTTTTGCGATACTTTAGAGGCAATATTTGGGATCAATGAATCGGGTGAACAGGTGGCGATGATGATCAAATCAATATCTTGCGCGACCAATCCTGCACACGCGATGGCTTGTTGCGCGGCGACCGTTGCCATCTCAGAGGTATCAACATGGCTGATGCGACGCTGCTCTATGCCCGTTCGGCTTCTGATCCATTCGTCAGACGTTTCGAGAAAGGTGCTTAAATCGTCATTGCTCAGCGTCGCTGGCGGAAGACATTTACCCCAACCCGTTATTTCCGCAAAACGAGTTTGTGTATAATCAGGTTCTGCTGTGTGGGGCTGTACTTGAGTGTTATTGGTGCTCATTACGATCCTTGGTATTTTCTTCTCTTTCACCTGATAGTATAACTATAGGCACGTGCCCTCAAGAGAGCACGATTACACAAAAAAGATTCAAATAAAAAGAGAAGTTGCCATGTCTACATTTAATACTCGTTGTCCATCTTGCTCAGGTGTCAATCGCGTGCCGGTTGAGCGTGTTTCAGAAAGCCCAGTTTGTGGTAAATGTCAGCAACCGCTACTTGATGGTGCTCCGATCGAAGGAACGGAATTAAACCTCAACACACTGCTCAATAGCGAACAACCTGTCGTGATCGATTTTTGGGCGCCTTGGTGCAACCCGTGTGTCGGTTTTGCGCCGGTGTTTTCCGACGTTGCTCAAGCACAATCTGGGAAAGTTCGTTTTGTAAAAATCGATACCGAAGCACAGCAAAACTTGGCTATGCAATATCAGATTAGAAGCATTCCAACCATTATGGTGTTTAAAAACGGCCAAAGAGTCGATTTTATCAATGGCGCGCTACCTAAAAGCCAGTTTGAACAATGGCTTGCACAAGCTATTACAAAATAAATTAATCTAACTTAACTGCCGTCAAATCGTCTTTTTTGACGGCTTTTTTGTATATTTATCTGCATAAATATACAGGCCCTATATCGATAATTAATTTTTATCGTAAAGGGAAAAACTTTTCATTTTACGCCTGTTCAAAAAATCCCCATAGTCCGCCCATCAACTCCCCCTTTTTTGTCTCTTATCCCTCCATGATAAGAGCGAGTAACATGAGGCTACGACATTGGAAAATACACTTGCTCCTGCATCTCCAGCTCGCATTTCAGTACCTGTAATTGCGCTTGCTTTATATGCGGTGGCGTCTGGCTATTTAATGAGTATCATCCCGCTAATGCTTCCACACTATGGTTTGGATGTTTCGTTGGCGAGTTGGTTAGCCAGTGTATTTTATGCCGGTCTGTTAGTCGGTGCGATGGTGTTTGAGCCAATCGTAAATAAAACCGGTCACCGTAAAGCCTTCATTGGTTGCTTGTTGGCGTTTATCGCCACGATTATTGTGCTACCGGCTTTTACCAATGCTCCAGCATGGCTGTCAGCTCGCTTTGTCGCGGGTATTGCGGTGGCAGGCGTATTTGTGATCGTAGAATCATGGTTGCTTCATGGCGATGAAAGCGCGCGTGCCAAACGTCTTGGTTTGTACATGGGCTCACTTTACGGCGGTAGTTCACTTGGCCAACTTGGTATCGGTGCACTTGGCGTAACAGGCAGTATTCCATTTATTGCGATCATTTCTTTGTTGCTATTAGCGATTATCGTATTGGCTTTTGGCCGTACTGATCAGCCAGAAGAAGGTCAAAGCCATGCACTGTCACTTAAACAGATCAGCAAACTAAACCATGCTGCGATCATTGGCTGTATTGTTTCTGGTATGACGTTGGGCGCTATTTACGGCCTAATGCCTGTTGAGCTACGTAACCGTGGCATTGACAATGGTGATCTTGGCAGCCTAATGGCGTTGGTGATTCTAGGCGGCATGGCCGTTCAACCTATCGTTCCATGGCTATCAAAATACCTTGGCCGTACTCTGCTAATGGCACTGTTCTGCCTGCTGGGTGTTGCCGCGATTGGCTTTACTGCGATTGGCAATGGCATTTACGTATTAGGTATTAGCTTGTTTGTGTTGGGTATGGCGATTTTTGCCCTTTACCCAGTAGCGATTAACCTTGGCTGTGACAAGCTTGATCCGGCTTACATTGTATCAGTCACGCAAGTGATGCTATTTAGCTACAGCATCGGCTCTGTTGCGGGCCCTGTGCTTGCTGATCACTTTATGTTGGGTGAGCAAGGCTTATTGGGTTACCTCTTTGCGACACTGATGGCAACGTGCATCTACATGCTATTCGCAAGTATCAAGACCAAGCGTCAAGCAATGGCTGGCGAATAAGCGATTTAGTGCGACATTATCCAATACAAAAAGGGGCTCTTTAGCCCCTTTTTGCTATCTCGACTTTTACTTGGTTCTATCCGCCATTCGGCGATGACGATTGGATTGATTCGGAGCCGGTTTGTTTGGCGCCTCTTTGCGTTCGTGCAACAAGTGACGCAATGCCAATATAGGATGTGGAAATAGCATTCTTGGCCCTGCATAGCGCATAACTTGCCTCATCTGCTCTTTCGGCTCAGGCTTATAACAGTGGATGGGACAGCGATTACAGGTCGGCTTATTCTGCCC
This sequence comes from Vibrio scophthalmi, assembly GCF_040869025.1. Lineage (NCBI taxonomy): Bacteria > Pseudomonadati > Pseudomonadota > Gammaproteobacteria > Vibrionales > Vibrionaceae > Vibrio > Vibrio scophthalmi. The sequence goes on along the minus strand of NZ_CP134272.1, from coordinate 816,855 downwards.
ATAGGCACAGCGATCTAAACGTCCTTCCGCATAACTCATTAAGCTTTGGCATTCAACGCACAAGCCTTGCGGATTCTTCTCATGGGTTTGATGATGATCTCGACAATAGATCGCAATCATAAATGACACGGTGCGAAACTCGGTCAGCAACTCCCCTGTCAGCAAATCTGAACTCGGTTTTTTCATACGTGCTCGTTCCCGTCTCGTGACCCTAGTGGTATTAGCCAGTCTTGTTATGCTCATCTAACAATGCGCTTATCTAACAATCAATGGGCTTGGCTACTGTAAAGACCAAGCGAGAACGGAGGTTGTTCTAGCTTGAAGTCATCAACACAGTGTACCAACCTTCTATAATAATCGTATAGAAAGGTTTGAGGTTAAAGCGCTCATCGTACTGCCGTCAATAGCGCTGTCGCTAAGCCAAACCAATTTATCCAGCAAGTTGTAGGTACCAGCATGTCACGAATATTGCTTTTACTATGGTGTTTACTTCCACTCAAAGGGCATTCCTTCCCAAATAGCGAACATAGCTGGTCTCACCGCAGTATTATCTACTTCTCTCCGCAGCGAGATGAACATGTGGAACGTTTTTTACTGGAAGCCTTAATGAATGAGTGCGACCTAAACAATCGTGACATTGTCACGTTAGTAATAACAGAAGATGGCGACAGTGAACCGCCATGGGTAAAAGAGCACTTTGATCTTGGCGTGTTATTTAATCTCTTTCAGATCCATTCACAACAGCATACCGCCGTGTTGATAGATAAGGATGGACAAGAGAAATTACGCTGGGGGAAGAAAACAGATTGGCAGACGTTAAAGCAAGTAATTGATAATACTGACCTAGGAAAACAAGAGAAAAAGAGACGAAAAGATCCATGTTCGATCTAAATAATGACAGAGACTAAAACTTGGGATAGATAAAAATAGAATAGATGAAAATTTTTGGGATTGTGTTTTGAGATGAAAATAGAATGGAGGCGCCTCCCGGAGTCGAACCGAGGTCCACGGATTTGCAATCCGCTGCATAGCCACTCTGCCAAGGCGCCTTTATTGTTCCAACTTCTCAGGAAGAGAAATTGGAGCGACACATCGGGTTCGAACCGATGACCTCAACCTTGGCAAGGTTGCGCTCTACCAACTGAGCTAGTGTCGCATTAGTTACTAAGTAACTGATTTAGATGGTGCCCCGGGCCGGACTTGAACCGGCACAGCGCGAACGCCGAGGGATTTTAAATCCCTTGTGTCTACCAATTCCACCACCAGGGCACACAAATCTAAATTTGTGATGCCTTTACGAATAAGTAAAGCACCATCTCTCACCGCTTTCGCCGTGAGAACGAGGCGTACTTTACCCGATTATAATTTTACGTCAACAATAAATTTGGCTAAAACAATCAACTGCTTAGTTTACGATCGCTATGGGTGTATTTTGCACTATTTTCCTGAATTTGCTTGTTTAAATTCGGAATCAACTACAGAAAAGTGATTATGTTTTATATATAACGCCTATGCTAAACCTGTTCGAGCAAATATCAAACAACGCTAATTAAACTTTACTGCTCAATTATTAATCTTTTTGATTGATAGTAATCGGAATTATTTTTCATGCAACGATTTAACGTGTATCGCAATATTATGAAAAGTCTTCCGCTGCTCATTTTTCAACCACAACCTTTGATTTATATCATATCAACTAAAGAAGGACGCTTTTTAAGATGTCACTATAAAAATAATTACTAGAAACTTCATAAATAATTTATTTTTGGAATAAATATGACAACAACTAAAGCAATACTGACTTCACAATATGATGAACATCTCAATAAACAATATAGCCACAGTGTGAATCTTATTTCTACCACAGATACCGCAAGCAATATCACTTATGCCAATCACGATTTTTGTGATATTGCTGGTTATCAAAAGCAGCAACTCCTTGGCTATCCCCATAATATAGTAAGACACAATGACATGCCTAAAGCCGCATTCGAACAAATGTGGGGATACTTACAATCCGGTAAGAGCTGGATGGGCTTAGTTAAAAACCAATGTCGCGACGAACAACACTATTGGGTATCAGCTTTTGTTACCCCAATAAAAGACACAGATGGCCACATTGTTGAATATCAATCTGTGCGCTCAAAACCAGCAGCAGAACAAGTTAACCGAGCAGGTGCACTTTACAAAAAGTTACGCGAAGGAAAGACACCTAACCTAGTTCGCTTAGACTTTCACTCTTTGTCAGTTAGCCTCTGCACCCTACTGGTTTTCATTGCCTTTGCACATGCCATTTTACAACCACATTGGCAGGCTTTCCTTTTGCTCACCTTATCCACAATAATGCTTGGTGGGCTTAGCTATCAATATAAACGCTTTCGACGAGTGCAAACGCTCACTCAAGATGCTTATAATAACCCGATGATGGAAAAAATTTACACCGATAAATTTGATGACTACTCACAAGTTGAACTTGCACTAATGATGCGTAAGGCCGAACTGCGGGCTATCACCGGACGTGCTACAGAAACCTCTGGCCACATTTTGATCTCAGCAGAAGATGAGTTTGGTACAATTCAATCAATCGGCCATAGTTTAGATCAGCAGTGTGCTGAGACAGAGCAAGTCGCTACGGCAGTCGAAGAGTTAACCCAATCTATTGCTGAGGTTTCTAACGCAGCATCAGCCGCTTCTATGATTGCGGAAGATGCTAATGAACACTCAAGCAATGGTCTAATTTCTATCGAATCTACAATCAATGAAGTCAATATGTTAGTCAGTGAACTCAATCAATCACAGACCATCATCAATCAGTTGGCTCAAGATACACAAAAGATTGATGGCATCCTAGAAGTCATCACCGCCATTTCAGAACAAACCAATTTATTAGCGCTCAATGCTGCGATTGAAGCCGCTCGCGCAGGTGAAGCTGGTCGTGGTTTTGCTGTCGTAGCAGATGAAGTGCGTAACCTCGCCTCAAAAACCGGATCTTCTGCTAATGAAATCCATTCGATGATTCGCCACCTACAAGCAACTGCAGGCAATGCCGTCAGTGCAATGGACAAGGGGCTTGAACTCTCTGAACGTTGTAAAATCCGAGCTGACGAGACTGGTGATATGCTAAGAAATATTTCGACCCAACTCGATAATGTCAGTGATAGTAGTCATCAGATTGCTGCAGCGGTTGAACAACAAGCTTCAGTAACCCAAGAAATAAATCGTAACATTGTCAATATTAAGCAGTTAGCCAATGATACATCCGAAACCTCTCACAGTTCTGTTGAGCGCACACGCAATTTAGTCGAAAACCTTGAAGCCTTACAAAGACTCATGAAACAATTTCAAGCAACGTGATCGAAATAGATAAAGGTTACGGTGACTCTATCGATATACCTTTACACCCCAATCAGGTGAGCCAGTGAGAGGTTTGTAAGCAACAAATGATGGACGCTGACAAAACTCTCGCGTAAATTGTTAAAAATATTGGATAAAATCACAAGAAGGATCTTTGATGAAGTTACAAATCCCTGCCAATTACCAACCTTTGCTCGAACTGCGTGATACTGAAGTCGCGATTAAAAAGCTCAAAGATTATTTTGAGTATGCTCTGGCTTATGAGCTTTATTTAACTCGTGTTTCTGCGCCTTTGTTTGTCAAACCAGAAACCGGCTTAAACGACAACCTAAATGGTACTGAGCGCCCGGTAAGCTTTGACTTACTGGACGACAACGGTGCTCAGGTTGAAGTCGTTCATTCTTTGGCGAAATGGAAACGCATGGCGCTAGGCCGCTATGGTTTTCAAAAAGATGAAGGTCTTTATACTGACATGAATGCGATTCGTCGCGATGAAGAGTTAGACAATATTCACTCGATCTATGTTGACCAATGGGATTGGGAAAAGGTGCTCGAGAAATCGATGCGCAATGAAGAGTACCTGCGCACAACCGTGGAAAAGATTTATAACGCTTTCCTAAAAACGGAAAACTATATCTATCAAGAATACCCGGTATTAGAAAGACGCCTACCCGCCAAGGTGACCTTTATTACGTCGCAAGAGTTGCTTGACCGCTACCCAGATTTATCATCAAAAGAGCGTGAAAACGCGATCTGTAAGGAGCATGGCGCGGTGTTCATTCGCAATATCGGTCATACTCTGTCTGACGGTGAAAAACACGATGGTCGTGCGCCTGATTACGATGATTGGAACTTAAATGGCGACTTACTGTTCTGGAACCCAGTACTTGATAGCGCTCTGGAGCTTTCCTCAATGGGTATTCGCGTTTGTGAACAAAGCCTAACCGAGCAGCTAGCCCTTTCCGGTTGCGAAGATCGCGCTTCACTGCCATTCCATAGCATGGTTTTAGACAAATCGTTGCCTTACACCATTGGCGGCGGTATCGGCCAGTCACGTATTTGTATGTTCTTCTTACAAAAAGCGCATATTGGTGAAGTTCAGTCGTCTATCTGGCCTGATGCGATGATTGCAGAGTGCGAAGAGAATAAGATCCAACTGCTATAACGATTCGCCATACAACAAATTAAATCATGAGCCCTGACCATCACGTTGGGGCTTTTTTATGAGCCCTAATTATATTAAAAAATAGCAAGGCGCAGTTAACTGACATAAATTCAGCAATTAATTTAAGGGGAAGTAAATTACATGGGGAATAAATGAAAAATAATGGAGGCGCCTCCCGGAGTCGAACCGAGGTCCACGGATTTGCAATCCGCTGCATAGCCACTCTGCCAAGGCGCCATTATTTTTGACCAATTCTCAGAGAGAGAAATTGGAGCGACACATCGGGTTCGAACCGATGACCTCAACCTTGGCAAGGTTGCGCTCTACCAACTGAGCTAGTGTCGCAATTTTTGTTACTATCGTAACGGGTTAGATGGTGCCCCGGGCCGGACTTGAACCGGCACAACGCGAACGTCGAGGGATTTTAAATCCCTTGTGTCTACCAATTCCACCACCAGGGCACACAAATCTAAACTTGTGAGGCCTTTACTGAAAAGTAAAACACCATCTGGATATCGATATGGGTTTATCGCTATCTTATTATTTGGAGCGACACATCGGGTTCGAACCGATGACCTCAACCTTGGCAAGGTTGCGCTCTACCAACTGAGCTAGTGTCGCATTTTGTATCACAGCATTTTCTTTAAGAGAAAATGGAGGCGCCTCCCGGAGTCGAACCGAGGTCCACGGATTTGCAATCCGCTGCATAGCCACTCTGCCAAGGCGCCTTAATGAAACGCTTGAGTTACCCACCGCTGCGTTCGCTGCATACTTTACGGATTACGGGATCAGAGTCAAACAAAAATATTAATTCTTTGTTCGTTTGCCGAATATAAAAGCGATTGGGTGACTATTCGATCAAATTGAACAAATTTTATAACGCCAATATGACCTAATCCCGATGACTAATCAAAACCCAACGCAACACGTTCAAGCTTTTTAAGCCCTTTAACCACCAGCGCATACGAACGTTCGCACAAATCTTCAACCATGCCATCCTCTACATCACCGGGATAATAAACCGTAATCCAATGACGTTTGTTGGTGTGATAGCCTGGGGTAATATCATTAAACTGGGAAGTGAGCACTTCTCCATCTTCTGGCTTTACTTTTAGAGTGACATACTCTCGCCCTTCTCGTTTTGCTAAAATAGCAAACATTTTGCCTTTCACTTTATACACCAATGCATCCGGGCCAAATGGGTAATCGGCTTCTGCACATTGGAATGAATCAAGAAATTTCGCCAACTCTGTATTTGTCATTGTACTTCCCTTTCAAATCAGTTTTCGGTGAGTCATCTTTCGTCGTTGATGTCGCCAAATCCATAGAGACATCATGATTGTTACGTATCGAACGTCATCAACCACTGTTTGAGCTGTTGATTTAGCGGCTCTCGTTCTTTGACTGCAATACCCGCCATCAACTCCTGCTGCAAAGTAACGTGTTGCTCTATTAGATGCTCGATTAACTCTAACCCTTTATCGGTGAGTCGCACACTCACACTACGTCGATCCAACGGATTGCTCGCACGTGAAACCAATTCTTTATCGGCGAGTCTATCAAGTCGATTCGTCATCGCCCCAGAGGTGAGCATTAAGGCACTTAACAACTCGTTTGGAGTCAACGCATAAGGCTCTCCGCTGCGCAGTAGTGAGGCTAACACATCAAACTCGCCCATTTTAAGATCATGTTGTTTGTGCAATTTCGCAATACGCGTTTCTAAATGCTTACTTAGGCGTAACATTCGGCCAATGATCGCCATTGGCTCGGTATCTAAGTGCGGTTTTTGTACCGCCCATTGTGTAATGGCTCTTTCTACCGGATCCTGTTTCATGACTCACTGCTATTAAGTTGGTTTTTATCTTTACGTAAAGACACTTTACATCGTTCGAGTATCACCGTACATTCTACGATTAATATCTTTATGTAAAGATAAGTAACCAGCAATAGGTTACTGTCAAAAACGGCACTATGAATATACTCCTTGCGATGATCCCCGCATTTTTCTGGGGTTCGACCTACGCGGTAACCCAGTATGCACTGCCTAACTGGCCACCTATTCTACTCGGAGCATTAAGAGCTCTACCTGCTGGTTTGCTATTGTTAGCCATTAAACCCATGTGGCCACATGGTAAACAGTGGCGTCAACTTGCCCTGCTTGGCACTATCAACATCGCTATCTTTTTCTGCTTGATCTTTGTGATGGCACTGACGCTACCATCGGCGATTTCTGGTGTTGGCATGATGTCAGTCCCTGTATTTGCCATGCTCTATCATTGGTTGTTTCGCGGGCGTGTTCCTGCGGCTATTCAAGCGATATGTGGCGCCCTATTGATCTTATTGGCATGGTTGCTCTTTGACCCAAGCGAAATTACGCTCAACCCGATTGGGCTGCTGGCAATGCTCGCAGCCATCATTTGTATCGTGATTGGTAGTGATATAACCAAATCACTTGGTACCAGTATGCATTGGTGGCAGGTGCTCACTTGGCAGCTTATTCTGGGCGGCAGTTTGCTCAGTTTAGTCGCCACGATACATGGTGTGTTTGAACCTTTGCCTTACCTCGCTGCGATCGGCCAGTTTAATGCACACAATTTGGCAGGGCTACTTTGGGTGGTCATTCTCAACACGGCATTTGGCTATGGTTTATATGTATGGCTTTTACAGCGTATGACGGTGGTGGAATTTACCTTTGGCGGCATCGCCAATCCGATTGCAGGCATCGTGTTTGGCTTACTGCTGATGGGGGAGAAATTTAGCCCGTTTCAATATAGCTTAATGATTGGCATGATCATGATGTCGTTACTGCCGCAGATCGTGATGCAACGTAAACATCGTAAAGCAGCAATCTAGTCGCTGCCTATCTCCATCTGCGCTATTTTCGTTCAAGCTTGCCTATGAATGAAGGCCGCAAAGGGAATAAGCTTAAACCCTTTATTGCAAGTGTTTAGCAGGGTTACCACTTACGCATCAAACGTCCAACTAAATTGGGGTGATATGCCCAGCTATGGTCAAACATCTGTAATAACTCGGGGTTGCCGTATTTAGACAAGTTAATCGCATGGAAGCGATTAGAGCAGGCTTTTAAATCCAACACTTGTTGCTGCATTTCCGCCACAGGAACAGGCGCAATAAAATCAGAAATCACCACCATATCGGCATTGCGATACTTATCCCCCTGCATTAACGAGACTGTTTTCTCAATTACCGGCTCTAGATCCGTACCACCATGAAAGCTATAACTTAAAAAGTCGCTCGCTTCACGCAAGCCATCTTGCTTGGTTAACTCGTAAGTGATCACTTGCGTTGAGAACAGCATGACATAGCATTCCCGATCTTCGGCCAATGCGATTTGCATCAGCGCGTAAGCCATTGCTTTAGCGCATTGCTCAGGAAAACCACTCATTGAACCTGAAGAATCGATACAGACCACAAACGGGCCTTTATCGATATCCGCTTTACTATGATCAGGCGTGTGGGCACGTATTTTACGCAAGGTGCGTGATTTACCCTGAGTTTTATAATTCATCAGTCGCTTATCCACTAAGTGCTTGTAGAAGATCACTTCCAATTCTGGATAAGCGAGAAATAGGGTTTCGTTAGGCAGTAATTTATTAAGATCGTCACTTTCATGCACACCAACAATATCATCGGTCGCTTCATCGCTGAGCTCTTCCACCACTTGAAGTTCTTCTTTTGGTGTGCGTTGTAAACTAGGATCATTGACCTCACTGGCCATACGTCCAAGCTGCTCGGCAATTTCTTGTAAGCCTTGGTGTTTTTGTAAAAACTCGGCGTGACGCTTCATGACGGTGAGATCATTTTTACTCAGCTTAGCTGATGCCATATCCCATAGGCGTCCAACACTACTTTCATCACCTTCCTGCGTCACTTTATCCATGTTTTTCATGGTTTCCATGCGCTGGTAAAGATCTTTCAACACCTTCTCTTTGTTGACTTCTAACTCTGTTAACTGCGCTTGGCGAATCGCATCATACAAACTTTGATACCATTGATCGCAAAAATAATGAGGGAACATTGGGTTAGATAACCCTTTGTTTTTCTCCAACAGTCGACGAGCTTGTAAATAAAACGCGCTATGCCATTCAAGCTGCTTCACCACTTCTGGTATCTGTTGGAAGAACCGGGCTTCATCCCAATGGATCACTTCTTGATACAGCGCCAGCTCTTGCTGAAACCGTTCCGTTTCGCATACTTTGGTAATGCGCTTTTTAACGCTGCCACGCCACTTAACCAAATGATTCTTTACGGATGATTTAATACCGCGATTCTCCGCCATCGCCATCACTTGTGAGCGAGCCATCAAATCGTTCACTGCCGAATCGATAATGCCTGAATCGGCAATCATCAATGCAAGGTTAAGTCCGTCTGCGCCTAACATGCCGTCACCTATGCAAAGAACTGATCAAGATTTTTAAATCGAAATACCGTGCGTTCACACTCGGCTTTGGTCGATTCAAGCTGTTGCTGCAAGCTTTGTAAGCCCGCTTCCATCGCAATCGGCAATTCTGGATGAATGAAGCCATGAGGAAGCGCACCATGAAAATTCGACTTAACTTTACGCAAATGATGTTCTGCATGTTCTAGTTGCGCAACTGCTTGCTCAGACTTGGCTAGCCACTCTTGATAGGTCGCCGCATCAAGCCCCTTTTTCGTCACCAAACCGACCAGTACCGCGCGGTTAGCGATATCTTTGACGATCAAGTTGTTAGCCGCGTCTAAATCAAAACGTAGCAAGCAAAGGTTAGTATTCTGGTTTACGTAACCGTAAACATTTCCACTCCCCTCTTTGACTACACGCTCTAGCTCATGCTTAGGTACATAGATCCAGCGGCTATCACCTTTTTCGGATTCCGACACTGACATATTGCTTTGTAGTAGCACCAATTTAACCAGATCTTTGGCATGACCAACTTGATAGGCTTTAGCATCACTCACATCGTAGTGATGAATTTGCTTCTTAATCAAACCCGTGGTCGATTCCAGCGATACCAACATTGAGAACTCCGCTTCCAACTCTTCTTGAACATCAGCAAGTTCTTCACGACACACGTTCAGTTGCTGCTCTACCTCTTGCTGGTCAAAAGCATGATTAAGTGCAAAGTCGTTCATGACCTGTTGCACAATTTCAAGTGATTCTGGGCTGTTCCACAAACAGTCTTGTAATAGCAGTAGATCAAGCGGATTAATGGTTTCACGGCCATTAAAGTAAGCGCTGGCTTTTAGTAACTTGACCGCTTTTTTCCATCGGCGATCAGAGACGTACATGTCTGATTGGGCGAACTCAACCCCCACATCCGCCGCCTTTTGCTCAAGCAATGATTTTAACTGATAGAGCTTTTCAAACACATCATCGCCCAGCGTCAGTTGATCAAGCTCTTGCTGCCACTGATGATATTCCAAATCGGTAATCGCCAAACCCGGTGGAATTTGTGCCTCTTGCGCAGTCCCTACTGTTAGCATTGATTTGAAGTTTTGTTTGTTTTGGATTCGATTGACAAAGATGCGCACCAACATGCGATCATAAAGCGCTTCTAATCCACTGTCTTGGTCAGGTAATTCGTTAGAAGCAGAGACCAACAAACGCATCGGAACACGCTCTACATCACTGCCGTTTTTGAAGGTTTTTTCATTCACCACCGTTAATAAGGTATTCAAGATTGCCGGCCCTGCTTTCCAAATTTCATCAAGAAACACGACTTGTGCAGTTGGCAGATACCCCTGTGTTAAACGATGGTAACGACCGTGATCTTTTAGCTCTTGAATACTGAGTGGGCCAAATACCTCTTCGGGTGTTGAAAAACGCGTCATCAAGTATTCAAAATAGGACGAGTTATCAAAAGCTTGAATTAAGCGCTTGGCAATCAAACTCTTAGCGATACCCGGAGGGCCTAATAAAAACACGCTTTCACCGGCAAGTGCCGCCAATAAACACATCTTAATTGTATCTTCACGCTCATAAACGCCATCCGATAGCGCTTTGGCTAGCTTATTGATACGTTCAGAAAGTAGTGCTTTATTGGAGTGATTCACTCGTGAAGTGTTTATCAACATTTTGCTCCTTGACCCTGCGGTATTAGCTTCCTTAAATGTAAACACTTGTTATCAAAATGTTACACATACATTTAAAGAATAGAGCAAATATTTATAACAGAACCACTTTTGCGGGAACGGAATGCAATCATTGTTTGCATAATTGAGATGAGCATCACTTTTTCATTCGATTGATTCTCAACCTATTAGAATTTAGACGCTTTTATTCCACAGAATAAATCGCTAAGGTAGCATCAGTCTCTTAAGAATCGACCAATACCATGACGCAAGCAAGTTACCAAAATGTGATCCATACATGGAAACGTATTTCACTGGTTGAAGAACAGGTTGAATTACCCAATGGTCAACAAATCGTTCATACCACTATCGCTCATCCTGGCGCAGCGGTAATCCTGCCGATTGCCGACAACGGCGACATCGTGATGATTAACCAATATCGACCGTCGCTTAAAAAGTGGTTACTTGAACTACCGGCAGGCACACTCGAAAACGACGAGCCCATTGAACAATGTGCTTGTCGCGAATTAGAAGAAGAAACCGGCTATAGCGCTGCTACCATTCAGCCGTTGGGCCAAGTGACACCACTTGCCGGCTTTTGTGATGAAATCCAGTATCTTTTTGTCGCCAAACAACTCAGCAAAACTGCTCGTTATCAGTGCGATGACGATGAGGTGATTGAAGTTATCCATTTACCGCTTGTTCAAGTAGAGCAAATGATCATTAATGGTGAAATCACCGATGCTAAAAGCATAGCCTGCCTATCCAAAGCTAAGCTGTGTGGTTATATCTAAACACTTTTTAGCCGCAATCAATAAAGGAACATTCATGGATTTTCGTTCAGATACCGTAACTAAACCGACGCAAGCAATGCGTCAAGCGATGGCCAATGCTCTCGTCGGTGACGACGTTTATGGTGATGACCCAACCGTCAATGAATTAGAGCACTGGGCAGCTGAGCGCCACGGCTTTGAAGCAGCCCTGTTTACCACCTCTGGTACACAAGCGAATTTACTCGGTTTAATGGCGCACTGTGGCCGTGGTGATGAATACTTATGTGGTCAGCAAGCGCATAACTACCGCTATGAAGCTGGTGGGGCTGCCGTGCTCGGTTCTATTCAGCCACAGCCAATCGAAAACAATCCTGATGGTACGCTCGACTTTGCCAAGCTCGAGGCGGCAATCAAGCCCGATGACAGCCATTTTGCACGTACTCGTCTATTAAGCCTTGAAAACACCATTAATGGCAAAGTGCTTCCTTTAGCTTACCTTGCGCAAGCAAGAGAATTTGTCGATAAACATCAGCTAGCCCTGCATCTTGACGGTGCACGTGTTTATAACGCTGCGGTTGCGTTAGATGTAGATGTCAAAGAGATCGCGCAATACTTTGATTCCATGACAATCTGTCTTTCAAAAGGATTAGCCGCGCCAATTGGCTCACTACTGCTAGGTAGCCATGAGTTTATTGCCAAAGCACGTCGTTTGAGAAAAATGGTGGGTGGTGGTATGCGCCAAGCAGGCATTTTAGCCGCCGCAGGGAAACTGGCATTAACCGAGCAAGTACCACAATTAAAGCAAGATCACGCCAATGCGAAGCGCTTAGCTGAAGGGTTAAGCGAGATCGACGGCTTCTCCGTCAACCCTGAGTTCATTCACACTAATATCGTTTTTGCCAAACTCGATGATAGCGTTGACGTAAAAGCACTGGCAGAAAAGCTCGCTCAAGAAGGTATTACTATCTCACCAAGCAATCCGTTGCGCTTTGTCACCCATAAAGACATTTCTGCACAAGATATTGAAACACTATTATTGAAAGTCTCGGCTTCGATCTAATTTCATAACTAGAGCCCATCGCGACTCTAATGTAATATCGGCGCTGTCAATCTGACGCATTATTTTACTAATGCGTCAGTGTGCCTCCCTCAAGTATGTCCTGAGACTAGGAAGCGCTTCTATATTTCAAGTAACTACAGCGATATCATCACATGATTAACAAATTCGTTTGGCTTTCTCTTTTGCCTTTAGTGTTTTCTCCTTTCACGTTTGCCGAGTCTTTCGGTGATGCCAAACTCGGAAAAGTAAAATCGCCAAGCTGTGTGTTCTGCCATGGGCAAACAGGTAAGGCTATCAACCCAAGTTACCCTAATCTCAATGGGCAAAATGCCGCGTATCTTTTTCAATCGATGTTGGATTATCAGCAAGGTAAACGCACCGGTGGCATGGCGCAAATGATGGGAGCGCAACTGCGTAACTTGAACGAGCAAGATCTAAAAGACATCGCCGCATTTTACGCCGAACAACCTTAATTTTATCACAGAGATATCAAGGCTAACGGATCGCTTCCACAAGCGGCATTTTTCGTTTGTGTAATCACCGCCTTCGATATAGACTGCGCCACCTTTAAAATATGACGAACAGTTAATGCAAAACACGACACGATCGTTCCAGCTAAAATTTCTCCACCCTCGCTACTGGGGTACGCTTCTATTGGTCGCGTTTATGTTCCTGCTTAGTACGTTGCCGTTTAAGCTACAACTGAGTCTAGGTAAAGGGATAGGACGTTTTGCGCTAAAGCGCATGAAAAAACGCACCCATACCATTCGCCGCAATCTTGATTTATGTTTCCCAAACATGAGTGAAGAAGAAAAAGCGCGCTTGATCGAACAGAACGTCGAAAACACCGGTATTGCGCTATTTGAAACCGCAATGGCATGGTTTTGGCCCGATAAACGTGTCAATAAACACGTGACTATTGTCGGCCTAGATAAGCTGGTTGAACTTGAAAAGCAAGGTAAAGGGGCTTTGATGCTGGCCGTTCATTCAATGAACTTAGAACTTGGCGCACGTGCTTTTGGCATTCATATGTCTGGCATGGGGGTTTATCGCCCGAACAACAACCCATGCTTTGATCATTTTCAATATCATGGCCGTTCTCGTTCAAACCGAACTTTGATTGACCGTAAAGACGTTAAAGGAATGATTCACGCGCTGAAAACTGCAGAACGAGTTTGGTATGCACCGGATCATGATTATGGTCGCCGTCGTTCAACCTTCGCACCGCTGTTTGCCGTTGAGAATGCCTGCACCACGACAGGTACCAGCCTACTCGTGAATGCTTCTGATTGTGCCATCGTACCGTTCACCATGGTTCGCGATGAGAATGACCACTATATTCTAACCATTCATACACCGTTAGAAGGCTTCCCGAGTGAAGATGAAACCGAAGCTGCGGCATTTATCAATAAAGCAGTTGAAAACTCAATTCTTGCCGCTCCAAGCCAATACATGTGGCTACATCGCCGCTTTAAAACTCGCCCAGAAGGCGAAGCATGTCTTTATACCGCCAATGCATAAGCAATAAGTAGAACAAGACAGATTTTGGATACTAAAAAGCCCCTCGAAAGGGGCTTTTTAATATGTCTCGTACTCGCAGTAAACACTAGGTACGGTAAAGCACCTTCACTACGTGCCAACCGAATTTGGTCTTGACTAAATGTGGTACCAAAGTTTCGCCACTGAAACAAACTTTATCAAACTGCGGGACCATTTGGCCTTTACGAAACTCACCAAGGTCGCCACCATTTTTACCTGATGGGCAGCTTGAGTATTTTTTTGCAAGCGCTTGAAATTTTGCGCCTTTCTTTAGCTGCTTGATGATATCTTCAGCTTGTTCTTTGTGCTTAACCAAAATGTGTAGAGCCGCTGCTGTATTAGCCATGCTTGTGTCTCTTTCGTTTATCAATCTCAATATTTTATGATTGTACCAAAAATTATGAGATCTTCATCATACCTTTGTACCATTGTCACATTCGCAGCATCTTATTCTGTCAATCTCTGATCTTGTTCATTGCACCCAGTGCCTTTTGGGTTACCATGACCCATATTGATTATAATGTTTGAGAATCACCAATGGCCAAAAAAAGCAAAGCAAATCAGTCACAAGGCATGCTTATGTTTACCCTAACAGCAAGTAAGCAGATATTTGCTATTGGTACATTGAAGGTACGTGAAATTGTACCTTATGCTCAGATGACACAAATCCCCTACTCACATCATCATGTTATTGGAACGGTGACTATCCGTGATCTCAATGTACCGGTGATTGATATGCCTGCTGCGATTGGTTTTCGACCAATTCAGCCTGAAGAATACGCTTCTTGTTATCTGATCGTTACCGATTGCTTGCGCACGGTCGTGGCTTTCATGGTACGCAGCATTGAGAAAATCATCGACTGTGACTGGCGTAACATCGAACCCTCACCACGCAGTGCGGGTAATAATGTGTTTGTTACCGGCATCACGCGCTTCGAGGATAAAATCGTCCAAATGTTGGATGTTGAACTGCTGCTGTCGAAAATATACCCGCCATCTGAATCTGCTCGCATTCCTATTTTGACCGATGTTGAGCGTGAGAGACTAAAAGCACTCAATATTCTGTTGGTCGATGATTCAAGTATCGCTCGTAAGCAGCTTTCTGATGCACTCGACAGTATTAACATCCCCTATCAGATCTGTATCAACGGCGTGGAAGCGCTCAATGCGATGCGAGAATCGGTGAGTAAAGGTCAAGCCATTGACCTATTGGTGAGTGATATTGAAATGCCGGGCTTAGATGGTTATGAATTGGCGTTTGAAACGCAAAGTGATCCCGAACTTCGCCACGCCTATATCATCTTGCACACCTCACTCTCGAGCGAGATCTGTGTGAATCGAGCACAGCAGGTTGGTGCGCATGAAGCACTAGAGAAGTTTAACGCTGGCGACCTGATTAAAGCGATGCTGCGCGGTGCTGCTCAGCTCAATCAACCCAGCCATCAACACTCTGTTACTGACTAATCAGTAGACATCGCAAAACAAATTGAGCGCAACCTATCACAGTTTTTCGCTAACAGACGATAAGCAACTATACCTATGCGTTACAATTGTTTACCTTCTGTTTATATATAAATATAAACTTTCGAACCATATTTGCTAATTGGTAACTAAACCGTGAGTAAAATGATCCACATTCACTCACATTTTAGTAGTATAAGTGCAAGAGTTTTAAGAAGAATTACCCAAAGAGATGACTGAAGACGAATTCAAAAAGTCGACTGCCAATTTAAAAAAGGCCGTCCCACTCATGATGAAGAATCACGTTGCCGCAACGCCGTCCAATTACGCACTATGGTATACGTACGTCGACAATGCCATTCCAAAGCTCAACCATGAGCTAGAAACGGTCATTGAGAGCTTTGGTATATGCCCTCCCGCAGCCGGTGAACAGCTCTACCACCGTCACGTTGCGACACGTAATGAAACTAAATTGAGTGACTTACGAGCCAATATCGAAATATTGGTCAACGAAGTCGCTAATTCGATGAACGATACCCTCAGTGACACCTCTCAATTTTCGGAAATGATCGATAAGAGCTTTCGCAATTTGGAACGTGTTGAAGATGAGAGTATGTCAATCGATGAGGTGATGGCCGTCATTCGCCAGTTAGTTTCTGAATCTCGAGATATTCGTCACTCCACCAGCTTTCTCTCAAACCAACTGTCGACAGCAGGCCATGAAATTAGTCGCCTAAAGTCGCAATTAGCGGAAGTTCAACGAGACGCTCTATTCGACAGTCTGTCCGGCCTCTACAACCGTCGTTCGTTCGACAACGACATTCACACCTTATGCCGCAGTGAACAGAACTTTTGTTTGATTTTGGTCGATATCGATCACTTTAAGAATTATAACGATAACTACGGTCACTTGTTTGGTGATTCGGTCATTCGCGGGCTTGCGCGACGCTTACAAAGCAGTTGCCGTGATGGCATTACCGCTTATCGCTTTGGTGGCGAAGAGTTTGCGTTAGTCGTCCCTAACCGTAACCTGCGCGTCGCACGTCAGTTTGGCGAAAGCTTGCGCCGTGCCGTGGAAAAGCTCTCTATCAAAGATCGTCGCAGTGGCAAGCAAGTCGGTAATATTACCGCTTCGTTTGGTGTCACTGAGCGTCAAGAAGGTGAGTTTGCTGAAGACCTTATCGAACGTACTGACAAATTGCTTTATGAAGCCAAGCAGCTTGGCCGCAACCGAGTCATGCCGTTGTAAGCATCGCTCTGATTTCTCGACTATCCTATATCTCTACTACCCTTTAACAAAATGCACCGCGCATTTATTTAAAAGAAAAAGTGGAGATACGTCATGATCAGAACACCTACACTGTTTACCATCATAGGGTTGTCTACGGCCCTTGGTCTCGCTGGTTGCGCATCAGAAGATAATCCCTACAAACCCACTGAGTATCAAGCTGCCAGTAATCCAGCTTCGGTCTATTGCGTAGAAAGTGGCGGGGAACTAGAAATGTTGACTCTCGAAGGCCAGCGCACCACTTTTTGTGTATTAAACAATGGTGAGAGAGTCGAACAGTGGGAATATTATAAACAAAATCATCGTCAGCCCGACTCAAACGCTAACCAATAACCGAACAATATCAAACTCAACCGCGCGATGTGGATTGATTCGGAGTCGATGCGTCGCTCTCTGGATCAAATCGACGGTTGAGTTGAGTGAGTAAAGAGTGAAACTCTGCGTACAATGGCTGGAGTAGATTGGCCTTATTACTAGCGTTTAACTGTCCGACAGAGTAACTCTGTGTTTGCTCGATCAGTGCAGCCATTCTCGTCAAAACGCCTTGATGAGCTTGAGTGCATTCCAGAGTAAGCAGTTGCGCGATGGCGCGCTTAGCCACTTGATATGGCTGAATACTAACCAGCTCGATCGGAGCGGTAAAAGCTTGCTTGAGCACTCCTTCCATATAAACGCGGTAAGTGGTCAATTCATCAACCAGCAAAAAAGCCTGTGCCTGCTCACTCTGATGAGGATAAGGAACAGCGCAATGTTGAGTTATATCCAATGAGATGGTTACATGCAAACCAGCTTGCTCACAGCGCTGTGTGAGCGTGGTCAATAACCCCTGCTCTGGCATCATTTTTTGAATCTCAATAATGCGTTGAAGGTGATATTCATTCGACACTAAACAAATTTCAACACAGTCACTGGGTTGGCCGGCGTTGTCGCATTTCCTTTCACACAATCCGCTCGCTATAAGCTTACTCGCTGCGTTTTCCATGTTCTCAATGGTGTTTTCAGATTGCCCCTCAAGTATTAAGTGGCCAAGCGAAGTATACGAGTCAGCCAACGGGGCGAATAGATGCTGAAAGTGATCCGCCATCGCGCGTGCTTCAGATCTCTTTTGCCCACGCAATTGGCCACCACAAAAAATCAACGCTGTTTGCTCGACTGGCATTGGCGTCAAATAAGCGGCTAATGCTGCGACACGCGAATGTCCTTCGGCGGTTAACTGGTTATCGCACAATCTTTTCCCTAGCACTAACACCACCCGTTTTACATTACCTAATGGTGCGGGGCTGATTCCTTTCTCACTCACAGCTCAAGATCCTTGTTTTGTTACTATAGTTGGTAGTGTGCCTGTCGTTTTGCCTATTACAAAGGATGGTGGTTATGTTGTCTATCTTTGATATTTTTAAAATCGGCGTCGGCCCTTCCAGCTCTCATACCAATGGCCCCATGTTAGCCGGTTATGACTTTATTCAACGGCTGAAAACCGGCTTACATTCTCAAGCTAATGGGCAAATTGAACGTATTCAGATTGATCTGTTTGGCTCATTATCACTGACGGGTAAAGGCCATCATACCGACCGAGCCGTGTTGCTTGGCCTGATGGGCAATAGACCCGATACACTCAAAGTGACCAGTGCCAAGAGAGCGCTAAAACAGTGCATCGAACAAAATCAGCTTACCCTACCGTTGGCTAATCAGGCGGTGATCGCTTTTTATTATCGTAGCGATATGATTTTTCATACTAGCAATCTGCCATTGCACGAAAATGGTATGAGCATCACTGCCTTCGATGCGGCAGGTGCATCGCTGCTCAATCAAACCTATTACTCGATTGGTGGTGGCTTTATTGCCACAGAACAAGAATTGCTTCATGGTGTTCAAGAATCTGACATCACGGTGCCTTTCCCATTCCATAACGCTGATGAAATGCTACTCAAAGCCGATAAACTTGGGCTAAGCCTATCGGGGATGGTGTTGCAGAATGAAGTATGTTTTCAAGCAATGGACGACATCGACCAAAAAGCGGATCAGATTTGGAAGGTGATGTCATTGTGCATGCAGCGTGGCTTTGATACCGAAGGCACCCTAGAAGGCGGCTTAAACGTAACGCGTCGTGCACCCAACCTACATAAAAAGTTACTCGCTAACCAAGAATTTGAAACCGATCCAATGGCGGTGATGGATTGGATAAACCTCTTTGCCTTTGCCATTAGTGAAGAGAATGCAGCCGGCGGACAGGTTGTCACCTCTCCTACCAATGGCGCAGCGGGCGTGATCCCCGCGGTCTTGATGTACTACCATCAATTTATCCGCCCTCTTGATACCAAACAGCTAAAAGATTTTCTCGCCGTTGCAGGTGCTATAGGTATTTTATATAAAACCAATGCTTCTATCTCTGGAGCAGAAGTCGGTTGCCAAGGTGAAATTGGCGTCTCTTCCTCAATGGCAGCAGCGGGCATCACTTCTCTCCGTGGCGGGAGTAACGAACAAATTTGTATTGCTGCAGAGATTGCGATGGAGCATTCGCTTGGGATGACCTGCGATCCGATAGGCGGCTTAGTGCAAGTCCCTTGTATAGAGCGCAACGCAATGGGGGCGATGAAAGCGATTAATGCCTCGCGCATGGCACTAAAACGCACCAGCAAATGCGTTATCTCTCTTGATAAAGTGATTGAGACCATGTATCAAACGGGCAAAGATATGAACAAAAAGTATCGCGAAACTTCACTAGGTGGATTGGCACTGATTCACCTCGCCCCTCCATGTGAGTAGCATGATCCACCGCTAAATGAATCAGATGCTTATGCAACAACCTGCTACTTTTTTAATCAAAATCAACTTAACGCAAACGTTTTCTTGCAAATTCAGAACAAAACACTACCTTTGAGTGGGGTTTTTCCGTGCATCAATGACGATTTCTGGCATAATCTCCGGCCTTAATTTCTACACACAAGAGAAAACTATGTGGAATAGGCTCAATAAGTCGATGATGTTCTGCCAAATGATGTTTGGCTTGTCTTTCTACGGTGTCATGGTGATTTTGACGCGCTTTTTCCTAGAAGATCTAGGTTATAGCGAAGCAGATACCATGATGGTTGTAGGCGCTTTCTCTTCAATCGGTCCACTGTTCGCAATCGCGGGCGGTTTCATTGCTGACAAATTCCTCGGCTCATATCGCTCTCTTACGATCTCTTACGCAACGTTTTCTGTCGGTTACTTACTGCTTATTTTCGGCGCATCGACCACAAACGTGCCAATGAGCTTAGTTGGTATCGCGCTGGCGAGTTACGCTCGTGGCTTAATGTCACCTTCGTACCCGAGCTTGTATAAACGTACTTTTGCCTCGCAAGAAGACTTTGAGAATGGTTACCCGGTTAACTATTCTGTTAACAACGTCGGCGCTCTGCTTGGCCAGTACCTATTCCCAATGTTTGTCTTAGTGATAGGTTTCCACGGCAGCTTCACGCTATCAGCCGTGATGGCAACGTTTGCACTTGTCACGCTTGTTGTGTTCCAAAAACCATTAGTCAGTGTTGGTGCAGAGATTGATCAAAAACCTGTTAGCCTACCAAACTGGATCGCGTTCTTTGTATTGTCTGCGGCGATGGTTGGCCTTGTTTTCTTCATGTTCTCAAACATGGATATCGGTCAGAACATTGTTTATGCCATCGGCGGAGCGGCAATCTTATACTTCATCTCTTTAATGTTTAAATCAGGTAAGTCTGACGCATTAAAGATGGGCACGATCTTGATCATGACGGTACTTACCACGTGTTTCTTTGTTTACTACGGTCAGATGATGACATCAATGACCATGGTAACCATCAACACTATGCGTGGTGACCTATTTGGCTTTATTCCTATTGCACCTGAAGCGTCAATGGCGATGAACCCACTATGGTGTATTTTGGCAGGCCCTGTGATCTCTTACAGCTTTTCAAAGCTTGAAAAGCGTGGCATCACCTTCTCAACCGCGACGAAAATTGGTTTTTCGTTCATTTTGACTGCGATTGCATTTGGCATCCTAACGCTCGCTGTCATGCATGTTGGTGAAGATGCGATTATTCGCCCTGAAACTTTCTTGCTGATCCACTTCTTCCAAGCATTTGCTGAAGTAATTGTGGGTAGCTTGGTTGTAGCATTCATCTTGTCTGTTGCACCGAAGCACATCGAGAACTTCTCTGTATCGCTCTTCTCTGTTGCGATGGCATTAAGCGGTATTATCGGCGCGGTGTTCTCAACCTCAATTGCGCTAGAGAAAGGCCAAAAAATTACTCAAGAAATCGTACAAAATGTTTACGGTGACTACTTCCAAATGCTTACCGTTCTAGCGGTTGTGATGGTCGCTATCGCGTTCTTCTCTTCTTTCGTTATTCGTAAGATGCTAGAAAGCGCTCGTCGCGAAGAGTCTGAGTTAGTTGAAGCTGACGCATAAGTACGCGCAATAAATTAATCGAGCAACTTAGCTCGATCCCGCTCATAAAAAGCCCCAAACGAAAGTTTGGGGCTTTTTTTTATCAACGGAATAAATGGTTATCGACATCGGCGTAAACATCGACATAAACATAGTTTATTCGCAGAATTAGTCGCGTGGAATTAGCGAACTCGTCACTCTCTGACTGGCTATTCTCCGTTTCGTGCTAGCGAAAACGTCGAGATGAGCGAGACTAATTAGTCACGGTCGCGAGCACGATATTCGTAACTTACGCTAATCACTGGCTGATAAGCAATCGCCCCTTGGCTAGTTACGATTTCCTGTAAAGCCACTTGAGAGTTCAGTAGTTCAAATGAATTAATATCCACTTGATCATTGGTGTCCCAACGAACATTACGACTTAATTCAATTGGTGACATGCTGTTAACGTCAACAATCATATTGCGGCCGACTTGTAGAGCTGCATCTTTCGATGCGTAAGCATCTCCGACCATGGTGCTATTTGAAAGTACGGTGGCATATGGTCCGCTTAACCCTGCCATCGCCGCTGAACTGAATAGTAGTACGCTCGCTAAACTTATTGTTTTAATCATAATAGACTCCTTTACTTACCAAAATTCGAGCCCCTGCTCTGCTGCTCGACACACTAAATGTACGTAATAGATGACCTATAAGAATTAAAATAAATTGCACGAGTTGGTCAGTTTTTTTGAAATGATCGCTGAATGCTTAAATCGTAATATTGCGGCGCAATATCGGCTCAATTCCTGCTTTTTAGACAAACTAAATGATTTCACTCACGTTAATTTGATTCGCGAAGCAAAGTTTCCATATTTTGTGCTGCCTGCATTATAATTGATAGTTATATCGATAAGATAAAATGATATGAGCGTTTTTTGCCGATCATGGCCGTGGAACACAAATCCCGATGCAAAAGTGTGAACTTCTTGCTATGATGCGCGCCCCGTGACAAACCGAATTTAATGAGAAAACCGAGCTGATTGCTGGGTAGCAAAGGTCATCTTAATGAACCGCAAGAAAAAAATTAACCAAATTTATAAAAACAGAATGAAAAAGCAAAACGCGAAGCTGCATACTAGCAACAAGCCACGCTACATTTCTAAAGCTGATCGTGCCAAGATGGAAGCCGAAGAAGCGGCAAGTGAAGTGTTAGCAGTGGTTGTCGAAGCTGCTGACGATGTTGAAGTTATCGAGACAAGCGCAGACGTTGAGGCTAGCCCAACAGCTGCTGCTTAATTGCGCAATGCAGATTATCGAGTTGAGTGACACTCAGTGTCACTCAGCGTCGTTCTAACAATAATTCGCTGCTAATTGGTGTATAGACATCACTCGCATCAATCAGGCATTGTGCTGTTAAGGCACGCACTGAGCAGACTTCTACTTTGACAGCAAAACGCTGTTGAACGCGCTTGATGAGCACTTCAAAGTCACCATCCCCGGATAGTAATATCACACGATCAACATTGGCAGCCGCCTCGTAAACATCCAGCGCAATACCGACATCCCAGTCTCCTTTCGCACTACCATCACTGCGTTGAATAAAAGGTTTCAACTGCACGTAAAAACCGATACCACGTAAAATATGATGAAATTGACGCTGCTTCGCGTCTTGTGATGCAATCGCATAAGCATTCGCGAGTACGACCTGACGATTTTGAGTGGCCTGCGCCCAAAACTTGTTGTAATCAAAATTACTTTGATAGTACTGCTTGGTGGTGTAATAAATATTTTGTACATCTACAAAAATCGCCACTTTTTCCATCGTATTTGCCTCTTCGCCTTCTATCGCGCCATAGTAACAGTTAAGTGACGGGTGAGTAAGCATACCTTGCGAACTGAATCGGCGTGATAAACATACTGGAATGACATTGCCTAAATTTCGTGCAACAGGGTTAACTTTTTATACGGAACGATATATTATATAAACAAATTCGTAACCTACGAGCTTTGGAAACCACCGATGATTTTTCGCAGTGCAACCGCCAATGATGTGGCATCACTTATTCAATTACAACATGACTGCTATATGGACAACCTGAATCAGCAACAATTACATGATGGTTTTCTTGATGCGGTATTAACGAAATCACAGCTTATCAGTGCCATTAAACATCAAAGAGCCATCTATGTTGCTGAACTCGACCGACAGGTGGTTGCAATGGCAGTTTGTGCTCCTTGGCCATATTGGCACTTCTCCCCAACGATGAGAACCGTGGCACGCAATATTGGCCAAATCGAAATGCAGGGCTGTGCGCTAACGCGAAGCAACAGTTTATTGTGGGGGCCGGTATGTGTACAACACGGATACCGAGGCCAAGGCATTTTTGCGAGTCTATTTGAATACGCTCGAACACAATCCTCAGCTCAATATCGATATATCTATACCGTGATCCATCAAGCGAATCGTCGTTCACGCAGTGCTCATATCAATAAAGTGCTCTTTGTTAACAAGGGAGCACTATCGATTGATCAGCAACCATTTACTCAATTAGTACGCACGGCACGATAAACCCTCAATAGATAACGGCCGCGGAATTTGAAATGTGGTTCGCAAGTCATTAAAGAACGTTGTTAGAGCATATCCCCCCAGCGAAGTGGCTCTGGGAATTTACGGATCACTTGTTTGAGGTATTCTTGTCGATGACGCAATGCATTGACGCATTCACCATCTAGTTTACCTCTCTGCACCTGCTTTTCTAGCTCTAACAATGCCGAAGGTACCGACAACGCTTGCCGATCATGCTTATCTGTTGTCATGCTATCAAAACAGCTCGCCACTGCCACCATGCGAGCAGAAAGTGGAATTTCATCGCCATGAAAGCCATAAGGATAGCCACTGCCATCCAATCGCTCCGATTGAAACCGCATAATTTGATTAAGCAACTGAATACTTGGATGATTTGGCTCACCGACAGAGGCGACAATCTCTTCCATTATTTTGACGCCCTGATCGATATAATTTTGCGCCATAAGCGTGACTGACGAACTCAACGGCTCGCTGTTGCATGGCGTCGATTCTGCCACTTGAGTCTTACCAATGTCGTGGAACTGAGCGAACAGTGAAATCGCATCCACTTGTTCATCATCCAACTGGTGACGCTCTGCTAGCTCCTCGGCGACAATATGTGTGTATAAACGCATCCGTCGCCCATGATAATACTCATCTCGCCCGTACAGCTGCGCACCAGTTTTTACTCGTTCCGCCAATTTGACTATCGCCTCAACCACTTGGCATTGTGATTCAACTGTAAACTGAACCATTTCTAAATAAGGCTCTAGATAGGCCAATGACTTTTTATCAAACGCGCCAGTTTCATAAGCATTGAGAAAGATAAAACCGCTCAATTTACGTTGATGATAACAGGGAATGGCAGCAGAAGAGCGGTAACCTTTTTTAGTCAATAGGTTGACTCGTTCGCAGTGGGTGATCTGGCGAAGATCATCGATAATACGAGGAATAGCGGTGTGGGCAGTCTCTTTTAAATGATTGAGCTTGCGCAGACGTTGTTCATGATGCAGTTCGCTCCAGAGATCAAACTCACTGTCTGCATAGGTGACTAGGGTATCGCTCTCTTGGCAATATTTTGCATAAGAAATCCGAGCAATGGCAGGAACACGAGTATGCATTCGCAGCATAAGTTGCTCGAGCTGTTCATTAAGAGGCTTTGTGGTTTGAAAATAGCGATTGTTCATCATATCCCTTAATACATGTTCTCACCCATGCATAGGGATAAGCGCAGCGCTATCGCTGCGTCTATTCGTGCGTTAAGCAATAAAGAAACATCCGCTTAATGACTGTTATGCATCAGAGAGCTTTACCAACTGTCTATAAAACATACAAAACAATCTCTAGTTTCAGCCAGTCTATTTGCTCTATCTCGTGATCCCAGTCAAAGCTGTTGTTGAACTTTGCTTAGTTTATCACTCAAACCAATTCAATTTTTCATGTAACGAGGTGACACTGCCTACGACAATCAAGGCTGGGCTTTGTGCTTGCTGTGCTATTTGCGCCAACTGGTTCAGTGGACAGCGAAAGACGCGCTGCTCACGACGGGTACCATTTTCAATGATGGCACAAGGCATTTGCTCATCTAACCCATGGGTGATGAGCTTGTCGGCAATATAACCGCTCTGTTTTAGGCCCATGTAGAATACCAAGGTCGAATTTGATTGCGCAACACTGCTCCAATCAATCTCCTGGCCATCTTTTTGTACATGGCCAGTAATGAACTGTACTGCTTGAGCGTGATCGCGATGAGTCAGTGGAATACCAGCGTATGCCGTTGCACCAGCCGCCGCTGTAATGCCCGGAACCACCTCAAAGCGAATGTTTTGCTCAACTAAGGTTTCGAGTTCTTCCCCGCCACGGCCAAAGATGAACGAGTCCCCACCTTTAAGGCGTACTACGCGTTTACCTTCTAATGCTTTATCGACCAATATTTGGTTGATTTGCGCTTGAGGTACGCAGTGATAATCCAACTTTTTCCCCACATAAATCATCTCGGCCTTATCACTAGCAAGCGCCAAAATGTCCGCAGAGACAAGACGGTCATACACCACAACATCTGCTTGCTGGATTACTCGAAAGCCTTTTACTGTCAATAAATCCGGATCACCCGGACCTGCGCCAACGAGAGAAACAAAACCTCGACTTGGAGTATGTGGATTAAACGAGGTGCGACGAGCCGCTGCTGGAGGAGTCATTTGCATAGCAATGCCTATCAATTCAAATTTAGGTATAACAAGGGACACTCAGTGTAAAGCCGCTACGGCTAAATGCGCCCTTTTTATAGCCAAACAATACTTTCAAAAAGTGATAGGGTTTTCACCCTACCACTTCTATCAATACTATTTTGTATTCAATGCTGGTTGAGCTTCGATTTCAACATCGGCATCCAATGCAGGTGCGGTTTTCTTATGCGTTAGGTAAAGCGGGATACACGTCATAACCAAACCACCGACAATGTTACCTAGAATGGTTGGGATCAAGTTGTAGTTCAACCATGTTGCAATACCAAAATCAGCGCCTAGCATCATGCCTAGTGGGAAGAGGAACATGTTAACCACCGCGTGCTCAAATACCAATGCGAAGAAGATGAAGATTGGTAGCCACATTGCCGCAATTTTGCCGGCAACACTACGCGCAGTCATATTACCAATCACGCCTAAACATACCATTAGGTTACATAGAATGCCGCGAACAAAACAGGTAATCCAACCATCAGCCCCTAAGTTTTCAAAACCAACCGTACGTGCTGTGGCGATCGCAATGAATTTTTGGCCAACGGCATTTGGTTCAACGCTGAAGTTCATCGTCAGTGATAGAGCAATCAAACCTGCCACCAGCAGTGAGCCGATCAAGTTACCTAGCCCCACTAGACCCCAACAGCGGAAAACGCGATTCCAAGTCACACCCGGACGATTTTCAAACTTTGCCAATGGCGCAAGACCAAATACACCTGTAACCAGGTCATAACCCATTAGGCTTAGAATACAAAAGCCTACCGGGAAGACGAGCGCACCAACAATACCAATGCCGGTTTGTGTAATGGTGGTAATCGCCACAACCACCGCTAAAGACAAAATAATACCCGCCATCATGCCACGTAGAATAAGATCGCGCGTAGAGGTGCGAACTTTTGCTTCACCAGTATCAATCATTGTCTGGATAAATTCTGCAGGTTTTAAATAAGACATCATGTCTCTCCAAAAAGTTAAATTAAAAGTTGAAATCAAATAGTGAAAGGCTCCCTATCCCACGATAGGCACATTGGTTAGGAAACCTTTAAGCTATTGAATCTCTTTGATTAAGCTGCGATTTCTACCACACCGTTTTTAACGCGTGCGGAGTAAGATTTAACGCTAAAGCCCGCATCTTCCATACACACACCGCTGGCAAGATTGAAGCGTTGCTTTTTCAATGGACTTGCTACCCAAAGTTCGCCTTTGTGCTCACAAATCAAGCCACGCGACAATACGTTTGATTGGTAAAATGGGTCGGTATTGCTGATGGCGAAGACCTGTGGCTCCTGCGATGGACGAAACACCGCGACTTGTTCACCATTCACCAATGCACACACCCCAGTTCCCGGTACGATATCGTTGATTTGGCATACTTTTTCAAATGACATAATCGACTAATCCTTATGCTTCAGTAATGGTTTCAGTTAGCGTGACGTGCAGAATGTCGCCTTTCGCTTCTGGGTGTTTTTCGGTAAATGTCGCAGGGCGATGCTGTTCACGCTCTTGAACAAAAACAACATTGTCATCGCGCTTATCAGAGTTAATAAAGTGCGCAAAACGAGTCAATTGCGCTTCATCTTTAATCGTCGCCGTCCACTCACACTCAAACTCACCCACCAATTTAGCAACGTCGGCTTCTAGCTGGGTGTTGATGCCCAATTTGTCGTTGACGATCACATCACGTAGGTAATCCACACCACCTTCCATGTTTTCCATCCATACCGAAGTGCGCTGTAGTGGCGCAGCGGTGCGAATGTAGAACATCATGAAACGGTCGATGTATTGGATCAGTGTTTCTTGGTCAAGATCGCTAGCCAACAAGTCTGCATGACGTGGCTTCATACCACCGTTACCGCATACATACATGTTCCAACCTGCGTCAGTCGCGATGATGCCGAGATCTTTGCCTTGTGCTTCCGCACACTCACGAGTACAACCCGAAACACCAAACTTCATCTTGTGGGGAGTTCGAATACCCTTGTAGCGATTTTCGATGTATGAGCCAAGGCCAACAGAGTCTTGCACCCCGTAGCGACACCATGTTGAACCAACACACGTTTTCGCCATGCGTAGTGCTTTAGCGTACGCTTGACCCGTTTCAAAGCCGGCCTCAATCAATTTGCGCCAAATCTCTGGAAGGTCATCTTTTTGCGCACCAAATAGGCCAATACGTTGTGCACCTGTTACTTTGGTGTAGAGCTTGTACTCTTCAGCCACTTTAGCCAAAGCCCCCAGTGCTTGAGGAGTCACTTCACCGCCGGCCATACGTGGGATTACGGAGTACGTGCCATCTTTTTGGATGTTGCCAAGGAAGTTGTCATTGGTGTCGTGCAGTTTCACCAATTGCGGTTTAAGAATGTGCTCACCCCAGCATGACGCTAGAATTGAACCAGCCAGTGGTTTACAAACTTCACAACCGTAACCTTTGCCATATTTTTCTAGCAGTTCATCGAAGGTTTTGATCTCTTCAATTCGGATAAGGTGGAATAGCTCTTGGCGAGAATAGGCAAAGTGCTCACACACATCGTTTTTCACTTCGATGCCTGATTTTGCCAATTCTGCATTGAGCACAGAAGTAACCAGTGGAATACAACCGCCACAGCCAGTACCTGCACCAGTTACGGCCTTGATGTCGCCGATAGTGTGGTGACCGGCGGCAACCGCTTGGGCAATCTTGCCTTTAGTCACATCAAAACACGAACAGATCACCGCAGATTCAGGCAATGAATCAGCACCAAGTGTTGGTTTTTCCGCGCCAGCATGCGCTGGTAGGATCAAAGCATCAGGGTGCTCAGGCAAATCAATTTCGTTGAGCATCAACTGCAGTAAGTCGCCATAATCAGCAGTATCACCAACCATGACGGCACCAAGCAGCTTTTTGTTGTCCGCAGAGACAATCAGACGCTTGTAGACTTCTTGTTCTTCATTCTGGTAAACGTAGCTCTTACAGCCCGGCGTGCGGCCATTGGCATCACCGATTGAACCTACTTTCACACCCAACAGCTTCAGCTTGGCAGACATGTCTGCACCTTCAAATTTGCTGCTGTTGCCAAGTAGATGGTCAACGGCCACCGTCGCCATTTTGTAGCCAGGAGCGACTAGACCGTAGAAGGTGCCATTCCAAGAAGCACATTCACCAATAGCGTAGATATTTTCATCAGACGTTTGACAGAAATCGTTAATCGCAACACCGCCGCGTGGCGCAATCTCTAATGCCATTTGACGAGCAAGCTTGTCTTGTGGACGAATACCTGCAGAGAACACGATAAAGTCGGTTTCCAACTCTGTTCCATCAGCAAAACGCATCACGTTACGTGAGCCGATACCTTCCGGTGCGATCTCTAGCGTATTTTTACTGGTATGAACGTTAACGCCCATGCGTTCGATCTTTTGACGTAACTGATCACCACCAGCTTGATCAAGCTGCTCAGCCATTAGTTTTGGCGCAAACTCAACCACATGCGTTTCCATCCCCAACGCTTTCACAGCACCTGCCGCTTCAAGACCAAGCAAGCCACCGCCAATCACGACACCGCTTTTGCTGTTTTTCGCAGTCGCTTCAATTTGCTTAAGATCTTCGATAGTGCGGTAAACAAAGCAATCTTTACTTTCGTTGCCTTTGATCGGTGGAACAAATGGATATGAGCCAGTTGCTAAGATCAATTTATCGTATTGAATCTCACGCCCTGTTGAAGAGTAAACGATGCGGTTTTGGCGGTTGATGTTAATCGCGCGCTCACCCAGTAAAATTTGGATGCCGTGCTTTTCATAAAACCCTTCTTTAACCAGCGAGAGTTCTTGTGCGGTATGGTGAGAAAAGTAAGAAGAAAGGTGAACGCGGTCGTAAGCGACACGAGGTTCTTCACAGAAAACGGTGATCTCCATTTGTGAGACATCCGTTTTCTCAACCAAATCTTCGATATAGCGATGACCAACCATGCCATTACCGACGATCACTAGCTTGAGCTTGCTCATAATCAATTCCAGTCATTATTTTGTCTAACTGAATTGTTAATTATGAAGAAAAATTAATACATGATGTAAATCAATTACAGCTTTAAACTACCCCAAAGGGGTAGGCAGGCAAATTAAGGGGTGGTAATAGAGCTTGAAGACAAAAATTGCGTCATTAAATTTCACATTTTGTTACTAAAGGTCAATTTTAGCGACAATATAACCCTGCTCCGATACGATAAGATTTGTATGGACAAAAAAATAGACGCTCTTGGCGTCCATTTTTATCGTCTGTTAACTCTGCTGTTCAATCAGGCTTGAAAGCGCCTAATACATCGCGTGTTACTGCGCCCCTGGTAGCAAAATCGCTTGCAACTGGCTCAAACAAGACACGGTGTAGCTCGGTACAATCATAGGGTCATGTGCTTCTTCACTACGGTTAAGCCAACAGGTATCAATACCATAGTTAACACCACCCAAAACATCAGAATGCAAATTATCGCCCACCATCAGCACCTTGCTCTTACAAGGCTGGCCGATTTTTTCCATCGTATAATCAAAAATTCCCGCATCCGGTTTAGCAACGCCCACTTGCTCGGAAATCACCACTTGTTCAAACGTGTCACTTAAGCCCATCTTAGCCAAACGGACTTGTTGTAACTCAGTAAAACCATTGGTAATAATGCCTAGCTTCGCTTTTCCTGCTAACGCTTCAAGTAACTCACGCGCTTGTGGCAGCATGCTACAAATATCCGCCATCGCATCAAGGAAGGCACTATTAAGTGCTGATGTGGTGGTATTAAACTGCTCTGCATAACCTTTAAAGCGAATGTGCTTAATGTCGTCTGCGGTGATCGTACCGTTTTGGTAATCCACCCAGAGCGGTTTATTGATTTGTTGGTATTGAGCGAAATCATCTTGCGTATATTCAACACCCATGCGTTCAAACATCAACTGCATGCCTTTAAACGCATCAAAATGAAAGAGAGTTTCGTCGGCGTCAAACAGAATCCAATCGTACTTCATGATTCTAACTACCTTAATCGTGGCAAAATGTGAGAAAGCCATACTGGCTGGAAATGCACAGGCATTATACCCATTTAGCGGATAAAAACAAAAAAGGGATTTACATTGTAAACCCCTATACATTCAATAATTTAAACAAAGTAACCATCACTATCAGCGATAGAATATCTTCCCTGTTTGAACATTTAAGTAAATTTTGTTGGCCTGCTTTAACCCGCCACAATAGACAAAATAGACATCATTTTGATATTTGACGGAACGCACCCAACCTTTTAGCTCTTCAAAATCAGGCGGTAGGCAGATCCCTTCCTTAATCAAATCATCGGTGGTTTGGATAAAAACGTCAAAGTGCTGTTTAAAATCATCAGAACCTTCAACATAGCTACTGATGGTTTTCACCCGCTCTTCTTGAGTAATGGTCGGTGGCACTTCAAGTAACGCATCCATAGGGATCCATTCCGCGACCTCTGGTTCCCCTTCATTGTAAACATAGTAAGGTGAAATACGCGCCCAACCTTGCTTCTTTTCCAAAACGTGAACTTTATCGCCACGATATAATTCAGATTCAATAAATCCATCTGCCGTCGGAGTTTCACGCACACCAAGCTTTTCAGGACTGACATAGTAATCCGTCTGTTCAATGATGGGTTCAGGGACAGGAAGCGACGGCTGTTGATTGGTTACTTCAGGAAGAGGTTGTGATGCCAGTTTAGCAAGGCGGTCAGCCTCCTCTTCAGCAGGTTTATAGTAGAACACATAGTATCCTCCACCCGCGAGAGCAATGCCGACGAGCAAAAGGACAACCATTAATATTTTTTTCATGCACGGATGCCCGCTAACAATCAGAGTTAACTTCTATATCGGCATCAAACAGAAATCTTTAGGGGTGCTACTCTCGTTTATCGTAAAGTGACCAATATGTTTGCTTAGCATAAACCACTGACACGCATACCACGGCGAATAGCACCACTAATACCATTGCGACTAACACCATTGCAACTAACACCATATCAACTCTGCTCGTTGAACGTTAGAAACGAACCCTGTGCCTAACTAGGGTGTAATTTCATCGCACTTGGCAGCACAAATAAAATCGTTTTTATGCAGACCCTTAATGGAATGACTCCACCACGTTACCGTGACCTTTCCCCATTCAAGTAATATCGCCGGGTGGTGAAACTCTTCTTCAGCCAATTCCGCGACTCTATTCGCGAATGACCATGCCGAGAGAAAATTATTAAATTTAAAACTCTTCTCCAATTGAGGGATCCCCTCGCGCTCAACAATGTGCCATTCATTCAATAGCGCCAACAAGGCTTGCTGCTGGTCATAATTAAGCGCAATCGCATCATCACTGCATGCCTCACAACGTAATTCGTTGAGGGTTTCGTCATTCAAATTGAACTCATTGAACATGATCAAATTCCTTTGCTGAAAAGAGGGGTGGATAAAGGCCATCAAGCGCTGCGCGTTCAACCTCTGCCATTAAATCTAGCTTACTCAGTTGATAGAGCTGGTCAATATCGCGTAATACAAAGTAAATCGGTTGCATAATATCGATACGATAAGGTGTTCTCAATACGCGATTAATATTAAACGCTTCACGTTGTACCCCCATAGCGGACAACGCGGCCTGCGTCTCACCTGGTGATGACAAAATGCCGCCGCCGTATACCTTTAATTGATCCCCTTCGTTAACTAAGCCAAATTCAACCGTAAACCAATAAAGACGAGCGAGATAAGCGCGCAACTCCGGTTTGGCAGCATGGCCTAACTGGCCATAAACATGAGTAAAATGCGCAAAATTTGGATTGGTCAACATAGCACAATGGCCAAAGACTTCGTGGAAAAAATCCGGCTCTTGTAGGTAGTCAAACTCAGCACGTGAACGTAAGAAGGTGGCGACAGGAAAACGGCGATGAGCTAACAATTGAAAGAAACGGTCAAAACTGATTAACGCAGCAACAGGCTCAACTTGCCATCCTGTTGTAGGCAATAACACTTGGTTAATTTCAGCTAATTGGGGCACACGATCTCGCGGTAAATTGAGTCGAGTTAATCCAGAGAGGTACTCTTGGCAGGCGTGCGTTTGCACCAACGACAGCTGCCTTTCCATTAGATCATGCCAAATCGCATCTTCTTCACGACTCCAAGCGACTAAACCATCTTCATCAACGGCCTTAGAATGATACTGAGACATAGCTTTTCCTCCCTGCATAAACGTTTAATAAACGCTTATTTACGCCAAAGCTCACCGGTAAACCTTGCTGATAAAAATTACTGATAAAACAAGCCGGCGATTCCCCATGCTACCCCTTATTTCCACCATTGAAGCCTTAACTAAAGTTTATTAATCAGCGGCAATTCCGACAATGTGAACATCAATATCTGCCTCCTTTGTATGTAACATAATTTTTACACCCTCATTTTTTTATCATTAATTCAGTAAGATGCTGATTTGCTTTTTCTGCCAGCCGTTTCAATACTCAGGCAAAGCAACCGGATTCTGCGAGTGACGATCACTGATGAAAGCGACGAGTGAATACAATAACGACATCTGTTGGCAGCCTAGCAAGCAACGTATTGAAAACGCGCAGCTGACCAGTTTTATAAACCACATAACCACCCACTGTGATTCTGCCTCCAATGTAACCAATTACGCCACTTTACATGCTTGGTCAATTCAGCATAGTGACGAGTTTTGGCGCTTAATATGGCAGTTTTGCGGCGTAGAAGGTGATATTGGCGAGCGCACTCAACATCTTGCTGATGCGAAATGGCACCGCGTGATTGAAAACCGCGATACGCAGTGGTTTGGTGATGCCCAACTCAACTACGCGCAAAATCTATTAGCCGGCGAACGATACGCTAGAGATCAGCAAACCCAATTGGCATCAGACCATCACTTACCAGTGGCAATGATCTTTGAACGAGAAGATGGCTTTGAAGAGCAGTTAACTTGGAACGATCTCAAACAACAAGTCTCTATTGTTCAGCAGTGGCTGCAAACACAAGGCGTCACTAAGGGCGATGTGGTTGCAGGCTATCTGCCCTACAACTGCCAATCGGTGATAGCAATGCTGGCAACAACCAGCATCGGTGCGATTTGGACTTCTACCTCGCCGGACTTTGGCATAGAAAGCGTCATTGAGCGCTTTGGTCAGGTTGATCCCAAGGTGTTCTTTTGTGCACAACAAAGCCACTTTTCAGGTAACACGATATCGCTCATCGACAAAAACCAAGCCATCATTCGCGCCCTACCGACAGTCAACTCTGCTTGCATTATAGGTGACGATATAGAATCAAATTTATCGGACTCGCACTTAGTTCATCATCCTCAAGAAAAAAGCTCGCTCCCCATCTGTTATTGGCATGAGTTAGCCACACAATTTTCCGCAAAAATGGTGGCGTTTACGTGGGTGGCCTTTAATGACCCACTGTTTATCCTCTACTCTTCAGGGACGACAGGTAAGCCGAAATGCATCGTGCACAACGTCGGTGGCACACTGCTAAACCATCTAAAAGAACACCAGTTGCACTGCGATATTCAGCCAGCTGAGCGAGTATTTTACTACACCACTTGTGGTTGGATGATGTGGAACTGGCATGTTTCCGCTCTTGCCAGCGGCGCAACATTGGTGATTTATGATGGTAGTCCAACTTACCCCGACGCTAAGCGTCTTTGGCAGTTAGCACAACGCGCGCAAGTTTCCTTGTTTGGGACTTCTGCAAAATATCTTGAACATATTGCCAAGGCCGAGGTTTCACCAGGCGAAGAATTCAATCTAACCGAGTTAAAAACGCTCTGCTCTACTGGTTCAGTGCTCTATCCTGAGCAGTTTGATTACGTCTATCGCGAGATTAAAGCCGATATTCATTTAGCCTCAATCTCAGGTGGAACCGACATTTGCGGCTGCTTTGTGCTTGGCAATCCTATTTCACCCGTCTATCGGGGTGAATGCCAAGGCGCTGCGCTTGGTATGGATGTCGCTGCTTTCGACACCGAGGGAAAACGCATCATTGGCCAGCGCGGAGAGCTTGTCTGTTGTAATAGCTTCCCTAATCAACCGATTGGGTTTTGGCGTGATAATGGTGGGCACTACCATCGAGCCTATTGGCAACGTTACAACAATACTTGGCATCATGGTGATGATGTTCTTGCGACCCGACATGGTGGCATGATGTTTTTTGGCCGCAGTGATGCCACGTTAAATCCTGGTGGGGTGCGCATTGGTACTGGCGAGATCTATCGCCAAGTTAATCAGCTCAAAGAGGTTTTGGATTCACTGGCCGTGGGCTACTGTGCAAATGGCAGCGAAGTGATCGTCCTGTTTGTACAGCTCGCCGCAGAAGCACAGCTTAACTTGGCATTAAAAGAGAAAATAGCACTGGCCTTGCGCACTCGATGCTCTCCACGACATGTTCCCAAGTACATCATCGCGTTAAGTGAGATGCCCAAAACAAAATCGGGTAAGTTAGTTGAGCTTGCGGTGAAACAGGTTTTGAAAGGTCAAGAAATAGAAAATCTGGGCGCAATCGCAAACCCAGATATTCTTAAAGAGATTGAGCAAGTATGGGCATCAACACGGTAAGCAGCGCTGACTGTCCGTAATGAAATCGCTATTTCGTGGCGATGACCATCAACACTTTGAGGTTGCCCTGTTCGGTTGCAATCTCAAATGATGTTGAGGTTTGCACATCACTAAAGCCTACCCCGGTCAAAACACGCTCAGCACGCGCCGCGCTCATCGCTTGAGGTTCGCTTTCATCGTTGGCTAACCAATCCCATTGAACGAATTGGCCGCCTTTTTCAAGCAAGCTATAAATAATGTCAGACACATCGGCATAATTTGGAATGAGTCCACAAACCGATGAAGCCACCACTAAATCAAATTGGTTACGGAACGCAGGGTGCATTGCCACTAACCCACGAGTCAACATATCAACCACTGGCTCAACGTTATCCAATGCTTTTTTATCCAACTGCTCGATCATCCCTTCCGAGCCGTCAAGTGCAACAATATCTTTAACCAATGGTGATATTTTTTGCGTAAGCAACCCAGTGCCACAGCCAAAATCTAATACATGTTTGTTGGTTAAATCTACCGTCTTAGTTAGAGAAGAAAATGCATTCTCAGCATAAGTGATTGCTGCTGTATCGCTGTCCCACGTGTTCGCACATTCATCCCAATTGATCGCCATTGTGGTCTCCTTAAAACTGCTTTCACCGCAAAGGTAAGTGTATTCCTCATTATACGCCACCCCTTTTTAAGTGGAAACAGACATTTGGCGCAAATTAAATTACCATAGTGATCAAAATTAAAGAAAAGCGACGCATATGAACTTATCGCAAATCGAAGCGTTTTGTATCGTTGCCGATACGGGGTCTGTCTCGGAAGCGGCGCGACAATTAGATTGCAACCGAACCAAACTCAGTATGTCGATTAAGGCATTAGAGAAAGAGCTCGCCACTGCGCTGTTTATTCGCTCGGGTAATCACCTCTCGATGTCTGAAGCGGGTAAAGCGATTTATAAAGATTGCCAAAACTTATTGGTGACTGAGTCTCGTATTCGACAAACCTGTGTTCAAGCCAGTGGTGAATTTAACGCCGAAGTTTGGATAGCGCGTGATGACTCGCTACCTGACGAGTTATGGCAAGATCTTGCTCACCGATTGAATAAACGCTTTCCCGCCACTTCATTTAACATGGTTCTGGCTTCATCGGGTGATTTGGCCAACTTAGTCGTCACTGGGCAAGTCGATTTTGCCTTTGGTGTCGATTACGAGCGAATCAACGACCCGCATATTACCTCCCAGCCATTGGGTAAAATTCGTATGATGTCGGTATGTAATGCCGCTCATCCTCTTGCCAAGCTGCGCCGCGTTTCTGACAGTGAATTGCGTAATAACATGCAGGCAGTGATGGTTTATCTCAATGAGAAAGACAACCCAGAATTGCAACCTTTGGCGCTGCAACACATCGGCTTCTCAAGCTTTGACTACATCCTCAACTCAATTTTGACCGAAGGTGCTTGGGGTGTGCTGCCTGAGCCATTGATTCGCCATCACCTCCGCCAGCAAGATCTTGCGGTGATTAAGCATACTTATGGTTTGACGCAGGAAGACTACTGTATGTTTTCACTCGTCAGCATGAAAGAACATCCGGGTATGACTTGGATTGCCGACAAACTCAACGAATACCTATTTGATTTCTAGTGCTTTTTACTCAAATTTCAGTTCGAATTAGTGGCGATTGATATTTTTTATCGTGACAAAAGACGAAAAATCACTCAGCGCCAATAATATTGACAGCAAGATAAGTCGATAAGCATTTGTTTTTAATTAACTTTATTATTTTCACCATTAACTCCTCTAATCTCTTCTCGACAATGAGTTTGTCAAAATGGTTAAAAATCTCAAAAATAGAAGGACGTTCTAAGGAGAATTTCAACCATGTGTGCCCAAACAAGCTTAAATGAAAAGCGAATCTTAACTTTCTCAGCCCTTTTAGCATCAGGGTTTGCAGCAAGCGGACTCGTGCTTGGCCTCATAATGGGTTCGCTTGTTATCGTCTTCGACGGTGTCTATTCACTGGTTAGTTTACTGCTAACATTATTGTCACTCGCCGCATCACGTTATATTAGTCGCCCATCGCAAGGTGAGTTCCAATTTGGTAAAGCGGTCATTGAACCAATTGTGATTGCCATCAAAGGCCTAGTGATTCTTACCATTGTAGGTTACTCACTCTATTCAGCTGTGATGTCAGTTATGACCGGTGGCCGTGAAGTGAACGCTTCCATTGCTGCATTATTTGGCATTGTTAACATTATCGGCTGTGGTTATGGTTGGTGGTATATCGCCAATAAATCGAAGCGTTTTTCTTCGGGATTGATTCACGCCGAAACCAAACAATGGCAGATGGATACTTTGCTAAGCGTTGCGGTAACACTCGGTTTTGTGGTCGCATTTTTATTGACGCTAACACCTTATGCGCATCTTAACGTCTACGCTGACCCGATGATGATGATCTTAATGTCATTTTACTTTATTAAAGTGCCTTATGAGATGCTAAAGCAAGCAATGAAAGAGCTGCTATTAATGACACCAAGTGATGATATTCACAATGCCGTTGATATTGAAGTCAATAAGATCGACCAGCAGTTCTCGCAACATATTGAGCTAGCGGGCGTTGCCAAAGTAGGACAAGAACTTTGGGTAAATATCGATGTTCATACCGATAACAAACATCTTGAATTGGCGGAAATAGAAAAAGCGAAACGTCTATTGAAAGATAAGCTTTCCCCGCTAAAACTCGATTTACAGCTCACCATGAATGTGGCGCACTAAGTCATACCTATTTTGCTGATGCCGAAACTCGGTATGTACACGATAGAACCGTAATTAATTCAAGCCCCCGAAAGAGCACCCCGAGTGCTCTTTTTTGTACGTGAATGAAAAGAAAAGGTAAATTAATCATTTAGATAGTTATCAAATGGCAAATATGAAACCCGTGGACTAATATCTAATTAAGGAAAGGATACCTAATTACATACCAAGCTTGGGAGGCGCTCTTGAGAAAGGTCAATACTAGCTTTTTAAAAGATATGCGCGTGCTGATCGTCGACGATTCCAGTACCGCCTTACTCTTGATCAAGCAACAACTCATCGCGCTTGGCGTCAATCATGAGCAAATCATCACTGTTGAACGCTATCAAAATGCCATTAAAGCAATAGAGACTCATCAATTTGATGTGCTCATTCTTGATTATCATCTCGAACAACATCTTACTGGTTACGAGTTAGCAATGTTGCTCTATCGGAACCGATTAATTAGTGACACTACCGGTGTGTTGATGATCTCCGGTGATGCACGGCAAGAGACGGTACTGACGGCCCTTTCAGGCAAAGTGCGGCACTTCGTCACCAAACCACTCAGTAATACCTCTTTGGCTGAAAAGCTCAGTGTAATAAACCACGAGACCCAAAAACTGGTACAAATCAGCCAAGCAATTGTTGCCGGTGAATCCTTATCTGCCAATGACCTGTTTGAAATGATTAATCGCTCAGGCTTTAACATTAGCTTAGAAGCATATTTGCTCGAACATTGGATGAGCAAAAATAAATGGGCGCTGATTGATGCCTACATCACGATATCCTCTACCCAATGCCATGCTTCTAAGATGTGTGCAATGGCATACCTACTACATCGTGACAACAATACGCATCAAGCGATTGAAGAACTGCACTTATTTTTGACCGAAAACCCGCTTTCTATTCGGGTAATGGATACCCTTTCACAACTCTACGCAGAGTCGAATCAGCTTAGCAACGCGGCATTGTGGGCAAATAAAGCCTTCGAACTGACGCCAAGTATTGGTGAACGCGCTTCTAAGGCCAGTCAACTGACCGCTTTGGCTAACAAGCGAAATCAATTGATCAAAGTCGGTCAAACCTACGCGAGGCACATGTCGCTAGCCGATATCAATTGGTTAAAAAGTGTTATTCAACATTTTCAATCACTAGAAAATGTTTATCAGTTAACGGAAAGTACGACCGCGAAAACCGAAGTTCTGCACCACGCGAATAAGTTCGTCCAACTGGCGAGTCGCAAACTCACACCAAAACGGGTCCAACAACTGGTGGCTTTGCATTTGCTGTTCCAATGTCACGTTTTGATCGATGAGAATAACGATGCCCTTGGACATAAAAAGCTCATGCAATCTATCGCCACTTTCTATGATGAGTTGTTCGAGTGTCCCCCGATTCTATTGATGGAGTTTTTACCTGCACTGGCGCTGCTTGGAGAGCATGATATTCATACCGCACTGATCAATGTTCTTAAAGCACGTGGCGCCAATACCCAACAACTGGGCCTATCGCAAAATTCATTCTCAGTGAATGCCACCCCAGCGGAGCAGTGTCAATCACAAGATCAGCGACTCATCAGCCAAGCGTTTTTGCAGCAATTTCCCCATTCGAGTCAGGCAAAAATACATTACTTACATGCTTATAGCCAAAGTGCCAATCTGGCTGATGCCACTCAAATTAGCCGCCTTATTTCAGAACTAACGACACTTGATCTGCCACCAAACTGGCACAACTGGGTGATTACTGGCAAGCAGCATGGATTTTCGCTCACTCCCCCAGCCGCTTTTTCGCTTTCAAGCTTGAATAATAGGATGTAAGAGAAGCGAGAAGCGAGAAGCGAGAAGCG
This sequence comes from Vibrio scophthalmi, assembly GCF_040869025.1. Taxonomy (NCBI): domain Bacteria; kingdom Pseudomonadati; phylum Pseudomonadota; class Gammaproteobacteria; order Vibrionales; family Vibrionaceae; genus Vibrio; species Vibrio scophthalmi. The sequence continues at coordinate 776,755 of NZ_CP134272.1, read as the reverse complement.
AGAAGCGAGAAGCGAGAAGCGAGAAGCGAGAAGCGAGAAGCGAGAAGCGAGAAGCGAGAAGCGAGAAGCGAGAAGCGAGAAGCGAGAAGCGAGAAGCGAGAAGATTATAGGTATTAATAAGGATGTATAGTCTAGATTTAAGATGTATTAAGTTGGACGCGACGACCCGCTAGATAGAGACAAAATCCGTCGCGAGAGAAATTAAACAAGGCTTAGCCTTGCTCCTAAATAGCCATTGCTAAGGAGATTGATATGGATGAAGACACAAAACGGATAATGTACCAAACCATCGATTCACTCTCTCTTGGGGAGCGACAACAGCTTATCGCCTATTTGGAAGCCAGCAGGCAGCGACATCGTGTTTGTGATATCGTCACCCAAGAAGAACTCGATATGCTTTATGCGACCTCACTCGATATAGAAGCACAAAGTAAGCGCAACAAGAATCGATAACAAATACAAAGCCTCTCATGCGCCCCTCATTGTCGAACATCAAATCGGTCGGTTTTTTAGCCAACTGATTTGATGATTGATGTTCACAAAAAACCTTTCTGACTGACCATTAGGCGCCTTGAGCATGCAGGGATTTAGCCGCAACAATCCAGTTTCTCACTGATTGAGGTGACATCACCTTCGGGTTACCGAGATCCGCATCAGCAACGCCTGCGAGTTCAGGCGGTAAAACATCGATCAGAAGTTCGAGATCTTTATGAGAGTCGATTTCTTTGATAAAGACCTCCGCCATATCTTCACTGTATGACACTTTACGCGCTTTAGCGGCCTTAACTAAACCATTCAGCAGCACGTACCATGTTGTCATTGGGCCTTGAACTATAGAAGCAGATTCAGCGGCAGAGTCGATAAAAGCAAACGGAACGGTGGTGATCGGTTGATTCATTTCCATTGCAGCAAAAATCCAATCCGTATCGAATGAAAAGTCGTAGACGGTTGGCTTTTGCAGGATTTTTTCTAACACCGGGCGACTATAGAACTTAAATGCAGCCTGAGTGTCTTTGATCCCTTGATCAAAAATTTGTGCTCCAATCATACGCTGCATGTGACGCAACGTCTTGATACCGACCCCCCAACGCTCTTCCTGTTTCACTAGAATAGAATCAGAATGCTTTCGATTACCTAACACGACTTGCTTCGCTTGATTTGCATAAGGCTCTAAAATAAGACCAAGTTGCCCCAAATGCACTGAGTTGTCCGCATCCGTGTAAACCACACCATCAACCCCGGCAGAGAGCGCATATTCACAACCGAGTATTATTGCACCGCCCTTACGTGAGTCGTCAACGCAATCCAAACCATTAAGCGGGCCGGATTTACTTGGGATCGCCATTGAAAGCTGCAGCACTTTAACCTGTTCATTTACCTCTCTTGCCTGTTGATGGGCAATACGCTTGGCAATATGAGCACTATCATGGGGACAGCCATCGTCGACGGCATAGAGCTGCCATTGTACTTGTGAGCCTTGTGTTACCCACTGCAATTGATGGATCTTCATCCGCAATGAATCTTCACCATTTGGGTTGGCTCTGCTTCTCGGCTGCAGACGGTTATGCTCACCCCACATGGCGAAGACGACACCCACTTTAACAGGTTTGTTCAGCGCCAATATTTTCTGGCGTGATTCCACCAGTTTTAGCGCCAATTGAAACTCTAGAGGAGCATGATGTTGGATAGCGAGGTGTTTGAGTTGCGGCAACTGTAAATCTTCTAAGCCGAGAAGATTATCAGCAAGATTGAGTAAGCGAAGTTGATGTGAGTTATCGGTAAGATCAAAATCTACGCTTGCTTGATGCATAAGATCAAGCGCATGCGACAATGATGTATCCATACTGTTACCCCAGACTGACGTTGTGTATTTAATTGTTGTCTTTAAAAGGTAGTATGCATGGTGTTGAATACAAGCTAATGGCGCGATTTTCCTTAACTTTGCAAATCAGCGTGATTGATATGAGCTTCTCTCATACTCTATTTACATTGGCTATCAGGCGTAAACGAAAAATTACGATATTTTGCTTTATAAGTTGTACGTTTTTCTTGATTAAATAGCCCTGCCCAGTTGGCAATTTCCGGATCGGTAGCCCAAACATTGGCCATAATTCGCAATCTTGAATGCTCAACATTTGGTAGCGGATCAAAAGGATTGTTTTTCACTTTGAGTACCGATTCACCATCAATAAACCATTCAAGGGAATTCTCTCCCCAATAGATTCCATAGCGATGAAACTCTTTCGAGGCATCAAAGTTGAGAAATACCAAGGTTTCATGCGTATTCGCATATTCATCATCATCAGTCCAAAAATTAAATTGAACCATGTTGGTGTTACTGCCCAAAAACTCAATATCTATTTCATTATGTAATCCATTACCATCTTCAGGTTTATCATAGGGTCCTGAAAATAAGAAAAAAGAGGTCACGACACCAGCGGCTTTAATCGGACGCATTTCAATTTCATAACAACCATAGCTGTAATAATCGTGGCTTCTTAATTCACCAGAATAGAAAGTTCGCTGTCCAAGTTCGTTAAGTTTTTTGTCCGGAGTTAATGCAATCGTCATCCCACGCTTACCAAACGATATCGCTTTACCTTCCCAGCGGTTTAAAAAAGGGAAACCATTTTCCCAACCATCTGCCACCCACCATTTAGTAGAATCAAAGTTTTCAAGATCATCTTGAAATGTCATCGCATTAACTTTTAGAGGAAGAAATGCCAAGGGCATCATCGCGGTACACACAATTAGCGAATGAGTAAGGTTGGACATAGGCTAGCACTGCATCTTGATTTATATTCACTTAAGCGTAATTCAAAATGTGATCTTTGCACGGTTCTCTTTATAAGAAATTGCTGTTCACTCCGTTGAAGGTGCAAAACTACGCCGTTGAGATGCCTCAACGCCTTTACTACTTTCAGAACCCAAATTGCCACGCGAAATAAGCTTCTCTTCACTCTTTGACTCTGTCTGTGAAGAGGCTTGCTGATCCGCCTTAATCGTTTTAGTCACATGATCGCGTTCAATAATGTCGCCTTCAACGACGATTGGAGTAACAATGGTGACCGGCTGTTGCTCCGTTTTCGGCTGTATATTTTGCTCGCCAGTGTCATTCGTATTATTTGCGACTATCGGTGTAACGCGTGGGGCGGAGGTTTTGGCGGATTGGGTTTGTTTAAGACTCGTATTGACGTTCGTCTGGATAACTTTTTTACCTCTAAAAGTACCGTTCAACTGCAACGGTTTTTTGGGCGAATACTGGCGCAATTGAGATCCATTTGAACGGTTGTCACCAGATACCGAAGCTGATGGTTTAGTGGCCTGTTGAGCCAAGCCAGAAGACGGCGAACGATAAGAGAAATAGTCGAGCTTCTCTTGCCAAACCTCAACGAGAGAAAAAAGCTCTAGCCAAGTATTGTCGATTGAAGCGCCCGTATCTCCGGGAGCCATGTTAACCTGTAAACGTGTTGTAGCTTGCTCAAACTCCTGATGCAACTGACTTTGTAGCTGGCTCCAACTGCCTCCAGACATTAGAAAATAACGCACGCTATTCGACCAATATTGATACGCAATGGGATTATTACTTTTTTCCGCTGCAATCGCAGCGAGTCCTTCTGCCAATCCTGCTACTTGCCACATCCCCTGCGCACCTAATTGTTTTTCTAAGGTTAACACCGCCGTACTCTGGGCATGGAAACTTTCAGACGCCTGAGAATAACGACCTTTACCTAATAACAACGTTGGTGTCACTAAGGCGTCAATGGCCGATTTATGCAAGGTATCTTGAGCAAGAACGGAACCCAGAGGTAAATAGAACAATAGAAGAAATAACGTTATTTTTTTCATCGGAAAGTCTCAACTAAACAGTTGCCAGGGTGATCAAATCGCGAATTAAACTTCACATCCCGATACTCTTTATCTGTACTACGCTGATACAACTTACCTCGCTGCTTATACAGTAAGGCCTCTAACACCCCTGCGTTGGTTTTTAAACTTAGGCTTTTTTCATACGCACTGGTCAGCTCGAAACGGCCCTCATACCAACCTCGTTGCGGATCATAAAGTTCCTTAACTAGAGTCATTAATCGGTCTGTATAATCTGTTTTCCACAGCGCCCACATTTGAAATGCAACTCGTGTCGAGACCAATGCCAAGTGATCATGAGAAGAACCATCGTCTGCTAGCGTAATCCAAGGCGTGCCAAGGCCATAAATCGCATCGTAGACAAAATAAGGTTCTCCAGAGACAACATGCTCACCGCGTGCAGTGTAAATACGTTCGTTATCCCAACGCTTTTCTTGTACTTGATATACGGCATCAGCCATTGCCGATAGTGTTTGATTGGTATGAGTCGCATCACTCGAAGAGTCATCGCCAATATCATCCCAGTTGAACTCCAACCCCATCCACAAGTAAGGGGTGGTATAAACCGGACGTAATACATTGAAAAAACGTGGATCGCGGCCGTCAAAAATCAGATCTACACCATAAATGCTGGCCACATCATAAGGTTCAATGTTGATCGCTTTCTCCGGTACGATATGCCAGTCGATATAGCCATAAGAGGTATATTCTTCTACCCCCAAACGCCCTTCTTTATAACGGCTGATCTGACCATTATTGACCACCGCGCCATACAATTCACCATCGGCACTGATCAACTCACAAAAATTCCACCGTAGTACTGCTTTATCAATATATTCCGAAAACTCGGGGGAGTGGCGCTTCACAATCGCCAACACAATCAATATTCGGCCAATATCAAGCGACGACCAGCCAATATCTTGTGGTTGATTACCATAGTTAACCATTTGGCCAGTTTGAGTGCTGTAGACTTTATTTGGCACTTTACCCTGACTGAGCGGCATCCGATTTAAAAATGCCAGTACCAGCGATAGACGCTCGTCATATTCTTTATTGCTGATAAAAGCGAACTCTCTCGCCGCTAAAAGTGCAATCAGATAGTCGGCAACCCCCGACATATTAGTAGTCGGATAGTTATCTAAACTATTCACTAGCCCTGTGGACAATTGAGTGTTGTTATTGACGTATTTCCACGCTATCGCCGCCCAGGCAAGCTCCTCTTCCGTCAACGCACCATGGCGACCTTGGCGTACCATTTGCGAATGATTAAGCGCAGTAAACCCATCATTCACGCCTTGATAAACCACTCCGCAGGCTGACAGGATTACCATCAGTGCTAATACGACTACATTCTTTAGCATTGAGCGCCTCGCTACTGTACAGGCTCTATTTTTTTACGGGGTAAACATTGCCCTTCGTAACCAAATGGCGACTCTAGCGCTCGCTCCCACAAACTGGGGGCGACATCATCTTGATACTTAAGAAGCTTCCCCTGCTTCTTATAGAGTAAGATTTCTAAAGTGATGCCGTTATTGTTTGAGGTAAAGGTATTGATTAACCCAGTACCGTTTTCATAAATGCCTTCATAAAAGCCTTTTTCACGATCATAAGCCGTCGAGACATGTTTAAACAGTAAGTCGGTATATTCGGTGTCCCATAACACCCACATCCCCATCGCCCCTTTGATCGCGACAGCAGAAAACTGTGGCAGAAAATCGCCCACTTCCGAGATAGTGTTCCAGGCAAAACCATCGGTATAAATCGTGTCATAAACGAAATATGGCGCCCCCGCTAACTGATGCTCGGTACGCGCAGTGATAATCCCGGTCTGCTTGTAGCGCTCTTCTTGTACACGATAGATTTGCAAAGCAAATTCGGCCATCCACTGATGAGAGTATGAATTATCGTGTTCTGAGCGATCATCGACGGTATCCCAGCCCAACTCGATGCCATCCAACACATAGCTTTCAGTGACAACGTAACTATGCGCTTTGAGCTTTCTAGGATCTCGGGTGTCATACGGCACATCATATCCAAACAGATTAATGGTGGAATACGGCTCTGGGAGTAGAGCTTGTTCAACGTTAAAGCCCCACAACTGGAAACCTTTCGCCGCATATTCTTCGTAACCTAATCGGCCCTCTTGCAAATACTGCACCTCTTTACCGGGTTCGAGCAATGCACTGAGGAATCCCCTAATGATTTTGATAAAAATCATAAATTTAAGGTAGATGCACATCTTGTCATGTGATCAAATGGTTCTGAGAAAAATCAATAACCAGACAACAAGATGTGCGAACTCGATATTTTACACGACTCTCTTTACCAATTCTGCCCTGAATTGCACTTAAAACGACTCAACAGTTTAACGCTGGCTTGCCACGCATTACTTGAATGTAAAACGCTCACTCTTACCGAACTTGGTCGTAACCTGCCAACGAAAGCCAGAACAAAACATAACATCAAACGAATCGACAGATTGTTAGGTAATCGTCACTTGCACAAAGAGCGACTCGCTGTATACCGTTGGCATGCCAGCTTTATCTGTTCAGGTAATTCGATGCCCATTGTTCTTGTTGACTGGTCTGATATTCGTGAGCAAAAACGGCTTATGGTATTGCGGGCTTCGGTGGCACTACATGGTCGTTCTATTACTCTTTATGAGAAAGCCTTTCCGCTTTCAGAGCAATGTTCAAAGAAGGCTCATGACCAATTTCTAGCCGACCTTGCAAGCATTCTACCGAGTAACACTACACCGCTCATTGTCAGTGATGCTGGCTTTAAAGTGCCATGGTATAAATCCGTTGAAAAGCTAGGTTGGTACTGGTTAAGTCGAGTCAGAGGGAAAGTGCAATATGCAGATTTAGGTGCGGAAAACTGGCAACCTATCAGCAACTTACATAGCATATCCTCAAGTCGCTCAAAGACTTTAGGCTATAAGAGGTTGACTAAGAGCAACCCAATTTCATGTCAAATTGCACTGTATAAATCACGTCCTAAAGGCCGAAAAAATCAGCGTTCGACACGGACTAATTGTCATCATCCGTCACCTAAAATCTACTCCGCTTCGACAAAAGAACCATGGGTTTTAGCGACTAACTTGCCCGTTGAAATCCGAACACCAAAGCAACTTGTTAGGCTCTACTCGAAGCGTATGCAAATTGAAGAAACCTTCCGAGACTTGAAAAGCCCAGCCTACGGTTTAGGCCTCCGTCATAGCCGAACTAGCAGCTCAGAGCGCTTTGATATCATGCTGCTAATCGCCCTAATGCTTCAACTGACATTTTGGCTTGCTGGAGTTCATGGTCAGAAACAAGGTTGGGATAAGCACTTCCAAGCTAACACTGTCAAAAATCGAAATGTACTCTCAACAGTGCGCTTAGGGATGGAAGTTTTGCGGCATTCTGGCTACACAATAACGAGGGAAGACTTGCTCGCGGCTGCAACCCTGCTTGCTCAAAATCTATTCAAACATGGTTGTGCTTTGGGGAAATTATGAGGGGATCCCTCAGAGCAATGCACCGAACATGGTGCCATTTTCGTCGATAATGTTACAAAAGTTCCATCTCAACACCACAGAATCAATACTGGTAGCAAATTCTGGGTAACGGTGCTTAATGATGTGCAACCAAATCATTAGACGACCAAGATCGAGAGCCGAATAACCAATCTCTCCCGGTTGGTTGCCATAATCCACTTTGGCGGCAGTCTGAGTATTGTAGGCTTTATTAGGTAGCTCACCTCGAAAGAGATCGAGCTTATTCAAGGTGCCAAGAAAACGAGTTAGTCTTGAATCGAGCTCCTCTTTTTTGATGATGCCCAGCTCATAAGCACTGACCATACCAGCCAAATAAGAAGACGCATCCCACCACGTCACTGAGGGATAGTTATTTACCGCATTGACTAATCCCGTTGATTCTTGGTAATTATTCTCGAAATACTTCCAAGCAATTCTCGCCATGTCCATTTCTTGCTCAGTGAGTTCGCCAGAGCGAGGCTGAGGAACATCCCAATGGGATTTACGCTCAACTATGTCATCCGAAAACTGGTTGTACTTATTACCACAACCTATCAAGGCAAGCGTCACTAGACCAATACAGATACTGCGCATAATCTCTTCCTTAATAATGATTACTTTTCGCCTATGGTGAGCAGCGGGCCATTTTCGATATACGCTAGCGACTCCAATACAATGCCGTTGGTGTTAGCTGTAATTGCCTTATTCGTTCGTCCATCAGCCTCATAACGCCCTGAATACCAGCCTTTTTTATTGGAATAAAGCTCACCCGCTTCGGTGATCAATAGATCGGTGTAGTCCGATTCATACAAGGCGTACCAACCAAACGCAGCTTTGGTTGATAATGTTTTAAGGTGTGATTGGTCTTTGCCGTCATCGGAAATGGCATTCCATGTTTTACCATTCGAAAAGACCGTGTTGTAAACGAAATACGGTGCTTGGTCGACGTTATCTTCACTGACTGCGGTGACAATGCCAGTATCGTTGTAGCGGCGCTCTTGGGCTTGGTAAATTCGGTGTGCAAATATTCTCGAGACACTATCTGCGCCAAATTCAATACCATCGAGAATGTAAGACTCACTCACAACGTAGTTATGCGCGTGAAACTCTGCCGGATCACGTTTATCAGTTGGAATATCAATACCGTACACATCAACCATCTGCAAAAAATCTATATACTTCATTGAATTGAATACATCTCGCCCCATCAAAGCCAACGATTTCGAGGCGTACTCTTCGTAACCAATTCGCCCTTCTTGCACCAGCTCCATACGGCCATCTTTTGCTGCAGGACGTGCACCAAACAGGTAACCATCAATCAGCATATCGCTGACACTCCAATGGTTTAATACATCGTTAACCTGTTTGTTAAACTGCGGGTACTGCCAAATCACAATGTTCATCGGCACCAAAATACGACCGATATCAATCGCCGACCAACCTATACCGTTTTCTTTCGGGTTGTTTTCGTAATCCACCATCTCAAGGGTTTGGGTGTTATAAGCTTTATTCGGCAGCTTTCCGTTTACCAGCGGTAATCGCGATAAGGTAATCAAAGCTTTTTCCATGCGCATACTGAACATATCAGTTGAAATCACATTCAACTTTTCCGCCGCAATTAATCCCATTAAATAAGAAGCGGTATCCCACATCGTGGTTGACGGATAACCATCCACTGAATTCACCAGCCCGGTATTCTCTTGATAGTTATTTTCAAAATATTGCCAAGCAATACTGGCCCATTGATACTCTTGAGTCGTCAGCACTCGATTCTGCTTGAGCGGGATCTCTTCTGCAGCTTCAAAGGTGATATTGCCAAGCACTTGTCCGTCTTCTCGCGTCTCAATACTGAACGCAATCACAAGTGCTGTGGTTAGGCCTAAAATGAACACGATATGATGACGAGCATTCACTAACGCTTGTTTAAACTTCATATTTCAACTCCTCTGAATTGGTCGCCGTCTGCTGATCTTCATCTGTATTCGGTGGTGTCCAAAATGCGGCTGCCATTACGCCCCACATCGCCATCATGTTATTAATTATCCAAAACGTATTTAGCACTAAACCACCAAAGGAATAACTTCCCCACATGCCTGTTGAGTAACCTGTCCATGCGAATGCCAGTGCAAACAGACTAAGGAAAAATACCATGCTTTGGGGTAAAACCAGTTTGAAGAAATTGCCGGTTTGGCGCTCTTTCGGCGTGGTTGGGAAGGTGATTTTCCGTCCGCGCAACACGGTCCATAACGCTCGTAAATTAACCGGAAAAAAGGAGAGGAAATTTGTCTTACCTTTGTAGCCTGCGACACCCCAAGTACCAACCATCATGGCAAGTTCAGCAGTCAAAACAAACGGAAGGAAATGCATATAGAAAGTCACGTCATAAGCACTAACAGGGGCAATCGAGGTTAGGAAGTAGACGATTGGACAGGCTAAGAAAATGATATTCCAGATCGCAGATAAGTTTGACCAAAAACTGGCGCCATACATCAGCTTTTGCTTGAAGTTAAGACCCTTACGAAAAATTGGATTGTCGTTCATAAAGATATCAATCGAACCGCCAGAGTATTTGAAGCGTTGTACCGTCCATGTTTGGAGATCTTGTGGCGACAACATTTTACTCTCAACCCGAGGATGCATTACCGAACGCCATTGACGCTCTTGATCAGAGTGCAACACGATTGAGGTATAAAGGTCTTCCGAAACGTGGAATTTATAAGGCGTAAATTCGGTATCAAACAATATTTCGTTACGCAGGTTATCGGAAATATCTTTATCGACCTCACGCTCTTTGGTCAACCGGCGAATTTGGCGCTCTACTTCATCCTGCTCATTAGTAATTTGTTCTGCATACGCTCGTAATGCCGCTTCCATAACCGCCTCACGACGGTGGATCGAGCCCGCACCACAGCAAAAGGCCGCATTTGCCCAGTTTCTACGACGCTGAATGACGTCATAAAACATTTGAGGGTCATTAACAAAAGGATCTTCACCGAGCGTGACTGGGCCATACAGTTTTTCAAACCCTGCACCAAAATAGGCAGCCCACTTACCCATTTTGCGTTGCAAGAACTTCGGCAGGCGCTCACCTTCTGGTAGGTCAAAAAACCACTGTGGTGTCTGCACCCACGCGACATTCGGGTCACGAAAGTAGCCCAACGTGTTCTCTAAAATAGTGGGAAATGGTCGCGTGTCGGCGTCGCAAATGACCACAAAATCACCGTACGTTTGCTCCATGGCATTGCGCAGATTGCCCGCTTTAAAGCCAATATTCCCCTCTCGCGTGATGTAGCCAATGCCCATACTCTCGGCCATCGCTTTCATCTCAGGACGATTACCATCATCAAGAATATAAATGTTGATTTCGATTGGATGGGGATAGCGAACCTTTTGTGCATCCAAGATGCTTAATTTGACCAGTTCAGGTTCTTCATCGTAACTAGGAAAGAACACATCGACACTGATCGGCCTGTTTTCCTCTGTGTCTCTAACACATTCAGCTATTTTGAAAGGAGGAGCTTTAGATGGCTCATCTTTTACTTTCCACAAATTATAAGTAAATAGGACTGAGCCGATGAATGCACAAGATTCCGCGAATGCAAGTGGGAGCGAAAACCATAATGCATCGTAGTTTAATGCAAAGCTCCAGCGCCACCATAAATACCAAAGGCCAAGCGTCAAGTTACAAGTCGCTAAATATTGGTACAACAACTCACGCGGTATGCTATGAGGCACGGGTTCTGGCGGAACACGGTGTTCAAAATGTTTAAAATAGTGATCCATCCTGGCACTCCCTATCCAATTCAGTGTTAGCAAACGATGTCATGCTGGACTATACGGCGAGCGCTTGTTCCTCTAACGCTTTCACCATTAAAAAGGTATTTTTGGTTTGTTCAGAAGTGAGCTCTACCTTATCCATAAGACTTGAGACGATGATAAAACCTCGTCCCGATGTCGCCCATGTGGTTTCATCTTCCGGATCGGGTTCGAGAAACTCATTAGCCAATTTTCGTTCCAGTTCCTGTTGTGGCATCAAACTGCCGAAATCGGAAATCTTCATCAACAATACAGATTGAGAATCATCGGTTCGAATTTCACACTGCAATTCAATCGGCTGTCCTTCCTGCTCTTTATAAGCATGAATAAACGCGTTATTCACCATTTCCACCACACACAACTCCAGTTGAGCGGCGAGTTCATTAGAGATTCCAACTCGGGTGCAAAAGTGTTGCAGGTCTTCAGATGCTTCGCGAGAAGCATCTAATGAGCTTGAGTAAGTACTGCCAAAATGCCTGCACTGGCGATTGGTCATCCTTTTCTCCTTTGTGAGAGTTAAATCGATTTGAATGCGTCCGATACGCGATCTTTTGGTCCAGAACGCAGATGGTTCCACTGCAAGTCTTCACATGGCTTACCATCATGGCCAATACAGTAATTGCCAAAGATGGTTTGCTGTTTCACTTGCGTGCCTTGATGAACGTGAATATTGTCGAAAATCAGCGACTCTTGAACCTGACAATCAGCTTCAAGGATGCAGTTCGCCCCGACGAGCGCCGGTCCGATAATATTGGCCTCATTTGAAATTTTGCAACCACTGCCAATCACAGCCGGTGGGACTATATTGCATTTATCCAAATCAACGACGGTATTAATCCCTAACCAAACACCCGCTTTAACTTGTGTACCCGGAATGCGATAACCTGGAACTTTGCCATCGAGAATGTCGCGGGTTACGCCCCAAATGTCGCTAATATTGCCAACATCCAACCATTGGAAAGGCATATCGACCGAATAAAATGGTACATGCTGCTCAACCAAAAGAGGAAAGAGATCACTACCAATATCGAACTCTTCTCCATGGGGGATATAGTCGAATATCGCTGGTTCAAAGATATAAATCCCAGTATTGATCTGATTAGAAAGCGCTTCTTCTTTGGCTGGTTTCTCTTGGAAACTGGTGACTTGACCGCGACTATCCGTCACGACTACACCGTATTTTTCCACTTCGTCATCGAGAACGTTTTTACTAATAATGGTCGCGATACCACCCTTCTTTTTGTGTTTTTGTACCGCTTCATTTAAGTCAAGATCGATCCATGCATCTCCGCATACCACGACAAATGTTTCATCGAAAAAGCCGGAAAACTCTTGGATCTTTTTCATTCCCCCAGCAGAACCGAGCGCTTTACTGCGATATTCTCCCTCTTTTAACTCGCCTTCGTATGAATACGAAAGTTGGACGCCAAAGTGGTGACCATCACCAAAGTAGCCTTCAATTACCTCCGCAAGATGGCTGGTATTGATCATGATTTTACTGATGTTGTGCTGGGCAAATAGCTCAATCATCGATTCCATTACCGGTTTTCCTAAAATCGGGATCATCGGTTTTGGTATCGATTGAGTAATAGGACGCACACGTGTGCCCTTCCCTGCAGCAAGAATCATCCCTTTCATAATGCCTCCTACACCGAGGTAGTCAGTGCTGCATCAACGCTGTCGTAGGTTTTTATTAATCGGTCCATACGAGTAAGCTTGAAAAGATCTCGCACTGGTTTTTGTGGGTTCGCGACACTGATTTTTTTATCACGGAGTAACTTATACACGCCCATTACCGCGCCAAGACCACTGCTATCCATAAATCGAACTGCACCAATATCAAGAACCAGATGCGGACTCATTGTGTTCATCACGCTTTCAATTTCAGCTCGGAACTGAGGCGCCAATTTGGCGTCAAAGCGCTCTTCATTTATTTGAAGAATTGTGCAGTTTCCTTTTTCACTAATCTCATATCGCATTGATTTTCTCCTTCAATAAACCCCTTCCATTCCGCCACCAACACACTGACATCATCATCAAAGCACTCTTTGTTACGCCATTGCTGCACAGATTTCACTGCCATTTCGGTTTGTTGTTGGGTGGAATAATTATTCAATTTTTCGATTGTGTTGCGCAGACCATCTTCTGAAAACTGCTCTAGCCCGTTATCGGCTTCAGTAATGCCATCCGAGTAAAACCAAACTTTGTCACCCGGTTCAAGTTGGATGATCGAAGATTGGTAGTCCACATCCTCAAACGCACCAACGACAAAATTGTCATGACCAATCAACTCAGCCTGCCCATGCCTACCGTGATACCAGACCAAAGGGGGATGGCCGGCACAACAGTAGGACATGAGACCCGTTTGAGTATTTAATACGGCGTAAATCATGGTGAAATAGAGCACGTTTGTTTCACCACTCATGTAAATTTGATTCAGTTTTTCCACCACTTCTTCCGGTGAAGCGATCTCATTGCCATCAGCACCTGACCGCATCACCACCGAGGAACTCCCCGTCAATACCGACAAACTTTGCTGTACTGAGAACGACATCAATGCGGAAGAAACACCATGCCCAGCAACATCAAACAGATAAAAGGCAATGTGGTGAGGGTCGAGCTGCATGTAACCCAGCATATCTCCACCAATTTGGGCACTTGGGATCGAAACATAGCTTAATTCAGCGCACGGGAAGGTTTTGGTTTTCGGTAAGATTTGCTTGATTAAATCACCCGCCGAATCGAGGTCGCGCTTGATCGTCTCGTAGGCTTTATCAAGTTCATGGTTTTTCGCAAGTAAGTCGTTATGGAGATCAAGAGTACGAAAACCGGCTCGGATCCGCGCTTCAAGCTCTTCAACCGAGGTTTTTTTATCGACAAAGTCATCGGCACCAGCATCTATACCGCTGACTATCGATTGCTGATCGTTTTTGGAGGACAGCAGTACAAAGAAGATGTAACGGCCAAAGTTGTGACACTTTAAGGTTTGGCAAAGTTCGATGCCATTCATACCGGGCATCATCCAATCAGACAGGACAAATTGGATGCCATCTTGTTGATTAAGCACCTCTAAAGCGTCCTCACCACTCATCGCGGTGAAGACTTTATATCCCCGTTTCTGAAGGACCGAACTCATATAAATAAGAATGGTTCGGCTGTCATCCACCAGCAGAATTTCTTTCATTCCTAGCCTTAATATTTTCTATGTTCTGACGTTGATGCAGCTTCCTGCTGCCGTGTTCTTTGCGCGTGATGATACCTATTGTTTGGCTCTTAAATTCGCAAGCGCTATAACTTTAGGTTAGACTCAATTAGTAGCAATGCAAATAATTTCTTATGATTATCCTAAACTTATCTGCTCACTGCTTGTACTAACAATATGGAAGACGGTATTTTGCAAACAGGAAAAGTTGCCGCACAATTATTTTTTTTACTCAGTGGGCTAGTAATAAAACCTGCTTTGGCTGACGAGTACCTATCAAATACCAGCCAAATGGCGGTGAACCCATCACAACATGTCCTGACCGTCACACCGCCAGAGGATCTCTCATCACCAACAAAAAGCGACGTGGAGATTGAACGAGAAGAAATCTGGAATGGGGTAAGCAGTTCATTTGACTTCCCTTACGAAGAATGGCAATCACGCACTTTGCTGCAAGGGCTAAGTGGCAATATTGGCTACCACCACCCACTGGCTGAAACCGAATCCGCCAATCTCCCTGCGGGCGCAACCAATGGCCCAAGCAATAACAACACCACTGCCACACTCTCGTTGAAGTACACTATTGCTGGTGCCTGGTTTATTTCCGGTACCGCTTACTATTATTGGGACAGTGAACAACAACAAGCATGGAATCCTGACTTTACTTATGTCTTTGGCTATAGCGATTGGCGACCTTATACCTTTAGTTTGGTGTACTCCAACTATGGCGGTAACCGATTCTCTCCCGAGGAAGGCGGACGAGTGACTGAGTTCAACCAAGGAACATGGGCATTAGGCTGGAAGTTTCCAATAACGGGAATAGTGAAAGATTGGATAAGTTTTACCGAGCAAGGTGCGATTGGTTGTCAGGTAGATTTTAACCATACCCCCGAGTATTTCGATTTGGCCTCTATTTCTTATAAAAAGAATCACCAAACTCTTAGCCTTGGCTGCAAATATTCTATTTTCGGTAACTGGTACGTCAATGCGACTGCATTTTACTATTTTGACAGAGCACAACAGCAGCCTTGGAACCCCGATTATACCTATGGCTTTGGCTATTTTGACTGGCGGCCAGGCACTGTCACTTTGCAATATAACAATTATTCTGGCAATCGTTGGCACCCTTCTGAGCGAGGAGAGGATACCGGACGCTTCAAAGATGGCTCTATTACCCTTGCATATAGCTTCTCATTCTAATCACTGATTTTATTGGAAAATTAAACTTTCGTGGCAAATATTCTCTCGCCTACTAACCTAAATCTATAACCAAAAATATGAATCTGGTATCACACTTGCAATACCAAGGATTCAGGCTTAATGGCTAGGAGAAGGCTTATGGAAGGCACCAAACACGATGACCTTATTGTCGGTACATCCGGCGATGATTCTGTAAATAGTCGTTCGGGCAATGACGAAATCTCAACCTTAGCGGGAGACGATTTCATTGCTGCGGGCGAAGGGAGTGATACGGTCTTCGCCGGTGATGGGGCCGATACTGTTCTTGGCGATGTTGAGTACACACCAGCGGAAGAAAGCACGCCATCCAACAACGACGACTCGTGGGGAATGGCGGCCAGCGTCTATCAGTATAGTGCCGGCCCCATTGAACAAGTAAGCCATGAGTTAAAACTGAATAATTTTGCTGTCAATCAAGCAGTACAAACCTCCACTAATGCCGGAGGGTTTACCGAAAACTCACCCGTTACCGTGCAAATTACCGATGAACAAGGCAACCTCATCGCAACCCAATTGGCGACCACATCGGCAGACGGAACATTGAGTGTTGATATTAACATTGCAGAAACCGACCTACCTACTGATGGTGCTGTCGTATTAACTTTCATAGATGAACAAGGCGCGCCAATCGCTACCGTTAGCGACATAGACGTGCAAGTTCGCAATATCTATAACGATACGATTGATGGTGGCGCAGGTGACGACATCCTAAAAGGCCAACAAGGCAATGACACGCTTTATGGCGGCGAAGGCAACGATTTTATCGATGGCGATATTAATGATGACCTACTGCATGGCGGCCTTGGCGATGATGTTTTAATGGGTGGTTCTGGTGATGACTCGCTCTATGGTGACGAAGGTAACGACACCCTACTCGGCTCTGATGGCGATGATGCGTTATTTGGCGGTGACGGTGATGACCTATTAATGGGTGAAATCGGTGATGATCACCTTGAAGGCGGTGCCGGTAACGACGCACTTATCGGTGATGATGGCGCTGACACCCTACTTGGCGGCGAAGGCAACGATAGCTTACTCGGTGGGAAAGGCCGTGATCATCTTGAGGGCAATAGCGGAGATGATGAAATTCATGGCGACCAAGGTGAAGATACAATTATCGGTGGTGAAGGCAACGATTTTATTCTTGGTGGCGAAGGCGCTGACACCATCACCGGTGACGCTGGAGATGACCTCCTATTAGGCGGCGATGGGGACGACACTATCTCTGGCGGTACAGGTCAAGACGTACTCGTCGGAGAGCTGGGTAACGATCATCTTGAAGGCGGAGATAACCACGACATCCTCTACGGTGATGTGGGTGACGATACTCTCATTGGTGGGTTTGGTGACGACCAACTATATGGCGGTCAAGGCAACGATACGATTGATGGCGGCGATGGTAACGATGTCATCCATGCCAATGCGGGCATGGATACTATCACCACCGGTGCAGGCGCAGACCAAGTCTATGCGGGCTCAGGCGATGATCTGATTTCAACCGGTGATGGTAATGACACCGTTTTTGGTGAGACAGGCAACAACACCATTAATACAGGCAGCGGTGATGACATCATCTATACCGATACGGGAAACGACACCATTCTATCTGGTGATGGCGATGACACGCTTTATGCCGGCGATGGACAAAACACACTCAATACTGGCGCTGGTGGTGATCTCCTCTACGCAGGTAGTGGTGCAGATTCCATCCTGACCGGCTCAGGCCAAGATACGGTTTTTGCCGGTGACGGTAATAACACCATTGACTCTGGTGATGATGATGACTTTGTCTATTCTGGCAGTGGTGTCGATACCGTGAGCCTCGGTAGCGGTGATGATAAAGCCTTCACTGGTGCAGGTGATGACGCCATTTATGCGGGTGTGGGTAATGACCAAGTTTTCGCCGGTTCCGGCAACGATGTATTGCAAGGTGAACTAGGCAATAACGTACTATTTGGTGAAGGCGGTGATGACCACCTTAATGCCGGCCTCAATGCCAGTGAACTCTATGGCGGCTCTGGCCAAGATACGCTTGTCGGTTCAAATGAAAACGACACACTCTCTGGCGGTGCTGGCAATGACACCATCACCTCGGGCTTAGGCGACGACACTATTTTTGCAGGCTCTGGTGAAGACCAAATCGATTCTGGTACAGGTAATGATACCGTCTATGGTGAATCGGGTATCAACACCATCTCTACCGGTTTAGGGGATGACACTGTATATGGTGGTAGCGATGCCGACACGATCACCACAGAAGAAGGCAATGACAAAATCTACGCAGGTTCAGGCAACGATGATATTGATGCTGGTGCTGGCGATGACCACATTGATGCCGGTGATGGTGCCGATATCGTTAAAGGCGGTTCAGGCAATGATGCCCTCTTTGGCGGCGCAGGTAACGACGAACTGATTGGCGGCGAAGGATACGACTTTATTGCGGCGGGAGCAGGCGATGACATCGTTCACGACGACGGATTCGATACCGTTCTCGGTGAAGAAGGTAACGATACCCTCTACGCCGCCGAAATGGGTAGCCACCAGATTTATGGTGGGGATGGCGATGATACGCTAGTGGGAAGCGATGTTGCCGATACCCTCTATGGTGGCGCAGATGCCGACACCATTACTGGCGCGGGTGGCGACGATATTCTCTACGCGGGCGATGGTGCTGATAATGTTGATGCTGGTCTTGGCAATGATACGGTTTATGGCGAAGCTGGCCAAAACACAATTAACCTTGGTGAAGGTCAAGATACCCTCTATGGTGGTTTGGGCAGTGACACAGCCAGTGGGGGTCTTGGTGATGACACGCTTTACGGAGGCGCTGACAATGACCATTTAAGTGGCAACCAAGGACAAGATCTCATCGATTCTGGTGAAGGACATGACACCCTTTCAGGTGGTGACGACAACGACCTATTATTTGGTGGAGCCGGTAACGATACTTTGCACGGTGATGCCGGGGTTGACGAACTCTATTCGGGCTCTGGGAATGATCACTTATTCGGTGGCACAGGTAACGATAAACTGGTTGGTGAAAGTGGCACCAACACACTTTCTGGTGAGGATGGTGACGACACCCTCCTGGGCGGCAGCGGAGCCGATACCCTGCTTGGCGGCGTGGGTAATGACATTATCGAAGATGAATCTGATCATAACACCGTTCACGGTGGTGATGGACAAGATAGCATTACATTAAGCGGTGCAAATAACCTAATTTCCGGCGGCATCGGTGACGATTACATCGAAGTCACTGGTACGGGCTCAAACCAAATAGATGGTGGCGATGGCACTGACACCATCACAGCGTCCGGTGACAACAACACCATTGCTGGTGGACTTGGTAATGACCACATTCAACTGTCCGGTTCCGGTCTTAATCACATAGACGGTGGTGACGGAAACGACACCATTAGCGCCCAAGGCGGCGCCAATCAAATTGATGGTGACCAAGGTAACGATACTGTCACCGTCACGGGTGGCACCAACACCTTAACCGGGGGTGAAGGTGATGACAAACTGACAACCGGTTCTGGTGCAGATGAACTGCACGGCGACGCTGGCCAAGACACGCTGAATGCGGGCAGTGGTGCCGACCAACTGTTTGGTGGCGCTGATAACGACAAACTCTACGGTGGCTCTGGTGACGACATCCTACAAGGGGATGACGGCGATGACTCAATGTGGGGACAAAATGATCACGATACGCTCACTGGCGGGCTAGGTAATGACTACCTGTCTGGCGGCTCTGGCAATGACACCCTATATGGTAACGAAGGAAACGATACCCTACGCGGCGATTCAGGCAACGATATATTATGGGGCGGCACTGGTAGCGACAACCTCTCTGGTGGTGGTTCAGCCGACCTTCTCTTCGGTGAAGAAGGCAATGACACATTATCAGGGAATGGAGGAAACGACATGCTTTATGGTGAACAAGGCGATGATAAGCTTTCTGGCGGCAGCGGCGAGGACTATGTTTCGGGTGGCGAAGGTAACGATACCATTAACGGCAATGATAACGCTGATACACTTGACGGTGGCGAGGGTAATGACACCTTAGCGGGAGATGCAGGTGACGATACGCTCTATGGCCAAATGGGTAATGACCGCCTCGATGGTGGTGACGGTATCGACCAACTGTTCGGCGGTGCGGGCAACGACCAATTGGTGTTTGACTCGAATGAAATTGAAAGTGGCGAAGCCAATATGGTTCACTTTAGCGGAGGCGCTGATTTTGATGTCCTTCTCGTCGGGGATGATAACCAAAACCAGATGATCGATATGAGCCATAACACCTTCCAAGAGCTAGAGGGGATCAGTATCAACTCCAGCGATACCGAACTGTCCCTTGCACTAGATAAAATCGCTGCCAACCACACAGCAGGAGAAACATCAGGGCAATTTGTTTGTACCGGAGCCAGTAGCATTGACCTGTCTGGCTGGGGTTGGACGCTCACTGAGAGCCACGTCGAGATGAGTGATTCTATCGCCAGTATTTATCAAGCCAGCGATATTGATACCGGCTCACTTTACGGCTATCGATTTGAAAATGACTCCGGGCAAGAAGTGGTTATCTGGAGTGATCTCGATAGCAACGACATTAACTTCCCTGATTCGACCGAAGTGTAGCCCCAAAATTCAAGTTCACACCACTGCTTGGCCCACCTCGGTGGGCCTTTTTTCTCACTGCATGCTATCGAAATAATTAAGACGACCTCAG
The DNA here is from genome assembly GCF_040869025.1 of Vibrio scophthalmi. Taxonomy (NCBI): domain Bacteria; kingdom Pseudomonadati; phylum Pseudomonadota; class Gammaproteobacteria; order Vibrionales; family Vibrionaceae; genus Vibrio; species Vibrio scophthalmi. The sequence goes on along the minus strand of NZ_CP134272.1, from coordinate 756,388 downwards.
GGACGCCTTGCTGGTATGTTTATCGAGATAAACTCAAACCAATTGTTTGTAGCACTTTTGCTCACAACGCGGGCAATGATAAGCATGGCGATCCACTTTTGCAGAACAATGCGGACAGTGGCCATGACGTCGATCTTGGCTCAACAAGATCAATACTAAACCAATCGGGCCCAAAACGTAGCCAAGTAAGATCCCCGCCACGATATTATTCTTGTGGTAACCCACCAATGCCGTTGCCAGCATAAAGAAGCCATAAAAACACAGCCAAAACACCATTTCTTGCGTCATTATACTTCCCTCATCGCTTTATTAAGGCCACTTAGAATCGGGCTAACCAAGTAATCCCAAAGCGTCCGTTCTTCACCAAGAATCAGAACTTCCGCTAACATGCCCGGATAAAGTGCTACGCCATGATTCTCAATCAAATCAGCAATTGAAGAGTGATCGAAACGAATAGTCACTAGATACCCTTGCGCGGTATCTTTATTCTCACCACCCTGTAATACTCGATCAGCAGAAACGTGCAACACTTCGCCTACCACTGGCGGTGTGTTTCTCGCACTGTAAGCCGTTAAACGCACCCGTGCATCTAACCCTGGCCTCACCACATCAATATCCTTAGGTGATACGATCGCTTCAACAATCAATTCATCACTTTCTGGCACGATCTCCATCAATACTTGCCCCGGCTTAATAACACCGCCGATGTTGGCGATATTCATCCCCACGACTTTGCCATCAAATTCACTGCGAATTAAAATACGCTCGCGGATATCCAATGCGGTTTTAATCAGTTGTTGTACATCCCTTAACTCATCATTGACCCCTTTAAGTTGAAAAGAGTGCTCACGCTTTAGCTCCAAAAGTTGATTTTGGTGAGTTTGATGCAGCGATTCAAGCTCTCGCTCAGCCATATCAATCGTCAGACTGATCTCGGCCAATTCAGCATCAATCCGCGCTTGATGACGTAGCAATTCCAACATACGCGTTTTAGACACGTAACCTTTGTCAACTAAGCCCTTCGTCATTGTGACTTCTTGTTTAACTAAATCGCCTTGAGTGGCAATGGCGCGTTTTTGAAACTGATTACCTTCGATTTTTTCGTTATATAAAGCAATTCTCTGCTGATATTGACCTGCCAGTAATTGCACCCGCAACAATGCTTGTTCAAACTGAACATTTTCACTGCGTAACAGAGCCGCAATCACCACCTCATCTTTCTCAACAGTGAGCGCTTCAGGCCATACAATCTCAGCATCACCATTGGTTAACGTATTGAGCCTTGCTTGTTGTGCAAGCAAAGAGTAACTGCGATACAGATAGCGGCGATAGTCGGCTTCCGCTTTCGTATCTGAAAGCTCAATCAGAGCTTGACCAACCGCGACCGTTTGCCCTTCTCGAACGAAGACTTGTTTTACCCAGCCACCTTGCAAATGTTGGATTTGCTTACGTTTACTCTCCACCACAAGACTGCCAGGTGCAACAGAGGCCGAACTGAGCGGCATACTCATCGCCCAAACTATAAAACCCCCAACGGTAACGACTAAAACGGTCAAACCAATCACAATCAATTTGCGGGTACTGAACATCTCTTTCTGTACGACATCATCCATAACGCCACCTTAAGCTGTCTTGCTTGTTTTACTTTCTGTCAACTCCGGCTCAACATGTAGCCCCAAGAATTGCTCGCAGGTACCCGCTTTTTCTACCTTGCCATCTTTGAGTTTTATCACCCAGTCCATTTGACGTAAAAAGCCCGGGCGGTGACTAATCATCACGACTGTGATCTGGTGCTCTTTACAATGTTGCAGCACAATCGCTAAGGCCGTTTCACCTTCTGGATCCAAATTTGAATTAGGCTCATCGAGCACCAATACTCTTGGGTTGGAATAAATGGCTCTTGCTAGACCAATCCTTTGCTTTTGCCCGCCGGAAAGTAAAACACCGCCCTCTCCAATATAGGTTTCGTAACCGTCAGGCAATGACATGATGATTTCATGAATACACGCCAACTTGGCCGCTCGTATTACGGCCTCATCGTCTCCTTCAGTAAAATGGCAAATATTTTGTTTTACCGTCCCTGCCAGTAGACCGACATGTTGAGGTAGATAACCAATGTATTGGCCAAACTGATTAAGATCCCACTTTTCAATGCTGGCACCATCAATCATGATCTCGCCCATACTCGGTTGTTGAATGCCCATTAACAAACTGGCTAAGGTTGATTTTCCAGATCCGGAATTACCCATCACCGCAAGTGCATTTCCCGCCCCTAGCTTAAAACTGATATTTTGAATCGTCGCCTTACGCGCATGAGCAAATTTAAGACTGACATTACTAAACTGAATATCGCCTTTGGGTTCTGGTAACAGCGTCTTCTTGGAGTGTGTGTTTTCCAACACACTATGATTTAGGCTTTGCCACGCTTTGAACGCGCTATACCATGTTTTCCATCCGCTCACCGCGCTTTCAAATGGGCTTAAAACACGTCCAATCAATATCGAACTGGCTATCACCGCGCCAATGCCTATTTGCTGTTGCAGTGCTAAGTAGACTCCACAGGTCAGCACTGCGACTTGCAATAAGGTTCTAAAATAACGGCTGATAGCTAGCAATAGCCCCACACGAGAATTCACCAACCACTGTAAATGCAACACGCTAGCATTGGTTTCTCGCCATGAGTTACCGACATTCTCACTCATCCCCATCGCTTTTAATGTGGGCGCATTTCTTAAATAATCATTGAGTTCCATGCTTACCTGAGCGGTGGTCTTCTGCGCTTGAGCGGTTAACTTTCTACCGCCCAACATCATCACAGCCGCTAAACCTGCAAATATCACCACACCAATCAGAGCAACAAAACCGATATAAGGATGGAACGCAAACAACAGTAATAAAAACAGTGGCGTGAAAGGCAAATCAAGAATGGATGACGTTGAAGGTGACACCAAAAAATTACGTAATGTTGTGAGGTTTTGTAAGGCGTTTTTTTCAATACGATTGGTTTTTGAGGATTCAGCGATGCTTTTTGCTAATAGTTCTCCACTCAGTTTTGCATCCAACTTTAGTGCTGAGCGTTGCATTAACAAGGTGCGAATATACTCAAGTAGCGCCTGAGCGGTGACTAAAAAGAGTGTAATAACCAGCAAAGCAAACATAGTTTCAACACTGGCACTGCCCATCACCCGGTCAAAGAGCTGTAGGCTATAAACTGGCACGGCCAGCACGAGCAAATTAACCCCTAAACTGAATGAGATCGCTGCCCAAATTTCCTTGCGGACAGCATCGAACGGATTGTTCGACAGCGAAGCCTTTGCCGAATCTATACTCATAGCTTAATGAACCCTAACTGACGTTGTTGCATATAGTTATCTGTTGAGTATAGACGCTGTTTTGTCAGTCGATGGCTAAGCTAGTTGATATTTCTGACTAATTTCATAACCCGTCGCCATATGCCGATGGCTCTCTTTGATCACCCAATTGATTGGATTACGAACCCATGGCTGTGGATCGTTAGCAGGGAAACCATTGACCACTTTCAATGCAACCACTTCAAGTCCCAGTGACTGACAAGTTTCGATACAACGCTTGGCATGCCATGCTTGAGCCAATACCAATACTTTTTTGCCCACTTGTCGTTGTTGCGCTTGCTTCGCCACATCAAACGTTGTTTGATACTGATTATTAGCAATGATTATCCGCGGTGTTGACGCATGAAGAGCGATCTCTTGTTGCAAATAGAGCGTTAATGACGGCGCAATTTGATGCACCTTATTAGCGATATTGGCTAGCTCAAGGTTGATGCAGTCGCTATCACCAAATGAAAAGCCAATCGCAAAATCTGCCTGTTCTATTTGACCATAATCTTGTAAAAATAGGGGTTGGTTCGCTAGATAATCGTGAACACGTCTTTTGGCATCAGACCCTAGAGTGTAATCAGGATGAGTATAAAAAAATTGTGGTTTAGAAAAGGGGTCACAAGCGCCGACTTGGCACTCACTAAAGCCTAGCGTTTGAACAAATTGACAAAAATGTTTCATAACAGTATTTCCTAACTAAACTCAAATCCATTTAGCCAGCACTGTCCGTTGTCATAAAAATTAGTGTGATAAAAGTAATAGAATGTCGGATAACTTCAGCGTATCGCGATCATCTATAGTGTAACAACCCTCATCAGTGAAACTCAAGCATTGTGGTTGATTTTTAACCTCTCTCTTTTCTCCATTGATGACGACACAACTATACATTGCTCTTAACACGCAGCATCAAGCTGCAACATCGAGCTATAGCAGCTTTTTTATCAACCTAACTAGCGTATAGCAAATCTTGTATTATCATTATCTTAGATAAACATTTGCGAATGGAATTGCATAACACGTGAAATCTCGCTGCTGGTTAGTTATTGTCGGTGTTATTACTGCCCTACCGATATACGGTAATAGTGATGATCTTGTCGATGGTAGCTCAATAAAAAATGATGCATTAGCCGAAGAACAAGTGAGTTTCTATGGTCAGCGCAGTATATCTCAACAAACCCAATCAGCAGCTCCAGCAACAACATTTCACCGCCGAGTCATCGCACCGCCGATTCTCGAATCTTCAATTCTTACTGAGCCTGAACCCTCTGATTTTTCAAATGGGTTAAATGCAATTACGCTGACAACCGCGGACATTCACCCTACGTACCAGCATGGAAAACCTCTCTATCAACTCAATCGCAATGAGCGTCTATTAGCAAAAAAAGCCCAATACTATTTTGACCGAAATCGACGTGAAACCACCGGGCTATGGGATTCTGTTCAGGGTTATGCCCATTCAACGATGTGGGATGTTGCCAGTGGCATTGCTGGCACGCTCGCTCTAGAAGCACTTAATTTAAAATCGAAGGAACAAACGCACCGAGAATTGGCACAGACACTCTCTACACTGCGTGAAATGCCGCTGTACAAAGACTGGTTGCCAAATCGTGAATACAGTACAAAAACAGGTATGCCGTCTGGGAGGCTGAGTTCAGAGCCGACTAATGGCAACGGCTGGTCAGCACTGGATATCGGACGACTATTGATTTGGCTGAAAATACTCTGCCAACAGCACCCTGAACTGGAAGATGAAATTCTTGATCTTCTCAGCTACTGGGAGCTAAATAAAGCAATCAGTAACGGCACTCTTTACGGTGAAAAGCGTTATAAAGGTACCGAATATTATCGCCAAGAAGGTCGGCATGGTTATCTACAATATGCCGCAACAGGCTTTGAGTTGTTTGGGTATAAAGTGCTGAGGGATCCCCTCATAATTTCCCCAAAGCACAACCATGTTTGAATAGATTTTGAGCAAGCAGGGTTGCAGCCGCGAGCAAGTCTTCCCTCGTTATTGTGTAGCCAGAATGCCGCAAAACTTCCATCCCTAAGCGCACTGTTGAGAGTACATTTCGATTTTTGACAGTGTTAGCTTGGAAGTGCTTATCCCAACCTTGTTTCTGACCATGAACTCCAGCAAGCCAAAATGTCAGTTGAAGCATTAGGGCGATTAGCAGCATGATATCAAAGCGCTCTGAGCTGCTAGTTCGGCTATGACGGAGGCCTAAACCGTAGGCTGGGCTTTTCAAGTCTCGGAAGGTTTCTTCAATTTGCATACGCTTCGAGTAGAGCCTAACAAGTTGCTTTGGTGTTCGGATTTCAACGGGCAAGTTAGTCGCTAAAACCCATGGTTCTTTTGTCGAAGCGGAGTAGATTTTAGGTGACGGATGATGACAATTAGTCCGTGTCGAACGCTGATTTTTTCGGCCTTTAGGACGTGATTTATACAGTGCAATTTGACATGAAATTGGGTTGCTCTTAGTCAACCTCTTATAGCCTAAAGTCTTTGAGCGACTTGAGGATATGCTATGTAAGTTGCTGATAGGTTGCCAGTTTTCCGCACCTAAATCTGCATATTGCACTTTCCCTCTGACTCGACTTAACCAGTACCAACCTAGCTTTTCAACGGATTTATACCATGGCACTTTAAAGCCAGCATCACTGACAATGAGCGGTGTAGTGTTACTCGGTAGAATGCTTGCAAGGTCGGCTAGAAATTGGTCATGAGCCTTCTTTGAACATTGCTCTGAAAGCGGAAAGGCTTTCTCATAAAGAGTAATAGAACGACCATGTAGTGCCACCGAAGCCCGCAATACCATAAGCCGTTTTTGCTCACGAATATCAGACCAGTCAACAAGAACAATGGGCATCGAATTACCTGAACAGATAAAGCTGGCATGCCAACGGTATACAGCGAGTCGCTCTTTGTGCAAGTGACGATTACCTAACAATCTGTCGATTCGTTTGATGTTATGTTTTGTTCTGGCTTTCGTTGGCAGGTTACGACCAAGTTCGGTAAGAGTGAGCGTTTTACATTCAAGTAATGCGTGGCAAGCCAGCGTTAAACTGTTGAGTCGTTTTAAGTGCAATTCAGGGCAGAATTGGTAAAGAGAGTCGTGTAAAATATCGAGTTCGCACATCTTGTTGTCTGGTTATTGATTTTTCTCAGAACCATTTGATCACATGACAAGATGTGCATCTACCTTAAATTTATGATTTTTATCAAAATCATTAGGGGATTCCTCAGTATAAAGTGCCACTTCCCAATATTGACGACTATATTTCAACCGTCGACATATCAGGTAATACGTTACAAATTGATAGTCGTAACGTGCCCTTTATGACCAGTGATCCTTATGTATTGGCCAGTTTAGAGTTTGGCCAATATAGTGATTGGAACCAACTTGAGACTATATACTCTCTGCATAAAGTGCATTCAAAACAGCAAAATACTGAGGGATCCCCTCATAATTTCCCCAAAGCACAACCATGTTTGAATAGATTTTGAGCAAGCAGGGTTGCAGCCGCGAGCAAGTCTTCCCTCGTTATTGTGTAGCCAGAATGCCGCAAAACTTCCATCCCTAAGCGCACTGTTGAGAGTACATTTCGATTTTTGACAGTGTTAGCTTGGAAGTGCTTATCCCAACCTTGTTTCTGACCATGAACTCCAGCAAGCCAAAATGTCAGTTGAAGCATTAGGGCGATTAGCAGCATGATATCAAAGCGCTCTGAGCTGCTAGTTCGGCTATGACGGAGGCCTAAACCGTAGGCTGGGCTTTTCAAGTCTCGGAAGGTTTCTTCAATTTGCATACGCTTCGAGTAGAGCCTAACAAGTTGCTTTGGTGTTCGGATTTCAACGGGCAAGTTAGTCGCTAAAACCCATGGTTCTTTTGTCGAAGCGGAGTAGATTTTAGGTGACGGATGATGACAATTAGTCCGTGTCGAACGCTGATTTTTTCGGCCTTTAGGACGTGATTTATACAGTGCAATTTGACATGAAATTGGGTTGCTCTTAGTCAACCTCTTATAGCCTAAAGTCTTTGAGCGACTTGAGGATATGCTATGTAAGTTGCTGATAGGTTGCCAGTTTTCCGCACCTAAATCTGCATATTGCACTTTCCCTCTGACTCGACTTAACCAGTACCAACCTAGCTTTTCAACGGATTTATACCATGGCACTTTAAAGCCAGCATCACTGACAATGAGCGGTGTAGTGTTACTCGGTAGAATGCTTGCAAGGTCGGCTAGAAATTGGTCATGAGCCTTCTTTGAACATTGCTCTGAAAGCGGAAAGGCTTTCTCATAAAGAGTAATAGAACGACCATGTAGTGCCACCGAAGCCCGCAATACCATAAGCCGTTTTTGCTCACGAATATCAGACCAGTCAACAAGAACAATGGGCATCGAATTACCTGAACAGATAAAGCTGGCATGCCAACGGTATACAGCGAGTCGCTCTTTGTGCAAGTGACGATTACCTAACAATCTGTCGATTCGTTTGATGTTATGTTTTGTTCTGGCTTTCGTTGGCAGGTTACGACCAAGTTCGGTAAGAGTGAGCGTTTTACATTCAAGTAATGCGTGGCAAGCCAGCGTTAAACTGTTGAGTCGTTTTAAGTGCAATTCAGGGCAGAATTGGTAAAGAGAGTCGTGTAAAATATCGAGTTCGCACATCTTGTTGTCTGGTTATTGATTTTTCTCAGAACCATTTGATCACATGACAAGATGTGCATCTACCTTAAATTTATGATTTTTATCAAAATCATTAGGGGATTCCTCAGAGCAAAATAAGCTCTTTAGCTACGCAGAAGATGCAATGAATAAAAACCCATGGTTTGCTTATAACAACCTTTATTATTATGGCAAATCGTGGACGAGCGTCAGCCCCGGCGGAAAAGTGATTGAGAACCCACAAATATTAAGTCATAAAGTCGCCTTTGGGTTTAGCGTGCTATTCGATGACGAATTTGCTCAACAGCTGTTCGATGCGGTACTCAACAATAGCCTCCAAGCGCGTAGTATTCCTACCGGCGAATATGAGAATGGTGGCGTAAATACCGCCTTTAATATCAATACCAATTCATTAATCCTCGTCGCGCTGTGGTATAAACAAAGCGGACAAAGCCCCCTGCTTCTCCCCTCAAATATCACTGGCCATAATCTTAGCTTAGAAAAATTGAACTAGGCTTTCATTATTCTCAAGAGAATTAATGAACGTTCAGACAGATAAACGTCATGGCTGCTATAAAACACTCTATCCGCTTACAAAGCTTGCTAGCGAGCGTTGTGATACCCACTCTAGTCAGTGCGTTTGCGTTGCTTAACCGCTATTACAAAGGGCTTGAGGGTAATTTAAAAACGATTCAGTTATCCATTTCTCACTCGGCAAGCTTGATGCTTAATATTCGTCGACAAGAAAAACCCTACGGAATGATCAAAAAATACACCTAAACATTTTCGTCAAATCGCCATAATACTAATGAGAATATTGTGATTAGAGTCAAAAGTCTAAAATAGTGTTTGCAGTGAACTATTTTTTGGCGGGCTAATACTTTCCGTCAAAATACCATCACTATTGAGGCTGTAAATAATACTAACAAAATTATCTGTTACATCTATATGTGAATTAGTCCACCCTTATATTTTTTTCATCAGTAAATTAAAACCAAATACGTTTTGGCAATTTACTTCCGTTCAATTCGATAGTATTTTTTATGTACAAAAAAAAGAAACCTTCGTTTGCCCCTGGAATTCCAAGCTTTTTTGCTGACAGTTTGGAGAGAAAAGAGTCGCTATTGCGACTCTTTTTTTATGCTGAATCTCTACCGCTCCCGCTAATTTTGTTCTTATTACACTATTCTTATAAACGTATCACTATCTTATCCGCTGTTTAATCAGCAAGAATGATCAAAGACTTATAATGATTATTATTACTCGGTAGCAATGAACAACGATTGGGTTTGATTGAGGATTTAGTTGGATTGAGTTTGCTTTCGATTAAAACAAAAACGGCATACTTTCGTATGCCGTTTTGACTTAATCAATCATCGAGTTAAGCAGATTAGCGGTTGTTATTACGCGACTGCTTTTTTCTCTTTCTTCGATTTAGGACGAGGTTCATCCATCAAACCTTTAACCAAAGAAACCGAAGCAACAAGTAAAACAAGTGTAAATGGTAAACCGGTTGTTACCGCCATCGCTTGCGCTGCCGCTAGGCCACCGCCAAGTAATAGCGCGATCGCGACTAAGCCTTCAAACGTACACCAGAACACACGTTGAGGAGTTGGTGCATCGACTTTACCGCCCGCTGCGATGGTATCGATAACCAGTGAGCCAGAGTCAGCAGAAGTGATAAAGAACACAACAATCAGAACGATACCAACGATAGAGGTGATCTCTGCAAATGGCATCACATCAAGCATCGCAAACAGTTTAAGAGGCAGATCAGCATTAAATACCGCTTGGTAACCGTCATTAACGTACTGGCTAATTGCAGTGCCACCAAACGCTGTCATCCACAATACACACACGGTTGATGGGATCAGGATAACGCAGACGATAAACTCACGAACTGAACGACCACGAGAAACACGTGCGATAAACATACCAACGAATGGGGACCATGAAATCCACCACGCCCAGTAAAACGCAGTCCAACCTTGTGAATAATTCACATCTTCACGGCCAAACGGCATTGAAAGCGCAGTAATATTCGATAAGTAAGCGCCGATGTTGTCAAAGAAACCGGTAAAGATAGCCAATGTAGGACCAACAACAATCACGAACAGTAATAGAATCGCCGCCACACCCATGTTGATCTCAGAAAGACGCTTAACACCGCTATCAAGACCCGCAACAACTGATACGAGAGCCAAAGCTGTGATGATAACGATCAAGATAATTTGCGTCGTGTCGTTCATCGGGATACCGAACAAGTAGTTCAAACCAGTAGCCGCTTGCGATGCGCCATAACCCAATGACGTAGCAAGACCAAATACTGTCGCAACAACCGCCAGAATATCAATCACGTGACCTGTCCAACCCCAAATACGCTCACCAAATAGTGGGTAAAAGATTGAACGCATGGTCAATGGTAGACCTTTATTGAACGAGAAGATCGCTAGACCAAGCGCAAGCAACGCGTAGATTGACCATGGGTGCAATGCCCAGTGGTAAATCGTTGCAGCCATACCTAGAGCAGAAGCCGCTTCAGTATCACCAATTGCCGCCCCCAGAGGTGCCCAGTCAGTACGTACGCCATTTTCAACGGTAACACCATTCAGAGCAGCACTGAAGTGAGACATTGGCTCAGATACACCAAAGAACACCAAACCGATACCCATACCGGCAGCAAATAGCATGGCTAACCAACCAGTATAGCTATAATCCGGTGTTGCTTCTGTACCACCAATTCTTACTCGGCCAAGCGGAGTAAAGATTAAGATCAGACAGACGACAACAAAAAAGTTACCTGATGCAAGGAAGAACCAATCTAAGTTAGAGACCAGCCATCCGCGCAATCCAGCGAAAAAGGGTTCAACTTGCTGTCTGAAGGTAAGTGTTAAGATGACAAACAGGATGATAGACATACCTGAAATGGCAAAAACACGGTTGTGAATATCAAGGCCAAATGGGCCTACTTTTAAAGCAACGTTATCTTGACCAATTTGGTAATCAGTGCTGAGGGATCCCCTCATAATTTCCCCAAAGCACAACCATGTTTGAATAGATTTTGAGCAAGCAGGGTTGCAGCCGCGAGCAAGTCTTCCCTCGTTATTGTGTAGCCAGAATGCCGCAAAACTTCCATCCCTAAGCGCACTGTTGAGAGTACATTTCGATTTTTGACAGTGTTAGCTTGGAAGTGCTTATCCCAACCTTGTTTCTGACCATGAACTCCAGCAAGCCAAAATGTCAGTTGAAGCATTAGGGCGATTAGCAGCATGATATCAAAGCGCTCTGAGCTGCTAGTTCGGCTATGACGGAGGCCTAAACCGTAGGCTGGGCTTTTCAAGTCTCGGAAGGTTTCTTCAATTTGCATACGCTTCGAGTAGAGCCTAACAAGTTGCTTTGGTGTTCGGATTTCAACGGGCAAGTTAGTCGCTAAAACCCATGGTTCTTTTGTCGAAGCGGAGTAGATTTTAGGTGACGGATGATGACAATTAGTCCGTGTCGAACGCTGATTTTTTCGGCCTTTAGGACGTGATTTATACAGTGCAATTTGACATGAAATTGGGTTGCTCTTAGTCAACCTCTTATAGCCTAAAGTCTTTGAGCGACTTGAGGATATGCTATGTAAGTTGCTGATAGGTTGCCAGTTTTCCGCACCTAAATCTGCATATTGCACTTTCCCTCTGACTCGACTTAACCAGTACCAACCTAGCTTTTCAACGGATTTATACCATGGCACTTTAAAGCCAGCATCACTGACAATGAGCGGTGTAGTGTTACTCGGTAGAATGCTTGCAAGGTCGGCTAGAAATTGGTCATGAGCCTTCTTTGAACATTGCTCTGAAAGCGGAAAGGCTTTCTCATAAAGAGTAATAGAACGACCATGTAGTGCCACCGAAGCCCGCAATACCATAAGCCGTTTTTGCTCACGAATATCAGACCAGTCAACAAGAACAATGGGCATCGAATTACCTGAACAGATAAAGCTGGCATGCCAACGGTATACAGCGAGTCGCTCTTTGTGCAAGTGACGATTACCTAACAATCTGTCGATTCGTTTGATGTTATGTTTTGTTCTGGCTTTCGTTGGCAGGTTACGACCAAGTTCGGTAAGAGTGAGCGTTTTACATTCAAGTAATGCGTGGCAAGCCAGCGTTAAACTGTTGAGTCGTTTTAAGTGCAATTCAGGGCAGAATTGGTAAAGAGAGTCGTGTAAAATATCGAGTTCGCACATCTTGTTGTCTGGTTATTGATTTTTCTCAGAACCATTTGATCACATGACAAGATGTGCATCTACCTTAAATTTATGATTTTTATCAAAATCATTAGGGGATTCCTCAGTAATCAGTGTCGATCGCGTTTACCTTGCCGTCGGGACGTTGAATCCCGCCATTGTTTTCTGTGCTCACGAATTATCTCCTTAAAAACGTGACCATTTATTAAAATTCTTCTTTCGTAATCATTAAGAGTGAAAGGTAATTTCAAATCCAATCGCTCAATTTTTTCACTATTGAGCATTTCCTTAACTAATCGAAAGGATGAAGGATCATAATCTTAAAACCACCTCGATTACACTTATTTTTTACCAATAAAGAACATTTTTTCCTATAACCACACTTCTGACAGCGGCGTTTCTGGTGCAAAATAGTACTGAAACTGAGCTTGTAAGAGTTCGGCGGTTGCTAAGGCATCTGTGAGTGCATGATGCGGTTGATACGCGGGTAATCCATAACGCTGTCGTGACTGACCAAGCCTTACAGAGCCTGGCTTCTTGCGTTTTAGCCAATTGAAAAAACCACGGCACTGCTCACGCTGGATGGCATACTCAATATCCAAGGTATCCACCACTGGAAACTCAATCCCTTCACCGATACATTCCATCAATGCTTGATAGAAAAACTGACGCTCAATATTTTTGTAGTGAACCACGACAATCTTACCGGCCAAAGCCTGCAAAACCTCTTCTAGAATCGCTTCAAGCTGCGGAGCCGCCTTTACTTCCGTGTCGGTAATACCGTGAATAACGACTGATTCTTCGTTGAGATCTCGGTTAGGGTTAACCACCCAGTGCGCCGATTCTTTACACGCAACACGTGACAATGTAAAAGGCACTAGCCCGATAGTAAGAATCGCATCTTGTTGAGAATTCAACCCTGTGGTTTCAAAATCGAGCGCGACAAACTGCACCTCATTTAACGGTGTCGACGCCTCAGCAATTGGCGCTGAATAATAGGCTTGTAGGCGCGGATCTTGTGCTTGCTGTTTAAGCTGCTCAAAATAAACAGGCCAATCAGGTGTTTGTGACGTATCCAACAAGCTCGTTCTTTCTTTCGGCAAGGCAATCATTTGCTGCTTCTCTGATAACGGAACTTGATGTAATTCTGGGCGTTACTCAAAATCTGGAAGGCGGCTTTTAAATTACGACGCTCAAATTCAGACATGTGCTCAGGTTCGATGTTGTTATCTGGCTCTTCTTGATTCTCGATATCCAGCGCTTGGTGACGAATACGCACCATGTAGATCAGTTCCATGGCGTCTTTTAAATCCATCCCTCTGCCTTTCGGCAAAATTCCCGCATTGTTGATGTCATCGAGTCGATCAAATGAGTTTTGCGAGCGCGAACCAATCGCCAAAGCATGCACACGAATCAAATCCGCTAGTGGTGCGGTACCACGACGTTTTAAGTTTATTGAGTTGCGATGGCGACCATCTTTTTCCATCACAAAATCTTTGAAGAAGCCAAGCGGTGGCGTGCGACTAATCGCATTGTAAGCCATGCAGGCAAGGAAGCGATTGTTACGCTTAGCACGACGCACGATAAAGCTCTGCAACTGTTCTGCCCACTTAACCCGACCGCATACACCGAGTAAGTCGAAGAATATGGAACTGTTCAATAAACGCTCAGGCGTAGGATGATCGATCCAATTCGCGAAGCACTCTTCCCATTCGGTACGCGTTTTACGCCATTCAGGATTGGTCGCCATGATATCGCCGCTGCAATAGCTATAACCACAAGCCGCTAAACCATCACAAATGAACTTAGAAAACTGCGCAAAGTACTCACCATGCAACGCTTCATCGTAACTGTTGTCGAGAATAATTGCGTTGTCTTGGTCTGTAACAATCAATTGTTCATCACGAGCCATCGAGCCCATTGCCACAAGGCAATAAGGGATTGGCGCAGGGCCTAACTCCATTTCTGCCATTTCAGCTAAACGTTGCTTAAAGCTACTGCCGATCACGGACATCGCACGGCCAACCATGTGGGCGTTAGCGTCTTCATTAACCATTCGTACGAAGCAATCTTTTACCTGAGCTGCGACCAGTTGTAAGTCTTCTACTGTGGTTTGTTGGAAAATCGAGCTAACCAATAACAAGCTATTTTGTGATTCATGACGAACAATATCCGTCATGCCAATCACACCAATCGGCTTCTTATCTTTTAAAATCGGCAGATGATGCACGTTATAACGCAACATGGTGAGCATAGCTTCAAACACATAGGCGTTGTAACCCAGTGAAACGACATCCGTCGTCATCACTTCGCTGACCGTTAAATTGGTATCGATACCTTGCGAAATAACCCGAATGCACAAATCACGGTCAGTCAGAATACCCAATAGCTCATCTTCATCATCGTCTTCCGTACACTCTTCTGCTGGACGAACGATCAGCAATGCGGTGGCATTTTCTTCCGCCATTAGATTCGCCGCTTGTTGGATAGTCGCACTTGATTCTAAAGTGATCGGTTCACGACTTAGAATTTTGCGCGCTTTGGCAGTGGTAAAATCATTGCCTTCAGCATGACTGGAGACAGCAGTACGCAGACGAGCGCTGTCTTCCAACTCCATAAAATCGGCAAAGTTTTCAAATTCATCACACAATTGAGTAAAGATAACTTCAGGGATGCAATACACCAGTGTATCTGCTGTCGCTCTTGCAGGCATACGTACACGGTTATTCATCAATAGGCCCATTTGGCCAAATAACCCACCGGTAGTAAAGCGGTTGTATAACTCCCCTTTACGTCGGTAGATTTCGACAACACCACTGCGGATCAAGTACAGATCACGGATGTCATCACCGACTTTAAAAATGTCCGTTCCCTCTCGGAAATACGCGACTTCCACATTCAAGGCGATATTACGTAGATGCTCTTCTGGCAGGTCATCAAAAGGTGGGTGTTGGCTAATGAAATTGAGTACTTCTAATTGCTCGGCTTCCATTCCTGGCCTCATATTCATATTATACTGCAGCGATAAATAGCACCAAGTCTGTAAATTGGCAATCTAATTATACCTAATGGTTACATAATAAACACAATTTGTATTCAAATTAGACGAGTAGCATCGAATTTTAAAATTCCTTCACCAGTGAAATATATATCCCTTTCTTATATTTGATTAAAAACAGTGCCATCACCACTCGCAGCAACAAATAAACACAAAACAATTTAATATCATACACATAGCCCCCCCCTTCGATGGTAATCTTATGCACGAATAACCTCTCTATAAATCAGCGCTCTCAATTCACTTATTTATTAGGCCGCCAATGTGTAGATGTAAAAACAAAATAATCACTCAAATCTATCATCACGACAAATAAATCAAATTGCACAATAAATAAAATTAACATTTGCAACCATTCATTTTGATCTATTTAACAAACTATTAAACTACCATTTTTTACGTGGTTAATTTGCTGTCATTATCTTGCCTGCCTTATGGCATCAAAAGGAAGATAAATATAATGAATAAAAATGATAGTGTCCCTCTACCTACCAACACTCGTGAATGGTTAATCAACCGCAATAGCATGATCATATTGGCTGATATTGTGTTATTTGCGACTCTGTATTTTACATTACCAATGGAGCCCCAAGTTGTTCTCGGAATATGCATGCTGGTCTTTATCGCCATCTTATGGCTAACCGAGGCTTTGCATGTCACCGTTACCGCCATTTTAGTTCCAGTTATGGCGGTATTGTTTGGTGTCTTTAATACTCAAACAGCGCTTAACAATTTTGCTAACTCAATCATTTTCCTATTTTTAGGCGGCTTTGCACTCGCGGCAGCAATGAATCGACAAGGCCTAGACAAAGTCATTGCCGACAAAGTACTGGTCATTGCTAAAGGAAAAATGAGCGTCGCGGTATTCATGCTGTTTGGCGTCACCGCTCTACTATCAATGTGGATCAGCAACACGGCCACCACCGCGATGATGCTGCCGCTCGCGTTAGGAATTCTAAGTAAAGTGAATCAAGAAAGTGGCCACAAGACCCATGTCTTTGTGCTACTTGGTATCGCTTATAGTGCCAGTATTGGTGGCATGGCGACCATCGTCGGTAGTCCGCCGAACGCCATTGCCGCAGCGGAAGTAGGATTAACCTTTACTGAGTGGATGAGCTATGGATTACCGGTTGCTTCCGTGCTATTGCCGTTAGCCATTATCGTACTGTTCGGTTTATTAAAACCTGAATTGAAAGGGGATTTTGAACTCAACCACACACCAGTCGAATGGGATAAAGGTAAAGTTGTAACGCTAGCAATCTTTGCGACAACCGTGACATTCTGGATCTTCAGTAAACCTATCAATGCCATGATCGGCGGCTATGCTAAATTCGATACGATCATTGCCTTAGGCGCGATCATTGCCGTGAGCTTCTGTCGTGTCGTTCATTGGAAAGATATTGAAAAAACCGCCGATTGGGGCGTCTTGCTTTTGTTTGGGGGTGGTATCTGTTTGAGCAACGTACTCAAAGTAACAGGCACTAGCGAATTTCTTGCCAACGGTTTGAGTGTTTTGGTTGCTGATTTAGGGCTGATATTAGTGCTGCTTCTGGTGGCGAGCTTCGTGGTCTTCTTAACCGAGTTTGTCAGTAATACCGCGCTGTCTGCTCTGTTTATTCCTTTGTTTGCAACTGTAGCAGAAGCCTTTGGCCTTTCTCCGATTATCTTATCGATACTGATTGCCCTTGCGGCCTCATGTGCTTTCATGATGCCAGTGGCAACACCACCGAATGCGATTGTGTTTGGCACCGGAATGGTGAAACAAAGTGAGATGATGCGGGTTGGCTTTATTCTCAATCTTGTCTGTATTGGAGCGTTGACTCTTATTGCCCTCGTTTTTTGGTCGTAAGGTATAAGATTGAGCTCTTGTTTAGCTTGCCACTAACTGTTCAAGAGACTCGCTGCTCAAGAGGTAGAAGAGCCGTGATAAACGGTTCTTTTATCATCGCCCTCCAATCCCCCTCAATAATGCAGATTACAGTACCAAGCCACCATCAATCTTCAATACTTGGCCGGTAATGAAACTCGACTTATCACTGGCTAAAAACTCAATACCATCAGCGATGTCATCGACTGAAGCCATCCTACCAAGCGGCGTTTTTTCACGCATCATACTCAGCACTTTTTCGGGTAGATTCGCCGTCATTGGTGTTTCAACAAACCCGGGAGCAACACAGTTGGCTCTCACTTGCTCACCATGACGAGAAAACTCTTTCGCCCAGCCCTTGGTCATCGCAATGACACCGCCTTTGGTGGCGGCATAGTTACTTTGGCCGATATTACCATCTGTTCCCACCACGGATGACATGGTGACAATCGAACCATAGTTGTTTGCCATCATAATCGGAGCGACCACTTGAGTGAGGTTAAACACCCCCTTCAGATTAACCGCCAAGACAAGATCCCACTGATCTTCGGTCATCTTTTCCAATAGCGCATCTTGAGTAATACCGGCATTATTAATCAATACATCAATATGACCATATTGCTGCTGTATATCATCGACCAACTGTTTAAGCGCACTTCTATCGCAGATGTTGATACCAATCGGCGTGACATTCTCTCTATCATGCCATGCGTGGGCTAAGGCCTCATGGTTAAGATCCAATGCATAGACCATCATTGCGCCGTTATCACTAAAACGTTGCGTAATCGCTTGGCCAATACCCTGTGCGGCCCCGGTTACAATACAGACTTTATTATTGAAACTATTTCCTAGCATATTTTGATTCCTTTTCATCTTGGGCAAAAAAAAGAGAACGGGCAACGCCGCGTTCTAACACAATGAAGATAGCTCAAATTGCTCATCGGACAGGCGCAAATCCATAACTTTCAAGTCATTGCTTATCAATGGTTTAAAAGACATTTGTTGCATAATATCGCGCTGAAAATCTAAATTTGGAGCAATTTCAATCAGTTCTAGGCCTTGTGCCGTCAAACGAAATACTGCTCGTTCTGTGATATAGAGCACTTTTTTTTGGTTATTAATCGCTTGAACCGCGCCGCCCTAACCCAAGGAATGCTTGATCGCCCCCTCCACCATCGTAAAAATCAAACATTTTACCTCTCAGTTGATCATACCGGGTTTACCAGCCGCCGTATTACGCAGAAGATGGGAAATATCCCTTATCTGTACTCGATCCACAGCTGATAATCAATCTCACCCGCCCCCAGAAACACTATAACTACTTGATTTTTATTGTAAGAATGCTCATCCTATTCGCTGTTTTTTTCACTAATTACTAATTCAGGTGCCACAAGCTGCGAGCTCGCGGTGATTGAGGCTTCTGACGATTTTATCGTTACGTAGGTACCCCATGTTAAAGGAATGGTTTTGGATCTTTAAAAAGGTCAAAACAGATGTGCACTTTGCCGATCATCACCCCGCTCTACAGGCCCTCGTCGATTCTGATCAAGACATCCATGAGCGTGATGGCAATGGCCGCAGCGCCATGCAGTATCTATTTGCAAAGCCATTTCCAAGTACTGACGCTGTTGATTGGCTAATCAATCAACCTGGTTTTGAAGCAAGCAAAGAGACGGCTCTCTATCCCTTTAGCCTTGACTTACCTAAAGGTTGTTTTGAAATTGGTCCAGATAACAACATGATGGAAAGGCTTGATGCGCTGATGCCTGACAAGAAGTGCAGCATCGAGGCGATTGAGCAAAACATGCGGTTGGCTAAGCCCTATTTACTTCTTTTAGAGAAATTCGAAGCATACGGGTTAACTAACCAATATCAAACCAGCAGTGCTGACTATAAACGTCGGTTGTCTGATAGATTAAAACAGCTAAACCAGCTGACCGAGCTTGAAGATCAATTTACCGATCTCTCGATTGGTTTTCGCATGATGCCCGATACTTACCGAGGTCCTTTTCAAAGCCGTATTGGTGGCGCTCCTTGGTTACCATCGATGCCATCAATTCTTGCACTAGATGATAACCTTAAACTGGCGTTTCAGATCAACTTTGACGAGTTGGGCGGGCTTAATCCTCTTTTGCCTAAACACGGGCTTCTGCAAGTCTTTGTTCATGACATTGATGTTGAAGAAGGTGAAGAACCTCGCAACGGGTGCAAAGCCTTCTACTGGCCAGTGATAAACGAAGCATCTTGGCAGCAAGATGAAGAGAGAATGATTTACGACCGATGGCTAATGCCGACAGAGTTCGAGTTTAATCGCCAAACTCCATTTCTCTATCCAATTCGCTGGCAAGCATACAAACAACTTCCAGACGATCCTAAATTGATCGCAGAGGCAGTAGTAAAATTGGCTGAACCGATGGATTCTTCACTCTATCAAGAGCCTAATTACGAAACTGGGTTGATGCCACGCATGGCGGAGCAAATGCGAATTGAAATGACAGAGCACAACGAAGTCAGCGAACAACCCTATATTCCTAGCAATCATAGTGTCATTTTCAACATGCTCTATGTCGATTCAGGTAATAGTGTTTACAGTATTCCCACTGATGCGCTCAACGGTGACCAGACAGATTGGAGCCAATTAACACACACCTATTGCTTTGACTAATTCGTTTATTTGTTTAGCTCAACTTTAGACTGCGGTTAGATGGATAACCGCTGTCTAGAGGCGTTGAAAACAAAAGATTAACTAGGCCACCACTCAATTTCGGACGTTCTGTGAACCCAAAACACATTATCATTGATTCTGATCTCACTCCGGTCTGGCGTGGTTTCTTTCAAAAATTATCTCTCTACTTAGGTGGCGCTTGCTTAGTATGGTTTGCGTTTACTACTAGCATCAGCTTCTCGGTATCATTCTCTTTACTGCTCACCGCTTATATCGTGGTAAGTTTTGTTTTAAAAACCAAGAAACGACAGCAAGTATGGCTTGAAGGTGACCGAATGATCGCCTCAAGATCGACCTCTCTTTCACCTCTCGATAAGATCGTATTGCCCATTTTGACTATCATTTGCCTAAGCAGTAATGCGTGGCTTTTATTTGATCTTCATTTTATTGCTGCGGCTTTTGTTGGCTATCAACTTTGTGCATTCTATTTTGTTTATCACAAATTACAGCAAACGAAAGTGTTCAGTCTGAGTAACAATATCCAAACTGGATTTTTTGCACGAGGCTATGGCCAATGCCTATTAGTCGCTAGATTTGATGTCTATACACTCGATGAGAGCCGTTGCTTTGTCGGAACACTGGAGCTCAATGATAAAGATGTCGAACCCTGTTTAAATAGCCTTGCCAAACATATGAGCATCGTCAAAGGCACGGTTAAAGTGAAACAAGAATGGAAAGAAAGTTGGAAATTAGCATTGGGTGGTTTTGCGGGTTTTTGCTTTTACCTATTCTTGATCCCTACAATATTAAAATACTTGGCTCCCGTTGGTTATCATTGGAACTCTAAAATACAAAAAACGGTTTATAGAGACGAATTTATCTCTAACGTTAGTATCATTGGCATCATGGTGTTAATCTCCCCATTGTGTATTCTCTTTGGCGTATGGGTTTATGACTACTACCTTGACCTTAAAGAACAAAAGCGTAGCGCCATTGCATTCACAAATTCAGATATATTCTTTTTCCCATCCACCAAGTGCGAAATCGAGCCGGCAACGGTGAGCATCCCCATCTCTGATTTTCAATATATTCTTTGGCCTAAAGAAGATCACAGAGAAAAACAAGCAAAGTTAATCGTAGATGAAACCGTTCAATTGATCGATAAAAATGGCGCTCTAATCTCAATCAGCGCTTGGATCTGGGCGGTAAACCCGCTCATCAATCATCTCGTAAGACTTGGTACGCCGATAAGACTCAAATAGAGTAAACAGCGCAAATCAAGTGCTGTGAACAATATGCACAAAATGCTCAATACAAACCCTATTGACAGTATCGCCTCTATAGATACTTTCTTTTAACACACCACTAACATCATCGATAACTTACCTCATACGTGATTTATCGATAAAAAATCACGTACACCCTAACCCGACATTCGTGTGCATAAGGAACGTGAACTATGTTAACCAAATTTAGACCGTCTATCGTCCCAGTCTTGCTAACCGGCCTTTTTTCATTTTCCACCGTGGCAGCTGAGTTAGAGAAAATTCACTTTTTGATCCCCGGTGGTGCAGGAGGTGGCTGGGACATGACCGCTCGAGGAACGGGTGATGTTCTAGTCAAAGAAAATCTTGTTGAGAACGTTTCATTTCAAAACCTCTCTGGCGGTGGTGGCGGAAAAGCCATTGCCCATCTCATTGAAACAGCACAGCGCCAACAAGATACCTTGATGGTCAACTCAACGCCGATTGTGGTTCGCTCACTAACTGGTATTTTCCCGCAATCATTCCGTGACCTCACTCCTGTTGCTGTCACCATTGCAGATTACGGCGCTATTGTTACTTCAACTGACTCAAAATATACAACTTGGCAAGAAGTCGTTGCTGACTTTAAAAAGGACCCTCGCAGTGTAAAAATTGCCGGAGGATCTGCTCGAGGTAGCATGGACCATTTAGTGGCAGCAGCTGCCTTTAAAGGGGAAGATCTAGATGCAAAAGCGGTACGCTACATTGCTTACGATGCAGGAGGCAAGGCAATAGCAGCCCTGCTCTCTGGTGAAACACCACTACTCTCAACGGGTCTTGGCGAAGTTCTAGAAATGTCCAAATCGGGACAAGTTCGTATTCTCGCAATCACGGCGCCAAAACGCTTAGATGTCGCTCCAGACATCCCAACACTGACGGAATTTGGCAATGAGACTGTCTTTGCAAACTGGCGCGGGTTCTTTGCAGCGCCAGGCACCGAGCAGGCAAAAATAGATGAGTGGAATGATGTCTTAGCTAAGATGTACACCACTGAACAGTGGCAAGTTGTCCGTGATCGCAATGGTTGGATCGACAACTATAAAGCGGACAAAGATTTCTATTCATTCCTCGAACAACAAGAACAGCAAATGGGCTCACTCATGAAAGAGCTTGGCTTTCTTAAGTAATCATTTAGGCCAACACGTTTGGCCTACCTTTCACTTATTTTGTGCATATGGGACGACTTACTTTACGCAACTTAAAGGTAAAGCAGTCATTGCAATCTCCTTTGTATTTGAAGCTTTGAATCACTCTTAGCCTCGAACTTGTTCTCAATTTTGTTGAACTTCCCCTATGCACTTTTTCTTTGGAGAGAGAGATGAAGCATCTATCTTCTGTGCTTAAAGGCCCACTATTGTGCCGAGATCGAGTCGGCGCGCTTTTGTTTCTATTGTTTTGCTTAGGCTATGGCTATCAGTCAACACTGATTCCTTTATTTCCGGGAGATGAGTATGAAGCGTTTACCGCAAGAACATTGCCAACGATTTTAACTTGGGTGGGAATTGGTTTATCTCTCGTTCTGCTTGTCACCGGAAAAAGCGATGCACAATCTGGCGCGATTACAGGCTTTAACTGGAAGTTGCTCATCGCTTTCCTCGCTTTGATGGCGCTGTATGGCATTGGTCTAACCGTTCTAGGTTTCTTATTGGCCACCAGCCTGTTTTTACTTTGTGGCTTCTATCTACTCGGCGAGCGCAGAAAATCAATTTTGTTTGGCGCCTCTTTCCCGTTCGTGACTGCCTTTTATCTTTTGCTCACCCAAGCCTTGGATGTCTACCTCGAGCCGGGCGCACTGTTTTTACTGTTCAATTAGGGAGAATTGAGAATGTTAGATGGTATTTTTCAAGGACTATCAACGGCGGTGATGCCATGGAATATTCTCATGGTTGTCGTGGGCTGCTTTGTGGGCACTTTTATTGGCATGTTGCCAGGCCTTGGCCCTATTTCGGCAATCGCGCTCATGATCCCTATTACCTACGGCTTAGAACCTTCTTCCGGTTTGATCCTGATGGCTGGCGTCTATTATGGTGCCGTGTTTGGCGGATCGACCTCGTCTATTTTAATTAACGCGCCGGGCTGTTCTTCAACGGTCGTCACAGCTTTCGATGGTTACCCTATGGCGCAAAAAGGCCAAGCAGGGAAAGCGTTAGCACTGGCGGCATATTCATCGTTTACCGGTGGGACACTATCTGCGCTCATGTTACTGATCGCCGCCCCTGCTCTTGCAACGGTGTCACTGAGTTTTCAATCTTCAGATTATTTTGCCTTGATGCTACTTGGCCTATCTGCCGTCGCCGCTTTTGCAGGCCCCGGGCAAGTCATTAAAGCATGGATGATGACAGTTTTAGGCTTGATGCTATCGACCGTTGGTATTGATAAGGGCGTAGGAGTCGAAAGATTTACTTTTGGCCTAACGGATTTAATGGATGGTTTTAGTTTCTTGCTCTTAGCAATGGCAACCTTCGCGTTAGGTGAAACCTTAATGGGCATTATGAAGCCGGCAAAAGATACCAGCGCTGAAGAAAATCAGCGAATGCAAAATATAGGCAGCATGAAGGTCACTAAAGAGGAGCTAAAGGATGTCGCTCCAACCTCAATCCGTTCATCCATCGTTGGCTTTTTCACCGGTGTTTTACCTGGTGCAGGCGCGACGATTGCAGCTTTTCTCAGCTATGGTATGGAGCGCAGCCTTGCACCAAAAGAGAGGCAAAAAGAGTTCGGTAAAGGCAGTTTACGTGGACTTGTGGCACCTGAATCAGCCAACAATGCGGCATCGAGCGGGTCATTTGTTCCGTTGCTGACGTTAGGTATTCCTGGTTCGGGCACAACCGCGATCATGCTTGGAGCGCTCATCGCCTATGGTATTCAACCAGGACCTCGTTTGTTTGTCGATCACCCCGATGTATTTTGGTCAGTCATTATTTCAATGTACTTTGGTAATATTGTTCTCGTTATTTTGAACTTACCTTTAATTCCATACATTTCCAAACTACTCGCTGTGCCGAGAACAGTATTATTGCCAATGATTCTGTTTTTCTCAATTACTGGTGTGTACTTGGTTTCGTTTAACACCATGGATGTGTTTGTAATGCTACTGATTGCTATGGTCGCCATTGCCCTTCGCCTAGCAAACTTTCCTTTAGCACCACTACTGCTCGGTTTTATTCTTGGAGGGATGATGGAAGAGAACCTTAGACGGGCATTAATGATTAGCGATGGTGAGTTGTCTTTCCTTTGGGAGCGCCCGATTACGATGTGCTTTACCATCTTATCGATACTTGTGTTATCTGCACCTATTTTGCGAACGCTTTTACGTAAGATTAACCCCAAACAAAAAGCGCTAAACTAAACAGAAAACGTCTATCCCCCAATGCGCAGGCATCCCAAGGCCTGCGCTTTTTTATTTGGCTCTTCTACAATTTTGTTACCCCAAATTTTGCCACACATAGCTCCTTTCCGGACGACCGACCGTCCCATAAACAACGTCCGTTTTCACTTCAGTAGTACTCACTAAGAATTCTAGGTAACGACGAGCTGTGCTGCGACTGGCTCCAATTTGAGCTCCCGCCTCTTCTGCCTTCCAAGCGTGTTTTTGTTTGAATAAAGCACGGATTTTATCTAACGTTACCGCATCAATTCCTTTCGGTAAGCGATTGTGTTCATGGTTAGATGGCGCATTAACCTGATCACCATTAAGAACAGAATCAACAAAGCTTTGATCAAAGTGCTCTGTGGACTCTATCTTATTACGAGTCTTGAGGTAGTGAGCAATGGCCGTATCAAGACGGGGCAATAACACAGGTTTGAGAAGATACTCAACCACGCCCAAACGCATTGCCTGTTGTAGCGTTTCCGCCTCACGCGCTGCCGTAATCAAGATAATATCGGTCTGTTTGCCTTGCTGCCTTAGTGCTTGGATAATCTCTAACCCTGTACCATCCGGTAGATAAACATCCAAAATTAATAAGTCAGGGTCAAGTATCTCAAGCTGCATTTCCGCTTGCTGCTTATTTAGCGCAATGCCTTGTATATCTAGGCTTGGGTTTGCTTGTAAATATTGATAGTGCAGCTGAGCAATCGCTTCATCATCTTCAATGATCAGCGTACGTACTTTATTTGTCATGCGCATCCCCCACTCTTTGGAATAAATACTGCGAATACAGCGCCTTTATCGGCAGCGTTGTCAGCTTCAATCGTCCCGTGATATCGATTCACGACCTCTTTAACCAAATGTAATCCTATCCCATGGCCCTTTACTGTCTTGGATGTCACACCTAAATTAAACAGCTTCTCTATGCTGACATCAGCAGGTAATCCGGCTGCAAAATCTCGCACCTCGATGATGATCTCGTCACCATAATCTGACACTGAGAGTTCGATAGGTTGTGTTTTTTCTGTCGCCGTTAGCATCTGGCTGGCATCAAAAGCATTATCAATTAAGTTGCCTAATATCGTTACGATATCTTCAGCTTGAATATGGGCGGGTAAAATAGAGAGATGGCTCCCCTCTTCAATCTGCAAAAAGAGTCCCAACTCACGGCCTCGCTCAATTTTGCCAAGAATTAATCCCGCAATAAGCGGCTCTTGAAAATCTTGATGTAACTGCGAGATGAGTCGTTGGTAATGTTGTGACTCTTGGCCTATCAGTTCCTGTACTTTATCTATTCTTTCAAGGTGTAGCAGGCCACTAATCGTATTGAGTTTATTGCGATACTCATGAGTTTGCGAACGCAGTAACTCGGCATATTGTTTGGTTTGAGAAAGCTGGCGAGTCAACTCAGTAATTTCAGTTTTCGGCCTAAAACTCGATACGGCTCCAATCACTTGACCATTCACCGAAATAGGCTGTCGATTCGCAACAACGTGAACATTGTTTAACAATAAATCAATATCGCTTTCCGCCGTGTGTGTTTTCAATAGCTTCGTCAATTCACTCTCCGGTAACACAGCAGCCAAAGGTCGATTTATGGCTTGATTAGCGTCGACACCGAGAATTTGCGCCGCTCTAGCATTGAAAATTCGCACATTGCATTGATGATCCACACTGATCACCCCTTCTTTAATCGTACTCAGCGTTGTATCCAATTCGCTATACAAACGAGAGATCTCTTCGGGCTCAAACCCTAGCAATGTTTTCCGGAAACGTTTGTACGCATAATTGGACAACAGCCCATTGAGCAGCACAACAATGACTGCGATACACAGCAAAAAGACAAGATAAGGCTCAACTCGGTCTTTTAGACTATCTAATAAATACCCAACCGATACCACACCGATAATATTGCCTTGTGAGTCAAATATTGCTGTCTTCCCACGAACAGAATGACCAAGAGATCCTTCAGCAAAAGAGATGTAGGCTTCGCCTAATTTTAGCGCTCTAACGTTATCGCCCCCTTTCATTGGCAGGCCCAAACGATCCTTTGAAGGATGAACCAAGCGAATACCATTGGCATCGCCAATCACGATGAAAGTGGCACCCACAGCTTGGGTAAGCGATTCTAACTTTGTATTCAACTCGCCAACCTGACCGCTTTCGAGCATTTTGACAATCGATGGGCTATTACCTAAAAATCGAGCAAGGCCTAAAGCCTTTTCACCCATCTCTTGCTCTTGAGTGTTTTTGATATAATAAAAGCCAGCAACAGAAAGAATAAGCAGTTCAACAAAACCAGACAGCACCATAACAAGTAAAAGGCGCTTTCTTATACTTAGCTTGCTCCATTTCACTATCACTCTCCTTGTCATCAATACCGCTCGTTGATAAATGTAACATTTAAACAACAAGCTCGCTTGTTGCGTGACGAATAGTGAGAGAATGGCCAAGATCTCATCGGAGTTTAAAGGGTTATCGTTGTAGCTGAATTTTGTATTACACTGATATAGATTGTTTATTCTGCCGCTACTTCTCAAAATTCAGGCAAAAAAAGAGCCGCTAAAAGCGGCTCTTAATCAATCTATAATCTGCTGAAATAACCATAAGTTGATATTTTGGTGAATCATCCATTTCAACTACACTTCATCAGTAAGAAAGTTACTTTCAGCAATCAACTACAAAAAACAAACTGGCTTCAATCAAATTAGTTAG
Source organism: Vibrio scophthalmi (assembly GCF_040869025.1). Classification (NCBI taxonomy): domain Bacteria; kingdom Pseudomonadati; phylum Pseudomonadota; class Gammaproteobacteria; order Vibrionales; family Vibrionaceae; genus Vibrio; species Vibrio scophthalmi. The sequence continues at coordinate 729,151 of NZ_CP134272.1, read as the reverse complement.
CCCCACAAAACCAACAAACCAACAAACCAACAGCCATCATTTGATCATATCTAATCGGTCAGGTGTTCGGTCGATGTAGTCCTCAATATCAACTTTATCAATCTGCTCTTCCTTCATGTATTGATGGGCAAAACGCTTATAAATTCCAGAAGTAAGGAAGAGTTCAAACAACTCTTTGTCTAGATGCTGATCTTTTACCATGAAGTGCATGATTTTGAGCGATTCAGATAACGACTTGGCTTTTTTATAAGGACGATCTGCACTTGTCAGAGCTTCAAACACATCAGCTATCGCCATTACCCTTGCAGTTGGAGGCATCTCATTCCCTTTCAATCCCATCGGATAACCTGTTCCATCAATTTTTTCATGATGTCCTCCAGCTATTTTCGCTACATTCTGCATATGTTTGGGAAACGGCAAAGACTCTAAAATAATGATAGTTTGTATGATGTGGTCATTAATAATAAAACGTTCTTCGTCTGTTAGAGTTCCTCGACGAATGGACAGATTATAGTACTCACCCATATTGGCTTTATGTTGAGTTGGTTTGAGTGAAAAGCGCGCTTCGTTAGTGGGAGGGAAATCCCATTCAACGATATGTTCGGGCAAATCACTCAGTAACGTCTCTTGTTGCGGTAATTGCTCAGCACCAGTAAAACGCTGCTGCTCGACCCACGAAATACCTATCCGCTTACTAAGCGTGCGAGTCCAAGGTGTATCACCAATTTGTTTTAAGCGTTCAAGATCAGAATCACTCACAAACTCGCCACCAATATTAAGTTTGGCAACAAAAGCAAAGTCATTGTCCAAAGTCTCTTGTTGTTGTCGTAAAGAAACTTGTGATGTCTCGGGCAATTCACCGTAGAGCTGCTTAAATAGCGCGATTTCTCGATCCCTTTTGAGCACTTCAAAGCGCATACGTACTTCGTGTATGCGGTCGTAAATCGCCTCTAACTTGGTCGACTTATCGACGACATGCTCTGGTGTCGTGATTTTTCCGCAATCATGTAACCAACTCGCCATTTTTAACTCTTGCCACTGTTGCTCTGTTAGACTGAAGTTATCGAAAGGCGCGTTTGTTGAGTCCTGTGCAGCTTGTGTCAGCCATTGCGTTAATATCGGAACTCGCTGACAATGATTCCCTGTATACGGCGACTTTTTGTCCAAAGAGCCCGCAAACACTTGAATAAACGAATCAAGTAATGCTCTTTGCGCTTCCATCATTTCATGGGTCTCTATGGCGACAGACACATAACCAAGTAGGATTTCAAGGTAATCTTTATGCTCTGCATGTATCTCTTCGCCAACAGCATCTTCATATAACAAGGAGAATGACCCGATAACTTGACCCGCCCGGTTTTTCAATGGGATACATATGACTTCACTATCAAGGTTAAGCGACTCTGGCACAATTAACTTTGGCATATCGGCTAACTTGAATATTTGTGCCTGTTTATTGATAAAAACCTGTTGAATGAAATGGGTCGCTTTATTCACTAAGATTGAACTCGCGTTTATTTCACTGCCTGAACGCTGCCACACAAAGCGCGGGACGAGCGCTTTCTCCTCAGCGTCCAATAAGTAAAGAAATACGCCATCTGCACTCACTGACTCACCCGTATTTCGACACACCAATTCAAGCATTTTATCTAAATCTTGCTTTCTGGCGATACTATCGGTCAGGGAAATGAACCGGCTAATTGTTGCCTGTATCGACATTTGCGCATGGTTGAGCTCTTGGATTTCTTTAATGTAACTATGAGGTAGAGAAGTATCATCAAAACGAAAGTTCTCTATCTCTTTTGCTTTGTTGGTGGCTCGGATAATCGGCTTCGAGATCAAATTTGAAACGAGATAGATACAAGGAAGTAGAGTAATCAGAAACAACAAAGAGGCATAAATTGTTTGCTTCTTGATGAGTAACCCATCATCAAATAGGTCATTTGCTCTAGTCGCAATGAGCAGATGAATATGTTCGCTGTTTAGAGGTTTCAGCGTCACAATATGACCAAACCATTGTTCACTGCCAAATTCAAAAAGACCCAGTTTCCCTTGCTGGTCATGATGTTCGATAGCATGAGACACTACCGCCTGATTTAATTCTTCTAAGCGATACACTGCTGATTGGCTAGAAGCTTTGGGATCTATTCCTTGGCTATCTATTGCTTGGTTAGTTGTACCGTCGCTAAACGCAAATATTGAACCATCATCATTGTACAGAACCCGAATTGATGACGTATTTTCTAGTGTCTCATTCAAAGATAGCCTTAGGTCATCTAAACGCACGTCAGCAAATACCAGTAAACCTTGTTCACTTTCACGATAAATATGGATTCCCAACGCATTTGAATTAGGCAAGGTCGTCGGTTTGGAGATAATATTTTGACCTTTTTCTCCCCCAGCAAACTTCTGATACGCTTCAAACGACAACGCACTTTGATTTTCTAGATTGTCCTCTATCAACTCTAACTTCTCACTTAGAGTAAAGACACGATTTAAACCGTTGTGATGATGCGTTACCAAAAACTGAGCTCGAGGATCTTTGATCGCCACATTGCTTGATAACTCGTCATCCATACGCTTGACAATAATGGCATCACCGTCGGGGAAAACGAACGAATACGCGAGAATATGAGGAAACTCACTGAGTAGATGTACAACCTCCGGAAGAACTCGGATTCGCTCACTTGCTGCGGTGGCATTCAAATTATGACTTTGCGTAAAGCTCCCCAAAGCAGTGAACGCCGTACTGTAGTGGCTATTTAGCTGATGTTTGGTCTCCGTGGCAATGCGTTCAAACAACCTGCTGTTAGCTTTGGTAATGACTTCCGATAACGCGTTGTTGGTTAACCAAATCTGAATACCAGAAGCTAGCACAACCACAACAATGATAATCGTGGTTATATGGATATGTATCGGGAATGACCTAGCCGTGAGTTGCATTTTAGTCCCTTATTATTTTTTGACTCTAATACAAATATAGGCATCTCTACCCTTTAAGGATAAATTTATATATTGATTTCAATGCGCTCCTCCCTGTTATAAACAATTAACTTTAACTCTCTCCTTATTGTCAGCCTCCCACTCATTGCAACAAAATCGAATGTGTTAAAAGCTAATAAATTTAATCAGTTAATTAGCAAGTTAGCGACTTTTATACTTAACTAAATGTAGGTTTATTTGATCGCAATAGGGAACGTCAATGGCTACGAGTGACAAAAAAGAAAAACATACTGTTACGCAGACTAAAAGCAATTTAGCCCAAACTAAAAACAAAGCATCTAGAACAAAGATTCGACTGTTTTCCCAAGTCAATATTAACGTTCCCTTGCCTAGAGAAATCGCGATGATCCTGCCTTCATTCGCAGAACAACTCGAATCCGATCCCACTCTCTTAAAGCAAGAAAGTGATACATCTAGTGCACCAGACGGCGAGCAAAATAGTCAATTGTTACCAGACGAGCATGAGAGTATTTCGGATATCAGTCAAATTAAAAGCCAAGACACCCAGCCCGAAAGCAACAAGGCTGAGATAGACGACAAAGGCGAAACATCGGTCAGTATTTCAACACATTCTTCTCATCATCTATCAAACAAATTGCATCCGGTTATTCACACTATTTCGACTCATTCATCACTCTCTGCGCTCACTTCGACGCCGTCAGCACAACCAAACGTTTCGAATGCCACACCTACCACAACAACAGGTCAATCATCACAAACGCCTCCCACCTTTGTTGATGAAACGATACAAGGCAAATATGGCACATTGCATGTAGGAGCAAACGGTCAATATACCTTTACCTTAGATCCCAAGTCTCCTGCTTACATTCTATTGCAAAAACAAGAGCCGGGAACGGATACATTTACTCTGCACCTTTCCGATGGAACAAAAGTCGTCGTACTAATTCCCGTTCACGGCACACAAGACAATCCAACAATATCCGGAGACTTAACCGGCAGTGTGACTGAGGATCACAACGTCGACTCACAAGGATTTATAACCACCGGAGGAAAAATCGATGTTGTCGACCCCGATCATGATGAAAGCTCAGTACATGCAGAAACGATCAACGGCAAATTCGGCTCTTTGACTATTGATGCAAATGGACACTGGCAGTACCGCGTTAATAACTCGCTCACCAACATCCAAGCTCTGACAAGCCAAAAGGCTCTCCATGAATCGTTTACTATCCACACCAAAGATGGGACAGCCCAAGTCCTCAACATGACGATTGGCGGCTCCGATGACCAAGCATCTATCTCTGGTGGTTCAGGGACAGCCATTGAAGATCAGAAAGCCATGCTCAGTGGCACGCTCTCTATCCATGATCCAGATGCCGGTCAAGACAGTTTCATTGCATATCAATATCAAGGGCAATTTGGGCATTTAGACTTTCATAAAGATGGCACATGGCACTACGTTCTCGATAACAGTAAATTAGAGGTTCAGCAGCTCGGTGGTTCGGAAAACCATCATGACGTGTTTACTATCCAATCCGTCGACGGAACAACGCACTCGATTAACATCGAAGTAAGCGGCACTAACGATACGCCCACGATACACAGCCAATCTCATTCACTAAGTGAAGATGGTGCCATGCTTTCCGGACAGATGCTTGGCAGCGATATTGACAACCACGCCACTCTCAAATACTCCATACCAAAATCGGTGGCAGGACTTACATTTAACTCCGATGGCAGTTATACATTTGATCCCTCGCACTCTGCTTACCAACACTTAGCTCAAGGTCAATCTGAGACAGTAATGATTCCTGTCACTGTGACTGATGAGCATGGTGCCAGTGCTACCCAAAACTTAGAGATAGTGATCATAGGTACCAATGATGCGGCGAAAGTCTCTGGCGTGCACACCGGTGACGTTCACGAAAATCAGGCGGGGCAAGACATGTCGCCTGACCATGCTCAACCGGGTATGGCTGTACTGGGACAAAATACACTGACCACCAGCGGTAAATTGAGCATTAACGATCCCGATAGCGGTGAGTCCGTGTTTGATACGAATGGAGGAACATACTCCTACAGTGGTCAATATGGACATTTGCAACTTCATCGTGATGGCTCGTGGAACTACACTGTCGCGGCGGGCACACATGATTGGCATCAAGGAAGTACGCCAACCACTGTTGGTTCGACGATCGACAAGCTCGGGCTTGGTGAAACTCTCACCGACACAATCACTGTTAGAACCAAAGATGGCACAACACACGATATCGTTGTCACTATTCATGGTGACAATGATGCACCTTACGTATCAAGTGAAGTACAACTCAATTCTGGCAAAGAAGACACCATCCAAACCCTTACCGCCGCGGATTTACTTGCCAATGCGATTGATGTCGATCATAACGACCAAGGTCAACTTTCCATCGCAAACCTCATTGCCGATCATGGCTCTATTCGAGACAACCAAGACGGAACATACACCTATACCCCAGAAAGCAATTATCACGGCAAAGTACACTTTAGTTACGACATCAATGACGCCCACGGCGGTTCAACGCCAACAGGTGCCTCACTCGATCTCGCATCGGTAAATGATGCGAGTGTTCTAGCGGCAGGACAAGATTCAGGCTCGGTGACAGAGGACCATTTACGAGCTGGCACCACAGACCAACTCTGGTCTGGCTGGAGCAACTTGGATGTCACCGATGTAGACGGCGCTTCCGAAGCAGACATAACGTTTATTGAAGTCAATGGTGTTAAGCACGCAGTACCGACAGATTTTGCGATGAATCTAACCGCTAATCATGGCTATTTCTCCACCACACACAGTACCGATGGTCACAACAAATGGAGTTATACCGCCGACAATGCCAATCCTGATATTCAGGGGCTTAAGAGTGGGCAGCAGCTTCAAGACTCGATGGTGCTTATTACAAAAGACGGCACTCGAATACCCGTAACAGCCACCATTCAAGGTCAAGATGATCATGTCATCATTGACACGCCAAATGCCCTAACAGCAGCAATCGGAACGGTGGTCGAGGATATCAAGACCACGGTTGCTGGCATGCTTCAAGCGCACGATCTCGATAAAGGTGATCATGTCACTTTTGAATTGGCAGGCTCAAGCTCCTCTCAAGCGGGTAGCTACGGCACCTTCTATGTTGATCGCGACGGACATTGGCATTATGACTTGGATGCAGCAAAAGTTGACTCACTACGAAGTGGAGATGGCAAAGCTGAAGCGTTTAACATTGTCGCGATCTCTAGCGATGGTTCACGCGCGACGCAGAAAGTAGAAGTGCTTGTTAAAGGGACCAATGATGCGGCAACGATTACCGGTCAAAGCACTGGCTCGGTAACCGAAGATCTTCACGTACAAGGTGATGCAAGACACACGGTATTTACCGGTGGCGTTCTAGATGCAAAGGATCCAGATGCAGGTCAAAGTGGTTTTCACCAAACCTTGAATGCTCATGCGATTAACGATCCTTATGGCGGTAGCCTTTCAATCGGTAAAGCAGGTGGGTGGACTTACAGCGTTCCAAACGCCAACTTACAACATTTAGCGCAAGGGGAAACTGAACACGTTCAATATCAAGTACAGACACTTGGAGGTGAAACTCATGTCATTACTATCGATATCGTGGGCACTAACGATAAACCAACACTTACAGCCCAAACACAAACGGTAAATGAAGATGGTTCATTATTGATCGGCAAAATGCAGGGCAGCGATATCGACCATGGAGCAAGACTAACCTACTCCATTGCTAATTCGATTGATGGGCTAACTTTTAACGCTAACGGCAGTTACAACTTTGACCCCTCGCACTCTGCTTACCAACACTTAGCTCAAGGTCAATCTGAGACGATCTCGGTTCCTGTCACTGTGACTGATGAGCATGGTGCCTTTACTACCCAAAACTTGGAGATAGTGATCACGGGTACCAATGATGCGGCAACGATTACCGGTGTGGACACAGGAGATGTCGATGAATCGACCTACGCTGATCGTTCTCCTGACTATCAACGAGGTAACATTTCTCATCTTTGGAATGACCATATCCATACGTCCGGAAAACTCGATGTTGTCGACAGTGATGCTGGAGAAGCGCACTTCGATAACAATGCGCCAGCGTATCAATACTTTGGGCAATATGGGCGTTTGATCCTTCAGCCAGATGGGAATTGGAGCTATTACGCAGAGGTGGGTGATAGCGCAGTTGGACGTAAGATAGATGCACTCAATAATGGAGAAAATCTAACTGACACCATTACTATCCGCAGTGCCGATGGTACAACCCATGATGTCGTCATCACTATCCATGGCGACAACGACGCCCCTTTCGCGTCCGGTGAAGTGCAACTGCAACCCGGCAAAGAAGACCAAACACAAATCTTAACCCAAGCCCAACTATTTTCGAATAGCATGGATGTTGATAGTAATGATGCAGGCAAATTACACATAGGCAATCTTCATGCTGACCACGGTTCGATTAGAGATAACCAAGATGGCACCTATACTTTCACGCCAGAAAAAGACTACAACGGTCAGGTCCATTTTATTTATGATGTCAAAGATGCTCATGGGGGCACGATAACCACCGGTGCGAACTTAGCTCTCGCGGCGACTCCTGACAATGCTCAAATTAGCTACGCCAACAGCGATCAGCATCAACTCGGAGTGACTGAAGATCGCAATTACATAGATACCCATGATAACCTACATTTTGATGGTAAATTGAACATCGTTGATCCTGACCAAGGGGAAGCGAAATTTGATATCAACCTCGGCTCTCAAACCTACCAGGGTATTGGTTATGACACCAAACTCGGTGGTCATATCCTACTTATGCGAGATGGACGTTACACCTACACAATTCGGGACCATCAACCATTAGTACAAAATCTGAAGCAAGGTGAAACCATCACTGATGAGTGTGTGGTTAAATCAGAAGATGGCACTCTATTCACCATAAAAGTCAACATACACGGCACGAACGACGCCCCCACTCTAACCGCACAGCACCAATCAGTTACCGAAGACGGCGCAATACTTTCGGGGCAGATGATTGGGCAAGATGTCGACCATGATGCCACTCTTACCTATACGATTAACCACCCTATCGATGGGCTAACGTTTAATAGTGATGGCAGTTACACATTTGATCCGAGCCATTCTAGCTACCAGCAACTTAAAGATGGGCAGACTCAAACAATCACAGTCCCTGTAACGGTAACCGATGAACACGGCGCTAGCGCAACACAACATCTAGAGATCAAGATAACTGGCACCGAGGATGCCGCACAAATCAGTGGAACCGATACCGGCACACTTACCGAAGATAGGCATGTTCAAGGGGATGCTCAACACACCATTTTTACCACAGGTGTTCTAAATATAGTGGACGCCGATGCAGGAGAAGACCATTTTAAAGCCACACACAATGCCCATGATCTCCATGATCCTTACGGTGGGACACTTACAATAGGCAAAGCTGGCGATTGGGCTTACAGTGTACCAAATGGAAACGTTCAGCATTTAGGGCAAGGGGAAACTCAGCAAGTTCAATATGAAGTGCAAAGTTTAGGTGGCGATAAACACATCATTACGCTAACCATCCATGGTACCAATGATGCTCCGGTGGTTTCCGCTGACGTACAGCTCAGTGTAGGAAAAGAAGATACCACCCAAATCATCACCTCTTCGGATCTACTGAGCAATGCCACGGATATTGATAACAACGACATCGGTCATCTCTCCGTGACCAATCTCGCCGTCGATCATGGCTCAATACTGGATAACGGTGACGGTACATTCACTCTAATTCCTGAAAAAGACTACAACGGACCGCTACATTTTCAATATCAAGTCAATGATGGACATAGTGGAACTGCACCTGCCTCAGCCTCGATGTTAGTTGCAGCCGTCAATGATCGTCCAATAGTGCAGCCAATTACGCAACAATTAAAAGAAGATTCAACCAATCATCATGTTATCGACCTACTGGCAGGATCTACCGATAAAGAGGGTGACACACTGTCGATTGCTCAAATCAGTTACTCCGTGGATGGTGCAGCAAAAACAGGAAGTTTACCGCATGGCTTTACCCTTGGAGCGGATGGACATTCATTAGTCATCGATGCTACCCACTCTACTTTCCAACACTTGGCGGTCGGTCAAACACAGCAAGTCGTAGTAAACTATCTTGTTAATGACGGGCACGGGGGACAAACACCTCAATCCGCGACCTTCACCATTGAAGGCACTGATGACAAAGCAGTTCTGACATCCAACGTCATTCAAATGTCGGAATCAGAAGCATTAAGTAGTAAAACATCCATTTATCATGGCAACTTACAACTGACCGATCCCGATACTGGCGATCACACGCAATTTGCATTCAGTGGTCGATACATGGGGCAAGGCTACGCCCCGGGATCTTTGACCATCTGGCCTGATGGCTCCTATCAATTCCGATTAGAATCGGCTTTCAACCGCCATGCTGCCGACTTGGTTGACAGTTTACTCAAAGGCGAATCGCTAGAGTTTCCCTATCAGGTGCGAACAAGTGATGGGCAAAGGCTCAACATCATCGTTAAAGTTGTTGGCGAAGACGACCAAGCTCGAATTGAAGTGGGACAATATTCTACTTTAGACAATCATGCCTATGAGGATAACTTATCACCAGGAGGCACTCCGAACCAAGTATGGAGTGGTGGTAACTTACATGTCGTAGATCCAGACCATGGGCAAGCGGGTTTCGTCGCTCAAAACTTTGATACGCCAGAGGGTGGGCATTTCTCTATTAATGTTCGTGGTGGATGGCAATACACAATAGACAATGCCAAACTCCAACATCTTGGTGCAGGGCAAAGTTATCAAAAAACCTTCAGCGTCGAATCCATCGATGGCAGCGCACACCAAACGATAACCGTCACAGTGCATGGCACCAATGATGCGCCAGTAGTTACCTCATCAGTCGTTCTCACCCAAGGTAGAGAAGACACCCCTGTGATATTAAATGCATCTGAGCTATTAGCACATGCTAGTGATGTTGATGATAATGCTCAACTGACCATCAGCCACTTAAGTGTCGATCACGGTCAGGTTACCGATAACCATGACGGCACATACACCTATACCCCTGAGAAAAACTACAATGGTGCGGTACAGTTTAACTATGAGGTCACTGACGAACATGGTGCATCTGTACCGACATCAGCAACCTTAACGCTCGCCGCAGTTAACGATGCCGCAACCTTCACTGGCGACTCAGGTAACATCACTGAAGATAGCAACGTTCGCCATAATTTGCATATTACGGGCTCCCCGATCATACAAGATGCTCTTATGTGTAATGGGCATTTAGTCATCACCGATGTTGATGGACAAGGTGAAGCGTCACTCGATTTACATGGGCAGCGCAGCTTAGCCCAAGATGGCACTTACGGACACTTTATCGTCACGGCGAGTGGTTCATGGGTTTATGCTGTTGATAACAACAATAGTCACGTTCAAGACTTAGACCGAGGGCAAACTCTCACTGACAGTATCGAAGTCACCTCAAAAGATGGTACCAAACATTCAATCACAGTTACGATTAATGGCACAACCGATGCCCCTACCTTGCATAGCCTAAGTGATTCTGGCGTTCAACATAGTGGAGCAATTGAAGGAAACCTCATTTCTGGTTTAGGCGCGCACGAAGGAGTAAGTGGAGCTGCAATAGACACAGATTCCAATGCGCACCTGGTACTACAAGACATTCAAATAAAAGATCCTATTTCAGGTTATGTTACTGTTACCCCTGGTCACCCACATACGATGAACGGCATTGGTACCCTTGCCATAGAGGCGAATGGTCATTACTCCTTTACACCCGATCCTGGCTTTACGGGTAGCGTACCAAGTATGATCTACCGTGTTGGTGATGTTGGCGGTCACTCAGTGAGTGATTCGGCTCAAAATCGGCTAACGATTGAAATCACTCCGCCAGCACAACATACGCCAACCGTCACCCCACAAACTATTAGTAGCGATGAAGACCAAACTCATACATTTACCGCTGCTGAGTTTGGCTACCAAGATGCTGACCATGATGCACTAGATCATATAACGATCACCCAATTGCCAGCACATGGCGTTTTAACCCTTTACGGCGCTGCTGTCACGACCAATCAACAAGTGTCCAAAGCTGACCTAGATGCAGGACACTTAACCTTTACACCACTCCAGAATCAAAATGGCGTGCATTATGCCGATTTTGAATTTACTGCAAATGACGGGCATCAAGACTCCGCCAGCGCATCCATGATCATTGACGTTAACGCCGTCAATGACGCGCCAACAGTTGGCTCTAGCTTTACCAGTTTACTTGAAGACAATCAGCATAGTTTTAGCCAAGCCGATTTTAAATACACAGATGTTGATGGCGATTCACTGCACCATATCACCATTACCAACATCACGCATGGCACATTGTCGCTCAATGGACGAGCAATCAATGTTGGTGATGACGTCGCCGCTGCCGATCTCTCCTCTTTGGTTTATACCCCGGCACTCAACTATCACAGTGTCGGGGCCAGTGGGTTAGGCGGCATTCAATATACCGCTAACGATGGACACACGGACTCTAAAGAAGGAATGTATATCATCAACATTGTCGCAGCACCTGATCCAGCGACCTTTACTGGTGATTCAACAGGTCAAGCACAAGAAGACCTTCACACTCAAGTCACTGGCACTTTAAACGTAGCCGACCCTGATGGCACACAAGGCTTTATCGCCGTTCAGGGTGGCGTAGGCATTGTCGGTAGTAAAGGCTATGGACACGCACATATTGATGGTTCTGGTCACTGGATCTATAACCTTTACAACAACCATCCAATCGTCCAACAACTCAAGCAAGGAGAAACTGTCACTGAAACCATTACTGTGCAGGCAAAAGATGGCACAAGCCATGACATTGCCATCACCGTAACTGGCACCAATGACATTCCAACGGCTGCCGAAAAAAGACCCGCTAGCCACACAATGACAGAAGACAGTCATCAAGTCTCTACTGGGCAGCTAATCACCCATGATACGGACGGTGACACGCTCAGTTTAAGTGTCGACCCCAATCACGGTGCGAGTTTTGGCTCGATACAGTTAGATAGCCACACCAACACTTGGACTTATCAACTCGATAACGCAAATCCTCAGGTAGACGCGCTTAATGACGGCGATGTTCTGCATGATACCTTTACGCTGCTCATTGATGACGGGCATGGCGGACAAACAAGCCAACAAATCACGATGACAATAAATGGGCATACAGATCCTGTTCCTTATACGCCACCAACCATCAGTGTATCTGTTGATACGCACCATGCCCATCATGTTACGCCAACCATAACGGCACAAACTGTGAGGGATTTTGCCCAAAGTATCGGACAGACCGCGCACACGATGAGGGGTAACCATGAGATTAGTGGACATGATCATGCTGACATTATTATTGTTCAAGGTAGGTTAACCGAAGAAGCTGAACTCAAAGATGGTAATGATATTCTCTTCATCGGTGGTCGACTTTCAGATGAAGAAATTGAAGGAGGACATGGTTCTGACACATTAATTTTAGGCGCCTATACCAAGCAAAATGCGCCACGTTTGCATGATCATGGTGAGAAACTTGGCAACATGGAGCTCGAAAGCATCGAAAACATCATTTTAGGTGATGGAACTGTGCTTAAAGGGCATCTACCTGCCAATTTCCCCGTAGCTAACCAAGATCATTACGAGTACTCTGTCGACATTCACTCTCAACTTTCGTCATCAGACGAGACCGTTGCAGAAATTCGACTCACACATCTAGAAAACGGACTGAGCTTAAGCGACAACGGACAAGAAATCCACGCGAATCCAGATGGCAGCTATACGGTCCCCTCTGATGGACACTTTACTTTGGTATCAAACCAGCCTTTAACTGGAGCACATCCACATTTTGCAACTGAAGTGACGACTCACAATTCAGTCACTGGCGTAACAGCGGTAACCAGTGAAGATCTCCAAGGTCAGCTACATAGCCATATAACGCCACCGCCTCCTCCGCCGCCACCAGCATTCAGTCAGTCTGATGAAATACAAGCTCCTGATGGTATTCAAGATGATATTGCGCTACTTGCAGATGGCGTCAACCCAGAGCAACATTTACCAGCGGAGCACCTCTCTACCGCTCATAATCCAGCAACGCAAGATGACTCACAACACGGCGTGGCAGCTTACCTATCCGCACTAGGTCTTGAATCCTCTCAAGCAAACAATGACCAATTCGCTCATAGCGAACTACCGGATGATATTGATATCGTTCTATCTGATGAGGCAACGACGTTTGATCCGTTACAGCCAGATGCTGATGGTAACGCAGACGTCGCCATGGACAGTGATAGTCTTGATGAAAAACATGACGACTTGATTGCCCCTGACGAGCATCATGATCATGGAGACCCGAATAACTTAAGCGACCCGTATTAGTAGAGTATGCTAATCGCATATAGAAAAAGCGGGCAGCCTATTCGCTGCCCGCTCTCTTTTATGCCAATTAGGGAATTGAGCTACCGTTACCGTTCCCCAAAAGCAACACTGATATTTGAGTAAATTGGCTTCCATAAATATTGAAACACGGACTTTTCACCGGTTGTGATGTCAGCCTCGCCAGTCATACCGGGTAAGATTGCAAACCTCTCAGGGTCGTCATGGAAATAGGGTTTATCCACTGAAATCACCACCTCATAGAAGATTTCACCGCGATCATTTTTACTCGTCGATGGCGAGATCTTGATAACTTCTCCCTGCAAAGCACCAAAGCGGCTATAGTCAAACGCATCCACTTTGACCCTTGCAGGCTGCCCTTCACTAACAAAACCAATATCTCGAGGTGAAAGCCTTGCCTTGAAATCCGCATTGCCAGCCAAAGGAACAATTTCGACCACAGTACCACCAGGCTGAATCACCCCACCAACTGGTGTACTTGGCACGCTTTGTACTAACCCTTTGAGTGGTGAAGTCACAATAGTATTCGATACTTTTGCTTCACTCGATCTCACTCGAGCATTCAGAGCTGACAAGTCTGAAACGGCTTTCGAGCGTTCATCACTGACTTTTACGCGAGCTTCTGCCAGTAGCTGCTCAATTTTTTGCTCATTTGCCGCCCCTTGCTTCTCAAGCACTGACCGTTTACCGGCAGCTTCGGCAATTTGCTGCTCTATACTAGCCAGCTTTTGCCTCATCTCTAACACTCGCAAGCGAGATATGTTGCCAGCCTTAAAACCTTTCTCGAGAATATTCAGCTCTTGTTTGGTGGCAAGTAACTGCTTCTCATAAGATGGCAGCGCTTTTTTAACCGCACTTAATTGCTCAGCAATCTGCTCACTCTCTTTTTCCAAAACAACTCGTTGTTGATAGAACAAGGCTTTCTGCGCACTAAGCTGCGCCTTCTGCTCACTGACTAACTCTGGATACTCCACAACATAGAGAGAAAAATCGGGCTCTCTTTGATCAAGCAGTGCATTCATTCTCTCCACACTGAGTGTCAATGTCACCTGCTGTGATTTAAGTTCGTCTAGTGTGGTTTTCTGAAACGTTGCGTCAAACTCAACCAGTGCTTGCCCCGCTTCAACAACATCGCCTTCATTCACTAAAACACGTTTGAGCTTCCCGCCGATTTCACTTTGTAAGACCTGTCTTTCACCCTCAGGAATTACAGAACCCTTCGCTTTGGCAATCTCATCTACTTGGGTAACCAAAGACCAAACGACAAAAGCGAGTACACAAACAGACACAGCCCAAGTCGCAATGGAGAGTGACTTAGCTACGGCTTTCGACTCGACTAGTTCGCCATATTCATAATTAGCCATTGGACACCTCTTTTATTGTATTTTCATCATCCTTTTCCCCGCTATCTAGCGGTCCTGAATAAGCAATCGCGCCTTCATTTAATATCACGACCTTATCCGCCAACTTAATTAAATCTGGATCGTGAGAAGTAAATACGATGGTCGACTGTCCGCGCTTTTGCTCCACAAATTGGCTAAACACCCGTTTGGCTAGTGGGTTGTAATCAGGTACCGGGTTATCCATCAACATCAATTTGTAGTCGTATACAACCGCTTTAGCATCAATCAGCACTTGAGCGACGGTTCCCGACAAAATGTCAAAGAGACTGTCAGGGATCAGTGAACTAATCACCGTATCTAATCCATTGGGTAGTGAATCAAACCAAGCTTTCCCTCCCACTAAATTCAGCGCATCAATCATCTGCTGCTCCGTGACTGGATTGCCATCGGCTAACCACTCCCGAACAGAAAGCGATAGCAAATCAGGGTAGGCAGCACGAATAAAGCACCAATGACGGAACAATTGCGAGTCGTACTGTGACAAGTTGACCCCATCAAGCTCAATTGCCCCGTTTTGTGCTAGTTGTAAGCCAGCCAGCATTTCAAGCAACGTGGATTTACCGCTACCTGAAGGACCGGCAATAGCGATAATCTCACCAGGCTCGACAGTAAAACTAACAGCGGATAGCGCAGGTTTAACCTGCTTTGGGTACCTAAACGTAAGTTGATCAACCTTGATCGAAGGTGCTTGCTTTGGCAAGGGATGGTGCTGATAACTAAAATCGCGTTCTGATGGTTGGCTAAGAAGGCGATTGATCTGAGTTTTAGATTGATTAAAACTAGCAAACCTTGTCGCACTATTAGCTAGCATTTGAGCGGGTCCTGTAATGCGAGAGATCAGCATCATCGAAGCGATCAATCCACCTGGAGTCAGTACCTCTTCGAATATCAGACCAATGCCTAACCCCATAACAGCAATCGTTGAGCATAATGAGATAGCATAATAAATCGACGTATATTTATGCTGTTTTGTTGCCTGATCAAAGCCAATTTTAGACGCGAGGAAGTTCGCTTTCTCAAAGCGTTTCAACCAATAAACCGCAAAGCCAGAACTTCGCAGAAAAATCAATTTAGCTGACAATTCGTTAACCAGGTTTTGTCGGTTAGTCCCTGCAATCGTTGACTGCATCGAATTTTTTCGAGAAGTGTCTACTGCCCGTTTGGCAACAATTGCAAAGATAATGAGAGCAACTACAGGAACAAGTACTAGCCAGCCCGCTAATATGCCAATCGCGAGAATGAAAATAAGCACAAACGGGAGATCAAACAGCGCGCTTCCCAATGGACCTGACAATACACCTGATATCCTTTCTGAGAGTAATACTTGATTTTGTTGGTTTGAAACGGTTGATTGCTGATTTTGCGCATAAGAGTTACTCAACAACTTTTTGATTAATGCCTGAGAAATCTCGCGACTCACCCTATTCGCTAAACTGACTAACACTCGACTTCGAAGTGTTTTGAGCAAGCCCATCATAAAGAAAAGCAAACCCGCGCCAATGGCAATCCCCATTAACTCATGAGCAGCATCTCCCCCAATCACGTGATCATAAATCGCCATGGTGATAAAAGGGATACTCAGCGCAAACAGATTAATAAACAGGCTAACAAGCATGAGCTTAGGTAACATCGCCTTAAATATACTCAGGCGTTCCCCAACCCAATCTGTCGCATACTTTTCTAAGGGGAAACCCAAAACCACAACGTAAAAAGCGGGATAAGTATTGGAGTCACCTAGTGATGAGTGACCCAGCACTTCTATCGTCTCGTCACTAAAAAATGCCAAAGTATGCTGTGATTCATGCTCAGTAAGCCGCTTAGGTACAACCTCATAAGGCAGATGGATGCGGTCAAATAAAGAGAGCAACTCATCTGTATTATGGATGCCATTTTCCTCAATCCACTGCTTGGCAAACAACTGAATATTGGTGCTCACTTCCATGTTTTTTAGTAGCGTGACACTCGCCAACTCGTAACTATTCATCATAGTGAAGCTCCTTGCCCAGTTTTGCTCACCACTACCGTGTTGCTGGCGAGAGCCACCAGCGTTGGGTTATGTGATACAAGCAAAATAATACGACCTTGCTCTTTCTCCTCTTGCAAGACTTGAGCAAGTGCGGCTAAACCATCTAGATCTAACGAGGCATCAGGTCTATCCAAAACTAGTACGCTTGCAGGAGACGCTAGCTGAGCGGCAATATTCAAAAGCTTAGTATTACCCATGCTCAATGTATTAACAGCGGTGTGACCCACTTTCGTTTCCAAACCATCATGCAATTGGGATAGCTTCCGCCACAGACCTAGTTTCTTAGCGTAATCCGTCGCTCTCTCTATGCGTCCTGCATCAAAACCACATAAGTTATCGAGCAGTGAGCCACTAACCAATTGCGCTTTAACGCCTACATAAGATGTATAGAAATGGAATGATTCCAGCGGGGTCTCTTGTTGATTAATGAAGATCGTGCCACTTTGACTCTCGTCCACACCCGCTATAACCGCTGCAAAAAAGCTATCAATATGGCGCTCATCACTCGATATAAGTACGATGCTGCTTTGTTTAACATCAAAAGAGGCATGGTAATCAACTCCAAAGCGCCGAGCTGTCAGCTTATCGATAGAAAGACTACTGATGCTTTCAGAACTGACCGACTCTGAGTGCTGTTTTGGCAAAGTCTGTATGTTTTGAATCGCACGATTGGCTGAGTGAATGGTATTCAATTTTACACGCATACCAATAAGAGCACTGAGAGGGGCAACAGCGCGACCAGACAAAATTGAACACGCAGCCAAGCCACCAGTTGTGAGCACTCCATCTAAAACCCATAGACTCCCAGTGACCACAATCACGACTGATGTCATCAGCGACGCTAGCTGAATAAACTCTAACGCAAACGCATTCTGTTGCTCTTCACTCGATTTAGACAAATACCGAGCATCATTTGCACGTTTAAACTGGCTATAAAGCCGCGACTCTACCGCTTGGCGTTTTATGCCTTGTATAGTTTGTCCAAGTAGCAGCATAAAGCCTTTTCGCTCTTGGTCTTTCTCAAGAGCAATATCACTGAGTCGTTTAGATTTAGTCGACACAATAAAAACCACTGCACAAGCCGTCACCCAAACAGCAATAGGTACGAGAACAAGGCTACCACCGATGTAATAAACCAGACCGAGAAACAGCAAAGCAAAAGGCAGGTCGATAAATCCAGAGATTATTCCACCGGAATACCACTCTCTCACTTTAACGATATTTGAAAGCCCATTATCAACCCCTGCTGCACCAAGATTACGCAGAGCATTGGGTTTCGATTGGGTGATGGCAGTGACAAGCTCAGCAAAGGTTGTATTTTCAGTATTACTCGCAGCAGCCGAAAGCAGCCAACTTCTCACATACCGAATAAGCGCCTCTAGTATGACCGCAGTGCTTGCACCAACAATCAGCATTGTTGCCGTGCCGTAACTTTGATTAGGAAGAATTCGATCGTAAATCTGTAAAACCGTTAATGGCACGGCGAGAGACAAGAGATTGATCAGAATAGAAGGAAGCATCATCTTTCCGATAACATCCTTATTAACCGCTCGCGTTATTTGCATACCTAGCCCCTATTTTTCCTTATAGATTAAGGTTGGTACACAGTTTGTAGTTATTCAAGTTAAGGTGCTGAATATTCGGTTAAATTTTCTAGTACTGCGATAGCCTGTCAGCAGCGTCTAACTGAGGAAAAATACGTTCAAGCTTTGATTGTTTTATTCGATGATAACAAACGCAGACGGTATCTACTCTTGAACTACTATACTTTTTAGTCGGGCAAATTTGATGATTAATACAATAGTCCTAAACACTTGCCAAGTTTCAGGCAAAAAAAGAGCCGCTAAAAGCGGCTCTTAATTATTCGAACTTTACGAAAGTGACTAAATCACTCTTTACCGAATACGTTGTTTTCTTGCTCTTGTACGCGGATAAACGTGGTACGCTTAGTTAGCTCTTTAAGCTTTGCTGCGCCTACGTATGTACACGTTGAGCGTACGCCGCCAAGGATGTCTGAGATAGTGTCGTGCACTGTGCCACGGAATGGCAATAGTACGGTTTTACCTTCTGCTGCGCGGTATTTTGCAACGCCGCCAGAGTGCTTCGCCATCGCTGACTGTGAAGACATGCCGTAGAATTTCATGAACTTCTTGCCGTCTTGTTCAATCACTTCGCCGCCTGACTCTTCGTGACCTGCAAGCATACCGCCAAGCATTACAAAATCAGCGCCGCCGCCAAATGCTTTTGATACGTCACCCGCACAAGAACAGCCGCCATCACCGATGATCATGCCACCTAGACCGTGCGCTGCATCACCACACTCAATGATTGCAGAAAGTTGTGGGTAACCAACACCAGTTTTAACGCGTGTCGTACATACGGAACCAGGGCCAATGCCCACTTTCACGATGTCTGCACCCGCAAGGATAAGCTCTTCACACATATCGCCAGTTACAACGTTACCCGCTGAGATCACTTTGTCTGGGAATTCAGCACGCACTTTCTCTACATACTCAACAAGGTGCTCAGAGTAACCGTTAGCAATATCAACACAGATAAAGATCAGCTCATCTGAAAGTGCCATGATGTCTTTGGTCTTCTGGAAGTCAGCTTCAGAAGTACCGGTTGAAACCATCACGTTATTCAACTGTGATTTTTCAGCGCCTTGAACAAACTCAGCCCAATCAGCTACTGTGTAGTGTTTGTGTACTGCGGTCATTACACCATGCTCAGCTAGGGCTTTAGCCATTGCAAAGCTACCCACAGAGTCCATATTCGCTGCAATCACAGGTACACCAGACCATTGACGACCGCTATGCTTGAATGTAAAATCGCGGGTTAAATTAACTTGAGAACGACTTTTTAAGGTAGAACGTTTCGGGCGAAACAGTACATCTTTAAAACCTAACTTAAGTTCTTGTTCGATACGCATTGTGTAATTCCTTGATTCATATAGCTATGTGTCACTGCAGAGTGCGTTAGTAATGTCGTTTGCAGACGAAATTACTAAATGTCGGACACAAAAAAACCGGAGCGTTTGCAGACGCTCCGGTTTTCAGCATTATAGGTCGTGATTTCTTTCTCGCAAGTCTGATAATTCGATTTTTTTTATGCTACAGTTGGGCTTCCTTGCATATCCATTAAACTCAACCGAGTTAACCTTTCTACAAATACTCTCACTTTTCAGCAGCTTAACTTCAATTATTGCCATTCGATTACGCAAAGGTTTGCGCGATAGTTTTAATAATCAATTCTCGCCCCTCTCTCACACGACGATCCAAGTCACGTTTTTAGTAAGAAGTGCCGCTAATTCGCCTATTTTATCATTCTCTTTTTGGTGTTTTTTTTCATACCAACAGCACAAATTTCAGCTTAAATCTAACGGAGTGAGAAAAACAAACGCTCGCGTATAACTCGCATTCACACTCAAGCGCATTGAATTGCATAGCGCAAGTCATCAATAACATCGGAAGCAAGGAGACCACATGGTCCATTTTTCTCTACATTTAGATCGGCAGCATAGCTGTGCAGCATAACGCCGATACGCGCAGCCGCCATAATGTTCAATCCTTGTGCTAATAGTGCGGCAATAATACCGGTTAATGCATCACCCATTCCGCCACAAGCCATTCCGGGGTTTCCCGTAGAGCAAACATACGTCTTATTACCATCACAGATCAGAGTGCCCGCTCCTTTTAATACCACTACGCCGCCATAAATTGCTTGAAGATTGTAAACAGCACGATAACGATCAGATTCAATCTCTACCACACTGGTGTTTAATAACCTCGCAGCCTCGCCCGGATGAGGGGTAATAATGCGATTCTCGTCAACATTAGGGTTAAGCGCCAATAGCGTTAGAGAATCCGCATCAAGTACCTTTGCTTTGTCACTCTGAGCGACCATTGCAGCCAGTTGTACCGCCCATGTAGAGGCATCAGGTTGTAACTCCTGTTGTTGTGCAGCACCACCTTGGAAACATCCCAGCCCAGGGCCAAATGCAATCACATCACACCAGCTCAATCGATACTTCACCTGTTGCATCGTCCATTCAGCAAACATCGCTTCAGGGCTTGAGATCAAACCAACATTAAGGTGCTGAGACTCGGTTAAACATGCAGTTAATCCGGCTCCTGCTCGGAGACATGCTTTGGTCGCAAGCAAAATCGCCCCTCCCAAGCCTGTACCTCCGCCAATCAATAGCGCCTTACCATGAGTGCCTTTATGTGCTGACGGCTCTCGCGTCTTCAACCGCTGCAAAATAACTGGAAAATCCAGCATGGCACTCGGCGTTTCGATATTTTGGAAAAGCTCGCCTATATTCACCGTCGCCGATTGACTACTAAGCTCACTATAGGTTGCGATATTCTTAGCCGATATAACCAATGGCGAATAATGCAGTCGCCCAACATAGCTACGTGCTTTCCCTGTCACTAACCCTTGTTTAATTCCAATAAAGGTTATCGTGTGTGCCGCTTTTATACTGTTACCTAATACGCAGCCACGATTGCTACACAGCCCCGATGGAACATCCACCGCGACAACGGGTTTATTGCTTTGATTAATCGCCGTAATCACGGTGGCAATTTCAGACCTAACATCGCCACTTAGTCCCGTACCTAACAACGCATCGACCACGACATCACAATCAGAAACTTGCGCCATATCGAAAGGAATCGTCTTGCCACCAGCAGCCATAAAATCCTCATAAGCACGCTTGGCGTCACCACGGAGTTTGCCTGGATCAGACATTGCTGTTACACGAACATCGCCACCTTGCTGCAAGACAAGTTTTGCCACCACATAACCATCACCGCCATTATTGCCGCCACCACACAACACCCACAGTTTTACTTGGTTACCATAATGCTGCAAAACACAGTCATAAACGGCTTTACCTGCCGCCAACATGAGCTGATACATATCAATGCCGACTGCACGAGCCACTTTGACTTCGCCGCATTTCACTTGTTGTGAACGGTAGAGTTGGCTTGGTAGCGTCATGTAGATCCTTCCTTTGAGCAATAACCGAGACAGTACGCAGCTAAAGATAGCTAATTGGTACCGCTGCGAGTAGTAAAAATGTATCGCTTCAGATAACAAAAAGGCTAGCTCATCACAAGCTAGCCTTCATTAGTAATTCATCAATAACTGAGTGTGATTACACGCACCATGTAGCTGACGTCTAACGCTTAGATGATAATGCTTCAGCCGTCGCATCTTGAATGGACAGAAACAACGAGCGGATCTCTCCGGTTGGTGTACGCATCGGATTCAAGGTGATGTTCTGGTACATAAAGTCTGCCTGCTGGGTAATCGGTCGTACATTACGGCACTTAAATAAGTACGGACGTTGCTGCCAAGTAATAAAACTACGGCAACCCAGATCGTATACAGGCTTGGTTTTGAGTTTAAACCACTCTTGTGGGATCTCTGGAAACAGAGTAAAGATCGATTTACCAATCGCATCGTGAGCTTGAATGCCACTGTGGTGAGTCATAAAACCATTCCACACTTGAACGTTATGATCACGATCGAGTACCACTAACCCCAGATCGACGTTTTGTACCATGTCGACCATCCAGTGAAACTGCTCAAACTCAGCAGGAAGATGTAACATTAGAAGTCCTCCATTAAGTAAGACAACTTACTATCAAGTAGCGGCAAAGATTCATCGACAAACATAAATAGGAGATCACAGCGAATAGAAGTGCCATCAATCGCGTAGCTCACTTCAAACGTCATGGTTTTGCTAAAAGAGCCCGTCGTCGATTGGATAACGGAATCAATGGAAATATGCTGACCTAATAGCACTGGCGAGCTTTGGAAGAAGCGAACTTCTGCTTGTGCACCTAAGCCATTTAAGAAAGAGCCAACCAAAATATTGGAGACATCCATCAACAGCTCTAACTCTTCAAGTTCTTCACTATCGGCAGGCACTTTCATCAGTTTTTTCAGATCTGCAACACTCGAATCACTGAGTAAAACCAATGCTTCACCTGCAATACCTTCACCACTGAATCCTTGGCAGACTCCCGAAACCTGATCGTTATTGGCTAGATCACGCAGTGCCATGTGCAATTCGCTTACTTCCAAGATAGCAACGTTAGGCAAAGGCAAATGAACAAACACATCAAAGTGACGTGCAAGCGCATCCGCGGCGCGGCCAATTGAAACGTTAGCCACTTCCATATAGATGTCGCGACGACGCAAACTTGGGATGTGCACAGGTGTCATCATAACCGGAGCGGCAGGACGACTTTCAGCTGGCTCAACCAACTCTCTCAGGACACTTTTCAGTACATCTTGATCAATCGGTTTTTGAATAAACGCTTTCGCGCCTAGAGACATTACGCGCTCTTTTGCCTTGGGCTGAATATCCCCAGAGACCACGACGACATTAATGTTTAAACCACGTTTTTGAATTTCTTCTAACGTACCAAAACCATCAAGCTCTGGCATGGTTAAGTCCAAAAACATAATTTTAAATGATTGGTTCGCCAGCTTTTCTAACGCATCTAAGCCATGAACGGCAAAAGTTATCTCAGCATTCAGTGAAGCAGGTAATGAGCGAGCCATCTGTTTGCGTGCTAACGCCGAATCATCACAGATTAAAACGGGATAAGACATCGTTGTACCTACTGCTATTGGTTTAATTTATATTCAAATTGTAACAGATAGTTATAGGGTCAGATACGGTTTAATCGGAGAAAAAACACACCTGATGATAACTCTGAACTGTTGTCTAATTTACGGTACAAAAAAGCCAGCGACGAACGCTGGCTTTTAACAATTTTCAGTGACTACTTTTTAAGAGGCCATACGAATCAGAGACTTACCGATTAGCCATTCCAACTCTTTCGCACTATCATCGCCAAACTTCATTTCAACGGTTTTGTACAAACGCTCAATACCTTTCGCTGCAAATTCATGAGCACTCTCTGCCGTAACGATATGGTGGAAAAGTAAACGTAAAATGGCAAGAAACTCACTATCATCCAATGCCTTTACCCAGCTATCAGAAAAATCATTTAAGCTTGCATCAAAATTCAAGTGCTCAACAAACATCTTGAAAATACGACCATCTAACGCGGCTGAAAAGTCTGTTTTCTTTGGAAAATGGTGGCTGATACCGGTGCGAGACACGCCAGTTTGTTGGCTTAACGTGGTGTATGACATCTTGTCATAACCAAGACGAAGAAGTTGGTCAACGACTGCGTCCATGATTTTCTGGATGGTGATCTCGGTATCTTCTTTACTACGCTTTGGCATGTCTAGGCTCTTCTCTTCGTAAATCCGTCTGACCCAAAATGAGTCAATAAAAAATAGAGACTCGCAATATCTGTGGAATCTATTTCTTTGTCAGCAGGAACAACGTGTTACTGCTAATTTTTTCGACACTAGCTTACCATGTCGATAGATTTCATCAGTGCTATATTGCTCGTGGAACACCGTTTTCTCATAAATGATGCAAAAGCAACATAAATAGGAATGCGAGTCATTAATATTATATATATTGAATTATGAATAATGTTACAAATTTAGACTACTTACAACTAAACGCACATCATTCTGACCGAATAATTGCAATTCAATTTGTATCTATATGAACAGTATCACACAAGAAAATGTACATAATGTTGCGTAATTGCATGAACTTTATTAATTCATCGAGTATGTGTCGTTGAAAACATCCCTCAACATCACGTCATTTCTGTAGATTATGTTCAAATATACCGATAAAATATCCATGATTTTTTTAAGAGGATTGTTCGATGAGTAATGAATTAGAAGCTCAAGTATGTGAAGCGTGTGGCTGTGCTGGTGAAATGGGCTTTATCATTAAAGAAGGCGATGACGTAGCAGAAGTAACGATCTTTTCTCAAGATCAGGCGCTACTAGAAGCTGAACTGGCTAAGTACGTTGATCTCGCAAAACAAGTAAATGCAGCGGTTGAATATCAAACTACAGATATCAATGCTGACTCTACTGAATTGACCGCTCGCTTTAAATTCGAAGTTAGTGCTGAAAAACTGATCTTCGAACTAAAAACTCGCTCTCTAGTGCGTTAATTCCAAGGCGGGCACTCGCCCGCTTTATCTTGCTCCCATCATTGACGAGCAAAAGTTGACCTTGTCTTGTGGGTTAGGAATACTAGACACTTCTAATCTAAACAATGCCTACTATGACTCGACCTGTCACAACTCTCTGTTTACTCTTTTGTGTATTACTTGCTAACTCGGTTTCAGCACAAAAACTCGATTCATTTCGCACGCTAAATCACCTCGACAACTACGGTAACTTGGATTTACGCAATAAGCCCTACACCGAATTTGCCGATGGGTTTACCGTGAAAGGCAACCTGAACATTGCTAAAACACAAATCAAACGCCTACCCAAAAGCACGACGATTGGGGGTAACCTCGAAGCCTCAAACAGCGAACTCATCGCCATCGGTAAAGGCTCTAGTATTCGCGGTTACGCCAATTTGCTTGGTGCTAAAATCAAGCGTTGGCCTGCAGGGATAAAAGTAGGTGGCTATCTGAATTTCACCGATACGCCCCTCGAAAAGCTACCCAACCGCTTGCGAGTAAAAGGGGATCTTAGCGTTATGCGTACGCCTTTAACAACGTTGCCTGAAGGGCTAGTGGTAGAAGGAAATCTGTTTTTAGGTGGTTCTAAAATTGGTGAGTTTCCCAATACCATGACAGTGAATGGCAATATCTTCCTTGGCGGTAATCATATTAGCAAGTGGCCAGAGAATCTCACTCTCGGCGGAGCCGTTGCGCCGTAATGAGTTGCGACGTAGCTAGTTGCGCATAGTGCTATGTCACACGCTCAGCCAATCTCCCCCGTCATAAAAAGTAGCTAAGAAAAAGGGTAGCCGAAGCTACCCTTAAAAACTCGTGTGTTGCCCATTGGCTACCGAGCTCTATTCAGCTTGGTTTTTTACCGGATTTGCATAGCTATCAATTAAAAAGGCATGTGCACCTTGAGGTAATTGACTGAGCTTTTGTTGCAGCAGCGCTTTTACGCTCTCATCCACACTCTCATCACCGGCCGCTAACAGGTTAATTGGGAACAATTTGTAGTTAGCATGAATTTGGCGATCAATCTCGGCGGCAAGTTCATCTGGCGCAGAAAAGGCTTGCTCAATCACATCACCAAACGCAACATTGATTCGGCCTTTATCGCCCACAATGCCTTGGATGATACTTTCGATATCTTCAAATTCACCTTTCTCGTAACGACCATTGACCGACTTTTCGTACAACTCTCTGGCTTTCGCTACATCGCAAGGGTCATTCTCATAAGAGATTGAAACTGGCACAATTTTTAGTGACTGAATGTACTCGGCAAAATCGATTTTTTGCTTACGTCCTTCAACATGAAACATTTTTAAGATTGCAGGCTCAGTAAAATCATTCCCGTCTTTAGCTCGCCCTTCTCTTTGCGCGATCCAAATAGAATTGCCCGTTTCTAGGGAGTGCTTGATGTAAGATGACAAGGTACTCAGTGCCTTCATCATTTCACGTGGCCCTTTCGCTGAACGCTTAACAATAAAGCTCTTATTCAAACGCATCAGCTCTGTCGCACACGGTTTTTTCAGTAAATTATCGCCAATCGCGATACGTACCGTATTATGACCATTCTTGAATAAACCGTAGTTAACCAGTGCTGGATCCATCGCGATATCGCGATGGTTTGAGACAAATAGGTAAGCACTTTGAGGATCGAGTTTCTCTAGCCCTGTATAGGTGACACCTTGAGTGGTGTTATTGAGGGTTTGATGGAGGTACTTTTTCACTTCAAGCTGAATCGCTTCAATCGAGTTCAGCTTTGACCATTTAAATTTCAGATACACTTTGACCAACGGAGCCATAAGCGTTTTGAACCATGGCGCGTGGTTAGAGAAACGATGCTGTAAGATGGCAGAGATAAACTCTTCATCTTGAATTAGGCGGTCAATTGCCGCTGGAATCTCGTCATCGTGATAAGGACGAATTTCAATATAGGGATCAGTGTTCGCAGTCATTAGGGTCTACATTAGTGACAAATCGCGGCTCATTCTACGCATAGAATCGCCTCTTGGCAGCATTAGAACACGCATATTTACTAAGGTCAGACCAGAACACCATACTCCTGATAGCTCAATCAATGCTGTTAATGGCTTTTTGAGTCGAGAAACGGTAATCTTAGCGCCCCATATTTATCGAGCGATACCATGCACTACGCTATTTCTCATCAGACATCTGATATTCAATTTCTATCCGTCACACCCCGTAAAAAGCTGATGAAGCACACATTACTATCGGTAGACGATGGCTTAGTACTGGTTCGATTGGGAAAAAATGAATATGCCATCAAGCCAGGCCAAGCGATGTGGCTACCGTTTGATTGTTTGACCTCAATTTGCTGTTTGCCACAAACCCGTATGCACACCGTAGAGCTTTCTTGCCGTGTAAGCAGTCCACTGCCTAAGCAAGCGGGTTACATCGAACTTAATGAGTTATCTGCCGCCCTGCTCAATCGCATGGCAACGCTAGCAGATGATCATCAAGCGAAAATTAATTTGCTCACGGTATTGCGTGAAGATCTTCACCACTACGCACCAACGTTAGAACTAGACTCATTCAGTGATCAGATCTCACGTTGGCAGCCAAACGTAAGCAGTCCGCTAGATCAAAATATTCAAGTGGCACTTCGAGTCCGTGAAGCGCGTAAGCGCTTGCTATCAGGCCAAGGCAAAGCCAAAGTTATTAATGAACTTTTCTCAGGTAGCGAAGAAGCTTACCACGCCATCTGTCAAACCGTACTAGGTGAGTAGTCTTGCAACGCGAATTACTTGCCTGATTTGTCATTGATTAACATTTGTCATTGATTACCTCACGACAGGGACGAGCATCGCTCCGCTGCGAGGAGAGACTTCAACCACAAGAGTCTCTTCTCGTTCACAACGACTTTTAAGTAACACGTCTCGCCACTCTCCTTCTACTGACAGTTCAAATCGTTGCACTTTGCTCGATTTATTAAGCAGCACGATACCTTTTCCCGCACGAGAAAAAGCCAACTTCTCATCACCCGACTGCAAAACCGTCATTGGGCTTCCGTGCATTTGGTTATGAAATTGAATCATGGCTCTCATTGATGGGCTTTGCCACTCCTCTTGCCAGCGGGGAATACCTTGTTGGTTTTCAAAACCACTGGTATTGAGATCGCTATACACCAATGGCACGCCTCCATCACGGCCAAACAGATAGATGTAAGCAAGCGCTTCCCACTCTTCCTCCATGACCAAACTCGTAAATACGGCATTATTGGGAATATCATGGGTAATAGCAAAGGTCACCGCACGACTTTCAGCTAGTGCTTGGCCCAAACTGTATGGGTTAACCAGACTGGTTAATGTACCCGTTGGTTGAAAGGCGTCCAACAATGTTTGAAACAAAGGAAAATCATACGCGCCCATAGGTGTGCTCGCTAAATAGGGTTCAAGAAAATCTTGATACTCCTGTTTAGTCGCCCCGCCATCCGTAATGATTTCGGCAAAAATATGCACACCTTCACAGATATCTGCGCTCCACACCTGCGTTAAATGCTCCAACGTCATATGCTTCGCCGCATCAATTCGAAATCCTTTCACCCCCAACTGCTTTAATGCAATCAAATAGGCACGTTGCTGAGCAACCACATGGCTATTGTCCATTAACGTTGGTAAGCCAGGATCATGCTCATCTCCAACAAGACGACCATGCTGAACTTGCCACTTATCACCCCAGTCAGAAATACTAAATGCTTCCACGAAATCGTCTTCACTAAACAAAGGGATCGCAAGATCACCAAACAGCTTTTGCGCTTGATAGTATTCACTTTCTTGTTGATATTGAGCGAGAACCTCATCATTGGGGTATTGTAGATCGTGACGAATATCCGATTCATTCGCCATATGGTTAAACACCACATCGACATAGACGTGGATACCATTTGCGTCCAACGTCGTTATCATCGACCGTAATGATGATAAGTTACCGAGTTGATTGTCGATCACACGATAATCTTGTGGCTGATAGCGCTGCCACCAAGGTGTGCCTTGGGGCAAGCATAACGACTTCATCGCAGGTGAAATCAGCACAGAGCGATAGCCCATGTGGGCGATTTTCTCTGCTTGCTGTTCAATCAAACTATACGGCCAATCAAAAGCGTGCAGAATCACATCCGTATTATTAATCTTTTCCATAGCCCACTCTCAATGGCATGTTCACTCTCCTTTGTAGTGACATCGTACAGTACGATAGCCTAACGTTTGTTAACGTGATTTGTCTGTTATATCAAACACAAACATCACTAACGAGAAAAAGTTGTTCGGCTTATTCTGTTGCTCAGTATGCTACCACTCAATGCTTTTACTGATAAAAAGCGCCCAAGTTAATAACCGATTTTTCACTTTATGACGAATTCTGTTTGCACGCTTAACTGGGCCTCGCTATGCTGATTTTGTTCCCATCAAATAAGAAGTTAATGATGACACTAAACAACACCTACCCAATTGGTACTCCAGGTCAAAAATGGGGCGACGCAGAACGCCAAGCATGGCGCGCTCAAACCACCATCAAACGCCTCTACAGCGAAGAAGTCCTTCCAAAAATTGAAGCACTAAAAGAACGCTTTGATGTTGAACAATATGGCGCTCTTTCTTACGACGTTGAACGCTTTCCACTTTACTGCATAAAAAGCAAAAACTGGTCAAACGACAAACCAAGCGTGCTGATTACTGGCGGTGTTCACGGCTACGAAACCAGCGGTGTTCAAGGTGCATTGGAATTTGCAGCGCAAAAAGCCGAGCAATACGCTGAAACCTTCAACATTGCTATCGCGCCATGTGTAAGCCCATGGGGTTATGAAACGATCAACCGTTGGAATGCTCTTGCGACCGATCCAAACCGTTCGTTCTACCAAGATACACCTGCCGAAGAATCAGCAGCATTGCGTCAGTTGGTTGCTAGCCTTGGTGATTTTTTAGTGCACTTTGATCTGCACGAGACCACCGATACGGACGAATCAGAATTTAGACCAGCGCTAGCTGCTCGCGATGGCGTAGAATACGATGCCGACACGATTCCTGATGGTTTCTACACTGTGGGTGACACACTAAACCCGCAACCAGAGTTTCAAGCAGCAATCATTGCCTCTGTTGCGAAAGTAACTCATATCGCGCCTGCCGATGAGAAAGGCGAGATCATTGGTTCTGAAGTGGTACAAGAAGGGGTGATTCTCTATCCGATGAAACAACTTGGCCTATGTGGTGGTGTCACAGATTGCCTGTTCCATACGACGACTGAAGTGTATCCAGACAGCCCGAAAGTAACCGACGCTGAATGTAATCAAGCGCAGGTTGCTGCGATAACCGGCGGTTTAGATTTCGTAATTACGAATCATTTAAACGGCTAGTCCGCACCATAAGCGTAAATCTGACCAACAATAAACGGCCATTAGGCCGTTTATTGTTTCTACCAGTGCCTATCTCTGCAGTACAAAACGACCAATACACTCAACGACTCTTCTCTCTACATTGATTCTAAATCTGATTTAATTAATTAAGTTATATAAGCTATCAACAACGAAGAAGCATTTTTCTCAATAGGAAAACCATGACAGCGTTACAAAACATTTTGTCTATCACAGCACTTTTCCTAGTAATGGCATTGATGTCAGGCAACGTCAACGCGCAAGTAAATAGTGACTGGCAATTTGATAGTCGCCGGGATGGCATCACCATTTATGCGCGAGAGCATAAAGACGGCTTAGTGGAAATTCGCGCGCAAATGTTCACTACCACCAGTTACAGTGCATTTTTAACGTTGTTGGAGGATAGTGAAAAAGTCCCTGATTGGATCGATAACGCCAGCCACAGCCGCGTACTAAAACAGATCTCCCCGACTGAAAACATCGTTTACACCCAGTTCAGCGCGCCATGGCCAGCCAAAGATCGTGACATGGTCACCTACTCAAAATACTGGGTCGATGATCTCGGTTTCACCATCCACATTACTGATGCACCAGAAGCAATACTTGCCGAGCAAAGTGGTTACATTCGTATTCGCGCAGTTGATGCCAGTTGGACTTTACACAAGCTCACGAATGGCACGACCCTAATAGAGTACCAAGCCTTCGCGGATCCTGGCGGCCTACTACCCGATGTATTAATGAACAAGCTGTCGAAACAAAGTGCTCGAACCACCTTTGAAAATCTACGTGCCCTACTACCTGCATATCAACAATACCAGCACCCGCAGATTAAAGAATGAATTTACGCTTAGCTAAAAACACCCTTAGCGAATGCCATTATTTAACAACACCCATTATTTAATGAAACAAGTTATAGGTATGAACCTTTCATTTTAAATACAAAACGATCTTCTACAGGCTATTGATATTAAACATTATTATCGTCACCATTAACCAATCACATTAATGGCTATTTATTTGTGATCGCAACGTCATTGCTGAAATAAATCTTTATTTTCGCGTCGCAGTTATGAAAAATTTCTTTATGTGGGGATATTATAGCCTTAGCACATTAAAAGGAATTCATACCGCCCATGAAGAAAGCCCTCTCTTTCAAGATGAAAATAATCGCTATTTTCATCGTTATCACTTCAATCACGATCTTGACGTCATATTTCAGTGCTCGTCATCATATTAGTAATTATATTTACCAAAGTGATACTCAGAACATCAACAGCCAGATAAACCTTGTGAAAGACAAACTGGTCGAAGACATTAACAATCAAATTGTTCTTGCAGAAAACCTAAATTTTGGACTGATTGCGGTAAAATCGACGCAAGAAAAAACCGGTTTTTATAACATCATCAAGGTTGTTAGTGATTTAGTTTTTACTCCTCAAGGGAGTATTGATGACCCTGCCGAAGCACAACCGTTTATCGACCTATTATCTTCAGCTAATGGCAAAGTGACCGTCAGTAACATCGTTTATGAACAAGGGAAACCTCTGCTTACCATTATTGTTCCTGAGGGTGACGGCCAAGGAAACATCTTTTATGTAGACCTTAGTGATACGCAAGCACTTTTAGCATCATCTGCCGTTGATGGTAGCTATATGGAGCTCGTTGACCCAAATAACAATATACTGTTTTCAAACAAAATAGATGGCGACCTTATTCCATTGCCTAGTACTTTTGATGTTCGTGGGAGCCAATGGAGCCTAACTGGTTATATTGATAACGCCTATATCTTACAAAACACGGCGAAGCTCAATAATGCCATTACGCTCACCTTAGTCATCTCAGGAATTCTAATTATTTCGCTGAGCGTTATCGCCGTTAATCTTGCCTTTAAGCCTATCGTGTCACTTCGCAATATTGTCACTGATCTTTCTCAAGGTAATGGCGACTTAACCCGTCGTCTAGAGATAACCTCTCAAGATGACCTTGGAAAGATCGCAACTGGCATCAACCAATTTATTGAAAAACTACAAACCATGATGCTCGATGTGGCGAAATCCAGTCAGCAAATCAAACAAGAAATAAATGTGGTCGGTGAAAATGCACACTCGAATCAAACGCTGTTAACCGCCCACGCAAAAGAGACCGAGCAAGTGGTCACCGCGATTACTGAAATGAGTTCCACCGCAGAGTCCGTCGCACAAAGTGCAGCGGATGCGGCAAAATTAACCCATAAAACCAACAACGAAGCGAACCACTCTAAAGCCGTTGTACAAGAGGCGGTGCAAAGTGTTTCTGCCCTTGTGGAAGAGGTAGCGAGCATGTCTCAGTCCATCACAGCGATGAGCAAAGATACCGACCAGATTGGCTCTGTGCTTGGTGTTATTGGTGATATTGCGGAACAAACTAACCTATTGGCTCTCAATGCCGCAATCGAAGCGGCTCGCGCTGGCGAACAAGGGCGTGGTTTCGCAGTGGTTGCCGATGAAGTGCGCGCGTTAGCGGCCCGTACACAACAAAGTACCTCACAAGTCAATGAGATGCTGACCAAGCTACGCAACGGCAACAATACGGTTGTGAGTGCAATGAAAACTACCCAGTCGAGTTGCCAGCAAACATCAGAAACCACCGCACGCGTGATGACATCACTAGACTCGATGACCGATTCAATTATTGAGATCAACGATTTAACCACGCAAATCGCCGCATCTGCAGAGCAACAGAGCGTCGTAGCTGAAGAGATCACTCGCAATATGACCAGCATTCAAGAGATGATCAACAATATTAACCACAATGGGCAACAAACCGTGACAAGTACTCACCAACTCACGGCAACCAACAGCCAACTGAGCGATGTGGTTGGTCGCTTCAAACTCAGTTAACGTATAAATGAAAAAAGCGAGTCTGCTTCCAGACTCGCTTTTTTCACTGTATTGCTGTCCCCCTCAAACTGTATCAATAAGATAAGTCTGTAAGGCCAAAGCACCTGGTGGTTGGCTTCACGATGGCGCAGATAATTGCCACCTTAATAAATCAATTTACTCTTATATTGTTCTGGGGTCTGGCCCGAATATTTGCGGAACATCGCAATGTATGGGCTGGCTTGGTTATAGCCAAGAGTGAAAGCCACTTCTTTAACTGACTGGCCTTTTTGTAACAATTCCATTGAATAGAGATAACGCACGCGCAAGCGCCACTCGGTAAAGCTCATGCCTAGTTCGGATTGACAATGCCGAGCCAGAGTTCGCTCGGTGGTATGAACGCGTTCGGCCCATTCTGACAAACTGGTGTTATCAGTAGGATCTTCCTCAACCGCGGATAGGATCGGCGCTAGGTATTTATTGTCTGTCGATGGCAGAAAGTGATGCTGTGTATCTCGCGTGGCCAGTTGATCTAACAACACTTGTACCAAACGTTTATCTGCGTCAGTTTCTGCAACATTGATTCTTCGCGCACGAAAGTCATCCACAATGGAAGAGGCTATCGAAGTAACGCGAATCAAGCTGGTTTTATCGGGAAAATTTTCCGTCAAATGCAGCGCTACATTTAGAGAGCAGTAAGATAGTGGCTTACGATTAAAACTGGTATGCATGATACCCGGTGGCACCCATATCGCGAGATGAGGGGGAGCTAAAAAACGAGTTTCCTCGACTTCCATTTCAAGAATACCACCGCTGATCAGTTGTACCTGACCCCAAGGGTGGCTATGAACACGCGTCTCAGTGTTCGATAAAAACGCCTCAAAATTCATAAAGACATCTGATGGTGCTTTATCGATCGATAACGACGGGTGCAAATGTTTGGCTGGTTTTCTCAAACTTGTCTTCCTAGAGCGCACAATGTCGTTTTAAAGATACTTGCAATTATACAGACCTGACAAACTACCCGCCACCCTAACAATGCGATGAACCTCACATGATCTACTTACTGCCAATACTCACTGTTTTCATCTGGGGAACCAATGCTGTTGCCAGTAAAATGGCGGCTTCTATCATTGAACCAAGTGCAATGAGCTTTTATCGCTGGGTATTCGCTATCGCGATTTTAACCCCATTTTGCCTGCCAAAGGTGATCCGCCTGTGGAGCGACATTCGCCCAAACCTTGCCAAACTGAGCGTGCTTGGGATGCTGGGAATGGTGATCAACCAATCATGTGGCTATTTCGCCGCGGTCACGACAACGGCTTCTAATATGTCGCTGATCAGTGCCTTAGTGCCGTTGATTGCGATCTTTATTAGTGTGCCTATTTTAGGCAAGCCTATTTCACGCAACAGCATTTTGGGCGGTATCATCGCCTTAATCGGCTTAGCCTACATGCTGGGTAAAGGGGATATGCTGTTCTTCTTGTCGCAAAGTGTCACGACTGGCGATGCTTTGATGGTCGTAGCCTCAGTCGCCTACGCGTTGTACTGCGTACTACTTAAGCGCTGGAAGATGAATTTACCTAATACCGTCTCGATCTACATGCAAGGGTTTGCTTCAATGATTATGCTGGCTCCTATTTGGCTGACCAGTGACCAACTGCTACCGCCATCAGAAGCGATGCCGGTTATCTTATTTGCTTCGGTTGCAGCTTCGATTGCTGCGCCATGGATGTGGATCAAATCGATTGATGTGATTGGCGCAGACAACAGTGCGATGTTTATGAATTTATTACCGGTGGTAGCTGTGACTTTAGCCGCCACAACGCTAGGCGAGACTGTCCACATCTACCACTTAATTGGCGGTATCATGGTGATAAGCGGGGTTATTTTAGCGCAAATTAAACGCCGTAAAAAAGACGACATCGATCCCGTCATTCTCAAGAAGGATTTAGTGTAATCACGATCTAATACCAATAAAACCTTGTGCTAATAGCCCACCAGCACAAGGTTTAACGCTATTCTAACCGTTAGTATTTCACTTCAATATCGGATGAAGGCACTGCGCAACACGCTAACGCTTCTCCACCAGCGACATCAATATGGTCAAGAGCGGGAACTTGACCATGTGTTACCTTCCCCGATACGACTTTCACTCGACAAGCACCGCACAAACCGGCACGGCAGCTATTGGGAATATTAACCCCTGCCTCTTCCGCTTGTTCCAGCATCGTGCGCTGATTGTCCCCAACGAATTGGTGGCTATTCACTTTAACGGTCACGGTTTGCTCAACGGTATGCTCTACTCGCATGGCGGTAAATGCTTCTTGATGATACTGGCCTTCATTCATACCGGCTTGCAATAACATTGATTTTGCTTGTTGCATAAACCCTTCGGGGCCACAAACATACACTTCTCGCTTTGCAATATCTGGTACCTGCTTTAAGTGCATCGGGCTTAACCGCCCTTTTAAACCAAACCAATCTAATGGCGCCTTAGAAAGGGAAATCAACACCTTCAACCCGCCGTGCTCACGTACCAGTTGTTCAAGCTCACTGCGATAAGGGATATCCGCTTCTGTGCTGCACTGATGATAAAAGACCACATCATCCAATTGCTTATTATCGGCAAGATAACGCAACATCGACAGCATTGGGGTCACGCCACTACCTGCAGATAGCAATAAGGTGGGGTTGAAATGGTTTTCTTCTAAGTGAAAGCAACCATCTGGTGATTGGCAATTCAGCACATCTCCCACTTGTAAGTGCTCACTTAGCCAATGAGAAATGCGCCCACCAGCGATTTTTTTCACTGAAATCGCCAGTTTATTAGGCCGTGAAGGTGACGAAGAGAGCGTATAACGTCGCGCAACCTGTTCACCATCAAGCGTAATTTGAATCGGCAGATGCTGACCTGCTTTGTACTCGATAAGCTGCTCAGATTCAAACCAGAACGTGGTAAAGTTACGCGCGATGTCTTCGCGTTCAACACAAGTTAATTGGTGCAATTGCGGGGAGTTATCGACATAGAACTCTTTCTCTTTGTACTCAAGCACCTCAATAGGGTCACCAGCACGGATCATGCCTTCATTTTTTGCCACCAAATTTTGTCCAAAAAAGACGCCACCAAACTCATTAGCACGGAAATCGCTCAAGGTTTTTAATGGCTCTTTATTGTCTCTAAGTTGACCAGTTTGCGTATCAACCGTGGTCAGAATACAGCGTTCGCAAGGTTTGACCGCTTCAAATTCAACCTCGCCAATACGAATCCGTTTCCAGCTATCTTCAACAAAAGGCTCAAGATCAGAGGCAACCAAATTGGTACGAAATTGATCCATAGTGTGCGTATCACTACTGCGTTTATTCAGCTCTGCTAACGACCCTTCACTGATGATCAGCAATGGATAACCATCCGCAAAGCTGACATTGTGGCCCAACTTTTCTCGCACCCGCTGAGATTGCTCGCCAGTAAAAACCAACTCGACACGACAACCGACCACGTCACTAAACCAATCATCCGCTTCATCTGACGTCGTAAATGCGCTAAAGGTATCGCTCCACACTGTCACAGGCGTTGGCTGCATTTTAAATTCACTGTAACGAATGCGAAGTGCCGCACGATTGGGAGCGGTGAACAATAAACCATCTGAACACAATACCGATTTCACTTGCACCATGTGAGGATATTTTCTAGCCGTGACCATCGCACCATCAGCTTTGGCAAGCATGAAACGTCGATCAAACATCAGCCCTTGCTTTTCAACCCATGCCGTTGACATCGAAACACCGGCGACTAACTTAACCGGGTAAACATTAATTTTTGCGAGTGTTGACGCTGACATTGCCCTTCCTTAGTTATCTATTTTCTAGGGATATTTGTTTGCGAGTATAACCAATTTTTAACCTGCCGACTGCTCACCCCGCGAGTGAAACAATAGAACCCGCGGCCGCTATGACTCATTCAATCAATTGCGCAAACGTTTAGCTTATTATTATGCCACGAGCGCAATCGATAAAAAAAGAAGGTGAAATCGTTATCGCTTTCCTCTATCATCCTGTCGCCTAAGCATTCGCGTTTATTCATATAAACAATTGCTTAGGCTCCAATCAGACAACTATTTCATGGTGGGAGCTAACATGACAACTATTACGATTACTCGTCCGGACGACTGGCACGTACACCTTCGCGATGGCGAAGTTCTTAAAGACACGGTACGCGATATCAGCCGTTACAACGGCCGCGCGCTCATCATGCCAAACACCATTCCACCAATTACTGATACCGAAATGGCCGCAGCCTATCGTGAACGTATCATGGCGGAAAAACCAAGTGCTCAATTTTCTCCTCTCATGGCACTTTATCTAACCGACAATACGACTCCTGATGAAATTCGTAAAGCCAAAGCCTCAGGTCTTGTTGTCGCCGCTAAACTGTACCCTGCTGGCGCAACCACTAACTCAGATTCAGGTGTAACCTCAGCAAAAAACATCTACCCAGTGCTAGAAGCAATGGAAGAGGTTGGCATGTTGTTGTTGGTACATGGTGAAGTGACTGCACACGAAATCGATATTTTTGACCGTGAAAAGCAATTCCTAGAGACAGTTCTCGCACCGATTGTGAACGATTTCCCTAACCTAAAAATCGTTTTAGAGCATATCACCACAGCGGACGCGGCAAATTTTGTTAACACTGCTAACGATAATGTGGCTGCGACAATCACTGCACATCACCTGATGTATAATCGTAATCACATGCTCGTGGGTGGCATTAAACCGCACTTCTACTGCTTACCAATTCTAAAGCGTAATACGCACCAACAAGCACTGATTGCAGCAGCAACCAGCGGCAGCAAAAAGTTCTTCTTGGGGACAGATTCAGCACCACATGCCAAAGACAAGAAAGAAGCCGCTTGTGGTTGTGCGGGTTCATACACGGCGCACGCAGCGTTAGAGTTATATGCAGAAGTATTCGAACAAGAGGGTAAACTTGAGAACCTTGAAGGGTTTGCAAGTCACAACGGCCCAGACTTTTACGGCCAGCCACGCAATGCTGATACGGTTACGCTAACCAAGCAAGCTTGGACCGTGCCTACAACCATGCCATTTGGTAGTGATATTGTGGTGCCAATCAAAGCGGGTGAAGAGATCACTTGGTCTGTTAAATAATACCCGCAACGTTCGTCTTGCTGGTCACGTCGTTATTCTGATTGGTATAACAGTCTAATGGCGAATTCCAACCAATAAAAACGCCCCGAGATTCGGGGCGTTTTCGTCTGAAATAGAACTCTAATACTGAGCGTTATTTGAACTCAAATTTGCCTTTCATGATGGCCCAGTGACCTGGGAACGAGCAGAAGAAAGTGTAATCACCACCCGCCTTAAGCTTCGCAGTATCAAACGTTAGCGTTGTCGAATCTCCACCACCAATCACTTCTGAAAATGCATAAACACGTTCATCACCCGGCTTGACATAGCTGTTGTCGATACCCGCGCTCATGCCTTCTGTGCCTACCGCTTGAACATTAGCAGTATCAGCGATCACAATGTTGTGGCCCATCGACGTCGCAGGTAGGCTACCTGTGTGCTTTAGTGTGATTGAGACCTCTTCACAAGTCGCTGGTACGCTAATCACATCCGTTGAGAATTTCATCATATCGTTTGCTTCGATAGTTACCTCACAGCTTGCGCTTGCTTGAGCTGAGAAAGCCGCTGCGAATAATGTTGTTATAGAAAGCAAGTAACGAAGTTTCATTGTTTATCTCCTTATTGAAAGCTATGCGCATTATACTGAAATAGCTTCATTTTTCCTGTGCAAACCTCTCAATTAACACACTGTTATCAATTATTTCACCCAAACAAGCACAACAGTTTACCTTTTCTGCTGCTTAGTCCGATTGTACGCAAAACCCCACTTTTTCGATCAAAACAATTTTCATATCAAACCGAACACTAAAAAATTAAATCCATAAAACACCGTAAAAAACCAACGTTAACCATGAATTTAGTAAACTACAACAACAAAATTGACTGAAAACACCAAAACAATAGGTAAAACAAATAAAAATAGAGCAAATTTCAAACCAACACTACGACACATAAATAGCAAACGTTTGCAACCTGGGAAAACAAATACAATTGGAGTCTTTTTTACACCTGAACACACCAGCCCACACAAACACTCCAAAACAGATTAGCAGCGCAAAACTCAAGGCTATAAAAACGTTTTCATAAGCAATAAGTTCAATCAAAAAACAAATTCTAATATATTGAATTAAAAGAAAATAAAACACAAAACCAACAACAATGAAGCACAAGTGACAATTTAGTCATTGACAGTTTATTTTCAATCATCATAATACGCGCCGTTTAACCAAAACATGGCATTTAGTTTTCTTGTCTTACTTGTAGAGGTAAAAATGGCTGCAGATAATAATTATAGTCTTGGACCTGTTCCAATTTCGGCCCGTAAAGGCGTAGCGTCGTTAACCATGGTGATGCTAGGGCTCACTTTTTTCTCCGCAAGTATGTGGACTGGCGGTTCACTTGGTATTGGTCTTTCCTTTGATGATTTCTTACTCGCAGTTCTAATTGGCAACCTCATTCTCGGCATCTACACTTCTTTTCTTGGTTACATCGGCGCTTCTACCGGCCTCTCTACTCATCTTCTTGCTCGTTTTTCTTTTGGCTCTAAAGGCTCATGGCTTCCTTCTGCACTGCTTGGTGGTACTCAAGTCGGTTGGTTTGGAGTCGGCGTGGCTATGTTCGCAATACCAGTACACAAAGCGACTGGCATTGATACCAACGTGCTGATTATCACATCTGGCTTGCTGATGACGGCCACGGTGTACTTTGGCATTGCCGCTTTAATGATTTTGTCTGCCATTGCAGTTCCTGCGATTGCGCTACTCGGTGGCTACTCTGTAATTGAGGCCGTTAACAGTATTGGCGGCGTAGAGCAGCTACAAAAAGTACAGCCAGCTGAACCTCTCGATTTTTCAGTGGCCTTGGCGATGGTGGTTGGCTCATTTGTTAGCGCAGGAACACTGACGGCTGACTTCGTTCGTTTTGGTAAAAAGCCAATGGGCGCGGTGATGGTGACGATGATTGCTTTCTTTGTCGGCAACTCACTGATGTTTGTCTTCGGTGCGGCTGGCGCGGCTGTTACTGGCCAATCAGATATTTCAGAAGTCATGATTGCGCAAGGGTTACTTATTCCCGCGATTATTGTTCTTGGCCTTAATATTTGGACCACCAACGACAACGCGTTGTACGCTTCGGGCCTGGGCTTCTCAAATATCACAGGGCTACCTAGCAAATATATCTCTATGCTCAATGGTGTCATCGGTACACTTTGCGCATTATGGCTGTACAATAACTTCGTTGGTTGGCTGACCTTCTTATCTCTGGCTATACCACCAATTGGTGGCGTGATCATTGCGGATTTCTTAGCTAACCGTAAGCGTTACCTAAATTTTGACCAAGCTCAGTTCCAAACCATTAACTGGGCAGGTATCGCAGCCGTTGCGATTGGCGTGATTGCCGGCCACTTCTTACCAGGTGTCGTACCCGTAAATGCGGTACTTGGCGGCGCAATCAGCTACTTAGTATTAAATCCTATCGTAAATAAAAAGACTCTGGTTCAACAACCAGCGTAAGGAACCATCATGACAACACTACTGATCCAGAACGCAACACTGCAAGGACAAGAAGGTCTCAAGCAGATTCTGATTAAGGATGGTCAATTCGAGCGTATTGAAGACAATTCCGTTGAACTTAATTTCACCGGTAATGTACTCGATGCGGAAGGTGGCCTCGCGGTCGCACCTTTCTGCGAACCTCACATTCACCTAGACACGACTCAAACGGCCGGAGAGCCAAGCTGGAACATTTCTGGCACCTTATTTGAAGGTATCGAGCGCTGGGCTGAGCGTAAAGAGCTGCTGTCGATTGAAGATGTAAAGTCACGCGCTAAACAGACACTAAAATGGCAAATTGCGAATGGTGTGCAGCATGTACGAACTCACGTAGACGTCTCAGATCCAACGCTAATCGCGCTTAAAGCGATGATTGAAGTGCGTGAAGAGATGAAAGAATGGGTAGATATCCAAATCGTTGCGTTCCCACAAGAAGGTATCCTGTCTTACCCTAACGGTAAAGAGCTACTAGAAAAAGCGGTTCAACTAGGCGCTGACGTCATTGGTGCGATTCCACACTTTGAATTCACGCGTGAGTACGGGGTTGAATCGCTGCACTACGTATTTGAATTAGCACAAAAATACGATCGTCTTATTGATGTTCACTGTGACGAAATTGACGACGAGCAATCTCGCTTTATCGAAACCTTGGCTGCGCTGGCGCATAAATTCAACATGGGTCACAAGGTCACCGCAAGCCACACAACAGCAATGGGCTCTTACAACGGCGCATACGCATCACGTTTATTCCGCTTGCTACGCATGTCTGGCATTAACTTTGTTGCGAACCCACTGGTGAACATTCACCTGCAAGGCCGTTTTGATGACTACCCAAAACGTCGTGGTGTGACGCGAGTGAAAGAGATGCTTGCTGCCAATATTAACGTTTGTTTTGGCCATGATGATGTCTTCGACCCATGGTACCCATTAGGCACCGCGAATATGATGCAAGTGCTGCATATGGGTCTGCATGTGTGTCAGGTTATGGGTTACGACCAGATCAATAACGGCTTAGAACTTATCAGTACTAACTCAGCACGTACTTTGAATATCCATGATCAACATGGCATTGAACAAGGTAAGCCGGGCAGCTTACTGATCCTTCCTGCTGAAAACGGTTTTGATGCGGTACGTCGCCAAGTCCCTGTGCGTTACTCGGTTCGCCACGGTAAAGTGATTGCAGAAACACAACCAGCAACGACCCAAATTCACCTAGCAGAAACAGAAGCGGTAACTTTTAAGCGCTAAGCTCTTAATTTAGTTTATATAAAAGAAAACCCCGCTAGGCAAAGCCTAACGGGGTCTATTCTTACTCGCAGCAATCCGGCTACTAATAAGTGCTCCCTGCATCATATCCTTGATAGTACGCTGCATCCTTCAGCACTTCCATAACATCGCTGTCCTAGCGGTGTCCTTCGCAATCCTAGCTAACCATCGTTCCTCGATGACTAAATCTTCGTCCTGAAGATGACCAAATCCTTGGGTCTTTCCTGTTCCGTGTCCGCATCCTGCCGACACCTTTAATTTAACCATCTAAGCCGAATCTCTCAATAGCATTACCGTATACAAATGTTGATCATTTTCCATAAAAATCAATTAAACCACTATTTATCAACAAGTTAATACAAACCCTTCGCTATTTACTCAACGACGAAACGATAGTTTCTTACGTCGTTGTAAGAGATCTCTTACGTACTAATGGGCAGTTTTTACCTCATCATTCTTAAACACACGACTCAGCAGGCAATAAGCGAAGAAAAATTGAGCAGCGTCAGTGTGGATTGTGGCTACTAACTCATTAAAAAGTGAGATATTATGATCCAACCTAGATCACATTATTGTGTTTTCATGGTCAACGACTTAGCGAATCACATCGCTTATTCGTGGTCACATTCACTCTTTGTAAGGAAGATTTAATGATTTCAAAATGGGCGCAACGCTTTTACCAAATGGCTGAGCTTGTTGGCTCTTGGAGTAAAGATCCATCCACTCAAGTTGGTGCGGTCATTACTAAACAAAATCGCATTGTCTCGGTCGGCTTTAATGGTTACCCACATGGTATTTCCGACAGCGCAGAAACCGATGAACGCGAAATGAAATACTTAAAAACGCTTCATGCCGAAGAGAACGCGATTTTGTTCGCGAAACGAGATTTAGACGGGTGTGAAATCTGGGTGACACACTTTCCGTGCCCAAATTGCGCGGCAAAGATCATTCAAACCGGTATTTCAGCTGTGCACTGCCCAGAGCAAACCGAAGATTTTCTCTCACGCTGGGGCGATAAAATCAAAGTCAGCCAAGAGATGTTTTTACAAGCAGGCGTGAAAGTCAATTGGCTACCGCTGGCTGATATCAGCAAACCGGCAGAGTAACCAACTTTAATTGCTCAAAGATTTCAAATAGCTGTTTTGATTTGTAAGGTTTCGCTAAGTAAGCATCCATCCCTGCCTCAAAGCAGCTATCAATATCTTCCGGTAACACACTGGCGGTCAGTGCGATTATTGCAATGGGCTGATGACCATTACGCTGCTCCCATTGACGTATTTCCCGTGTTGCGGTTAAGCCATCCATCACTGGCATCATACAATCCATCAATATGGCATCAAATACCCTCCCCGATTGAATCACATCAACCGCATCGGCCCCGTTACTCACCACTTGATAATCCATACCTGCTTTATTGAGAAACAAACTCGCAATTTTCTGATTCATCAAATTATCTTCCACAATCAGAATATTACGGCTTCGTGTCTGCCTCGGTTCATGATGAACGACCGTTTGAGAAGCGTTTGTCATAGCCACTCGTGCGTAGGATCTTTTTTGCAATGCGGCCACCAGTCGATTTCCTAACATCGGCAAGGTTAAGCTGGATGAGACGATACCTTCTACTGCCACAGTTCGCCCTTGTGGGCCTGACAATACAACAATCTCAGCATTAGTTTGTAGCTGTCTAAGCTGAGTTAGTTCCGCTAGATATGATGGTTGGGTTCCATTATAACCCGTCGTAGAAGCATGGTGTTTATTAGTAATGCAATACAATATCACATCATACGATTGCACCAGATTACTGGCATGGGCGATATCTTCTACGCTGTAAAAGGTCACCCCTAACTGGTGGAGTTCTTGCTTAATATAATGCTCATACTGGCAATGATTGGTCAGCAGCAAGACCTGCTCATTAATTTGAACGGGAGCGGGTTGCACGGCTGGAACATCAATCGGTATCGAAACAATAAAGCGACTGCCCTTGCCCACAACCGAATCGACATAAATGTCACCCTTCATTAATTCGACTAACTGACGACAAATGGTCAATCCAAGCCCTGTTCCACCGTAAGATCGGGTAATCCCACCATCTTCTTGAGTAAACGGCTTAAAAATCTCACTCAACTTATCTTGAGCGATACCGACACCAGTATCGACAACAGTACAGAGAAGCGTGGTTTGATCGACTTTCTCCACCAGTGATATCTGTACTTTTACACTGCCTTGGTGAGTGAATTTCACCGCATTGCTCAAAAGATTCAGTATCACTTGCTTCAAACGGAACTCATCAATGCGAATCATCTTAGGAATGGGCGTTAACCATTCAACAAACAAATCAACGTGCTGTTTTCTCGCCTTACTGATTAAGATGGCTAAGGTCTCGTAAATCACCTCTTTGATATCAGACTCTACGATTGATAGTGATAACCGCCCTGACTCTATTTTTGACAGATCTAAGATATCGTTGATCAGTACCAGCAATGATTGCGATGAGCCTTCAATATCCGTTAAAATTTCTTCTTGGCTTGGTCTTAGTTGACTATCCGA
The DNA here is from genome assembly GCF_040869025.1 of Vibrio scophthalmi. Taxonomy (NCBI): domain Bacteria; kingdom Pseudomonadati; phylum Pseudomonadota; class Gammaproteobacteria; order Vibrionales; family Vibrionaceae; genus Vibrio; species Vibrio scophthalmi. The sequence goes on along the minus strand of NZ_CP134272.1, from coordinate 684,383 downwards.
CAGTACTTCGGTCATACCTATAATACCGTTAAGTGGAGTGCGTATTTCATGAGAGATATTGGCTAAGAAAATACTCTTTGCTTTATTAGCGGCTTCCGCACTTTCCTTTGCTTCAACTAATTGCTGTTCATAATCTCTTTGCTCTTGAATAATATGATTGAGGCTATCGGCAAAGTCGGTGAATTCATCCTTACCATCAACCGGGATCAACGCAACAGTACCGTTTCTTTTCATCATCCCCATTGTATCTAGAATTCGAGTTAGCTTTGAGTTGATCCGAAGTAACGTACTCGCCCCCCATGTAAACATCACGATCAACACTAAGCCACTGATAATCGCAAGCAAGATTAATTTTTGTTGACTCGCCTTCCCTTTGAGAACCACCGCTTGTTCAAGCTCAGTGGCTAAAATAGTTAACTGATCGACCACGGCATGATTTCGACTTTCAATCACTTTAACCAGTTCATTCATCTCCAAGGGCGTAGCGCGATTGTGCAACATCTGGCTTCTAAAATAGGCGCTTTGACGAAACTCTCGGCTAGTGAAAAGCACTAACAGCTTATCTGCTTTAGGGTTACGTACATCATTATTGAGGAAGTGTTCAAGATAATATTGCTGGCGTTCGCCTACACGAAAATACTCTTCCGCATAATCGGCGGAATCCCACTCTAGCGTACTAATTTCCCTTGCTAGCCATGCTTCTCTCTCCATCCAAAAATGCAGCCAACTAAGATCACTAAGCACGACTTCTGCTTTTTGAATTGACCTATCTGCATGGTAATTTTCAATCTGTTGCACGGTCAAAAACAATGTTTCTAAGCTACTGAACATCAAGCGGCCTAATTCTATCGTGCTGGTGTAACTAGCAAATTCTAGCTCAGGTAAGACGCCTTTTAGCTCCATAATCTGCTCTGTCATTACGCGACGCCGTTCAGGTCGTAACTGGTGCTGAGCAGAAACCAACGCCAACGTTTGATCTAATTGTAATAAGCTTTGATGGATCTCTTGTTTAACCGAGTCATTTTTCAACCGCTTAGATAGAGCAAAGTAGAGCTGATTAGATAAGGCAGAAAGATGGCGTAGATGCTCTGCTTTTACATTGGTCACAGTATAGCTCTCGAGCCTTTCCTGAATGCGGATGACAGAATTTGCACAAAACAGCAAGATAACCAGAGTCGGTAAAAGACACAGCACTAGCAGTCGCGATTTAATCGACACGCGAGCAAAGATCATTGGGGGATTCATTCCTTGAATCAAAAGTGGCTCAAATATAAGCAATCAGTAGCATTCAAACCAACTTATTTACCGTTGCGCATTCCTTTTCTCATTATTGCTACATTGATAGAAATATTGACAATGAGTGTGCGAAGGACATCAGATCATATTGACCATCAGGTTGCACAAATAAACGTTGGCTTGCGCACAATTTTTCAATTTCCCCCATTCCATCTTGTCGCGATATGCATGAAGTCCGCAATTGAAGTCGCTAAAAAGCTCAACTCACCACCATTGTTTACTAAATAGGTGGTTTATCCATACAAGCTCACATCATGACGCAATCACCTCTTCCCGTTACACCACCAAATGCGCAATGAGTATTTTTTGTAGCAAAATAAGCGCCTCACTATCGAATTTGTCAATGATGCATTGTGCTAATTCCTTCAGCGGAAAACGCCTAAGTTAGGCGACATTTTAGCATCAGACAGGGTGATTATTTTTCCTAGCAGAATAACCCATCGTCAGTTACGCTTTTTCCACAAAATAATTACAAAACATTCACTCTACACTTTCTCTTAATCCCCTGCGTGTCTGTTGGGCAAAAGTAGAGTTCTGACGAGTGAATGCCCTCGCTTCCACAAGGAAAAGCACTTCCAAAACGAAAAGGTCCTGTACGCTCATGAGCCCAGAGAAACATCTTCTCGAATGGCAAACTAGCCAGTCGATTGCTGAAACCATTTATCCATTACTTGGGCAGCTTTATCGCCAAAAAGGTGTTGAAGTCTTACTGTTTGGCAAAACACTGGTGAACGCCGCAACAATCGACATCATAAAAGCCCATCGCCTCGCTCGTCACTATAGTGGACAGGCGTTATCTCCGAGCCAAACACTGCCTCTGATTCAAGCACTATGTGACATGCCGCTATCACCATGTCGCATCGACGTAGGTCAGCTGGCTGATAAGTTTTGGCAAGATCGTGAAGATGCCCATGGCGTAAAAGATTTTCTGCACTCAGCCTTGGTCACAGCAATGAATGGCGAGGGCGTATCAAAACCTAAAGATGTCGTGTTGTACGGTTTTGGCCGTATTGGTCGCTTGTTAACTAGACTTCTGGTCGAAAAAAGCGGCTCAGGCTACCCACTGCGTTTACGTGCTATTGTGGTCCGTGGCGGTAAACATGGTGACCTACAAAAACGCGCTAGCCTGTTACGACGAGATTCTGTGCATGGTCAATTCAATGGCAGTATTGTTGTGGATGAAGAACGAAAAGCCATCATCGCCAACGGTAACTACATTCAAGTCATTTACGCTAACAGCCCTGAAGATATCGACTACGCCCAATATGATATTCATAACGCGCTAGTGGTTGATAACACGGGAGCTTGGCGCGATAGCGAAGGACTGAGTAAACACCTCGCTTCAAAGGGTGCACAAAAAGTATTACTGACTGCGCCGGGTAAAGGCGACATCAAAAACGTCGTCTTTGGTGTCAATGAACAGGTGATTCAGCCAGAAGATACCATTATTTCTGCCGCAAGCTGCACCACCAACGCGATAACTCCAGTACTTAAAGCACTCAACGACCGCTATGGCATTGAATCTGGTCACATTGAAACCGTACACTCTTTTACCAATGATCAGAACTTGATTGATAACTTCCATAGCGGTGAGCGTCGTGGTCGTAGTGCTTCACTGAACATGGTACTCACCTCAACGGGCGCAGCTAAAGCGGTTGCTAAAGCCTTACCTGAGCTTGCGGGTAAGTTGTCTGGCAACTCTATTCGCGTACCAACACCCAATGTATCAATGGCTGTGGCTAACTTAAACTTAGCGAGCCAAGTTGAGCGTGACGAGCTCAATCAGTATTTACGCGATATGGCACTAAAATCGAACCTCTCAGCACAAATTGATTACACCGATTCCACCGAGGTAGTCTCATCCGATTTGGTCGGTTCCCGCTTTGCTGGTGTGGTCGATGGGGCTGCGACAATCGCGCAAGACAATCGTTGCGTTCTCTATATTTGGTACGACAATGAATTTGGCTACAGCTGCCAAGTCGTCCATTGTATGGAGCAAATGATGGGCGTGCGCTATCAAACGTTTACCTAGAGGTAATCTAACCTCAGCCGCAGGCTTATCACATCACCTATCACCTATCACCTAAGATAAAAGGCGGCTAAAAAAATTCCCTGTTGGTCGGTAGCGAACTACCTAGCTAACCTGTTGACTGCCGCTTCTGGATGAGGCGGTTTTTTTTACATTCATGTTTGGTTCATCTAAGCCGCATTAATCTGTACACTGTTAACCTAGTGCAAGACACATTTTTAGATTTACTTTCTACACTCAGGTCACTTTAAGCTGCAAGTCACCCACTTGCCCTTGGTTTTTTGAGTCAATGCTGCACTACACAATAGAGGTATTAATGATGTATAGAATGCTCACCACAGCGCTAACACTAGTCATCGGTTTTTTTACTGTTATGTTCGGTTTACTATTGGCGATCCCATTAGCCATTCTGGGCGCAATCACCGGCAAGCGCCTGCGCGATAATTTCAAGGCACAAATGCAAGCACAGCAAGATTCTGCGATGAATCAAAGCATGGACAAAGGCGCGATTGAAGGCGAATTTGAAGAAGTGCGTAAGTAAACCATTGCCACCATCAAGCCACCTATAAAAAACGTGATGATCCAATGCGCTTTGGCCGCACTTAGTAATAGATCATTCAGTCGTGAACACGTTATAGTGGTCGTAGTTGCAACCGTCATGGAGTAAGACGATGAGTAAAAGACAACGCAATATAACCCTGCGTTTCTTGGCTGAGCCCAGCGATGTCAATTTTGGCGGTAAAGTGCATGGTGGCGCGGCGATGAAGTGGATCGATTTAGCTGCATATGCGTGTGCTGCAGGCTGGAGTGGTAAATATTGTATTACTGCCTACGCCGGTGGGATACGTTTTGTATCACCAATTCACGTCGGAAATCTGGTCGAAGTGAGTGCTAAGGTAATCTATACCGGCAGCTCATCAATGCATATTGCTATCGATGTTCAAGCCAGCGACCCTAAAGAACTAACCAATCGCTTAACCACCCATTGTATCGTCATCATGGTTGCGGTTGATGAAAATGGCAAACCCTCGCCGGTACCGGAATGGGTTCCGAGCAACGATGAAGACATTGAATTACGAGAATCTGCTATCCGACTGATGAATATGCGCAAACAGATTGGTCAGGAAATGGAAGCGCACGTTAAATATCTCAAATAGTTCATCCGCTCTGGTCGCCTCCTATCTAACGAGTCACGCTCGAGTAATACCAGCGGCCAGGTACACCACTTGATGATAATGACAGTATGTCAGGCTTGAGTAAAAAGCTGATACTGTCATTTTTCCTTCACTAAAGTCTGCTTAACTCTGTGCTGCATCCAATGAAAGGCAAGGATCTTAGCCATTAAGCACATCTCATTCAACGGTGATAGATTAACATCTGCATTCAACGCACCTACATTAAGTGAAACAACCTTGAGCGATCTTAAATCGGTTGAATACCAATGGGTCCGAACCATGTATGCCGAAGGTTACAACGATCAGCAGATTCACCACTACATCCAAACCTGCTTTGGTGGCGATGAAACATTTGCCACACTATTTCGTCGCGTCGCACTATCGCAAGAAAGCATTTACGTCTTGCTAAGATACCTAGGATGCGCACCTTCCAATCGCGAGCTATAACACATCACCCTAAGTGATATTTAGAACAAAAAGATAACGTAACCAAATGATCAATAAGGGATATTAGCTTTTATCGCCAAAGGAAGAATAGAAATAAAGCCCATCATTCGAGCATAATAAATGTATAAAACTTGCTCATTAAGGACTTAAAACCACATCAATCTGCAACAAATCATGCCGCTACAATGTAATTATTAGCACTGCGTCGCATTGAGTATCGAATTCGCTACCGCACATTAGCCGATTACTTAATATGGACGCTGCAAAAAGAAATGCCTGAGCAATGCTCAGGCAGGTTACAAAAACCGTTAGTTTTCATTTAGTAAGGAATCTAAGCTAACAGCCAGCTATGCGTAACACCAATTTTGCACTCGACTTAACTGATCGGCGGCCAAACCAAGAATGTTAAGTGGAGCAACAATGAGGCGACGTGCAGGTCGCCTTTGTCGTTTTTATTTACCTTCCACAGCACCGATTGATGGTGAATCCTCTGACCAACCCATGCTATGTAAGTAGAAAAACATCTACATTCTAAATGTAGTGAATACGACGTAATTCATCAGCCTAAGCTATAGAAAAGTCTAATAATTTAGACTGTGTCGCATTCTTATAAACAGTGTGTACGAATCCTAGTTAGAAATCAACCATGATGTGACTAGAATCTCATATCCGAGAGTAATTCCTGTTCAGTTTGGGGGGATCAATGCGAGACAAAACTTTACTTCGCCCAATAATGCCTACCACTGCGATGATTGCCACTCTCAATATTGATGAACACGATGAACGATGATGATAATCAAACGTACCCCTTCATGTTCATAGCAGATTGTGTCGTGCATCGTTTCATGCCAAATAAAAAAATCCCCTACTTTTTAGCAAAAGTAGGGGATTCAATTCAGACTCAAACTAGACTAACAATTACTCAGCAGGAGCATCTGTTGCCGTCGTGTCATCTTGCTTCTCAACAACCAACTCCGCAAACACTTGTGTTGGCTTCGCAACGATGTTGCGGTTTTCTTGACTCACGTCTGTCAATACCACTTCAAGTGTGTCGCCAAGACGGAATTCAAGTTGCTTATCGATTGAAATCGTACCTTGCTCGCCGTTGCACTCGATACGTTCTTTATTAGACATAATCAATGAACTTGGAATAAAGGCAGCGGCGCCATTTTCAAGTAAACGAATACGCATACCCGCACGGTTAATATCAAAGATTTCACCAACGAACTTGGTCTCTTTGCTTGGCTCTTTAGCCAACGTGCGTGCATACAGCCAATCACCCACTTTACGTTCAGCCATATTGTGATGCTTACGATGTAGAGCTAGCTCTTCACCCACTGTTTCATCTGCGGTTTGCACTGGTTCTTTGCCTAGCACATGCGCTTTTAGCATACGGTGGTTAATCATATCGCCGTATTTACGGATTGGTGACGTCCACGTCGCGTAGATATCTAAACCCATCGCATAGTGCGGTAGTGGCTGATTGCCCATCTCACTGTATGCTTGCGCTTTGCGGATACGGTTATCGAGATAACTCGTATCTTGCTGACCTAGCCAACGGCGTAGCGCGGCAAAACCTTCTAGAGTTGCAATGGATTCAGCAGTAAACGGTAATTCACCTTCAGGGTTCACTAGCGCAACTACATCGGCAATTTTTTCAGGCTTGAAACCAGCATGTGTATTGAAAACACCGCATTCAAAGTTAGCACGCAATGTTTTACCCGCACAGATGTTGGCGGTGATCATTGACTCTTCAACTAAGCGATTTGCAGTACGACGCATATCCGCATGAATCGCGACGACATCATTATCTTCGCTCAATTCAAAACGGTAATCAGGACGGTCAGGGAAAACCACTGCATTATTTTGACGCCAGTTAGCGCGCGCTTGAGAGAATTCATACAAATCACGTACGATTTGTGCGATCTCATCATTTGGTTGCCATTCCGGCGACTCGCCGTTTTCCAACCAATCTGAAACATGATCGTAAACTAAACGTGCGTGCGATTTAATGTGTGCAGCAAAGAAGTGGATATCTTCACCAATCACACCATCTTTATCGACTGTCACAGTACAGCAAAGTGCTGGACGAACTTCTCCCTCAATCAAAGAGCAAAGATCATCAGCAAGATCACGAGGTAGCATTGGGATGTTACGACCTGGCAAATAGATAGTGAAACCACGTTCACGAGCCACCTTGTCCATATCACTATCCGGCGTGATGTAGGCAGTAGGATCGGCAATCGCAATCGTTAATTCAAAATCACCATTCGCATTTTTCTTTGCGTATAACGCATCATCCATATCTTTGGTTGATTGGCCATCGATAGTCACGAATGGAACATGGGTCATATCGACGCGCTCTAAATCTGCATCGTCTTTCAATTCCCAATGATCAATACCCGCGGGCTCGCTGTTCGGCAGATCGTTTTCCGCCAGCGTTACCCACCAAGGCGCAATCTTATCGTCAGCATCAGTGATTTTTTTCGAAATCTCAACCAAGAAACCAGCATCGCCTTTAAGCGGGTGTTGCACAAGATGAGCAACTACCCAATCACCTTCAGCAAAATCGGTCGGGTTTAAACCCTTCTTCACTTTTGCTTTTAGTGACTGTTTTTTCAGTTGAGGGTGATCCGGTGTTACGTTCAATTTGCCCTTGAACATCTTAACGCGACCAATAAAGCGAGCGAGGTTGTGTTCCAACAGCTCTTCTGGCTCTGCCGATTCGCGATCGTTATCAGTACGAATGATCGCTTTCACTCGATCGCCATGCAGACACTTCTTCATATAAGGAGGCGGGATAAAGAAGCTGGTTTTGCTATCTACTTCTAAGAAGCCAAAGCCTTTTTCAGTCGCTTTAATAGTGCCTTCTTTTTTCGGTAGCTTTTCTTGGATTTGCTGTTTAAGCTGAGCCAGTAGCGGATTATCTTGGAACATTTTTACTCTTAATCACTTGTAAAATTGCGCACACTATAACATTGCGATTTTACCCAAGCTACTTAAAGCGAGACTTTGTTCACGCCCTCTCCTTGCTAAACTGAGCGAAATAACAGCAAAATAGCCTGCGCGTGGCGACAAATTCTGCAAAATTGTCTTTTTGAAGAAATTTTTGTGATGAATTTCAATTTTTTCTGGCTTTTTTTGTGCTTTTAGGGAATAATCCGCCTCCCTTATGTCCCTAGCGGCTTGATGCGATTTACGACTTATCCGCATCTGAACGGAACTCAGCTCTTTATCTGGATTGGTAATTGAAATTGGTAGAGCTCGTGGGACCTTTTGTTTTTATTTGTTATATGGGATCCCAATGACAGACTCAGTAATTCAATTTAGTGAATTAGCACTAAACGACGCCATCCTTTCAGCTCTTGACAGCATGGGTTTCGTTTCTCCAACACCTATCCAAGCAGAAGCGATTCCTCACCTTCTTGCTGGCAAAGACGCACTAGGTAAAGCTCAAACTGGTACTGGTAAGACAGCGGCATTCTCGCTACCACTACTAAACAAAATCGATCTTGCTCAACGTAAACCACAAGCAGTTGTTCTAGCTCCTACTCGCGAACTAGCGATCCAAGTAGCGGCTGAAATGAAGAACCTTGGTCGTAACATCTCTGGTCTTAAAGTTCTTGAGATCTACGGTGGTACTTCTATCGTTGACCAAATGCGTGCTCTTAAAAACGGCGCACACGTGATCGTTGGTACTCCTGGTCGTGTTCAAGACCTTATCAACCGTGACCGTCTACACCTTGACGAAGTAAACACTTTCATCCTTGATGAAGCTGATGAAATGTTGAACATGGGTTTTGTGGATGACGTAACTGCAATCATGGAGCACGCTCCTGAAACTGCACAACGCGTTCTTTTCTCTGCAACTATGCCTCCAATGCTGAAAAACATTGTTGAGCGCTTCCTACGTGAACCAGTAATGGTTGACGTTGCAGGTAAAAACCACACTGTAGACAAAGTAGAACAGCAGTTCTGGGTTGTTAAAGGCGTTGAAAAAGACGAAGCAATGTCTCGTCTTCTAGAAACAGAAGAAACTGACGCATCAATCGTATTCGTACGTACTCGTCAAGATACCGAGCGTCTAGCTGATTGGCTATCTGCACGTGGCTTCAAAGCTGCTGCACTGCACGGTGACATTCCTCAGTCTCTACGTGAGCGTACTGTTGATCACATCAAAACTGGCGTAATCGACATCCTAGTAGCAACTGACGTTGTTGCACGTGGTCTTGACGTTCCACGTATTACTCACGTATTTAACTACGACATCCCGTTCGATGTTGAATCATACATCCACCGTATCGGTCGTACTGGCCGTGCTGGTCGTAAAGGTAAAGCGATCCTATTGGTTCGTGGCAACCAAATCCGTATGCTTCGCACTATCGAGCGCGTAACTCGTTCACAAATGGAAGAAATCCAACTTCCAATGCGTGATCAAGTAGCTGAAGCTCGCCTAATCAAGCTAGGTGCTGAGCTAGAAGCTGAGAAAGAACACAAAGCGCTAGAGAAGTTCGTTGAGCTAGTTGAGAAACTACAAGAATCTCTAGAGATCGATGCAAATACTCTTGCTGCGATGCTACTTAAGCGTCAACAAGGTAAGCGTCCTCTATTCTACGTTGGCGAAGACCCAATGGTAGAAGCTATTGCTCGTGACAAGCAACGTCGCACTGAACGCCGTGAAGGCGGTCGTGATGGTGGCCGTGATGGTGGCCGTGAAGGTGGTCGTCGTGAAGGTGGTCGTAACTTCAACACTCAAGATTGGGATACTTACCAACTTCAAGTGGGTCGTGAGCAAGGCGTACAAGTTAAAGATATCGTTGGCGCTCTAGCAAACGAACTAGGTCTAGTTAAAGGCTCTATCGGTGCTATCAAACTAGATCAAGGCCAAACTTACGTTCAGCTTCCTAAAGCAATGGATTCTGAAACAGCTGGCAAACTAAACAAACTGCGTATCCGTCAGAAAGAAGTTGGCGCAGTAGTTTGTGACTTCAACGATTTCCGTGAGCCTCGTGGTCGTCGTGACGGCAACCGTGATGGCGGCGGTCACCGTGGTAACCGTGAAGGCGGCTTCCGTGGCAACCGTGAAGGTGGTAACGGCGGCGGTCATCGTGGCAACCGTGATGGCGGCGGCTACCGTGGTAACCGTGAAGGCGGTAATCGCGAAGCTGGTAACCGTGAAGGCGGCAATGGCGGCGGCTACCGTGGCAACCGTGAAGGTGGCAACGGCGGCGGTTACCGTGGCAACCGTGAAGGTGGCAATGGTAATGGCGGTAATGGTGAGCGTCGTTTCGATCGTAACCGTGGTGGCGACAACCGTGGCAACCACCGTGGCGAACGTGGCCATGGTCGCCCAGCTCGCAACGAAGACTAATTAGTCATTAGAAAACCGGCGTTTATCGCCGGTTTTTTTTATTTCTATCCCTACAATTCCAATATTGAATGTCTACTTTATTGGGGTCATTCCACATTCCACTCTCTATTCTCTATTCTCTATTCTCTATTCTCTATTCTCTATTCTCTATTCTCTAAGCTTCTTTCATCACTGCCGTTTGAATCCGCGCGCTGTAAACAAAAGCCAGAATAAATAACACTAAAGCACTTAACCTAACCGCCATCGCGATATCAGGCCAAATCAAGACTCCCCCTATCACCGCCATACCGATCCGAAGCCACCATATTAAAGGCCCTTCTAGATACCCTTCTATTGCCGCGATCAGTGCATAGGTTCCAAAAATCGCAAACACACCAACTTGCAAAACCTCCACTAGAGACCAACTCACTAAGCCGTTATAGGCAATCAAAAGTGGAACTAAATAAAGACCTTTTGCAATTTTCCATGCCGTTAACCCGGTGCGCATCGGCGGAGTTTTCGCTATCGTTGCCGCAGCGAAAGCGGTTAAACACACTGGTGGCGTGACATTGCTGTCTTGTGATAACCAAAAAATGATCAAGTGAGCAGACAATAACGCAAGCGCCACCGTTTCAATACCTAAGCTCTGTTCAAGTAACGTTGCCATAAAATCCGCAGGCACTAAGGTTAATAATTGCTTCGCTTGCTCCGCCGACATTGGCGCATCAAGTAAAGAGAGTTTATCAGGCGCTGCTAACATAAAGATCGCTTTGGCTTGTTCTGGTAGCTCACCCAATATTAGCAGTTCAATCAACTGACGCTCCGCCAGCAATTTATACAATGCCGGAGCAGATAAAGTGCCCAGCACAATATAAGCCGCCGTAACGGGCAGTCCCATGCCCAACACTAACGAGGCCAACGCAATCAAGCCGATCATGAGCAACAAATCCCCTTGAGCCCAACTATCGATCATCAATGAAAATGTGTTGCCGATCCCCGTCGTACTAATCACATTCACCACTAAACCAATACCCACCAGCAATACTGCCGTTGTCGCCATGTTGCGAGCGCCTAATGCAAGCGCCTCAACAATCTCACTCACTCCCATCTTGTAATCTTTCGAAAACCAACTCGCCACAACCACTGATATGATCGACAAACCCGCCGCATAGGTTGGTGTAAACCCATGAATAAGCAGGGAAACCAATACAGCGAGCGGGATAAGGTTATGCCAACCGGAGAGCAAAACTTGTGTCAATGAGTGTTCTGAGGCAGTGATCTTCTGCACCCCGGTTCGTTTGGCTTCAATACGTACAAAAAAAGCAACGGACAAGAAATAGATCAGCGCAGGCATAAATGAAACGGCAATGATATCGACATATGGAATTTGAGTATAAGAGGCCATGATAAACGCGCCCGCGCCCATCACAGGTGGCATTAGCTGCCCTCCCGTGGAAGCAGCAGCCTCGACCCCGGCAGCAAAACGCGCCGGGAAACCCGCTTTACGCATCAAAGGAATACTGATCACACCGGTAGAAACAGTATTCGCGACACTAGAGCCAGAAACTGACCCCATCAAACCACTGCCAATCACAGCGATAAACCCTGGGCCGCCAATTACTTTTCCTGCTGCGGCACGGGCAACATTGATAATGTAATCTCCCATTCCAGAGCGAACGAGAAACGCACCAAAGAGGATAAACATAAACACAAAGCTCCAACTGATGCGTGCAATGGGGCCAAACATCCCTTCAGATGAATAGAAGCTTCGATAGAGTAACGTTTCCAAGCTCAAACCAGGGAAATGGAAGATACCCGTTGCCCATTTCCCCCACCACACCACGTAGCTTAAGCAAACGATAATCAGAATAGGTATAAACCAACCCATGGTGCGGCGAATTAACTCGGTGACGATCACTATCGCGAGTATGGCAAATACCCAATCGGCGGTCACAAACTTGACGCCACGTTGATACAATGCATCTTCCGCCAAAGGTAAATAGATAAGGCACGCAATAGCACCCAGCGCTAAACAAATATCGAGGCCTAGAGCCCAACGACTATTCGTAAGAGAGCGATGAGGTGGATAGAGCAAAGCACAGATAACCGCAAAGCCCGCAAAGTGCGTCACGGAAATCCACAGCTCTGAAAGCGTTGCAAACGTATTGAACCAGATGTGCAAAAGAGAAAGTAATACACACCAGACGGTGATGGTGACACTTAACCATTTGAGGTTGCTACGTGTTGCCAGTTCAAACTGACTCAATGATGCTTGTTGGGTGTCACTCATAACTACTCCATGTCCAATGAGAGACAAACCGCCGCAACTCGTTTAACTGAGTTGAGGCGGGATTGCTAACTTATATTCAAGCTTTCTGATAATGATGACTTGTCGGTAAAGACTATTTAAGGATCAATGAATCGGGCACTTCAATGCCCATCTCTTGATAGTATCTCGCCGCGCCAGGATGAAGCGGGACAGGTAGCCCAGCAATCGCCTTTTCTAACGCCATGGCTTTAGTCGCTTTATGAATACCTTGTAAAAACGTCAAGTTTTCATAAATCGCTTTAGTTAACTCGTAAACATCCTGCTCAGAAACATCATCTCTCACCGCAAGAAAGTTCGGTTGAGCAATTGTGGTAATGGTTTCTTCAACACTTGGATACGTGCCCGCAGGAATTTCATACTTGGTCCACAAATTATAATCGCCGTTGGCTTGCTTAATTTGTTCATCCGTAAAAGATAAGATTTGAATATCATCGCCCAAGGCAGCAAAAGCTTGTGTGACGGCGCCAACTGGCACACCTGCTGGGGTATTCATGCCTTTAATCGTGCCGTTTTGTAACGCACTAGCACTGCCACCATAACCCATATGGGCGAGGTTGAACCCATCGGCATCAATCCCGAGCCCCTTCATGATCTGACGACCTGAATTTTCTGTACCTGAGTTTTTTTTACCGATGGAAAACTTCTCATCTTGCAGATTATTCAGATCGGCAACGGTCCCCGTCTTAGCTAAATCACTGCGTACGATAAAATGCTCCACATTCTGCCACAACATCGAGACTGAACGTAACTCTTCTTGTCGGCTTTTATAAGGTCCTTCACCATTCCAAGCCCAAGCACCATACAGACCTTGTAAAATGGCGAATTGCGCTTCATTTTCATTGAGAAGCTTGACGTTTTCACCCGAGCCAGCGGAGCTGATCGCCGATAGAGAGAAATGATATTTCGGCGCTAACTTCACCTTACTCAGTGTGGCCAGCGCAACACCAACGGGATAGTAAGTTCCCCCTGTCGATGCCGTTGCAAGAATATAACTACGATCTTGCGCAGATACTTGAGTGGTAAAACCCATACACGCGGCGGCAATTGTAAGGGCTTGAACTAATCGATTCGACTTCATAGAACTCTCCGTGTAAACCATAAAGTGCTATACGCAAAACACATAGCAACCATGGATATCCATCACTATGAAGAGCGGTCAAAATGAATCTAGCCACTCTACATGTTGCAATATTTGGGTATCCGAGGGGACAAACGGCTCAGTGTCAGCGTCAATAACGGGCAAGTAATTCCACAACACTAAGGGCATCTATTTAAGGTAAGACAATTTATCTGCTGGAGGAAGGATCAAGATCGCACTTATCGATAACAATAATTTAACACCCATGTTTACACTCGCGCTTATATAAAAAAGAGCGACCCGCAGGCCGCTCTTTCGTTGTTTCTTGGCTATTTATAACGCGATCATCATAAATATCGCCGTTAGCACGCTATAGATGACCACTTCTCAACCGTTACCACCGATTAAAAAGTGAAGGCCAGATTCGCAGATGCACCAAACTGATTTTCGCCCGCGTAAGAACCTGCAATATCGAAGCTCACAGCATCGAATGGGCTAATACCAATACCAGCAGTAATCGAATCATCAAGCGTGTCTTCGAGATCCATTTCGTAACCTGCGCGAAGCTGTGCCCAACCCCATGCATTTCCCTCGACACCAAAGCGAAGGAATTGAGTGTCATCATTCAACTCTTTAAAACGCTTTTGTTTGGTGAGGTCAAAATCAACACTCGCAGCAAGGTATTCACCCGCATAACCCAAACCAATTGTCGCTTGTGGATTTAACTCGTAGGTATAGCGACCTATCGTAGCATCTAGAACTTCAGTCTCTATCTCTTGAGCAAACAAGTTCTTCATCGCCAGGCCAGCACGCAATGGACCAGAGTGCCAAGCCATACCAAGATCGACGTTAAACGCTGTTTTGCTGCGCTCACTTTTATCATAATCATCTAGATCAAAGTTATCGATAAAATCGACTTGTGAGTAAGTCAGTAGATTTTGGTATTTTGGTGAAATACCAAACGCAATATTTTGGTCTCCAAGCTCAAAGCTTTTCGCAAAAGATAATCCAACTTCGGTAACACCAAAAGCAACCATGGCAAATTTTGACTCATCATAACGTTGTTTCACTTGGTCAGCGCTATCACCTTTATCTGGTGTAATCATGGTTGCCGCAATCACTTCAGTGTAACCACCGCCGAATAAGTTCACCGATACCGCGCGAGTTGGGATAGCCACGGCGAAATTAAGACCAGCCGTGACAGCCACAGGAGCATTGCCTTCAAGCTCATCCATAAATTTATTTAGCTCTGCAGCGTCAGACGGTGTTGCACCAGTAAAATCGCCGTAACGGTCATACAAATCTTGCGCGTCATCGATGGTCTGAATCGTTTCATCTTGGTCGTGAGCGGTTAAGCCAAAAGCTGGGAACAAAATGCCAACATCGTCGTTATCACGATGCAGTGCTCCCAATGCAGGGTTATGGAAAGGGGCAAGCAAATAGTCGGCAGAGACCACACCGGTGTTACCCATACCGTTACTGCGCGCATCCGCCATTTGAGTTGCTGCGATTGAAGAAGTTGAGATGGTTCCCAACGCACATACCACTGCGAGAGTTGTCTTTTTCATAATCGATCCATGTTAATTCTGATTGTTATTCATACCTATACCGCCCAGTTATGACACAAACAAGGCCGTAAGCCGGTTCAGTTAGGTTTATTTCATTCTGACGGTAAACTTTTTAACTAGTATTAAATCACCCGTCCAGCATCAATAGTGATCGAGATTCCATAATGTGTGGTTGCTCAACTCTTTGCATGATAAGGCGAGAAAAAAATCAACAAATCCACCTGAGACAAATAAATCATCCGATTAGATAAAAGAAGAGCGAGAAGCGAGAAGCGAGAAGCGAGAAGCGAGAAGCGAGAAGCGAGAAGCGAGAAGCGAGAAGCGAGAAGCGAGAAGCGAGAAGCGAGAAGCGAGAAGCGAGAAGCGAGAAGCGAGAAGCGAGAAGCGAGAAGCGAGAAGCGAGAAGCGAGAAGCGAGAAGCGAGAAGAATATCTGACTGGTGCTAGTTGTAAACCAATTGAAGGATATAAACGAGTTTTATTGTTCGCCAGCGAGATGAGCGCATGTAATCACAATATAACTCGTTATATTAGAGTGTTAAGAGTGTTCCATCATCGATTAAGACTGAATAGCAACGCTACTGCGCTCCACCAGCGTCGGTTCTAATTGGATCACTTGCGTTTCATCGCAACTGTTATCCAATTTACGTAATAAGGTTTCTACTGCAGCTTGGCCCAAACGATATTTAGGCTGGTGAATCGTGGTTAATGATGGAGACATGAATTTGGCAATTTGAATATCATCGTAACCAATGAGCGAAAGCTCTCCAGGAATCGCGATACCTTTTTCATTGGCAGCATTGATCACCCCCATCGCCATCATGTCGTTACAAACAAAAATCGCGCTCGGCAGTGGCCCTTTTTGGTACATGCGATTAAAGGCCTCATACCCACCATCACACTCGAAGTTAGACTCGATAATCCAGCTCGGATGAAACTCCAAGCCTTCCTCATTTAACGCACGCTTATAGCCTTCATAACGCATTTGCGCTTGATAGCGGTTTAATGGCCCGGTAATACAGCCGATTTCATGATGACCGCATTCAATTAGATATTTGGCGGCGATGTAGCCACCTCGTAGAGAGTTGTCTTGAATTTTATCACTGGCAAACAGCATCGGGCCCCAATCCATTACCACCACTGGCACATCAGGATATTTGTCGAAAATCTCAATGTGCTCCCCTTCTAGAGACGAACACATGAGAATTAAGCCATCGACGCGTTTTTGCAGCAAGGTGCTGATCGACGTCGTCATACGCTCTTGATCCCCTTCGGTATTACACAGGATCAAGTTGTAGCCTTTTTGGTAGCAGCTGCGTTCCACGCCTTTCACCACTTCACCAAAAAAGGGGTTACTTGAGGTGGTGACCAGCATGCCCAAAGTTTTAGTGCGATTAGTCTTTAAACTGCGCGCCAACACTGAAGGAGAATAATTAAGCTCTTGAGCGGCACGATTCACCCGCTCAGCAATTTCTTCGCTTACATAGCGCGATTGGTTGATAACATGACTTACTGTTGAGGTGGATACACAAGCCAATTTGGCAATATCTTTCATGGTTGCCATGCTATCTTACTCCTAAATTACTGCTGGGCGAGGAACACCTCGACTTCTTCACGATGCGGAATAGACGTTTGCGCACCAAAACGAGTGACGCTGATTGCGGCTGCCGCATGAGCAAACTTAATCGCTGATTCTATAGACATTTCTTCAAGCAAACCAGTGACAAATGCACCATTAAATGTGTCCCCTGCAGCAGTTGTGTCCGTTGCTTGCACTTTAAAGCCCTCAATCAACTGACCAACGCCATGTTGACTCAACCAAACGCCTTTAGCGCCTAAGGTAATTATCACCGTAGCGATGCCTTTTTGATGCAAAGCATCCGCCGCTTGTTGCGCTGAAGTATCGCATTGCACCGTAATGCCAGTTAACACTTCTGCTTCAGTTTCATTCGGAGTGATTAGGTCAACGTTTTGTAGCAACGCATCTGGCAGCTCGCGCGCTGGAGCTGGGTTTAGGATCACTTGAGTATGGTTCTGTTTCGCAACCTGAGCCGCTCGCTCAATACCTGCTAGCGGTGTTTCCAACTGCATCAATAGATACTGTGCGTTTGCAATCGTCACCAAGTCATCCTCAATCGCGTCAGCCGTGAGATAATCATTGGCCTCAGCAGACAAACAAATACTGTTTTCACCGCTGTCAGACACTTGGATCATCGCAATACCCGTCGGGCAGTTTGGCTGCATCTTAATGCCTTTGATGTTGATCCCATCCAAACGGAAACTTTCACGAATATTGATACCAAACGAATCATCACCGACACAAGCAATAAAACCAATATCAGCATTTAAGCGCGCTGCAGCGACCGCTTGGTTCGCGCCCTTACCGCCGGGAATAACTTGATAGTTGCGACCATGCAACGTCTCGCCAGGGCGAGGAAAAGAAGGCACTTGAAGAACATGGTCTGCATTAACACTACCGAGCACAACTAACTTATTCATTGGGTAATCCTTGGTTCGTAAAGAACGCTTTTTAAACATAATTTTTTAAACAAATGACTTTGGCTTTTCAGCGCTAGTGGGATGTCCACTCAATACGGATCACTAAAAAACCAAAGGCATCAGCCTTCACTCTCTTTCACATGAGTACCCCATACTGGTATGAAAGAGAGTAAAGAATGGTAGCGTTTACTCTAACGAATACCAGTGCGCACCGTGAAACAGCGCTCTTCATGCGGCTGAAGATAGATTAACGTGCCTTTTTCTTTAGCGGTTAAAAACCCTTCCGGACGACAGGTCGCTGGCAAAGCGTAGGCAGCGACTTGCTGATCACCGCTGCGCAAAATCCAACGCGTAGCACTGTTAAATTCATCAGTGCTAAATTCTGTCACCATCTGTTTATCGCCAACCGTCATATTAAACACCGCGCGCTTAGCGTATTGCGAGATGTTATCCATACAGTAAACGATCTCAGGATCGTACATCTCTGGTGTATTTAAGGTTTGGATCGGGGCGGAGGTTTTCAAGCTCTCATTGTACGCTAACCACTGTTCATTAGGCTGAACATGAGCAGGAATCGTTTCGCGCAGTTGTAATGCGTGATCCGGAATATTTTGCGTCATTACCGCATTATCAAAGTACGCAGCATTGATATGACACATATATTGCAATGGCATCGGCACTGTGGCGAGGTTTTTCACGCTCATTTGAATATCAAACAAGCTAGCATCTTTAGCTAAGCTGACAGAAGGCTGCGCTAAATAGTGATCACCAAAACCCATCACATATTCATAGCTGCCTTTTATCGTTACAGCATTCTCGCTGATTTCTAACCAAGCGCTATCCATCGCAGCACACGGCATTTCACCATGTAATACATGATCATCTTGAGGCGTGGGACACCCCATACGGATCATGCCAGCATGGAAGGCAAAGCAACCGTACGTTTCCACAATTGATTTAGCAGGTTTGGGTTCCGAGAACATGTTCTTCATGCATAAATCGGTACCAAGAAACTCTGCATCCCAAATCATCTGTCCCATAAATGGTAAGATAACCAAATGACCTTTTGAGTTTTTAATCTCAACCGCTTGAATACCTGAGTTGTAGGTAAAGGTATTGATCTCGAAAGATGCCGACTGCGCGATAAGCGTTTTTTCTTTACCAAACTGATCTTTGTATAACGGAATAGTAAACATAGTAACCTCTCAAAATGGTCACCCTTTGCAGAGTGACCACTGTTATTCAATTATGCTTTCGCCGTTGTATAAGTGAAAACTTGTTTGTACTTCTTCTCACTGAGGAAATAACAGAACACAACCGCAAAACACGCTGCATTGACAATGAATGAGGTTTGCATACCCATGTTATCAGCCAGTAGACCTTGCACCACAGGAATAGCCGCACCACCAATAATCGACATCACCACAAAACCACCCGCGGTTTCTGTGTAACGAGTATCAACCGATTGCAATGTTGAAGCGAAAATAGTGGCCCAACATGGTGCGAATAACGCAGAGGTGCCCACGGCAACCCATACCGCGCTGAAGTTTGGCACGAAGGTGACATACAGTAAGCACATAAAGCCCACCGCAGAGTAACCCATCAAAACGTTTTCTTGTGATGTTTTGGTAAATAGGTAGTTCGCAAGTAGTTTACCTAAGAAGTACATGATAAAGGCGTACAGTAGGTAGTTTGCCGCATCGTGCTCGACCATGGTTGAGTCCATTTCAAGCGCAAGACGAATCGTGAATGACCATACCGCTACTTGCATACCAACATACGCAAACTGAGTCGCAATCCCTTTAAAGAAGCGAGAATTACCCGCAAGGTATTTCAAGGTTTCACCGAATGATGGTTGGTCTTCTTTGTTATCAGCTACCGCTTTACAGTTCGGGTACTCCGTAATGGCAATGAGGATAGCAACCGTGGCAATCACACCCACTAACCATTTGTATGGTTCTAATGTTTGTTGCAAAACCTGCTCTTTAAACACTTCAAGCTCTGGGCCTGTTAGTGTGGCCATCATATGTCCCACATCCACACCTTCTTGGAAAATGAGGTGCTTACCAAGTAGTAGACCGACAATGTAACCCATCGCATTGATGGTATGTGAAATGTTCAAACGCAGTGTTGCGCGTTCAGGCTCACCAATCATTGCCGAATAGGTATTGCATGAGGTTTCAAGGAAAGATAAACCAATCGCAATACAGAAAATCGCCGCTAAGAACATGGTGTATGTCCCCGCATGAGACGCAGGGAAAAACATCATACAACCAAAGATATACAGAGCTAAGCCAAGCAAAATCGCGAGTTTATAAGATGTCTTCTTCACCACCATCGATGCCGGAATCGCCACAAGGAAGTACGCACCGTAAAACGCAGATTGCACCAACGCCGAGGCAAAGTTAGACAGATCAAAAATCGATTTAAACTGAGTAATTAGCACGTCGTTAAGTGCCGCAGCAGCAGACCACAGTGCAAACACGGACGAAAGCAGCAAAAACTGGAATATTGGAGTTTTGTTTAGGTAACCGTCGACATGTTGCACGGTATTGTTTCTAATAAACATAATGTACCTTCCATTCTCCCCATCACCCAAGGGTAAACAATTACCCTGAGTGACAGGTTATTATTTAAATATTATTTTTTTGGAATTCGTTGAATGCTTCAACGGTAGGGTATGAAGACTGCGTACCTTTACCGGTAACCGAAAGCGCTGCAAATGCTGAGGCTTTCTCTATCGCCAGTTGTACGTCGCCTGTTTCGGTAAAGAAATGAGAGAAGCAACCAATAAAGGCATCTCCCGCTCCTGAGGTATCAATCGCATTCACTTTGACAGGCTCAGTAAGCAATTCACATTGCTTTGAAATCCACAATGAACCTTGTGAGCCCATAGTCACGATCAGATTTTTTAAACCATGGTCAAACAGTACACTCGCTGCTTGCTTGATCTCTGCGATGGTCGACACCGGTTTACCGGTCAATATCTCCAACTCTGTCTCGTTCGGCACAAAGAAGTCACATTTACAGGCATATTCAAGAGACAACTCGGCAACCGCTGGTGCAGGGTTTAATAGCACTTTGATGCCATGTTTCTGACCAAAATCGATCGCGTGATAGACAGTCTCAAGTGGCACTTCAAGTTGCAGCACGATTAGGTCTACGGTTTTCAATGTCTCTTGAGCATTATCAATATCGGCAGGAAGCAAGCTGTTGTTGGCGCCTTTTACAATCAAAATCGAATTCTGCGAGGTTTCCGTGTTAACAAAAATCGGCGCTACGCCAGTACTAACGCCGGCCACTTTCCCTACGAATTGCGTATTCACGCCCTGCGCTTGATAGTTACTTAATGACATTTCACCAAACTGATCATCACCCACTTTCGACAACATCAGAACGTGCGAGCCTAATCGAGCTGCCGCGACAGCTTGGTTTGCACCCTTACCGCCATTACCAATACAAAAAGATTCCGCTTCTAATGTTTCGCCGCCTTTTGCTAAACGGTTCCCGTAAGTAATCAAATCAACGTTGGTAGAGCCAATCACCGCAATTTTCTTCATCTTCATTTTCCTATTACGTTTTTGGTCGACGATTAAAAAACCACACCAGCTTGAAAGATAACGTTGGCATAAGGCGTGCACTCGCCAGTGCGAATCACCGCTTTGCTCTCATGAGTCCGTAGCTTAAATTGCTCATGAGACACATATTGAATACGGAAAGTTTTATTGCATCGGGCTTGCTCTGCCTCGAGCTCAGCCATTAAGGCTTGATGAAGTTCAGGACTCACATCAGCGAATTCTTGTGCCATCACGACACCTTCGATTTGGGACTCGGTTAAGATGACACGCACGGTATCAATAAAGCTTGGCACGCCATGAGTAAGCGCTAGATCAATACGAGAAACAGCATCAGGGATAGGTAACCCCGCATCACAAATAGTGATTTCATCAGTGTGGCCTAGCGTCGCTAGTAGATAAGAAATGTCTGAATTTAGTAGGGTTGTTTTTTTCATTTCATCGACCTTTCGATTACACGTCTTGCAACATTACGTTCTTACAAAATTAGGTCACGATGAGGCTTAATATTTTCTCTTTTCTTGTTCATCAAACGCCCATCGAAACGTTTCGATGAGATGATAATCAAGCGAGTTTACTTTGCATTAGGATTACAACCGTTGTGTGAGTTTGATCTTTTCATCGCCGAGTTCGACTTAAATAATAGTGAAGTTGTTCACAAAACGGCTTGTTCCGTTATTATTACTAGAGGTAAAGCTTCTCTATGCCGAAAATGAGAACGGTAAATTGCAGTGCGATCTGCGCTGTAACTTTAGTAGAAACAAGATTAGCTTGAGCAACAACAGCGATTACACTGATATTTCAGCGTAGCAATTGGTGTTAACCACCTAAAATATCAAGAAAAATAGTATTAAACGATTAAGGAAAATCCATGAAAAAAATATTAACCGCCATCGGCCTTAGCTTGTTTTTGATGGGTTGTACAGAAGTAGGAAGCGAAGCTTGGTGTAGTGATATGGAACAGAAAGCAAAAGGTGATTGGACTGCGAACGAAGCAAAAGACTACGCCAAACACTGTATTTTCTAGATTAAGTGTATTGGTT
Organism: Vibrio scophthalmi; assembly: GCF_040869025.1. Classification (NCBI taxonomy): domain Bacteria; kingdom Pseudomonadati; phylum Pseudomonadota; class Gammaproteobacteria; order Vibrionales; family Vibrionaceae; genus Vibrio; species Vibrio scophthalmi. Next base: position 661,995 of record NZ_CP134272.1, on the reverse strand, counting down.
GTTTTATCGGCAAGCTTGTATTCACCATAGGCAAGGTTTATTCTACAGCAATCATGACTCAACGCCCTATTAAGCCGTCGAACAAATCCAGGCTGAGAACACGCCACATCGGTGTTTTGTCATATCTGAATACAACTTGATACTCGCAGGGCAGGATATTTTTCACTAAAATATTCTCCCCTAGTTACTAAAAGCTAATCAGCCACAAAATCACACTGACATCGGCTGTTTTGAGTAGTATTTTCGCTTATGGACCAAGATAAATTTACCAATATTTATCGCTTGCCAACCGCCTTGCAAATTCGTATTGGCCGCTGGCAGCAAACCTTTAATGGTACGTCAGATATTGTATTGCATGACGCGATTGAAGCGCGTAACAAGTACTTTAAACAAGCGGATTTTTTCCCTGCTGGCTGGCACATTAAGCCCTTTAAGTTAGACGACATATCCATCACTCAACACGGTAAGTACATCCAAACCGCGTTACGTACCATGTTGGATAGAAAAGTCTCATACAAACGTGTTTATCTATCACGCGTTCCGTTGGAGCAGGCAGAACCCGCACTACATGATTACAAGTTAGAGTGGATCAAAAAGCACAATCGCGTGGCGAATAAATACAACCAAATTAAGAAAAAGCAGTTTATGCGCTTTGCGCATGAAGAGGTTGAAACGCTCTACCCTTCGATTCCGAAAAGCGAGTTTGATCGTCAGCTTTGGAACAAATTGGTACGATCTGAATTGGGATCAGAGAAGAAGTTTGATAACCCTTACTTTGTCAAAAAGGCGTGCTTCTAACCAGTGTTATCCATGAGACAAGCGAAGTCGAATTGCGATAAATCACCAAAAAACGCAAAGGGGAGCTTTTCGCTCCCCTTTCTTATTTGATTGTCTCGCGCCAAACTAGCGACTCGGTTTTAGTAGTAAGTTGTTACGTGCTAGCCCTTTACGCACACTACTGCACATCTTACCAAAACGTCGAATCTCATCAAATTGGGGGATGATGCCGCGTGACAAAGCACTCTGCCAATAGGTGAGTTCACCATCAACCATCTCCAGCAACTTTTTAGGACAGCCGACACAATTTCCTTTGCTACCACAAACATAGGTTTCAGGCTCATATAAAGGCAGCTCTTCCAACACTTGCGTGATGATGTCTTGCATCGCAGTGATGCGATCTGGCTTTTTCAATATCGACATAATTAATTCAGCACGTAGATTACGGGCGACAAATTATATGCCTGACCAGACAAATATCAACTCCCTGGCGTTTATTTATTCCGCACCTCGTTGGCGAGTAAGCTTGCCATTCTGTCACTATTGAATCTGCGCTATATTGTTAAATCAATCGCTTGGAAGGCAACCTATCGCCAACAGGCGTACTCTAGGCAAAACGCTCGTGTAAAGAAAGGAGTTCACATGCAACAACAAGTTCTCGATTTTTGGTTTAACCAACTCGAAGCAAAAGATTGGTTCGTTGCCAATCAAGAGGTTGATAACGCCATCCGTGATCAATTTGGTGATTTACTCAAGCAAGCATCACAAGCGGAACTGTTCACATGGCGCGTCACACCGGAAGGTCGTTTAGCCGAGATCATTGTGCTTGACCAGTTTTCACGCAATATTTACCGCAATACCCCACAGGCTTTCAGCCAAGATCCATTAGCGCTCGGGCTTGCGCAGGAAGCGATTCGGTTAGAGGCTGACAAGTCACTCACCACCATTGAACGATCCTTCTTATACATGCCTTTTATGCACAGTGAGTCTTCTGCTATTCATAAACAAGCCGTCGTTCTATTTTCTCAACCGGGCATGGAAAATAACTACGATTTTGAACTCAAGCACAAGCTAATCATTGACCGCTTTGGCCGTTACCCACATCGAAACGCAATCTTAAGCCGTGAAAGCACAACCGAAGAAATCGAGTTTCTCAGCCAACCGGGCTCTAGCTTCTAAATGAGTACCTATCTTGCTGGATTGGCGCTAGGACTATCACTGATCATTGCGATTGGTGCGCAAAATGCATTTGTTCTAAAGCAGGGTATTCAACGCCACCATGTCTTTTTAGTCTGCTTACTGTGCGCGGCCTCGGATGCCATTATGATTGCGGCCGGAGTTGCCGGGTTTGGCGTGTTGATAAAGCAATTTCCGAATTTGGAACTGTTTGCACGTTACGGCGGAGCACTGTTTCTATTTTGGTATGGCTTGCGCAGTCTCTATGCCGCATGGAACACCAACCATGCATTAACCCCACAAGGCGATTCGCAAGCCAGTGCTGGACGTACTGCATTACTCTGCTTGGCTTTTACTTGGCTCAATCCCCATGTCTATCTTGATACCGTCGTATTATTAGGTTCGATTTCCACCCAGTACGAACCCAATAAACTACACTTTGCCTTAGGTGCTATCTCAGGATCATTCTTATTTTTCTTTGCCCTAGGATACGGTGCAAGATTACTTGCTCCAATATTTCGCCATCCACGCTCATGGAAGGTGTTAGAAGCAATCATTGGCATCGTAATGCTGCTACTGGCTGCAAAATTGCTCGTGTAGGATTGTAGGTTGAATATAGTATGTTTAATAGAGGATCACTCACTGAGCTAGATAAACGTTATTGCGTAGGTAATTTGATATGATTGAGATCATTGGTTTAGACCACCTCGTGTTGCGTGCTAGTCGAATCACAGCAATGCTTGAGTTTTATCACCACATCCTCGGTTGCCGTATCGAGCGTACCCTACCCGACCTAGGCTTAACGCAACTCAGAGCCGGTCACGCTTTGATAGACATCGTGGCTGTTGACAGTGAACTGGGACAATTAGGCGGTAAAGCACCACAGCAAAATGGTCGCAACCTTGACCATTTTTGTTTACAAATCGCCGCTCGCGACGAAGACACTCTATTACGTTATCTCCATCAGCATGATATTCAAACCGAATCGTTTGTTGAACGTTATGGTGCACAAGGCTTTGGCCGCTCGCTCTATATCAGAGATCCTGAAGGTAATATCGTCGAACTCAAACCGTTTAAGGAACCATCATGATTTCATGCCAGCAATACGATTACCTTGAAATAGCCTGTCTTTATCATTTTTTGGTACGTATCACCCTAAGAGATCAATCCGTGTACGAAGGTGTCGCGCAAGACACACGCTATAACGAGCATCATCAAGAGTGTTTATTAATAAAAATCAAACAAGAAGAAATATTGCTACCAACAGAGTTAATGGTTTCACTCCAAGCACTCTCCGACAACCCTCACTTCTCTTTGATTGAGTTCAACGCATAATAATTCCAGCCATTTGGCTGGAATTTACTTACCTGTTTTCACCGAATTTGCACTCAGCGACCACAACACACCTTACAGTTTGAAGCAGCAATCAAGTCGGTAGTCATCACCGTTCTTAGCGGTGTATTCCTTATCTTCACTGCAGGCACATGGACGGCCCTTTTGATCCCCTTTCACCAAGCTAATCCAATGGCGCATCGCCGCACTTGAATCCGCTTGTGGGAATGTGGTGCACGTTTCCATCTGGATATCATCAATATCGATATGTTCAACTGCCCCAGTGCCTTTGTGGTGACCAAACAGCACTTCCATGTGGCTACCATTGCCATCACGTAGCACAATGGAATGTGGGTCTTCTTTTTCACCAGTAAAAGCCACAAAGTGCTTAGGGTGCTTCAAACCACTATGACGGCCATCTTTGAAGTAAGCCATTACGTGGCGGTAATCAATCACATAAGCGGTTACATCACTGTGTGAACCATTCTCAAGCGGGAACAGTCTATCAAGTAACTGCTTGGCTTTGAGTTGTTTCTCTGCTGATTGTTCAGCATTGATTGCTTCCACGGCAAAGACTGCATTTGCAATAAATGGCGCTGTATTCGTTTGAATCTCATTATTATCGAAAGTTTGCATATTCATAGTCTTTCCCTCGCGGATAACACATCATCTAAGTCCCTACGCAGTTCATGAAACTTGTTTAGCAATTTAATGACAAATTTGTGAACTTGCATACTTTGTAGACTAGCGAATTTTTGACTACAATTTCACAACAAAAATTTTACAATGTGAATTTTACAAAATGTCCTTGTCAAAAAGCTTGATACGTCAGTCTCATTTCCTAGGAACAAAAATTAGGAATCTTAGGAAACGTAACCATTTAACGATGGAAGATCTCTCTGCGCGTTGCATTCGAATCAATCCTGAATATGCACCCTCCGTTTCTTATCTTTCGATGATAGAGCGAGGTAAGCGCGTACCAAGCATCGATATGCTTGAAGTGATCGCCGAAGTGTTCCAAAAAGATCCGGCTTGGTTTTTAGATGATGAGCCCGCTCACGAAGCTATTACCCCGGATAAAGGCAACCGCGGTGGGATCAGCGGCATGGCGCTCGAGCCAAGCTTTCTGTTCTCAAAAGACATTTTACAAATCGCCATCCCAGAAATGCTCTCGCAAACCGGCATTACTGGTCGTCAATTTGCGCACCTTTTGATCCGTGCTCATCAAGAGAGCCATCAAAACCACTTTCCCGATCTCGAAAGAGCGGCGGAAGAGGTTGGCCTCAAGCGCTTGAACTTGTCGGCGCAAGATCTTATGGATATCGCTCGTAGTATGGGGCTGACGATTCGTTGGATTTCCCGCTCGCCACAAGATGTGATCGATGAACTGGGGGTCAGCGCAAAACAAGTGGTCACTTCGTTTTTTGAACCGCCGGGCTTTATCTATATTAATGAAATTCTGCGTGATTACCCCACTCGTCTCAAGTATGACCTAGCGGTTTATATCGGCCATTGCGTCTTGCACTCAAAAGAAGGCTTAAAAAGTGTTCTTTCGGTCGGTCATGCAAATAGCTGGGAAGAGCATCCGGATCAAAACAGCAGCTCAGAGTTAAACTCGAAAGATATTTTGCAAGCATGGCGCGATTTTGAATCCAGTTTCTTCGCTGGCGCCTTGCTCTGCCCTAAAGTGCCCTTTCGTCAGTTGCTCGATCGCAATGGTTACGAAATAGACGTACATAAAAAGGCGGGAGTTTCGCCATCCGTTGCAATGCGACGAATGACCGTTGTATCGCCTTATCCTCACTGGCACTATTTCGACGCTTATGGCCAAAACAAGCTCAAAGCGGTGTATCGCGGTAATGGCATCCCGCTACCGTGGGGGAATATGCGTAAAGTAAACGACCCCTGCCAACACTGGGCAGTATTTAGACGTTTATCTGAACCACAGAGTGCCACTTCTGCACAAATCTCTATTTTGCACGTTGGGGATGAACCGCGAATCTATTGCTGCGAATCGATCAACATGACCGACCCTGCGGGTAACAATCGCGTATTGTGTGCCGGGATAGATCTCAACCCCGCCGTCGATGCGCAAGGCGGCCAATCGCGTGCCATTGCTGAAGAGTTAAAAGCCTTGTGTGTAGAAAGTGGTGGCAGCGCACCAATACCAAGGCATATCCAGCAAGAATTTACTACGATTGCGAAAATACTGAATATCAATTGGGTCGAAAGAGGGCTCTATTCTGACGCACGAGTTATCTGCTCACGCGGAGCCGTTTGCCCACGACAACCAAGTTGTTATCAGCGTTGTGGTGATAATTAACGGAGTAAAGTGATAAACCGACTGCGTTACTGAAATTTAGGCAGAAAAAAAGCCAATCACAATAAAGGTGATTGGCTATGTATGATTGTGAACAAATATTCGGTTCACTAACAACGTCAGTTGGCTAGGTGACCCTCGGCTTAATAAGGGTCATTTCTAATAAAGCACAATGCGTGCCAAGTTTTCAATTTATCTAAACGATTGTTTTTGGACAATTATTCAGCTGTTTCATGAAAACATCATGCATAGCGCTTTTGCAAAATGCAAATCTGATATATTTTGCAAATGTGTTTATTGCAAATTGCAATTACCCTTGTTGGCGATGTTGATTTTTAACTTGATACATTCGGCTGTCAGCTAACTTAAACATCTCCTCCACGCTCATAAATCTTCGGTCGTAGAGTGCATAGCCAATGCTCACTTCAATGTTGATAGCGTGATGCTCATACATAATTGGGGTCGTACTCACTGCTCGATTAATTGTATCCATGATGGCTTCTACATCTCGCTCAGCCATCACTCGAGGCAACAGTACCAAAAACTCATCGCCGCCAACCCTTGCGACTATGTCTGAAGCCCTTAGCGCGCCCTGAATTCGTTGTGCTGTCGCTTTCAATACTTTGTCCCCCGCATCATGACCTAACCGGTCGTTAACCGCTTTAAATTTATCGAGATCGATATTGACCAAGGCGAAACCCTCATTCACGGCAGAGCTTACCGCCAGTGAGAATTGGTGCTGAATAGTAAACATAAAGTAACGTCGATTAGGTAAGCTCGTCAGCTCGTCGTGTAGCGAGCGTTCGTTTGCAGTGTGGTACATACGTGATATCGCAAGAAACGACAGCGAGATGGCAAGTAAGGCGCTATAGCCAATAATGCGCGCGCTGTGTACTTGATACCAATCCAGTTGATTTAAGAAATCATTTCTTGCTGAGGCCGCAATCACCCAATGTCCATAGGGAAAATATACATTTTCAATTGCAAAAGCATTGGTGAAGGTTTCTTTTTCACCGAAGAACATCTCCCCCGCATGGCCAGAGCTATCGACCCCACGTAGAGCGATATTATATTGCTGATCTAACCGATATACGCCTGCGTCTTCAAAAAGAGCGGTCAAATCAATCACAACGCTGCACACTCCCCAATAGTTTTGGTTAAAAGGAGCATCGGTAAAAATAGGCAAGCGAGCAATCAAGTGCCGGCCTCCTTGATACAATTCCACAGGCCCTGCAATAAACGTTTCTTTTATCGATTTGGCTTTCTGAATCGAAGACCATTGTTCGGGAACCATCCGATAATCTAGCCCTAATACGGACTCATTACCCTCAAGCGGATAGATATACTTAACCACATCATCGGGCGCTAGCCCAATCACACGAATATGGCGACTACGTTGATAAACATTTTCAGCCAATTTGTTCCAATCCAGTTTCTTCATATCAGGATTTAGTGCGACCAAAACTGGCAAGCTATTCAAAACATAGATATCAGAGACAATCAACGACTCCAAACGAGAACGCACTAAGGAAAGATCTTCTTTGGCATCTTCTTGTTCTAACGAATTGAGATATTGCTGTTGATAGCGATTTAAATACTCCACCCCCATCACAGCAATGAGCATAAACATTACCCAACATAAAAATAACGGCCAATACCAGCCTTGGCGGTGCTTCATTCTACCGCTCCCCCTTAAACAAGCTAAATGCGACTCGCTAAAGCGCTATTAGCCAAAAAAAACAACTTGGCGCTACTATTGCTTTGCACTGAGGGATCCCCTCATAATTTCCCCAAAGCACAACCATGTTTGAATAGATTTTGAGCAAGCAGGGTTGCAGCCGCGAGCAAGTCTTCCCTCGTTATTGTGTAGCCAGAATGCCGCAAAACTTCCATCCCTAAGCGCACTGTTGAGAGTACATTTCGATTTTTGACAGTGTTAGCTTGGAAGTGCTTATCCCAACCTTGTTTCTGACCATGAACTCCAGCAAGCCAAAATGTCAGTTGAAGCATTAGGGCGATTAGCAGCATGATATCAAAGCGCTCTGAGCTGCTAGTTCGGCTATGACGGAGGCCTAAACCGTAGGCTGGGCTTTTCAAGTCTCGGAAGGTTTCTTCAATTTGCATACGCTTCGAGTAGAGCCTAACAAGTTGCTTTGGTGTTCGGATTTCAACGGGCAAGTTAGTCGCTAAAACCCATGGTTCTTTTGTCGAAGCGGAGTAGATTTTAGGTGACGGATGATGACAATTAGTCCGTGTCGAACGCTGATTTTTTCGGCCTTTAGGACGTGATTTATACAGTGCAATTTGACATGAAATTGGGTTGCTCTTAGTCAACCTCTTATAGCCTAAAGTCTTTGAGCGACTTGAGGATATGCTATGTAAGTTGCTGATAGGTTGCCAGTTTTCCGCACCTAAATCTGCATATTGCACTTTCCCTCTGACTCGACTTAACCAGTACCAACCTAGCTTTTCAACGGATTTATACCATGGCACTTTAAAGCCAGCATCACTGACAATGAGCGGTGTAGTGTTACTCGGTAGAATGCTTGCAAGGTCGGCTAGAAATTGGTCATGAGCCTTCTTTGAACATTGCTCTGAAAGCGGAAAGGCTTTCTCATAAAGAGTAATAGAACGACCATGTAGTGCCACCGAAGCCCGCAATACCATAAGCCGTTTTTGCTCACGAATATCAGACCAGTCAACAAGAACAATGGGCATCGAATTACCTGAACAGATAAAGCTGGCATGCCAACGGTATACAGCGAGTCGCTCTTTGTGCAAGTGACGATTACCTAACAATCTGTCGATTCGTTTGATGTTATGTTTTGTTCTGGCTTTCGTTGGCAGGTTACGACCAAGTTCGGTAAGAGTGAGCGTTTTACATTCAAGTAATGCGTGGCAAGCCAGCGTTAAACTGTTGAGTCGTTTTAAGTGCAATTCAGGGCAGAATTGGTAAAGAGAGTCGTGTAAAATATCGAGTTCGCACATCTTGTTGTCTGGTTATTGATTTTTCTCAGAACCATTTGATCACATGACAAGATGTGCATCTACCTTAAATTTATGATTTTTATCAAAATCATTAGGGGATTCCTCAGTGCTTTGCATGCTACTGTCATGATCAACAGAGCGAGGCTGCAATTTATATTTTTATCATTAGTAAACTATAATACGCGGCGTAGAATTCACCGTCAAAAAAGGCAATTTATTGATAAATTGAGCCGATAGTGGAGAAAATAGATGGAAAAAAGCAGGAAATGGCAAACTGTGCAGGATGGCAAGCTCTTATACCTGCCCGACTTTATCGCTAAAGAGGAAGCCGATGCTCTCCATTCACTTTTGTTGCATCGAACCGCTTGGCAGCAAAAATCCATCTCCCTATTTGGAAAAACAATTCCGCAGCCTCGGCTCATCGCTTGGTATGGTGAGCGCAACTATCAATATTCAGGACTGACGCTCGAAGCTCAACCAATGCCACAAGAAATCATCGCTATAAAACAGCGATGCGAACAGATATGCCAAAGTCAGTTCAACTCCGTCTTATTAAATCTCTACCGCGATGGTCAAGACTCAATGGGATGGCATCAAGACAATGAGCCCGAGCTTGGTGTTAACCCCGTGATAGCTTCTCTCAGCTTGGGGGCAAGTAGAATGTTTGCTCTTAAACATACCCAAAGTGGTGAAGCTATTCGCCTAGAGCTTTCCCACGGCGCTTTGCTCGTAATGGGCGGGACCTTACAGCACTACTGGAAACACGCTTTACCTAAAACAAAACGGCCTAAAGAGCCGCGAATTAATCTCACCTTCCGCACCATCAAATAGGGCCATTTATTGAATTATTTCGACTTTAAATAACTTTACGTGAATCTGACTGATTACTCACATTGACAACAGTAATGTTTGTTATTGTTGTATACTCATCATTTTACTAGGGATATTCGATGCGCCGCTATTTTCTCACCCTCATACTTGGCCTAACCCTATCACATTCTGCTTTCGCTGATACACAGAGTGAACAATACCAACAATCAGCTGATTTGATCCGTCAAACTTATGAGCAAAAGCTCTTCACACTGCCTGCTTTCAAAGAAGGCCACTATGGTTTGCGAATGTATCGCCAAACATTAGATAAAAAATACTCCGCGGCAATCTGGAGTGATCTTGCCCGCGTCGCGAGCCGATTAAATTACTTCGCAGCAGACGTAAACACTCCGGAACAAATCTATCTTTATTCAGAAAAACGCCTAGAAGGTTACGTTGGTGACGAAGATGAACGCAGCATGCGTCGCTATACCGTCACAAAACACACACCAGAATATCTCTACCTGGGCGTCGACTTACTTGGCTCGATGGCAAGAGCAAATGAATATGGCCTCAAGCATCAACAAGATGCAAAATTGCGTCAAGTGATCCGCCGTTACGATTTTAACCACTACGCCAGTGATCCTGAGATGATTCGCGCATGGGCAGCGCAACTAGCCAATCAAGTTTACTGGTTACGCCAACTTGGAGAACAAGATGTCGTACCGGCTTTTATCGAAGCATTTCGCAAAACCTACCCTGACGATAAAGACAGCAAACTCTCTCCGCAGCAATACGGCAACAAACTGTATGGCATGACGCACATCATTTTTGCTGAATCAGAGTATTACCAAAAACAGGTCAACGAAAAAGATCATCAATGGATCTATGACTACTATCGAGACAATATCGATGAGATTCTGATCCGCGCAAAAGAAGATGTCATCGCAGAAGTAGGGATTAACTTCTTACTCGCCGGCCTTGAAAATGACCCAGTGGTGGCCAAAACACGCGCAGCCATTGCCGCTGCCGTTAATAAGCAGCATGGTATGGTACCTTCAAATACTGGCGACTTTGACTTCTCCAAAGGTGAGCACCGCAATGTACTCGCGATCATGTTGCTCGATTGGCAACAAGTAAACCAAGCGCCAACCTACACCAATCAACCTGAGATCTTCACGCGACTTCCTTATGGGCTTGAAGCCAAATAACCCATCATACGCCCTCCTCCGAGGGCATCTTTTTATCAAAAAAAGCACCGCTACTCGCTCATCAACGTCAATCTGCATGATCTTAGCGGATCAAATAACCCGAGCAACTTTCCGCTTTGTAACGAAATCACACTATAGATTCATATAATTTCAAGACCTTGGTCACAGTAAAACACCGCTATCCAGACTTCAGAGTGAATTTAATCTCCTAGACTTAGGGCAGAATATGAGTCAGGAGGCATAGCTACAAATGAGTAATTTTGTCGGCAGACACTTAGAAGAAATGGCAGATATCCGTGCAACTCGAAAGTGTAAATTGGTGCGCCTATGCTCGCTACTCTCTATCTGCATGTTGACTGGTTATGGTTTTGCTTACTTCGCGAACCATGAAAATGTATTCGCGACCATCAACTTTGTCTGTTGCGTGGTGTTAGCCCTTAATCTTTGGCACCTTCACTACCATCGCAGCCTCAATTACTCAGACCTAATCCTCACTGGCGTACTCATGCTGCAAGGCGTGATATTGCTTCTCTACAGTGAACGCTTTCCTGATCGCTTAATGTGGATTTTCCCTATTATCGCCGCAACGATTTTGATCAATGAATTTAGAACCGGTCTTTTGTTCAGTGTGTCCTTTTGCGCCTTAGCGATCGCCGCAAGCCTGTTTACCGATGCGGTTTTTACTCAGTTGAATACCTCACATGAGCGTTTCATTCTAAGCCTTGTTGTCATCTGCTTGATCTGCAATACCGCCTCTTTCTACTACTCTAAAATGCTCAACTATATCCAATCGCTCTACCGTGAAGGCATAGAAGATCTCGCCTACCTCGATCAATTAACCGGGCTGGCTAATCGGTGGAGTTTTGAACATTGGGCAACCAAAAAATTGGCAGAAATAATCCACTTACCTTCAACAACCGCTCTGGTCTTTTTAGATATTGATGACTTTAAAGAAATCAATGACACCTACGGACACGAAGTGGGCGATCGAGTGTTGCAGCAGTTCTCCAAACGGTTAAAGAACAACATTAGAACCCGAGATCGTGACAGTAATAAACACGACTACTCAATCGCAAGATTTGCCGGAGATGAGTTTGTCATTTTACTTTACGATGTCCGCAGCAAGCAGGATCTAGAAGGTATTTTGCATCGAATTTGTCATTTATTTCAGGACAGTTATTCAGGTTCGAAACAGGTCAGCAGCTTAACCGTTAGCGTCGGGGTAGCGTTATATCCTCAAGATGCAGATAACTTACACGAGTTAACACGTTGCGCGGATAAAGCGATGTATGCGGCGAAACATAAGGGGAAGAATCAATTTCAGTATTACCACGGTGAAACACTTTGTTCACTGCAAGAGATTCCCACATTAACAGAGGGCAATGTCAGACAGATCAACAACGCTTAACCGGTCATGTACATCACCCAAAGTAACCCAACTAACGCAACAATGAGCCAAATAGCGTAACGAACAGAACGCTTATTTTCCGATAACGAGGGAACAATCGGCTTGAGTACTCGCTGTTTCGCACGTTTCACGATTGCGTCGTCTTCACTAAGATCTAAATCCTCCGCTCGTTGGCGTTGCTCACGCGCAATCTGAGCACGATTAGCGACTCGACCAAAGCGATGAAGTTGATCAGGAGTAAAACCTTCATCAGGATCATAACGTGAATTTGAGTCAGTACGTCGGGAACCAACTGCCATACTTACCTCCTCATAAACGATTATGAATAGTATAAGTATAGTCAACTGATTGAATTGTAGACACGGATATTACGAACTCACCCATCGAATTTATCGAACATAATGGTCAGTTTTACCAAGGGGAGTTGATAGAAAAAGTAACGCAGAATAACGCTAAGATTTTTACTTATACTCAATAGCTGCAATATAAGTGGGGATTGGGGAAAGAATTATAACCGACGAAGACATCATCCACTGTCGTCTGTGATTAAAAGCAGTTTGGTTAATGCCGCGCCTAAGCGCGGCACTTTTTTATAGATATTCGCAGAAATATGCGGTCGCCATTTCAACACGAAGTTCAAATGAAGAATCACCTGAAACGTTAAATGACTCACCGTCTTTGAACGTAGTCCAATCAAGCTCACCTTCACGTTTGATCGTTAGTGCACCTTTAATCACGGTCATTTTCTCTGGAGATGCGGTGCCAAAGGTGTATTCACCAGGAGCCATCACACCCACACTTGATTCATCGCTTAGTTGAGTAAACGCTAGTGACTGTACATTACCTTCAAAATAAACATTGTGTTTCATTTTTCTTCCTTGAGCTTGCTGAATAATAGTCATCGACTCAACACTATCGCTCAGCCGATTTTAAAGTGATCTTTTATCCTAAATTTATCCGTCCAACAAGCACTAAGTGAATAAACTTATAAATCAAAGCCTTAAAATAGCCGCTGATACAGTACCACGCGTTCTTTCGTCAAGATCTCTTTATTTGTTGTAAATGACTCTTATATACTGAGTTACCTATTCTAAAGGTATAAGACCAACCTCTTACGTTTTATGCTGTGTTATCGTGAATAGCAAAATGAGTTTGCGCTCAATATCAAAGTTTCTCTGATTGGGATTGCGTTCATAGACGAACTCTTACAAGCTTTGGCATCAACATGCAATCTATGCCTTAGTTTGTTTTAGGAGTCGTTGTCGTGGTCGTGTATTCCTCAAAAGACCGATTTAGGTCTCGCTCAACGCCTAACTTATCTATCGTTCAGGCTCTGTTTGTCGCCTTTTGCTTAGCGACTTTTAGTGCTTTTATTGTCGCGATTTACTTCAGTTATCTCGATTATATAGACCCCAAAAATGTCCATGGCAGATGGATTGAAATTGGAACGGCGAACTATAACCAAGATACCCTTGAACTCAATTCTATTGGCGTGTTCCGCAATCAACGCCTAATTGCAACTCGATTTGAATTTGATGGTAAGCAGGTGGTTATCTTAACTGGTGCAGGTAAATCCATTTATCAGCTTGCAGGCACATTCAACTCTCCACAACTTCGCCGTATACAACCCAATAGTCCGACTCAACGTTTTATAAAACAGGGATTTGAACACACTGTCGATATGGAAGGAGGAGGGATAGCAAAGCGTCGTCGCGCAGCTCTTGCAGAACATTTTAGCGAAAAATGATCGGCTCGTTTACAACCGGGGATTTTTCTTAACGGCACCATTTTCGTGGTTATCGCTTGCGTATATACTTGGCCACAACTTACACCCGATTTTTTGTAGGCATTAAGTTATTACTAGAATCGGCTTGTCTTACCCATTCAACAACGGATCACGTTGGGGTGATACAACACTTATTAACAATAAAGAAATCACTAAATGAATCAACTGAACCAGCTCTTGCCGACTGATTGGGCTTCCTTTTCTAACCAACTCGATACCAATGTATTGTTTATTACTATCGCAAGCTTTGTGGCCTGGATTATTTGGCGCATCCTCTATGGCCGACTTGAAGCCTTGGTTAGCCGCACCGCCTTTCATTGGGATGATTTAACACTGAGCGCGCTTAAAACACCTATTAGTACACTGATTTGGTGTTGGCCTGCCACGATTTCACTGGGGTTTTTATTGCAAACCCATATGGGATCAAAGCTAAATTGGCTCAGTACCCTAAAACTCATTTTAGTCATTGGTATCTTTGTCTGGATAACGATGCGCCTTATCAATAATGTTGAAGAGTTTGTATTAAACAAAAAGAATCGCGATGAAACTACCGTGCAAGCCGTCGCAAAAGTTGCCCGCTTGTTCTTTATTGTAATTGGCGGGCTCACGGTAATGCAGGCGTTTGGTCTGAGTTTATCCGGCCTATTAACGTTTGGTGGTGTCGGTGGTTTGATTGTCGGCTTGGCGGCCAAAGATCTCCTTTCGAACTTCTTTGGTGGCATGATGATCTATTTTGATCGTCCATTTAAAGTTGGCGATTGGATCCGCTCACCAGATCGCCAAATCGAAGGGACTGTTGAACGTATTGGCTGGCGCATGACCATTATCCGCACTTTTGACAAACGTCCAATCTATGTACCTAACTCCGTGTTTAGCAACATCGTGGTCGAAAATCCTTCGCGCATGCTTAATCGCCGAATCAACGAAACCATTGGTATCCGTTATGATGACAGTGCAAAAGTAGCACTCATTGTAAACGACATAAAAAGCATGTTAGAGACGCATCCCGATATTGATGCCAACCAAACACTCATAGTCAATTTCAATGCTTTTGGCCCCTCTTCGCTTGATTTGTTGGTTTATACCTTTACCAAGACAGTGAACTGGATTCGGTACCATGAAGTGAAACAAGATGTCCTGCTCAAGATCATGACGATAATCCATCAACATGATGCCGATATCGCCTACCCAACCCAGACATTAAAAATCGACCCAGTGCATGCGGGTGAAATTCCGCAAATTATTACTCCGTAGTACCCTAAATACGGGGCTTGTCGAGCTTTCTGGTATAACCTCGCTATAGAATACCAAAAGGTACCAGAAGGGACACACACTATAAAGTAACCAAAGTATGGTTTGCTGATAACCTCGTGGTAAGTTCGGACATTGAGTCTTGCCGCTCTGTTTCTGCCTTTTATTCTTGAGAGATTAAACACCACTCGAGAACAATAATGACGACAGCCAGAAGACAACAGATATCCGTCGATGCAACGCCTTATTATCACTGCGTTTCTCGCTGCGTTAGGCGTAGTTTATTGTGTGGTATTGACCCGTTAACAAAGCAAAATTTTGAGCATCGCCGCGAGTGGATCAAAAACAAAATATATGCACTCTCACAAGTCTACTGCATCGATATTTGTGCCTATGCGATTATGAGTAACCACTATCATCTGGTCGTGCATATCAATCGAGACAAGGCAGCAGCCCTGCCTAATCATGAAGTGGTCGAGCGCTGGCAGCAAGACCACAAACTCCCAAGTCTTGTTTCACGCTGGTTATTGGGGCAATTAACCACTGAGGCGGAAACAGAAGCTTGTCTGTTAATCATTGACTCTTGGCGCTCTCGCTTATGGAGTCTTAGCTGGTTTATGAAAGAGCTCAATTTTGATATTGCTTGCCAAGCCAATAGAGAAGAAGATTGCAAGGGGCATTTTTGGGAAAGCCGCTTTAAAAGTCAGGCTCTGCTCGATGAGCAAGCTCTCGCTGCAGCGATGGCTTATGTCGATTTAAACCCATTAAGAGCAGGCATTGCCAATACACCAGAAACCTCAGAATTCACTTCGATACAAGTCAGATTGAAAGCGTTAAATAATCAACAAGAAACCGCTCCTTACCTGCACCCGTTTATCGGTAATCCAACCAATGAAAAACTCGATGGCATTCCCTTTCGGCTAATGGATTATATTGAACTGGTGGATTGGAGTGCGCGCCAATTTCGAGAGGACAAAGCTTGTTTAGAGGCCAATGTGCCGCCGATACTGCAACGGCTCAACCTAAACCAGCGCACTTGGCTCAAAGCCTGCACTGAACTAGAGCGTCATCGTAGTACCGCCGTCGGTTGTCTCTGCACTATCGAGCCAGCAAGAAGTCACTTAAACAAAAAGCGACTACATCTGTTTCGCTTAGATGGTTGAATATCGCAATTTTCTTCCCTTTACAAAACGACCAATACCAACGAATGACCATATTCGTTTATTTCCGTTCCTCCAACCTCACTCTATTTAACTGATATCGAATTTATCCCGCAAACAAACGCCAAAAAAGAAACAAATTTACACAGCATCGACAAGTTTAAGGTTGCTCGACATCTCAATATCGCTGTTGCCTTTATTATGTCTGTCCTTGTTAATAAGTGCCTGTCCTTGATAAAGGTTGCTAACCCACTACACCTGAAACGTTTTGAGGCATTTTTGATTCTGACTGTTATGTCTGTCCCTAATAAAAAGTACCTACTCCGGCAACTTTATCGCGTGTGTCCTTAGTAAAGGTTAAAAATAGGACTTAATTTTTTCTCGCAACCACATGTTGGCGGGGCTTCTTCTCTCGCGATTATGGGCTAATAAGCGGTATTTGACGGGCTTGAGAGTAAACGGGCAATCCAACACTTGGATGCCTAACTTATCGGCAAATGCAGTTGCGATACTTTCCGTCACAATCGCAATGCAATCACTCGTCGAAACCATCGTCATCAGCGACACCAGAGAGGTACATTCCGCAGCGACTTGTCGCTCGCTTAAGCTCTCCTCAGTGAAATAATCCGCCATATAAGTATCTTCGCGGCGTAATTTCAACGTGATGTGCTTCTCAGCATAGAACTGTTCGCGAGTTATTGCACTTTCGACTCTAGGGTGCCCTTTTCTCGCAATAACAAGTACTCGATCTTCAAACAGCTCTTCAATAAAAAAAGAACCTGTCGAGTAGTTAGATAATTCAATCGCAAGGTCAGCTTGATATTGATTAAGAGCCTGAATCAGCGCTTCTTCATTAGAATGTGTTGGCAGCAATTCAATGGTGACATTACCTAAGCTGTCATCAGCTTCTAGCTTAGGCAGCAGCATTAGCATCACCGGTTCCGATGTATAAAGCACAAACTTACGTGGATTCTGGGTTGAAAAGCCCTCTAACCCTTCCAGCGCATTACTAATTTGAACCAATGCAGGCTCAACATGGCGCATTAACTCTTGTGCATGCTGTGTCGGTGCGATCCCTCTGCCGGAGCGAACAAATAACTGACTGCCCACCTGCTGCTGCAAACGTTTGAGTAAACCGCTCACTCCCGGCTGAGTTAATCCCATCTCTTCCGCCGCCAAGGTAATCGATTGATGGCGATAGACCACCACAAAGACTTTGAGCAAATTTAGATCTATGTTCGTCAGCATCCTTTCTCCAAACATAACATTTCATGATGTGTTAAATACAGTTTCATGGATGTATTGCGATGTGTCAATCCGCTAAATTACATCCATACCCGATACGCACCCCAAAGAGGTTCCCTATGAAAACTCGTTTTACTCCATCCGTTCTTTCTCTGGCAGTCATTGTCTCATTTGGTGCAACCGCCAACGACTATGCCTCTATTGATACTTACGAGGGAAAACCAGCTTCTAAGTTCACGGAAAATGCCAATACCGCCACCGCGAAAATACTTCCTTGGGATGACACCTCTGCGTTTGAACGCACGACCCGTGGACTGATTGCTGAATTTGGTACACATGAAGCCGGCGAGCTAAAAAACCGTTTTGAATACATGGCTGATATGTCTGTTAACGATTTACCAGCAACCGTTAACCCATCAATTTGGCGTCAAGGCATGTTGAATTACGCCGCTGGAGGCTTATACCAAGTGACTGATGGCGTCTATCAAATTCGTGGGGCAGACTTATCCAACATGACCATCTACCGCACCGATAACGGTTATGTGATTCACGATCCTCTGCTGTCTCGTGAAGCGGCGGCGGCCTCTTGGGAATTTGCCAAACAGCACCTACCTGCAATTAATGGCGAGCATAAAATTACGGGTATGATCTACTCGCACATGCATGCTGACCATTTTGGTGGCTCTCGTGGCGTATATGAATCTGGTGATTTCGCAAAAGATGCCGAAATCTATGCGCCAAAAGACTTCATTAAGGAACTCGCAGACGAGAATGTAATCGCAGGATCAGCAATGGGACGCCGTGCAAACTACCAGTACGGGACAACATTGGATAACAACACGAAAGGCATAGTGGATAACGCGCTTGGCCTTGGCACATCACGAGGTGAAGTAACACTAGTGGCACCAACAAAAGAGATTCAAGAACGTGAAAAAGTGATCACCATTGATGGACTCGATTTCCACGCGATCAACATTCCCGGAGCAGAAGCACCTGCCGAAATCGTACTCTACGTACCACAATACCGCTCACTCAATACCGCTGAACTGACTTACGACGGCATGCACAATATTTATACTTTCCGTGGTGCTAAAGTTCGTGATGCGCTGGTTTGGACAAAATACCTAACTGAGCTAAAAATGCGCTTTGTCGATTCTGGTTTAGTCGACAATATTCACGCTGCACACTCAGCGCCGGTATGGGATAAGGCCGATACTGACATCAATGAAATTGCTGAGTACATGGCACTACAGCGTGACAACTATGGCTTTATTCACAACCAATCCATGCGCCTTGCAAATCACGGTGTCACTATCCACGATGTAGGCCGCCAAATCGAAGAGATAGTGCCACAATCTCAAATCGACACATGGCACACGAATGGTTATCACGGCTCATACAGCCACAACGCTCGTGCGGTCGTAAACCTCTACCTCGGTTACCATGATATGAATCCGGTAAACACAAACCCACTGCAAACCAAAGATCAGTCATGTGTGTATGTCAATGCGGCAGGCGCAGACGTAATGTACAAAGCCGGTATGACGCATTTTAATGCAGGGGAATATCAGCAAGCATCGCAGTTGTTTAATGACCTAGTGCAATGTCTGCCGAATAACATTGATTACCGTTTTGCGCTCGCAGACAGTTTTGAGCAGCAAGGTTACCAATCTGAAACTATGGCATGGCGCAATAGTTACTTACAAGGTGCAGTTGAATTGCGTACTGGTGAAATCCAAGAGTCTATCAAGATCGCCTCACCAGATGTCATTGCCAACACGCCAACGGGAATGTTCTTAGACTTTATTGCCGTTAGTCTGAACGCACCAAAAGCAGAAGCGGCGGATCTCAATTTCAACTTTGGTGTTTACCACCCCGATCTAGAAGAGCGTTACTACGGTGAAGTGTCTAATGCCAACATGGCAAATATTGAGGTCGATAAGCTGCCAAACGTTGACTTTGAACTGATCATCAACAAAGGTGACTTCACCAAAGTAGTACTCGGTGAAACAACACTAGAAGCGCTCTTTAAATCAGGTCAAGCAGGTGTGAAAGGCGATGCTGCACTACTAGAACAACTTGCTGGCACCTTAGATAAGTTTGATGGCATGTTTGAAATACTGCCAATGCCAAACAAGTAAACAACACTCGATGACAAACTACCCATAATAAATAGAGATAAAAAAGGACCGAACATTTTCATGCTCGGTCCTTTTTTGTGCCAGCCAAATAGCATTATGCTGATTGATGGCATCGTTATGTGTTACGTGTTTGTATTAAGCGCCGAAACTAACGCTCGTCAGCAATGCATTAGTTAGCAGCGGTCGTTGGTAGAACACGTTTTAAAATGTCAGCCAGTGTCACTACGCCAACCATTTTTCCGTCTTTACTGACGACAGCTAACTGCACACTCGCTTTACGCATACGCGCTAGAGCTTCATAAATTGGCGTTTTTGAATCAAGCACATACGCATTACGCGCCACTTCTCGTGCTGGCTTTTCCGCCGGCTCTAAAAGCGTATCACGCACGTGAACCACTAACGGTTTTAAACCTGACTTGCCACAAACAAGAATACGTAAGTGACCCGATGCCATCGCTGCCGCGCGCACTTCAGCAACCGTTGCATTCTTATCAACATGCGCCATCACCTGCCCTTCTGTTACTAGGGTTTCGACAGGGATTGAGCTTAGATCAATCAAGCCAGACAGTTGCTTTTGAATATTTGGTTTCAGCGTACCCACTTTGCCTGAGTGCTCTACCAATTGGCGAATTGTATCGACATCTTGCCCACCAACTGCCGCGCTTTCTACTGGCTCAACACCAGACGCTTTCACCAAACGGTTAGCAATGCTATTGATCCAATTTAACAATGGACGTAGCGGCCAAACGTAGGCTCTTGCCACAATACCGATGGCTAATGCTGACTTTTCTGGGTGTGCGATAGACCATGATTTTGGCGCCATCTCACCGACAACTAGGTGTAAGAATGTCACCACAAATAGTGCGAAACCAAACGCGGCGGCATCTGCTGCCCAATATGGCAAGCCCATTGCTAGAAATACCGGACCAACCCATTGATCAACGGCGGGTTTGGTCACTGCACCCAATGCAAATGTACAGAAGGTGATACCCAATTGAGCACCCGCCAACATCAGCGTTAAATCATTCATACCGCGTAATGCTGCACGCGCTGAAGCGCTTTCAACGGCGATTTCTTCTAAACGGTGACGACGAGCACCCATCAAAGCAAATTCGATGATAACGAAAAAGCCACTCAATATAATCAGAGCGGTCGTCACTAGGGTGACAATCAAAGGATCGGTCATGCTTCATCCTCCACGATTGGTTGCTCTACCAGTTTTACACGAACCTCAGTTGGTACATGTCGCTCAATACGTAGCACATCCACCTCTAGATGGCGTGCAATCGGCTCACCAGAAGCCAGCTCTGAAGGATCAATTGGCAGCTCAATAGTGACTGTGTCACCTTCCGCAGGCAATGCACCGCGTGCCGCAATCAACATACCCGCAATAGTCTCTACATCGCCGCGTGGTAAGTCATAACCAATCGCACGTTCAACTTCATCAATATGGACATCGCCTTCCATCAACCATACGTTGCCACTTTCAGACACAACTGCATCACCATTATCTTCATCATGCTCATCGGTGATTTCACCCACGATCTCCATCGCCAGATCTTCGATCGTCAACACGCCTGCAAAGCCGCCGTATTCATCGATGACACACGCCAACTGATTTGTTGAAGTCACAAGATGCTCTAGTGCATCAGGCAATCGCATCAAGGTTGGGAGTACCGTTGCAGGTCGCATCACCTCAGCAACCGTGTCGTCCGCATTACCCGCGTCGATTCTCGCCAGTACATCCGATAGATGAACCACACCTACCGGCGCATCATCGTCATTGATCACTGGGTAACGAGTGTGTGCTTGTGCCATTAGTGACAGCAGTTCGGTCAATGTGGTTTCAGGTTCAACCCAATCCACTTGCGAACGAGGCACCATTGCATGTTCCACATCGCGCTCAGGAAAGTCGAGGATACGATCCATCATCAGTGACAATTCCACTGGCAAATCTCCGCTTTCGCGTGAGTTGGCGATGATATGGTGTAAATCTTCTTCCGATGCACTGACATCAAGGTCATGCACAGGTTCGATGCGAACCGCTCGCAGCAGTAAGTTAGCCGATTTGTCGAAGAAGCTAATGATCCAGCCAAACGCAGACATGTAAATCAAAGTCGACCGAGACATCATGCGTGACATTGGCTCTGCGTTAGCAATCGCAAGATTCTTAGGGTAAAGCTCACCCATGATCATCTGCACAACCATCGCAACACCAAGGGTAACGACAGTACCAATCGCAATCCCTGACTCAAGAGATAATCCAAAACCTTGCAATAACATGCCCATCGATTGACCGACGAGTGGCTCGGCAACAAAACCTAATACTAGGCCTGTGACTGTGATACCAAGCTGCGCGCCAGACAACATAAAGCTGGTTCGTTTGGTTACCGCGAGAGCGCGTTTTGCGGCTTCATCACCGGTAGCGGCTAAGGTGGCAAGTTTGGCTCTATCCACCGCCATATAAGCGAATTCTTGCGCAACAAAATAACCGTTTAGCGCAATAATGACCAAGATGAAGAAAATACCGAATAGAAGGGAAAGAAGGGGCTCAATCATTGCTGCGTCCTCCCTTGATAGTTAATACCAGTAAGGGGTGACACAATCGACTAGAGTTGGGGTCCACAAATTAATCCTAAGTAATAATAAGAAGCACAGTATATTCCCGCTGGCGTTAATTCGTCTAGTTAATAGTTACATAATACCCTGATAACAAAATTCGACAGAGTGAACCACTGAAAAAACCATCAACTCAGGAAATACAACGCACTAAGAGCAACTTGAGCGCTCCGACGAGCGCTCACCATTTACTGCGTTACCGCCTGTTACAATATAGAATGAGTGTAGACCGCATTTTTAATCTCGCCATCTCAATGAACGAGCACGTTGCTTTTGATCAACGTAGCTGGCTATCTTTACTCGCGCGGCGGTTAAATAAGCTGCTTGCTTTGAATAGCGCATCTTGCTTTTGCTGACACTCAACACACAACTCAACACCCGGCATGATTTTGCGGCGAGCAGCCGGAATCAACTCACCACACTCCAAACAATAGTCGGTCTCGTTGTACTCTTTATGCAGATTTGCTCGTGCACGGTTAATTGCATCGCTCACCGTCGCATCGATTTGATCTTGAACGCCACCATCTCTGGTGAATCCATTAGCCATAATGATCTCCAAATTTAATGAATGACTAGGAGAGTATTATCAAACAACTGACTCACGTTGATAATCCATCGCGAAAGGGAATCACTATTACACAACTGTAATAATCGTATATAGCTCAATCCGTGATGGTCATTGCGGCATTTTGCTTATTCATATTCACAGAGACAGCTTAACCTTGCGTTAAACTCCATTTTTCCTGGCTTCAAATAAAAAAAGAGACAAACCTAAGTTTGTCTCTTTGCCTGTTCCACTCTATGTCGTCAGCCTAACCCATGACTTAACGACTTACCTTGCTCCCAAACGCTTGGTACGAGTGAACTTTAATTAGAGGCGCAGATTGCCCCCCTACTTAAACGGACGACTTGATTAGTTAACGCGGTACTTTGCGATGATTTCTTCATCAAGCTCAACACCCAATCCAGGGGTATTTGGTACAGCGACGTAACCATCTTCAAAGGCAATTTGGTTTTTCACTAGTGACGTAAACAGTGGACTGGTGCTTTGAGAGTACTCAATCAGATCGCCGTGTTCACGAGACGCAAGGAAATGCACCGTTGCTGCAATCAGAATACCGGTTGAGAAGCCGTGTGGTACTAGCTTCATGCCAGCCATGTGCGCCATATCGTAGATCTTAACCATCTCAGTAATACCACCACAACGTGTTACGTCTGGTTGTACAAAGTCAGCGCCTGATTTTTCGATAAAGTTCGCGAACTCGTAGCGAGTCGTTAGTGTTTCACCACCAGCCAGCTTTTGCGAAGTCGATTGAGAAACCTTACGGTAACCCGCTAGCACATCATCGGTGATTGGTTCTTCGATCCATAATAGATTGAACTCTTCTAGCTTCTTCGCCATTTCGATCGTGTGACCCGCAGTGCGCCATGCGCTTGCTAGGTCGATAGCGATTTCAACGTCTTTATTGATGCCACGTGCTGTCTCACACACGGTTTTAATGATTTCGTAGTCAGTTTCCGCATTTTTACCTAGCGGACCACCACCAAATTTTAGCGAAGTAAAACCTTGAGCAAGTAGTTCAGTCGTACGAGCAACGTTTTCTTCTTTGATAGCAGAAGGGATAAACGTACCGTAAGCACGGATCTTCTCGCGGAACTTACCACCAAGTAGTTGCCATACTGGTACTTTGTAGAACTGACCAGCAATATCCCACAACGCCATATCGATCGCAGAGATTGCGTGGATCATGGTTGAACGACGGCCAGCATAGTGAGTGCCGTTGTACATTTTTGTGTAAAGACGCTCGATCTCTAGTGGGTTTTCACCAACAAGAAGACGCTCTAGACCTTGTGAAGAACCGTGGCTTTGAGATGCTTTAATGCACGCTTCGATCATCATCGGTGAGCTGTCAGACTCGCCCACGCCTGTGATACCTGCGTTGGTATGAACGCGAATTAATACGCCATCTTCACCCCATTCACAGGCTTCATCAAAAGCAGGAACGCGCAGGTGGATAACTTCTACTTCAGTGATTTTCAATTCGTTAAATAACATTTTATTTCTCTGATATTAATAAGGCTCTTTCCTGCAGGGTAAATCGTGGAGCTATCTAGCGAGCAGGAAAGAGACTGTCAGTGCCAAGACTGACAGTCAATTCGCAAGAATTAATTACGCAGCGGCTTTTTCATCAACAACAGGCTCAATAACCGCTTTCTTAGTGAAGCGATCACCTACTGTGTAGATACATAGCGCGATAACTACGGTTACAACACCAGCCAATTTTTGTAGAGTCATCAACTCACCAAGTAGGAAGTAAGCGACGATCATTGCAAATAGCGGTAGAACGTTCAGTGCCATCGTGGTGATAACGGCATCTTGAGTTTTCAGTGTTGCTACTTCCCATAGTGCATAAGCGATACCAGAACACAGTAAACCTAGCGATAGGATCGTCGCGATGTGTTTGCCGTTCTCAACCAGTACAGAGGCTGAAGCGAAATCTGCGCCAGTCACTAGACCAACAAACAATAGTGCGACTGTTGCTGCACCGAATTGGTAGAAACAGCTTGAGAAAGTGTCGTAACGAGAGTTTAGGTCTGAGCCAAATTTACCCAAGATGTAGTTGTAAGTCACAAAGCCAAGCACGCCGAATAGTGCGAATAGGTGACCTAGGTTTAGACCTTGGATTTTATTTGATGGGTCGTAAGCGATAACGCCCGCACCAATTAGAGATAACACTACGGCGAATACTTTTGGTGCAGATGGTTTGATCTTATCAATCACAAATACCGCAAGCATGGTTAGGAACGGAGCCATACCGTTGATAACACCGATTTCACCCGATGAAGTGTATTCGTACGCTAGGATAGTAAAGTAAAAGAACACCGCTTGAGCAGATACACCTGCTGCAGCCAACAGAAAACCGTCTTTTTTGTTTTGAATTTTCTTTAGCGTATGCTTTTTAGAAAATATAAATAGAACAACGAAACCTAGTGTTGCGATCGCGTAACGGGCAATAGCTAGCACAACCGGATCTAGCTTACCAGCGAGAACACCACCGAGAGGGAACGATGCGCCCCATAGAGCAGCACAAACAAGGGCGATAGTTAGACCAACTGATTTATTTGGAGCAGGTTTACTCATTTTCTTATTCTCAAGTGAAGGGGCCGAAACGCCCCTTTTAAAGGCAACAGTGATTATTGAGGGCAAATACCGATTACATGTTCTAAACGCTGGTCTTTTTGGTATAGAGACGCATAAGCAAAACCAACACCTTCAAGGTTGGTCGGCGCGCCACTTGCTACCGCAAACACTTTATCAATGATCTGATTTGATACATTGTCGATAGTGTCTGTCGCATCCATGATCCCGCAGGCATTAATGTCCATATCAGCAGTGATAAGAGACGTATTGCCAGAAACGCGAATAACAGGAACAATTGAGTTGTTGAAACCCGCAGCGCCCGCAGTCCATAGGATCAACTGACAGCCAAGTGATGCGAAGTGCATTGCCGCACCACCACACAACATGGTTGTTTCAGTTAGGTAGAAACCAGGAACCGTTGGTTTTTCACGGTGAATATGGTTAATGCGCAGGCAGTCTTGAATTGGACGAGTACCTGTTTTATGCATTGCACCTTGTGATTTTTCATCAATCGTCGTTAGGCCACCAACACTGTTGCCGATAGACATGGTTTCAGTGCCTTCGATAACATGCCAGCGCTTCAGATCTTCAGCGATCAAGCGTTCAATTTTCTCACCCACTTCAGGAGTAACAGAGCGCTCTTTTAGAATATCTTCACAACCGAGTAGCTCAAGCAGTTCGCCAGCCATGGTGATCGCGCCCATATCAACCAGTTTGTCTGATGCCGCGCCCACTGATGGGTTAGAAGCCAAACCACTTGACGTATCTGAACCGCCACACTTAATACCGATACGCAGTGCTGAAATTGGAGCATCAACGCGCTCTACGCTGTCTGCGTATGCTTTTAGCTCTTTTGCTAGCTCAACACCATCTTTAATTGTTTCAATCGTACCTTTGTTCTTGATAACGGTAAGCGCATGAACAGGAAGGCCTTCTTTACGTACAGGCTCTGCAACCATTTCAGGGTCGATTGAACCACAACCCATTGCGATAACAAGCACACCCGCAATGTTTGGGTTAGTCGCGGTATGGATGATAGTGTCGATCATCTCTTCGTTACCACCGTACATACAGGTGTAGTGGTTAGTCACTACCACTGAATCATCAATTTCTTTACTGATGTTGCGCGCAATGCCTTCACAACACTCATCAATCGCAACAATCATGACGCTGTTACGAATACCAAATGTACCGTTTGGACGTGGGTAGCCTTTAAATGTGGTAGTCATTATTGCTCAATCCCCATTTGTTTGATGATTTCTTCGATGATCGCTTCAGGAATGTCTAAACGCTCGCTACGAACGTTTTGTACATGGACAAGTTGACCCAATGGAATTTCAACAATCGACTTACCGATCGAGTGACCGCATTTTAAAATATGTTCACCGTTCGCCACGTCGCAAAGCGCGATCTTATTGCCGAAGGTAATTTTCTGCAGAGCATTCACTTCTGCGATCACTTCATTGTCTGCGGAAATAATTTCTACTAATTCGTTTTTTTCCACGTCACCCAGTAGCGTCGCTACGTTGTCTGTAGGAGAAAGTTTTATTGCTTTCATAGTTATATTCTCTGTTTTGCGATTAACAGTTAAATGTCTATTGTTCGACAATCGGCAGTATACAGATCAACAAAAGACAAAATATGATAAATGTCACAATTTGATGTAATAACTTTCAACATGTAAAAACATGGCAATTTCAGGCAATAGAGAGAAATTAAAACCGAGGGAGAAAAAGGTAGGCAAGCTATTGAATTAAAATAAGATAAAACTAATATTCACAACGAATAGAGAACCGGATTCTCGATGCATTAATTGCAAAACAATCTGTTTTCAGTCGATTTTCGCACAGTATCCATCAACAAAAATTCAGCAAAACAATCGATTTCATTCAGCTGATTAACTTTAAAAGCCAAATAAGCCAACAATTCACAAGATTTCGCTACGCATAAAAAACAGATTGTTAGTTGCCTATCAATGATGTGAGGCTATCGCCAGCATTCATTTACGGTGTAATTTTTTAATTTCGATAACGTTGAAAATTTGCGCATGGAAAGCACGAAACAGCATGACTTAGAGGGGAATTCAAACCAATTTAACTTAGACGTTATTAAAATATATGAACAGAACTTGTTGTCTGAAGAATTATTATCTGAAGAAAAGTGACCTTACTCCGAACGCAACGGTAGTACGACCACTCAAAACATCACACGACAAGACAGCCTAAATTTAAACAGGCTCACCTGCTTCATCTTCTTCAACAATATCGTTTTCTAAACTCGCCTGCGCTAACCACGATTGCATCGCTTGGCTGTTAAGTTGCTTTTGTTGATACCTCATCGCCTGCTCTGATAACTGAATACCATACGTTTCGATACGCAGTGCTAGTGGCGCATACATCGCATCCGCGATGGACCACTCACCGAATAACCATCCATCTGGATTTAGTGCCATTTGCTCCGACCAAATAGCATCTACGCGCGCAAGATCATTTAACGCTCCTTCGGTTAACTGCAATGTTCGCCGTGCTCGACAGTTCATCGGTAACTCATTTCTCAGACTAAAAAAACCAGAATGCATTTCAGCAGAGAGCGCTCTTGCTTTTGCACGCTGTTCAAATGCTCCCGGCCACGCTTTCCCAGCCAAATAACGCTCATTAATGTATTCAAGAATGGCCAGTGAATCCCAAACCGTTACCTCATCATCAACCAGTAATGGAACTTTTGCTGTCGGTGTAACACGCGCTAATGTAGTGTAAAACTCCGCTGTAAACAGTTTTAGTTTAATCACATCGACAGCCAGTTTGTGCTGCTCAAAAATCAACCAAGCGCGTAGTGACCAGCTCGAATAGTTTTGGTTTCCAATATAAAGTTGCATCAATGCCTCCTGCATTTGTCTCCGCAGTTTTTAGCTTATGGGATTGTCTTATTTCACACTAACGGATAGTTTTGATAGGAGACATAAATAAAAACGATGGATAACATACTCAATATGGATATTGATGCACTGAAAAGCTTTCTCGCATTCGTTGAAACGGGCAGCTTTACCCGCGCCGCCAAACAAATCAATCGCACCCAATCAGCTTTTAGTGCTCAAATGAAAAAACTCGAAGAGGAATTAAGTGTCGATTTATTTGAAAAAGAAGGCCGCAATCTTGTATTGAGTGAAGCAGGTTTGTCTTTACGAACTCATGCAGAACAATTAGTCACACTGCACAATAAAGCGATAAAGCAAGTAAAACGCTATGAAGATAAGCGCCCTTTTAGGCTCGGTTGCCCTGAAGATTATAATGACAAGATCCTACCCAAAGTAATCAAAGCACTGCAAAAGGCCGAACCCACTTGCTCTATCCATGTATTTAGCCAGCCAAGCGTTACGCTTCGAGCTTGGTTAGATGAAGGGAAACTGGATGCGGCGATCGTCACGCGTTCAGCCAACAGCGAAGAAGGCTATTGGCTTGCTCATGACCAAGGCGTATGGGTCGCCAATCATCATTTCGAGCTCGATAAATCCCAAACTATTCCATTAGCGCTATTTCAAACAGATTGTAAATATCATTCCGCCGCGATAGATGGCTTAAGTAAAAATGCCCTCTCTTACCAATTGATCGCATGCTGTAATACCGCTTCAGCCCTACGCGCCATCATTCACGACGGCATCGCCATCGGAGCAATGGGCAAAATAAGCGTCACCGATAATTTGCAAATTATCGATAATATGCCGCCCCTTCCCTCCGTCGATATTGTCCTCATTACCGGCGCTTTAGCACATCCATTGATGGTGCAAGAATATCTTGATATCCATGAGTCGTAAGCAACCACTCGTGAGTGACTCACAAACGTATTAAACAAATTGTTACTGCCACAAAGTACGTTCAGCGAAAAAAAGACAAGCCATCGCTTGTCTCTTTTTTCTTCCAATCATTAGCACTCGTGACTAAATGACTTGCTTGCCTTGTACCCAAACTTGTTGGATGTTTTCTTTTTGCGCTAAGCAAACCATCTTTTCTAAAATGTCCCGTGGCGTATCAAACTCAGGCCAAATGCGTAAGTTGCCAATCAATGGGCTTGCTTCAAGCACAAGGGCATCAAAGTGATGTTTGGCGCTAAGTACACCAGTCTTTGCGTCCAGCACTTGAGCGCCACCTGCAGTTGCCATCCAAAATGCTTCAATAAAACTGATGCGGGCGTTAGCCGTACCGCGCTCACCAGAGGCCACCGTCACGTCAACACCTTCTTCACGCACTCGCGAGTGAGCAACAGCATCAAAGGCCGCACGGAATATAGAAGGCGATGGCGCACCTGCAATATCACTACCCAAACCAATTTGTACTCCGCTATCAAGCAACTCTCGGGTTTGCATTGCCCCATTGGCAAAGAACATATTGGAGAGTGGGCAGTGGGCAATTCCCGCGTTGAACTGCTTAATCAGCTCAACATCGTGCTCAGTTAAAAAGATAGAGTGTGCCAACACTGATTTGTTATTTAACAAGCCTGCATCCGCGTAGATTTGCACATCACTCTTACCATAATGCTGCAAAGCATAATCGCGTGCCCAATCGCTTTCAGAGCAATGAGTTTGCATGTGCAGATCGTATTTTTGCACCAAGGAGCCGAGCTTATTAAGCATTTCAGGTGTGCAGCTTGGCACAAAACGCGGCGTGATCACTGGGCTTACAAGCCCGCTATCGTTGCCTTGTAACGCAAAAACATTGCTAACAAAGGCTTCGGTCTCGGCAAACGCTTGAGCAATATCATTTTCCCGATAGAAATCTGGGCATTGTTCAACGTTATCCATGTTGATCTTACCCACAAAAGCACGTTGACCAAGATCCAAACAGGTTTGCGCCAACAGCTCGGTAGACTCACGATGAATCGACGCAAAATAAACTGCACTAGTTGTCCCGTTTGCCAACAGCGTTTTCGTCACGTCTTGATAGATCGCTTGCGCGAACTCGACATCTTGATAGCGATTTTCCAATGGGAAGGTGTAATTTTGCAGCCAATCATAGAGAGGCAGATCCAAACCTTTACCGGCTTGCGGCCATTGCGGGGCGTGACAATGCAGATCCACCAAGCCCGGCATCAAGTACTGACCTTGGCGTAAGGTTTGCAGTTTTCCTTGCTCTGCTAATGCCGTCAGCAATGCTTGATACGAAGGATGCTCCGGCGTAAAGGTGGCATCAATATCACCATCAAGATTAACCAAAATTAGGTAATCACGGATGAACTCAAATTCACCTTTAATCGGCGTATGAAAAGTATCACCGACGATCGCAAACTGGATATGATTAGTAATATAGATTGGGCTATTCATTGTTATGCCTCACTCTCAACAGGTGTTTCATCTGAAACGCGATCTTGAGGAAGAATAAAGTTAAGAATGACCGCCGCTAAGGCACCAATTGCGATACCCGAGTTAACTAGGTAACCGACTAATTCTGGCAAGGCATAAACCAGTTCACGTGGCATTAAAACCGCCCCCAGTGACAGCATAATCGGCAAGCCAACCACCAGCATATTACGCTCAGATAATTGAATATGTTGGATAACACGGAAGCCATTCATCGCAATCACGACACAGATCACCGAGAAAATGCCTGAGATAACTGCATGAGGAATCGATGCGATTAAGCTGGTCAGTTTTGGCATTAAGCCAAGTAGAAGCAGGATAAAACCACCGGCGATAATCGCACGGCGTGAAGCAACACCGGTTACGGCAATAATACCCGCATTAGTTGAGTAACCCGTCACTGGGCTACCGCCAAGCAGTGAACAAAAGAAATGCCCAACAGCTTCACCGGTTGCACCACGGTTAAGGCGCTCATCTTCAAGTTCAACACCCGTTACGGCACTGACCGCGCACCACGTACCGGTTGTCTCAACCAGAACTATCATCGAGATGAATAGCATGGTCATGATCGCAACAGGATCAAAGGTCAATTCACCAAATGGCAATAGGCTTGGTAGTTGTACCCACGCAGCGGTTGTTACTGATGAGAAGTCACTCATACCATAGAAGGTCGCGGCAATCGTGCCCAGAATGATCGCGCCAAGTACCGATGTTAAACGCAGCCAATGCAGACGCTTATGCATACACCCCAGCAAAATAAAGCTGCACAGTGAAACAATACTCACTAAGGCAATCACAATGTTTTGGCTGGCAGCTTCACCGGTGTAAATGCCATTAAAAGCGACCGGTAGAAGTGAAATCCCCACCACGATGATCACCGTGCCGCCAACAATTGGCGGGACAAACTTGCGCACCAGCTTACTGAAAAGATTAAAAGGTTTACCCAACAGAGCAACGAAAATCGCCACCGGAATCAATGCACCATACACCGCGCCCATTCCTAGAGTTTTACCAATCGCTGCGACCGCTCCAATAGGAATGTAAGATGGCCCTTGCATCACTGGTAACTTTAATAAACAGCGTGATTGAATAATGGTTGCAAGGCCCGCCACGACAAACGTCATCTGAATCAAAGAGGACGTATCTGCAACGGTTAACGATAGCAAACTCGCGAGAATAATCGGCACAATATACAAATCCATCGCCAATACGTGCTGGGCACCTAAAGAAAGCGAACGTGGGATCGAGATTTTTTCATCAATGTTAGTGGTTGAGTGATTAGCTTGGTGAGTATTCATAGCAACTTGAGTACTTAGCGATTGGCAACTTTTCAATTAACGAAGTTATCAACGGCAAATTTAGGTTGTACAAAGCCTGCATACGCTAATGAGCGACGCAAACCGTGAGTTCGTATTTCTGGTTTTTATATTTCTGAGTTTAGCGTTTCAAAAAACTGAATCGATGGGATGCAAATGAAGAGAAAAGTATTATCGGCATCACCATTTTTGATGTGCGGCTGATTCTAACTCAATAATTGAATTGCGCAAACGTTTGCGCAATTCAATGTTTTTATCGTGATGACTGGGATTTGTGATAAAGATCGATCGCCGCGATCACTCTTTAGCTGTTTTGAGAATTTATCATCGATTCAATAAGATAGCCTTGCTACTATAGCGCGGTCATAAATTGCACTAACCAATACGCCTGACGTAACAGCGCGTACTCTCAATGCTCAGCGGAGAGACAACTCTCTTAGTCTGAGTTTGAACTTAGGCAAATAATCTTTATCAATTGCCATTAAGCATTGCCTCCCTTTTTATTGGAGCTTCACTTGAAAACCACACCTCTCTTTTTATTGTCTTTGATGGCTATTTTTAGCTCTTACACCACTACAGCCAAACCACTGGAGAGATCTTTCAATACGGTTGATGAAAAACGTACCGCTGTCGAATTGAATGGCGTGGTGACTCATGGTTATACACCTGATAGCCCTGTCTATTTTGCCTCAAACGTGACAGAAGATGATGATGGTAAACAACAGATCCAAGGTGCGACTTATCGTGGTGAACCCGAATTTGATTGGTGGGTTGCTGACGGTTTTTACGCCTTTTGTGATAACAATAAAATCAAGATGGGCGTCACTGATTCTGCGATGGATTTTTATGACTTCTTTGATATCGACGCAAAGTTTTTATTCACGCTCGATAACGGGTCTCGTTATTTCTACCAGCCAGAGATTGCCGAAAACAAACACCTTTACTCGCCTGACATCGGCTACCGCCAGCTATTTTTCCAGCCAACCGCCTCGTTTATCACCGCGCTAAAACAGGCAAAAACCGTTCGAGTAAACATCGAGGCTGAGTATCAACTAAGGCCTGATACCCTTGATTTTGAAAGCCGCCTCCCAATGTATGGCTTTGCTGAAATGATTACGCGAGTCATGAATCATTGCCCCGAGACAGCACCAGAACAAGATCTTACCTCACTGAGTCAATCTCAGCGCTTAGTGGCTAAGGCCCAAAATCTACTGAATACCAAAAATTATGATGACGCCGCTAAGTTGCTCAAACAGGCATCCAAAATGGGCGATGGTGAGGCGAGCTACTTATTAGGTGAGTATTACGTTCAACACACCGAGGGCGACGAGCGCTGGGCGAAAGCAGACAAAGCCATGGCGCTCGGGGTTAAGCAAGGTAGCGCAGAAGCTATGTGTTATGTCGGCATTAACTTGATACGAGCGCGTAAAGAGAATGCAGAAAATGGTGCGAAAGGTTTGGCGCTATTAGAAAAAGCGCACGCAAAACAAGCAACGTGCGCCGCGCAAAATTTGGGCTACATGTACAGTGCAGGCCTACTGGTCGAAAAAGATCAACAAAAAGCACGTGAGTACTTTAAACCGATAGCGAAACTTGAACCAAAAGCGCTGCATTTACTCGTGGCAACTTACGTTCGTGCCCCACAAGAACTCGATGCAGAAGCCTACCCTTGGGTTCAATTGATGATAGAAAATCACGACTCCGATCTAGGGCTGAAGGCGACTATTTGTCAACGTAGCCCTAATGTATGTAATCAAGGAAGCATGTTATGAGACCCTTATCTCAGCTTATTCTTTTAACGAGTTTAATCTCTTCTGTAACGGCCTATGCCGTTCCTTTTTCTGACCTGAAATTTAAACGACAAGGAAGAGAATCCATTGCTCTCGTTAAGGCGACCAATCAACCTTATAGCGGGATAGCGACCGCCCATTTTGACAATGGCAACAAAGATGCTGAAGCTCACTATGTGAATGGGCATTTACACGGCGCGCGTTATTTCTGGTTTGAAAACGGGCAACTAGAACGCGAAGAATACTTCCTAAACGGTAAAAAACATGGCCCGAGTTACCTCTGGTTTGAAGATGGGCGCCTAAAAGAACAACACCACTGGCTTAATGGTGAAGAGCACGGCACAACGCAAACTTGGACACTGAATTCCAGAAATAAAGATGCCGATGGCAACCCGAGCTACCAACCAAGTTATCGTACTGACTATCAATTTGGGCGACAGAGTGGCGAGAGCCTTCGATGGGAAAATGGCGCAACCGCGATGAAAACACGTTACGTTAATGGTAACCGAAGTGGTGAGTTCATTAGCTATCGAGTAGAAAACAAAAAACCTTACTTGGAAACCGAGGAAAAATACCTCAATCGTGAAGAGCAAGGATTAACACGTAAGTACTTTCCCAATGGCACGCTCAAACAAGAATATTTTGAGACGACGGGCGACCTTGAAGGTCTAAGTCTTGTTTATCTGTTAAATGACAACAATGAATCAATACTCGATCTACGCGGTTTCTATCACAATGACGAACGTCGAGGGATGGCCCAAGAGTTTAAGGACGGCACGCTGATCGCTGAACGCAGTTATCGAGATGGAATCACCTATGGTTTATTCCACCTCTTTAGTCCGCAGGGGAACTTGAATCGTTTCTACGCCACCGAAACCGGCAAACAAATTGATATACAGCCTAATACCAATCAACGTACTGCTGAAAGCTATCAAGTTGAACGCCGCTTTGATGGCTGGCAATTACAATGGTTTAGCAACGGCAAGATCGCGAGCCGAACCGACTTCGAGCAGGGTAGCCAAACGCCATTTCAAAATGAATGGTATGACAATGGGCAACAAAAATATCAAGTGATTCAGGGCGATAAAGATGACCTTTTCATTGAAAATCAGTGGTACAAGAATGGCCAAATCAAAAGTAACGTCACGTTTCGTATGAGCAGTGATGATTACGGTTTTGTTCAACATGGAGAGGAAAAACAGTGGTATAGCAATGGCCAGTTAAAGCTTGCTACTTCTTATAAAAATGGCGAGCAAGTGGGGAATCGCCGCACCTGGCTTGACGATGGCACGCTATATTCAGAATCAGAACAAGAGATGGGTAATTAATAATGACAACACAACCGATCTTTCAATCCGCCAAATTACCTCAATGGGCAACTCGAATTCTATTAGCCGGATGCCTTCTTCCTTTAAGTGCCTACAGTGCTCAACTGGAATTTAAAGGCACTCCCCTATTAGCACACGAAGTTGGGGCATCTACGCCTTATTCTGGCACCGACATTCAATATTATTACGATAAAGACAGTAGCGAGTTGAGTAAGCAAAAACTCAGTGAAGTCTCCTACCTTAATGGCCAAAAAAATGGGCAAGCGAAATATTGGGCCTACGATGGAAGCCTGCAAATATTGCGCACGTTTAGCAACGATATACTCGATGGTCGCGCCGTTTCTTTTTATCCGAACGTAAAAAATAGCAAAGCTTGGGAACGTTTTTACGTTAATGGCAAAGAGGAAGGTTTATCAACTTTTTGGGATACCTTCGGTAATAAACAAGCAGAGATGAACATGAAGCAAGGTATGCGTCATGGCTTAATGCAGAGCTGGAGCGATAGCCAAGAGCTCACTTACCGCGGCGATTTTAACCACGATAAACAACAAGGTGAACATTGGTGGTATTACGATAACGGCCACAAACAGCAGCGTGCTGGATTTAACAATGGTCAATACGATGGCGCCTACCAAGTTTGGTACGAAAATGGCACGATGGCTGTCGATGCTTTCTATGTAAAAGGAAAGCTACAAGGCGAAGAACGGTATTGGTACGACAATGGTCAGCCACAAAGTGTCATCACCTATCAAGATGGCGTAAAACAAGGTAAAGAGCAGTATTGGTATAAGAACGGCAACCTAATGCACAGTACTGAATATCAAGCAGGTTTAAAACAAGGCAAACAAGAAACATGGTATGAAGATGGTCAGCCGCAATCAGTCAGCCATTTTAATCACGGCATATTAGATGGCGAAGAACTGCTCTGGACTAAAAACGGCGTGAAAACAACGTTTGAATATCAGCAGGGACGAGTGGTTCAGTTCGACATTCCATAATTTTTCACCCCCTCCACTTAGTGAAACTCAATACCAGCCACTAACAGCAATGTGTTTTAGTGGCTGAAAAAGCCAGTAACGTCAATCAAGCTCAATCCTTTTCTGAAAACGGATAGATATGCCCTGGGATAAACCGATGGTAAAGCATTGCTAGTGCGACAATCGCTACCGTCCCAATAAGAATTGGGTGCAATAGAAATGTCCAGCTTGTATGGCCTGTGAGCATAATGAGAAGTGGGTTTCCGCCTGCAGGGGGATGAGTAACATTGCAAAGCAACATTAAGAACAAACCAACGCCAACCGCGAGCCCCAGCGTCAGGGAATTAACTGGCAAAAAGTTGATAAACATCAGGCCCACAAATGCCGTTATAAGGTGACCGAAGGTGACATTTTTCGGTTGAGCGAGGGGGCTTCGATGTACCCCAAATATCAGCACCATCGTTGCACCAAAAGGAGCAATTAAAACGTAGGGCGTATCAATGCGGCTATCAACTGCAGCGAGTGTCCAAATACAGAGTGTGGCACCAATAGCGGAGACCAAAGCCGTTAAGAATCGATTTTCACGCAATAGCGTTACGTAATGTTCTTTCATGAGGAGAACGCCCTCTAATGATAAATAGATAACTAAGCGTGGCTACTACCAAGTCATAGATCAAGTGGGAGCGATAAAAGAGACGCGTGTAAGGAGAGAAATCATCACCTAATCAGCTCCAAGTAACTTCATTAAACAGTTCAACACTTTGGGTTTTATGCCACAGTTCTCTGCTGTGATTACTTCTATACTCAAGGGTAATCAGACAGAAAAGAGAATGCCGATGCTAAATGAAAACCATGCTTTTATCTTAGATTTTCCTGAGCTTAAATTGGACATTGTTCAACTCAATCATGATGACCCAAAATTCAAAGCCGATCTGCAGCAATATCACGTATTAGACTACGATATTCGTCAATTAGAAATCTCAGGCAGCCCGATCGATGACCAAAATATGCAAACATTGAAACTACAGCGCGTCGAGCTCAAAGATATGCTATTCAAACAGCTCACTCAGCATCACCAACAAGCAGGCCGTTAATCTACCTTATTGCCGATGAGTCGGGCGCTTTTGACTGACTCATCAACTCATCACCTTTCCACGCGACTTTCGCCCCTCTAGAAACGCATTCACAGTACACTCGCTTCTCGGCAAGTGTTAAACTGCAGTTTGAATTTATTTGGTGTAAATAGGAAAGGTAATGAACCCAATTATTGCATTGTTGAAAGAGAACAATATTAGCGATCAACAAATCGGTGAGATTTTTCAAACACTGACTCAAAACCCGCTCGCGGCAATGGCAACCATCAGCCAACTGGGTTTGCCACAAGACAAACTGCAATTATTAATGGGCCAAGTGATGCAGAACCCAGCCTTGATTAAAGAAGCGGTACTTGAGCTAGGCTTAGACTTTACCAAAGTAGAAGCGGCAAAAGAGCAGCTGAACAAATAAGCCTTATATGCGCTAACAACGTAAGACCGCCAACGGTATGATATGAGACCCCATTGGCGGCCTTTTGGGGTATTAACCTTTGTATCAATTTGCTACCTAAGCGGCTATTCGATCTCAGTAAAAATGAATTCATCCTGTTGCAGGATAAGCTCTTCAAAGGCTTGAGAACGGTATACCTGAAAACAACCATAACTTTTTGAACGCTGACCATTTTTCATTACACCAACCAAGCGTTCAGATTGCTGAATCATAAAGTTCGCGGCTTCTGCATAGGGGTCACTGAGCGTTTCAAATGTATGCTGATCTTGAACAATCCGGTATTTACCTTTACCCATAAAAGAGTGCGCACGTTTCATACCTGCGAGATCTCGCGCTAACGGATTCTGCGGATCAATCGCAATAAGGCAAGACGCCAAAGCGTAGTCTTTCAATGTACTCCTCGCCTCTCGTATTGATTGATCAACGCTTCCTGTCGCAGCCGCACAGCCCGTCAATAACCCTAACATCGTCAACGAAACAACGATCGCTCTCTTCTTCATACTCTATTCAAATCCTGTTTCGTTCTTAGCCCAAGCCATGAGGTGTTGCTGTTAGGCGACAAGCTAAATTAAGTAAACAGTGCTAGCAACCAAATAACCTAGTAAGTCGGGCGCATTTCAAATACGAGCCAATTCAAAGTTAACAATTTAATGGTTGACCCGAACTTAACTTGAGGTTTTAACATGTATTTAATCAGGACAGATAACAAAAAATTAAGGACAATAAATGCTAGCAAAACGCCTCGAACAAGCGCAGAAATTCGGCATCGAAACTGGCGCATCAGGTAACACTAATCACTTGCCAATGGCCTTGATTGCTTTAAGCAAACTTGGCGCCAGCAACGCTCAATTAGACTCTTTTTATACCGATTATCATGACGGCTTATTACCACTCAAAGAGCACGAAATAATTGGAGCATTTGAATGGCGTGAGCATCTTGGCAATCAAGAGAGATTTGATGACTACTTGGCCTACTTTAAAATGCAAATTTCTACACAAGGCATTTCAGCAGTCACCAGCGAGCATATCGATACCTTAATCCAAGGATGTGGATCGTCAGCCTTTCATGCCATAATTCGGTTAAGCTATGGGTTACAAGAAGAGAACGACACTGAAGTTGCCTTTGGTTTAGCGCACATGGCTGCACACTATCTATCGATTAACCTTCCGGCGAACAGCGACCTCACCGCTTCTGATATCATCGATAATGCCTTGGATGAGTTTGCCGACTTTTCGGTTGCTGCCACTTCTATTACTCAGCGTATGCGGGCTGTGATTCAAGATGAGCGTTTTATCGCCATCAATCAATTTCCACAACAAGCAACGCTGTCACAATTAAGCCAACAGTTTGCAGAACTCTACCTTAGCACCCGAGACTTTACCGTGTTGCACGCAGTGACAAGTTGCCATGCAATGCAGCTTATCTTGCCCTACTGCAAAAAGCCGCAGCAAGCATTGCAGTTTTATTGGTCGGCCGCCTTATGCGCTGTGCTTTCGGTTGAAAGACTGACCTTCCGCACTGATACGGCTGAAACGGCTAATAGTGACACGCCACTGGAGCAATTAGACTTGGAAACAATCCGCCAAAGCTCAGATACTCATGTCATCAAGCTCGCTTGGAGCAGCATCGCGCAATATCAGCAATATGGCCATTGCGCGCATTTACGCATATTGAATCAGTTGACGCAGGCGGGCTAATTAAGCCTGAAGTGTCTCTTTAACAGCAAAGCCGCTTTCCGTTGCGACGACTTACTTAATCCCCAAGCGTTTGGCTAAGCGGTGCAAGTTGCCGTTATCAAGCTCAAGCTGCCTAGCGGTAGCAGCCCAATTACCTTTGTGTTGTTCCAATGCTTGTAAGATTACTCGTTTTTGGAACACATCGGTGGCTTGTTTTAAGCCTCCTTGTCCAGCAAGTGTTTGCATCATTCTTTGGCTGTCGTCTGCTTGTTGACTCTCGCGTTGTGGTGCAAAACTACTCAGGTTATCTGCGGATGATGCTAATGTTTGAATATCGAAGTCTTGCAAAACCAGTTCAATATCCGCTGATTGTGTTCTTGCTTTCGCCAGTACACCAGCACGTTTGATCACATGCTCCAACTCACGCACATTCCCCGGCCATGCATACTCTTTCAGTGCTTGTACTAACGTTGACGCAAGGCGAATACTGTTCAACCCCAGCTTTCCGCGCATCTGCTCAGCAAAGAAACCCGCTAGCAGCAAGACATCGTCTTCACGTTCACGCAGTGGTGGCACGTGCAGTGGAAAGACACTCAAACGATGATACAAATCCGCGCGGAAACGCCCTGCTTTCACCTCGTCATGCAAAATGCGGTTGGTCGCGGCGACGATACGAGTGTTTACGCGAATATGGCGGTCATCACCGACCCGTTGAATGTCGCCATACTGAAGAGCACGCAATAACTTAGCTTGCAGCTCAAGCGACAGCTCACCGACCTCATCCAAAAACAGCGTACCGCCATCGGCAAGCTCGAACTTACCTTTTCGGTTACTAATCGCACCAGTAAACGCGCCTTTGATGTGACCAAACAGTTCGCTCTCAGCCACTGATTCAGGCAGCGCGGCACAGTTCAAATACACTAAGGTTTGGCTCGAACGATCTGAACGGTGATGAATCGCATTGGCGACCAGCTCCTTACCTACCCCTGTCTCGCCCAGGATTAATACTGATAATTCAGTATCCGCCACCGCATCGATCTGTTCTTGCAACGCTTTCATACCAGCCGAGTGACCGATGATTTCATTACCTAGCGTGCGAGCTTCTCGAATCGATTCTCGCGGTAGGCTAGCTTGTGTTTCAAGCTGCTCAAGGAGCAGTGCAGTATGTAGGCCACCTGCAGCCAACGCACTAATAAATCGCAACTCTTGATTCTTCAAACGATCAAATTGATTGGGATCAAAAGCATCAATGGTGATCGCGCCAATCAAGCGATCATCAATCAATAACGGTAAGCCAATACAGGAATGAACATGTAGTTTGTCTTCAAAGTTGGGGATCAACCCATCATACGGATCGGGCAATCCACTATCGGCAGGAAAACGCACCACATCCCCAGCGCGCGCGATCGCCTCTAAACGCGGGTGCTGTTCAATTGAGAATCGACGTCCTAACACTTCCTTTGCCAAACCATTAATTGCCAGTGGTTTAAAGTGCTGATCTTCAAACAATAACAATGCTGATGAATCGCAATTTAATACCTCACGAATGGTGGTCAGCAGCGTGTCAAAGCGCGCTTGCTGAGTCAGTGCTGAATTAAGATCTTGGGTAATGTGCAGCCATTGGGCGCTGGTTGAAGTCATAACAAATCTGCCTTTTGCGAACGAACAAGAAGAACACGCCGACTCGTTCATAGCTGTGTCACTTAGACAAGCATAGTGTCTAAATGACAAATTGCAACAATGTCAAAATGACACACAAAAACAACCGCGTAGAGATAAGTAATTGATAAATAATGAATATAAAAACTGGCACACTCAATGCAATAACTTAGTCAGTGAGTTTATTTATTTCGTTATTTTGTAAGGTAGTCATCATGACAATTCATGTTAAAAACAACATTCATTGGGTAGGTCAACGCGATTGGGAAGTTCAAGACTTCCATGGTACAGAATATAAAATGACTAAAGGTACCAGTTATAACAGCTACCTGATCCGCGAAGAAAAAACCGTTTTGATTGATACTGTCGACCATCGTTTTAGCCTGCAGTTCATCCAAAATTTAGAAATGGAAATTGACCTTAAACAGCTCGATTTTATCGTCATCAACCACGCCGAAGAAGATCACTCAGGCGCGCTTTCTGCGTTAATGGAGAAAATTCCTAACACGCCGATCTACTGTACCGAAGCGGCGATTGATTCAATTGTCGGTCACCACCACCACCCAGAGTGGCATTTTAAGACCATTAAAACCGGCGACAGCATCGATATTGGTAATGGTAAGCAACTGATCTTCATCGAAGCGCCAATGCTGCATTGGCCAGACAGCATGATGACTTACATCACTGGCGATGCGGTGCTATTTAGTAATGACGCCTTTGGGCAGCACTACTGTGACGAGCGCTTGTTTAACGACGAAGTGGATCAAAATGAGTTAATGGAACAGTGTCTACGTTACTACTCAAACATCCTTACGCCGTTTAGCAGTTTGGTAACGGCAAAAATCAAAGAAGTATTAAGCTTCAATGTACCCGTCGGCATGATTGCAACCTCGCACGGCATTGTATGGCGTGATAACCCAATTCAAATCATCGAGCAATACTTAGAATGGGCTGACGAATACCAAGAAGA
This sequence comes from Vibrio scophthalmi, assembly GCF_040869025.1. Classification (NCBI taxonomy): domain Bacteria; kingdom Pseudomonadati; phylum Pseudomonadota; class Gammaproteobacteria; order Vibrionales; family Vibrionaceae; genus Vibrio; species Vibrio scophthalmi. The sequence continues at coordinate 620,017 of NZ_CP134272.1, read as the reverse complement.
TCGCATCACCATTTTCTACGATTCGATGTCAAATAATACTCGCATGATGGCTGATGCCATTGCGCAAGGTATCCACGATGTCGATCCAGCGGTGGCGGTGAAAGTATTTAATGTCTCCAAACACGATAAGAACGACATTCTGGCTAACGTGTTCCGCTCTAAAGGTATCTTGGTTGGCTCTTCCACCATGAACAACGTCATGATGCCAAAAGTAGCCGGTATGTTGGAAGAGATCACCGGCCTGCGCTTTAAAGGCAAAAAAGCCGCGGCCTTTGGTAGCTATGGCTGGAACGGTGGCGCAGTCGATCGCATTCACGCACGTTTAACCGATGCCGGTTTTGAAACAGCGATTAGCTTGAAAACCAAATGGCGACCAGATGGTAAGGCAATGCGTGAATGTCGCGAACATGGGCAGAACATCGCCAAACTATGGGCGAAAAATGGCAATTTTAATGTCGCCAGCACATTCAACTCTATCGCGCCAACGCCTGCTGCTTCATCTGTGGATCTTGAGCAAGCAGTGAATAGCGAACAACCCGCTCTAGCAGAGGAGCACGCTTCGCACCCAGCCGATTGCCAATGCATGATCTGCACCGTGTGTAATTGGGTTTATGATCCTGCCCAAGGTGAACCAAATCAAGGCGTAGAGCCAAACACCGCATGGCAAGACGTGCCAGACTACTTCTTATGCCCAGAGTGTCATCTCGGCAAGGATGTCTTTGTTGAACACAGCCATGTCGAATATGAGAGTGACGAATATAAGAGCGTCGAATATAAAAGTGCTGAATGCACAGCGTAAGAGTGGTAAGAAAGATGACAGCACCGATTACGATTATTGGTAGCGGCTTTGCCGCTTACCAATTGGTAAAAACAATTCGTCGCCTTGAGCTACAAACCGGCGAGCCACCGGTTGCGATTAGCCTGTTTACCGCTGACGATGGCGCTGAGTACAACAAGCCCGATCTCAGCCATGTATTTAGTAAGCAGCAAACCGCCAGCGACTTAGTCATAAAAAGTGGTGAGCAATTTGCGCAGGAGCATAATGTTGTTCTGCACGCCAATAGCGCAATTGAACGCATCGATAGCCAAACTCAACAACTGTTTGTCGATGGTATCGGCTACTCGTACAGCAAGCTTGTCTTTGCCACTGGCGCATCAGCGTTTATACCACCGATGCAAGGTAATGCGCTCGATCAACTGATCACCCTAAACTCATTACAAGAGTACCAAGCGGCTGAAACCCGACTTGGTTTAGCCAAGCGCATCTTAGTGATTGGTGGCGGTTTGATTGGCGTTGAGATCGCCATGGATCTCGCCAGCAGCGGTAAAGCAGTTAACGTGGTGGAGCCAAATGATCGCCTACTCGCCAGTCTGGTTCCCGAATTTGTGGCTTTGCCATTAGAGCAGCAACTGCGTAAGCAAGGGATTGAGCTCACCCTTGGCGCTGCAGTTGAAGCCATACATTCCAATATCAACGGTGATGATGGCCTGTACGTCACCTTAGGTAATAGACAACAACTTAATGTTGATGCCGTGATCTGTGCGGCGGGGTTACGAGCTAATACGCAACTGGCGAAAGAAGCAGGCATTGAGGTTAATAAAGGCATTTGTGTTGATGCGCAGTTGCAAAGCTCGCAGCAAGGTGTCTATGCACTGGGCGATTGTGCTGAGATCCAAAGCCGCATGATGCCCTATCTGCAACCGATCGTATTAAGCGCTAACGTGTTAGCCAAGCACTTGTTAGGTCAAGAAGCGCAACTCACCTTACCAGCAATGATGGTGAAGGTGAAAACGCCAAGCTACCCGATCCAATTAGCGGGTAACTTCGAACAGGTTGCGAGTTGGGATGTGCAATTTACCTCTAGTGGCATCACTGCCAGAGCAAAGGATGAAAACGCTAATCTAGTTGGCTTTGTGGTTACCTCAGAGCAGGTATCGAAAGCCTTTCCATTGCTTCGAGAATTATCGCTAGCGCCAAGAAGCCAGGGGTAACCCAATAGAAGATTTCAAGGTACAAGGTACAAGGTAAACGGTGTTGATGATACAACACCGTTTTTTCTTTCAGATCAAAGCAATATTGGCTATGCGCTGTTTTTCTTTTCCGCCCAACGAATGACTTTCTCAAGCAAACTCTCTCGTACTCTTTTCCTATAGAAAATTTGGCTTTGAGCACTGGTACGAAGCGTAGGATTATCCATGTCTGACCTCCATTTTCACCATCCACCAGCACACCATTCCCCCAACTAAATAGGCGGCGAGGTCCCACCAATCAAACGTCGCGCCCAAGATAATGCTCAGCGGTGAGCCAGGCTCTAAACCCAATAACGCGGGGATTTTCAAGTACTGAGCTAATTCCACCATATAGGCAATAACAACCGTCATCACGACTATCAAACGCGCAGGAAAACCAACCACACAACGAATCGTGTAGTAAAGCCACACCACCACCAATACGTCCCCCAGCGTTGGCCGGATAAACTTATCATCAACAAACAAAGCAATGTTAACCAGTACCACCAGCCAACAAAGGCTAATCACCGCATAGCGCGCAGAAAAACGCAGGTAGGTAAACAGCCCTGCCCTATCATTACCAATCGGTTTCGTTGCCAATTGAGCTCGACTCTCGGGGTTAACTAGCATCGGATTCATTCTCATCTTGGTTTTGATATAGACCCTTTGGCTCACTCCTAACTGGCGTGTCATCATTCTTAATATCATCATGGCCTGAAGGGCGCATTCTCTGGCTACGCTCATACCAATCGACATTGCGCGTCAGCACCATCACTAAGCTAAGGATCGCAAAGCACAACAGCGTACCCATCAATAGAGCGTAACTTTCCGCTAGTAACAGGCCAAACAACAAGCCATAGAGCAGTAGTAAACTGGCACCAAACACCACACCATGCTGACTGTTTTTCAACATCCCGCCAACATAAATACTCAACAATCCGGTGGAAGCGAGTGCTGAAATCACATACGCCCAATTAAATCCGGTGTGCTCACTTAACGATATCAGCAACAAGTAAAACAGTGCTAACGCAAGGCCGACAAAACCATACTGGATCGGGTGCATCATACGCGCTTGGAACAGTTCCAGTAGGAAGAAGCTGGCGAAGACAAGTGTAATCACCAGCAGCGAGTAGTTTACTGCGCGATGAGACTTTAAATAGTGATCAACCGGATCAATCAAATCCACACCCATTTGGCGGCGTTCAAGCTCGTAGCACGCCGAAGAATCCGCCATGCAGCGCTGGAACAATTGAGTAATATTGGAAGAAAAGTTGTTACTCGCCCATTGCGCCGTAAAGCCAGCATCAGAAATATCCGATGAAATTGGCAAGTAATCACCGGTAAAACTCGGATGTGGCCACTCCGATGAAAGCTCAACTGTGGTGGTCTTGCCAATTGGCGTGACTTGCAGTTGTCCCATACCTTGCAGTAAAAAGTTGAGATCAAACGCTAACGGCTGGGCAATATCTAATTGTTCAAAATTGAGCGGAGTATGGAATCCTTGGGTGAATTGAGCGACATCCGTACCCGGAATAACCGAAATAGGCTGGTCACCAATGGTCATTTCATTGAGTTTCAGCAGTCCACGGCTATCACGAATACCCACCACTAAGCTGATCGATTTAACATTTCCGAGATGAAGGTGGCGCAATGGTCTCAGATCAAACTGGCCTTGTAGTTGAGTGTTAGCCTTGTACAAACGCGCTTGATAGATCCCACGATACTTGGCGAAACTGTCAAGATTGGCATTCATATCAAACGTTTCTGGCAACAGAAAGGCTTCACGTTCACTCAAATAAGCTTTGCCTTCGTGGGTATCCATCTCGGTATAATTGACGTGAATAAACGGGCCGATGATACGCTGTTCGCCACTGCTACTACGCGCAATTTCCTGCCTAACATTTTGTTGGCGATCGGCGCGTTCCGAGATCAGATTACTGACCATAGAGACAGGTATTTGTAACAAGACGAACAAAAAAAGCACAAATGCAAATTTCGTAACAATATGATTTTTAGTTATTTTTCCCACAAGGCACTCTCCTAAATTGATGTTTAGATGGTAAAACACCAATTTGGAGACTGAATGGAGCTAATGTGGAGATTTGATGGAGTTAGCGGTCAATAAACCACCAGCCAATATGTAATTGATTACGCCGTCGGGAGTTTCAGCGTCACTTTGACCCCTTGCGAGACATTTTCAATGATCAAGCTCGCGTTATGTAACTTCATCACTTGTTCGACGAAATTAAGCCCTAATCCGGTACTTTTTACCCCATTTGAACGCGGTAACGAATAGAAGCGTTCTGTGAGACGCGCCTGTGCATAATCTGGAATATGTGGCCCACAGTTGTAGATCGACAACACGACAAATCCATTTTTCTCCATCGCCTGCCATTGAATGTCTCCGCCTTGCTCGACAAAATCCAGCGCGTTATCCATCAGGTTAAACAACGCTTGTTTAAACAAGAAGGCATCACCCGAGATCTGAATCGGTTGGGCGATATCAATAGTACTCTGCACTGACTTAGCGACTAAACGAGCATCAGACGCTTGTACGATGTCATTGATCACCGAGCCAAGAACAATTGGCTCATGCACTTCCAACTGTGGTCGCTTTTCCAATCGAGCAAGCTCTAGCAACTTATCAATCAGCGATTGCATGCGGTCGCTTTCACGCTCTATGTTGTGAGCAAAACGGGTGATTTTTTCTGGCGGTAGTGGCATCTGTAAGATCTCACTCGCGCCTTTGATTGCCGAGAGCGGACTCTTTAGTTCGTGCGTCAGCGTTTGCACGTACTCCTCCACATATTGTTTACCATCCAACTGGCCGCGCATATTTTCCAACGCATCACTTAAGGTGCCGTATTCATAGAAAACGCGGAAGGTGGGTTTCACGACCTTTTCGCCTTGGCCCATTTTTTTTGCATAGTTTTCTAACTGATTCAGTGCCGAATGGATACGCCATGAGAACAAGGCTCCTGCCGCGAGAACCAAACCGCTCATCAACACCATCCAATACAATACATTGCGTTTGGAAAGATCGATAAATGGCTGAACGGAACGATTCGCTTTGGCCACCGTAACACTGCCGATGATTTCGCCATCATGATAAATAGGCGCAGCCACATGCATGACCGTTGAAGAAGGATCACTGGGGTTTTCAGTGGTACTGCGCGCGCCATATTGGCCACGCAAGGTTAAGTAAACATCATTCCATTGCGAATAGTCTTTACCGACATCTTGTTGCCAAGAATCGGCAATCACGATGCCTTGCTTATCGGTGATGTAAATACGGTGATTGATGGCTTTTTTACCTAATTCCCAATAACGCGCTTGCGGCTCACGTTGACCATACGCAGCGAGTAAGTTGGCAAAGCGGCTTTCTGAAAACTGCCCATTGGCGACGTCCTCTTCTGCCAACACAGCAAGCAAATTTGCCATATCAACCAAGGTTTCTTCGGTTGTTTGGCGCACAGTCGGCTTCAGTTCTCGGATCACCGTGGTGCTGACCATATAAGCCGTCATACCCACCAAGATGAAGTAGAGGGAGAAAAGTCTCAGTCCTAGCGGGATTTTCGGCCAGCGGTTCATAGCTCGCCCTGCACCAGATAGAAGTAACCAAACCCACGTTTCGTGCCGATCCGTTCAGCAAAACCAAAGGGTTTAAGTTTGTTGCGAATTGCCTTGATGTGGGTATCGATATTACGCTCATATACCGCTTCGACTGCCATATCAGCAGCGACCATCAACTGTTCACGACTGAGCACATTGCCACTGACCGTGATTAACTTATCAAGGATTTTAAATTCAACCGCTGTCAGGCCAAGGGGTTGACCACTGATACAGTAATCAAAGTTTTGCGCCTGCAAAGCATCGATCATAGAAATCTGTGATTCTTGCTTGGCGATTTGATCACTCGTTATTGGCGCGGGTGCCGATTGAATTTGGCTTGTTGCTTGACGCGCTTTAATGCGTAATTTCACCCGTGCTACCATTTCACGTGGGCTGAACGGCTTAGTAACATAATCATCCGCGCCAATTTCCAGCCCTACCACCCGATCAATTTCATCGTTTCGAGCGGTTAAGAAGATGATCGGAATAGCGGAGAAATCACGAATCGTTTTGCACAGTTCAAAACCATTACCATCAGGTAAGCCGACATCCAACACCAACAAATCAGCAGTGTTCGCTTGCAGAAAAGCCAAACCTTCACCCGCAGTCGCAAACCACTGGGTTTGGTAACCATCCATTTCTAAAACATGAATAAGGTTGTCAGCAATCGCTGGCTCATCTTCGATAATGACAACGGTGAGTTTATCGCTCAATGTCTTGGCTCCGCTCTATTCGTATTGGGGAAATTTGGCATTCTCATGGCAATATATCGAACTTTTCCTATTGAATAGCCGAGACAAAAACCAACGTTAAACAGTATAACGTCTAAGGAGAGCGATGCCGACCAGCAATCGATCTACTATCTGCAATAAATGACGCTCAGTCGATTGTATTCTCGGTATAAACGACACATCAGATAGTGTGATGCTACTCATTGCCTCGTGATAAATGCTATAGCCTTAGCTGATAGGTTTAACCTTTCAGGCAAACGCGATTTCGGCCAGTTCGTTTTGCGTCATAAAGGGCATCATCAGCATCACTCAATGCCGTTTCCATGCTATCAACCGCACTAAAGCAGGCAATGCCGATACTCACAGTGACATTGATATGTAAATGTTTGATAAAAAATGGCGCTTTAGCTACCGCTTCTCGAAGATGTTCACAATATTGCTGAGCTTGATGTTGATCGAAATGGGGCATCAACATGACGAACTCCTCCCCCCCAGTTCGAGAAAGCGTGAACTGAGCATTCATATTTGCCGCGCAAAGCTTGGAGAACTGGACTAACACAATATCACCGACTTCGTGGCCATAAGAGTCATTAATGTTCTTAAAAAAATCGATGTCAAAAATCGCAACAGCCCCTGAAACATTCTCTTTTTTTAAGGACTCAAAGCGGGTTTCTAAGCCTCGTCGATTGAGTAAGTTAGTAAGAAAGTCCGTATGAGCCTCTTTTTGGAAGTTGTAACGAGCCTCTTCCGAGCGGCGATATTGATTAAAGTATTTAATCGGTGATGTAATTAATAAAACCACCAACAATAATGTCAAAAAAACAACAAACCTAGGCAACAAACCTGCATCATCTGGTGATATCGATATTTGCCAATTAGTATTAAATAGAGTGATAACCCCCTTGTGAACTTGAGAATTTACAACACCCTTTTCAATAACCGTTTTATCATAGTAATTTGCATTATCAGGATCATAACCAACAACTTTGTAGTTACATACATGATTGCTCTTCAGTATATTATCGAGAGAATTTAAAATTGATTCCAAATAGATAACCGATGAAGAAAAACCAATAAATTTACCTTCATCAGAAATTCCTTTACGTAAAATGAATGCTCGTTTGTCATTTTGAACTAACGTTACTGGCCCAATAATTGTGTTAGTGCTTCCTGAAATTGATTCCATCGCACCTAACTTTCTACTCTTATCTTTCAACACATTATGGCCAATCGCTCGTTTGTTTTCCTCATAAGGATACACCAACTCCACGACACCATTTGGCAGGTACAGTAAAGAATCGACATGACTGTAAGTCGATAGCAAAGTTTGACTCAATTTATTGAACTCGGCAAAAGAAAGGTAATTATCATCTGAAAGTACAACCATTTCTTTTAATACTTCAGAGGTAATTAATGCGTCACTAAAAAACGACTTCATCGCTTTATTTAGTTCATTAATGATCCGGTTTGATTCTTTTTCATTGTTGATTTTGCTGAATTCCACAACCAAAAATTCAGTTAATATAAAAATCAATATTATGAATATGGCTTTCATCGTTCTATTCATTACTACCATTCCAAGTAAAACTGCTTTCTACATCATTAATCCATACTTAGAATCCATCTAATGATTGTCGCACTATCTTCCAATTGATAGAACTATGCTTAATGCCAGCAAAGAATAGGAGATTATACGTACAATTGAATATCAAGCGATAATTATAACCAATCACAATGACAAAAGTTTTTTATCGTTCTGATGAGATTATTTATCGATCGAATTGATTGATCGAGACGATCGAGTTTGTTAATTAAAATTTTTACTCGATACGATGAGTTTTTTGACTGATAACTGCGTTACAAACGGCATAAACGTCGCCCTATTTCCTCAACCCGTTCGATCGCTACTTAAGCGAACTACGAGCTATTTCCACTATCCAAGCGATGGTGTCGGAATATACCGCTTGCTCATCTTTACCTATCGGGAAAAACACATTCAATGAAATTAATCGGCTATCACGCATCTCTTTCAACTTCACTTCCACCAGCTGGCCAGACTCGACATAACCATGCATGTATTCCTCAGGCATTGCTGCCCAACCGTCGTGCTTAATCAACTCGCACAACAGATCGTTATTACTAACCACCTGCAACTTAGGCGATACCTTAGCAAAGGCGACATCCATACTGAGGAAGTTCTCGGTAATATATTGGGTTTGGTTTTGTAAGTGATGAATAGTGGCAAAACCACCATCGAGTGCTTTAGCATCATGCAGTCGTGAGTCTTTTCCAGCATAGCACTTCATATGCAGTGAGCCTAACGTCACCCATGTCACTTCTGCTTCTGGGAATAGCATGCCTCTGTCTGGCATTAAAGCGAGATCGGCTCGGCCATCTTGCAGCATTGCAAGCGCTTCAGGGCGCGTTCGATGCAGCCAATTCACCGCTAATTGCGAATAGCTCGCTTTGATTTTGTGTTCGATCTCGATCATTAAGGTAAGCGGCACAATCACATCATGAACGATGTTAATCGTGTGCACCTCACACTCAAACAGGGCCTGACTATAACTGTGTAGCTCTCTATTTTGCTTCTCGACGACCTTGGCATGAAAATAGAGTTGGCGAGCTTTATCATTGGGTAACGCTTTACGCCCATCAATAGTAAACAGCGCGTAACCAAGCGTATCTTCATAGGCAATAACATGCTCTCTCACCGTGGTGCGAGATTTTCTTATTAGTTTTGCAGCGGCACTGTACGACCCTTGCTCGTAAACGGCAATAAAGGCATTTAACTGTTCCAAGGTATGCATCTTCACTCCACGATGTGACTGATCACCCAATTTGAACGGGTTACCCTATCAAACTCGGCTTTCTTGTAAAGAAAACCTCAGTAAAAATAGAGCTAACTTCAAACAATATCAGTACTGGCTTCATGGGAGATAAGATGATGACGAACAATAATTACAAACTCCGTTTCACGCCAATCGTACTTGTAATCGCTTCGAGTTTTGCCGTTGCAGGTCCCGATCTTATTTTCACCAATGGCGATATTATCACCGTCAGCGATGAGCAACATCGAGTAGAAGCGATTGCGATAAAAGATGGTAAAATACACGCGATTGGTAGTAATGCCGATGTTCTCAAATACCAGACAGATACTACTCAAATACGCGATCTCCACGGTAAAACAGTCACGCCCGGGTTTATTGATGCTCATGGCCACTTTGCACAATACATCCCTCTGATTGAGAGCGAGTTTTTGTACCCTACACCGATGGGGAGCATAAATTCCATTGATGATATTAAGCAGACCATACAGCGCTACTTCGCTCAACCTGAACTGGATGACAGCATCATGCATGTCGCGTTTGGCTATGACGATGCCGAACTGACTGAAAAGCGCCATCCGACCAAGCAAGAGCTGGATGCCTTCACCCAAGGCTACAATTTCTGCGCGGTACATATCTCTGGTCATTTAGCCAGTTGCAACAGCAATGGTTTAGCATTTATCGGCTTTAGCGATGACACGCCGAATCCAAATGGAGGGGTTATTCGTCGTGATGCGAATGGTGAGATGACAGGAGTACTAGAAGAATCCGCTATTTACCCTATTCTTGGCCATCTACCTGCTATCACCGAAGAGGACGCAATTCGTAAATTTAGCAAAGTTCAAGATATGTTTGCCAGTTATGGCGTCACCACAGCGCAAGAAGGCCTAGCAACCTTACCTACCATTAAGATCATGAAAAACATGGCTGAAAATGAGTTACTTAAAATAGATATGCTGGCATACGCAAAGTGGGTTGATCTTGCTGCGGCGATCGAAATACTGCCTATGAAAGCGACCATCAACGGTTTTACTCTGGCAGGCGTTAAATTAGTCGGTGATGGTTCACCACAAGGTAAAACCGCCTACCTTTCTTCACCGTATTATGAGCCACCACACAGCCATGCATACGACTATCATGGCTATCCGGTATTAACTCAAAAAGAGATGAACCAATGGGTTGATATCGCTTATCAAGCGAATGCACAAATCCTTAGCCACAGTAATGGTGACGCGTCAGCCGATATTTTACTCAATGCGGTCGAAAAAGCCGACAGTAAATATGGCAAAGAGGATCGCCGTACTGTGGTCATTCACGCGCAAACCACACGCTTAGATCAAGTAAAGCGTATGAAGCAGAATGATATGATCCCGTCTTTCTTCCCAGCTCATACTTATTTTTGGGGCGATTACCATCGTGATTCGGTATTAGGCCCATGGCGTGCCTCAAATATCTCACCAATGGGTTGGGCCAATTCGGTAGAACTGCCCTTCACTATCCACATGGATGCGCCAGTGTTGTTTCCAGATATGATGACCAACATGTGGTCTGCGGTAAACCGTGTAACTCGTAGCGGCGACACGCTTGGCGAACATCATCGAATTTCCGCTTATCAGGCACTGGAGTCAATCACCAAGATAGCCGCTTATCAAAATTTTGAAGAGCAAGAGAAAGGTACTATTGAAGTAGGTAAACGCGCGGATTTAGTGATCCTTGATCGCAATCCACTTGAGGTTGTACCACAAGACATCAAAGACGTTCGAGTGTTGGAAACCATTAAAGATGGCAAAACGATTTATCAGAACGAGAGCATTTAACGCTTAACTTGATAGTAACTTCTGATCAAAGCACAAACGACTACGGCTGCCATCGCAGCCGTATCGGTGTATAACTCAAATTAGAATAGCTCTTAACCCTTTTTCAGCCACTCATCTTGACGCTTTAAAAGCTGATACAACTCTGAAGAATCTTTAAACCACTTAAACTGATAAAATTGATTATCCGAGAAACGTACCTTGATACGCGGAACACCGAACCATTGACTAAGAGTCGCACTCTCTATGTCATCCAAGCTTTTCTCGAATGTATAACCCGATGAAGCTTGATGAAATTTAAGCCTATTCTTATTAATTGAAATGACTTCACCACGATGACAATCTAAATCGCCACGTGACTGTTTTTCAATCGTGCTTAATGCCAAAAATAGCGAGCCAAATATCAGCGGGCCAAACCACGGATGAATAGCCGCTAACCATGCCGGTTCAAAATAGTAAATAAGTCCGCAGGAAAGCAGCATCAAATATGCCGCTTTGGTACTGTGCTTAATTCTGCTTTCTAACCGCGCTTGATCGCATTCAAATCTAACCGTCATTACAAGCTTGTCCAAATCGAACTTCGCATTATTCACTCGTCCCAAAACTCTTGGGGTTTGACACGCATCAGTCGGTACATCACATACAAGACGACGAGCAAGACAGAACCGAATACCGCAGGGAAAATCAACATAATCAAATTTTTTGTCGGTTTTAAGACTGCAGAGCTATGGCGTTCTGGGTTGTAATAGACATCAACCATCTCCCCTTGAGGGAACTCAGCGGCGAGGGCTTCTGCTTCTTCGAGCGAATAGTCGGGAATAATCCCTGTGACATCGTTCTTGTCTTTCTTGTGATAGATCTCATCGTCAACGGTATACACATATTCAACACCGACGTTGTAATACACGTGATCGCTACTGGTACTGTAGTAGCGTTCTAACCAAGTATCCACCACCATCCCTTTGGTTGTCGGCCACTCAAAAGAAGCATTAAACTGATTAAGTAAATAAAGAGGCCCAGCGACGCCGATAATACACATCACCAATACCATCCAGAGTACACCTGGGACTTGTGAAAGCCTTGCACTGAGGAATCCCCTAATGATTTTGATAAAAATCATAAATTTAAGGTAGATGCACATCTTGTCATGTGATCAAATGGTTCTGAGAAAAATCAATAACCAGACAACAAGATGTGCGAACTCGATATTTTACACGACTCTCTTTACCAATTCTGCCCTGAATTGCACTTAAAACGACTCAACAGTTTAACGCTGGCTTGCCACGCATTACTTGAATGTAAAACGCTCACTCTTACCGAACTTGGTCGTAACCTGCCAACGAAAGCCAGAACAAAACATAACATCAAACGAATCGACAGATTGTTAGGTAATCGTCACTTGCACAAAGAGCGACTCGCTGTATACCGTTGGCATGCCAGCTTTATCTGTTCAGGTAATTCGATGCCCATTGTTCTTGTTGACTGGTCTGATATTCGTGAGCAAAAACGGCTTATGGTATTGCGGGCTTCGGTGGCACTACATGGTCGTTCTATTACTCTTTATGAGAAAGCCTTTCCGCTTTCAGAGCAATGTTCAAAGAAGGCTCATGACCAATTTCTAGCCGACCTTGCAAGCATTCTACCGAGTAACACTACACCGCTCATTGTCAGTGATGCTGGCTTTAAAGTGCCATGGTATAAATCCGTTGAAAAGCTAGGTTGGTACTGGTTAAGTCGAGTCAGAGGGAAAGTGCAATATGCAGATTTAGGTGCGGAAAACTGGCAACCTATCAGCAACTTACATAGCATATCCTCAAGTCGCTCAAAGACTTTAGGCTATAAGAGGTTGACTAAGAGCAACCCAATTTCATGTCAAATTGCACTGTATAAATCACGTCCTAAAGGCCGAAAAAATCAGCGTTCGACACGGACTAATTGTCATCATCCGTCACCTAAAATCTACTCCGCTTCGACAAAAGAACCATGGGTTTTAGCGACTAACTTGCCCGTTGAAATCCGAACACCAAAGCAACTTGTTAGGCTCTACTCGAAGCGTATGCAAATTGAAGAAACCTTCCGAGACTTGAAAAGCCCAGCCTACGGTTTAGGCCTCCGTCATAGCCGAACTAGCAGCTCAGAGCGCTTTGATATCATGCTGCTAATCGCCCTAATGCTTCAACTGACATTTTGGCTTGCTGGAGTTCATGGTCAGAAACAAGGTTGGGATAAGCACTTCCAAGCTAACACTGTCAAAAATCGAAATGTACTCTCAACAGTGCGCTTAGGGATGGAAGTTTTGCGGCATTCTGGCTACACAATAACGAGGGAAGACTTGCTCGCGGCTGCAACCCTGCTTGCTCAAAATCTATTCAAACATGGTTGTGCTTTGGGGAAATTATGAGGGGATCCCTCAGAGCCTTGCACCTATCACTGCGGTTTTCCTATTTTCTCATTGGTATTTTTACGATAAGTGCCATTAAAGGAGACACTACTCACCTTTAAGGTGCAGATAAATTCGATGCGTATTATCGGCGTTATCGACGGTCGCCTTGATCACTTGACTTGCCGCAACAGAGAATAGACCCGAAAGGAAGATACCAAAGCCCGGCAACATGGCACTAAACATGATTCCATAGCTCCAGATATACTGATCCATCGATTGAACCGAACCTGCCAGCATATTTTCCAAGCCGACAATCACCATCAGCCAACCAATGACGCCGATAATTTTTCCGACCACTAGGCCTGTTTTGTATTTTGACTGGTAATCCATCTTCGCCGTGGCTGTCGTTTGCTGTAGCTGCTTAGCCTTTAGCAAAGCATCACTGGAATCCTCAGCATCCACTTGTTCCACAATTACCTTGTATCCCTCCAGCCGAAGAGCCTCTAGCTCACTTTCAGCATCTACTTTATTGAGTTTTACGGCAATTTGAATATCTGATTTTTCTAATATGGCAAAACAACTCATAATCAGCCTGAATATCCTTTAACGAACGAAACCATCACGTCTATAAATCAACGCAATGATGTAATGTGAAACAGAATAATGCTGACGTTTGAATCAATATGCAACAAAAATCAATGACTTAATCTAAAATGGTAAGGGAAACTGTTAGCGCCTAAACCGGATCGTTTTCAAACGGCGATACAGCGTGATCCATAAGGTAATTGCCAATAACAGCATACCCGCAGTGATTGCCCAAAATCCCCATGGGTTATGGGTATCCGGGATCCCACCCACATTCATTCCCAATAAACCAGACACAAAAGTGAGTGGCAGAAATACCGTCGCAACAATCGTCAAGCTAAAGCTCGACTGAGACATCGCTTCAGAGAGTTTGGTGTTATCGAGGTTTTGCAGCATATCGATACGCGATAGTAAGTCGTCCAGATTATTCAAATGCAACGTGACATGGCTGGAAGCTCTCACCAATGCACTTTTATCTTCACTGTCGATGAGTAAACTAGGATCTTCAATTCGAATGAATAAGGTGTTGCGTAATACCGTGAGTATCCGCCTCGTTTTGCAGATATCTCCCCGTAGTTTGAGTAATAAACTCGAATCAAACGCTTCACCGGTATCAAAGTACTGATCTTCAAGTACGGCAATTTGGTCCGAGATGGTAAAGGTGACTTTTTCAATATGATCTATCAAGTTATTGATGATATGACAAAATACATCCATCACTTTGGCATCATATTGCTTCTCTCTTTCTACCGATGAAGAAGCGTCATGCTGGGGGGCAGCCTTCTCACCTGAGCATGCACTTTCCAAGTATGCGTAGGTTTTATCTATCGCTATAACAGGATGATAGCGAATCGTAATAATCCGATGAGCATCAATGAATATTTTTAAATCCACCAAACCGATAGGATTGATGGTTGGCTTTTCACCACTGACTTTCAGTGCGATTAACACACTGCCATCATGGAGATTGCGATGATTGACGAAGTTCTCTCGCTGCAAAAATGCCACCAACTCTTCCGAGAGCTGACTCTGTGAAATAAGCCACTCTTGATCTTCTGGTTTTGATAGATCGACATCTATCCAACACGTTTCTACTTGATCATCGATACTGTTTGATACTCGGTTTTTCAGTCGTGTGATTATCGGCATTTTGATCCTTAGCTAATATCTAGACAGAGCTTAATCGAGATTGCCTGTTCGTAACTTGTTATTGTGTATTACAATTAAGACAATGTCGCTCTCTCTTATATACTAGCAGCTATGCTATCGCCGTTATGGCGCTATAGTCTGGTTTCGTAATCATTTATTGGTGGTCATTGCCTTGAACATTCCTTCTCTACTCTGGAAAAAATGGGGCGAATTTTGGCGAAAATTACGTCATGTTTTGGTCGCATTTGCGGTCTTCATTAACGGGTTATTAATTCTTGCCAGCGTATGGGGCTCATCACTTAACCTTATCGGGCTATTTCAAGTTAAGAGCTTTGCCTCGATAAATTGGGCTAACATTGCCAATGGTCCTTGGTTCTTGCTTGGCATTTTCTTAATGATCAATGCGTTTGGCTTATTATTTCGAGCCCGCATTGCTTGGGCCGTCAGTATCGTACTGTTATCGATCTCACTCGTGTTTACGTGGCACTTCTTCCCGGAACTAACCCATAGTCTCACCCTTGGCATCGTCACCTTAATCAGCTTATTGCTACTGGGAAAAGACTTCCATCATTCCAGTGCCACCGCTGGTGGGATCTTCGCGTTTATCAGTTTTACCGTCCTGCTGTTTTATTCCACCTACGGCGCACTCTACTTTGGTCAGGATTTTCACCCAGCCATCACGGATTTAACCACCTCGTTTTACTTCTCGATTGTGACGATGACAACCGTCGGTTATGGCGACATTGTCCCGATCAGTGAACCTGCTCGTTTATTCACGGTATCGGTGATTATTGCGGGCATTACTGTCTTTGCCACTTCCGTCACCACCGTCTTCGGCCCTTTAATCAGAGGGGGCTTGAATCGATTAGTTAAAGGTAATCAAGAGAAAATGAATAGAAAAGATCACTATATTGTTTGCGGAACATCTGTACTGGCTATCGCCACGGCAAACCAGCTTCTCGACCGTGGGCTTAACGTAATGATTCTGACCAGTGAAGCAGAGGAAAATTTCCCTAAAATTCAACAACGCGCCAGCCGTAAGTTGGATATCATGTCCGGTGATTGTACTGATAACACCGTCTTACAGTCAGCAGGAATAGAACATTGTCGCGCCTTACTCGCCCTGACTGATGACGATGCCGATAACGCGTTTATTGTGTTATCAGCACGCGATCTCTACCCAGAAGCGAAAACGGTGTTAGCGGTCAATGATGCGAAAAATATGAACAAGGTGAAGCAAGTCAAAGCAGATGTGGTCTTGTCGCCGTTACTATTTGGCAGTGAAATATTAGCCAGCGTCATGTCTGGAGAACCGCTAGATAATGACCGATTGGTTTCGATGCTGCTCAATTCAGGCCACGGGTTGTTTGATAATAAATAATCGTCTTTCTCTTCACGTAAACGTTGTACAGAACGCGGGGCCATCACATGCACGACAAAGGCTGCCACTTTGTCGTGCATGTGATAGTGAGGTGTCACGTAAGGAGACTAATTGCCAGCTCTATTATCCGTTGTCATATACTCTGGTGGTATGTGACATCAGCCTTTACGACTGTGCAATCAATGCTTCTAACGCGGCGAGTGAGGCAAGTTTCTCACCTTGCATCATACTTTCAGCCTCATTCACGTATTGATCGACCCCTTCTTTAACATCTTGCTGATACAACACCACATTGTTGAGCACTGAGGCCACCTTGATTCCACGTAAGCGCCCAACCGCAAATAGAGCTGAGGTTTCCATATCTGCGCCGAGAATGCCTTTCTTGTTCCAATACTGGCAAATGGATTCTTCTTCATCGGTATAAAAACTGTCATGAGAACGCACTACACCAAAATGACACTGGGTTGATTGAGCAGCTAGATAGTCATCTAACGCTTTTAATAGTGAGAAACTTGCGTAAGCCGGGTATGCGGCCTCAACATAGGCTTTTGATCCCCCTTCATCACGGACAGCCCCTTCGGCAATAATCAATTCGCCGAGTTGAATTCCTTCTTGCATTGCCCCTGCCGAACCCACACGTACGATATGGGTCACTCCGCACTGTTTCAGTTCTTCTACCGCAATAATCATTGAAGGCGCACCAATACCGGTACTGCATACCGACACTGGAACACCCTGGTATTGCCCACTAAATAAACGGTACTCACGATTCTCCGATACCATTTGTGCCTCGTCAAAGAGTGAGGCAATACGATTGGCGCGGTCAGGTTCACCACAGACAATAACCAAAGGAGCAACTTGCGTTGCATCGACGCCAATATGGGGCTGTTTAAGCATGGGGTTCCTCTTATTCTGTTTTCAGTGACTCGTCATGTGACCGCAAACGATTGGCGGACACTCTCTTACCAAATTTCCCGTCGCGGCATATCGAAGTCTAGTGATAATGCGTTTAAACTAGCGCAATATTAGGCGAATTACTCCGTGATAAAGGAGGACTTTTGTCCTACCAAAACACTTTAAAGCTATTGTAATTGTTAGATTTCACGAGAATGTGAGATTGATATCAGTGACAAAAAGTAAAGGTCGTTCGTCAGATGAAAGTTGGCTTAGCGATCCTCGTAAAAGACCAGGCATGAGACCGCAATGAGAATCAAACCAGCCCCAACCGGGCGCTTTAAATCCCTACTTGAGCAAAAAAGCTCTGCGTTTCGCGCTTTTATCTATCAATGTCAGGTTGGAACTCGCTATTTCAACACCGGCGAAGCAATTTTGACCCAAGGCGAACCATTGGATCATATCTATGTGGTGCCTGCGGGAAGGGTTTCGATGAGTATTCTCGCCGCCAATGGACGTCGCTTTCAACTCGGAAAAGCACATTGTGATGATCATATTTTTGGCGAGATGGAGTTTTTCACCCAAACAGCTTGTCAGTGGAATGTCGTGGCCGATGAACATATGCAGATTGACATCATCTGTATAAAAAATCTCACCGAACTGCTGCATCAACAACCCGAGATGTTATTTTTCTTTGCTTCTGCATTGGCTGATGACTATCAGGATTCTCTAGATATATACA
This sequence comes from Vibrio scophthalmi, assembly GCF_040869025.1. Taxonomy (NCBI): domain Bacteria; kingdom Pseudomonadati; phylum Pseudomonadota; class Gammaproteobacteria; order Vibrionales; family Vibrionaceae; genus Vibrio; species Vibrio scophthalmi. The sequence goes on along the minus strand of NZ_CP134272.1, from coordinate 601,888 downwards.
CTAACCGCTTGCTGCATCCCATTTGCTATAACATTGCTTATGATTTGTTAATGCAACAACGTACTACTCCGGCACTGAATGGTTTTGATAAGGTGAATCAAGAAGCAGAACGGTTCGGTACGTCAGGACGAGTTTATCGCCGCGCAGTAAAAACTCTGATGGATAAGAATCTGGTTCGTAAAGGGGAACAAGGGTTAGAAATTGTCGACGAACAAGCACTTAAAGCATTTATCGATACTCACGAATAAGTACCAATCACACTCAATAAAAAGCGCCACCTGCGTAATGCAAGGTGGCGCTTTAGTTTGACGATTAACGATTTAATTCAACGTCTAGACAAATAAACCAACAATCGCAGCGTTCATTAGGTTCGCTAGTGTTGCAGCGAGCAGTACCTTCATTCCTAGTTGGCCGATAACTCCTGCACGTTCTGGGATCATACTGCTTAGCGCACCGCATACCATGGCAACGGAACCAATATTGGCAAAGCCACACAGAGCAATCGTCATAATCGCGGTGGTGCGCTCACTCAGCTCAACCGCGCCCATGCTAGCAAACGCCACGAATTCGTTTAGTGCTATTTTTTGACCAAGGAATGCACCTGCATCCATCGCTTCATTCCAAGGTACGCCAATCAACCATGCAACCGGAGAGAATAACAAACCAAGGATCACATCAACGGTTAGGCCTTCAAAACCAAAGAAGTCACCGATGGCACCCAGTCCGCCGTTCAGCATCGCCATCAAACCAATACATGAGATGATGACCGCGCCCACAATCGCTGCGATTGAGATACCCGCCATTGCGCCTTTAGCAATCGCATCAATGAAACTGGTTGGCCTTTCGTTATCTGGTAATTCTGGCACTTCATCAATGGTTTGTTCCGTTTCCGGAATGATCAATTTGGCAAACATCAAACCAGCAGGGGCCGACATAAAACAGGCCATAATAAGGAAGTTAAGATCAACGCCCATACCCGCTAAGCCAGCCAAAATCGAACCCGCAATAGAGGAAAGGCCGCCAACCATAATGGCAAAAATTTGCGCGCGAGTAAGAACGCGATGGTATGGTTTTACCAATAATGGCGCTTCTGTTTGACCTAATACAATGTTACCGGCAGCATTCATCGATTCTGCACGCGAAGTACCCAACACACGTTGCAATCCGCCACCAATAATGCGCACAAACCACTGCATGATGCCCAAATAGTAAAGCAAAGAAGTCAGTGAAGCAGTAAAGATGATCTGTGGTAGTACTTGCAGTGCCCAAACAAAGCCAATGCCATCGACACTGAAGTTCACCAAGCTACCGAAGGCGAACTTGATCCCTTCCGCGCCATAGCTAAATACATTACCTACCGTATTTGAAACCGCCAGTAGTACATCGGCACCAACCTCAGTCGCAAGCACAAAACCGGCGACGACTAAAATGATGGCGAATGCACCCACGACTGCGCGCCAACTAATCTGGCTTCTGTTTTCAGAGCACAAGAAACCGACACCGAGAAGTACGGCGATACCAATGAGTGATTGAAACATGATGATTTATCCTATGTGAGTGCTTACTGCATTTTGTGCTGAATGGCTGACTACATTGATGATTTGAACTGCGTGTTGCTGTGCAAGCTCAATGGTTTTTTCAACATCACCGCCCTCTTCAGGAATTGCATTCATCTCAAATGTCACGATGGTATCGATAACATCCATTTCCGCGGCTTTAAAGGCATGTTCAAACGCGCGTTGGTAGTTCTCAAGCGGCATAAAGTTAAAGCCACTTTCTGAATACGATTCAGCCGTAGCCCCTGCCGTAATTGAGAAAAGTAATTTCTTGCTTTTAAGCTGGCTACCATCAGGGCCAAACGCAAAACCATAAGTGAACACTTGATCGATCCACTCTTTCATCACAGAAGGAAAAGTACTCCAGTAAAGTGGGAACTGGACCACCACGAGATCCGCCTCTAACAAGCGCTGTTGTTCAGCTTTCACATCCCCGGCAAAGTCTGATGCATGAGTCATCTGCCAATCGGTTTTCTGCGCAAGCAGTTTAAGGATCTCTTTATTCGCAAAGGAGTTATTTAAATTAGGATGACCGTTAATAACCAGTACGTTCATTGGGTTTGCCTATGTTGTTCGAGCTTTTGTTAACTTGGCTTATTGTCGTTGTTTCACAGAAATAAGCGAGACGGAGCTAACCAAGAGCTGCCGGATGTTTTGTTGTATTAATGAATCTGCGGGTAAGCATAACGCTGACGTGATAAGAACAAGAGGACAAAAGTCCCTCTTGTTTGGCGTCAGGTCAAAAATTACTACATTGGCTAGTCAAGAAATGAATTGAGGTTATAGCATCGGGCGCCTGCTAAAAAACGAACTGAGCAACAGATGTAGATGATGGCACATTTACTAGTCCACGCTTTCTTTTATTCATTCCAAAATGGAATAGATACTATACCACCAGCACCACTTATCAATCACGATTGGAATCTTTATTATCTCTCCATCGCTTCAAAGCATACATACAACCGATAGAGAGCACTATGATGAACATGCAACAGAAACTACAACAACTACTCGACAAACAAGAGATAACTGAAATCATGTACAAGTTCGCCCGAGCATTAGACCGTGTCGATGGCGAACTGATGAAATCGACTTACTGGTCAGATGCTATCGAAGAGCACCAAGATCCCATCTTCCCTGATTTGTTCTTCTATAATGATAATGCTCACGCGTTTGTCCAACCTGCGATGGAAGGTTTTCGCGCACTGAAAGCGACTCAACACCGTATCAGCAATCCACTAATTGAAATCGAGGGTGATAGCGCAACCGCAGAGTGTTATGTATGGGCATACCACGTACATGAAGAGGATGGCGTTGATAAAGAGGGTATTCTTGGTGGGCGTCACCACTTTCATTTTGAACGTCGTGAAGGCGAGTGGAAGATCAAGCATCGTTCAACCGTATTTGATTGGAACCAAAACCAAATAGCGTCTGCAATTTGGGCGAAGGAGTTCGACGATAAGTACCGTGGTAAACGCGATATCGCCGACGACAGTTACAATTACTTAAAACAACAATAGACCGAGGTTTTTTATGCCAGCATTAAAATTTCAGGCCGGAGCAAGCTTCCCTCAATTATTAGTTAGCACATTGGAAGGTGAAAAAGTGGCCCTTGGCAACCCGAACGCCCCCTACGATTGGAAACTCGTGCTTGTGTACCGCGGTCAACACTGCCCACTATGCACGCGTTATCTAAATGACTTAGAACCCTTAGTCACCGAGTATCGTGAGTTGGGTATTGATGTCATTGCCGTATCGGCCGATAGTGAAGAACAGCTACGCGAGCATAAGGAAAAACTCTGTATCAGCTTCCCGCTTGCCTATGGCTTAACGGTGGAGCAGATGCAAACACTAGGGGTCTATATTTCGACGCCAAGATCAGAACAAGAAACCGATCATTTGTTTGCCGAGCCAGCACTGTTTGTCATCAATGAAAAAGGTCTGGTGCAAATTGTCGATGTATCAAACGCGCCATTCTCACGACCCGATCTTAATGTGTTGCTACAAGGATTGAAATTCATTCGTGACCCACATAATAACTACCCGATCCGCGGGACGTTTATCTGAGCAAAATTTGTCATCATGCATAGAATATCTTGGTCGCTTCTATGCATTTTGTTTTCCTCACACAGTGCTATTAATGTCGCTATAGCCATTGCATTAATGGTACTGAGGATCCTCAGACAGTTTCTGTTTTATATAATCAATAAAACAACGCACCTTAAGTGGCACATAACGACTTTGTAAATAGATCGCATTGAAAGGCAAAGGCTTAGATTCGTAATCTTGTAAGATAAGCTCAAGCCGCCCAGACCTAACATGCTCATCCAGCATCCAGATCGGAAGATGAACAACCCCCTCCCCATCAAGAGCTAACTGCAATATCACGTCGCCATTATCACAGCGACTTCGACCAGTTACCGGGACCGAGATACGATGCCCCTCCCGCTCAAAATGCCAAATATTAATCGATTTCAACATCGAATAAACTATACAGTTGTGATCTTTTAAATCCTCCGCTGTCTTGATAACAGCAGATTGCTTTAAATATTGAGGTGCTGCTGCAACAGCAAAAGGGTTATCAAATAGATGCCGCGCGACAAAGTTAGAATCTTCAAGTTGTTTGGCCCGAATAGCCACATCGACACCATCCGCAATCAGATCTACATGCTTATCACTCACCAATAAATCGACTTGGATGTCAGGATAAATAGTAAGAAATTCACTCAGAATGGGAGCAATAAATTGACGGGCGAATACGACAGGGGCAGCAACACGCAACAACCCCGATGGCGTTGCCATTTGTGAACGAGCATTAGCATCAGCTTCTTCAAGCTCACTTAAAATCGCCATGCAACGCTCATAATAGTCAGCTCCTACTTCAGTCAAAGACAGTTCTCGACTCGTACGTGACAAAAGCTTTGCGCTCAGCTTCGCCTCCAGTGCCGCGACTTTTTTACTAATCGTCGCTTGTGTGGTGTTTTGCTCTCTAGCCGCAGCAGAGAAACTGCCCATCTGTACCACACGAACAAAAACCCGCATCGCGCCTAACTGATCCATACCATCTCCTCACTAATGTCGGATGAGTATTCAACGAAATAACTGAGAATGAAAGGGGAAATTATGTCGATCATATAGGTAAGGCGAGACAGGCATGCGCATTCAATCGAGCCAATAAGCATCCGTCTTGGGTCATTCTTGCCGATTAAAACACAGATAATGGCATCTCATAACATCGGAAATATACACTATAAAAACAATAATTTAACTAGTAACCAGACCTAACTGAAAGCAATATTTATTGCGTAAATACCTAAGCATAGTCTTATCTTAAATGGTATTTGGCACGGATGGAAAAAGCTTACAAGAGAAGAAGGATAATGCGACGATAACTAATGCAGAAAAAAATCGATATCACGAGGGACGAGCAAGCGTTAGGCAAATTTTAGATACAAAAAAGGCCGCCTAGGCGACCTTCTATTTATTCTTACGTGAAGCGCTAATTATAGTGCAACAACGTTAGTAGCTTGAAGGCCTTTTTGACCTTGTTCTACTTCGAAAGACACTTTTTGGCCTTCGTTAAGAGTTTTGAAACCTTCAGAAGCGATAGCACGGAAGTGTACGAATACGTCTGCGCCGCCGTTATCTTGAGTTAGGAAACCGAAACCTTTAGTTTCGTTAAACCATTTTACAGTACCAGTAATTGAGTTAGACATTTTATGCCCCTTATTTATTTAATTTAAGAAGAGTTCAATGTTAACGATATGTTAACTTCTTGAATTATATCATGTTACGCTAAAATAAAAGGGAAACGCCTAGCGACAAAAACTGTGTTTTGATACTTGAGGTTTTACTTGTACTTGATGCTGCATTTAATAACTCTTTGAACAACTGAGCGGTATAATAACCACTGCTTGTTTTTTGTATAGTCTTTTTTTTACTTTTCTTATGGTTTTCTGTTCAATAATGTTATGAATGTCTAACTTTCAAGCGCCTAGATGGATCTTTGCCCAAATAGATCGAAAAAGCACCGCGTTATTTTTTGAACTCTCAATGCTCAGTCGCATTAATCGGGGAAATTGTTCGATTCTGCTTGTCAGCCATGCCGTCATTCCCTGCTTCATTTTCTCTGTTGGTTTTACTCACCAGACTTCCAACACACATCACTTGTTCAATAACGCTCTCATCCCCTCTACATTACCGACGACGAGATGAGCCTTTGCAAACAACGGTGTCATCGATAGCGGCCAAAAATCGACACCCGCGATCGACTTATGATTGATTAGCAGTGTAAATCTTTAAAATACAAACATTTAAACCCCCAACGCGAGGGCTTAATTTGGCGATGTTGCTCATAACCTCTCAATTTATGTGGAAAACTTACCTTTCCCTCTGCAATTGTTTATTGTCTTTCCTATCAATCAGGATTAAATTTCGCATCACTATTCATTTTAGATGTTTCGCCCGTGCTGCGTATTCGCCCCCAATTAGATTATCCACTGCTTGCTGCGATCTGTTTTTTGATCGCCGCGGGGAGTATTAGCGTCTGGAGCGCTAGTGGTTTTAGTGAGCCCATTTTAGAACGTCATTTAGCGCGAGCTGTGATTGCCATTGGTGCATTAATCGTACTTTCTGCTGTGCCCGCAAAAAAACTGTGCGACATTGCACCGCCTTTGTTTACCCTAACGGTACTATTGCTGCTGGCAGTTGTGATTGCCGGTGATGCAACTAATGGTTCAAAACGTTGGCTCGCCCTTGGCCCAATTCGCTTCCAGCCTTCCGAACTGGTTAAGGTTGCAGTACCAATGATGGCGGCGTGGCTAATTGCTAAAGACCCTGGGGCTCCAACGTTTAAAAAAATCGGCCTTTGTTTAGCGCTCACGGCAATGCCAGCCGGACTTATTGTGATTCAGCCCGATCTTGATGGTGCAATCTTTACCGTTATTTACTCACTGTTCGTGCTCTTTCTTGGCGGCATGAGTTGGAAAATTATTGCGTCAGTGATTGCGATTGTTGCCACGGCAATTCCGGTACTGTGGATCTTCTTCATGGAGAGCTATCAGAAGATGCGCGTTACTCAATTTCTTAACCCTGAGTCCGACCCACTTGGCGCTGGGTATCAAATCATTCAATCTTTAGTGGCTATCGGTTCTGGTGGCATTCGCGGCAAAGGCTATATGAACGCTACGCAAGGGCAGCTAGGGTTCATTCCAGAAAGTCATACTGACTTTATCTTTTCGACCTTTGCGGAAGAGTGGGGCTACTTTGGTAGTGTTGCTTTAATCTCAACCTATCTATTTATCGCTGGCCGCACATTATGGCTTGCCAGCCAAAGCGACTCGGCTTATGGCCGCTTGGTTATTGGCGCGCTGGCAATGAGCTTCATGCTATACGCCTTTATCAATATGGGAATGGTGAGTGGCCTGTTACCAGTAATGGGTAGCCCGTTACCCTTTATCAGCTACGGTGGTACGGCAATGATCACTCAAGGTGCGTGCTTTGGCATTATCATGGCGCTCGCACCAAGGAAACGCAAAGCTGGCACCCCATTCTCTGCGATGGGCCATGCCAATTAATTAGCACAATTCATTTGCAAAAAGCCAAAAGCCAGAGTTCATCTCTGGCTTTTGGCTTTCTCTTCTTCAAGATTAGCCTCATACTTTGAACAGTATTAAACACACTAAAAAAACTCAAATAAGGTAAAACATAACTATTAATGAGTTTTATTGTGATATATTTTGCCAAGTTAATTTCTATTATTAGTCCTGTAGCCGAAACCTAAAAAGGAACTAAGATGAAATTTTTCAAACTCGCACCTGTACTACTTCTTGCTTCATTTGCTAGTTCAGCCATGACCTTAACTAGCCAAGACATTCAAGAAGGCTCGCGAATTGCTGATACGTTTGCTTTTAATAGCTTTGGTTGTAGTGGAGATAATTTATCGCCACAACTTAGCTGGAGCGATGTGCCTGCTGGAACAAAAAGCTTTGCAATTACCGCTTATGATCCTGATGCACCAACGGGCAGCGGCTGGTGGCACTGGGTTGCGGTCGATATCCCAGCAAACATCACTACGCTGGAACGAGGCGTTTCAGGTAAATCTATCAAAGCAGACGAAATGAAAAATGACTATGGCTTGAAAGGCTTTGGTGGCGTTTGTCCTCCAAAGGGAGACGGAATGCACCGCTACGAATTTACCGTATTCGCCTTACCAACTGAGAAACTAGAGCTACCACAAGGTGCATCGAATGCTCTGATCGGCTTTATGCTGAACTCGAGTGCACTCGATAAAGCGAAAATTACCGCGACTTACGTCAACGAGTAATTCAAACCACGTAGAGAAAAAAGGATAAGGGCATGAACAAATCATTACTACACGTGACACATTTTCGAGGCAAAAGAGAGCAGCCTTTACACAATGTGTTCATTCATGCCCCAACACTTTATTGGGTTGAGCAAGGCCACAAGCAGCTTTGGTGGCAAGAGCAATCCTATGAGTTCAATCGTGCAAACTGGCTTGTGGTACCCGCAGGCCAGTATCTCACTTTCGTTAATACTCCGATGCAGAATGCTTTCAATGCGCGTGCGGTGACTTTTTTCCAACCACCTCCAGCAGAGTGGTTAAATCAAGAGGCATCCTCTAGCGGCAGCGCGCCAATGGTAAAAGTGAATGACGCTCTGCGCTATTGCTTTGAGATCATTTGTGACATGTCCAACAAAGATCTTTCTGCACACACTCAACAACAGTTGCTACTGGCATTCTATGCTGAACTTCGTCACGTCGGAGCTCTACATCTGCTTTTTCCTAATGATAATCAGCAAGTCCGCGATAAACTCGCCACTTATTTGAGTGCGGCTCCCGGTGATGATCATAAGATCGAAGTCGTTGCGCAGCACTTGGCGATGAGTCGGGCAACGCTAACCCGAAAGCTCGCTGCAGAAGAGACGAGCTTTCGACATATATTGACCGAAATTCGCATGTCTCATGCACTCGGTTTATTGCAAAGAAAGTTTAGCCAGATGGATACAGCGCTTGCCTGTGGCTATCAATCTGAAGTGCGTTTTACTCAGCGATTCAAAGAGCAATTTGGCTTAACTCCGCGCCAGTATCAAATGACGCTCTAGCCAGATTGTCCCCCATAGCGCAGATACGATGTTATTTTTTGCACAAAAAAGCGAACCATTCGGTTCGCTTTCTCTATCTCAACTCATTCAATATCAACTCGCATTAGTTGATGAACCTTGCTGAGCAAGTTTCATCTCTTGCTGTTTTAGCATCTCATCATACTTATCACGACGAGCGACAAACGCTGGCATCTCTTTTTTCGATACTGAACTTGCCATCGGGATATTAGCCTTCATCGCATTGACTGCGCGACCACGAACAATCAATTCATAGTGAATGTGCGGCCCAGTCACACGTCCGGTATTACCTGATAAACCGATACGTTGTCCACGAGTCACTTTCTGGCCTTTACGGACCAAAATCTTACTCAAGTGCAAATAACGTGTTTTATAGGTACTGCCATGTTGTATCACCACATAATTACCTGCATATGGGTGTTTACGCGTCATGATCACGACACCGTCACCTGTGGAAACAATCGGTGTACCAATTGGCGTTGCCCAGTCTGTACCATTGTGTGGAGAAACGCGTCCTGTCACTGGGTGTTTACGGTGAGCGTTGAAATTAGAACTTAAGCGGTAGTTTCCATTAACAGGCTTACGCTGGAAAGCACGTTGTAAGCTGTCACCATTTTTATCGTAATATTGGCCATCTTCATGCAGGTAAGCGGTATATTCACCACCACGGTTCAAGATCTTAATCGCCTGAATTTCTCGATTGCCGGTGAGTTGGTCATCAACATACTGACGCGATTGCACCACTTCAAATTTATCACCAGAGCGCAAATCACGAGAGAAGTTAATTTTATCTTTAAGCAAACTAACAATCTGCTCAATCTCGGCATTTCCAAGGCCTAGCTTGTTGACTGACTGAGAAAAGCTACCGTTGATCTCTCCAACCAACGCGAACTCTTTCCACACGCCGGGAATCTTAACGTCAGTAAACTCGTAGCTGCCATCGTCGGTTCGAGTATAAACCGCACGCTCAACCAAGCTAAACTCAAGTTCCATCTTCGCAAGACTATTAGTCTGTTCGTCGCGCCAAAAACGCAACGTGTTACCCGGCTTTAGGGTATCAAGTGCTAAAAAGTTAAGATCCGTCTCCATGATTTTCATCATGTCGCTGTAAGCAAAACCAAGGCGGTCAAAAATAGAGCTTAAATTATCACCGGCTTGAATATGGTATTCATAATCCGGCATATCAACATTCTCAATTGCTTCGTTAAGAATGGTATCGACTAATTGGGTGTCGTTTAGAGAAAGATCAATCGTGCGGATTTTATTGGTTGTGCCATCCAGAGTCGTTAATGCAACAATCGCGACTACTGGTAAGCTCAAAAGCATCATTCTCTTGCGTTTCGTAAGTTCAGAAACGCGCGCTTTTATCGTTCTTGCTTGCACAGTTTGACCTTATAACAATTTAATTATTCATTAATTCATGTAATACGTAGCAAAAGTCCACACCCTACGATGTGGAAAAATCGTTATAAGATTACGGATTTCTACTTCTTTTGTCACCCTATCGTACTAGTTATGCGATCAAAAAAGGCGCAATCATGCGCCTTGTTTTATTCACTCTATAGGTAAGTAAACACCAACTTATTGAATTTATTATTGATAAGTGGTTAGCAATCCATTGTCTTCACCAAAACCATTTGGTGTGTATTTATCCGCGTTTGGATCATTAATCCAGCGGCTTTCATCGACTAAGTAGCGAAATTCAAACTGCTGATCTTTTGGCAAGCGTGTTTTGAATCGGTACGATTTAGTTTTGGCGACTTTTTTCATCACGATCGGTTGCCAATCAGAAAAATCCGCCACTAAACAAGCTGACTGCCCCACTTGATCTTCCGGTAACTCAAACGTTACTTCCACTTCGTCCTTGGTTTTAAAGAAACGTTTATTAATCATGTATTACTCCATTAACAACAAGAAAATTTGCTTAATCAATATAGGCAATTAATGGCACACTCACAAGCCAAGGCTCACGGTAACGCTTTGAACTGCAATTTGTCATTCAGTTTATAATTGGCAATGAGGACATCCGACGGCTGTTCTGCATACGATTGCGTTGCGCCATGCTGGCGATAGCTCACTTGCACAGCGGACGAGTCCACATTGAGCTTATCAACCTGAATGCGATCGCCTAATAATGTCTCGTCAACTAACACTAAGCGCTGACGCTGCTGGTCATATTTAAAACTGGCCAAGTAATAGAAAATGCCACTGCCTTGATTGGATACCGTCATAATCGATAAATACTGTTGTTTATCGAGCACAGTCAACCAATCAAGACTCACGCTAAGTTGGCCTCGTTCTGCCCCAGAATCATAACGACCGAGTGCCCATTGTTGTTTTTCATCGATTTGGTCAATCAGCGCAAATGCATGGCTTTCAGGGACGCTAATAGTCCAAGGGTTCGGCGTAGAAAGGTGAAAGACTTGCTGCATCACACCATCATGACTCTTGGCTTGGTCTTGCACCTGCGAAGGAAACTTAGCTAAAATTTCCTCATCATCGAGACTAAAACGGTAGACGCCAGCGACAATCACCACAACGAGTAATACAATAGGTATAAGAAGAATCAAAGGGATCGGTAGTAGACGCTTTTTCATTTGCACGCTCAAGTTGTCCGTAGTTGAGAGGGTAAATAACCGACATTGTAATCAATAATTGGTGATCAACCTTATCAGTAGCCGTTTGTTATCTCAAGGAGCGACCATGACTCAACACGCCTCACATCACACCGTTACTCCACCACTTACGCGTATTGCTCAATGCAGCTGTGGCCAAGTCAATCTCATTTGTCATGGTGAACCGATTCGTACCGCCATTTGCCATTGTTTTGCATGCCAGAAAAGAACAGGAAGTGTCTTTGGTGTTCAAGCTCGCTTTCATCGCGCACAGGTGAGCTACAGTGGTGAGTTGACGGAATACACTCGTATGAGCGACTCAGGCCAACAAGTCAGCTACTCTTTTTGTCCACGCTGTGGCACCACGATGTTATTAACGCTATCTATCGCCCCCGAACATTTAGTGATTCCGGTCGGTATCTTTGACCAACACGATCTCCCTCAACCCAGTTTTTCTGTGTATGAACAACACAAACAAGGTTGGGTTAAATTTGACTGCCAAATTGAGCAGGCTCAATAACGCTGTTATTACGCTAACTTTCACTATCGAACAGCTCTTACCAGCGCTATAATCCACGCCTAGATTTTGGGAGTAAATTTGTGATTTCTCGACTACCACGCTGGGTGGAATACGGAGCATTCCTACTTGCCCTTCTTGCAGGAATAGTCAACGCGATTGGCTTGCTTGGTTTTCAACACCAAGCGGTTTCTCACATCTCCGGTACTGTGACACTACTTGGCACCAGTATTGAAGCTCTTGATGGCATGACCAGCCACCTCTTTATGATTCTGTTAAGCTTTTTGATGGGCGCGACGTTAAGCGGTGCTTTTATGGAAAGTACCGCGTTAAAGCTTGGCCGCCGCTATGGCTTTGCTCTGTGTATTGAAGCGGGCTTGCTGTTTGTTGCTTACCTTTTGTTAAAACAAAATGTCACTTCAGGGCAATACTTTGCTTCTGCAGCCTGTGGCCTACAAAACGCGATGATCACCACTTTTAGTGGCGCAGTGGTGCGTACAACGCATATGACGGGTATTATCACTGACCTCGGCATCATGATTGGGGCTCGTTTACGCGGTGAACGCTTCGACTATCGTAAAGCCAAACTGTTTTTATTTATTTTTGCCGGTTTTCTTTCTGGCGGCATCGCAGGCGCGAAACTCTTTAGTCTTTATGCGATTGGCTCACTGATGGCACCGATTGCGCTTGCGCTTACCTTAGCGATTGGTTATTGGTTTTACTTGTACCAAACACGAGCGCGTTAAGCGCGCTCTACTCCTTCTCCTTTTACTACCAATGTCGCCTCTAACGGGTCGCTATGTCAGCCGCTTTCTGGCGATCCTTGCCTCCCTCGCACCCGTATTGCCAACATTGAAACATCCCTACCTTCCAACTAACCTTGAGTAAGCCAATGACATGAGAGTCGGAAAGTGAAGATCAAACGGTTGAATTAGAGAATGATTGTTTCGGTTTTCCATTCACTCTATAGCTCGAGAAATGAAGCTTTAGCCTCTTATATTATTGATAGCCTATATTCATTACACATCAAACGGTGATTCTTTCATCACATGTGCCTGACAAATGAAAATCAACAACAGATAAGACCCTGATTAACTGCTTAAAAAACATTAAATCATGAATATTTAGCGGATATTATTGAATAGTCTTGCGATAACAACAGAAAACCAGTAGTCTTGCCTGCAATGACTGAATACGGATGTTTAGTGAATATATATGCCAAGGACTCGGTGTATATTGACTAGTTGTAACATGAGATTCCTAATGAAAAACAGTACTCAAACAACCGAAACACACAAAGCCAAAGGCAATTTTTGGGTTTTCTTTATCCCATCGTTAATCGGTGTGTTCCTTTTCATGGCTCCAGTGAGCTACAACGGTGATATCACTATCCCTGTTGCTATTTTAGCGAAATCCATCCAAGCACTCTTTGGCGATTTCCTGATTGAGATGATCACTGCTATCGTTGCATTTATGGCAACGGCCTCTCTACTATGTCGAATTAAAAACCCTTCATTCATTGCTAACAGCCATTTTTTAAATGGGTTGTTTAACCCAAGCCCTCTTTGGTTAGCAGTGCGTGTACTTGGTGGTATCGCCATCGTGCTGACTTATTTCCAAATCGGCCCAAAAGCGATTTGGGAGCCAAACACTGGTGGCCTTGTATTAGAAGGCTTGCTACCAACCCTGTTCTCCGTGTTCATTTTCGCGGGTTTGTTACTGCCACTGCTACTTAACTTCGGTCTACTTGAACTTTTTGGCACCTTACTAGCAAAAGTAATGCGCCCTGTATTTAACCTGCCGGGTCGCAGTGCGATTGACTGTATGGCATCTTGGTTAGGTGATGGTAGTGTCGGCATTCTATTAACCAGCAAACAGTACGAAAACAAATTCTATACTGAACGTGAGGCGGCCGTTGTTGGTACAACATTCTCAGCAGTATCGATTACTTTTAGTCTTGTGGTGATTGCGCAAGTCAATCTAGAACATATGTTCTTACCTTTTTACGGCGCCGTTTGTTTAGCGGGTTTTGTTGCAGCGATCATCATTCCTCGCCTACCACCGCTATGCTACAAAAAAGATACCTTTATCGATGGTACGAAACCAGCAGACGATGCTGACGCCATCCCAGAAGGTCACTCTAGCTTTACATGGGGCATGGAACTGGCACTGTTGAAAGCAGGCCGTGTTAAGTCATGGAAAACCATCTTAACCGAAGGCGTACATAACGCGGTTGATATGGTGTTTGGTGTACTACCGGTCGTGATGGGCCTCGGTACAGTGGCATTGATTATTGCTGAATACACCTCAGTGTTTACCTTCTTAGGCCAGCCATTTGTACCTTACCTAGAGCTATTGGGCGTACCGGAAGCGGCTGAAGCATCTAAAACCATCGTAATTGGTTTTGCGGATATGTTTATTCCATCGATTCTTGCCGCGTCTATTGATAGCGAAATGACTCGCTTTGTGATTGCAGCGATGTCAGTCACTCAGCTAATTTACATGTCGGAAGTGGGCGCACTACTACTTGGTAGCCGTATCCCAGTAAACATTTTTGAACTGTTTGCGATTTTTATTCTGCGTACACTGATCACCTTGCCTGTTATCGCGGGTGTTGCGCATCTGATTTTCTAAATAAGTCTTTGATGCCATAAATCACATGATGGCAGAACGATATAAACACAAAGGGCAGTCCATTGGACTGCCCTTTCTATTTTGCATTTAATTTCGCCTAAGGTGCGAGCTGAATAGACACGCCTCTGCGCACTAAGTTATCACGACGAAAGTCGGTTACTTACGTGGTTTGATACTGCGATAGGCAACATCGGTGAGATAGTCATTAAGGCGATGGGACGCCGCAACGGCCTCTTCAGCATCAGTGTGGCTCACCGCTCTTAACACGGCAGCAGCGCGCCACTTTGGCGCTGCGATGAAAACCAATTCCATGATCAACATACAAAAAAGGCCACCCTGAGGTGACCTTCGATAATTAACGCTAGAGTGTTTACTCGTCGTCCACTTTTGGCGCGACTTTCTTCTTCGGAATGAAGACTGAATCACCCACAGCTACGTGTTGGTAGAAGCTCTTATCACGCTTAACTGGCTTCTTAGCCACTTTCTTCGCCTGAGTTTTACCTTTATTTCGGTAATCCGTCTTGCCTTTTTGTACCGCTGGTTTAGGTGGCTTAATGCCTTTAAACTTACCTTTAAGGCCTTCAAAAGTTGAGAACGCAAGATCTTGGTGCAAGTACGCTTCAACACGCTTAAAGCTATCCCAGTCTTTCGGACCAACCAAAGATACTGCGTCACCTTTGTTACCAGCACGACCAGTACGACCGACACGGTGAACGTATTCTTCAGTATGCTTTGGCATATCGAAGTTAACTACGTGAGTTACGTTGGCAATATCAAGGCCACGAGAAGCAATATCTGTCGTCACAAGGATCTTAAATACTGCACGCTCAAACTGGCTCATAATCGTATTACGTTGAGTTTGAGTTAGGCCACCACTCAGTGCCACGGCTTTGAGTTTTTGCTCGTTCAACTTAAGCGTTAGACGCTCAGTATCAGCTCGCGTTGCCGTAAAGATGATCAGTTGACGATAGTTCGCTTCTTCTAGTACACGATCAAGAATCGCTTCTTTATGATCAAGGTGATCACAAAGGTAGAATTTCTGCGTGATATCTTGGTGTTCTTGGTTCGACACGCCAATAGCAATACGTTTTGGCGAGTCTTGCATCTCCGCTGCGATCTCATTCATTTCTGCGTGATCAAGCGTTGCTGAGAACATCAATGTTTGACGACGACGGTGCTTAGCTGCTTTATGAATACGACGCAGCTCTGGCGCAAAGCCCAAGTCAAGCATACGGTCAGCTTCATCCAAGATCAGCGTTTCTAAGCCATCAAGGAAAAGCGATTTGTGCTCAAGATGATCCGCAAGACGTCCTGGCGTTGCCACGATGAATTTAGGGTAACGGCGCAACGCTTTTTGTTGATCGTTGAAGTTTTCACCACCCACGACCAATGTCGCGTCGTAGCTCAAGCCACCTAGCATTGCGCGTAGTTCGCCATAAACCTGTTTGGCCAATTCACGCGTTGGTGCCAAAATCAGACCACGTGGGTCTTTCGCCGAGAAAGCTTTGCTTTTAAGTGATTTATGCAACATTGGCAGCACAAACGCTAAGGTCTTACCCGAACCTGTTTTTGATGACGCCAACAAATCTTTACCCGCGATCGCTACAGGGATCGCTTGTTTTTGAATGTCGGTCGGCTTCTTAAAGGCATAATGGTTCAAGGTCTTTAATAAGCGATTATCTAAGCCTAAATCTTTAAACTGCAAAGTCTTCTCCAGGGCAGGTATTATTTGGCAAACGTGCTGTCGTTGCCATCAATCAAAAATTAACACGTAATGATACATCGAAGCTGACAATAGGGATAGAGATCACAGAAAATATTCCCTCAGTACGACAGAGTGTTTTTCACACAACAACAAGCAAGCATAGCTCGAAATTCCAGCAAACGAACTAAATAGAGCTAAATTCTTGGATTATTTTGACTTTTCCCTACTGTGTAAACTATATAAATCAGGCTACACTTAGGTGGTTGCTATACAACACATGGTATAGCGCATCAATGATACTAACAATTGCAAGGAGTTCATCCATGAACAAAATGATTATCGCAGCTGCGGCATCTTCAGTTCTTCTACTAGCTGGCTGTGCATCAGGTCCAGATGAAGCAACAACTGCTAAACTTGACGAGCTAAGCAACCAAGTTAGCCAACTAAGCCAAGACGTAAATGCTCTAGCTGGCGGCGTTCAAGCTTCTGGTGATGCAGCAATGGCAGCTCAAGAAGAAGCAGCTCGCGCTAACGAACGTATTGACAACATCGCTCAGTCTTACACTAAGTAATTCTCGCGTGTTTGATACTGTGAATTAACTCTTTACGAGTTTACTCATGGTTGAATTCAATCCGATATCAGTCTTCTGATATCGGATTTTTTATGCCTGTTGTTTATTAACGAGCCTATTTAGGACTTCAAGCGAAATGTTCAACAGCATAGTGATAAAAAACCGCTCAGTTGCCTAAGCGGTTATCGTGAGCTTTTACAATTCCCTCATGAAGCGATTTCAATGAGGAAATAGCCGATGCTATTTTTCCAGTGCTTTGATCAGAACAGAGGTATCCATTCGGCCTAAGCCTTGCTCTTGCAACTCTGCATAGCGCTGATCAACTTGCTGAGTCAGCGGCAGTTCTAGACCAACACGTTGCGCTTCTTCTAAGCAGAAACCAAGATCTTTACGCATCCAGTCAATCGCAAAGCCAAAATCAAACTTATCTTGTGCCATGGTTGTCGCGCGATTTTCCATCTGCCAAGAACCTGCAGCGCCGTGCTTGAGGGTATTCACCACTTGTTCAATATCCAAGCCTGATTTTTGTGCCAATTGAATCGCTTCACTTAAGCCTTGTAACACCCCTGCGATGCAAATCTGATTAACCATTTTACAACGCTGACCTTGTCCGTGTTCACCGAGCAATGTCGCTTGCTTAGCGTACACATCCATCACTGCCGCAACTTGTTCAAAAATCGCCGCTTCACCACCACACATGATGGTTAGCACGCCATTTTCAGCCCCCGCTTGACCACCAGAAACAGGAGCATCAATAAAGGCATTTCCCGCTTGTTTAGCGGCTTCAGCCAGTTCTACAGCCAGATTGGCCGATGTCGTGGTATGGTCGACTAAAACCGCGCCTGGCTTCATGCCCGCCAAAATGCCCTCATCACCATATACCACGCTGCGCACATCATCATCGTTACCGACGCAGACAAATACGATATCGCAGCCCTCTGCGGCTTGCTTTGGCGTTTCACATGCTATGCCTTGATGCTCATCTTGCCATTTTTGTGCTTTAGCGAAAGTACGGTTATATACCTTGGTGCTGTAACCGGCCTTACTTAAGTACCCCGCCATTGGGTAGCCCATAACCCCTAAACCAACAAAGGCAACTGTTTTGCTTTCCATATTTACTCCGATAATGAAGCCAGTTAAACCTTGTTTTTGTTATGGTTTATAGTACTGACGTTGTGAAAAACTTATTGCCTTAGTTTAACCAATATCGAACAATGAAATGAACCGTTTTTATAATTTTGCACTAAGTTTTTTGTCATGTTTTATGCCACAATGACGGTCCCTACACTCTATTAAGCTGTACTCAATAAATGAATTATAAAGCTGCAATCTTTGACATGGATGGCCTTCTCCTCGATACAGAACGCGTCTGTATGCGCGTCTTCAAACAAGCATGTCAAACCGTTGAACTGCCTTTTTATCAAGATGTTTACCTCTCGATCATTGGTCGTAATGCGGCAGGAATTGAGAAAATTTTCCGCGATGCTTACGGCGACGACTTGCCTAAATTACATGCAGAATGGCGCGCCAACTATGATGCCATTGTGCGACATCAGGCGATTCCGGTAAAAGAAGGTGTGGTTGAACTATTGGAATGGTTAAAAGCCAACAACATTCCGACCGCCGTTGCGACTTCCACTCATAAAGATCTTGCCAGCATTAAGCTCAAGCTTGCAGGCATCGATCATTACTTTGATCATTTAACCTGTGGCTGTGAGGTGACTAACGGTAAGCCTGATCCTGAAATCTATCAACTCGCCGCTCGCCGTCTAGGTGTTGAACCAGAGCAGTGCATCGCTTTTGAAGATTCTAATAATGGCGTTTTATCTGCGGTTTCAGCCAAAATGCACACCTTCCAAATTCCAGATTTGGTTGAGCCAAGCGAAGAGATCAAAGCGCTTGGCCATGAGATTGAGCCATCGATGATAGACGTTCTTGCCAAGTTAAAAGCGCAGTAACGAAACCACGCCACCATTATCATTTGCATTCGTAAGGCTTAACGCACCGTTAAGCCTTTATTTTATTCGCTGTATTGCTGTTATCCCCATAATTCATCAATTGATGAATATAGTGGAATTATCTTTCTTTTCTAATGCTTAGTAAAAGCACTACCCTATTCTAAATAGAGAATCCTAAAACATAAGTTCGTAATGGATCACATCGTCGCTGTGGCAAACTCGTTACTCTATAAAGAGTTGCCCCCATTCTAAGGAATCGAGCATGCAAAAAATCCTCGTTAGTGTACTGTTTATTTCACTTCTCTCAGCTTGCTCCCCCAGCGACAAAGACAAAGCACTCGGTACTCTTGAGCGCGATCGCGTCACTCTTTCCGCGACTGCCAATGAGATTATCCGCCAATTGCCGATTCGCGAAGGCACCGCAGTGACAGCGGGCGATGTGCTGGTTCAACTCGATACCAAAAGTCAGCAAGCCGTTTTGGCCCACGCCATTGCAGAGCAAGCGAAAGCTGCCGCCTATTTACTTAAACTGACCAACGGTGAACGACCTGAAGACATTGCTGCCGCTCAAGCTCGCGTTGTCAGGGCACAAGCGCAGCTCACAGAGGCGCAAAAAAACTACCAGCGCAAAGCCGAGTTAGTTAGTAAAAAACTCATTAGCCAATCAGAGAAAGATACCGCTTTAGCTGCGCGGGATTCTGCCCGAGCAGAGTTAGATTCCGCAAATGAAGAATTCAGTAAACTCACCGCAGGATCGCGTCCTGAAGATATTGAACAAGCGCGCGCCGCACTGGCTGCGACACAAGCTGATGTCGCCCTTGAACAGCAAAATCTGGATGATTTAACCATCATTGCCACACGCGATGGTGTATTAGACAATTTACCCTATAACCTTGGAGAAAGAGTTCCGGTTAACGGTATTGTGGCGGTGGTACAAGCAAGCCAAGTTCCTTATGCGCGGGTTTATATTCCTGCAGACTACCGCGTCACTTTCATTCCGGGCAAACACGTTTCAGTGTTTGTCGATGGGGTTGAAGCCCCCTATCAGGGAACCGTCCGCTGGGTTGCCACCGAGCCCTCTTTTACTCCGTACTACGCTTTAACCGAAGAAGAACGCTCTCGTTGGATGTATTTGGCTGAAGTCGATTTGGAGCAAAGTGCAACCACACTGCCCTCTGGGCTTGCAGCGCAAGTTGCGCTGTTCAAGGAGTAAGCATGACGGAATTTGCTATCCAAGCCAAAAATGTGATTAAAAAGTTTGGTGACTTTACCGCGATTGAAGGGATCAACCTTAATGTCCCTAAAGGCAGCATATACGGTTTTCTTGGCCCTAATGGTTGCGGGAAATCGACCACGATTCGCGTACTCACTGGCCTACTAAGCCCAACCTCAGGCGAAGTGGATGTTCTGGGGCTTGAGATACCGCGCCAGTCAGAATTGCTGCGTTTAAAAATTGGCTATATGACCCAGAAATTCTCGCTGTATGACGATCTGACTGTGAAGGAAAACCTGCAGTTTATCGGCCAAATATTTGGTATGCCGAGCCGTGCCCTCAAGCAACGGATTGACGAGCAGCTCGATATCTATGGCCTCGATCAGCGCCGCAACCAACGCGTTGGAGGCATGAGTGGTGGACAAAAACAGCGTTTATCGCTGGCGGCTGCGACTATGCACAACCCAGAACTATTATTTCTTGATGAACCAACTTCCGCTGTTGACCCAGAAAACCGACGGGAATTTTGGGAACAGTTGTTTGATCTTAGCGATCAAGGCACCACCATCTTGATCACCACCCACTATATGGATGAAGCGGAGCGCTGCCATCGGCTTGCGATTATGGAATCTGGGGTTATTCGTGCTGATGGTGAACCGGAACAGCTGATGGCTGAAATGGGGGTAAATATTGTCGAGGTTAAAGCGCCCCACTTACGTCAATTGAAAAGCAAGCTTTTAGGGAAATCAGAGGTACGTACTGCGGCGCAGATAGGGATTCGTTTACGCGTACTCATTCGTAACCAAGTGGCCAATCCAATTCAATGGCTGGTCAATAACTTTCCGGAACTAAAAGATGCTGAGATGAATCTTGCTCGGCCAAGTTTGGAAGATGTGTTCGTTACCGTAACCGGAGAAGGACGCCAATAATGATGCAATCTATCGCCCGTATGAAAGCCATCATGGTAAAAGAGATTCGCCAGCTTTCTCGTGACCGCATCACCTTTGGTATGGTGGTAATGATCCCGCTTATCCAACTACTATTGTTCGGCTTTGCGATTAATACCGATGTTCGCAATATTCCAATTGCTGTCGTTGACCAAAGCCAAAGCGCCGCGGGACGGGTCATCACTGAATCGGTGCGAGTGACGCAAGTTGTCGATATTACCCAACGCTTCGCAACTCCTCAGCAAGCTGAGCAAGCGATTCAAGATGGCCAAGTTAGAGCGGCACTCATCTTGCCATCTGATCTCACTCAACGTATGGCACAAGGCCGTGAACTCGGTCAATGGATTGTTGATGGTTCTGATACCATGATTAGCCACGCGATTATGGCGCTTCAAAGTATGCCGTTAACCGACTTTGATTTTGAAATCCGGCCACCAGCACAGAAAACTTTCGAAGTTGCACTCTTTTACAACCCTACGCAACACTCGGCGGTGAATATTGTACCGGGTTTATTAGGTGTGATTTTAACCATGACGATGATCCTGTTCACCAGTGCTGCGATTGTTCGAGAGCGTGAGCGCGGTAATTTGGAGTTACTCATTACCACCCCGATCCATTCGATGGAGTTAATGGTTGCGAAAATCGTTCCCTATATTTTCGTTGGCCTAATTCAAGTCGTGATCATTCTCGGCTTAGGGCATTTTATTTTTGGCGTGCCAATTAACGGTGCTCTGAGCCAAATCTTATTCGGTACTTTGCTGTTTATCTCCGCCAGCTTAACGCTCGGATTGGTCATTTCAACCATCGCGACCACTCAGCTACAAGCAATGCAAATGACGGTGTTTATATTGCTGCCTTCAATTCTACTTTCGGGCTTTATGTTCCCCTACGAAGGCATGCCTGTTATCGCACAATGGATTTCAGAAGTCCTGCCAGCGACACACTTTATGCGCCTTATTCGCGGTATTGTCTTACGTGGCGCCGACTTAACTGATCTATGGCGTGATAGCTTGTGGTTAGCAGGGTTCACTTTACTTGGGCTTCTCATTGCTTCGAAGCGATTCAAAAAATCGCTCGATTAATGACTCTCGTGATTTAGACCTCAAGCACTAATAACCTATCATGGTTCGGATCATTTTATGATCTGAACCATGAGGCGATGACAAGCTTTCACGCTGGCAAATTCGTCGTAAGCCACTAGCTGATTTAAGCCATAGATGGTCAATACCAATCATTGAGGCAGCAGGCGTTGACGAAATCTGCAACCAATTCGGCCAACTGGCCACTGGTGCTGTTTGAAAGCCTAGAAATAGTTTAGTGAAGCGCATGCTTCTTGATGACAAATTGAAATCACCAATAACGAGTACTTCGTCGCTTGGATAAAGATGATTGAGTGACTCAATGGTTTTCATTAGCGCATTGCGGCGATACCAAAGTGCTTTGGTTCGTGGTGAGGGAGGATGAGCGGTAAATACCGTGATGGCTTGCTGCTGGCCAGCTTGCCAAGTAGTACGAATAATATGTTGCTGATCAGGTGTCATAAAAACAGAACTGTCCACCAAAGGATAACGGCTTAGTATCATCTGTCCTGAGGGATAACCAACCCCTTCTTGGCCGCCATAAACATAAGGATATACGTCACTTAAAGTCTGCAGCACAACACCAACTTTCGGTGACACTTCTTGTAGTAGCACTAAATCCGCCGGATGATTAATTAAGTAGTTAATCAGTTGGTTGGTATCGGGATTTTCATAATAGATATTATACTGGATAATCGAGACACTGTTCTCACACTTAACCATGATAGACCGCTCGTTGACCGGCGTTAGCATAAAAAAGGCCAACGATAAGAGTGCGCAAATAATCACTTTTGACCATTGTTTAAAAATCAAAAAGAGAACACACAGGCTCGCATATAAACCGAAAATTAGCGCGGGATATCCTGTAACGTTTTCTAGCCACCAAATATCATCATTAAGGAACAGCGCTAGCCAAAGCCCCGCAGGCAAAACGACTCCAAACCAAAGCGCAATTTTTTTTAGCAAACCCATCTCCCCAGTCATCCTTGATATGATGTAAGTATGGAAGAGTTCATCAATAAAAGAGAAGTTACCGCTCAGCCAAAGCGCCAATAATCACTATCTAACTTACCTATCAAGAAAACAAAACGGTTGCATCTAAGCAGAATACAACTGTCGATCAGAGAGAAAGAATCGCACTTTTTCTGAGCCGGAGTATAATTCCCCCAAGTAGGCAACGACCACCGTCGCGCCATTTTCAACATAAAAAGAATCAATATGAAAAACTACTTCGCCAGCCCTTTTGTCGGGAAATCACTGCAAGAACAAGTCACCAATCCCAACATCATCGTGGGAAAATACAGCTATTACTCTGGTTATTATCATCAGCATAGCTTTGATGATTGTGCTCGTTACCTTATGCCTGATCGCGATGATGTCGATAAACTCATCATTGGTAGCTACTGCTCTATTGGATCAGGGGCCGTATTTATGATGGCGGGGAACCAAGGCCATCGACACGATTGGGCTGCAACCTTTCCATTCTTTTACCAAGATAATCCCTTATTTAGCCAAGCTCAGGATGCCTTCCAGCGCGCCGGAGATACCACTATTGGCAATGATGTTTGGGTCGGTTCAGAAGCGATGATTATGTCCGGAGTTCAAATTGGTGATGGGGCAGTTATCGCTAGCCGTGCGGTCGTCACTAAAGATGTGGCGCCTTACACTATTGTTGGTGGTAATCCAGCTAAAGTGATTCGACAGCGCTTCTCAGAGCAACAAATTGCCCAGCTATTAGAAATGAAATGGTGGGAGTGGCCAGAGCCGCAGCTCGAACAAGCGATACCTTTGCTTTGCAGTGGAGAGATTGGCCAGCTTTATACATACTGGCAAAAAGGCTAAAGCCATTCACTCGTCGCTACGTTGCGGTGTGTAAATGAATACAAACCTCCTTATTACCCATCTTATGCGGCGCACCTCACATTAACTTGCAGAATTTCCATTGAGTTAGCCGCCTCTCATTCTCTATATTTCTATTATGGAGATCATCGTGAGCGGCTTATGGGACACAACCTCGATATCCAAAGCATTTATGTTTTGGTCAAAATGTACGAACTACGCAACGTTAAACTCGTCGCAGACGCGTTAGGCAAAACGTCCAGTGCGATCAGTAAGATTTTATCAAAGCTAAAGTTACACTTTGAAGACCCACTGTTTATCCAAGGCCGACATGGTTTTGAGCCTACCACCTTTATGGATACCAACCTTGCTCACCTCGAGCATATATTGGCGACCTTTGACTCCATTCAACATACCGAATTTTCGCCGCAAACCTTAAAGCAAGAAATCATCCTTTATGGGCACGCCCTATTTTGGGATAACTTTGGCGATAAACTCTATCTTGCCCTACGTAAAGATGCACCTTTAGCGAAAATATCAATGCGCCAATGGAGCTTAGAGGCTCGCTCACGCCTAGTTGAAGGTGAAAATTCCGTTTTATTCAACACTTATGATGAAACTCTACCGCAAGTCATATTACAAAAATCCATCTGTGAAGTTTCCCCAACGTTTTATGTGCGTAACGGTCATCCCGCACAAACGCTTGAAGAGTTAACTGACTATCCGTTTGTGATCACCCGTAACCCAGGTTGGAATGACGTTCGTTATCCACTATTAGAACGTCTCGCCGCAATTGGTTACCAAGTCACGCCGACCGTGGAAGTCGAGAATACACTCGCGATCGAAAATATTGTGCGAAATTCCGATCATTACTCTTTCACGATGTCACGCCTAATCCCTGAGAACTGTCGTGGTATTGCTCTACCTAAATTATCAGATATGCGTGTTAAGTGCGTTATGAGCTACCACAGAGCCAAACAAAACGATCCTCAAAAGGAATGGCTATATAACACCTGCCACCGCGTTCTCAACCAACTGACTGAATAAGTCAACGCCGATTTATTCACTTAGTTGGTTATTTTTCCTTTATTAATAGGCCCTGATCATTCAGGGCCTATTGCTTGCTATCGTCCGTGTTACAAAGCTTTCCCCCAAAAGCAACCATTCAGCCAGCGCATCAATTCGACACAAGTCACATAAATTTCCAAAATGGAAACTCTGCCTTTCCTCTACATGTGATCTACATCTCGGTAATATCATTCCTGTCGAGAGGGGAAACCCGCTAAAACAATCAAACAACAAGGTAAACCAATTATGAAAAACGTACTCATCATCGCTCTATCAGTATTCTCTGTTTCAGCTTTCGCAGCTAGCGGCGCAGCTTCTAACAACGGCTTAAATGGCGACTTGATTCAACAAGCAACCGCGGCGGGTCTTTCAACTGAGCAAGCCACGCAAGGTGTCGCAACCGGTCATATCACTACTGGTATGAGCGCTGAATAACTTTGTAAGCAACTCGCTCAACGCAAACAGCACAAACCATCGTCACACTCGGTGACCCAATAGATAAAAGGTAAATATTATGAAAAACGCACTCATCATCGCTCTATCAGTATTCTCTGTTTCGGCTTTCGCTGCTGGCGGCGCAGCTTCTAACAACGGCCTAAATGGCGACTTGATTCAGCAAGCAACGGCGGCGGGTCTTTCTACTGAACAAGCCATGCAAGGTGTCGCAACCGGTCATATCACTACTGGTATGAGCGCTGAGTAATGTTGTAGAGAAATAGCTCAACGCAAACGGCACAAACCATCGTCACACTCGGTGACCCAATAGACAAAAGGTAAATATTATGAAAAACGCACTCATCATCGCTCTATCAGTATTCTCTGTTTCGGCTTTCGCTGCTGGCGGCGCAGCTTCTAACAACGGCCTAAATGGCGACTTAATTCAACAAGCAACCGCGGCGGGTCTTTCAACTGAGCAAGCCACACAAGGTGTCGCAACCGGTCATATCACTACTGGTATGAGCGCTGAGTAATTTTGTAGAGAAATAGCTCAACGCAAACGGCACAAACCATCGTCACACTCGGTGACCAATCGATAAAAGGTAAATATTATGAAAAACGCACTCATCATCGCTCTATCAGTATTCTCTGTTTCAGCTTTCGCAGCTGGCGGCGCAGCGTCTAACAACGGCTTAAATGGCGACTTAATTCAACAAGCAACGGCGGCAGGCCTTTCTACTGAGCAAGCCGTACAAGGTGTCGCGACTGGTCATATCACTACTGGTATGAGCGCTGAGTAACTTTGTAGAGAAATAGCTCAACGCAAACCGCACAAACCATCGTCACACTCGGTGACCCAATAGATAAAAGGTAAACATTATGAAAAACGCACTCATTATCGCTCTATCAGTATTCTCTGTTTCGGCTTTCGCAGCTGGCGGTGCCGCTTCTAACAACGGCCTAAATGGCGACTTGATTCAACAAGCAACCGCGGCGGGTCTTTCAACTGAGCAAGCCACACAAGGTGTCGCAAATGGTCATATCGGTGCAGGTATGAGCGCTGAGCAAATGCTTAAAGCGACTCAAACCGTTAAGTAATTCGCAGCGCTCATGGACGAGCTCGCTTTCACGCTAGAAGTGTCCCAATTAAATTCCGCGCTGTTAATTTCCTGATTAGCCCCTGCGTTTTTACTCCAATACCTCCATCTATTATCTCATCCAACACTAAACCGTCATGCGCTTTCACGACTCTTCAACCTAACTGACTCACTTCCACAAACCATTGTATTGTTGTTTATAATGCAACGCCCATGATGGTATGAGAGGTTTGATATGCGTTACATCACCACCATCCCATCTAGAACAAGTGAATCTGTACACCGAACCTTTGGTTGCGTTGCAGATACTGTATAAATATCCCAAATCGTCGAGCACAAGATCCTTCTTTCTAATTGCGGTTTGTTATCATTCGATCGGCTTCGATAGATAGCCAGTTAAGCAGCGCGATAAGCAACTGAACACATCGTCCAATCCAAAGAGTCGTCATTTACGTAGATAACCGGTGTCAATGAACTCGATTTGTTGCTCTCTCACCTGTTCGAAAAATACAGCAACTCTGACTTATTCAAATTAGCCAGTTTTATTTTCTTCGCTATAACAGCTAAGAAACAAAGATCAATTACTTTCCCTTCCCCGCCAAAAAGGGCCTACAACCCGACCCAACCATTCACACCATGCATAAGCGCGATCCAAGTCACATAAGTTTCCAGAATGGAAAGCCTGCCTTTCCTCTACATGTGACCTACATCTCGGTAATATCATTCCTGTCGAGAGGGGAAACCCGCTAAAACAATCAAACAACAAGGTAAACCAATTATGAAAAACGCACTCATCATCGCTCTATCAGTATTCTCTGTTTCAGCTTTCGCAGCTAGCGGCGCAGCTTCTAACAACGGCTTAAATGGCGACTTAATTCAACAAGCAACGGCGGCGGGTCTTTCAACTGAGCAAGCCACACAAGGTGTCGCAACCGGCCATATCACTACTGGTATGAGCGCTGAGTAACTTTGTTGAGAAATAGCTCAACGCAAACGGCACAAACCATCGTCACACTCGGTGACCAATCGATAAAAGGTAAATATTATGAAAAACGCACTCATCATCGCTCTATCAGTATTCTCTGTTTCGGCTTTCGCTGCTGGCGGCGCAGCGTCTAACAACGGCTTAAATGGCGACTTAATTCAACAAGCAACGGCGGCAGGTCTTTCTACTGAACAAGCCACACAAGGTGTCGCAACCGGTCATATCACTACTGGTATGAGCGCTGAGTAACTTTGTTGAGAAATAGCTCAACGCAAACAGCACAACCCATCGTCACACTCGGTGACCCAATAGATAAAAGGTAAATATTATGAAAAACGCACTCATCATCGCTCTATCAGTATTCTCTGTTTCGGCTTTCGCTGCTGGCGGCGCAGCGTCTAACAACGGCTTAAATGGCGACTTAATTCAACAAGCAACGGCGGCGGGTCTTTCAACTGAGCAAGCCACACAAGGTGTCGCAACCGGCCATATCACTACAGGCATGAATGCTGAGTAATTTTGTAGGTAAATAGCTCAACGCAAACAGCACAACCCATCGTCACACTCGGTGACCCAATAGACAAAAGGTAAATATTATGAAAAACGCACTCATCATCGCTCTATCAGTATTCTCTGTTTCGGCTTTCGCAGCTTCTAACAACGGTCTAAATGGCGACTTGATTCAACAAGCAACCGCGGCGGGTCTTTCTACTGAACAAGCTACGCAAGGTGTCGCAAATGGTCATATCGGTGCAGGTATGAGCGCTGAGCAAATGCTTGAAGCGACCCAAGCCGTTAAGTAATTCGCAGCGCTCATGGACGAGCTCGCTTTCGCTCTAAACAATCTTCTGATCTGCCGCTTCAATTTATTCTTCTGCTTGATACCTCCATTTATCTTTCGTGCTTCGATCATCACTCAACGACGCACAGTCACTTCAAACTGTCACCAACCGTAAACCTCTTCTCCACTGTCATCATGACGCATGGGATAACCGAACAACAAAAAAACGAGATGCGCATCACAAAGATTTCCAAAATGGAAATCCTGGATTTCCTGTAAGTGCGACCAACATCACATTAATATGAATTTTGTACACGGGGTTGCCCGTAAATTACAGTTCAACAATAAGGTCACACATCATGAAAAACGTACTTGTTATTGCTCTATCAGTATTTTCTGTTTCTGCTTTCGCTGCTAGCGGCGCTGGTTCTAACAATGGTTTAAACGGTGATTTGATCCAACAAGCAACCGCTGCTGGCCTGTCAACTCAACAAGCGGTGCAAGGTGTTGCAACTGGCCACATCACAACCGGTATGAGCGCAGAGCAGATGGTTAACTCCGTTCGTTAATTCATC
The DNA here is from genome assembly GCF_040869025.1 of Vibrio scophthalmi. Classification (NCBI taxonomy): domain Bacteria; kingdom Pseudomonadati; phylum Pseudomonadota; class Gammaproteobacteria; order Vibrionales; family Vibrionaceae; genus Vibrio; species Vibrio scophthalmi. The sequence continues at coordinate 573,166 of NZ_CP134272.1, read as the reverse complement.
GTCAACCAAAAAAATCAAATAGACCAACAAAAATAAAACACAATAAACAGTCAAAGGTAAATATGATGAAAAACGCACTTATTATCGCTCTATCAGTATTCTCTGTTTCTGCTTTCGCTGCTGGCGGCGCTGGTTCTAACAATGGTTTAAACGGTGATTTGATCCAACAAGCAACCGCAGCTGGCTTATCGACTCAACAAGCCGTTCAAGGTGTCGCAACTGGCCATATCACAACCGGTATGAGTGCAGATCAAATGCTTGAAGTTGCTGCTAAAATGAAATAATTCGCTATGCTCAGGGATGAGCAACGTTTTTCCTATCGTTTACCTCGATTTTCCTCCTACCTTCAAATGTGTTAATATAGCGCCCCTTTCACAGCCTCAACCTTTGCTAGGTCACAAAATGACTCTGCAATAGACGAGGAAAATTCACCGATCAGCTCAACAATATGTCGCACAACACAGACTGAATTAAACGGCTGACGACGATAAAAGCGAACACTCAATGTCGAATTTGACACAATCTGTTGCTCGTAAATCAGCAGATGAAAATTACCTTGCTTCTCATCCCCCCGAACAAAGTGATGCATCAAACACGGTAAACGCCTTCTCCAGTCCAGTACTCTGGTTAAGTGGCGGCTTTCTCGTTCTCTTCGTACTGCTTGCTGTTTTCGATACCCCTACTCTGTCCAGCGTGATTCAAGTTGGATTCTCTAAAGTGACTCAATGGTTTGGCCCATTTTGGCAAATACTTTTGCTGGCCAACTTTATTATTGGTCTCTATCTTGCCTTCGCTCGCACAGGCGACGTTAAACTCGGTAATCTTAAAACCCCAGAGCTCGACACCTTCAAGTGGTTGGCGATTGTTCTTTGTACCTTACTTGCTGGTGGCGGTGTTTTTTGGGCCGCTGCGGAGCCGATTGCTCACTTTGTCTCTTCACCTCCTTTTTATGGTGAAGCAGAAGGTCGTACCCTGGCACTCAATGCCTTGTCACAGTCATTCCTGCACTGGGGATTCCTTGCTTGGGCTATTCTGGGAAGCTTAGCGGCAATTGTCCTAATGCACCTGCATTACGATAAAGGCTTGCCATTACAGCCTCGTACTTTGCTGTACCCTATTTTTGGTGATAAGGCGATCAACGGCTGGATTGGCACCCTTACGGATACTTTCTGTATTATCGCGGTTGCGGCTGGCACCATTGGACCGATTGGTTTTCTTGGTCTGCAAATTAGCTATGCACTTAACTCTCTATTTGGCGTGCAAGATACATTAATCACGCAAAGTCTGGTGGTACTGTTTGCCATCGCGATGTATACCTTATCCGCTCTTAGCGGTCTGAGCCGTGGTATTCAGCTCATCAGTCGCTATAACATTATTCTTTCCGCGGCACTGATCATCTTCATCCTGCTATTTGGCCCAACAAGCTTCATTATTGACGGCTATATGCAAGGTGTGGCGAAAATGGTCAACAACTTCGTACCTATGGCGCTCTATCGCGGCGATACTGATTGGCTTAGTTGGTGGACGGTATTTTTCTGGGGTTGGTTTATTGGTTACGGCCCAATGATGGCAATCTTTATTGCGCGAATTTCTCGTGGTCGTACTATTCGCCAATTGATTCTCTCTATCTCCATCATCGCACCGCTGATCACTTGCTTCTGGTTTAGCATTGTCGGTGGTTCAGGGCTTGCTTATGAACTGGCGGAACCAGGCGTTATATCAACGGCGTTCGAAGGATTTAACCTACCAGGTGTCCTACTTGCAATTACCAATCAACTGCCTATGCCATCCGTCATTGCGGTGTTGTTTTTGATTCTCACCACCACCTTCATCGTCACGACCGGTGATTCAATGACTTACACCATCAGTGTGGTGGTAACAGGATCAACGCAACCAAGCGGTGCAATGCGTGCCTTTTGGGGTATTTTGATGGGGCTGGTTGCGATTGCTCTGATTTCGATGGGTTCCGGCGGTATATCGGCCTTGCAGTCATTCATTGTCATCACCGCAGTACCAGTGTCGTTTGTGTTATTGCCTTCGTTATGGCAAGCCCCACAAATTGCCAAAGCGATGGCACAACAGCAATTTGGTGAAGCTTCTTCAACGAAAGCATAACCTATGCATAAACGAACGTGCTCAATGGTGAGCACGTTCCTCTGTTCTCTATTCTCTGTAGCACGCCGCTTGCAATAATGAAAATTATCTTTGTGATTTTAAGGATTAATAAATCGTAATGATAATGTTAAGTTACGCATCGTTGGTTACGCTGCTACAAAGTCATTCTAAAGATCGCGGATACTTTATAACAGTTTGAATAAGGATGTTGCCAACATCTCCAATTAACAATGTCAAATTGTTGCCCTTTTTCGCCCATACGATTGCTTATCGTGTGGGCGCTTTTTTATCCGCACGTGGTTGATATCGTCCTGGCTTATGGTTCATCGCAACAATAAGATTGGTCATAATCGCACCTAATATTGATAAACCGATAAGCCGCCAATCAACAATAAATACCGACATCACGACGATGCTACAATCTAATGCCATCTGAACTTTACCTGCCCGAATGCCAAATCGATCCTGAAGATATAACGCCAGAATGCTGAACCCACCAAGGCTCATTCTGTGGCGAAAAATAATCAACATTCCCGTTCCAATTAGACCGCCACCGATCAATGCCGCATATAAAGGCATAATGTGTTTCAGTTCAATAACATGGTAGAGATGGTCAACCGCAAGTGATACTAGACTGACCGCAGCAAACGTATTTAAGGTAAAACGCCAACCCATGCGTGTCACAGAGAGCAAATAGAAAGGGAGATTGATAAGGAAGAAGACTTGGCCAAAACTTAAGGTGCTAACTTTGGTGATGAAGATGGCTAATCCAGCCGTTCCCCCGGTTAACAGACCTACATGATTAAAGAAGATAACACCTAAAGAAACCAAAGCACTGCCCAGTAGCAGTGCCAAAATATTTTCACGTAATGTATGTTCACTATCCAAAATTCCCGCCTAAATCACCATTGAACGTAATCACTTTACGATGGCGATTTAGAAAGGATATGTCGAATTTTGTTCACAATTTAATTACAAACACCCTGTAGTAACCGCTTTACAGGCAGAGCGTAACCTTGCTATTACAGAGGAGACTCTAGCTCTTGGGGCGCCACTATCTCAACTGGCACACCATTTTGCGCCAAGATCACCGCACGAGCTTTCGCTTCAGGCTGATCCATTGCTTGCAACCACCATGTTAGCTCTTGTGGTATGCCTAGCACGGTTTTACTACCATCGCTGCGTGTTAACGGTTCATGAGCTTCAATATAGACACTTCGGTCAGGCTCTAAGCTAATTTTAACCGGTGCATTAATGACGGTAACTTTCTCCCCCAAGTCAACCTGCTCAAAAAGCCATTCAATATCTTGTGGTGACATACGAATACAACCCGCACTCACTCGCATCCCAATACCAAAATCTTTGTTGGTACCGTGAATTAAATAGTCCCCAGCGCCGTGAGCTAAGCGCAGTGCATATTCACCCAACGGATTATCAGGCCCTGCGGGAACAACCGCTGGTAGAGTCACCCCTTTTGCTAAATATTCTTTACGAATCGAGTTAGGTGGTGTCCAAGTTGGATTCGGCCTTTTTTGGCTAATTTTAGTTACCATTTCTGGCGTATCACGTCCGATGCGTCCAATTCCGACCGGAAAGATGTGCACCACGTTTTGCTCAGGAACAAAATAGTACAAGCGCAACTCGGCAAGGTTAATCACCACACCTTCACGTTTCACATCCGGCAAGATCACTTGCGTTGGGATGGTCAAGACGTAGTCAACAGGCGGCAAGAAAGGATCCACGCCTTGGTTAGCCGCCATCAAAGCTAAGAAGCCGACGTCGTATTGCTTAGCAATATCAGCCATACTTTCACCTGTTTTGATTTGGTGAAATTGAGTTCGACCGACAATCTTGCTGTCTTGAGGGGGAAGCTCATAGCTCCGTGCAAAAACCGTGGAGCTGACACAGCAGCATAGTATGAGCAGCTTACGCAGCATCATTGGAAATCCTTAGCATCTTGAAAGAGCCGTAAGGTTATCTCTCTTTCGCTTTTGTGATCAACCATTGGTTTAGGATATGACAAGCTAATGACATTTTCCCACCGCCAAGGTTGGTGAATAAACTTGTTGGGTACTGCGCTTAACTCCGGGATCCAATGACGAATAAAATCACCGTCTGGATCAAACCTCTCACCTTGCGCGGTCGGATTAAAGATACGAAAATAAGGCTGAGCATCGCACCCCGTCGAAGCGCTCCACTGCCACCCTCCATTGTTGGCCGCATAGTCCCCATCCACCAGCTTCTGCATAAAATACCTTTCACCGTCATGCCAATGAATGTGCAGGTCCTTAGTCAAGAAACTGGCCACGACCATTCTCAAGCGATTGTGCATCCAGCCGGTTTGATTGAGTTGACGCATAGCGGCATCGACAATTGGATAGCCTGTCATCCCTTTTTGCCACGCCGCTAAATGTTGTTTACTCCCGGGCCAATTCAGTTTTTCAGTCCACTGAACAAAATTTTGTCCTTTACAAAGCTTTGGTTCAAAGTGTAGTAAATGTTGATAGAAATCTCGCCACACCAATTCACTGATCCAAGTGTGGATGCCTTCCCCCAAGAGGGGACTGGTTATCTGATGAGCTTGGGCAGAGTAGAGAACCCGAGCCACACATTGTCGAACCGACAAAGCGCCAATGGCAAGATAAGGTGAAAGCATGCTTGTCGCGTTTAGCGCTGGTTTGTCACGATCGTTGTGATAGTTATCGACCCGCTCGTGGCAAAACTCACGTAACAATTGACGAATCGCTTTGCTGTTAACCACATATCGCTCACTCGATTCGCGTGGATAAGAGAAAACACTTTGCGGCGATAAAAGTGCTGGATACGACTCTTTCTGCTCCGCCTTGATATCCAATATGTTCGTCGAATCGTCTCGTACTGCGGTAGTTTTTACCACTGGCGGTAGATTTTCGGTTAAACGAGCTAAATAGGCACGTTTAAACGGGGTAAAAACTTTAAAGTACTGACCTTGTTTGTTGAGTACGGAGCCAGGAGGCAGCAAACACTTATCATCAAAACCCTGAATTTCAATCGCGCTGTGGCTATGTAGTAAATCATCACGATCTTGTTCATTAACCTCATACTCGCGATTAAATACCACACGCTCTGCACCATAGCGCAGCGCGCAGTCACTCACTTGCTGAACAGATTGCTGATAGTTTTCAACTTCCATGTATAGCAAGGGAATATTGAGTTGTGCTAAGTCTTGCTGTAACTCAAATAGACGACGATAAATCAAATCCGCTTGAATTGGACTAAGGTGATGGTTTCGCCAACTATCGGGCGTGGCAACGTAAATCGCAATAACGGCTTGCTGCGTATTAATCGCGCTTTGCAAAGCCGTATTATCTTCAACGCGTAGATCACGGCGAAACCACATGAGTTGCATCACAACACTCCTTTATCAACAGCCATTGCCCGTTGGATGTTCGTTTAATCCGCTTTCATCAACCTAAAAAATCAATCTTACGCACTCATTAACGTAGTGATTAATGGGCTAGTGGTAAACTGACTGCCCAACACGTTAGCAATTGCTTGTATTGGCGTGAGCTGTGCTTGAGCAGGCGCTTGTGAAGCAAACACAGCAACCATTGCATAATTCTCAAGGCCCGTATTAGATTGCAACCCACTGATATCGTCAACGCCTTCGATAAAGCTAATACTGTAACCTCGATCGACTAACTTTAACGCCCATAGCCTCATGGCTGTCGAGCCTATAGCATCATAACTAACCACCAAGCCTTTACCATTGCGAGCCGCCTTGTTTTCAGCGTCTAAAATTGACGTTAACCGTGCTAACAAAATCGATTGAAACAGACCTGATTGCAATGTTTGCTGACTTTTTTTCACCTGTGCTATCGCGGCAACGATGGGTTGAATATACCGAGTGGTAATGATCTCTAATGGATACTCTTTAAACACCAACGATAACGTCGCTTCCGCTTTATGGCGATTTAGTTGAGCAAGTGCGCTTAAGGTCGTTTCCACTTCTTCTAGCACTACATCCGCGGCGCCTGTTGGAAATTCAGGAACTTGCCCGCTATCAAGTAAAACTTTTACCTTACCAATCGCAACGCCTTTTTCCAGCCACCCTTGTATGATTCGGATCTGTTCAATATGTTCATAGGTATATAAGCGATGGCCCTTCTCAGTACGCTGCGGTTGAATGATATTGTATCGACGCTGCCATGCGCGCAATGTCACCGGCTTAATCCCGGTTAACTCTGATACTTCGCGAATTGCGTACAGTTTATTTTCACAGCCCATAGCGTAAACGTAACTCCTGTGGGTAAGGGTTTAAAAATTTCTGACTTTGTAAATATTCATCAGGGAAGCGCTGCATATGATGCTTTAATAGCGTTAGCGGTGCCAGCAGAGGAAGAACACCCAGACGATAATCGTCAATCACCTGGCAAAGCTCAGCTTTCTCGTTTTTTTCTAGTGCTTTTTTGAAATAGCCCTGAATATGCATTAAAACATTAGTGTTATTTTTTCGACTGGCGCGATTTGCCATTGCTGTCATTAAACCAACACGGTAGAGCTGATAAAACTCTTCAATAGAATAATTTGCAACTTGTGCGACTAGTTTTCCCAGCTCTTTATAAGAGGCCGGATGGTGCGCCATCAATGTCAGCTTGTAACGAGAATGAAACGCCACAATTTTACCTGCACTTGGCTCCCCATCCATCGAATGATAAAAGTCGTGTAAGCAGAACACCCGAGTCACAAAGTTTTCTTTTAATATCGGATCATTAAGTCGGCCATCTTCTTCGATTGGCAACCAAGGCATACGTGTCATGAGCTCTTTGGTGTACAAACCAATACCGCTTTTTTCAGCACTATTGCTGCCATACACTTTTACTCGTTCCATGCCGCATGTCGGAGATTTAGCGCACACCACGTAGCCGCATAAATCTTCGTTTTGTAATCGTTCTATACGACGACGAGAAAATGCCAACATGCTGTCAGTGTGATCCTTGCTTGCATCTCTTGTTTCAACCAAGGCAATACGTTCTTTATCTGAAATCAGACGAATCGTCGGCCTTGGTACTGGCATACCAGATTCAACTTCAGGGCAAACGGGAACGAATCTAAAATGATTACCCAATTCCTTGGTAACAAATCGACTCGATTTATGTCCACCGTCAAAACGAACGGTTTCACCGAGTACACAGGCACTAACACCGATTTTGATTTCCTGTTCCATACCCTTTCCCTCTTTAAACAATCGCCCTTTACATCTCAAAGGTCACCAAACAAGTTATGCACACAAACTGCGTATACAAAATTATTTCACGTATAAGTATTAGCATAAAAACAATTGTTGTACAAAAATTAAATTCGTACAGAAATGTCATACTATCGATAAATAAATAAGGAATTGAATGACGCAATCGTTCGGCAAAACGATTGCCTTACCAGTTTCAACACAATTAGTTATCAATAGGAAAATTAATCCGATTAGCTCGACTTTTTGTGACATACTTCTCAAGGAGTCCCGCTACATCTAGCTAGTATTGCCTCAACAGATTTATTGAGGTTCAACACTTTTAGTAATTACTAGATTGAACTTTCCTAAAATATCGGAGTAACGACTATGGCAACCCCACACATTAATGCTCAACCTGGTGATTTCGCTGAAACTGTTTTGATGCCAGGCGATCCTCTTCGCGCTAAATATATTGCGGAAACTTTCCTTGATGACGTCAAACAAGTGTGTGATGTGCGAAACATGTTTGGTTACACCGGCACATACAAAGGCAAGCCTGTTTCTGTGATGGGGCACGGTATGGGTATCCCATCTTGCTGCATCTACGTACACGAGTTGATCGCAGAATACGGTGTGAAAAATGTGATTCGAGTAGGCAGCTGTGGTGCGGTTCGCGATGATGTAAACCTAATGGATGTGGTTATCGGTATGGGCGCATCAACCGATTCAAAAGTAAACCGCATTCGTTTTAACAACCACGATTTCGCTGCGATCGCAGATTATGGCCTACTTGAAGAGGCGGTAAACCAAGCGCGTGCGCAAAATGTGCCAGTGAAAGTGGGCAACGTATTCTCAGCGGATCTTTTCTACACGCCTGAAGCCGATATCTTCGCAAAAATGGAAAAGCTAGGCATTCTTGGTGTTGATATGGAAGCGGCTGGTATTTACGGCGTAGCGGCGGATCTTGGTGCAAAAGCACTGACAATTCTAACGGTTTCAGACCATATCATTCGCGGAGAGAAACTGAGCGCGGAAGAACGTCAAAAGTCGTTCAATGACATGATGAAAGTTGCACTCGAAACGGCAATTTCTATCTAAATTTGTTTTACAGCCAGTGCCTGACTGGCTGCTTTAATCACCCGAGGGGGGATTGTGGCATCTAGCAACTGACCCAACGAGGCATAACAACGACTGCTCACTTTATTCATTTAAGTTGAATATGTCGTTGTAGTACATCCTACTTCATTGATTACATTGGCGTGTTATAAAGTGTGAAGGATGTCATTTGCTTGATTAGGTTTGGTCGTGGATAAAGCCTTGCCCCCTTAATTTTAGGTGTTACGTGATAAAACCATCATCGCATCCACACAAAGGTTCTGAATTGCCCGAAGCTGTCACAGACGAGCATGGCAACACCTTATGTCAACTGAACTTCTGTAAAACACTGGCCTGCGATAACTTTGGATTAAGCGACGCACACCGTTATGTTGTCCAACATGCCAACCCTAAGCGCCCTGCGATGGTTTGTCGTGAATGTGGTGCCTTCCCTCCGCTACTCAACAATCAAGATGTACTTGATGAATTACACCGTTTAAGACAATTACATTGTGAAGGACTGCCCGCTTGTCGCAATAAAGATTGTGAGCATTTCGGATTATCCATCCATAGTCATAAACACCTCTACCATGCCTTTGGTTATAGTGGTGATCGTCAACGTTATCGCTGCAAAGTATGCCAATCGACTTTTGTCGACAAATGGTCCGGTGCCAACCATAAACTCAACTTTCAAGAGAACCTATTGGGGTTGCTCTTTATGGGTTATTCCGTCCGTGAAATTTGTCGTAAGCTGACTATCAACCCAAAAACCTTCTATGATCATATCGATCATATTGCCAGCCGTTGCCGCCGTAAATTGGCGATGTTCGACGCACGTTGGGTTAACCACGCTGAGCAATACGAACTCGCATCCCACTACATGCCTTTGCAGAGCAAAAGCAACAATGGAGTCTATTGGATTGCGACCGGCGAGGCACATTCTGGCTACATTCTCAGTCAGCACGTGAACTATTCGGCTCAAGAAGAACCTACTGGCAGCTGCGATCACGACCCTTTTTCTAGTCCTGCGCGTTTCGTCTCTCGAGATCATACTTCAGAGTCAAATCATCTAAATACGACTTCAGCCCGAAATCTGCGTGAGCGAATCGATCAACAATATCAGACGATTCTTGCCCGTGGTAATGTAGAAGACCCGATGGGGAACTTAACCGCTTTTCATTACCCATCGAAAGGCGCGCTAATTCGTCCACCATACACCTCGTATGCGCATTTTCTGCATGTTTTAAGTCTGTGTAACGACCAAAGAAAAGTGGCGATTTACTTGCCGCAAGACCCATTGCTGAGATCAGCGGCATTGAGTGTTAGTCTGCCACGTATTCACGCGGCAACAATCGACCTTATGTACGTCGATGAAGATGGTCAGTGGGGCAAAGAATTTCCACTCGATAAAATTGATATCGTGCATATGGGTTGGTGGCGAGATCGCTGGGCAATTGTTCATGCTGGAGACATGGCAAAAGGGATTTGCTATTTAGCGGGAAGCCACAACAAGCCAAAATATTGGCTCCGCCGAGCCTCTATTCGCCAAACCGCATTTTACCAACAACGGTTTCAACTTTTGTTTGACAGTTTTATTAATGAGCCACGTCGCAAACTGCGCCCTGGAGGACTACTTCCTGTATTGGATATATTCAGGGCATGGCATAATTTGTGCTATCAAAATAAAGATGGCATAACGGCAGCGCAGGCTTTAGGTATCAATCAGTCACCCATGACACTGCGAGAACTTCTCTCATAATTGCATTACTGTGAAGTCCGCCATTAAACCGTCGCTCGAATAGCTCTTTTTCTAGCACACGAATGGCGGCTATTTTTATAATACTAAGGTATGAGTTCAGTTAGCGGTTAAGGGATTAATTCATTGGATAAGAGTCAGCATTTGCTAGAAGTTGAGCTTGGACAGCTCAAATCACGCATTGAAAGCGAACCTGAACAGGTGTTACTTGCAGCGGAGCAATGCGCGACAAGAGCAAATCAGATCTTGTTTCCTCGAGGTGTTGTCCAAAGTCTCGTCATTATTTCCCGTTGCTATTGGGCGCTTATGGATTACCGTAAAGGCCTAAAAACCATCCGCGAAGCCTACACCAAACTGAGCCAAGTCGATAACGATGACGACTTACCAGAAATACTTCACCTCCATGCTCTGCACTTTTGGGGACAAGCCAAATACTACTCAGCCCAGCAATATTGGATTCAATCCCTCGAGCAATCAGCACTAGTTGACCAAGTTGAGATACAAATTGAATCGCTTATCGGCCTTGGCAATGTATGGCGCGTATTGGGCGAGTACAAATTAGCGTTATCCACCCATGAACTATCGGTCAAAGTGGCCAATAACATGCGCATCTATTGGCTTGAAGGTAAAGCCCGTATCTTATTGGCATGGGACCACTATCTCATCGGTCATTATATTGACATGCTCTCTATTCTCGACAGCGCCGAAGAAGCTTTATTACATCATGATGACCGCACATGGCAGGCTGAAATTTGGGATTTCCGCGGTCTAGCCTTGCTCGGTTTAGAACGAATCGATGATGCCGAAAAAGCCACACAAAAAGCACAACAGTTGGTTGAACAGAACAACCTAACTTGGATGAAAGCGCACGCTTACATTAGCCAAGCGCGTTTAGAGCTGATGCGTAAAGAACCTTCAGAAGCTTCCCAACTTCTTATTGCCGCAGAAAGAACAGCCAACAGCTTTGATAATGGCGAGCTGCTATCACAAATCTATTTTCAGCAATCACGCGTTGCTGAAGAGGTTGGCGATTTTGTGATTGCGCTGCAAGCCTTTAAAAAATATCGAACCCATTCTACCGAAATGTTACGCGAGCAGACAGTACGTGAAGGCAGCGACAAGGCTCGCGCGTCGAAACGAACGCTTGAACAACGCGCTAAAAAATTAATTAAACGTATTCGCGCCCAGCATGAATACGACCCTGATAAACATATGAGTCAAATGGTCTCAGAGACGTTTTGGTGGGAACAGATGATGCTGTTTAAAACTGAGTTGAAACGCGCCAATCATGTGGCCATCATTATTCATCATCCAAACAACAAGTGCTTAGACATCTGTGCTGAGCTGGCTCACTCTTTCTGTAACCATCAAGATCTGCTTTCACGTTTAAGTACCGACAAACTCGGTCTACTCTTGGCCGAAAAAGGCGATGATGCGCATCGTATTTTCCAAGTATTGACGCAAATGTTCGAAATGTATCCGTGGAAACGTCGTGGTATCAAGCAGGGTATGCCACAACTCTCCTTTTACGACATCCTGACCTTTCCGTTCACACTAGAACAGTTAGAGCAAGAGCCGGTGGTAACAGAATTATGATGGAAGCATTGTTAAACAAAATTTCAGATGCTGGTTTAGATGCGTCTTCCGTGACGGGTGAGGAAGCGCTCGTTTTCTGGAATCACATTCGTCAACATGTCGCGACCACACCACAAGAAAAAGCACAATCTTATGTGATCAGCGCTGAATTTCGTACTTCACTAAAACAGTTCCAAGAAGGTATTGATGAGCTGCGTGCCGGGTTAGATTTGCTCTGTTTGCCACAAGATGCACAGTTGATCCTTGAAGTGCGGGGCTATTTAGCCGATCGCTTAGTTGATCATGGTGATTTTAACGCTGCCCTTAACGAATACATCGCTTCATCAACCATTGCCGTCGAAAATGGCTTCATCGACTCGTACGTGAAAGCCGTATTGGGCATGGGTAACTTATGTGATGCTTATGGCGATCACGCCCGCGCCCTACGCTATTATCAAAAAATAGACAGTCTCGACCATGCCATCAGCAGTCGTTCTTTACGTCTACGCTATAAGCTCTATATGTTGGCCTGTTTCATAGATCTTAAACGTATCAATGCTGCCAAGGAACTCATCAAAGAGTGTGAAGAACTGAGCATCCTTGTGAGTGATAAAGTACTCGCAGGGCAAATTTTGCTTTATCAAGCACGTTTACTCAGACAACAAGCCCTCCTTGATGATGCGATGCGCTGCCTCGGCCACGTGCAATACGCTGCCGGCAATATCAATTCCAATTGGTTGTCGAATATGATGCGCATGGAGCTAGGCTATTGCCTTAACGATGCAGGAAAGATCCATCTAGCCAATTGGATCTTGGAACGTGCCCACTCCCGAATTCAAAAAGAAGGTTCGCCTATTTTGAATCTAAGACTGTGTGATGCGCTCGCCTCTGTGTGTGAGAAACAGCACAACTTTAAGCGTGCACTTGAATATCAGCATCGTGCATATCGCATCGGAAACGATCTAATGAAAAAGATCCCCATTTGTGAACTCGGTGCCAGTCAATTACGTCGCCTTGCACGCTTTGAGCTACAGCTCAAGTTGATCCTTTCGGAGTTAGAAAATCGCGAACTAAAAGAGACTACAGAACACCAAAAACATGCCGTAGCGCAATTGCAACAAGATGTCTTCACCGATCCGTTGACCGGTCTCCACAACCGACGCTGGTTGGATGCAAAACTAAAAGACCTGTTACTTCATGACACCCCTTTTGCTCTGTTAGTGGTTGATATTGACCATTTTAAATCCATTAATGATGAGTTAAGCCATTTGGTCGGCGATAAGGCCATCGTTAGCGTTTCATCGGAACTTGCTGACTATTTTAAATTCCGTAGCGCCTCTTGTGTGCGATTTGGTGGTGAGGAGTTTTTGATTATTCTTGAGCGCCACACGCTAGAGCAAGCCACTATACATGCCGAGAACTACCGCGAACGTATTTTCCAGTTTGGTTGGGGTGACATATTAGGTGAACGGGGTTTAACCGTAAGTATCGGGATTACCTTACATCGTGAAGGCGAGAATACCCAACGCACCTTCTATCGTGCAGACAAAGCGCTCTATCGAGCCAAAGCCAATGGCCGCAACCAAGTGTGCTATGAATAAAACCGCGGAAGTTACAAAATCTCAACAAAATACCGTTAGTTGTATAATTTAATTGTTACACTTAAAGCGTGTGATTATACAAGGACGGTATTATGTTTCTCGATTACTTCGCTCTGGGTTTACTCGTTTTCGTGGCCCTCGTGCTGTTTTATGGCATTATCGCCATTCATGATATTCCCTATGAAATCGCCAAAAGTCGCGAACATCCTCATCAAGATGCCATTCACTATGCTGGCTGGGTTAGCCTATTCACCTTACATGTACTTTGGCCGTTTTTATGGATTTGGGCCACGCTATGGCGTAAAGAACGCGGTTGGGGTTTTCATAAACTCGAAGAAGAACAGCACGATCTCCACCATCGTCTTGAGCACTTAATTGATCAAGTCGAAGCTCTACAACATGAAATGACGACGCTGAAAGAAACCCAATCAAAACAATTAAACACCCCCCAGCAATCCGTCGGACAGCCAACCAGTGTCGAACAACCAACTAATAAAGAGGAGCAGTAAACATGGATCTATTACTGATACTCACTTATGCCGCTCTCTGTATTGCTATTTTCAAAGTATTTCGCATCCCACTCAATAAGTGGACAGTCCCTACCGCCGTGCTCGGGGGTGTCGTACTGATTGGCACCTTAATTCTCTTGATGAACTTTAACCACCCTTACACTCAAATTGGTAACCAGGTGTTTTCAACCACACCAATAGTGTCTGGTGTTCGAGGCCGAGTAATTGAAGTTCCCGTCGAAGCTAACCAGCCACTTAAAGAAGGGGATGTGCTATTTAAGATCGATCCCGTTCCTTATATGGCTGAAGTCGACAAACTCAAAGCTCAAGTCAAAGAAGCCAGTCAAGGCGCTTTGGGGCTAGAGGCTACCGTACAAGAGAAAGAAGCCGCATTAACCAAAGCGATTGCTGAACGTGATAAAGCACAACGTGAATTCAATCGTTATCAACGTGGGTACGATAAAGGCGCATTCACCGCGCAACAACTCGATACGCGTCGTCAAGCCTTTAAAGCGGCTCAAGCAACGGTGGAAGTTGCATCGACCAATATCGATAAAGCCGAGATTGCGTTGAACTCTGAAATCGGCGGAGAAAACACCACTGTAGCCCGTTTACTCGCCGATCTACGTAAAGCTGAATTTAACCTTGAGCAAACCACCGTCTATGCCCCAACCGATGGCTTTGCCACTCAACTAGCACTACGTCCGGGAGTGATGGCGGTCCCCCTGCCGCTGGCACCTGTGATGACTTTTGTCCATAGCGAAGAGCTGGTTTACACCGCAGCCTTTCGCCAAAACTCTCTTCAGCGCTTAAAACCAGGCTTTGAAGCTGAATTTATTTTTAGAGCTTTGCCAGGAAAAGTATTTAAGGGGGAAATCATTGATATCTTGCCTGCCATCGGCGAAAGCCAATTTCAAGCACGCGGCACCTTGGTTGGCACAGACGCTCTGAGAACCAATGGTCGAGTGCTGGTCACACTCAAGGTGAATGATGATTTAACGCCTTACGCGCTGCCAATGGGCACCGCGGTTGAAGTGGCGGTCTACTCTGATAGCTTTAGTCACGTATCCATCATGCGTAAGGTGTTGATTCGCATGAAGAGCTGGCAAAACTATCTCTACCTTGACCACTAACTTAAGACGCATTTCATCGATGTTCACCAAATCGACGCTCTCTAATACAAAGAGCAATGAAAGCTATCTTTAACGTCGTTCTATAAAAGCATAAATACTGAGGCTCCAATCGGGGCCTCGGTAACCCATCATTCAACGTCTGTTTCGGCTAGTTCTCCGCGGCTATATCCCCGCCACAATCACAGCGCAGGATAAACATTCACCACTCCAATAAAGCCAAATAGACAAACCACTAAATTTATTTGCTGTACATCACACTTTACGACCATCACTTTCGCATCTAGACGTCTAGATAGTTAGCTTTCCATCGCTCACAATGTTCTGTATAATCCGCTCCCCTACGCGTCCATGAGTAAAAATCGAATCAATATTCGCTCATTTGGATCACTTATTTTATTTCGCTAGAACACAGGTTAACTATGAATCTTTCTGCCAAAACCGTCGTGGTTATTGCAATCGGCGCTGCACTTTATGGTATCGGCGGCCTGCCTATGTTTGGTATCCCAGTTTTTGCTAATACCACCCTAAAACCAGCCATGGCTGTACTGGCTCTATTCTCAGTACTGTTTGGTCCACTGGTAGGCTTTTTAGTTGGCTTTATTGGCCACTGGGTTACCGATCTCTTTGCAGGCTGGGGCGTATGGTTAACATGGGTTCTAGGTTCTGGCATTGTTGGTCTCACCATGGGTTTTTACTCAAGTATGACCAAAAACAATCTTGAAAAAGGCATCTTCAACAAAACCGATTTTGCCCTGTTTGTGTTATTGGCTTTTGTTGGCAACGTGGTGGGCTATGGTACTTCTGCGTTTCTCGATACCATCTTGTATGCCGAACCGTTCACCAAAGTCTTTACCCAGTTAACTATTATCGCGGCAGGCAACTCACTGTTGATCGCAATTGTTGGTTTCTTCATTCTTAAAAACGTCGCCAAACGCAACGCGATGAGCCGCAATTTAACTGAGGCCTAATCGGCAATGACCATTGAATTTTCTAACTTCTCTTTTAGATATCAGTCGCTGGATAAACCGACACTAAAAAATATCAATCTAAGGATAGAGCAAGGAGAGAAAATCGTCATCATCGGTCCAAGCGGTAGCGGTAAATCTACCCTTGGTCAGTGCTTAAACGGCCTTATTCCTCACGCGATTTCAGGTGAGATTTCCGGTCACTTAACCATTAATGGTCAAGTGACTTCGGCGCTGGATCTGCACGCTTTTACCGAACAAGTTGGTACCGTACTACAAGATACTGATAGCCAGTTTGTTGGCCTAAGCATTGGTGAAGATATTGCCTTTGCTCTGGAAAACCAGTGCATGTCGAATATTGAGATGTACCCACTGGTAAAAGCAACGGCAAAAATGGTTGATCTTGCAGACATGCTCGAGCGTTCACCACACGACTTATCAGGTGGTCAAAAGCAGCGAGTATCACTGGCTGGCATCCTTGTGGATGATGTCGACATTCTTTTGTTTGATGAACCGCTGGCTGCACTCGATCCAAAAACAGGCCGCAGAACCATCGAAATCATCGATGAGCTGCACCAAAAAACCAACAAAACGATTGTGATGATTGAACACCGTCTTGAGGATGTTCTGCATCGCAATGTTGATCGTGTTATTTTGATGGAACAAGGTGAAATTGTTGCAGACATGACGCCAGATGCACTGTTGGCTTCAGATTTGTTAGCGCAACACGGTATCCGTGAGCCTCTCTATCTTTCTGCTCTCAAGGCCGCTCATTGCCCTCTTGCTAACACTGATAAGCTCTCTTCGCTCGACAATATCGGCGTTGAACAGTACCAGTCAGCCTTTACGCAATGGCAAATCGATACCCCTCTTGCCTCTAGCGCTGAAGTTGCGCCTGCTCTACTGCAAATTCGCGACCTGACTTACTCTTATGATGGTGAGAAGAACGCCCTCGAAAACGTGTCATTTGACGTGAAACGTGGTGAGTTTGTTTCGATCTTAGGCAAAAACGGTTCAGGTAAGTCAACCATCACTAAGTTGATCATGGGCGTTGTTGAACCCGATGCTGGCAATATCGACTTTGATGGTCAAGACATTGCTAACCTCAACATTTTTGAGCGCAGTCAGAAGATCGGTGTGGTGATGCAAAACCCAAATCATATGATCTCTCATCATATGATCTTCGATGAAGTTGCCTTCGGTCTACGTAATAAAGGGCTTGAAGAGAGCGTTATCGAACGAAAAGTCGAAGACGTACTCGCGTTATGTGGCTTGACGAAATATCGCCATTGGCCAATTGAAGCACTAAGTTATGGCCAGAAGAAACGCGTGACCATCGCCTCGATTTTGGTGATGGAACCACAACTGTTGATTTTGGACGAACCAACAGCAGGGCAAGACTACCGCAACTACACGTCAATGCTGAGCTTTGTGCAAAAACTCAACCGTGAAATGGGCATTACTGTGGTGATTATTTCTCATGATATGCACCTGGTTTTGGAGTACTCAACTCGTTCGATTGTGATTGCCGATAGTCTGTTGATCGCCGACCAGCCTATGACACAAGTATTCAGTCAACCAGACTTGCTTGAGCAAGCCAACCTGACGACCACCAGCTTGTACGACTTAGCCGAACGATTGAATATCGACGACAAAATTCGCTTTATGCAAACCTTTATTGAACGTGAGAAACCGGCAGCATGAATGCTTCAAAAATGAAATTTGGTATCAGCTATGTTGATACAAAATCCCCTTTGCATGCACTGAACGGAATCACTAAGTTTGCTCTTTTTATGGCGTGGGTAACCGTGGTATTAACTACGTTTGACTTACGTCTAATCAGTGTATTGATTATTGCTGGTCTTAGCCTGCTAAAAATGACTCGCGTGCCTCTATCAGTCTACAAACCATTGTTGATTGGTACGGCAAGTGTATTGATGATGAACGCGCTATTTATGTTCTTGTTGGCTCCGCAACAAGGTACGGAATACATGGGCTCAACCACCGTATTATTGCCACTTGGTCATTACTCGGTAACGCAAGAAACCTTGTTTTATCTGCTGACGGTAACGCTAAAATACTTCAGCATGTTCCCAATCGCATTGGTGTTTGTTTTTACCACGCACCCAACAGAATTTGCGGCGAGCTTGAATCGTATTGGTGTACCTTACAAAATCGCCTACGCGGTAAGTTTAACCTTGCGTTATTTGCCAGAAGTAAAAAAAGACTTCGTCAATATCATGCATGCCCAACAAGCCCGTGGCCTTGATTTGTCCAAGAACACACCACTATTCTTACGTCTGCAAAACGTCTCGAAAATCCTTGGACCATTGATTTTCTCGAGTTTAGATCGTGCTGACCAAATCTCAAACGCGATGACATTGCGTGGTTTTGGCCGTCATAATCGTCGTACTTGGTACAGTAGCAGAGCATTGAACAGCATTGATAAATGGACGTTGTTCGGAATTGTCATTGTGGTTGCGGCAGCGATTACCAAACGCATGATGGATAGCCAATTATTTTGGTATCCGTTCTAAGTAAAAAAATAGGCGCCTTGTAGGCGCCTATTTTGATTCCAGTATCCATTTACTTGTCAGCAATAGCGATAACGTTTAGCGCCACTTCAACACACGAACTTCGTTGCCCTCTTCTGGCTTAGCCGGGATATTAAGCGACAGTAGCAAAGACACACCAGCCATCGCAGCGCCAATAAAGAACACCGCTGAAGGTGATGCCAACCAAATGAGACCAAACGTCACCGGAATCACCACTGCAGCAATATGGTTAATCGTGAATGACACCCCTGCCGTCGAGGCCATGTCAGCCGGATCGGCAATCTTTTGCAAGTAGGTCTTAATCGCCAGCGCTAAAGCAAAGAAGAGATGATCCACAATATACAACGCCGCCGCCCATTCCGCCGTTTCAACAAAGGCATAACCAACAAATACCCCAATCAAGCCAATGTATTCAAACATCAACGCTTTGCGCTCACCGACTCGACCAATAAAACGACCGATTTTCTTTGCAAATAAGAAGTTAAAGAAGTAGTTAGCCACGAAGAGTAACGTGATATCGGCCGCTGAATAGCCAAATCGCTCAACCATTAAAAAGCCAGCAAATACGGTAAAGATCTGACGACGAGCACCACTCATGAAGGTTAAAGCATAGTAGAGCCAATAACGCTTACGCAGCACCAATTTCTTATTCTGTACCACTTTGGTTTCAAACTGAGGAAAAGCAAACGCAACCACAACCACCAAAGCAAAGCCAATCCCGCCGAAAATCAAATAGATCCACTTAAATTCAAGCTGGAATACTTCCAAGCAAACCCATAATGCCGCGTAAGTAAGTAGAGAGGCGAGTGCACCAACAGAAATGTATTTACCCAGCGTCTCAGGCGCTTCCTCTTTTGTCAGCCACTGCAGTGCAAGTGACTGCTTTAAGGTTTCAAAATAGTGAAAGCCGGTAGACAGCAGTAAGGTGGTGAGTAGCAAACCTGTTACTGACGGGAAAAAACCTGTCATCGCGCTGCCAATGGCAAGCATCGCTAATGACACAATCATAAATCGTTGCTCGCGAATAAACATCAGCACAAAAATCACCGTAAAAGCCAAAAAGCCTGGTATTTCGCGCACACTTTGCAGTAATCCAATATCAGCACCATCAAAATTCGCTTTTTCAATAACAAAGTTATTCAACAAAGCCATCCAACTTGAAAAGGCAATTGGAACGATAATAGAGATGATTAGTAAAAAGTTTTGTGGGGTTTTCCACCCAGAAGATTGATTCATCAAACGGTTCCTTATAAAACGCCTCGCAAGATTACCGAGGGAACCCTTCACACTCAATCATATTTACTTTTTATACAGAACCATAAATATGTTATACCAAAGCATGAACCGATAAGCGGATGAGAAAGATATGGATATTAAGATTCGCCCAACCCTAGTGTCAGATGCTGCAGCTATAGCTGAGCTCTATTCACAACCCAAGGCGCAAAGTGAGACATTACAACTCCCTTTACCCAGCAGCGCGCTGTGGCAACAGCGTTTAGAAAACATTCCTGACCACATCTATAGCTTCGTTGCCGAAGTCGAGGGAGTGGTCGTAGGTAATATCGGATTCGAACATCTGCGTAGCCCTCGCCTGATTCATTGCGGAACATTTGGCCTTGGTGTTCACGACAACTACCATGGTTTAGGTATTGCCAGTCGTTTAATCGAAACCGTTCTTGATCTCGCCGATAATTGGCTGCAAATCAAACGTATCCAGATTGATGTGAATAGTGACAATCAGACCGCCATCGCTTGCTATAAAAAATTTGGTTTTGAGATCGAAGGGGAAGCGAAGTGCTCGGTATTTCGTCGCGGCGAATATATTAGCACCTATTATATGGCGAGAATAAAAGCCTAATCTTCATCCTCAGCTCACCAACACCAATACGGTCTCGATAGTCAAATTTTGACTCGTTATCGATACCGTATTAGCCTTGTATCGAATAATTCACGCAACCCTTTAGCGGCCTTCATTGCGGCTTGGATTCAAGTAAAAAGAGTGACCGATAAGTCACCACAGCATGCTGCTGCTACAACCCCATGATGCGAATCGGTCTTCGCGGCTATCGCTTTAATGACCAATTTACCATACTCTAGCCTCTAAAAGAGAGAGTGGAATCAAAGTCAAAGTGAAGGTGACAACATCATCATTGTGCCTAAACGGCATGAAAGAGAACAAATCTCACTCAACAGAATCTTGAAAATGCTGTTCTTCTTGGTCAAGTGTGACTACGTGCATATAATTGACGTCAAAAATGATAACTAGCTCATACTTATAACCTATATTGATGTTTGAACTCGAAGCAAACCCTCAATAGAATTTACTGCGTATTCCCAATAGGCAAATAAGTTGAACTTAACCGTGTCTATACACAAGTAACGTCAAACAATAGGATTCAGAGTGAGATCAGCACGCTCAATTCAAAATAAATACGCTAACGGGATAATGGTGGTGGAATGAATACTCAGTCACAGACAACCACTGCAGCTAAAGCTCAGCCAAACAAGATGAACTCACGCGCCGCAACCGTTGTTAATAGCGTCGATGCCCTCCCGATGATCGATCATGGCCGTGAACTCAGCATTGGTATCGTCACGCCTGTCGGTACCAGTTTTCGAATCAAAAGTAACTTTATTGGCACTCACTCTAGCCATATGATTTTGGTCGAATTACCTAAACTGTCAGATGAAAACATCAACGACTTCTTCCAAGAAGGATTTTGGGCCACATTACGTGCTATTGCACCGCGTGGAGAAGGGGCGGTATTTAGCTTCCGTAGCCAAATTTTGCACATCATTAAAGCGCCAATCGCGATGGTTGCGATGTCGATTCCACAAACCGTGCAGTCCACACCGCTGCGTAACGAACCTCGTTATGAAGTCAATTTACGTGCTAAAGCTCACAGCACCAATCATCGTATCGAGTGTGTGATGCGAGACTTATCGAAAAGTGGCTGCTTATATATTACCCCTTCCCTTACACGCCCGTTCGCATCAGGGGAAAAAGTTGAACTATTGATATCAATGCCAGGGAAATCGACTTCATTTGATTCACTCAGCGGCACGATTTGTAACGTCAAGCAATCTTCACAGAAAAGAAGCTACGGTGTTAAGTTTGATGATCGTGGTAAGGAAAATGCGAAAACTTTACTGGCACATCTCAAGTTCGATGGTAATCGCCTCTCTCTGCGTTAACCTCAGCCAATATCCAATCTTATTTTTAGGGCGATTTTGCGCCCTATTTTCATACTTTTTTGACACCTTTATCGGTATACTTTCGCCATCTCAACCTGATTACTGTATTGAATGAACTACTTAACGACGTTTTTTAAAGGTCTCGCCATGGGCGCGGCCGATGTTGTACCTGGCGTATCTGGCGGTACTATCGCGTTTATCACCGGCATCTATGATACGCTTTTAGAAAGTATTCGCCGTATCAACCCTACTGTACTTGGCATTTGGAAACGAGAAGGCTTTAAGGCCGCGTTCAGTCATATTAATGGCCTATTCTTGATCGCGCTATTTGGTGGGGTTTTCACCAGCATTGCGACCTTGGCTAAACTTATCTCTTGGTTATTGGTCACTCATCCTATTCCACTTTGGTCATTCTTTTTCGGCCTCATTTTGGTGTCGGTGTATCACATCCTCAAACAAGTGGAACAACGCACCATGAGCCGCGCCATATTCCTGCTGCTGGGGGTAGCTTTTGCATACTGCATTACCATACTAAATCCACTGCAAATGGAACCGACCAGCATCAACATCGTCTTTGCTGGCGCCATCGCGATCTGTGCCATGATCCTTCCGGGTATCTCGGGCAGCTTTATTCTGCTACTTATCGGCATGTACGCTCCGGTTTTAGGTGCGGTAAAATCATTTGATTTCACTATCCTGTCGCTCTTTCTAACTGGTTGTGTGGTTGGCCTACTGAGCTTCTCTCATGTTCTATCATGGTTGCTAAAACGCTTTAGAGATGCCACCTTAGTTTTCCTAACGGGTTTGATGATCGGCACGTTGCCAAAGATCTGGCCATGGAAAGAGACCATCTCATGGCGCACCAACTCAAAAGGGGAAGAAGTGCCATTGATTCAACACAACTTAACCCCATTTGAATTTGAGAACGTGATGAATCAACCGGCCCACTTAGGTATGGCTGTGGTGATGATGATTGCGGCAATCGCCCTTGTGATTGGTTTAGAAAAATTTGCAGAGCGCTCGCAACACTAAGCGCGTAAGCATCAATTTCCATCGAATTAGGCCAGCATTGCTGGCCTTTTTATTGCCCCACTTCAGCCGTATCGAACTCTGACCGTTATTTCTCTGACTAAATCGACGCCTGCCACATAAACGTACGATCATGAGCCGCTCGATAGTTACATTTCTGCTGGCAAAACGATAACATACAACACTTAACACAGCGCGCAGCCCTATCGTCATAATATCTTTTTCTTGCCGCGCTTTAGGATGATGTATGTTCAAGAAATTTGAGAGCTTCACAAAGCCATTCCCCGATCAAGAGCCAGAACAGCCACCACAAGGCATTTTTGCTTTTTGTCGTTACTATACGCGCGGATTTGAAGTGCCATTGGTCATCATGTCAATCATGGCCACCATTGTTGCGATCGTCGAAGTCGCCCTGTTTGGCGCGATGGGTAACTTGGTTGACTGGCTGTCCAACAGTAATCCTGAAACTTTCTGGCAAGACAACCAGGCTGACTTGATCTTTTATGGTGCTCTGCTATTGGTCGTGATGCCTATCATGGTCGTCGGCTACTCATTACTTGTGCACCAAACATTGCTCGGCAACTATCCAATGTCGATCCGCTGGCTGGCGCATCGCTACTTACTCAAGCAAAGTGTCAATTTCTATCAAGATGACTTTGCCGGTCGTGTTGCGACAAAAGTGATGCAAACCTCACTAGCGGTGCGTGAAACCGTGATGAAAAGTATGGATGTTTTTGTCTATGTGTCGGTCTACTTCACCAGCATGATCGTTCTGCTCGCGCAAGCTGACTGGCGCTTAGCCATTCCAATGCTATTTTGGCTTGTCGCTTATATCTGCATCCAGATCTATTTCGTGCCAAAACTAAAACAAGTCGCAACTGAACAAGCTGACGCACGTTCATTGATGACAGGCCGCATCGTCGATAGCTATACCAATATCTCTACCGTTAAACTGTTCTCACATAGCCACCGTGAAACGGAATATGCCGAAGAAGGCATGCAAGGCTTTCTACAAACCGTTTACCGTCAAATGCGCCTTGTCACGGGCTTTGACGTTGCGGTAGAAGTGACCAACTACATCCTGGTTTTTTCTATTGCCACGCTATCGATCGTATTGTGGATGGACAGTGCGATCAGTATTGGAGCGATTGCTATCGCCATCAGTTTAGCTCTACGCATCAACGGTATGTCAATGTGGATCATGTGGGAAGTGGGTGCTCTATTTGAAAATATGGGCACCGTTGTTGATGGCATGAAAACCTTATCAAAACCGATCGATATCGAAGACAAAACCGATGCAAAACCGCTTAACGTCACGCAAGGTGGTATCGAATTTAACGATGTCAGCTTCCACTATGGTGACAAAAACAAAGGGGTGATCAGCAACATGAATTTGACGATCAAACCGGGCGAAAAAGTGGGCTTAGTTGGTCGTTCTGGTGCAGGTAAGTCAACCTTAGTGAACTTACTGCTGCGCTTTCATGATGTGGAACAAGGCCAAATCAAAATTGATGGTCAGGTGATCTCAGATGTCACTCAAGAATCTCTGCGCAGTAATATCGGTATGGTGACACAAGACACATCACTGTTGCATCGTTCAATCCGCGACAACATCTTGTATGGCAAACCTGATGCCAGTGACGAAGAGTTACTAAAAGCGACAAAGCAGGCACACGCACACGACTTTATCCAAACGCTTAATGACCCATTTGGCAATGAGGGCTACGATGCTCAAGTTGGTGAGCGTGGCGTGAAACTGTCAGGTGGACAACGTCAACGTGTGGCAATTTCACGTGTGCTACTGAAAGACGCACCGCTGCTTGTGTTAGACGAAGCCACCTCAGCACTCGATTCTGAAGTAGAAGCGGCGATCCAAGAAAGCTTGTATGAGTTGATGGAGGGCAAAACCGTTATCGCGATTGCGCACCGCTTATCCACCATCGCTGCGATGGATCGCCTGATTGTTCTTGACCAAGGCCAAATCGTAGAACAAGGCTCGCACCAAGAATTGCTGCAGAACAATGGTATTTATGCACAACTTTGGGCACACCAGACAGGCGGTTTCCTTGGCGAAAAAGATCAAGACCAAGCTCAGCAAGACTAAACGATAGAAGCTAAGTAATAGAAACCAAGCTCGGTTATGAGCGCTTGAGCCCCCTCAACCCGCTTGGTATCGCGATTACCGTAAGCTGATATGTCCAATAAAAAGGTCAAAAGCCCTCTGTTGAGGGCTTTTTGCTAACCTTCGACTCCGTTATACTCGTCACACTTTTTTAAACCACGAGTCTTCCGTTAATGAACAAAAGTTTACTCACGAATGTCATTGCCCTTGCGCTACTTGCCGGTGGCCATGTTTTTGCTAATCAACTGGCCTTTTATGCAGGCCTATTTGCTTTCTCTGGGGCAATTACCAACTGGTTAGCCATTCATATGTTGTTTGAAAAAGTACCCGGTTTGTATGGTTCAGGTGTTATTCCTGCGCGCTTTGAAGAGTTTAAACTGGCTATCAAGCAACTGATGATGGAGCAGTTTTTCACCGCCAGCAACATTGACAAGTTTCTAAACCAAGAAATAAATAGCAGCAAAACGCTCAACCTTGAGCCTGTTATTGCAAAAATCGACCTCAACCCTACCTTTGATTCACTCGTAGAGGTCATTGCACAATCTTCTTTTGGCGGCATGCTGGCGATGTTCGGCGGAACGGAAGCTCTACAACCGTTAAAACAGCCCTTTGTTGAGAAGATGCAGCAATCAATGGTGGAAATTAGCCAAAGTGATTCGGTTAAGCTCGCACTAAAAGAGCAGATGGAGTCTCCAGCGATGATGGAGGAAATCAAAACTAATATTGAAAACATCATCGATCAGCGTTTAAACGAACTGACGCCTAAATTGGTTAAAGAGATGGTGCAAAAGATGATTAAAGAACATCTTGGCTGGTTAGTTGTTTGGGGAGGCGTGTTCGGTGGCCTAATTGGGGTTGTTTCTTCTTTTGTCGCTTAACTAGCACCACAAACGCCACTCTGACGGTGAGCCCCAACAGGTTCACCGTTTTTGTATCTGTTCACTATAAACTTAAATCTGTGCGGCGTTTAATCCATTACTGGTCTTATGCTCTTCAATCACCACTTCACTTCTTGATTGAATAACCCCGGGCAAGGTAACAAACTTAGTCGCCATAAAGTTCTGATACGCTTTCATGCACTTTACGCGCACTTTGATCATCGTATCAAAGCCACCAGATAGCGTGTAACACGCTTCAATTTCAGGATGTTTAGCAACTTCAGCAGCAAATGATTCAAACGGTGAGTGGCCACTTTGATCTAAACGTATGTGGATGAAGACCTGTACAGCAAAACCAAGCTTATCTGGGTTAAGATCGGCATAGTAACCACTAATAAAGCCCTCTTTTTCCAAACGCTTAACACGATCAGAACAAGGCGATGTGGTGAGATTAATACGCTTTGCGAGCTCAACGATAGGCAAGCGCCCTTGAGCATTTAAAATACGTAAGATTTCACGATCAATTCGATCCAACTCCACAATACATCCCCCGATGATTCATCATTCAAACAACACTATTTGAACAATCTAATCACAGGCCGAATGAGATATAAATGGAAGTAACGTAAGAAATTGTTAGACCGCGTTGGCATTTGTTAATGGTGAGGCCACCGCCGAGCAGTGGTGATTGCAACTACGACAGTAGTATTGCTGTTCCATTTTGACATAGTGATCACCTTGCAGCACAGTGACAAAAAAGCTAGCAAAAGAACGAAGAAATGAGCTGCGCTGGTTATCACAACGCTCCATGACAACTTTATGTGGAGTGTGTTTGTGGCAACATTCGCAGTATATCTGTGGCATGACTCTTCTCTCCCTTACGTTTTAGTCAATTAGGTTGACTCTGTTATAGTCCTTTGGTTCCAGATATTTTACGACCAAACGCCGTTTTGTGAGCTAAAGCAAACAAATAGTAAGCAAAAAAGTACAGCCCTGCTATGAGGGCTGTACTGGTTCACATTTTATCTGATATTCAAAAGCTTATTCTAGCTCTTGCAGTTGTTTCTCAAACTTCGCATGTTGCGCCTTAACCACCTCATCTGGTTCGCCAGTCATCAAGCTAACCACAACAATCGCAATGGTTGAGAAAATGATACCCGGTACGATTTCGTATACATCAAACACGCCGCCAGTTAGTTGCTTCCATATGACAATCGTCACACCACCAACAATAATGCCCGCTAACGCGCCATTACGGTTCATACGTGACCAATAAAGACTCAATACCATCGCAGGACCAAATGCTGCGCCAAAGCCCGCCCAAGCATAAGAAACCAAGGTCAATACTGAGCTATCTGGTGACATAGCAAGAATTAGCGCAATAATGGAAATACCCACCACGGCAATACGACCAACCATAACAATTTCGTCAGAGCTCGCGTCTTGCTTAAACACTTGCTTGTAAAAATCTTCCGCCAGCGCCGATGATGACACTAACAATTGAGAGTCAGCGGTACTCATTACCGCAGCAAGGATCGCTGCCAATAGAATACCCGCAACCACTGGATGGAACATCGAGTTTACCAATAGCATGAAGATTTTTTCACCATCATCCAGTGAAACGCTACCAGTATTGGTCACGTAGACCAAGCCAACGACGCCCACCATCAATGCACCAATCATCGATAAACCCGTCCACACAACGGCAATGCGACGCGCCGTTGTCAGATCTTTGTTGCTACGAGTCGCTTTAAAACGCGCCAAAATATGCGGTTGACCAAAGTAACCCAAGCCCCAAGCAACTAAAGAAATAATTGCGATCGCCGACAACGGTTCACCTTTCGAATCATTCCATAACGTTAAAAGCTCTGGATTGATCGCTTCTAACTGATGCGTTAAGTCGCTAAAGCTACCTTGCATGGTTGCCACTGGTACAATAATCAGCGCCGCAGCCATCAATAAACCTTGCACTAAATCCGTCCAAGACACGGCTAGAAAACCGCCAAATAAGGTATAAGACACAACACAAAGCGTGCCGATGACCACTGCAATGCTGTAATCTAAACCGAATACGGTTTCAAACAACTTGCCGCCTGCAACCAAACCAGAACTGGTATAGAAAAGGAAGAACAAAAGGATAAAGAACGCAGAAATGGTTTGAATAAGTTTAGAGTTATCATTAAATCGACGCGCGAAAAACTCCGGAATCGTCAGCGAGTCCGTCGTAATACTATAAGTACGTAAGCGCTTAGCGTTGATCAGCCAGTTAGCCCAAGTGCCAAGTAACAAGCCACCTGCTAACCAAAATGCTTCGATACCCGCAGCATACGCGTAACCCGGAAGGCCAAGCAGCAACCAACCACTCATGTCTGATGCACCCGCAGACAACGCGGCAGGCCAAGGGCCTAAAGTACGTCCACCCAAAAAGTAGTCGGTGGAGTTTTTTGTTCGTAAATAGGCGATAACGCCAATTGCTAACATTAAAACTAAGTAAGCAATAAACGTCGTTGTAATAGCAAAGCTATTTTCCATGTGGTATTTCCTCTTCTTTAAAATGTCCCCTTAAACAGCAATGTCCTCCATGGCATTGCTATTAAGGAGTTCGTGAGTTTATCCCTGACATCACTCAGAGATTGGCTGCGCCCAATAACGTCGCATTACCACCCACTGCTGTTATATTTATTGTTCTGGTTCGCTCGGTGATAAACCGCAACGATAAATGGGGATCATGAGCCACAGATAAACTGACTAAATCCGTCTCCGACACTAAGCTCACTATCGCCCCTGTGCGATTGGCAAGTTGTCGATTGAGATTTAGCTCCCCACTGGTTGAACCAACAAAGCCCACCACTCGCACATCTGATTCCAGCACTTGCGGTGCTGCATCAAGTGCAGCAAATTGAATGAGATTTATCGGCAGAGATGACTGTTGATAAGCCGCCTCTAATTCGGTGACAAAAGTGACATCATCACTGCATAGCACGACACTATTGCCCGCGACTAATGCAGCAATAAGCTGAGCAATGACGGCCTGTCTTGCCGCTGCTTCATCGACCTCCATAATGAGTAAACTCACGCCCCGCCCTGCGGTATACAACTCATTGCTTTCACCTGTCGGCCCCACTAACTGATGTTCAAAGCCTATCAACGTTGCCGCTTGTTCAATGTGAAAACCAATGACTTCCGCCCACTCAGGTTGGTTATGCTCAACCCCCTGTTTAAGCTCAAGTAGCCCCTCGATTTTGGAATCAAAATCGGTCAGATTCCAATTTTCCCAAGCAGAGAAGGCATCTGAAAATCCAATGACTTGATGAACCATGATTTATCTCCTTCTCATCCATGAACTTGGTTGCTGATCTGAGTAAAACGATACAGGTAGTGTGGACCACCCGCTTTAGGGCCTGTACCCGATAGGCCTTGACCGCCAAACGGCTGCACACCAACAACCGCCCCCACTTGATCGCGGTTAATATAGCTATTGCCCACTCGGGTATGTTTTTCTATCCAGCGATAAGTCGTTTCGTTCCGGCTATGGATCCCCAAGGTCAAACCAAATCCCGTTGCATTAATATTGGCCACCACTTGAGCGACTTGATTCGCCTTAAAACGAACCACATGCAAAATTGGCCCAAACTGCTCCTCTTTAAGCACGCTGATATCATCAATTTCAAAAGCGCAAGGTGCGACAAAGTCTCCATATTGACACGAGTCATCTAAGTTCAGTTGCGCGATCGTCTTGTGCTGAGAGGCCATTTGATCGATATGAGCAAGCAGTTTTTGTTTCGCACCGGCATCGATAACGGGCCCAACATCTGTTGAATGCAACTTAGGATCGCCCACTGACAGTTCATTCATTGCCCCTTGAATAAGGGCAATAATACGATCAGCAATGTCTTCTTGGACAAACAGCACACGCAGTGCACTACAGCGTTGCCCTGCTGAAGCGAATGCTGAACGAATCACATCACGCACCACCTGCTCGGGTAGCGCGGTACTGTCGACAATCATCGTATTCTGCCCTCCGGTTTCCGCAATCAAAGGGACAGGCTGGCAATCACGGCTGGCTAAGGTTTGATTGATACGTTGCGCCGTTTGCGTTGAACCAGTAAAGGCCACGCCAGCAATAGCTGCATGAGAAGTAAGCGCATGACCAACATCACCGCCTCGGCCTGGCAGTAGTTGAATAACACTAGGCGGAAAACCCGCCTGCAACATCAGCTCGACGGCACGCGCAGCAATCAAACTGGTTTGCTCTGCCGGTTTTGCTACAACGGTATTCCCTGCAACCAACGCGGCAGAAATTTGACCTAAGAAAATCGCCAACGGGAAATTCCACGGGCTAATACAGACAAAGACACCACGACCCTGACGTGTGATGGTTCGTGTTTGACCATCAAAGCTCTTGATTGTAAAGGCGCTCAGTTCATCCACTTGTTGGGCGTAGTAACGACAAAAATCGACCGCTTCGCGTACTTCATCAATCGCGTCATGAATGGTTTTTCCCGCCTCTTGATGACATAAGGCCACCAATTCAGCCAAATTGATCTCCAACAAGTCTGCTAATCGATCTAATGGCGCCGCACGTTCACTCGATGGCGTCGCTTGCCAAGCGCTAAATCCCTGCTGGGCAACATCAATCGCTGCGGAAACATGATCAAGGTGTGCAAACACAACTTGTCCAATATCAATACGTCTATCGTAAGGCGCGGTGATGGTCTCCACTTCATTTCCTTCCTTGATCATGCTTTCGAAAAATGGCACACCATTCACCATCGGTGATGCTTGCCACTGATGCGTTAACCAAGTTTCAACCTGCGCTTCGAACTCTTGCGCTTCGCTTTCAATATCAACATTAATACCAAGCGAGTTTCGACGTTGCGGAAAAATACTTGGTGGTAGCGGAATGTTGAGATTGTCCAAGCGTTCAAACGCTTGCAAGCTATCAACCGGATGCTGAGTCAAACTTTCAATCGGGCAGCGCGCATCAACTAAACGATGAACAAAGGAGCTATTGGCGCCATTTTCAAGTAAACGGCGTACAAGATAGGGCAATAGATCTTTATGGCTTCCTACAGGAGCATAAATGCGAACTGGTTGCTGATACATCGCCATTACATGGTTATAAAGGGATTCTCCCATACCGTGCAGACGCTGAAATTCATAATCATTGTGCTCAGCCATGACTGCGATGGCCGTGACGGTATGAGCATTGTGGCTAGCAAACTGAGGGAAAATATTGCCACGTACACCCGCACTCAGCAGGAAGCGAGCACAAGCAAGGTAGGCAACATCCGTCGATTCTTTACGAGTATAAACGGGGTAATTACGGTAGCCTGCTTGTTGCGACCACTTGATCTCGCTGTCCCAATAAGCGCCTTTTACTAAGCGTAATGGGATCACATCGCCTTGCTGTTTAGCCAGTCGATTAAGCCACACTAATACTGGCAAAGCGCGTTTTGAATATGTTTGAATCACCAAACCAAATTTGCCCCACCCCTGCACCACCTCACTGCGATACAGCTTGGCAAACAGCTTGAGCGACAACTCCAGTCGGTCTGCTTCTTCAGCATCAATGGTAATGGCAACATCCAACTCAACGGCACGACGTAACAGCTCTAACACGGTTTGGTAGAGCTCGCTTATCACACGTGATTGATTAGCCACTTCATAACGAGGATGCAATGCGGATAATTTGATCGAAACGGAAGGGGCCGAATGGGTTTTAACCGTCGGCATTTCACGGCCAACCGCTTCAATCGCCATCAAATAATCTTTAAAGTACTTGTTGGCATCCGCGGAAGTTAAAGCCGCTTCTCCCAGCATATCAAACGAATAGGTAAAGCCTTTTTGGTATGACGCTGCGCCATTTTTTTGCGCCTCACCAATACTGCGACCGAGCACAAATTGATGGCCCATGATTTTCATCGCTTGATGCATAGCTTGGCGAATCACTGGCTCAGAGAGCTTATTGACTAAACGATTAAGAGCCTGAGTTGGACTAGGGGTTTTCGGCGCGGATAATCCAACCACCTTACCGGTAAACATCAATCCCCACGTTGAAGCATTCACGAACACCGAATCGGAGTTTTTGAGATGAGATTTCCAGTCCGCCACGCTTAATTTGTCGCGAATAAGGGCATCAGCGGTTGCTGCATCAGGAATACGCATCAATGCTTCGGCCAAACACATCAATAAGATCCCTTCTTGGGTATCAAGACTGTATTCAAGTAACAGAGCATCAATCATTTGGATCGATTTTTTATCTGCCCGTATTGCTTGAATCAGTTGAGTCGTTTGATGCTCTATTTGTTGTTTTTCAGCCGAACGGGGCTCAGCCAAAGGGAGCAGCTGTGATAGCCATTGTGATTCATCCACCATATATAGCGGAGAGATCAACGCCCAGAGATCATCAAGCGGCTGCTCAATAAACTCAGCATTCAACACATCGGTTGCTGTAAACATGCGTTTTCCTCAATCTCACACCTGCAAATGTGCAGGTTTCCTACAATGGCTTGCAGTGTATTTTGAGCTTGAGTTGGATACTTGTCAAAAACTCCGGATTATTTGCTAAAAACTTCGTTATTTAACAAAGTTAAAACACGATCACATCACATTTAGCAAAACAACTCACCAGATCTTTATCCCAATTTAACCAATTTGTTTCTTATACTGTGATGGAGAGATACCTTGTAGACGCGAAAAAGCATGGGCAAAGGTACTTTGTCCGGAGAATCCCGATAACTCAGCCACTTGACCTAAGGTTAGATGACCTTTTTCAATCAGCTGCTTAGCCATATCGATGCGTTTGCTTAATAGGTACTGATGAGGAGTAATGCCCAATTGCTCTTTAAACAACGAATGGAATTGGCTTTCACCGAGGAAGACGCTGCCTGCCAACTGCGCGACTGTGATCTTGTAGCTAATGTGGCGCTCTATGTAGCGATCAATTGCTTCTAGGTCAAAACGCGACTCTTTACGATTGACTTGTAACGAAGAAATATGGCGATGCAGTAAAGCCATTACCGTGTCGTTACACGCTCGACTAAGTAATAAATCTTCCGGGCTTGCATGCATCTCTGCTACCAACATTTGAATCAACTTTTGAATCTGACCATCGAGCTGAAAATAGACATCGGCTTGGTTCAGTTCATTGAGTTTTTGCAACATCAAAGGGTCTTGGTGACTAGCGG
Organism: Vibrio scophthalmi; assembly: GCF_040869025.1. Taxonomy (NCBI): domain Bacteria; kingdom Pseudomonadati; phylum Pseudomonadota; class Gammaproteobacteria; order Vibrionales; family Vibrionaceae; genus Vibrio; species Vibrio scophthalmi. The sequence continues at coordinate 540,239 of NZ_CP134272.1, read as the reverse complement.
ATGGCATGTTCAGCACCAAAATATCCGATTGACCAATTACACCACCAAAGGCATGGCCTGAACCAGAAGTGACGACGCAACCTTGGCCCGGTCCGACCAAATTCCCATAACCGTTCACTTCAAACTCTGCTTGTCCCTTCAAACCAATCACGATCTGAGTATAACTATGATCATGGCAATCCATATAAGAAGGTAATGTCACCAACTCAGCAGGTCGGGGAGACAAAATTTTGTCGCTATTTAGCTTCAATTGCGCAGTTTTGTCGTTGCTCATTGGCATCTAATTTCAGGCGGTTTTTACTGAGTTCGATGGTATAACAAATGGCAGCTTATCTCGATAAAATCCTTTACGACATGGTGAACGACAGAAAAGAAAGGCAGATTCAGCCAAATTCCGTTTTTAAACTACTCAAAATGTGAAGGATAATCTTTCGGAAGAATGATCAAGTGCACATAAATTACGGTCTGTGTCACTTCTACCCACAGCAAGATGACTGAAACTGTAATATTTTCTTGCTTATTTCCGTGAACTACCCAAAATAATCGTTAGCACTTTAGGTTTATTTTTATAAACTTATGATAGTCTTAGAGTTCAAAGTGCTAATAAGGGTATCTAAGACTGCTCGATACGACAGGATCTCAAGGGACTGTCAAAACTTTGTCTTAAATATTTTTATATTTAGTGAATTAAAACAAAATTGTTGTAGAGACTTATGATCACACGTCGCATCCCAGCGCTTTTGCTCGCGCTAAGCCCTTTTTGGGTATCGACCACGGTAAGTGCAGAAGAAGCTTCCGCTGATCCTGTTGCTGCCATCGATATCAAATTGAGTAACAAGCAATCCGAAATGAGCACTATTGCTACAGAGTACGACTCTGAAGCTCAACGCTTTCAACAACTGCAAAACGAAAACGCTAAGTTCAAGCGTGACGAGCAGGAGCTAAATGCTAAGCGTAACCGTGCGAAATCGGCTCTGGACAAACAGTATAGCCGTCTTCTTGAAGATCCAGAGATCGATTTATTAAGCTTTCAACAAGCGTACCAAAATGCTTGGGCATCCGTAAAAGAGAACCAAACTATTCTGCTAGAGAGCCAACAAGCGATCACAGAGAGTGAAATTCGCCTTTCTCAAATCAAGCAAAAGCAGGCTCGTCTAAGTTCCGAGTTCTCTTACCTTGAAGAACAGAAAGTTGAGGCGCGCGTTAAACGTCTTGGTGCTGAACTACGTGAAAGCGACGTAATGCAGACCAGTTTTAAAACCACCTGTTCTGCGACCATGACTCTCGGTGAATGTACTAGCCAAGGCCAGTACCTAACCAAGCAGAAAGCGGTAAAAGCGTTCAAAAATGAATTAATGGACAGCTTGACCGAGTCAACACTGGCAAAACAGAATGCCAAAGGCGTTCAATTGAACGTTCACGTGCAAGACAGCCAGATTGTTCGTGCCGGTTTCGAAGGAAACAACAGTTACTTCACTGAGATGCAAGCGCAACTGCAAGCAAAACCAGAAGCGACAGCAGCCTGTAAGCTACTTAACGTTTCTAGCCGTTACTGCTTGAAAGATGACTCTAGTACCCACGCGAAAAAGCAAGACAAAAACTGGGTTAGCGTGACAGTTCGCTCTGACCAATACAACGATGATGTGGTGATCAACGGTGTTGATTACGGCAGCACGCCAGTAGAAGTTTTGTTGCCACGTGGCCTGCACAAAGTGACGGTTTCAAAAAACGGTTACCAAACCTATAACCGCGAAGTGACCATCAGCCAAAATGATACCGTTTGGGTGAAATTGCGCTCTAAAGACGACAGCTAATCTAGGCTTCTCTTTATAATAAAAACGAGCCAATTCACAAAGATGAAGGAAAGCGCCATTTTGCTTCTAAGTTATCTAACGATAATTTAAGACAAAATGGCGTTTTCGTTTAGAATAAGCTAATTAATTTAATTGAAGATAGACATACCACGATGCGAACAAGTTTACCGACTCTTTTGCTGGCATTATCTCCATGCCTTATAAGCACTGGCGCATTGGCAGACACTACAGCAACCACTGTTGTTTCCATTGATGACCAACTATTTTCCAAGCATGCCGAGCTAGAGAGCGCACTTAAAGTACGTAAAGAGCAACAGGCTAGCGTAGCCCAGCAGCAAAACATGTTGCTTCAAGCCAAGAAAAACAATCAAGCACTGACGGATAAATTTGCCGCGGCGAAAGTTCAGCTAGAAGCGGACTATAAAGCGATGATTGATGATCCTAGCGTTGATCTCGCCAGCTCGCAAAACGCTTACCAAGATGCATGGAAAGACCTCAAGCAGAATCAGCAAGACAAATTAAACGTCGAGCAACAGCTTGAAGACGCCAAGCTGCTATTAGCCCAGCAAGATGCAAAAATTCAAACCATTGAACAAGCAATCGCTGACTTTGATGGCGCTAAAATTCGCGCGCGTGTCGAACGCCTAGAAACTGAACTCTCGCCGAGCCATCAAGTTAACGTCAGCTTTACTAATCGCTGTCAGTCAAATATGACCTTGGCTCAGTGTGATAACCAAACTCGTGAACTGGCACTTCAAAAAGCCGTCAAACAATTCCAAACTGAGTTGATTGATCAAACCACTGAAGCGCAATTAGTCAAAGCGAATGCGAGTAAAGCATCGTTCAATATCCATGTTATGCGTCACAAAGTCACCAGCTCTGGCTTCTACGACGGCGAACGCTACCGCACCGTTATGGACGTCGATCTTGAATCTCGCCTCGACAACACCACCGCCTGTACCCTACTCGATGTTGATAAACAATACTGTTTTGAGCCGGGCTACACCTCTGCGGAACAGTTTAGTAATGAAAAAGAAGTCGCATGGGTAACGCTTTCGGTTCGCTCAAATCAATTTGATGATCAAGTTTTTGTTGATGGTGTTTCATACGGTAATACGCCAGTAGAGATTATGCTGCCCGTTGGCCCACATCACATTGTGGTGAAGAAAGATGGCTTCCAAACTTTCGATCAAAACTTAAGCATTAAATCCGATCACCAACTACGTGCGAATTTAAAGCAAAAAGCAAATAGTCTCAGCGCAGGCGATAAGTTCGCAGACCTAATCAAAGGTGGGATTACCGCGCCGCAACTTGTGGCCATCGTACCGGGCGAATATATGCTGGGTGAGAACGCATCCAATCAAGTTTACCTTGATCATGCTTTCGGTATCGGTGCCCTTCCGGTCACGGTTGGTCAGTTTGATAACTTCGTTCGTCAAACGGATTACCAGACCGATGCGGAACTTAAAAATACCTGCACTGCCATTGTGGAAGGGGATGTCACCGCGATTGAGAAAAGCTATTGGCGTAATCCAGGCTTCAAACAAGCGAGCGATTCACCGGTGGTTTGTATCAGTAAAAATGATGCAAAAGCGTACGTAAAATGGCTGAGCCAACAAACGGGTTACCACTACCGTTTACCAAGTGAAGATGAATGGGAAATTGCCTCACGCGCTGGCAGTCAGAGCGACTACTGGTGGGGGAATGACTTCATTACTGGCGAAGCGAATACAGGTTGGAGTAGCTCACCGTGGGCTAACACCAGCACTTCTCCAGTAAAGTCTTTTAAAGCTAACCCGCTTGGCCTTTACGATACCGTTGGTAACGTATGGCAGTGGACTAACAGCGCACAAGGCATTGCAAAAGGCGGCGCATGGAACTTTTCTCCTGCGAAAGCGGTTGCTTACGAGCGTCTCTATCTTTCTCCAACCAGTGCTGCGAACTATGTGGGTTTCCGTGTTGTTCGTGAAATCAAATAGATAGATAGATAGATAGATAGATAGATAGATAGATAGATAGATAGATAGATATCACAATAGTGAAAAAGAGGGGGGATTTCCCCCCTTTTTTGTTTTTGTCGCACGGGATACAGTCACTTCAAGCTTTGGCACTCAGTGTCATCGTCGGCATCAATAGTCGTATATTGATGCCTCTATCACTCAGCAGACCCTCGTTGAGTCATAGAACCTCTTCTACACGTCGACAAGAATAATTCTTGTATTTGCCAGATATTGATGAGATATCTGGCTTTTTTTATATCTTCACTAAACAGAATCTCTTACCATATGCGTATCTAGTATCATATATGAGATTGCACCATGAGTTTGGTGGATAGTACGTTTGATTCGTTGGTCAACCAACTACCAGGCTACTGGGGCTGTAAAGATTTAGACTCGGTATTCGTTTATGTGAATCAAGCATACGCACAATTAATTGGCTTCCAATCTAGCGAACAAATTACCGGCTTAACAGACCATGATATGCCTTGCCAAACCGTCAATTGCGCCGATGATTTCCGTCGCCAAGATCGCCATGTTATCGCAACGCAATGCTCACTAAAGATCCTCGACATTCATCCCTATCCTGATGGCAGTTGGCGTGCTCATATCTTCACTAAGAAACCTTGGTATGACGAAGATGGCCAAGTTCGCGGCACCGTTTTTTTTGGTCAAGATCTCACTGAAACCGCCATACTTGAAGTGGGGCATTGGATCTGTCGAGCCACCGGGCTGAGCAGTGGTTTAAAAATACCCAAGGTAGATGATTTTAAATTAGTGAAAGAAAAGCTGACGGCTCGCGAGGAAGAAGTGCTGTTTCTGCTGCTCTACGGCAAAAAACCCACTTTCATTGCCGATACGATGAATATCTCGATTAAAACATTTGAAGGCTATGTGGCGCGACTGCGAGCCAAATTTTGCGCACACAGCAAAGCCCACTTGATTGATCTCGCCCTTGACCGCGGCTACGGTTCGCATATTCCACAAACCCTACTGCGCACACAACTCTCCATCGTTCTTAATAACGAAAACGCCACATAAATGTGGCGTCTTTTGAACAAGAGTAATAAGCCTATTTGGCTAACACGAACGCTCCATCATGGTGCGAGTCGATCGATATCCCAGCGTCCCTCTGCTTGCGAATACAAGAATCGGTCATGAAGACGATTTTCTCCGCCTTGCCAAAATTCAATGCTCGTTGGCTTGATGCGGTAGCCCCCCCAGAACGAAGGCACTGGAATTTCACCTTGAGCGAACTTCTGTTTTAACTCAAGAAATTTACCTTCCAATATTCCTCTTGCAGAAATACGACTGCTCTGTTTGCTAGCGATGGCAGCAAGTTGACTCTCTTTGGGTCTGGAGGTGAAATACTTAAAATTCTCTGCCGCGCTCAGTTTTTCAGCCACGCCCAGTACGTTTACTTGCCTTTCAAGATTATGCCAAGGGAAATGCAAACTCACTTTCGCATTGCCTTCAATATGCTGTGCTTTCCGACTACCCAAATTGGTATAAAAGACAAAACCATCTTGATCACAATGCTTAAGCAAAACGATGCGTTGGTAAGGTTGCCCTGAATCATCCACGGTGGCGACGGTCATTGCGGTCGGATCAAGCAATTTAGCCTCAATCGCTTGTTGAAGCCAAAAATTAAACTGCTCAATGGGGTCACTACGCAAATCTTTACGACGTAAGCCCCCTTTGCTGTACTCGCGGCGAATATCTTCCAGTTCCATTTCATCTCCTTGGCTTTTTTTGGTGATTGTGCGCCCATATTATTGATAACTCAAGACCTATCCTTGTTTTGCGTCTAGACTTAAGTCAGTGATTTACACTCAATATCACCCATTAGATTTAGATATTCTCACTATTTATACTGAACTTTAATATCAAGTTCTTAACATTTTAGTGCAAAGGTAATAAAATCAATTAAATAACGTAAGTAAACGCTAGGGAAATTCAATGACCAAACGCAGTTACAATCGTCTTAATGCTGACGAATTGGACTATGTCGATGACAAGACTGCCGCCCTTCTGCTTAATACCCCTAATAGCGCTCGTATTATGCTTTGGCTGATGCTGTTATTTTTTATTATCGCAGTTGCGTGGGCATCATGGGCTGAAATAGATAAGGTTACGGTTGGCCAAGGCAAAGTTGTGCCTTCTTCTCAGATCCAAGTCATTCAAAATTTGGAAGGTGGCTTAGTAAAAGAGATCTTAGTTCGTGAAGGGCAAATGGTCGAAAAAGGCCAACAACTGCTCCTTATCGACGACACTCGTTTTCGTTCCGACTTTCGTGAGCGCGAACAGCAAGTCGCCAACCTAACCGCGAGCGTAATTCAGCTATCGCCTCTCTCGCCAGTGTCTCAATTGCCGAAGAGTTTGATAGTTCCAACTGGCAAAAAAACGTCACCATTGATTACAGTAAACTCGAATTCCCTGAAGGTTTTGAAGAACGACGCCCTCAGTTAGCCTCTCGCCAACAAGCAGAATACCGACAAGATCTTAACGAACTACGCAACCAAATCTCACTTATCGACCAACAAGTAAAACAGAAGCAACAAGATTTGGTTGAAATTGAAGCGCGTGTGCGCAACTTACGTGAAAGCTACAACTTTGCACGTAAGGAACTCGAAATCACCAAACCGCTGGCGGATGAAGGCGTTGTGCCGCGCATCGAACTACTCAAACTGCAGCGCCAAGTGAACGATACTCGTCGTGAAATGACCTCAAGCAAGTTAAAAGTACCAGTGCTGAAATCAGCCATTCGCGAAGCGATGCTGAGCCGAATTGATGCAGGGCAAAAATTCCGCTCAGAGCAGCAAGAGAAACTCAATCAGGCGGAAGACAAACTCTCGGCAATGACCGAATCCACCGTAGGACTTGAAGATCGAGTTAATCGTACCGTGGTTGTTTCGCCAGTAACCGGTACTGTCAAAACTTTAAACATCAATACCGTGGGTGGTGTGATTCAGCCCGGTATGGATATTGTCGAGATTGTTCCAAGCGAGGATACACTGCTAGTTGAGGCGAAAATTGCCCCACAAGATATCGCTTTCCTGCATCCTCAATTGCACGCCATTGTTAAATTTAGTGCGTATGACTTTACTAAATACGGCGGATTAGATGGTACGTTGGAGCACATTAGTGCCGATACCACCACTGATGAAGAAGGCAATAGTTTTTATCTCGTGCGCGTGCGTACTACCGAAACGAGTTTAAACAAAAATGAATCATTGCCTATTATTCCCGGCATGACCGCATCAGTCGATATCATTACTGGCAAGCGTACCGTGATGGAGTACTTACTAAAACCGATCTTAAATGCGCAGACCAATGCACTTAAAGAGTAATCAGGTTCGTGCGCCAAATGCGCAAAAGCATAATGAGCGAAAAGTGGGTTCATTAAAGCGTTCGCGTACCAAAAACGCCCGATGGATTAAGTTCACGCTACTCGCTTCACTGCTGGCGTTTGGCTCAACCGCGTCACAAGCACTGAACAGTAAAGAACAGCGTTTAGTGGAAACGGTGACACGAATTTACGGTGAGCGAGCGGGTTTGAGGGTCACTACATGGCGCAAAGAAATGGCGGTATATCATGGCTTGCCTGAACATAAACAGCTGGCTCATGTGAATCAGTTTTTCAATCAACTTAACTTTGTTAATGATGACAAATTATGGGGAAAAAATGACTACTGGGCGACACCATTGGAGTTTCTCGGTAGTAATGCAGGTGATTGTGAAGACTTCACCATCGCTAAATACTTCTCCTTATTGGAACTTGGCGTCTCAGATAAAAAATTGCGTCTGGTGTATGTTAAAGCCATCACTTTGAATCAGTTTCATATGGTCTTAGCTTATTACTCCAGCCCAAGCGCAGAACCTTTGATTCTCGATAACATTAATCCAGAGATCATGACAGCATCAAAACGTCGAGATCTATTACCGATCTACAGTTTTAACGGTAAAAATCTGTGGTTAATGAAATCACAAAATGGACAGTTGGCAGGGAAGTCATCGCGATTAAGTCTATGGAATGACCTTCGTGCTCGCGAGAAATCGCTCCAACTAAGAAAACCAATTGTAAATTACGATGAGTAGGCACTATGACTCTTTATAAACAACTTGTCGCAGGGATGATTGCGGTGTTTATCCTCTTAATGGTTTCGGTGTTTCTCATCGAATTCAATACGACTCGTAACAACCTCGAGCAACAACAACGTTCCGAGGTCAATAACACCATCAATACAGTTGGGTTAGCGCTAGCGCCTTACCTGCAAGAGAAAGACCCAGTTGCGGTCGAGTCTGTAATCAACGCCCTGTTTGATGGTAGCAGCTACTCGGTGGTACGTTTGATCTTCCTTGATAGCGGCGAAGAGATTGTCCGTACTTATCCTGTGCAACCGAGCAATGTTCCTGACTGGTTTATCAAGCTAGGATTGTTTGACAAAATCCATGACAGCCGTGTTGTTACAAGTGGTTGGATGCAGCTCGCGGAAGTCGAAATCGTCAGCCATCCCGGCGATGCGTACGCTCAGTTATGGAAAGCGTTTGAAGACTTGGTGATTGTTTTCTGTATTGTGCTCTTGATTGGCCTACTCGCCATCTCATTCATTTTGCAACGCGCGTTAAAGCCACTGCGAATGATCGTAGAGAAGATGGAACAAGTGGCGCGTAACCATTTTGGTGAGCCACTGCCCCGCCCTGCCACGGTCGACTTAATCAGCGTGGTTGATGGCATTAACAGCATGTCAGCCCAGCTAGAGCTTTCCTTTAAAGCACAAGCAAAAGAAGCCCAGCAGCTTCGCCAACGCGCCTACATCGATCCGGTATCAAACCTCGGTAACCGTGCTTATTACATGAGTCAGCTTAACTCTTGGTTAGGTGAAGGCGGCTATGGTGGTGTGGCTTTACTCGAAGCACGCTTTATCAAAGAGCTTTACGATGAAAAAGGCTACGAAGTGGGTGACAATATGGTCAGAGAACTGGCCGAACACTTAAAAGTGTCGCTTACCACCAATGGCATTGTTATCGCTCGTATCTCTTCAGACGAATTTGGCTTTATCATTCCAAACATTGACGATGATGAATTGAAGCTATTAGCACAAAGCATTGTCACCTATGTACAGAATCTCAACGCTGACCCTACCGGCATGGCACAAGCGAAAGCATCGCTTGGGGTAGTCCACAACACCACCAGCTGTTCAGCCTCAGAAATTTTGACCATGCTGGATAACTCGTTGGCGCAAGCATCATCTAACCCAGAATTGAGCTTTGGTTACACCACCAGTGATGACTCACGTACACTGATGGGTAAACAACAGTGGAAACTGTTGGTGGAAGAAGCAATCAGCAATGATTGGTTTAGCTTCCGTATGCAGCCCGCAAACAGCAGCAGTGGCCAAACCTATCACTACGAAGTATTTAGTGCGATTGAGCATGACGATAAACGCTATAGTGCACCGCAATACTTGTTTGCCTTAGAGCAACTAAACGTCAGCCACATATTAGACCAATATGTAATTAGCGCGATGCTCGATAAAATTCGCCACGACAACTTAACCTCACCGGTCGCGATTAACATCGCTCAAGGCAGCATTTCTCAACCAAGCTTTATTCGCTGGGTGAGCCAGAAACTCAATAAGAATAAGGATATTGCTCAACTTATTCACTTTGAGGTTCCTGAAGATTGTTTTGTCACCTCTCCACACCATTGTGCGTTGTTCTGTAACGCGGTTCGATCTGCCGGCGCTGATTTTGGTGTTGATAACTATGGTCGAAATTTCCAATCTCTCGATTACATCAATGAGTTCCGCCCTGCGTACGTCAAGCTCGACTATCTCTACACTCACCATTTGGAAGATGAAAAACAAAAATTCACGTTAACGTCGATCTCTCGAACAGCAAACAATTTAGGGATTATAACCATTGCTTCGCGAGTCGAAACTCAAACACAATTAGACTTCTTGTCTGAACACTTTATTGAAGTTTTCCAAGGCTTCATCGTTGATAAATAGCAGTAGGAAAGGCTGATTGTATGCAGGATCCGTTACTCAGTTCACTCATTTACGTTAGTCGGTATTATGGGTTAGCGAATTCACCTGAGGCCCTGATCAATGGTTTACCATTATCAGATGGCAAACTTACGCCATTTCTCTTCCCCCGCTCCGCCGAGCGTGCTGGATTGGTGGCCAAAGAAAATCGTTCTGATCTGACTGCAATCTCAGATCTTGTTTTGCCCGTCGTGTTGCTGCTCAAAGGTGGTGACGCCTGCGTGCTAAACGCCTTCAACCACGAAGATAACGCCGCGGAGATCGTCACCGGTGAATCAGGCCTAGTCCCTGTTTCGGTGCCTATTGAAGATCTCAAGCAGCAATATGTCGGTCGCTACTTTCTGGTTAAAAAGCAATTTCGCTATGACGAACGTTCTCCAGAAGTTTTAGACACCAAAAAAGGCCACTGGTTTTGGAGCACGATTTGGCAATCAAAAAACATCTACCGTGATGTACTAATCGCATCAATATTAATCAACCTCTTCGCGGTTGCCGCACCGATGTTTACGCGTATTGTTTACGATAAAGTGGTGCCTAATCTCGCATTTGAAACCTTGTGGGTGCTGGCCAGTGGCATTTTTGTCATCTTTTTATTCGATCTGGTGCTCAAGCTCATGCGCAGCTACTTCATCGACGTGGCCGGCAAAAAATCCGATATTCTGATTTCATCGAAACTGTTTAGCAAAGTGCTGGGTATTCGCATGGAGGCAAGACCGCCTTCGGTCGGTGCTTTTGCTCGACATTTGCAAGAGTTCGAATCCATTCGTGAGTTTTTCACTTCAGCGACGATTGGATCCTTGATCGATTTACCTTTTGCCATTTTATTCTTGTTCCTCATCTGGCTAATGGCGGGTAATTTGGTGCTGGTGCCTATCGCAGGGGTGTTGATATTGATTATCTACTCTCTGCTAATACAAGGGCCACTACGCCGAGCGATTGAAGAAGGCTCTCGTTTAGCCTCACAAAAATACGCCAACCTGATTGAGAGCCTTTCAGGGCTCGAGACAGTGAAACTGTTCGGTGCGCAAAGCCAGTTCCAATTCCGCTGGGAAGAAGCAGTTGCCCACATGGCAAACTGGAACATCAAAAGTCGCCGTATCACGGATGGCATTCAAAACACTGCCAGCTTCGTTCAGCAAGCTTCCAACGTGGGGATGATTATTTTTGGGGTTTACCTCATCGCTGAGGGCGACTTGACGATGGGTGGGCTTATTGCGGCGACAATGCTCAGTGGTCGCGCTATAGGGCCAATGGTTCAGCTCTCTTTACTCTCAACGCGTTATAATCAAGCGAAATCCTCCATGACCATCATTGAGCAAGTGATGAGTATGCCGGATGAGCAAGAAGAAGGTAAACGTTACATTCATCGCCCAATCATCCACGGTAAAATTGAACTTGATAATGTGACCTTCCACTACCCAGATTCACCGATGGCGTCGATTCGCAATCTAAGCTTGACCATCAACCCCGGTGAAAAGGTAGCAATTATTGGCCGTATTGGTTCAGGTAAAACCACCTTAGAGCGTTTGATCCTTGGTTTATACAAACCAACAGAAGGCCATGTACGCATCGATGATACCGATATTGATCAGCTCCATCATATCGATATCCGCCGTAATATTGGCTGTGTACCACAAGATAACCACCTGTTCTATGGCTCAATACGTGACAACATCACGCTGGGCCGACCTCTGGCCGATGATCGTGATGTGATGGATGCGGCCAATCGTGCTGGGGTGACAGTGTTTACCCAACAAGATCCTGCTGGTTTGGAACGTCAAGTGGGTGAAGGCGGTCAATTGCTTTCTGGTGGTCAACGTCAAGCGGTTTCTATCGCTCGTGCCATTCTAGGGCGCCCGCCAGTACTATTAATGGATGAGCCAACCAGCGCGATGGATAACCGCTCTGAAATGCACATCAAGCAGCAGTTAGCGCAATTAAACAAGCATGAAACGCTGATCTTGATTACTCATAAAACCTCAATGCTTGACGTCGCAGAACGCGTTATTGTGATGGAAAAAGGTTCCATTATCGCGGATGGTCCAAAAGCAGAAGTATTGCAGAATTTAATGCAAGGTAAGGTTAGAGCCGTTAGCTCCTAACTTATTGCGGTTCCATTACCCCTTTACTAATGCCAGCAACTCGCTGGCATTAGTATTTTTACAACAAGTCTCCTCACTTTTCAGATTGTTAGCACTACACTTAACAACAACACTCGCAATCGATACGAAATGACATTTGTGTGAATTTTCCAACATCTAACATTGCACCCCTTGCAATCCCCACCATCAGTGGGCAAGCTCATCCTTTACGCTGCAATATCTAGGAATACATAATGAAAACAATGACAACCCTACTGGCTAGCCTCCTATTCACTGGTGTAGCCCACGCGGATATCACTTTAAACCTGCCAGACAACGTTGACCTATTGGTGGTTAACCAAGCGAAGCCTGACGTTAATGGGGGCTTATTCAGTTCAGCCAAAAGCGTGACGTTGCCGGATGGTGAAAATCAAATTGTGCTACGCTACCAGCCCTACTTCACCAAAGGTAACGACCGTCACATCGTTGAAGGTGAAGCCATCATCGCCAATTTTTCAGCGGAAAATACCACTCTTGATTTCGTACTACCGGAATACCGTAATGAGCGAGATGCGGAAAACAACATCAAAAAACTTGAGTTAGGCCTGGTCAACCAACAAGGGCAATCGATCGAAATAGTCCAAGATGTTCTACAGAAAGATGGTCTACAACTTGGTCGTGACTATGTCATCGAAAGTAAACTCTATAACGAAAGTGCGGGTGTTGCGGCATTATCGAGCAGCGTTGCTGCCGTCGCCATGACAAACTCTACTGCCAATACCAAGGCCGTAAAAGTTAACGCAAACACCGCTGAAGAGATGCTGCATTTTTGGTATCAAAAAGCCGATGATAAAACCAAAGCGAAATTTAAGCAGTTCGTTAACCAACAATAATCGATACATTGATCCTTAAGCCGCAATGCATAAAATAAGTTACTGCGGTTTAAGGATGATTATCTAGGAGGTGGTGATGTTTACTGTTCATATTGATAACGATATTGAATTGGCTCTAATAGAAGAATCTCTCGCGGCTCAATACTGTGCGCTTGTCAGCGAACAAATCGATTACCTTTCGCAGTGGTTGGCTTGGCCTGCCTTTTGTCAGAGTGAACAAGATTTTCGTCACTTCATCCAACGTTCATTGCACGATTATGCCGAAGGGCAATCTCTCACCTGCGCGATACTCTATCAAGGCAAGTTGGTTGGTAATTGCAGTTTAAATAGCATTGATCATGATCTCAGTCGGGCAAAAATTGGCTATTGGCTTTCTCAAAATCACACCGGAAAAGGCATCATAACCCGCTCGGTGCTTAAACTCATCGACCTCGCCTTTAATCACTATCAAATCCATAAAGTAGAGTTAGCCGCTGCGGTCGATAACTTCCCTAGCCGTAAGGTTGCAGAACGTACCGGGATGAAACTCGAAGGCATTATTACCAACAGTGAAAAAGTAGGTGATCGTATTCTCGATCACGCAATTTATGCCATACATAAGTCCGTTTAGCGTCACTATCTGTTATTGAGTGTTCATTTTGTAGGGCAGAGACCCAAGCGTAACTTGATACTCGGCACAAAATTGTTAAACAATACAAAACTATTGTTAGTGAAGTGATAGCATATCGTTTCAATCAATAATTTTGTTTGCCCATGCCCACTATACTTAAACTCATTTTCATCGCTATTGCGCTGAGCACAGGCTATTTCGCTCAAGATATTGCCTCGTGGTTCAATGAAGACAAACAAAGCCAACTGGCGCAATACTGTCAGTTATCGACTCGTGGTTGTGAGCAAGAATCCATCACGGTAAAACTTGATCGCGATGTCGCCCAGCCTTTAATGCCTGTGCAGATTTCTGCTACTTGGCCAAACAGCCAATCACCTTCGCTACGGCTAACGCTTAACGGGCACGAAATGGATATGGGCACGGCATTGTTTGAACTCCAAGCCACCGGTAATGGTCTCTATCAAGCTGAAGTGCTGCTACCCGCCTGTACGATGGAAAACATGACTTGGATTGGTCAATTATCCGATGGTCAACAGTCAATCTCCCTCGCGATAAGGATGGCACGATGAGTAAAAATTGGTCTCTAATTTTAATCGCCGCCTTTGCTCTGGGGTATGGCGTAAAGGTTTTTATTGATAGCAAACCGACTCCTGCCGTTAATGAAGCAGATAGTGCTAAAGTGATATTTCAGGGCGAAAACAACAACGCTGTCGATCTTTTCGATATCCAAGATGATCGTGTGCGGGTAATTTATTTCGGTTTTACTCATTGCCCAGATGTTTGTCCCACATCTCTTGCCATGTTAGCGGGCGCACTCAATCAACTCGACGACACGACCAAATCAACCATTCGTCCGATATTCATTTCTCTCGATCCTGAGCGAGATGATGCCAATACAGCACATACTTATGCTCAGTATTTTCATCCTCTGATTGAAGGGCTATCGGCGCCAATCGAGGTGACTCAGCCTCTCGCCACCAAATATGGCGTGGTATTTAAAAGAACCGAACTCGAAGAGTCTGAGCTGAAATATACGCTCGACCACAACTCTTATTTTTACTTTATTCACCCCGATGGTAGCTTGATCACTAAGGTGCCTCATACGCTCACGCCGGCACCTTTAGTTGCCGCAATCAAAAGTCTCAACCAACAATAACAAGGACTGACAATGAAACTCAACGCTTTGCTCTTAGCCGCCTTAGCGCTCAGCCCGATTGCTCATGCCAATATGGATATAATGACGCACCATCCATACGCCCGTGCGACACCACCTAACGCAGCAACCAGCGCAGTATTCGTCGAATTAATGAATCACACAGAACAAAATCGCGCCATCGTTGCGGCATCAACACCAGCAGCAGGCAAAGTTGAGCTGCATGACGTTATCCATGACGGCGATGTTATGCAAATGCGCCAAGTAGAACAAATTGAAATTCCAGCTCAAGGCCATGTCTCGTTAAAACCTGGCAGTTTGCACATCATGCTATTTGAGTTAACTAAACCTCTGGTTGAAGGTGAAAGCATTGATGTTGAACTCACTTTTGCCAATGGCGAAAAGCAAACTTTCAATGCCCCTATCAAAGCCGTGATGAAAGGAATGAAACATCATCATTAATTATTACTAAGTGGGAAAGGGGCTGAGCATAACTCAGCCCCTTTTGTTATGCTTCTCGCAATCAATAGACCTGATGCCGCATCGCTCACAGCAGGCATCACATGCTTGAGGTAGTAATATATGAACAGCACTGTTCATCCCGTAACACTCTCCCAACTGGGTTGGAACCATTTATTTCAAACTCAGTTGACGCTCGATGAGCTTGAATCCAATACCATCGCTCGAATTAGTGAACATCACCGTAGTGGTTACACGCTCGTCAGTGAGCAGGGAGAAATGGCTCTCGCTATACACAAGTCGCTACCCGACATGACGGTTGGCGACTGGATCGTACTTGATCGTCATGGTCAATTTATCCGGTTACTTGAGCGCCAATCCCTATTTAGCCGCAAAGCGGCGGGTAGCAAAGTGGCAGAACAGCTCATCACCTCGAATATCACAACTTTGTTTATTGTTTGCTCGCTCAACGATGACTTCAACTTAAATCGGATCGAACGCTATCTTGCCATCGCTTATGAAGCCGATGTCGAGCCCGTTATTATCTTGACCAAAGCCGACTTGTGTAATGACGCCGAAGAAAAACGCGCACAAGTCCAATCACTCGATACTATGCTGATGATAGAAGTCGTCAATGCGCTTTCAACGGAGCAATGCCAAGCATTATTAGCTTGGTGTAAGAACGGAAAAACCATCGCCTTTATGGGCTCTTCCGGTGTCGGAAAATCTACCTTAGTGAACAGTTTACTCGGCGAGAGCACTCAATCGACTGGCCATATTCGGGAAAACGATAGCAAAGGTCGCCATACCACCACCAGCCGTTCATTGCACTTATTGCCAAGTGGTGGAGTATTAATTGATACGCCGGGAATGCGCGAGCTACAAATTCATGACTGCGCTGATGGTGTTGAACAAACATTTTCTGATATCCAAACGCTGGTTGAACAATGTCGATTTGCCGACTGCCAACACGTCAATGAACCGGGATGTGCGATCAATAAAGCATTAAATGCAGGTCAAATCGACCTACGACGCGTCAACAACTACCTAAAGCTAATGCGTGAACAAGAACGAAACAGCGCATCACTGGCAGAACAACGATCCAAAGACAAGCAATTCACTAAATTTTGCCGTTCAATACAAACAGAGAACCGCTCACGAAAGAAGGGTCTTTAGATAAATTTCGTTTGTCGACAGCATTAGAGGAGCAATTCGCTCCTCTTTTTAAACACTAAGCAAACGTTAAAATGCAACATAAAATTCACAACAAATCACAAATCGCAATCTTTAACCCTAATATCCAATTATTTCTAGACACAATATCTCAAAGCGCTAGTATAAATTATCTCAGTAGCCATTCGCTGAGCGACGCCCAAGACACACCAAAATACTAATTACTTGGGTAATACAATCGAATTACATAAATACTTCGCAGGGATAACTATGCAACACAACTCTCTCTTAGCACGATTTGCACGAGGCAATTTAGTGCTCCAAATCTTAGTCGGTATCATTTTGGGTATCGCACTGGCATTAATTGCACCTGAATCAGCCCAAAGCGCAGGCTTACTTGGTAGCTTATTCGTCGGCGCACTAAAAGCCGTCGCACCGATCTTGGTGTTTATCTTGGTGGCCGCTTCAATTGCCAATCAACGTAAAAACCAGCATACCTACATGCGCCCTATCGTGATCTTGTACCTTTTTGGCACCTTCACCGCAGCGTTAACTGCAGTGAGCATGAGTTTTCTTTTTCCAACCACTCTAACTCTGGTGTCAGGCGCTGAAGGGGCAACCCCACCGCAAGGTATCGCTGAAGTTCTCAATACACTACTTTTCCAAGTGGTTGATAACCCAGTGCATGCGCTAATGAACGCAAACTATATTGGTATTTTAGCGTGGGCGATTGGTTTAGGCCTTGCGCTGCACCATGCATCAGGCACTACGAAAGCGGTTTTTGAAGACTTAAGCAACAGCGTGTCACAAATTGTACGCTTCATTATTCGTCTCGCCCCGTTTGGTATTTTTGGTCTTGTTTCATCAACCATCGCCACAACGGGCTTTTCTGCACTCGCAAGCTACGGTCACTTATTAGCGGTACTGCTTGGCGCAATGGCCGTCATTGCTCTTGTGGTAAACCCATTGATTGTACTGTTTAAAACCAGAGAAAACCCATACCCGCTGATTTTTCAATGCTTACGTGAAAGTGGTGTTACGGCTTTCTTCACTCGTTCAAGTGCAGCGAATATCCCAGTGAACATGGCGTTGTGTGAAAAGCTAAATCTGGATGAAGATACCTACTCTGTATCAATTCCACTGGGTGCAACTATCAACATGGCAGGCGCTGCAATTACTATTACGGTATTAACGTTAGCCGCTGCCCATACTCTAGGTATTCAAATTGACCTACTTACCGCGTTGCTACTGAGTATTGTTGCTGCGGTTTCTGCGTGTGGAGCTTCAGGTGTTGCTGGTGGTTCACTACTACTGATCCCGCTCGCTTGTAGCCTATTTGGTATTCCAGATGAGATCGCGATGCAGGTGGTTGCCGTTGGCTTCATCATTGGTGTAGTACAAGATTCTGCTGAAACAGCCCTAAACAGCTCAACGGACGTTGTCTTTACCGCTGCAGTTTGTAAACAGAAACAAAAGCAACAACCTCACGGTTAGAGCCGATGATATAAGGTTTAGGCCTAGTGGTTTAAACCACACAACAAGTAAATGCAAAAAAGCCCCGAGATCACTCTCGGGGCTTTTTAATTGGTTTTTTCTAATCGCGAGATTAACAATCTACCATGCTTAACTGCGCGACCTATCCATGGGGGATTGTGAGAAGTCGAGCGTGGCGGCTGATGTGACACTCACTTGAGGCTGTTGATTGGATGAATCATCAATGGCCTGAAAAGGCCCCCCATCAAGTGTTTCTTCTTGCGATAATACCTCGCTGGTCATCTCTTTCTCTACTTGTCTGTTAGACTTAGATTCCGTGTCTGAGTCTTTAGTGACCGATGGCATTGGATCATATTTGTCTATGTCGATCTCACGCTTATAGAGTTTATTGAAGGCTTTAATCAAGGCGTGCTTACTTACTTTATTGGCTAATATTCGCTTAAGCATTGGTTTTGCAAGCGCTTGCAAACCCACAACAGTATCAACACTCAAGTTAAGCGCGACTTGTTCACGCAAAACACGGGCTTCTTCATGCCCCATCTGTCCTGCTAAGAACAGCCAGATATACGCAATACTACGGCCACTCACGCCATGCTCAAGCCAAATTTCACCGGCCTTATACATGGCTGGAACATAGCCTTTTTCAGCGGCACGCTCTAACCAATAGCACCCATGAGCAAAATCTTCTTCAACACCAATACCATTCAGATAATTAAGGCCCAGTTTCATGCGACCTTCGTTGTTACGTAATAGTGCGACTTTCCGAAACCACTCGGTCGATGCGACAGGACTAGGGGAAGGGTTGGCATTCGCAATCATCCAATCACCAAGGAACAGCATTGCTGGTTCATATTGTTGTAATGCAGCTTGCTCCATTAATGCATAACCCTTGTCAAAATTCTGCTCAATACCTCTGCCGTAATAAAGCGCTTCTGCGACTTGGAATTTCGCAGACATATCACCATCACTCGCCGCAATGGCCTTTTTCCAGAATTTTGCCTGCTCTCTTAACACCATGTCATCACGCATTCGTTCACTGATGCGAACAATACCGTACATGCCGGTTACGTTGTCTTGCAATGCGGCTTTATGATACCAATAGAGCGCCTTGCGCAAATTGGTTCGTTCGGCTTCTTTCGCCAAGTACAAAATCATCGTAAGGTCACCATTTTCCGCTTTCCTTACGCGCTGCTCTTCTTCTTGCTTGCGGTCACGTTCAAGTGCTTTACGGTAGGTGATTTCCCGTTGTTTACGCTCGCGTTCAACACGCTTTTGTCTTAATGACAGCGCCAGCATCCAAGCAAATAACAGCAGTAAGAGTAACCCGGTCGCACTAATGGCGATCCCCATCATATTCATTATTTTTATGCCACACGTTGAGTTAATGGTCGCTAACTTGCTCTACCCCAACCTTTCTTAGGTTGTTCGGTGAAAAGTTAATTGCAGCCTGTTGCAAGACTCTAGTTCCTGCACCTGAAGTTACTAACCTCTATATCGGCTTTTTGCCGAAAACATTGAGAGATTTCATCACACTTAGAGCTGATTCGCGAACTAAATCGATGGGTAAACGACCGGCTCATCAATTTGTGACTCGCTTATCAATTCACATAATTATGTTATAAATCCGTCAATTACAACCAATCGCTATTGATAGTTCGCTGAATAAAAAATCCTTTTCTCTTCCGTATAAAATAGCATACATCTCGGGGAGAACATTGCTCAGCAATCGTATGCGTTATCATTTGTCGCATCATTTTAAAAAGAAATGACAAAAATTGACCAAAAACAATAGAACAACCAGATCACTTATTTTATAATGCGAATTAATGTGTACAGCATATTGAATTCCAATAATTAGGGGCAAAAAATGAGACTTATCCCGCTTCAACAAGCAGCACAAGTAGGTAAATGGGCAGCAGCGCATATCGTAAAACGTATTAACGATTTCGCACCAACAGCTGAGCGTCCGTTCGTTCTAGGTCTACCAACAGGTGGTACTCCTCTAGCAACTTACAATGCACTAATTGAATTGCACAAAGCTGGCGAAGTTAGCTTTAAGCACGTAGTTACTTTCAACATGGATGAGTACATTGGTATCCCTGCGGATCACCCAGAGTCATACCGTTCTTTCATGTACAACAACTTCTTCAACCACATCGACATTCAGGATGAGAACATCAACCTGCTTGACGGTAACGCGGCTGATAACGAAGTTGAATGCCAACGTTACGAAGACAAAATCAAGTCTTACGGCAAAATCAACCTATTCATGGGCGGCGTAGGTAACGACGGTCATATCGCATTTAACGAGCCAGCATCTTCTCTGTCTTCACGCACTCGTATTAAGACTCTGACTGAAGAAACTCGTATCGCGAACTCTCGCTTCTTCGATGGCGACATCAACCAAGTACCTAAGTACGCACTAACGATTGGTGTTGGCACTCTACTAGACGCACAAGAAATCATGATTCTGGTTACAGGCCACAACAAAGCGCTAGCTCTAGAAGCAGCAGTTGAAGGTAGCGTTAACCACCTATGGACTGTATCTGCACTTCAGCTACACCCTAAATCAGTGATCGTATGTGACGAGCCATCAACTCAAGAGCTTAAAGTGAAGACAGTTAAGTACTTCCATGAGCTAGAAGCTGAGAACATCAAAGGTTTCTAATCTTTAGTTCACTCTATTGATGAAAAAGGAGGCAATCGCCTCCTTTTTGTTTATCTTTATTCATCGAGTCCAAAAGAACAGTAATACCGCAGCAGCGAGTAACCAAATGATTGTGGCGAAAGCTAACGTCGTCGGTAATTGATAACGATAACTCAGCCAATAAACCGCAAGTAAATACGCAGCATAAGGCAGTAAAGAAAACAGCCCAAACAACGCAGTTGCTCGTAGCCCCTCCATCCCTTTCTCTTCACCAACAATATAGTGTGCGATCAGAGCAAAAGTCGGAAACAGCGGTACTAATCCAGCAACGAAAAAGTATGGTGTGCGAGATAAAAGCGCAATAACCAATACAGCCAAAGCACCCAGCATACTTTTGAGAAACAAAGCCAACATTACAATGCTCTTCTAAGCGAGATTCATCAGCAATTGTTCATCGGTCATATACTTGTGTTTGGCACTCAGATTACGCACATGCATAAACATAAATTCAGGAAAACCAGGGGCAAGTAACGAGTTCGGTTCCCAACACACACCACCAATAAAAATGTAACGACCTTGTTTGCTGTCATCATGCAGAGGATTATTGAGTGGTGTCGATAATTCTGCTCGGCATCCTTCAATGACACAGACAATTTGCCCTTTTGCGATGCCCACAACGCGGCTAACGACATTGGCCTTTACACCACATTTCCACGCTTGACGCGTTGCCATCTCAAAACCAACTTTGCGCACACCTTTATGTACATTAACGATCAAATTCATTTTTCTGCCATTATTTTCATCCTTTAACGTTCAGAGTAACGTGGAAAGAAACAACAACACGACAGGTTAATTCCGGCGATTCTCACCAGATGAAAATTTCCCCAAAGCCTTTATGTCACCTGAATCATACGCCTGAGCAGATAGAATTCTTAAATTTGATACAAAGTTTTGCACCTATTACTTATCCGCCTCCTATACTTAAATCAGCATTTAGGCAGCCTTCTAGGAGCGTATGATGAATAGCATTATTTTCGCAGTACTGCTGCTAACCACTCCAGCCTCAGCCACCGGGCCCAACTCTTTACCTTTAAAATGTGAACTACTAGAAACCGCCGATACCTTTTTATTCTATCCAGAACAAATGGTGTACCGCAGTGAGCAATTTGTTCTTTTTCAAAACTTTAAAGGTAGAGTTATCACTCAGGTCGATGTAAATACTGGCGACCTCATTCGCACTACCTATCTTGGCAAAACCTATGAGCCAAGCTACCAAATTTTAAAAGGTCGATGCAAAGAGACAGTCCATATCCTGGATTTTTGGCAACTTGATCAAGCGCCATAAATGACTGCTGGTATCGGCAATTTATCATCCTAACTGATCGTACTCGTCGAGTATTATCACCGACAACAAAAGAGCGAGCGGATCATGACTCGCTCGCCCTTACTCACTTAAACACTGCGTTTCGTCATTAGTACGATGTCACCAATAACGCTCGTAGATAATATTACCTGCTTGAGCTGTACGATGCTTAGTAAGCCCCTTCTCGGTTAAGGTAGCGAGGGTACTTTTGATCATTTCAGGATTGCCGCATAACATAACAAAGCTTTGTTCGGCATGAAATTCGGCGTCGGTTGCTTGCATCAATTCACCACTCTCAATAAGAGCTGGAATGCGACCATGTAGCGCCTCTGGCACTTGCTCTCTCGACACGATAGGCTGGTAAATCAGTCGTCCTTGATACTGTTCAACTAACTGATTAATCAGGTAACGGTACACGAGGTCGGATTGATGTCGAACAGCATGAACCAGTACGATTCGCCGGTTACTTGGCCTAAAATTGAGATCATCAAGCAAAGCAAGAAAAGGCCCAATGCCGGTTCCAGTAGAAAGTAACCATAACGTATCACTTTGCTTTGGAATCGACTCAAACGTTAAGTCACCATTGGCTCTCTGACCAACAAAAATTGCTTGCCCTTCTTTTAGTTGATGTAAGCGCGGACTCAGTTGTCCATTAGGATCAGCAATAATCAAAAATTCCAACATATCACTGCTCGTCAGAGGCGCATTAACCAGCGAGTAAGCCCGGGAGATAGTATTACCTTCATCATCGAGTAATGCCAATTTGGTGAATTGCCCCGCTTTAAAAGAGAGGTTGGCGCCGCTTAAGCGAAGACTGAATATTTCCTTGGTCCAGTCGGTTCGCTTCGCAACGATCGCCTGAGAATAGCCTGTTATTTCATTCATCTTCACCTCTTGTCTCATCACCAACAGCGTTATTAACAGTTTAAAATATAGACCATTCGCTATTTTTTAAGCAGGTATTTTACTGTTGAGCGATAGTACTTCTCTTGGTTTGGCAAAGGGCTGATGTCATTGATCACACAATCAATCCGAGACAATAAATCACCTGTTGAGCGCTGATTTCCCAACAAAGACAATTGCATAAGTCACTGTTTTTATTTAGCCTTATTCGATCACCGTCATGAGTTCTGATCATGATGAGCTTTTTAAATTTCAAGCATCCCCTCTTTTTATCGTTGCACAGGAGATAAGCATCACCATGAGCAAAAAATTACTGCTGACCTTAGTCATCGCAGCAGGCATATCGACATCTACCCACGCCCAGCAAGACCCATGCAATAATCTTGATTTTACAGCGCCAGATCGGCTGTTTAACGCCGTTGAATACCAATGTTCTATTAGAGTCGGTGAAATGCTCAAAATGGGTGCAGATCCTAACGTGACTGACTATTTGCACGTGACGCCACTGATATATGCCGCCATCGAAGATCAATCATTGATCATCGAGCAACTCATTAAAGCAGAGGCTAACGTTGATGCTGCCACCCACTCAGGGGTCACCGCCTTAATCGCCGCGGCTAAAAATGGCAGCATTCATGCAGCGCAACAATTAATCGCTGCCAACGCCAAGCCAGATCTCATCGACGATAACGCAATGACCGCACTGATGTACGCAGCCAAAAACAACCATGCAGACATCGTCGATGAATTAATTAAAGCCAAAGCAAACCTCGATCTCGCTGACGAGCGAGGTTTCACCGCTTTAATGATGGCAAGCTGGGAAGGAAATGCCGCAATGGTTGAAAAACTGCTAGCAGAGAATGCCACTGTCGATATTCAATCATCCAATGGCTATAACGCTCAAACGGCCCTCATTTTCGCCAGCGATAAAGGCCATACTGAAACCGTAAAACAGCTACTCAAAGCCAATCCAAGAACTTATATAAGGGACAACTTTGGTAAATCCCCATTAGATTATGCCAAAGAAAATGGTCATGACGAGATTGTGATCTTACTTGAGCAGTACCAGCCACCTGCTTACTCTGTGCTGCCTAAAGATAAGGCGCTATGCCAACAAACTTTCAGTCAACAGCAGCAACAACCGCTATTTTATGCCATTGATCACGACTGCGCCGAAGCCGTGAATAAGCTCGTCAGCGAAGGGGCTAACCTCAATGCCATTAACGGTTATGGTTATACTCCGTTAATGGTGGCGGCGATCCAACGAAATCCTGTTATTGCACAATTGCTTATCAAGGCCAATGCCGACGTCAATGCAATAGAACCTGAATACGCTCGAACTGCGCTAATATTTGCGAGTTCTCGAGGTTCGTTGGAAGTGGTCAACCTGCTATTAGAAGCCGGCGTTGACGACATCAACGCAAAAGGCAAATGGGGAGACTCTGCTCTGATAGAAGCAATCTTTGATGATCACGTCGCCATAGTAGAGCGTTTAGTACAGGCCAATGCCAGTCTGGATATCTCCAGTCGTTACGACCTCAATCCATTAATGATGGCCAGTCTTCAATCGCCAAAGGTAGTCAAATATTTAATTAGCATTGGCGTTGATGTTAATGAGCAAAACAAAGAGACGGGTGAAACGGCACTGATGACCGCGAGTAAAAGGGGCCAATACTCTATTATTAAGCTACTAACTCGAGCAGGCGCACAATTGGATATCGAGAGTAAAAACGGGGCGACAGCCATGAGTATGGCAAGAAACCCCGAGAGTAAACTGAGATTAAAAATGGCTCGATACGAACAACTGGTACCTCAACTGCACAAGCAACTAGAACAAGCGGTATCAATCTCAGATCCAGAGGTGCAAAAACTGGTCAAACAAATTATCGACGTTGCTCCCGTCGGTTACCGGATGACATCGTTTGAACGCCGTTATATGGAAGATAAGGAATCGATGATTTCACTGCCAACAGACGCCTTCATCGTGAGACGGATGTACCACTAATCTTGTGTGCATACAAAGCCATCATCATCTGACCAGCACTGAGCATTCCCAAGGGAATGCTCTTTTTAATCAAGTTCCCTTTCATCTGCGCCTTTTGCTTTATAAAGCCAAACGATTTGCACTGTTCGCTTAGGGATGAACAAGTCAGCAAGTCGATGGTAAAATAAACGCTCGAACCGCTGTAAGGCCACATTAGGAATCGTTTCAATGTTACATGCACAAGCTTTTATCCAACAGGGTGTTCACTACCTACCGCATTACTTTACTGTACCGCTCAACTACAACGACGTAGCACAAGGTCAACTGACCCTTTTCGCTCGTGAAGTGCGCTTAGCCGGTGATGAGTTGAGTGATAAACCTTGGCTGGTTTATTTTCAAGGAGGCCCGGGCTTTCCAGCACAGCGTCCTAATGGCCACGGCGGTTGGTTGAAACGTGCATTACAAACTTATCGCGTGTTACTGCTTGATCAACGTGGCACCGGCAATAGCTCAGTAATATCGCACCAAACCCTTGCGTCATTCACGCCCGAGCAGCAAGCGGAGTACCTAAGCCATTTTCGTGCAGATAACATCGTTCGCGATGCCGAGACTATTCGTCAACAATTCGGTGTCGAACAGTGGGCGATTCTCGGTCAAAGCTTTGGTGGTTTTTGCTCATTGACGTACCTTTCGCTGTTTCCACACAGCCTATTGCGTAGCTACATTACGGGCGGTGTACCTTCAATTTCACGCCCGGCAGATGATGTTTACCGCGCGACATTTAAACGCACCATGGATAAGAACCAAGCCTTTTTTCGTCAATTTCCACAAGCGCAAGCGATGTGCCAAGCGATTGCCAATCATTTGATCGATCACGACGAGTTCCTGCCTAATGGGCAACGTTTTACCGTAGAACAATTCCAACAAATTGGCAT
Source organism: Vibrio scophthalmi (assembly GCF_040869025.1). Classification (NCBI taxonomy): domain Bacteria; kingdom Pseudomonadati; phylum Pseudomonadota; class Gammaproteobacteria; order Vibrionales; family Vibrionaceae; genus Vibrio; species Vibrio scophthalmi. Next base: position 514,683 of record NZ_CP134272.1, on the reverse strand, counting down.
TAACTTTGGCATGAGCGACAGTTTCATTACCACTTATTTCCAGCTCGAAAATGCCTTTGTCGAAATCAATGGCCAACCACAACTGCGCTACGAATTTCTTAGTGCGATGCTCGCCGAACAAGGCTTTCAAACCAATCCCATCTACGCCATTTTGCATGAATCGATCTACTGCCAAGGTGAAGCTTCAAATTGGAGTGCCCAGCGCGTACGTAGTGAATTGAGCCCATTTAATTACCAAAAAGGCCAACCGTTCTACTTTACTGGTGAAATGGTATTCCCTTGGATGTTTAAGCAATACGCCAATCTCAAACCACTGCAACACGCGGCAGAATTATTAGCCGTAAAAAATGATTGGCCTGCGCTGTATGATGCTAAACAACTGGCAAACAATACCGTGCCAGTGAGCTGCGCGGTGTACGCGGATGATATGTTTGTTGAAATGGACTATAGCCGTGAAACCTTAGCCCTGCTGGGTAATGCTAGTGCATGGATCACCAATGAATATGAACACAATGGCCTGCGGGCCGATGGTGAACGAATTCTTGATAAACTGATTGCTATGGGTGATCAAACCGCCGCTATGCTACAGTAACAGCCAATAAATTAAAGATTCGCACTTAATATCCATACCACCACGCCGCCATCTCGCGGCGGAGAATTATGTTAACAATATCCAACACTGTCACACTACAAGCATGGGAAATACAAATGACCGCCATCCGCGCCCAAGGTGCGGGTGGCCAAAACGTCAATAAAGTATCTTCTGCCATTCACTTACAGTTTGATATCAACCACTCTTCTTTACCTGCTTTCTATAAAGAACGCTTGCTGGCACTTAAGGATTCACGCATTTCTAAAGATGGCGTGATCACCATTAAGGCTCAGCAATTTCGTACCCAAGAGCAAAATAAAGAAGATGCGCTTAACCGATTAGCAGAATTGATCCGCGCAGCGACGGTGGTGCAAAAGCATCGTCGAGCCACCAAACCAACTCGCGGTTCAAAAGAGCGTCGTCTCAAGGCAAAGGGCATTAAAAGCCAAACCAAATCACTCCGAGGTCGCTTACGCGATTAAGGCGACCGTCAATAGGCCTAAGCTCACACAATGAGCTTTAACCATTTATTTTCAATGACATAGTTAATCTCTCGTTTTATGCTAAATATCTATATGCATTAGCCGTAAGTATGCTTAACTATGTCTGTCTCTGACGCTTCTGAACTTGAAACTCCAACAGCAATGACCGCCTCCCCTTTCACGGTGACTTTTAACCCCCAATCGATTGATTCACTGCGAGCTGGCCTGACCGTCTACCGCCATTTGCTCGAACAGGAAGAGGCCTTTGGCGATTTTTATTGTCGTATTCGTTTTTGCTTAGAAACAGGCAGTAGCGATGTATTAGGTGAGCTATTCGATAAACCGCTAGTCACGTTATTGATGCGCTATGTTGGTCATGACGATAAAGATATTCAACCTGAGCTATCACTAGCTCGAAGCTACTTACCGATGGAGAGTGTTTTTTTCCTCTTCGCTTGCCAACATCCTCAACTTGAGGCAGATATTGAGGCGACAGCTAAAGTGATGTGTCAAACCTCACGTCGCATCAATAACTCCTCCAATATGTGGATTTCAGATGCGGACGTCTTCGGCCTTCAAGCTCTGTTGATGATTGCAATGCATTACCCTCGACTGACGTATTTATTGGCGGGTTACGTCGTACCTAACTGGGACACAGAGCATGCTCCATACGGAGAAGAAGTACTTGGTGTTGTCGCAAGCCATTTAGGCTACAACGAGCATACTCTCAAAGCCTTTTGCTACTGTGATAATGCCAACGCTCAAGCCCAAATGTTCAACTTGAAATACACTGCATACGACGAGCAAAAACACGCACTAGGTGAACATTCTGCCTCGTTGCTGCAAATATTCCGCGAAGACCCACTAGAATTTGAACGCTTTAGAGCCGCATTAAAAGAGCGCTTTGTCGAACAAGACTTTTTACAGACCAATAATAATGGACGCGAATATTGCGAAAAGCCGATCGAACGGATCATGCTATCTATCGTTTCTCCCATCTCTTGGCATCGCGACAGCGATAATAATTTAGAAACACTAAGCCAAACCTTTATTGATAGTCCAACGGATGATGTTGCAGCCGATCTTACCCTAGAGATCGAGCAATACTTAGGCCGCCCAATCGTCGCACCAAAAGTGATTGAAGAAGAACCACTCGGTGACCTCTATTACACTTGGGGAACCGGTGAAGAAGAGTGGAAAGCCTTCGTATGTGAAGGCGTCGATAACGGTAAAGCGCTATGGCATTACATCGTTAGTGGGGAAAACCCACAAGTGCTCGATACCATTACACCATGTGATATAGAAACGGTAGCTAAAACGGCCAACTTTAAAATTAATCACCACATTCAGTATTTCACTGGTCCTTATGAATGTCTAGCCAGCCAATTAGAACATATTCTCTATAACCTGATCGCTGATTGGACGATGCGTAATCAAAGTGGCGAACCAAACGAAGCTGAAGGTCGATTCAAGCTATTTCGCCTGTTAGATGTCATTCATCGTTGGAATGACAAACACCCCTTTCACCCTGACTTTGTTTCTAAGATGGTGGAAGAATACCAGTTCTTTACCGATGCTGATTTCATCGCTCGTTTTAATGGTGATTGGCGCATTCTTTTTAACCGTTATGTGGAAAGTTTTTCCAGCTACAGCGGCAGTGTCGACCATAGTGACGCGATCGCTGTTTATCGTTTAATTGCTGATCATCGTGACCAAGTATTTGAACTTATCATGCAGGCGGATTTTGCTGATCATTATCATCTTGAAGTGCAGTTGACCGCTTGTGCTGTCATCCTCAATTTCGATCTAGAACAAGGTGTCTGTGATCAGCTTACTCAGCAAGTATCCGCGTTTTTATCCGCCCACTTACCTGTCGCCGCTCTTGCAGCCATTGATCATTATAGTCATTACGATGAGCACCAGGGATACGGCGATGAGTTAACCGATGAGCAGAAAGCGAGCTACCAGCAGCAACGTACTGCCATCGTAAACTACCTTGATGGCACACATCAGGATCAACAACTTGCCACCACCAGTCTTGCCGCTTATCAGCGATGCGACAGTTTCAAATATCAAGTCAACCCTGTGCAGCCCTACTACTTATTTATCTCCCACTTCCACAAAAGTGGGCAGAAATTACTGGTCTGTGCCGATGTTTATGCGCGTTATTTGGCGGCAACAACCCCAAATTCAACCGATGTCTTCAGTCGTAGATTCCTCGATCTTTGGTTGCTCATCGCGCCATTAAAAACCGCGTACCTGTTGTCCAAATTCTATGTCGACGAAGCACTAGAAACTCAAGTTCAATATGAGCATTTAGCCTCTCGCCTTGAGGTTCTATCACCTGTCACTCAGCAAGCTATCATAATAGAAAGACGCATCGACGACCTTTCATACTGGGAGGATAAGCAAGCGCTGCTCACTTCACTCTTTGATGACTATATTGCCCAAGCTGAAGAACAAAATGGCACCATTGAGCAAGCTTTAGCTCTGATACTGCCACGTCATAAACAAATCTTTATGCTCGAGCTGAAAAAATATGCTCCGCAGATCACCCTCCATTATTTTGACCAAGAAATCATCACGGTGATTTTGGCGCAATTTAAACGCTACATCACACGTCATAATTCACCAGCTCACGAACTCACTCTAGAACAACAGCAACATTTTGAGTTGTTCAACCACTATCTGCGCTTAGATCGCCTAGCCGATGAAACCGAAATTTCTCAGTTGACCTCCGTTTTGCAAACTGAACACGTCTCCACTTTAGAAGGTGAGTATGGTGAGGCTGAATTATCAACTCTATTCTGGTTTATCCAACCGGAGCGCCAAGCCAATATTATGAGTTTATTCGCTCATACGCCTCAACTGGCACTTAGCGAACTCTACAACGAACGAGAGGATGATAATCAAGAAAGCAAAGCACTGTGGTTATGTCAGAGAGCGTTGCAGTTGGGGGCTGAGCAGAGTCATCTATTGACCCTAATGGTCAAAAATGACTGGTTGAGAACTCTTAAACACTTCGCCCAACAAGACGATATTATTGAGCATCTAAATCAGCTCACGCTGGAAGATTTAGAAGCGACGTTAATCAAGTTGGCACAACAGGGCAAATTTGAACCGATCATCAACCACTATCACGATCATCGTTCACGCCATATTCGCGATCTCATCGCAGAGATTCAACTCGGCCGTTATGCACCTAAACCCAATCCTGGCATTGAAATTATGGATTACGGTATTTATGTTGACGGTCATGAAGGTGACGAGGTTGAAGGCACTCAACAAGAGGAGATTGAGCAGAGCGAATTCAAAACAATAGCGCAACTTGAGCATCGCCAGCAAAGTCATTTAGTTGAAATAGAGCTCAACCGAACCTTTGGTGTTCGTTTAGAATATTTTTCGAATGACGATGGTGAACAGGAGTCCCCACAACAAGTCGCATTAACAATTCGCCTACACCATCCTTATATTGCTCAGCAGCAAGGCTATGTCTCGGAATGGCAGAGCAGTATTGAAGTCGATTGCAGTGCCTTTATTGGCTGGACTATGTCACATAAAAGTTTATGTATCCCGGGAGTTTATCGTTTTGATATCTTTGATGATGCCGAAAACCTTATTGTGACAAAAACATTTCACGTAATGGAAAGCCGCCCAATACGTGTTAAACCGATCATTGATCTTTACCAATCCGACCAATTAGATAAGCAATCAATCGGTAGTGTAAATCTCAATAGAGAAGGCTTGGCGATTGTCGCACCGTGTCACGTTAATAGTACCTTAAACTTAAGTAATCGACTTACGACCAATATTGCTCAAGTATATTACTATCGCCAAAATAAAAGATTGGCCTTATGCGAGATTGAACTTAGCCATGATGTGGCTCAACATTGGTACCCTGCTGCAAACCAACTCGTCCCATCCATTGAGACACGTTTAAAGGGCAAACATTTATTACTGGGAACCACGGCTGCCGTTGAGAAAGCACTCGCTCAACCCAAATTATGGAAAAAGTTGCTAACCAAGGCGACGCCAGCTGCGGTGTTCCAACCGGATCCTTTGCAGGCCGAGAATGTGATTGGTTTACATCTCAATCAAAAAGGCGTGCAGGTGCTGTTTGGCTACTCAACCGAAGGGGAACTATGCCGCGTTCTTATCGTACATTGCAAACATGGCTTATTACGCCGATTCTATCTACATATGATGGAAAAACTCGCGATGAAAACCCTCGCTGAGGTAGGACCAAATCCGATGATATAAACGAAAAAGCCGCTTAACGATTAATTTAAGCGGCTTTTTAAATTCAATTTCTACGATGTTTATTGATTAGAAACGATGGTCGATCGAGAGGAAGGCACTTTTACGATCGCCTAAACCCACTTCACCGAGCAAGTACCAACTGTCTGTCACTTGATATTGCATCCCAAGCAGAGGATTCCACTTGGTGGTGAGATGCTGTTTGACAGTAAATCCACCTGGCATGTTAGGAGCAATATCATCTAAATTACCTTTCAGGGTCTGTTCTACATCTTGATACATAGCACCGGCCCATAAGCGGATCGGTACGCCATGTTTAGTAAGGTCGTAACCAAGACGTGGTGAAATCACAATAGCATCAATTTCACCATCAATGATCGAAAGCTTGGTCTTTGAGTAATTTAGATCAACCAAGCCAAATACATTCTTGTAACCACCAGCCAGAACAAAACCAACTCCTGCCGTATAGCCTTCAAGATCTAATTTAAAATCAAATTTATTTGGCGATGAACGACTATTCCGCTTCTTAATCGAAACTTCAGTTTTAGAGGAGCCTTCCAAAATACCGACTAACCCGTATACGTTAAGAAACGGGAATAACCACGCGTCAGCACGTAAAGTCATCACTTCCGTTTTCTGTATACCGTCATCGGCCTCTAATTCAAGCCCTAAAAAATCAAGTAATGGCATTCCAGTTAACTCTATCGAGTCAACGCTAATACCTTGCTCTAACGTCATATAACTCAGGCTAAAACCCACTGCTTTTGGCAGTTCATAGCCCAACGCTTCCGCCTCATCCTTCCAAATAGGCAGCGAAAAAGAATCAGCCTGCGCAGAAAAGGAAAACAGCGAGGTCAATAAAGTGGTCAGTAAGCTACGTTTAATCAAAGTTATGGCACATCAGCAAAATAATTAGCGCGCATCATACTATTACCGCACAAAAAGTAAACCTTGCAGTTTACTTAATTATCACCTTAATAAGTCACTCTGATTGACCACGATAACTACACCGCCGCAACCATTTTTTGTAATAGAGCGATCATTTGCTGTTGCTCTTTATCATTTAAACTACTCAACATGGTCTGATTTACCGCCACTGGAATCGGCAATAATTGTTCTTTCAAAGACCGGCCTTGCTCTGTTAAGTAGATACGATATGAGCGGCGGCTATGTGGATCGGCTCGACGCTCAACCAACCCGAGATTCTCAAGCTTATCGAGTGTACGAGTGGTGGTGGAGTTTTCCACTTTGGATTTCGCAGCGATGTCTCGCTGAGTCACCCCTTCCTCTTCCCACAGACACATCATGGTTGGCCATAGTGCGACACTTAAACCATGTTTTTTTAGCTCCGCATCAAACATTTTTTCCGCTTTGCCAGCCACCACGTTGATCATCCAACCAAAGCTAGACTGTCTATCAAAATTATCACTCATTGTTCAGACCGTTGTTTAAATCATTGATAAAGCAATTATTGCCATGGTAACCAATGTCGCGACAACTAGCATCAAAAATGCATAACCTTGCGAGACAAAAGCCACTGGCTGAACAGCTTCAACATGGCTTTGTACTCCGGTAATCATCGCCTTTACTAATCCTTTGCCACGCAATTTATAGATTAAAATCGCCGCAAGATGCACACCGACCAGTACGGGTAAAATATCCGCTAGCATCACATGTGCCTGTACCAATAACTCAAAAATAGTATCCGTTAACCATAGATGAGCCAGTGGAAGGCCATCCAATAAACCCGCAAGGGCTAAACCAGAAATACATTGAATTAATAAGGCTGAGAGTAGGCTAAGTACCATCCATGCACCAAGTGGATTATGCCCCACTTTCGCGGTAACTCGGCCAGCGGCGTATTTTAAACTGGTGATCGGCGAAGAGACAAAGTAGCGGAAACGGCTGGTTTCACTGCCGACAAAACCCCAAATCAATCGCCATAAAATTAGCGTTAACAGTGCAAGCCCCAACTGCACATGCGGACCATTGCCAGAGTGACCACTCACGAGTAAAGCGATAAACAGCAGTGCTTGTAACCAGTGATATAGGCGTGTTGCTAAATCCCAAACTTTCATATTAAACCTCAATTACTCTTCTATTCAGATACTTAGTTGCCCGTTCAATTTGCACCCAAGCTGCAATGGCACATAATTTACACAACAATAGTTGCGGCCGCAACTATTGTTGTGTAAATTATGTGCCACCCTGTTAACAACTTCACTGAATCACGAGAATGAGATCATGAAAATCCAACTAATACTCATCGCACTAATGACCCCTTGTATTGCTCTAGCAAGTAGCGATTCTCAACTGATAAAGAATCGTCAAGAAGCATTTACTCATATCGAACAACAGCTTAAAGAAGCGACTGAACATTTAGATGGCCTTGAAACGGACTGGCTAACGGTTGAGATTAGCGCAATACAACTACAAGAAATGAGTGAGAGCTTGCAGCAAAGCTTTCCCCAAGGGAGCCAAGAAGGCAGTAAAGCGAGTGACAAGATTTGGCAACAACCAAACGAATTTAATCAATTGATGCAGCAAATGGATCAAGGCTTTGAAACGCTCTACAGAGCAACAAAAGAGCACAATGTGGATCTTGCTGAGCAAGGCATTGAAGCAGCGCAACAGACATGTAGAGCCTGTCATCGCACCTATCGCTCTCGTTGGTAAATGAAAACGCAGAATCACATTACACTCATAGTACTACGCCAATAACGCGACACTATCTAACAAGATGAGAGGACCTATCGATGAAACAATCATTGGTTACACTACACAAAACCTGCGCAGTTTTAGCCTTTATTATGATCGCCAGTTTTTTCAGCAGTTCTTTAATTAGCGAACTTTTTGCCGATCATGCTACCGTGGCGAGCGTCAAATATTACATTTCTTGGGCGGTCTGGGGGTTGCTCCCACTAATGGCTATGACAGGGATAACTGGATCGAAAATGGCACCAAAGGTTAAAAGTGGTGTCGGCCCAATTGGTCGTAAAAAGAAGCGCATGCCGATTATTGCCGTTAATGGCTTGTTCATCTTGCTACCGTGCGCAATGTATCTCAACGTATTGGCGAGCCAAGGGCTATTTGATCAACATTTTTACCTTATACAGGGAATAGAATTGATTGCTGGTTCGATAAATTTAACCTTAATGGCACTCAATATTCGTGACGGGTTAACGATCAAAAAGCCTAAGATCAGAAAATAAAGCAGAACATTAAAAAGCTCATCATCCAGCTACGCTACTCATCCGGTTTTTCCGCAAGCAGGTATACCGCTTTAACTCGTTTGCCTAATAAGTCCGTGATGACATTTTGGAAGCCAGCAGTCGCTGCAAGTTCATGAGCCAGAACGGGGGTCATCACAGTATTATTCGCTGACTTGATGCCATATTTACGTAAATATCGATATTTCAGTGCCCATTTATTGCAAAAGGTCATGCCGTGCAGAGTAAAACTGATGAGGATGATTCTTCCACCAGGTTTGAGTACCCGCATGCACTCTTGCAGCGCATGCACTGGATTGGGGATAACATGAAGTAAGTTGGCCATAAAGACGGTATCAAAGGATTGATCTTTATAGCGCAGCGCAAAGCAATCTGCTTGCTCGACAATCACTTTAGCTTGGTGTTCAAAGCGAATTTTACTCACTTCAAGCATTGGCAAAGATAAGTCAGTGGCAACGATGCTATCACTGGCGTCGATAAGACTTTCAGTATAGGTTCCATTACCACAGCCGAGCTCTAATACCGCGCCTAAATCATGATGCTGACGCAAGCGTGTTTTGACCGTTTGGATCTCTTTTAGGCCAACCACGTAATTGTTGCTCGCCTCAAAATTTCTGGCAAATTCTTCCCATTTGTTTTCCACTCTTTCACTCCTTGGAATCGCAAATTACAAAATGCCACATTGCTTAAAAAATATTCTAATTTTTATTTTTTCACCACAATACAAATAGATAACGTTCGAATCAGCGAGTAGGTTAAAAAATGAGACCAAGCCCCAAATTTGTAGCACCGGAATGACGATTTACAGATGAGCAGCCTAGAGGTGCACTTAACAAGGTAGGTAAGAGATAGGTTTAAAAATTACTTAGGATTGAAATAGCTAGCGAGTAATGAACGAGCTAATAAGTCTTATATCCAGCTACATAGCAGGGTATAAGACTTATATTTATGACCACACTTTATTGATTGCTTCTAGGGTTATTTTTGTGCTCGTTGCCATTGCACCAACCACTTATCGAGTTGGTTGGCAAACTGCTGACGATCCGCTTGGCTCATTGGCGCTGGACCGCCACTTTGAATACCACTACTGCGCATGGTTTCCATAAAATCACGAATATTGAGACGCGATTTAATGTTGTCTTTAGTAAACAGCTCACCACGAGAACTGAGGGCATGCCCTCCTTTAGTAATCACCTCGTCGGCCAACGGAATATCACCAGTAATGATTAAGTCCCCTGCTTCGGTACGTTTCACAATTTCGTTATCCGCAACATCAAAGCCAGCCTCTACTTGCAAGCTGGTGATGTTTGCTGCCGCTGGCGTACGAATATACTGATTCGCTACAAAAGTGATTTCAACTCCGGTACGTTGCGCAGCACGAAACAATACCTCTTTAATCACAACCGGACACGCGTCGGCATCAACCCAGATTTTCATAGTCATTCCACTTTTTTTATTTGGCCAAATTGTAACGGTTGAGGACGCTTTTGTCTCACGGTTGTTACTTATCCATTAGCACGCATATCTACTCTTGTGTAAACCGTTTAGCCTCGATCAATAAAAAAGGAAGATAGAGCTTAAAGAAGGAATTATTTCATTCACTTAGTTACTTCTTGCCGCTCTATAAGCCACCAAAATGGCTCGTTTCTGGTTAGCCACCTATAACATTTGCTGCGCTTACGTTTATTTTGATAAATTTATTTTTTAAAATAGATAAAATTTTGTTATCAATCGCATTTTAATGGTGATAAAGATCACATCCGCAACCCTAAACCAACCTTTTTGCTTTTTAATTTACCAACTCCACTGCTAACCTCCCGCACCTCCCCATTGGAGGGGCAATAACGATAAGGAGTGTTCTAAATGAATACCAAGAAACCGATGTCGCTAACCGGCCGCGTGATTCTAGGCATGGTAGCGGGTATCTTGACGGGCTTCGCCATTCGCGCCCTATTTGCTGATAATGGATTTATCGACGAGTACATCGTAAACGGATTATTTGAAGTCGGCGGACAAATTTTTGTCGCCAGTTTGAAAATGCTCGTGGTCCCGCTGGTGTTTGTATCGCTAGTTTGTGGGACCAGTTCTCTTAAAGATCTTTCGACTCTAGGCCGCATGGGTGGCAAAACCCTCGCTTTCTACATCGCCACTACCGCGATAGCCATTACGCTTGCCTTGACGATGGGGTCACTATTCCAACCGGGTGCTGGTGCAGACCTGACCGCCGTTGGTACATTTAAATCTGCCGATGCGCCATCGCTTGGTCAGGTGATCATTGATATGTTCCCAACCAACCCAATCAGTGCCATGGCAGAAGGCAAAACCCTACAAGTCATCGTCTTTGCCGTATTATTTGGTATTGCGATTAGCGCTGCAGGTAAACCCGGTGAGCGTATTGCCGCATTCTTTAATGATCTCAACGAAGTGATCATGAAGCTGGTTGCGATCTTGATGAACCTTGCACCCTTTGGTGTGTTCTTCCTCATGGCCAAGCTCTTTACCGACATCGGCCTCAGCGCGATCATCAACTTAGCTGAGTACTTCTTAGTGCTGGCAGGCACCTTACTGCTACATGGTTTGGTCACTTACAGCGTGATGTTGAAAGGCTTCACCGGCCTTAGTCCACTTACCTTCCTACGTAAAATGGAAGATGCCATCATGTTCGCCTTCTCAACGGCATCATCGAACGCAACTATTCCGGTCACCATGGAAACCGCAAAGCATCGCATGGGCGTGGATAACCGCGTATCGTCGTTTACCATTCCACTAGGCGCCACCGTCAATATGGATGGCACGGCAATCATGCAAGGTGTCGCAACTGCATTTATCGCCCAAGCGTTTAATATCGATCTGACCATGACCGATTACCTAATGGTGATTCTAACGGCGACATTGGCATCGGTGGGCACCGCAGGTGTTCCGGGGGTCGGTCTGGTGATGCTGGCGATGGTATTGAACCAAGTAGGTCTGCCTCTGGAAGGTATTGCACTTATTATGGGTGTTGACCGTCTGTTGGATATGATCCGCACCGCGGTGAATATTACCGGTGATAGCGCAGTCACCATCATCGTCGCAAAATCGGAAGGCGCATTGAACGAAGAACGTTTTAATGACCCGTTAGCGGGTGCTTCAGAAGAAGAAGTCCACCTCGCCAAACGCGAAGCGTAAAACAACCACGCGCTAAAGAGCGGAGCGTTAAAAAACGACTCGCCACAAAACATGGTTATCGCACATGGCGATGCCCCAACAACAAAATCCACCTTACTCTAAGGTGGATTTTCATTTTAACGCCGCACTACTCAGCTTTGACTGACGATTCATGCAACGAATGCCACTTATCACGCGCCGCTTGTTCATGTTGGTCGGTAATCGCCGTACCCACTGAGTTTGCAGCCAGTGTCATTGCGGCCATATCATCTGTAAAACCGACACCAGCGAGAACATCAGGCACCATATCGACAGGTAGCACAAAGTAAGCCAGAGCGCCGCCAAGTATCGCCTTATGGCGTACCGAGGTTTGAGAATCCGTCATTGCTAGCCATGATTTAATCCCAGTTACCGCAATCTCTTCTCCCAACTTTTTTGCCGATCCTTTAACTTTGCGCCAAAACGTTCGTTCATCAGGAGTCGCCTGCCGAGCGTTGGGCTTTGCCTGTATCGATTCTTTATTGATGTTTATCTGTGTACCGATACCGTCATTGAGTGGCTCTATGGTGGAGTTCATTGTTACCTCCTACTAAATAACAATCATTATAACATTGGCCATATTAGCCACAGTGTACCTGCTGTTAGATGAACGCCAGATTAATGATAAAAAAAATCCCTCAACCGAAGTTGAGGGATTGAATTAAAGGGAACTGCTATGACTAAATTATTTTGCTAACTTCTCAAGTACACGCATCAACATACGGATACGTGGCTCGATAGATTCCAACAACAAGTATTCTTGATCACTATGGAAACCAGCGCCTACAGGGCCGAAGCCATCTAGCGTTGGAACACCAAGGATCGCAGTGTTGTTTGCATCTGAACCGCCGCCAACTTCTTTCCAGTTGATTGCGATTTCAAGCTCGTCTGCAGATTCTTCTACCAATGCCATTAGCGCTTCAGTCAGTGGGCCTGCCACCATTGATGGCTTGTAAGACTCACGTTCCATTGTGATAGAGACACCATCAACATATGGCGTATCTAGCATTGCACGTAGCTTAGTATCAACGTCGTCGTACTCTTCGTTGCTCCAGAAACGAACATCAATCACCGCTTGAGCATGCTCAGGAACGATGTTTGCGCCAGCACCACCCGATACAACACCAACGTTTAACGTTGTGCCTGACTCAAAGTTAGTCATCGCGTTGATAGCAAGAATCCAGTTTGCCATCTCAGTGATTGCACTACGGCCATTTTCAGGTTCGTTACCCGCGTGCGCGGCAACACCTTTAAAGGTGATCTTGTAACCTGCCATGCCTTTACGCGCTTTTACCAAACCACCATCCGCACGTGCCGCTTCCGCAACCAGTACGTTTTTCGCATTTTTAGCAACAGATTGAATCCACTCAACTGAATCCAGTGAGCCGGTCTCTTCATCTGGGTTCATACAGATGCAGATAGACAGTTTGTCTAATACCGCTTGGTCTAGATTACGCATTGCATAAACGATGTTTAGCAGGCCAGATTTCATATCTGAAACGCCAGGGCCGTACGCTTTTTCAGCATCGTTCGTCATTGGGCGAGCCGCCGCTGTACCTACAGGGAAAACCGTATCCATGTGACCAATCATCATCACATCGATAACGTCTGCTTCCGGCTTGTTGCGGATTTCTAGACCCAGACCAGCTTTACCACAATCAACACGTTTTACGCTCCAACCCGTCATTTCAGCAAATTTTGCTTCAAACTGAGTAGCAATAAATTCGATGCCTTCAACAGTATAAGTACCACAGTCCACATCAATCAGCGGGCGAAGCTCTTCTAGGTATTCATTCAGAGAAAAATTCATAATCAATCCTTACACAAAAAGATTCATTACTAGCATTGCGCCAAATGCGTTTAGCACAGAGATAGCAATCATAACTGGGATGTAACGACCTTCTGTACCGATAGGACCCATGATGCGGCCCATGTACTGAACTTGTGAACCCATTAGGTAGATAGCCGGAGCTAGAATCGCAATGTGTGCACCGTTTAGGATACCTTGGTCAAATAGAGTGATTACTACGCCCACAGCGCCGCCCATCGACATCCACGCACCGATTAGAACAGCAGCTGCTTCACCAGGAAGACCAAAGATCGCCATGATCGGAGAGAAAACCGTACCCATTAGATCCAAAGCACCGGTAATTTGTAGCGCTTTAATGATAACGAAAGCCATCAACACGTTTGGTACAGTAGAAGTGGTTGCGATTACCCAGCCTTTCTTAGCGCCTTCAACAAAAATATCGGTAACCATTGGTTTTTTAGCTTTAACTTCGCTCATTATGCTTTCTCCTCTTGTAGACGTGCTTCTTCGTTCTTATCTTCTTTGCCTTCTGTGATGTTTAGGTAGATGCGGAACAAGTTAGCGCCGACAAACTTAAAGATGAACATCACCGCAACCGCCATACCGATTGAAGAAGTTACCGCCATAGAGCCGTCTGCTAGTGTTAGCGTAAATAGCACAGCGCCTGATGAGAAGAAGTTAACGATCGCTGCACCTGCGGTGAACTGGAACATAGTAAATACGTCAGTTTCACGCTTAGTTAAACGACCTTCGTCTTTTAGTTGACGTGTCATTGCCGCACCCGCATCAGTACTTTGTAGTGATGCAATTAGCGCTAGGCCCGAACTACCAGGAATGCCCATAAGAGGACGAAGTAGAGGAGTAAGCAGTTTACGAGCTGCATCTAGTGCACCGTAATGCTCAAGTACATTGATGACGCCCAATGCGAACATAACCGTTGGGATTAGCGTTAGTGCGAAGATGAAACCATCACGAGCACCGCTGCCGCCTTTACCACGAAATGATGTCATGGTCGCTTGAACACCATCAGCCGTTTCTTGCACGCCGTATGCCACGCTACCGAACGCGCCATTTAGCGTGGTAAAGTCGAAAACACCGTACCATTCGTTTGACTGCATAGCACCTGAGAAAAATACAACAGCGAATGCGAGTGCGACATAGCATCCCCATGTCACCTTGCGATCTATATTGGGAGTGGACATTTTTACACCTTAAAAATTTTTAGGAACAGACCTCGCGATTTTGGGGTAATTGCTGTGCTAGAAATCTGATCCGTATCAATGCCTCACGAACTCTGTTTACAAACTGCAATTTAGTGTCACATTTTGTGACATCACGCATAAATAGGGCGTTTGCGTGACGATGATTCATAACAATGCATATCATTTATATTCATAAAATTGCTGCTATCTATTAAATATTTTACTGCTGATGGCCTTATCCCACCTATCTCACAGACAATGTCGGTAAAATTTTCTAGTATAAGGTGTTGTTTATTTTCGCGCCGAGGCCGCTAAATCGCCCCTCTACAATGATTCAAATAACGTAATAACTATGTAACTGACAGAACGATAAGTGCTTACCTTTGGTCATACTTTTTTCGTTTCACCATTGCCAACGGATAACACTGATTCTGTACATCTATAGATATTGCTTATGCAGCAAGCAGTGAGACTGCATCAATAATCTTTGATTCGAGCGCAAGGAAGTGTCTACCTATCGAATTCTCAAGGAGTTGAGTAATGAAAAGCTTATGGCTTATCTTTATCCCCTTACTGCTCGTATCGAGCCGTGTTTTTGCCTCCGGCAGTGATGCCGCCCCCCTAGCCCTAACTCAGTCAGGTATTGGCTATATTGCCCTGCTCATTTTTACCATTGCCTACGCTTTGGTAATGCTCGAAGAGTATCTACAACTGCGTAAATCCAAGCCCGTCTTGCTGGCCGCAGGTTTGATTTGGGCGATGTTAGGTTATGTCTATTCACAGCACGACCAAATCGAGGTCGCCAAAGCCGCACTTGAGCATAACTTGCTTGAGTATGCTGAATTGCTGCTGTTCTTACTGGTGGCGATGACCTACATCAATGCAATGGAAGAGCGCAAACTGTTTGACGCGTTGCAAGCTTGGATGGTCGGTAAAGGATTTGATTTTCGTACGCTATTTTGGCTGACCGGTATTTTGGCCTTTTTCATTTCCCCCATCGCCGACAACCTAACCACTGCATTACTGATGTGTGCTGTGGTGATGAAAGTCGGCGGTGATAACACACGCTTTATCAATTTAGCCTGCATTAACATTGTTGTGGCCGCAAACGCTGGCGGTGCATTCAGTCCTTTTGGTGACATTACCACCTTAATGGTCTGGCAAGCCGGCCACGTCTCTTTTTCCGAATTTATGCCACTCTTTGTCCCATCCGTAGTGAGCTATCTTATTCCCGCCTTGATCATGTCGCGTTTCATTTCGCAAACCAAACCAGATGTGGCTCATGTTCACGTCGAGTTAAAACGCGGCGCTCGCCGAATTGTTGGCTTGTTCATTTTAACCATTGCCACCGCTGTTGCCTTCCATGCTGTGCTGCACTTCCCACCAGTCATCGGCATGATGATGGGGTTAGCATATTTGCAGTTCTTTGGATTTTTCTTACGCCGCACCCTCGCTCGTTCATTGAAACGCAAAGCCTTAATGGCGATTGCCAATCGAGATGATTACGCCTTAAAACGTTTGGGATCGGTCGTACCCTTTGATGTATTTCGCCGGGTTTCCCATGCCGAATGGGACACCTTGCTGTTCTTCTATGGCGTAGTGATGTGCGTTGGAGGCTTGAGTTTAATCGGTTATCTCAGCCTTGTTTCAGAAGTGATGTACTTACAATGGGATCCTATTTGGGCCAACGTTATGGTCGGTATTCTCTCGGCGATCGTCGATAACATTCCAGTCATGTTTGCGGTGCTCACCATGGAGCCGGCAATGTCGATGGGGAACTGGTTATTGGTCACTTTGACCGCTGGTGTCGGTGGTAGTTTGCTTTCCATCGGTTCCGCTGCAGGCGTGGCCTTAATGGGGGCGGCACATGGTAAATATACCTTCTTTGGTCATCTCAAATGGATGCCCGTTATCGCCCTCGGTTATGCGGCGAGTATCTTCACCCACTTATGGATGAACAGCGCACTGTTTTAATTATATTAATTAAGTGCAATATAATTAGTCAGTTAGTACTAACTAACTGACTCTTATTGGTGAAACTGATTCAATGAGCAGAAAAACACTCAAACTTAGTCAATACTCAGTAATGTGTTAACAAACAATGAGAGGTTCACCATGGTTCGTATCCCCACTCTACTTTCTCTTCTTTGCGCATTGTTCATTAGCCCATTGGCGCTGGCCGATCATCACGCAGATGCCGTTGATATGGATACCGCAAAAGATAAGATGATAGAAAAAGGCGACAAAGTTATGGACGAAAACCATGACAAAATGAAGAGTGAAATGAAAGACAAGCAAGATAAAATGATGGACAAACATGAAGGCGACATAGACATAAAAGAACGCAAACATGAAATGAAATCAAAAATGCAGCATCACGAAGAAGATAAAAAGGTACTCATGAAAGCGGCAGAAGATAAGGAAGTGACAAAAGATATGTTCTAAACAAATCTAGCTCAGTCCGACTCGTAACCTGAGTGACAAGAGTGGAGTTCAATCTGTCATCTGCTGCATTACCGCTTCAAGTAAGATGGGGATATATCCGTAACATCTCTGAAGGCTTCATGTTAAACTCAGCGCGATTACAAGGGGCCTTTTGCCCCTTTCCACCTTTTTGATGCAGAGTTCAATCATGCCATTCTCAAAACTTGGTTTAAGCCAACCAATCACAGACGCCCTAACGAAGCTTGGCTATAACAAGCCAACATCGATTCAAATCAAAGCGATTCCTGAGATTTTAAAAGGCCAAGACCTACTTGCCGCAGCGCAAACCGGTACCGGTAAAACAGCCGGCTTCGTATTGCCTATCTTGGAAAAACTGAGCAAAGGCGAAACTCAGCGTAAAAAACGCATCCGCGCACTGATTCTAACACCAACTCGTGAGCTTGCTTGCCAAGTGGAAGAGAAAGTCCGTGATTACGGTCAAAACCTTCCACTTACCTCACTGGCAATGTACGGTGGCGTGGATGAAAAATCACAAAAACAAGCTTTGATCGAAGGAGTCGATGTTCTGGTTGCGACACCAGGTCGCCTACTTGATCTCTATGGTCAACACGCGGTCCATTTTGATGAAGTTGAGGTTTTGGTTCTTGATGAAGCAGACCGTATGTTAGACATGGGCTTTATCGAAGACATCAACAAGATCCTTGACCGTTTACCGACCGACATTCAGCACCTACTGTTCTCGGCAACCTTGTCAAACAAAGTTCGTGAACTCGCCAAGACCGCCGTTTACAACCCGTTTGAAATTTCAATCGCCGCTAACCAAGCGTCAAAGAAAAGCATTGAGCAATGGTTAATTTCAGTTGATAAAGACAAAAAATCAGCGCTACTTAGCCACCTAATTAAAGAGAATGATTGGGATCAAACCCTGATCTTCATCGAAACTAAACACGGTGCGGCTAAATTAGCGCAGCAACTGGAAAAACGCGGTATCGAAGCGGAAGCATTCCACAGTGGTCGTAGCCAAGCGGTGCGTTCACAACTTCTGCAAGATTTCAAAGCAGGCAAAATCAAGTACATGATCGCAACGGGTGTCGGCGCACGCGGTATTGATATTGAAGGCTTAACGCGTGTCATCAACTACGACTTGCCATTCCCTGCCGATGAATATGTGCACCGTATTGGCCGTACCGGTCGTGCCGATGCGCGTGGTGAAGCGATCTCTTTTGTTTCTCGCGATAACTTCAAAAACTTGTGCATGATTGAAAGCCGTTTAGGCCATCTGCTTGAACGTCGTGAAATTGAAGGCTTTGTGCCAAATAAACCGCTACCAATTTCGATTCTAAACTACGTGCCTAAACACAAACGCGAAGCCAAAGAGAATAAATAGTCGGTTGATTTCATCGAAAATAGTCGCTGAGATCAAAGGCTAGAACTCGTACTGGTTTTACACTGTCTGCACTTAAATTTATCTCGATTGAAAGGAATCAATCATGTTTAAATGTGGACAGTGTCGCCAATTCACCCGAACTCGCGACAACCAAAAAGATCTGTGTGGTGCATGGGAACAACCCACACTAGCAACACGTAAGGCTTGCGACTATTTTAGCCCGAAAAAGCCGCTGTTCGATCCTGCCAATTATCCGATACCACCCAGTCACCCAAAATCATAACCAGCCAATTTAGACTATTGCCCCTGTTCTAACTTGAGCAGTGCCGCTTTTCGCTCGACACCGCCTGCATAGCCGGTCAACTTACCGTTTTTACCAATCACACGATGGCATGGCACAATCACTGAGATCGGGTTTTTACCATTAGCGAGCCCCACTGCCCGCACAGCTTTAGGATTGCCAATCGCATTCGCCAAATCCTGATAGCTCCAGGTTTCACCAAATGGGATCGTGGTTAGCGCCTGCCAAATTTTCATTTGAAACGGAGTGCCAACCGCAGCCAGCGGCAAATCAAATTGATTTCGAATACCAAGGAAATACTCTTCCAATTGTGTTTTCGCAGCCAACAACAGTGCATCACTATCATCACGCTCACCCAACTCGCTCGGCAAGGTGGTATTCACTTCAAACCACACTCCGGTTAAGCCAAGCTGATTCGATTGAAGTGTTATTTTCCCTAATGGGCTATCGATTATGGTGTAGCGTTTCATCCTGCATGACTCCATAAATGAAAAGTCGCGTAACTACCAAATGGAGCAACGGCAGTCGCATTGATGGAGGGAAATTGTTGTAGTGATTTTTTCACCACTAAATCCCCATCAAGAAAACAGTCTGGTTGAGATAACCCTCTCAGCGCAGCGTAGTTCACTGTCCAAGGTCCAATCCCTTTCACTGCCAACCATTGAGAAAAGTCAGCGTCGGGATCACCCACCATTAACTCGGCAAAACGTTTCAACGTCTCTTTACGGCTTTGCGGCATACGCAAAAAGCTCAAATCGGCCTCAGCGACCTCTTTGGCTCTGGGAAAATGAGTGACCCCCTGCGGTTGTAATGTACTCACCAATAAATTAAGTTGATTGATCGCCGCTTTGATCGAGACTTGTTGACCAAGAATGGCTCGAACACCGGCTTCCCACGCACTCCATACTCCTGGGATACGTAGCCCCGAATAACGAACAAAACGAGGATCCAAAGTGTGAAAGTGTTGTTCAATCACATCGGTGTCTGCATCCAAATCCAACATACGGCGAACTTGATTGACCAAAGCTTTTAGCTGGCTGATATCCGATAATTCAAACTCTAACTGCACCGTATTGGCTTTGCGAGCAAAATGAGCAGTCAACATTCCCGATGCTTCACCAAGTTGGAAGCGGCGCTGGTAGTCACTTTCCCCCACCCACTCCAAACCTTCTATAGCACGTAGGCGGTAAAAATTTAGCGCATATTGCCAATAAAAGGCGCCACGATAACTGAGCTCAATAGTGTGCGTTTCAACGGGCAAATGCGAAGCTCGACGCAGTGCACTTGGTGTTAAGTTGAGCGCCTTACGAAAAGCATCATTAAAGCGGCGCGTACTATTAAAACCACTGGCAAAACCGATATCTGTAATGCTCATATTGCTGTTGTGGAGTAACTGCTTAGCGAACATCAATTGATGATACAAAGCGTATTGTTTCGGTGACATGCCCAACCGCTGCTGGAACAATTGCCTTAAATATCGGTCTGTAATGCCAAGCCTCTCAGCCAGTTTATCCAAAGTGGTGTGTTGCAACTCCCCTAACTCAATCAGCTTTAATGCGCGTTCAAATGATGTTGCTGTTCCTTGCCATGCCCACGAATTAGGCGCACTGTCAGGGCGACAGCGTAAACAAGGTCGATAACCCGCATGTAATGCCTGAGCTGCGTCATCAAAATACTCAACGTTTTCTTCTTTGGGTAAATTAGCCGGGCAAATGGGCCGGCAAAATATTTTGGTGGTTTTCACGGCAACAAAAAACCGACCATCAAAACGAGCATCTCGCGCTTGTCGTGCCCGCTGATATTGGCGATGCAGTTTACCTTGCGAATGGGCCATTGAATCAATATCTGGCATGGTTGTTTACCCTCTGGCTACGCCGTTTCTATCCATTAGTTTACCCCTAACCACCGATTTTTATAGCCACATTCGGAACTCAATAGTCCAGAATCAGAGGCTTAACTGATAATTTAAACATCCAGTTGCCTATCTCACATTCCTTAACTAACTTTAGTGAAGGAACTTGTTTCAAGAGCCGTAACGAGACAAGCGTTGCAAGGATAAGCAATAGGAAGTTGGCTATGAACTTACACTCATGCACCATCGTGCTTCGCGATCACTCAAAACATATCTGTAAAACTGTCGAACAATCGCTTGGCGTCATTGATTCTCATGGCATCACCAATATTAATGCAATAGAAATCCAAGCGTTAGAAGGCCTTACCATTCACAACTATCAAGCGCTCTCGATTGAAGAATCAATCGAAAGTTTGATGAGTCTTTAATAGGGCCTTGATCGTTCTGGCTTATTTTAGTTATCCAAATTGATATTATTTGCCGTATTAATGATCACTAGATACAAAAAAACCTCGTTCAATGACGAGGTTTTTTTAAAGGTTAATGCTCTCAGCTCTCAGCTGCGTTTTGCAAACTGTAAGCGGTAATTGGGTCGATGTTTTTTACTAACTCTTCGACTTGTTTGATCGCATCAACTGATGTGCTGGCTTTACGATAGCTCAAATAGATTGGGCGACACCACTCTTCTACCCCTTCCACTTTATGCAGTTGGCCGCTCGCTAAGAAAGGCTCTACCAATGAAGCAGGTAGATATGCACTACCACCTTTTTCCAAAATAAAATCTAAGGCAATACGAGCAGTCGAGGTTCGCAAATATGGCGCAGGTACTTTTGCATGACGCTCAGCGTGTTCAGAGGCAAATTTAGTGCCCCAATCCACGTAAACGTATTTATCACTAAATACAGTATTGAATGCATGAGAGTCGGTGGAAACCAAAAGAAGAACAACGTCAGCGACTTTCTTGCAATTCAATTCATCTGCTTTGATTTGATCAAAAGCAAAGGCCATATCGAGCGTGCGTTCTTGTAAGCTACGAACCAACGATTCGCGCCCCATCACTTCCGCCATAAATCCATACCCATCAAACGCTTCAGTGGTCGCACTCAAGCAGTTTTGTAGGTAAGCATCCCAAACATTGGGCGTTCCACCCATGGTGAGTTGCAACTTTTTGCCACTTTCTAGAGACAGCTCTAACTTTGCCTGTTGCAACGTTGTCACCATCACCTCTGCATAGCTAACTAAACGTTCCCCAGCGGATGTTAGCTTAATGTTATTACGGTCACGAATAAAAAGCTGAGTATCAAAATAACCTTCGAGCTGTTTAATACGTGCACTTACGGCAGCTTGTGTAATGTATAAGTTTTCAGCAGCACGCCCAAAATGACGTACTTTTGCCAACTCTAAAAATGTTCTAAAGACTTTTACGTCCATTGTTATACCTCAGAAAATGACGCAGCAAGATTAACAGGGAAATCCTAAATTAATAAAGCAAGAAAGTGTAAAGTGTTACATGTATTTAACGATATAAATTAATGGATATGATAAAAATATTTTGTTTTTCTTTTGCTTACTTTACGCCTAATTTTCGCCATATACCAATGCTGATTAGGCCGCACTGATATCAAGGCTCAATGGCACTGGTCTTTAGTCCATTCCATACCATTTGAGGTTTATCGAAATGTCTGACACTGAATTTCGTCATGGCAAGAAACGTTTTTACGACAACACGAAATTTCCACGTGGTTTTGCCAAATCCGGTGATTTTACACTTGCCGAAGAAGAAATCCTAACGCTCTACGGCGACACCATGTTTGGCTTAGAAACAGGGGAGCTCTCTCCACAAAATGCGGAAGAGAAGCACTTTGTTAAAGTCATTGAGAACCCAGGTAAAGCGAAAACGAAACTTGAGCGTATTTGGTTGAAGTACATTCAGCTTGCCCGAGGCCGTAAACGCTTCCACACCTTAAATGGTCGCACCAAACCAGATGCATCTGAAGACTACTCAGAAGATAGCAGCCTAGTTGAAGAAGATTAATTAAAAAAACGCTCCAATTTTTGGGGCGTTTTTTTATTGCTAAACAAGTTGAATTTAGAGCAATTTAGGCATATTTTTTACTCAACACTCCGTTGTCGAATCGATAATTTTTATTTGTTTTACTCCGTCTGCCATTTATCCGTTAATGCGCGCGACACGTAAGCCCTACAACGCCGTGTCAGGTGTGATATCAGCGTAATCTGATTCATGTTCTTCTCTCTATTTTCGTGAGAATAGATGTGGAAAAAACATCCCAATTAGACCGCGTGCGCGCGGATTACAACGTACATTACTGGAGCCAAGGTTTCTATGGCATTGATAACCAAGGTGAAGTGTACGTATCTCCTACCACCGACAAAGCGCACCAAATTCCATTAAGCAAGATTGTTACTCAATTAGAGCAAAAGCAGCTTAATTTGCCTGTGTTGGTTCGCTTCCCACAAATTCTGCACCAACGAGTGCATGGTATTTGTCAGGCTTTCAACCAAGCAATTGAAGAGTATCAATACCCGAACAACTATCTTTTGGTTTACCCAATTAAGGTCAACCAACAAAAAGAAGTGGTTGATGAAATCCTTGCCAGCCAAGCGAGCTTGGAAACCAAACAATTGGGTCTCGAAGCGGGCAGTAAGCCTGAGCTTCTTGCCGTGTTAGGTTTGGCGCAAAAAGCCAGCTCTGTGATTGTGTGTAACGGCTATAAAGACCGTGAATACATTCGTCTTGCCCTGATAGGTGAGAAGCTAGGTCACAAAGTTTTCATCGTACTTGAGAAATTGTCAGAACTTGATCTAGTGCTCACTGAAGCGAAAAGCTTAGGGGTTAAACCACGTTTAGGTATTCGCATTCGCCTCGCCTCACAAGGAGCAGGTAAATGGCAGGCCAGTGGTGGTGAGAAATCGAAATTCGGTTTGTCTGCCTCTCAAGTATTGACTGTTATCGAGCGTCTAAAGAAAGAAGATCAACTTGATGCGATGCAACTGGTTCACTTCCACCTTGGCTCACAAATGGCCAACATTCGCGATATTCGCAATGGGGTGAATGAATCTGCACGCTTCTACTGTGAACTGCGCGAAATGGGCGCAAAAATCGATTTCTTTGATATCGGTGGCGGCCTCGCAGTGGATTACGATGGTACACGCAGCCAATCTTCAAGCTCAATGAACTATGGGCTGATTGAGTACGCACGCAATATCGTCTCAACCGTTGGTGATGTATGTCAAGATTACGGTCAGCCAATGCCAGTAATTATCTCTGAATCTGGCCGTTCATTGACTGCGCACCACGCTGTTTTGATCACCAACGTAATCGGCACTGAAACGTATCAGCCTGAGCATATCGAAGCCCCGCAAGATGACGCCCCTACGCTACTGCAAAATATGTGGCGTAATTTGCAAGCATTGCAAGAAGGCAGCGACGCGCGTGCATTGATTGAAATTTACAACGACACACAAAGTGACTTATCTGAAGTGCACTCACAATTTGCGATGGGTCTACTCAATCTGCCGCAACGCGCTTGGTCTGAACAAGTTTCACTACGTATATACTTTGAACTGACACGTGCATTGAGCACCAAGAACCGCTTCCATCGTCCGATTCTCGATGAGCTAAATGAGCGCTTAGCGGATAAGTTCTTTGTTAACTTCTCGTTGTTCCAATCATTGCCAGATGCATGGGGTATCGACCAAGTCTTCCCTGTGCTTCCTCTGTCAGGTTTGGAAGAGTTAGAAGACCGCCGTGCCGTAATGCTAGATATCACCTGTGACTCAGATGGCGCCATCGAACAGTATGTTGAAGGGCAAGGTATTGAGACAACGTTACCAGTACCAGCATGGAGCACAGACAAGCCTTATTTGATGGGGTTCTTCCTCGTCGGCGCTTACCAAGAAATTTTAGGTGACATGCATAACTTGTTTGGTGACACTCACAGCGCAGTGGTTACCGTCAACGATCATGGTGAAGCAATCATTGAACGAATCGATGAAGGTGACACCGTTGAAGACATGCTTCGTTACGTTCACATTGACGTAGAGGACATTCGCGAGCATTATCGCGAGCTCGTTAACCAGCGAGTTAACCAACAAGAACAACAACAGGTACTGCAAGAGCTAGAACAAGGCCTATGTGGTTACACCTATTTAGAGGATTTTTAAATGAATGATTTGTTTAGCAAAACCGATTATTCACTCTACTCGAATTCGATGAGCTTTATGCGCCGTCCTTACCTACGTAACCCTATCGGCAGTGATGCAGATTTGGTGGTACTAGGTGTGCCTCTGGATATGGCAACATCGGGTCGTCCTGGTGCACGTATGGGCCCAGACGCAATTCGTAGAGCATCAGTAAATCTTGCATGGGAAGGTAAAAAATTCCCTTGGGATTTCAATGTATTTGATCGCGCTAAAGTTATTGATGCTGGTGATCTAGTATTCGATTGTGGCGATGCTGAAGACTTCACTTACCGCTTAGAAAAAGCAACCAGTGAAATTTTGAAAAATGGCAAGACCATGCTGGCGTTGGGTGGTGATCACTTCATCACACTACCAATTCTGCGTGCGTACGCGAAACACCACGGTGAGATGGCATTGATTCACTTCGATGCCCACACTGACACCTATGCGAATGGCAGCGCTTACGACCACGGCACCATGTTCTACCATGCGCCGAAAGAAGGCCTTATCTCGCCTAAGCACTCTGTGCAAATCGGTATTCGTACTGAGTATGAACAGCAAGATCACGCTTTCAATGTGATTAACGCGATGCAAGCGAATGACATGACGGCAACAGAAATCGTTGAGAAAGTACGTGGCATCGTTGGCGACAAGCCTGTTTACGTTACCTTCGATATCGATTGTCTTGATCCTGCTTTTGCTCCGGGAACCGGTACGCCAGTTTGCGGTGGCTTGAACTCAGACAAAGTGCTGAAAATTCTACGTGGCTTTGCTGGTATGAATATCGTCGGTATGGATGTGGTTGAAGTATCACCGCCATACGACCACAGCGATGTAACGGCACTTGCAGGCGCGACTGTCGCGCTTGAGTTAATGTACGCTTGGGCATCAAACAAGAAAGCGGCTGAGTAATCACGCCAAATTCAACGCTTGACCAAAAAGAGCCTGTCATTCGACAGGCTCTTTTTTATATTCGATTCAATTCGGTTGAAACAACGTCCAACCACTCTCCTTTTTCACAAAAGTGATCGTGTTGGTCATTTTCTTCACGTCACCCTGTTTAAAATCACCAAACTCCGTGCGGATCTGCATCAAGTAAACAGGGGCAAAAAAACCAGCACTTTCGTTGATATAGTGGCTAAATTGGTCGAAATCCATCAAAAATCTAATTTCATGGCTCATGTCAGCGATATAGAGCGTTTCCGATTCCTCATAGCCATCAAGCTTCTTATGCTTACTCGCTTCATACAAAGCCGGCATATCGTGATTAAACTGGGTATAGTCGACATACTGTTGCAGCATTTGCTTTTCTGATGGGCCACCACAACCCACTAAGAATAACGCTAGCGCATAAAATAAAATGTGCTTTTTCATATCCCTACACAAACGATAAAAATGACCTAATGCAAAAAACTTTAGCAATAAATGCCATGGATGAATCGTATTACGCATCGATTTTGGGGCAATCATCCGCAACAATAATTCGGATTTGTGATGAATCCGAGCTATTCATTCGGTTGCGTTTATCATTTATCAAACTTGCGTATTCTGACCATTTGTTTTGCACATAAAAAACGCTAGGCAAGCTTAGCGTTTTTACTCTTGATGGTTCGAGGGTACGTAGCGTTATGACCAGAACAACATCGCTATCACCGTCAGGGCCACGATACAGACGATATTAAGCACAATCCCCACCCGCATCATCTCGCTTTGCTGTATATGACCTGAACCAAACACAATCGCATTCGGCGGTGTGGCGACGGGCAGCATAAAGGCGCACGAGGCAGAAACAGCAATTAACACTGACAGGATAACCGGCGATAAACCGAACGCTTCCGCAACACTGGCGAAAACAGGGATCAGCAAGGCTGCACTGGCAGTATTACTGGCAAATTCAGTCAAGAACACCACAAAAGCAGCAATAACGACGACGATAACAAACAATCCAAGATGAGAGATCATTTCGCTCAAGCCATTAGCTAAGAATACACTCGCCCCTGTTGCTTTTAAGACGTTACTCAAACAGATACCACCACCAAACAGCAGTAATACGCCCCAATCGGCCGTTTTTTCGATATCTTTCCAATGCACCACTCGAGCAAAGTTGACCGCGACAATCGCACTCAGAGCCACAATGGTGTCAAATTTGGCGTAACCACCAATCATGGCATTGATCGGTTTACTAAAAATCCAGAAGAAAACGGTCGCAGCAAAAATCGCTAAGGTAACAACCTTGCCTTTGTCCCAGTGCACTGGCTCATGATTAAGCTCAAACTCACCATTTAGCTCTGGTTTTAATGCTGCATACAGCACAACAATGGCGACGGGAAGTAATACTGCCGCCGTTGGCAAGCCAAAGGCCATCCATTCGGTAAAGGTTAAACCAACTTCAGCGGCAGCAATCGCATTCGGAGGGCTGCCGACGATGGTCGCTATACCACCAATACTGGCACTGTATGCAATACCCAATAACACAAATACGTAGGTTTTATGGCCACTCTCTTCATTCACCTTACTCAACACGCCCAACACCAAAGGCAGCATCATAGCGGTCGTGGCGGTGTTACTGATCCACATGGACAGTAATGCAGTTACACCAAACAACATGAACACAGCCGTACTCATTTTACCTTTGGCAATAATCAGTACTTTATCGGCAATCACTTTGTCTAAGCCTTGGCGATGCATCGCTGCCGCGAGAGCAAAACCACCTAAGAAAAGAAAAATAATCGAGTTGGCAAAGTTATTCAGTGCCGTTTGAGTATCAAATACGCCAAATAGCACCGCCATGATCGGCACAAGAATTGCGGTTACGGTGACGTGCAGAGCTTCGGTTAACCATAGAATAGCAACAAAGATCAGCATACTCAGCCCAAGCACCACTTCTGCTTCAAACGGTAGGGTAAAGTAGAGTACTGCAAATAACACTATATCCGCTAAGATGATCAGGCTATTGCGGTTGATTAACCATTCTCGGGTATTACTCGGTAGAGGGACACTATCATTTTTATTCATTATTATTTTCCTTGTGAGGGCCAGTAGGCATTTGAAATGATCCCACATAACCCTCTAAGGAAATATTTTGCTTTGCGAATTTGTTAACCATATCAAGAATATGGTTATAAATGTTAAGGTTTTGATTTTAAATTAAGTTATCAAAGCTATCCATCACCTGTTTGCACATCATCACGCGACCATGCCCCTGTCCTTGTGTCGCCACCAGCACAACATTGCTCATCTCATTTGCGGCACGCTGTGACACCGAGAACTTAGTAAACTTATCGCCTTCATCATGCACAATAATGGTAGGTGATTGGCGCTGAGCCAACTTTTGATAAGGATCAATGGATTGGATCGGATAACGATATTGCGCCTCGACTTCCTGCACAACATCGTTAAACAAGCGCATTGAGTAGCCCGACCGCGCCACACTGCCAAACAGGTTATCAAGATAATCCAGCACAGGAGCAATAAGTAACAACGGCTTATCAACCAACTTAGCATGATGGCACTCTATCGCAGAAGCGGTGCCCATACTGTGGCCGACAAGGCCCGCCACATCATCGACGCTATCAAGTACTGCCTCCAACCCAGCGACAAACGCCGGGATATGGCCATACACGCCTTCACTTTCACCGTGTCCCGGGTGATCGTACGCCAATGCGGTATAGCCGCGGCTAGCGATGTGCTCCATCAAAGGGAAATACTGGCTTGCGGTGCCAGACCAACCATGCGTGAGCACCCAAACAGGGCCGCTGCCCAATGAATATGTGCTTAGTACGCCCTCTTTTGAAGTGACTTGCCCTTTCACTAACCCTTGCGGCGCGCTGTTCTTTGGTTTGGTACGCAGCGGTGTTAGCAACAGTTTTCGCGCGGTATTACGCGCGTGATGTGGCGCCAAACGATGATGCAAGCGAGTGGATACGTTGACTAAGCTGCGCTTAACACTGAACTTATTAGACGTATTGAAGTAGATTTTTTCACTCATTATCGTGATTCCCTAAATAATTTGTTCCGCTGCAACTCATCGCTCCTCTACATTGATAAACACAAAAAAACGAACGACCGTGCTATTTATCAACACAGCTTTACTGTGCTTGCATCTCTTAATCTGGTGAACGGCTAATTTTGCTCAGATCAGCTTCATACTTGCCAATGACTGATGAGACGCTCAATACCTTGCCAAAAATGAGTTTGGCTCTCCTCTTCTCCACGAATGGAATAGAACAAATGAGCGCTCAAATAAAGCCCATACAGCTCAAAGGTGGCTTGTTTAGCATCCAAGTCGGGGCGAAATTGTCCTTGTTCAACCCCTTTGGCAACCTGAATTTCAAGGTAATCAATCCACATAGCAACGGTCTTTTTTAACACCACTTGCAATGGCGTACTGGCGCTTGAATTCTCTTTCCAAGCATCTAAAAACATGCAACTACCCTGAAATGAATGATTCCAGCCTAGCCAATTATCCAGCAAGGTTTTGAGCTTGTCGGTGATATCCTGATCACCAAGCGTACGGGCTGGCGCAATGACGCGTTGAATAAACACGTGGTTGGCATGCTCTATCACTGCTATTTGTAAATTCTCTTTCGAATTGAAATGGGCAAACAAACCGCTCTTAGACATCGAGCACTGCTTTGCCAGCTCACCTATGGTTAAGCTTTCCAATCCGTTCTTGCTTGCCAGCTCAAAAGCCGTCGCCAAGATGGCTTCGCGGGTTAATCGACCTTTACTCATCACTTGACCATATTACCTTGATATCTCTATTTTTAGCACGACCGTACTTATTTGCAAGCTTGATCGCTAAGTTTATAGGCCAACACAAACTTGATTTGTATCTCGAAATAGGAATTTTTAATCCAAAATCACGATTGAAACTGATTGATATCCATTGCGCGCAAGCGTTTTCCTGATAGCGTTAGCGCGTTTTCAATGAACCAGAAAAGAACTATGGAATCCAAAAAAATCACCAGTATCGAGCTTGGTCGCTTAATTGCGATCTTCGTCGTTGTGGCTATGCACTGTCAGATGTTTCTGAGCTACTTTCTCTATCAAGACACACCGTGGTTCGGTTACATTTTTAACCAATCTACCCGATTTGCCGTACCGCTGTTTTTCTTGATTTCAGGCTATCTGATCCAACCAAAACTCACTGCAACCCCAATCGATACGGTAAAACGCTACTGCGCTCCGCTGCTACGTGTCTTCATCGTTTGGAGTGTGATTTGTCTTGCGATGCCATTTAACCTATACAAGTTCATGACCGAAGGCTACATCGCTGAACGCAGTGGTTACTGGGGCTTTCTTGCACAATCGCCGCTAAATACCCTGTTGGAAGGCGGCTTGGTGCACCTATGGTTTATTCCCGCACTGATGATTGCTGCGCTTATCACCGCCCTATTTGCAAAAGCCGACAAGCTCAACTGGCTGATTCCGTTCGCCGCAGTATTGTACATTTATGGCGTACTGGCCGGCAGTTACCAGAACATTACCGAGTTATGGACACCATTTTTCACCCGTAATGGCCCATTCTTTAGTACCTTAATGTTTGCGATTGGCTTTGTGATCCGACAAAAGGACATTCAAGTGACAGCCCTGCAAGCGATAGTGCTTGCATTGGTGGGGATGGCGATTCACTTCGCCGAAGCGTATTGGCTCGTCGCTTACCAACAGCCATTCAATGGCAATGACTTCCTCTTTGGCACCATGTTATGGGGAACAGGAATCTTTTTATTCCTATTAGCAAAGCCAAATTTGGGTAACACCCCATGGGTGCTTAACTTGTCTAAATCGGTACTGCCGATTTACGTCGCCCACTTGCCTGTGATCATCTTTATGATGAATGTGAGTGGCTTACTGGAAGTCACTGGGCCTGCAAAAGACGCATTGGTCTTTTCAGGCACAGTCGTAATTACATTAGCATTAGTGAAATGTATTGAGCGCACACCACTCAGTAAGTGGTTATTTCGCTAGAATCGAGAGCCTTACAACGTCCTCTAACCGCAGCCTCGGCTGCGGTTTTTTATTTACGCGCTAAATCACGGGCAAGGATCAGCGCCAAACCAAACACTTGAAGAAACAAACTGATGTTACGATACCAAGCAATACGCTCTTGCAGTTGAGCCATTTGCTCACTTAGCGTGATATTGTTTAAGTAGAAGCCATCAATTTGATCGCGATACTCCCGCTGTGCATCATCAATTAATTCCATCAGTTGCATCACATTGTGCTTAACCAACGGTGGAATAGGCGTATTTAACCAATCATTCAGATCCATTCTTATTGCATGCGCCACCTCCGCTATAGGCTGAGGCTGCGCCATATAAAGCAATAAAGACTCACGTTTACGCTCTAAGGTTTCAACACTATTCCACGCTAATTGAATTGAATACAAATGATCTTGTTTTTGTTGCGATAAGTGCGCTACCTCTCCACCAAGATCTTCGAGGACAATACTCGACATTAAAATCGCCAAGATATTTAACACCAACCCCACCAGCACCAATAACCATGCTGGAGGCAAAGACAATTTCATAGGTTATCCTATTCGCAATCAGTATCAGAGACCCACTTTGCTCGGCGCAGTCGCAATACGACTACCACAGCTTATCAAATGGCAGATAGACCACATTGAGTATCACCAAGGTAAACATGGTTGCGAATGTCAGTTTCATTCCCATGATTCGGCCTTTAAGATCTTGAGCTAATATCGCCCGTGCGTGCACAATCCGCGCAACGAGAAACAAAATCCCTATACCGTGAATCAGTAATACATTCGCACCGTTCATCTCTAGTAATGCCAGCAAAATAACCGTAATCGGAATCGAATCGACCGCATTCCCCTGCGCACTGCGCGCGATTTGCAGTCCTTCAATACCGCCATCTGCATACGCCACTTTATTTTTACGACGCTGCTTAATCACTTGTACCGCCAACCACATCATTAACACTGCCAACAAAGCTGCATAAAGCGCTGTAATCATACAATTTCTCCTTTTATACCAATCAGTGTAGGAGATATTCACCAGCTTGCTAATGGAAGCCTTATACGAAAAAGCCCCTCATTAGAGGGGCTTGTCATCGGTTAGCTTGTGGTCACTAAATCAACTTATAAAACAGCGTCGATAACGGTGGTAGGCTAATCAATAACGATTGCACTTGGCCTTCACTTTCAATCGCTTCCGTTTTGATTGTTGTATGTACTGTATAACCACTACCGTCATACTCTTTTGCATCGGTATTGAGTAGCAATTGATAATCACCTGCCAGAGGTACGCCCAAACGGAACTCATCGTGTGGCACTGGCGTAAAGTTGGTCACAACCAATACTCGCTCTCCCTGCTCGCTGATACGTTCATGAGCTAAGATGCTGGCATCTTCGGCATCTTGTAAGCGCCACTCAAAACCTTTCGGCTCACAATCTAACTCAAACAACGCGGGTTGTTGACGATAAAGCAGGTTCAAATCCCGAGTCAGATTTTGCACCCCTTGGTGACGCTCAAACTGCAACAGAAACCATTGCAGTTGGTCATCATGATTCCATTCGCCAGTTTGACCAAACTCCGCCCCCATGAAGTTAAGCTTCTTACCCGGTTGGCCATACATGTATCCCATATAAGCACGCAGGTTAGCCGTTTGCTGCCATTCATCACCTGGCATCTTGTTATGAATCGAACCTTTGCCATACACCACTTCATCGTGTGACAACGACAACACATAGTTTTCACTGTGCGCGTAGATCAACGGGAAAGTAATCGTGTTGTGGTGATATTTACGATGGACTGGATCTTGTTGGATATACGATAAACTGTCGTGCATCCAACCCATGTTCCATTTAAAACCAAAACCTAAGCCACCCATAAACGTAGGGGCAGAAACGCCCGGAAACGCCGTCGATTCTTCGGCAATGGTCATCGCATTCGGGAAGTGTTTATACACTTCTTCATTCATCCATTTTAGCGTCGCAATGGCATCGTAGTTTTCGTTACCACCATCAATATTCGGTAGCCATTGATCATGGCTGCGCGAGTAATCTAGATAAAGCATCGAAGCCACGGCATCAACTCGAATACCATCAATATGGAATTGTTCAAACCAGTACAAAGCATTGGACACTAAGAAACGACGGACATTCTCTCGGCCCATATCATAGATAAATGAGTTCCAATCCTGGTGCCAACCGCGACGCGGATCGGGATCGTGATAAAGCGGCGTACCATCAAAATTAGCTAAGCCATGATCATCGGATGGGAAGTGCGCTGGCACCCAATCGAGTATCACCCCGAGTCCCGCTTGGTGGCAGGCATCCACAAAGAACTTAAAATCATCTGGCGAGCCAAAACGGCTGGTTGGTGCAAATAATCCAACCGGTTGATAACCCCACGAACCATAAAATGGATGCTCAGAAACCGGCATCAGTTCCACATGGGTATACCCCATATCAACCAAATACGGTACGAGTTGTTCGGCCAATTGGCGGTAGTTGAGGAACTGATTGTTCTCATCTCGGCGCCATGAGCCAGGGTGCAATTCGTAAAATGACAACGCTTGCTTGCGCTTTTCCGTCACCGGACGTTGCTGCCACTGGCTATCTTGCCATTGGTAACGAGAGTGATCGTAGGTCACCGATGAAAACGACGGATGTTGCTCTGCAAAGAATCCCCATGGATCAGCCTTATGCGGCAACCCTTCTCCCTGCGGCCCTTTCATCTCAAATTTGTAACGCGTCCCTTCCGGTAAGTGAGGAATAAAGATCCCCCAAATACCGTAATCTAAACGTTGTAGTGGTGTGCGACGCCCATCCCAATGGTTAAAATCCGCCACCACGCTACATGCACTGGCATGCGGTGCATACACTAAAAATCGCGTACCGCTAATCGCTTTTCCATCACGCTCCAGCGTAACAAACTGCGCACCCATATGGTGATACATCGCTTTAGGTGTGTGTAAATCATCATATTCCGCGTAGATGCCATGATATTGGTAAGGGTCATCTATAATTTGTTCTGCACCATTCCAATCGACGGCTAATTGGTAGTGGGTAAAACGCAGATCGCGAGACTGAGTGAGCACAAAACCCGAATCATCTTCACGGATTAAATCAACGCGAGGTTCACCGTCAATCAGCAGAGCAACGTTATTAGCTCCCGGCATCCAGACTCGAAGTGAGCCCTCACTTAACGGTAGGTAAGGCCCCAAAAAAGCAAAAGGGTCGGCCATTGAGGCCTGTGAAAGTTGCTGATAAGCCTGTGTTATTTTGTCTACGGTCTTGGTGTTCAAGTTATTCTCTCCCTAGCGTAACTTTCGGCTTAGCAGTGACTAACAATTTGGTTTAGCCACTAAACAAGCAAAAGCCTGCTTAACATCAATAATCCCGTTAAGCAGGCGAATCAACCTAATCAATTAGGTGTAATATTTCATATAATGTCGCTCTATAGTACCCAAAACTGGGTTGCAATGGAGTGACCCATGCAGAAGTTTCGAGTGCAACTATACACATCAATAACTTAAGTGCGGCTTGCCTTGGCACGCGCCTGTGTGAGCTGTTCAGCTACTCGATTAACCCGAGGATCAGAAAACAGATCATCAAGGTTCATCGATAGTTTACGACGCCAGTTAGGGTATTCGTCGACCGTACCGGGAATATTGACTGGATTGTCCATTTGTAGCCAATCTTCAAGTTGAACACTAAATAGAGTGGATGAGCCATATCCAAGGTGCGTTTGCAGCGCTTCCGCCAAATATTCATCCATCGGAACAAACTGAGCATCACGACCCACTCCTTCCGGCAAAAGGCCGTGCCACGCCACTGAATCTAAAATACCCTGTTTACTTTTCAAACGCTGCTCAAACAAGATATCCAGCTGCTGTTGATCTGGGTACAAACCCAACTCTTGACCCATTTTGAGATCATCACAATGCCAGAAACCACGTAAAGTGGGCATGTCATGAGTACACAATGCCGAC
This sequence comes from Vibrio scophthalmi, assembly GCF_040869025.1. Lineage (NCBI taxonomy): Bacteria > Pseudomonadati > Pseudomonadota > Gammaproteobacteria > Vibrionales > Vibrionaceae > Vibrio > Vibrio scophthalmi. Next base: position 479,773 of record NZ_CP134272.1, on the reverse strand, counting down.
ATAGATTGCGGCGCATAATGTTCAGGTGAAAGGTAGCCGCCGTCTTGTTTAGAGGTTTCAAAAAAGAACACTTTATAAGAGTGCACACCAGCATCACGTAAAATATCAACGATCTCTTCTGGCACAGTACCTAAATCTTCACCAATCACACTGCATTGATGACGATGAGATTCAAGAGCCAAAATAGCCAACATCTCTTCCACTGGATAATAGACATAGGCCCCTTTCGTCGCATTCTCCCCTTTTGGTATCCACCACAAACGCAGCAATCCTAATACGTGATCAATACGCAAAGCACCACAGTGCTGCATATTAGCCCGTAACAATTGGATATAAGCCTCGTATCCACTTGCTTGCAACGCCTGCGGATTCAACGGTGGCAGCCCCCAATTTTGTCCCAATGGCCCCAAGATATCTGGCGGAGCACCGATGCTGGCATCTAAGGCTAGAATGCCGTTATCTGCCCAAGTTTCAGCCCCAGAGTCCGCCACACCGACTGCCAAATCTCGATAGATCCCAACCGCCATCCCTTTTTGCTCAGCCAACGTTTGAGCTTCGTTTACTTGGCTATCTGCCACCCACTGTAGATACATATACAGATGAACGAGATCTTGTTGCTCACGAACAAATTGTTGTACCGCTTTACTCTCAAAACGGCGATACTTTTCAGGAAAAACAGGCCAGCCCCAAACACTATTGTCTTGCGCGTGCAATACGCTGTGCAAAGCATCAAACGTCGCTTGATGACGTAAGCTTTCACCACCTAATTCGACAAAATCGAGGAACGCTGAAGCGCGCTCGCTATTCGTATCAAGGTGACGCTTTTTGAATTCAGCAAACAACAACGGCAGTACCGCCAATTTTAGGCTCGCCACTTCACTGTAATTGACCCAGTGCGCATCACGTGCATTTTGCAGACGCTGTTGAAACTCTGCGCTGCCAACCAGTTGTTGAGCTTCTGAACACAAAGAAAACTCTGCCACAGAGCTGACATCGATATAGAGAATATTCAACCAACGACGCGATGAAGGGCTATAAGGACTTGCGCCTTCAGGGTTAGCAGGAAACAGCGAGTGAATAGGATTAAGACCAACAAAGTCGCCTCCTCGCTGGGCAATTTCTCCCACCAGTTGCTTCAAATCGCCAAAATCACCCATTCCCCAGTTGTGGGAGGTACGTAATGTGTAGAGTTGAACACTTGGCCCCCACATCTTTTTGCCATTCTCCATCTCAGCTTGTTTATAACAAGTATTAGGAGTGCGGATTAACGTCATGGTATAGGGCGCTTTTCTGCGCTTACGCTCCAGTGTTAACTGGTGATATCCCCAAGGCAGATCATTCGGCAGTGAAAAAACTAGCGGTCCACCCTCAGCGCGTTCATCACGTACAATTTGTGATTGTAAATAACCACCATAGACTTCACCGGTTTCGGTGACTAAACGCCAACTAAAATCACTTTCACGCGCGCTCACTCCAAGATGCAATGGAATCTCTATCGCTTGTTGATCACGAAAGACCATCGCGGATTGAAGTAGCTCTGGTTTATGCTTTTTCTTGGCTGAACTGAGTAGCTGCGCATCACTACTGGTGTCATAACCTAATGCCGCTAATAGACGTTCAATGGTTTGTGCTTCCACGGGAGTCTCTTCCCCCCATGCACTGACGTAATGATCGGCGATTCTCGCCATCTCAGCGACTTGCTTTAAGGTATTCGAATTTATCATCGCTTTCTCCAAAGGAACTTGATTTAGGCGTATGCCCACCGGTTCCCTCATACTCCTTTTAATCGCAAGAGCGTCCCGCATGACACGGCATTTAAGAGACTCTTGAACGAGCAATTATTAACAATTCACCAATTACAAAAGCGATTAACGTTGCACACTTTGTAGCTGCCAAATGTTATTCACATAGTCACGAATACTTCGGTCTGAGCTAAATTTCCCCACCAGCGCAGTGTTGAGGATCGCTTTTTTCGCCCAACCCGCTTGGTCGCGATATTGCCTATCCATATCTTCATGCGCTTGAATATAAGAAGCAAAATCTGCCAATACTAAATACGGGTCGCCACCATCCAATAAGCTATCGAACGTCGCGCGCAATTTACCCGGCTCACCCGGCGTAAATTCCTCACCCACCAGCAAATCTAAAGACGCTTTCAATAATGGATCGGCGTTGTAATAGTCGTACGGGTTGTAACCACCATTACGTACCTGTTCAACCTCATCAATATCAAGACCAAAAATGTAGATATTGTCGTCACCCACTTCTTCGCGAATTTCAACGTTCGCCCCATCCATGGTGCCGATGGTTAACGCGCCATTCAGCGCCATTTTCATGTTACCCGTGCCTGAGGCTTCTTTACCTGCGGTCGAAATTTGCTCCGAAACGTCCGCAGCTGGAATAATGATCTCTGCTAAACTCACGCGATAGTCGGGCATGAACACCACTTTGAGCTTATTGCCGATACGTGGGTCGTTATTGATTTTTTCGGCAATCATATTCAAGGCATAGATGATCTGTTTCGCGAGGTGATAACCTGGCGCCGCTTTAGCCGCGAAGATCACCACTCTTGGTGCCATATCAAAATCCGCATCATTAAGCAGGCGATGATAAAGCGACAGAATATGCAGCATATTGAGATGTTGACGCTTATATTCATGTAAGCGTTTTATCTGAACATCAAAAATGGCATTGGTATCCAGTTCAATATCCATATTGCGTTTCACCCAATCAGCCAAACGTTGCTTGTTAGCCTTTTTCACTGCCATAAACTGCTGTTGGAACTCCGCATCATTGGCATATTGAGAAATCGCTTCTAACTGATCCAACTTGGCTGGCCATTCATCACCAATTTTCTCACTGATCAATTGGCTCAAGCCCGGATTGCAGAACTTCAACCAACGACGTGGCGTAATGCCATTGGTGACATTTTGTAAACGCCCCGGATAAAGCTCATTAAACTCAGGGAATAAGTCGCGCTTGACCAATTGTGAGTGCAATGCCGCCACGCCATTAACCGCATAAGCACCGACCACACACAAGTTAGCCATGCGTACCATACGATGGAAACCTTCTTGAATAATCGATAGTTTCTGCTGCTTAGCAACATCACCCGGCCACTTAGCACGCACTTCTTGTAAGAACAGGTGATTGATTTGATAGATGATTTCCATATGGCGCGGCAATAAGCGTTGAATCAAAGATTCGCTCCACGTTTCGAGCGCTTCAGGCAGTAGCGTGTGGTTGGTATAAGCAAAGGTCTTAGAGCAAATCGCCCATGCATCCGCCCATTCCAAGCCCTTCTCATCCATAAAGATACGCATCAATTCAGGAATGGCGATGGTTGGGTGGGTATCATTCAATTGAATGGTTTCGTATTGAGGCAGAGAAGCTAGATCATGCCCTGCCTCTTCATGGCGACGCAAAATATCACGTACCGAGGCTGCACTATGAAAATACTGCTGCATCAAGCGCAGCGTTTTACCTTTCTCATGGTTGTCATTTGGATAGAGGACTTTGGTAATATTACCAGCATCAATCAAGGCGTGTTGCGCTTCAAAGTAGTTACCATTATTGAAGCTCTCCAAAGAGAATGGTGCAATAGCGCGACATTCCCACAAACGCAGTGGGTAAACGGTTTCACTTTGATAGCCGACAATCGGAATATCCCAAGGCATCGCTTTCACTGACATGCTTGGCACCCAACGGCGACGCTCACGTCCTTGCTCTTGGTACACTTCTACATGACCATAGAAACCAATTTCCTGAGCTAATTCAGGACGAGCAATTTCCCATGGATATCCCTCAACCCCACACCATGCATCTGGAGCTTCTTGTTGGTGCCCTTCAACAAAAGACTGTTTAAACAGACCATATTCATAATGCAGACCATAGCCCACTGTTGGGTATTCTTGCGCGGCCAATGAATCCATATAGCAAGCCGCAAGGCGACCTAAACCACCATTGCCTAATGACGGGTCTCGCTCTTCTTCAAGCAAATCGGTCAGGTTTTGTCCTAACTCATTCATGGCTTCCGTTATCTGTTCGTATAGGCCCATGCTGATCAGGTTGTTACCGGTTAGACGACCAATCAAAAATTCCAACGACAAATAGTTCACGCTCTTGGCATTGCGAATGCGCTCATCTTGCTCTGTTTCTAGCAGATCGAACGTCGTCAGCTCTGCTAGTGCGCGTCCCATAGCCAAATACCAAGCACGGCTTGAAGCTTGTTCGATAGTTGTCGCGTAAGTCGCACTGAGGTGTTTTTTCACGCTGTTTTGAAATGACGTTTTATCAAATTGAGTCTGTTGTAATGGTTTCATTGGCGAAATCCTTGCTGTTTTACTACCACTATCGTGCATGGCGGCACTCAGCAAAACATCCTCCTCCCCCTGCGAGTAATGAGGAGGAGTAGTGAGGGCGTAGATGAAATGAAGAAGAGGAGATACTCATATCCAGTGGTGAAGATCACAGAAATAGCCTGTATCGGCTCATTTAAGCGTTCTATGTCACACTATCCCGCAAATAAAACTCGTATCACTAACTAACAAGCTAGGTGAATCCTAATAAGCGATTGCACAAAGTGTTAATTTAATCACGTATTTTAAGTTCATCACATTCATTGCCTGTATAAAAATCAAACACCACTGCGGCATTTATCGTGGTAAAACAGCCTCTCAGCAGTAAGAAGTTGATCAAGTTCACAAATATGGGGCGTAGACGCTCACAAAAGGTGAATTCAGCATAACTCTGACTCGTCGGCTACTCGCGTTGACATAATTGTTCGGTACTATTAGTCAATAAATGCGATCGCCAGAGAGAAATGGCGATAACGATTGGTAACCCAAAGGAAAGGGTGCTCAACCGGTAACATGACAAGGATAGAAATCAGATGTGGATTCCTTCAAAGCTAACCAGTCCAGGGCGATTACATAACGCCATTTTACGACCTCGCGTGCTGGAATTGCTGCAAGATGCCACAGAGTACAAACTGATTTTATTTCGCTCTCCCGCTGGTTATGGCAAAACCACCATGGCCGCTCAATGGCTAGCAAAGCAGCAACATGTTGGTTGGTACAATATTGATGAAAGCGATAACGATGCCTTCCGCTTTATCAACTATTTACTGCAAGCACTGAATAGAGCCAGTGATAATGCTTGCCTTAATGCACTCAAATTGGCAGAAAAACGGCAATATGCCTCGTTAGAAAACCTGATCGGTGACGCGTTCACTGAAATGGACACGCTAGATAAACCCTGCTTTGTTGTGTTGGATGACTACCATTTGATTGAGGATGAATCGATCCATCAAGCAATGCGCTTTTTCATCAAACATATGCCCGATAAAATAACGCTGATCGTCACCAGCCGCACCACGCCATCTTTTGGTATTGCCAACCTGCGCGTTCGCGATCTGATGATAGAAATCGACAGCCACTTGCTGGCCTTTGACCGCGAAGAAACCAGTCGATTTTTCCAACAGCGTCTAACACATGAGCTCGATAGCACAACGACAGACTACCTGTGTGAATACGTCGAGGGCTGGGCTTCGGCACTGCAATTAATTGCGCTACAAACAACACAGCAAAGCCAGTCATTACTGCAATCAGCGCACACTCTTTCACACTCTTTGCCACAAGCACTCTCGCCAATAACAGATGGCAAAGATCACGTTCGATTCAATCAAGCACATCTGTGGGATTATTTAGTCGAAGAAGTGTTTGACCAGCTTGATAACGCGACACAACAATTCATGTTGCACTGCTCAGTACTAGACCATTTTAATGACGCTATCGCCGCACAAGTCACCCAACAAGAAGATGCGCTCAGCCGCATTGAGGCTCTCAGCCGGTATGGCTTGTTTATTCATCGCCTTGATGAAAACAATTGGTATCGCTTTCATAACTTGTTTGCCGACTTTCTCAGCCATGAACGTCATGCTCGGATTCCACAGCAAGAAGCTCAACTGCAAAGTGCCGCGGCCCACGCTTGGCTTAAACAAGCGATGCCTCAGCAAGCACTGCTTCATGCAAAAAAATCCTCGAATAGTGATCTAATTGCAAACATATTGCAGCAATATGGATGGAATATGTTTAATAATGGCGAGTTAGAAGCACTCGAATCAGCGATTCTTCGCCTACCTAATGAGGTACTTTATCAGCGCCCCATCTTGCCTATGCTGCAAGCATGGTTGGCTCAAAGCCAGCATCGCTATCACGATGTCGAGCGCTTACTTGACCAAGCAGACCAAGAGATGCAGCGCCTTAACATCACGTTAAGTGCCACTGACCAAGGGGAATTCAACGCATTACGAGCGCAAATTGCCATCAATCAGAACGAGCCTGAGCGAGCGCTAGCCTTGGCAGAACTGGCGCTGAGCCAGATCGACAATACGGTGTATCACAGCCGTATCGTTGCTACCTCGGTAATTGGAGAAGTAAACCATGTGCTTGGCCATCTTGAGCGCGCGCTCCCCATGATGCAACAAACCGAAAAGCTCGCTCGTCAATATCAAGTACACCATCATGCCCTGTGGGCGATGTTACAACAGAGCGAAATTTTGATCGCCCAAGGCTATGCTCAAGCCGCGTATGATGTTCAAGAAAACGCCTTTAAGCTGATTGAAGATCAACAACTACAACAGCTACCACTACACGAATTTTTATTGCGTATTCGTTCGCAATTACTTTGGAGTTGGCACCGTCTGGATGAGGCTGAATTTTGCGCTTATGAGGGCTTACGAGTATTAGAAAATCAGCCAGCTAAAGATCACCTTCATTGCTATTCCATGCTCGCACGAATTGCAATTGGACGTGGAGAGTTGGACAAAGCTGCTAAGTCTATCGACCAGATCAATCATCTACTCAAGCTTTCAACTTACCACGTAGACTGGACGGCCAATGCCTCGTTATCGCAGATTCTTTATTGGCAATCTCGTGGCGATCAAAGTGCGATGCAGCAATGGCTAGAGAATACTCAGCGACCTGATACCGCGGCCAATCATTTTACTCAATTACAATGGCGTAATATCGCACGTGTGCAAATCCACCTAGGGCAATTCAAGCATGCCAAGCAAACCCTGTTATTTCTGCAACAACAAGCAGATTGTCATCACTTGGTAACCGATACCAATCGCAATATGATCCTTGAAGCCGTTTTAACAATCCACCTTGGCGATGAAACTCAAGCTAAACAAGTCCTGAAAAATGCCCTGATACTGACCAATCAAACCGGTATTGTTGGGCAGTACATCATTGAAGGAAAAATGCTCGCCCCTCTTTTGCATAAGCTCAATCATAAATCCGAGCTGGACGATCTTGAACGCCATCGTGCCCAGCACCTACTCAAGGCTATCTCAACAACACAGCGTTGCCGTTCAATCCACTTTGATGAAGAGTTTGTCACCAAGCTGGTCAACCATCCAGAAATCCCTCAGGTAGTGCGAACCAGTCCACTGACCCTACGTGAATGGCAGGTGCTTGGGTTGATTTATTCTGGCTTTAGTAATGAACAAATCGCCCATGAATTGGACGTTGCCGCCACCACGATTAAAACTCATATTCGCAACCTTTATCAGAAACTCAATATCAGTAATCGCAAAGAAGCCGTCATGACCGCGGAGAAATTACTCAACTTAATAGGCGACTAATTCACTGTGGATTCACAACTAAGAGGCAACGAATTGACCGCATTGCCTTTGGTTAATTTGTCATAAAAATCACTATCTAAAAGGGCTACGCAGAGATAGACAACGGGATTATCAATTATTTTTTGATAATGTTTTAATGATGAGAAGGTTTTTCTTTATCTTCGCTCACTCTAGAATGCATTCCAACAACACGGCAATCTGCCAAGACATTTAGATTAGTAGGGTACGAATATGACTCATCCAATTATCGCTGACTTAGAATCTCGCTACACAGCTAAAGCTTATGATCCATCAAAACGTATCTCTGCGGCGGATCTTGAGGTGATCTACCAAGCGATTCGTTTATCAGCCTCTTCTATCAACTCACAGCCTTGGAAATTCATTGTGATTGAAAGCGACGAAGCCAAGCAACGTCTGCATGACACTTTTGCCAACAAGCATCAGTTCAACCAGCCACATGCTAAGAGTGCATCGCACACCATCTTGTTCGCTTACAACCCGAACTACACTAAAGATCTGTACAAAAAAGTGGTTGATGCAGAAGTGACCTCTGGCCACTTACCAGCGGATATGTACGACACCATGCTAAATGGCGCTTACGGTTTTGCAGAAGCAAATACCGATGAGAATGGCTTTAATGGCAACTGGACTCGCTCACAAACTTACCTTGCCCTTGGTAATACACTGCATGTCCTTGCACGTCTAGGTATTGATTCAACCACGATGGAAGGTGTTGATTCTGAGTTGATCGGCGAGCTGTTCAAAGAAGAATTGGATGGCTACGTTTGTGAAGTGGCACTGTCTATGGGTTACCATCAAGATGGCGCTGACTACAACTTTGGCAAGCCGAAAGCTCGCCTACCTATGGTCGATATCCTGCAAGTCGTATAACCACCAGATTTTAAATAAGGCTCAAATTTCACTGCCTGTTAAAGCCTCGCGATAGCGGGGCTTTTTTATCAAACCAGCATACTTATAAAGCGCGTTATTCAATCGATGCTCTGTCCTCTTATAACCGAGCAACCCAAGCAATATTGCCGCTTATGAGTAACGCTTTCATTGCTAATCAATTTTGCGTTGAGGCTTGTCGATCTGCTACTGTGAAAAAGAACACTATACTCAAACTGCTTAAAACTTTGCTTGAGCCGCCAATTGTTGCTCAAGATCTGCACTCTAAGTAGACAGAAAACAAAACTTATATTTACAGTAAGGAAGCCACATGCGCCAAATTACTTCGTTGTTATTACTTGTCCTTGCGACAGTTGCCTTGCCTGCACACAGTGAAGAGAAATACTCCGAATCCGACCTTCTTGATCGCCCATTGATGGAGCGATATATCCTTGATGAAATAAAATCTCTGCGCCAATCGCAGCAAGATTTAGAGCGCCGTATGGTGATTGAAATCACCGACCGAGAACTCGCGGTCGCCGATAAATCCTTAAACTATGCCAACGTCACCGTCACCTACTTTTTCTACATTATCGCGGGTGTTGCATCGATGATTGCCTTTATTGGTTGGCAATCGTTACGTGAATTCAAACACAACACCAAAGAGATGGCAGAAAGTCGTTTGGACTCGATCGCACAAGACTATGAGAAAAAATTCAGTGCACTAGAGCGGGATCTAAAACGTAAGACCCGTATTATCAGCGAAAACAATAAAGAAATTGAGATAATCAACGAAGTTCACAACTTATGGCTTCGCGCACAGAGCATGCAAACTCCAGAGCAAAAAATTGAAGTCTACGATGAGATTCTTCACATACGCCCAGGAGACTTAGAAGCACTGACTTACAAAGCCGATGCCGCAATGGAAATCAACGAATATAACTGGGCACTGAGTATGTGTAACCGAGTGCTCGAAGTTGATGATACCAACGGCCCAGCGCTCTATCAACGTGCTTGCGCCTTTGCTCGATTAGGCATTGAAGACCAAGCGATTGAAGATTTGCAACGAGCCATCGACGCCAGCCCTTCGATTAAAGATCTCATCGCCAGCGAAAGTGATTTTGAATCTCTGCAAGGAAACCAGCGCTTCGAAGCCATGCTAGAACAGTATGCTGACGAAGCCTCAGGCGCTGAAATTACGCGCTAGAAGCGAGAAGATTTGGTCACTATTTGCAATTCTGTCCAGTATCCTCATAAAAAAAGCACCACAATAGTGGTGCTTTGTCTTAGCTCAGCTGTTTGGGGTTACAGCTTCGTCCAAGCTTCTTTCCAGTAAAGGCTATCCGCTGGCGCGTAAGAAGCGCTCGCACACCATGCCGTTGTCGGCCAAGGCTTACACTCATATACCGCGTTATCAGCGCCTAACACACGATCACCCGCTTGGTAATTTGTGCCCGCTTGGTATGGCGGAATATCACTCGGTGGCGGAGTCACAGTGCCTTCTTCTTTGACTAAGAATGACTGGCTAAAGACCACCATTTCACCATCTGCTGCCGAACCTGTTACCTCAAGCGTATATTGGCCTACTTGCGCGTCATAGATTTCTAATGTGATCGCTTTCGTGTCCACTAAGTTAACTTGAGCTTGATTCACCACAGTATTGCTGCTGTCTAGTGCCATAACGGTCACATCCAGCGCTTCATTCGCTGCCAGTGATAGCGATAAGTTCACACTGCCATTCGCGGCAACATACTCTGACGCAAGTCCCGTCACCGTCATTTCCAAATCCGTCTCTGGATCTGGCGTTTCACCGCCACAAGAGCTGTCAGAAACTTTCTTCCAAACGCCCCACTCACCAGTGGTACCTGGCTCATCACCGCGAGTCCACCAACCGGCTTCCCAAGTGGCGCCATCGTGCGATACTTGGTTGCCTTCAACGTAAGTGGTTGCCGCATCCCATGCATTGGCACAACTGCTACCATCATTGACAACGACGTTGCGCTCAACACGTACCGTTTGATTTGCGCTGTCAGTCACCGCATATTCAAGCGCATAAGTACCCGCAACAGCCGTATCTACTTGGCCTGAAACGCGAATTTGCTCCGTTAGCTCACCATCTTCCGCATCCGTTGCCGTCACACCCGTAAGTGGGTTAAATGCACTGCCAATCAGAACCGTCGTATCAGACACACCACTAAATACAGGCTTCTGGCTATAAACTTCAACACTACGTGCTTTTACCGTTTCATTGTTGTCACTATCTTGCACGCGATAAGTCAGTACGTAAGTGCCGATCTGGTTTGTATCAACAATACCTTCAACCACGATCGTATTGGTCAGTTCGCCATCTTCTTTATCCGACGCCGTCACGCCTGCTAGCTCATTAAACGCACTACCATGCAGCACACGTGTGTTCTCAACCCCTTTCAGAACAGGTACGCCTGCTGGCGGTGGTGGTGGAGGTGTTTGTCCGTGTACAAATGAGCCGTAATCTTTAATGAACTGTTCGTTATATGCTTGGCCTGCTGCGTTGGTCCCCATGTCCCAGTTAACTGACCAAGTCATCACTCCACGCAGTGGCTGACCTTGTGCGCTTAGACGTGCAAATGCATCGTAAAGATCTTGTGGGTTTTGCACGTAACCCGTTGCTGCCGCATCAATGCTCGATGGAATACCAAACACTAATTTGCTGCTTGGGATTTGGTGGAAACCACGAGTGCCATTGACCAACGAGTCAGAAATGTAGTAGATAAATTCTTCTTTCAGCGCATCGTTATTTTGAGCAATCCAGCCGACACCATCAATCCAAATGCCGTCGCCACCTTGGTTGTAGAACTGTGGGTTAATCCAATCGTAATAACCTTCTAGGTTCTCAATGTATGGCACGTATTTACCATGTTGAACTAGGTAAGGAAATTCTTTCCTTGTGCTTGGTAGTGATCTTTCACCATACGTAGCGCAGCAGGAATAACCGTTTGGTTATCAGCCGCGGTTACCGCCGCTTGCTCTAGATCGATGTCTAGGCCATCAAAGCCATAACGATCCGTGACACGAATAATTTCATCGGCAAAAGCACGCTCGTCGCCCGCTTTCAATTCAACGTGAGCATCAGCACCACCCAGCGCAATCAGTACAGAGCGGCCTTGCTTGTTTAACTCACCAATTTGGTCAATAAATTGCTGCTCAGAAAGGCCAATAGCTGGGTCTAAACGAAAGGTGGGAATACGGCCTTCAGCAACATCAAACACTTTCATAAATGAAACGTTGACGACGTTATACATTGGATCAACTTCTTCCAGTGTCACACACGGTGCATTGCCCCCTTTATAACCAGCACCATCACACCAGTTATGCCAGTAACCGACAACAACACCCGCTTCTGGGTTGACCATTTTTGAGCTGTCAGCGTATGCCGCGCCAGATGCAGCTGCGATACCGACCGATATTGCTAATTGAAGTGCATTAAGTTTTAACATGTCCTACTTCCACAAAAATCGCTGTGGTTATCACAGCTTTGAAAACTAATTTTAGTCGGCAAATTTTGTTTTCAGATATGGCTATTTGCAGAAAAACAACACGTTTTAGTCAAATCGAGATCTTCTGTCACGATATGAAAAACAAAAGCACGTTTTTATTGACTCACAAAAGGTTAAATGCAGTTAAGTCACTGAAAGATTTGGAACTAATATTACAAAAAAGCCCCATCAGTGTGGGGCTTTTCCTACAAGCTAACAAACCGAATGGCTATTGGTTAATCAATCAGTGATTAATTTGTAAAAAACGACGCAACACTTCACCGACCACTTCTGGGTACTCGTTATGTGCCTCATGTTCGGTAAATGGGACATTGAAAAACTCGCAATCTGGTACGCGACTGATTAATGTTATCGCTTCTGAAAGAGAGAATAAGTCATCTCTGTCGCCACGAATAATCAACGTCGAGCAATTGATGTCATCCACTTGCTCATTAGGGTATCCATTCTCAGATGTGTCTAGCCAGAGTTCTTTCACCTCTTCAACAAGCAAATTAAAATCAGCTTGAGGGTTAATCTCATTGTAGCGAGCCACTTGCTCTTCAAACTCTGCTTGCCAGTCTTCAGCCGTCAAATCTTGCAAAAGCTCGATTGAAGGATCATCAGGGTGTAAACGCCATTGAGAGCCCAGCGTCGTTAAACTTAATAGACGGTGATCATAGAGTGCAGCCAAGCGATAGCCAACAATGCCGCCATCACTAAAGCCAAATAGATGAAATTTATAAATTTGCAGATGATCCAGTATCGCTTCAACGTCTTGTTGGTAGCGAGCGTAGCTCAAAGGCAACTCACCCAGCGTTGAACGACCATGACCACGTAAGTCAATTCGGATGATTTTAAACACATCCGGTACGTAACCTAATAGCCCATCAAAATCTTCACTACTCCCCAAACCGCCATGCAACATCACTAGCGGTTGACCATCAGGATTGCCCGACTCTTGGTAGTAAATTTCAGCGCCATCAATTAATAAATGCTGACCAAAACCAGACATAATCCTTCCTTATCATGTTGTAAATCAGGTTCATTCTAGTGTGTGCAAATATTTAACAACGTCCATATCTTCACAGAATGAGTCGCAAAGCCGTGCCTTAGTCTCATTATTCAATCAAACTTTCTTCGCAAGAAGATTCCTCCAACTGACGAAATGAAAAAGCCCCGCAATTTCTTGCAGGGCTTAGATCTGAGTAACACAGCACTTAGAACGTCAGAGCATCGCCTTGAGCTGGGAATAAGAAGTTCACACCCAGCGTGTTCGCCGCATCCAGTTGGCGTTTAATCACAACTTGTGGGTCTTCCCCTTTCTTCAAGCTGTATTTAATATGGCTAACCACAACATCGAGACCTTTCAAGCTGCCTTTGCCAGCCATCGACTCTAACACGGTTAGCTCCTTCATCAGCCAATTAGGTGTTAGATGACCAAATAGAGCTTTATCTGGCGTTTCATTGGTAAATGACACTTCAATCACAATGCCCTTTAGCTGCCCTTGCTTAACAAATGGCGTTAGCGCTGACCACACTTTATTAAGCGCATCGCTCTTTTCTACTGCATCTGGCCCCGTATCACCAAAGTAAGCAAATACGTCACCTTGGGTATCTTTCAGCAAAAATGCTGTCGATTCTCCACCAGAATGCGATAGCGGCATGGCCATAACTTGCATCGTCGTGCCTTTGACTGCCTGCCATTGGTATTGGGTTAAATCGGTATAGGTGTATTTGCTAAGCTTAAAGCCATTACCTTCGTTACCAAAGTTAGGCCATGCCGACCAGTTGAAGTAGTTATTCATCAACCCTTCGTTCGTCGATGCCAAACCGTAAATAGGTTTATGGCTGTCATCCGGTGAACTAATAATCATGCCTGCCACATGATCTAAGTGAGCGTGACTAATTAAATAGCCTTTGATCTTCTCTTTAAGTAGATAGCCGACTTTAGTGTACTTGGAATCTTCCGGCACTTTCACATCCGCAAACGCACCTTTTTGCTCAGACACAATCAAGCCGTTCACTACCGAACCGGCATCCAATAGCACGTAGTTATCATCAAGCTCGCTCTTGAGCATAAATGCCGTAAGATTGCCGTCTTGAATGCCCCCTTTACTGCCCAGTGTGACGGTTTCAAATCCCGCTGCACTCGCATTAATTGCGACACCAAGTGACAAACAACCCACTAGCACTGCCAATTTCGTTTTTAGCATATCCATTCTTATCCTTATTAGTGGAGCGCGCAGAAATAGTTACCGACCTCATTCATAGCAGCGCTATTTAATCGCAGCAAAGCGTCTCATTATGAGAGTAAAAGAATTTTATTACAGATAGTTAACTCAATTAGCTGAACTTTGAATCGATCATTTTATCGACATCATTAAGTGCTCTAATCAAGCGGTAAGAGAAATAATTGCCGATTCTGTAGCGGTCGTTAGATAAGCAATCAGAATGCCGTTGCCGAATCTAGCTCACTGTTTGACGATCTGCATCTGGCGTCTTGTTTGCGACGGCGCATAATCTCATCTAAATAGAATAACCATGAGCTAAAACGATGTTTGCTGCATTACGCAAAATTTTTACGGCTTTAACCCGCGTGAATCCTAACCTTGAACAAGAAGCCGATATCATTATCGAAGCGCTTGGAGGGATAGCCAACATAAAAGAAATCGGCGCATGTGCGACAAGATTAAGGCCAGAGCTTTACGACATGTCACGTTTGAATGAAAAAGCCCTAAAAGATAACGGCGCGATAGGCATCGTTCACGTGGATTCGCATCATATGCAAATCATCTATGGTTTAAAAGCCAATAGCTACGCGCAATGCATCGAGCAAAAGCTCAATTAAATTTCCTCACCTTTCGCTTTCATAAAACGGGGACACCTCATGACAACCAATACTCAGTTTCCACACGATTTTCTTTGGGGCGGCGCAATCGCAGCTAACCAAGTTGAAGGGTCATACCTTACCGATGGTAAGGGCCTATCCACATCAGACATGCTACCTAACGGTATTTTAAGCCCACACCAAACTCGTGCAGAGCGTACCGCAGGCATTAAAGATCTCGCCATCGATTTTTATCATCGATACCCAGAAGATATCGCATTGTTCAAGGAGATGGGCTTTACTTGTCTGCGTCTCTCAATTGCTTGGACTCGGATCTTTCCCAATGGTGATGAGCTTGAACCAAACCAAGCCGGCTTAGAATACTATGACAAGATTTTTGCCGAATTAGCTGCTCATAACATCACACCCTTCGTGACGCTGTCACATTACGAGATGCCTTATGCGTTAGTAGAAAACTATAACGGTTGGGGCAACCGAAAACTCATCGAGTTTTTCACTCGTTATGCTCGCACTGTTTTTGAACGCTATAAAGACAGCGTCAAACTGTGGTTGACCTTTAACGAAATCAATATGTCATTGCATGCTCCGTTCACCGGTGTCGGCCTACAAGAAGATGCGTCTGAGCAAGCTATTTTCCAAGCCATTCACCACCAGCTTGTTGCCAGTGCCCAAACCGTGCAGCTATGCCATGAAATCATCCCTGATGCGAAAATTGGCAACATGTTACTTGGGGCTCTTGCCTACCCACACACGTGTAATCCTGACGATGTCATTGCTGCCATGCATGAGAATAATCAATGGTTGTTCTTTGGCGATGTACAAACCCGCGGTCGTTATCCTGGCTATATGCTGCGCTATTTCCGTGACAACAATATCAGTATCGAAATGGAGCAAGGGGATGTTGACACACTTGCCGCCGCTAGTGTCGACTTCATCTCATTCAGTTACTACGCGTCAGGTTGTGCCAGCGCACGCGAACAAGAAAAAGAAGTCGGTAATATCATTGCTGGCGTACCTAACCCCTACCTTGAAAAGAGCCAATGGGGTTGGCTAATTGATCCAAAAGGCTTACGCATTTTGCTCAACTTCTTGCATGATCGTTACCAAAAGCCGCTATTTATCGTTGAAAATGGCCTAGGGGCACGTGATGAAATCACCGCTGACGGGGAAATTATTGATGATTACCGCATTGCTTACTTAAACGATCACCTCGTGCAAGCCCGTGAAGCGATCGAAGATGGCATTGAATTAATGGGTTACACCACGTGGGGGCCGATTGACCTCGTCGCCAACTCAACCGCCGAAATGAGCAAACGCTACGGTTTCATTCATGTTGATCGTGACAATGAAGGCAATGGCGATCTCACTCGACTGCGCAAAAAGAGCTTTTACTGGTATCAGGAAGTCATCAAAACGCAAGGTGGCTCTTTAACCGTAACAAGCGCTGACTAAGCAAAGTAGCCATTAAAGTGACCATTGATAATCCCTGCATAGCAGGGATTATTTGCTTTTTGGTACAGACATTCTTTGCATATCGGTTTGGATGATATCGCCCAATAGCAAGCCATCATCTTCAAACACCTTATTTCCAACACTGGCGGGAATCCCAGTACGCAAAGCGAGAAGCGCGTTCAAAATCCCAATCCCAAAATTCCCTTTTTCAAGGAAATGCCCAACGCCTTTGATTTATCACTATACTTCTAAATCAGTCAGTTAAAGACAAGGAAAGCAAATGGCTTTGATCGAACGAATTGGTAAAGCGCTTGAACCACTGATGCTGGTCATGGGGTTGATCAGTCCACTCGCCACCATGCCTCAACTCTACAAACTCTACGTCTCTCACAGTGAGCATGCATTAGGTTTGTCACTCACCACTTGGCTACTCTATTCATTTATCGCGCTGCTTTGGACTATCTATGGGATATATCATAAAAATCCGACGATCTGGGTTGGCAACTGTTTAGGTTTTTTGATGTATGTCGCCATGGTTGCAGGCATCATTGCTCATACTGGTGGCACGTATTAGTAACGAGCTATTGTGCTTCGTTCACCAGAGTTTTTCGCAGACCAATGCGGCTATGACCAGTGGGAAAATTGTCAAAGCGGGTAAACTCTTCAAAGCCTAAACTTTTGTAAAACATCGGCGCTTGCCAGCTTTGTGTCCACAGCCACAAACCAGATAACTGCTGCGCTCTGGCATACTCTTCCGCTTGCGCCATCAACTGTTTTCCCATACCAGTGCCACGGCAACTGTCATCAACCCAAAGTTCATCAATGTAGAGCCACTCCCACAGTAAACTTGCCGTGAGCGCGGCAATCAGATTGCCTTCTTCATCTTGCACCGTCCAATTGAGGCTCTGTTTGCGATAGGCTGGTGCATCTTGAGTTTGACTATGTGATTCAAACCCTGCACTCAATTGGCGCTGCTGCTCAGCGTTAAGCTCACCCGTCGTAAATTCAATTTTACTCATTTTCTATCTCAGTTATTGTCCTTATTCTTAATGACTATTTTATCGTACTCCACCGGTTCATCCGTAGATTTTTCTCTCAGATTGGCAAGCTATTTTCACTTAATTACAAGTAAAGCTGGATGGTTTTGATGCAGCTTCTTCAAACAGGTCTATTATTAATCAGTAAATCCAAGTTGTTTAAATTTATCACTTTTACTGTAAAAACACGTATGTCATCCGGCGCTAAATAGCATAGTAAAGGAAGACTGATTTCGAGAGGAAGCAAATGAAAAAGGTCGCAATAGCATTAACAAGTGCCGTCATCATTCTAGTCGGCTGTGAAGATAGCAATACTAATCCGAGTGCGGCAGTACCAGCCACCTCTGCTGCAGTATCAACCGCTGACACCAGTATGAATGCCGAAACGAAAGCGAATCAAACCGCTAAAGAGTCCTTGGATTGGCAAGGCGTTTACAAAGGTGACCTTCCGTGTGATGAATGCGCTAACATTAAGGTCACGCTGACGTTAATGCCAGATGGCAAATACACACTCATTCAAATCTATGATGACGCCGATAACACCGAAACGACATCACAAGGGGAAATTACTTGGGATGACACCGGTAGCATCATTACTCTAGTTAATGCACCGGAGCCCAACCAATACGTTGTAGGCGAAAACATGCTGACAAAGCTCAAATTTGATGGCGAAAAAGTGGATGGTGAAATGGCGACGTTCACGATTTTGACCAAACAAGAGTAATGACGTTTAACAAGTTCACATAATAGAAAAGGCCTCAATTGAGTAATGCCGATCAGTTAAGAAATTTGTGAGATCATTTGACCGATCCTCAAAAGGCTTCAAAATCCGATATTAGGAAACTAATATCGGATTTTTTATGTCTTTAGAAAGCCAACTTGCCAATACTTTTCGGTCGTGTAATACCTTCCACCACTTTGATAAATACTCTGACATTCTTAGTCCAGAGCTTATCCAGCAAGGTTTTGAGCAAGCTGGTGTAGCAACCGGTAGAAGAAGACGGTTACCTTTAGAAGCCGTACTTTGGTCCGTTGTTGGAATGAGTCTCTTTCGTCAACAATCTGTTTGGGATATTGCTAACCAACTCGATATTGTCCTGCCAGACAAACGACGTTTTGTTGCACCAAGTGCTGTTGTTCAAGCGAGACAGAGATTAGGCGAAGAAGGTGTAAAGCAAGTCTTTAAGAAGATGGCTGCGCACAGCTATCAGTCGTCTAACTTCGAAACTTGGTGTGGACTAAACCTTCTATCCGTCGATGGTGTCGTTTGGAGAACGACAGATACACCCGAAAATCATCAAGAGTTTAAAGCGCAGCGCAATCAATCATCTGAGAATATTTACCCTAAGATCCGTATGGTTTGCTTGATGGAGCTTACAAGTCATCAGCTAATCGATAGTGCATTCTCTGACTATCGCACCAGCGAAATGCGTCTCGCAGAAGAGCTTATTGAACAAACGCCAGATCAATCACTGACTATTTTTGACAAAGGATATTACTCTTTAGGACTGCTTAATCGCTGGAACAAAGTCGGTCAAGAAAGGCATTGGATGCTCCCTGTGAGAAAAGACTTTCAGTATGACGTTGTCCATAAATACAGCCAGAGTGATGCTATCGTTGCTATAAAAACATCACCTCAGGCAAGGAAGAAATTCAGTGACCTGCCTGAAATAATAGAAGCAAGGTTGGTATCGAAAGTCATCAAAGGTAAGGAGTATCAGGTTCTTACCTCAATGCGTGATGGGTTGCGCTTTCCTGGAGAAGACATTGTAGAGCTCTATCGCTATCGCTGGGAAATCGAATTAGGCTATAGAGAAATGAAGCAAACCTTGCTTGATAGTGAATATACATTGCGAAGTAAGCGCCCAGATATGGTTAGACAGGAGCTCTGGGGGATTTTGTTAGCCTATAACCTTATAAGGCAGGTTATGACAAAGGCAGCGAGTAATTTAGATAGCGTTTGGCCGAACCAATTAAGCTTTACGAGTAGTGCCATGGCTGTGACTCAATACTTTGCAGCTTTACCTTTAACGAGTCCAGGGAAACTCCCTAAACACTATGAAGTGCTACTACAGCAAATATCCATGTTTATCCTACCACCCCGAAGAGACGATAGAAATTATCCTCGTTGGGTGAAACTGAAACCCAAGAAATATGCGACAAATAGAAAAAATGCCAGTCAGCTTAACTGACTGGCATTACTCAATTGAGGCCTTTACCATTTCTACATAATCGCGACTAAACTTGCCACGACTCAATCAGCGAGGCACTACCCTTGCGGTACTACCATCAACATTCACCTGAACAGCTTGGCCCGGTTGGAAAATCATATTGGGGTTGGCTTCTTGCACAATCGCGATTGTCTGGCCATCTTCAAGACGGATGGTTAGATTTACCCCATTACGCTTACCTGCCGCACCTGCTGCTTCACTACCGGCGTAGCCGCCCAGTAACCCGCCACCAATGGCTGCGATATCGGAACCTGATCCTCCACCGACTTTAGAGCCGAGAATCCCACCAATCGCGGCCCCTGCAATGGTACCGATCACATTGGTTGAATCTGAAACATCAATGGTTACTGGCTCAGCTTTGACGACGGTGCCGTAATACACCTGCTGTACGGTGCGAGTATCCCCAGAACCATAAGCATCACCATACGGATTCGGTGATGAACAACCGCCTAAAATGACAAATGAAGACATAACAAGCATGCCTGTACTGATACTTTTGAACATCTGAACTCTCCCTCAAGGCTCACTACTGACAAAAGTATAGATGCAGCATTTGTTTTATGCCGTGAACACGCGACAGTTTAAAAGACAAAAAAACCACCAAACAGTGTTGGTGGCTTTCGTTGATCATATCGGTTTAATCGTTAGATCACGCAGTGATTAAAACTCTTTCATCAAGCGTTTATATTCCACATCATCTTGATACATCTTATGGAAGATTTGGTACTTCGCATCATAGAAATGTTTAATCTTCTCAGTCTGAGGCATCACACTCTTACTGATGCGACTCATGGCATTCATCGCATCGGGAATATCACTGTAGAAATCTGCCGCGACGGAGCCCAACATTGCAGAACCCAACAGTACCGCTTCGCTCTCTTCTGGTAAGAGAATCATACAACCTGTTGCGTTAGCATGTTCTTGTAAGAAAACGCTGTTCTTGGTGCCACCACCGCACGCCATGATGGTATCAATCTCATAGCCAGAATCGTTCATCACTTCAATAATATGACGGGTACCTAAAGCAATGCCTTGTAGTGTGGCCAAGTATTGCAGTGCCATATCATCAATGGTTTTCGACATTTTAAGCCCAGTAATCGTACCGGTTAGATGAGCGTTAGCACGTGGTGAGCGGTTACCATGGAAGTAAGGCAGTACATGGATATCACGAGTTAAGAAGGCAATATCCTCTTTGCTACCCGCCAATTCTAACAAGCGATCATTGAGCAATTGGTAGATAGTTTGACCTGATTTATCGGCCTGCTCTTTGGCAGTGTTATACAGGGGATGCGAGGTAATAATATGATCAATCAATGCACCTGTGGCTGATTGACCACCTTCGTTAAGCCAATACCCTGGGATCATTGCACCGTAATACGCGCCCCAAACTCCATCAATAAAGCGCGCGGTTTTTGAGGCCGCCATGTGGCACGAAGACGTACCACCAATCAAAGCGAGACGCTTATTGAAATCGGCTTTTTCTCCCGTCATGCCAGCTGCGCCCAACACGCCAATACCACCGGCGTGCGCATCGATGATTGAAGTGCCAACGGCCGTTCCCGGAGTAAGCCCTAAATCATCAGCTGCGTGATTGGTTAAACCATAACCTACCGGTTGGCCCATAGGTAGAATACGGTCCCCTATCGATTTTGCGTTATCTTCAAGCAGGTCTTCTAAGCCAATCAGTTCAAAAAAGCTCTTATCCCACTTACTTTCATGGCCAAGATACGTCCACTTACATACGGTCGAGCATAAAGAACGACTGTCATCGTAAGTTGCTTTCCACGTTAAGAAATCAGGCAAATCAAAGAAGTAGCCGGCTTTTGACCATGTATTAGGCATATTCTGTTTTAGCCACAACAATTTTGGCGTTTGCATTTCTGGTGAGATACGGTTGCCGACATACGCTAAGACAGGATGCTCGGTTTTATTGATGCGGTCTGCTTGTGCGATAGCGCGATGATCCATCCACATAACAATGTTTTGTTCACTGCGACCAGTCGGGCTGACCGTCAAAGGTTGGCCTTTTTTATCCAAGACCACCAGCGAACACGTCGCATCAAAACCGATACCCTTGACTTGAATTGGGTCAATATTGGCTTGCGAAACCGCATCTTTAACCGCCAAACACACACATTGCCAAATATTGTCAGAAGATTGCTCAACGAAGTCTGCTTGTGGCTTAAACATTTGGGTATCGCGTTTTGCTTCACCCACTTTACGCCCTTGAGCATCGAATACGCCTGCTCGTGCGCTGCCACTGCCTACGTCAACACCGATAAAATAAATACTCATATTCTTCCCCGTTAAGCCTTATTTTTTTGTAAGAAGATAAATAGGATCAAGATGCCGCCCCACAGCGCCATAGTGAGATAGCTGCTCACTCCCAGCAAATTAAGACCACTTTCCAGTGTTTGCAGCACAATCAATGCTAAACCGATACCAATGATGCGGCCAAATCCACCGTCTGGGTTAATACCGCCCAATACTGAAGCTAAAATCGCAATCAGTAGATAAGACTCACCGTAACCCGCTTTGGCTGAGTTGAATTTTGCCATCATCACAATCGCTGCCGCCCAGCACAGCAGTGAAGAAATCACATACACATAGAGAGTGGCTTTTTGCGTGTTGATGCCTGAAAAGCGGGTCGCTTTTTCGTTCGAGCCCATCAAGTAAATGGTGCGACCAAGGCTGGTATGCTCAAGCAAAGCCCAAAGACCAATCGCAAAACCAACAAACAAGATCAGTGGCATTGGAATACCCATTAATGAGCCGTTTCCCAGTACCAATAACGCTTCAGGAAAGCCCGAAATTACGCTACCGCCTGAAATAAGCACATTAAGGCCATTAATGAGCGTCATCATACCTAGAGTGGCAAGAATAGGAGAAAC
Organism: Vibrio scophthalmi; assembly: GCF_040869025.1. Classification (NCBI taxonomy): domain Bacteria; kingdom Pseudomonadati; phylum Pseudomonadota; class Gammaproteobacteria; order Vibrionales; family Vibrionaceae; genus Vibrio; species Vibrio scophthalmi. The sequence goes on along the minus strand of NZ_CP134272.1, from coordinate 457,263 downwards.
ACCAACGTAAGCGATTAACGCGCCGTTAAGCAGGCCAATCACGACCGCCGTCACTAAACCACCTGCAAGAGCTAAGACCAACATAGTCGAACTCTCTGGGGCTTGAGTAATGATGCTCGCCATCACTAGGCCACATGCGTTCGTCGTTGCGATGATCGAAAGGTTAATACCACCAGTCAGCATACACACGGCCATCGCCAGTGCGAGCAGACCCAATAGCGGCATCTGCGATGACATCGATTGTAAGTTACCGATTGAGAAAAATGCTTGGCCGCTGGTAAAGCCCATCACCGCCAAGATACCGACTAAAATAACCAACAAGTATCGAATGTTTTTATCCGTTGGCAGTCTTAAACTATTTAGAACCTGTTCCATTATGCCCCCTGCGCCGCTTGTTTTTTCTCATTAATTGCGGTCATGCTGATACTACAAACAATGATTAACCCCGTGACAACCGTGTGCCAGTAAGAAGGCACGCCTAATAGGGTTAGGCCGTTTTTCACCACGGCTAATAAAATCACACCAAGAATCACGCCAAATAGAGTCCCTTTACCACCCGTCATGCTGGTACCACCAAGCACCACAGCCGCAAGTACCGTTAACTCAAATCCCATTAATGAGTTCGGTGCTACCGATTGGGTAATTTGTGTTTGTACGACGGAAGCAATACCCGCCAAAGCGCCCATATAGCCATAAACAAACAGATTGATACCGAAGAGGTTAATACCGATACGGCTCGCTGCATCTGCGTTACCGCCAACGGCATAGATCTGGCGACCCAAGCGTGTTTTTGACATTAAGAATGAAGTCAGCGCAATCATGGCAATCAAAGTCAAGATTGGTAACGACAGCCCATAGTCATAACCATCACTGCCAGTGAAACTAAACAGCTCTACACCATTCATAAACCAATCTGGGAAGCCGTATAACCATTCGCCATTACTAAAGTAAATCAGCAGACCAAAGAATAGGTTCAAGGTCGAAATAGTAATAATGATTGCCGGCACTTTAAGCTTATAAACCAGTGTTGCGTTAATCATTCCCAATAGCATGCCGACCAACGCTGCAATACCAAAGGCAATCATAAAGTTACCGCCAATACTGAGAATGTAGCTGGCTGCCACATACTGAGCAATCGCAGCTGTCGCCGGGAATGAGATATCAATTCCGCCCGCAATAAGCACCACAAACAGGCCACAAGCCATGATGCCAAGTAGCGCCGAGCTGACCGACATATCGAAGATATTACCTAGGGTAAAGAAATCTTCCGAAGTTGCCGTTAACACCGCGACAATCAAGACGATCATCACAGAGAGATAAAACTCGTGACGCTTACTAAAGGAAGCCAACAAGCTTTTGGATTGATTAAGCATTGACGGCCTCCATAATTTCTTGCTCTGAGCAGTGAGTTGGTTGGAAGTCATGAGTAAAACGTCCTTCTTTCATCACAATCACACGGTGACTGTTGTAAAACACTTCTGGGATTTCATCACTCACCATGATGATCGCCATACCGTTCGCGGCGAGATCTTTGGCAATGTTATAAATCGCCTCTTTGTTGGCCACATCAACACCAACGGTTGGTGAATCAAGGATCAGCACTTCTGGCTCAGCGGCTATCCACTTGGCAATTGAAATACGCTGTGCATTACCACCTGACAGACTTGTTACAGGCAGTTTGGGATCAGCCACTTTAATCGCCAGTGAAGAGATAAGCTTTGCGACTAATTTATTGGCTTTCAAATGATCCAGTACGCCCGATGGCTTTTGTAAACGTTTTAGAACCGAAGCAGTAATGTTGTCTTGAATCGACTGCTCCATCACCAGCCCCGTCGACATACGGTCTTCTGAGACGTAGCCAATACCTTGAGCAATCGCATCACGATTGGAGTTAAATGAGGTGGCCTTACCATTGATCAGAATGTCACCACTGTCGGGCTGACTCATGCCAAACAGCGCCATACAAAGTTCAGTACGACCTGCACCAAGTAGCCCCGTAATCGACACAATTTCCCCGGCTCGAACTGACAATGATACGTCGTTAAATTGCCCTTTTTTGGTCAGGTTTTTAACCTCCAGCTTCACATCACCTTGCTGCTGATAGGGTGCTAAAGGCGAGAATTCAAAGCGCTGGCCTGTCATTAAAAAGGCCAACTCATCGCTGTCCACTTCGTCCGCTTGATACGTGCCAATGGTGCGGCCATCACGGATAACGGTAATGCGATCGGAGATCTCCATGACTTCATCCAGTTTGTGGCTCACAAATACCACCGTCACACCTTTCGATTTCAAATCGGCAACCACTTCGATTAGGTGGTTAACTTCGGTACGCGTTAATGAGGCGGTTGGCTCGTCCATGATCATTAACTTGGCATCCGATGCCATGGCACGACAAATCGCCACTAACTGACATTCAGCAATTGAAAGCTGCTCAACACGCTTATCTAGCGGTAGTTTTACGCCGACTTTTGCCATCGCTTTTATGGCAATTTCTTCAATGCGTTTTTGCTGAACCAGACCCTTTGTCCACTCAACATGATCTTGAATCGCTATGTTTTCCGCCACTGTGAGGTTAGGGAATAGAGACAGATCCTGATAAATAACCTGAATACCATGTTCAATCGATTGCTGCGGATTTAAGCGTGGGTAGCTTTTACCACCCAACCAAATTTCAGCACCTTTTTCTGGCGCATGAACACCTGAGATAACTTTAAACAGCGTACTCTTACCACAGCCATTCTTGCCTGCTAGACAGTGCACTTCGCCTTGGTTAAAAGTGAGATTGATACCATCCAACGCTTTAACCGAGCCAAAGTGTTTTGATACATGCTTGAGGGTAATAAAAGGAGTATCAGACATAAGAACTTCCAGAAATCAGGGGGCAGCGTTGCACTGCCCCATAGTTATGTATTGCTTTCGCCAGTCAGACTGAACGAATAGATCGAACGTAAGCGTTTAGAAACCAAGTTGACGCGCGTTGGTTTTATCGACTTCAAGGATCTTATTGAATTTTACTACGCGTTTTTCTGTATCGATTTCAGCATCGCCCAAACCTTCCACAGTGACGCCATCGGTAACCGCTTGGCCATCAAGCATCTGCTTCGCGACCGCAACCATTGCGTAACCTGCATCTGCTGGGTTCCATAAGTAACCTTTATCGATTTCACCACGCATTAGGTAGGGCGCAGCTTGGCTTGGCATTAAAATACCAACCACGCTGATCTTATCTTTGGCACGTTTTTTCTTGATCGCTTCACCGGCACCAATGCCACCTAGAGAACCGTAAGAGACAATCCCCGCCATATCAGGGTGTGCTTTCATCAAATCGTTAGTGGCAGCATAGGATTGGTCAATACTCTCAGCCACTGGCATACGGCTGGTCACTTCGTACATGTCTGGGTAAGTTTGCTTCTGGTAATCAATCGCTAAGTTCGCCCAGTTATTGTGTAGCGGAACCGTCAATGAACCCACATAAACTGCGTAGCCGCCTTTTTCGCCCATATTTTTCGCCAGTTCATCCATGGTTGCTTTCGCGTATGCTTGGTTATCGATGGTTTCGATATCCCAATCCGCGCCATGACCATCTGGCGATTCGTGAGTCAGAACGATGATGCCTTTCTCTCGTGCTTTTTTAAATACAGGTTCAAGTACAGTTACATCATTTGGTACAACAGTGATCGCATCGACCCCTTTTGCGATTAAGTCTTCGATGATCTTTACTTGCTGTGCTGGATCGGGTGTAGAAGGACCAAGCTGGCGAGCATCAACGCCGAAATCAGTTGCCGCCTGTTCAATCCCTTTGTTCATTTGGTTAAACCAAGGAATGCCAGACACTTTGACAACGTTTACGATTTCATAATCTTTGGCATGAACACCTGCGGCAGCAAGTGCAAGCGTTAACGCTGCTGCTTTTAATAAGACCTTTTTCATCTTCATCAATCCTTTTATGTTTATTACGTATGCGTAATTAGTTATGTGTAGGGTTAAGGTGAATCGATGACGTGATGGTAAGACGCGATTGGGCTGAAGCTCGTTAAATGAGCAGAAAACTGTGATGAACACACGTTAATGATAAAATACATAACAAGTAACGTTAACCAGTCGTTAACACAAAAGTGCGACGTAATTTTTCGATCAGTTAATACTGAATTGTCGCCACATAAACCAACAAAATTAGATCATTTCAATAACACCTAAATATGCCAGTTTGGCACTTAATAATTTTGAGCACCCAATCTGTACATAAAACCGGCTACGAGTTAGTCATAATCCGATTTTGATCACGAAAACATATTATTTGAATACAATACTAAGCCCAATTAAGCGCATGAGATGAGACACCGTGGATGACAAAATGTCATTTCCACTCGCCAATCTGTAGTTAAACTACAAAACACTTAATAAGCTCTATCTGGCGACGATTTACACAGCTTTACATCGCTTGACGTCACGTTACATTGCAACCACTAAGGTATAAGTTCACTAGGAGCTTATGCGATGAACAAACTCTATTTAACGGTGCTTGGGCTAGTTGCCACTGGCATGCTTATTTGGCTACAAGCCGAACCGACTATCTTTAGCAATACCAATTTTATGCAATGGCGAAGTAGCCTAATACAAGGCACTGGTATCATTGGCCTATTGCTGCTCACGCTGACGATGTTATTAGCACTGCGCTTGCCTTGGATTGAAAAGCTAACCGCAGGGTTGGATAAATCCTACCGTCTACACAAGTGGGTAGCTATTTGGGGCGTCATTCTTGGCGCTGCGCACTGGCTGCTCGCAATAGTGCCGAAAAAACTCGTGCAACTTGGCCTGTTGGAACGAGGTAACCATGCTCGACCTGAACTCGATCCCGACTCTTTGCAAGCCACTGTCATGGGCCTAAGAGGGGGCGCAGAATCAATTGGAGAGATCGCCCTTTATGGTTTTATTCTATTGACGCTCATTGCCCTGTTTGCACCGATAAAATACAAGCACTTTAAACTCACACATAAAGCAATGGCGGTGGCATTTATTGTGATCGCCTATCACTCAGTGGTACTGCTCAAACCGAGTTACTGGGATAATCTCATCACGCCGATGGTGATAGCCTTCGCTCTCATCGGTACTGCATGCGCCGTCGTTAGCTTGCTAGGACTGATTGGTAAACGTCGAACTCATCAAGGCGTGATCAGCGCTCTCACCTATAACCCAGAGAACCAAACGACGAAAGTGGCGATTGCCTTACCGACTTGGTCTGGCCACCAAGCTGGTCAGTTTGCTTTTCTCAAAGTTGCAGGTGAAGAGCCGCACCCTTTCACCATTAGTTCAAGCGCCGATGCGCCACAATTGGAGTTCACCATCAAAGCGCTGGGAGATTTTACTGCCACTTTGCACCAACGCTTAACGGTGGGCGAGAAAGTCACGGTTGAAGGACCCTATGGTAAATTTCAGTTTGATGATAACAGAGCCCAAATTTGGGTTGCGGGCGGGATTGGGATTGCGGCATTTAAAGCTCGCTTGGCCGAACGACAAAAAGATCAAAATACCACGCCAGTGACCTTGTACTATTGCACGCAAGCGCCATCTTCCATGTTTATTCATGAAATTGAAACGCTGGCAAGAAAGGCCAATATTGAGTTTCACGTGATAAACAATCGCATAAGGCAACACCTTACTATCGCTGATATCACGCAACAACAAGGGCCTTTAGATAACCACAGTGTTTGGTTTTGTGGCCCACTCGGGTTTGGGGAAGCGTTAAAATCACAGCTCTCCAGAGAGCAATTTGATTTGAAGCACTTCCATACGGAGCTGTTTAACTTTCGCTAATCCGCATAAAAAAGGCGCTCAATCGAGCGCCTTTGACGACCATCTACTTAGATATTTGGCCGTGCGGTTTCTGCTGTAGAAGGTGGTAAATGAGGTAATGTTACTTCCGGTTGATCCCCAGTAAGCGAGCGCAAGAACTCAGTGATCTTCTCCGCCTCTTGTTCATTAACACCCATCCCAAGCTGAATGTCAGCCATCAACATAACAGCCTCTTTCAAATCCCATACAGAGCCATCATGAAAGTACGGATAAGTCAGTTCAATATTACGTAATGTTGGAACTTTGAATACAAACTTATCAAAATCATTCCCCGTGATGGCTTTACGACCCACATCAGGATTGTCGGTCACAAATGGCTTCACTAACCCCATTTTTTGGTACATTTGACCACCAGCTAACGGGCCTGAATGACATGTAGTACAGCCTTTCGCTTTGAACAGGTTGTACCCTTCAAGTTGAACCTCTGTCAGAGCTAAATCATCGCCTTGTAACCATTTATCAAATGGAGCGTTAGGGGTGCGAAGTGTTTTTTCAAAGGTTGCAATGGCATCCGTAACTTCAACGATAGTGATGTCATCAACGCCATATGCCTCTTTAAACCAAGTTCGATATTGAGGAATAGAGCGTAGCGTATCAATCGCTAATTCATGAGTCAGCGCCATTTCTAACGGGTTGGCAATAGGGCCTGCCGCTTGTTCTTGTAGGTCTTTTGCGCGCCCATTCCAAAATTGAACAAAGTTCAAATCGGAGTTGAACACCGTTGGCGAGTTAATTGGGCCAATAGCCCATTTATGGCCTATCGATGTGACTAGGTTGTCGACACCGCCTCGCGCAACATTATGACAAGAGTTACATGAGATGGTATTAGATGCCGACAGACGCGGTTCAAACCATAAGGTTTTACCTAGATCGACTTTCTTTTCATCCAAACCAGCCATGGGTTCGATTATTTTGATTGGTTCTAATGCTTGGCGATCAGCCAATGCACCAAATGAGACCACCGACAGTACAGAGATTGCTATTATAGTTTTCATTGAGACTTCCTCTCTCAGAGATTTGATAAACCTCACTATATTGGCGTTCTTCTTCTCTGGAACGCTCTGGCAGCTAAACTAAAGTAATCACTAAATTTGATGAAATGTAAAAAAACGATTGAGGTAATGGTAATAATCGATTGTTAAATTGCATAAAATTCAAACAGATTGATTTGTCGGCGATTTTTCTTTATTGGTAACTTATTCGCAACAATATTACTTAAAATGCAACCGAACAACTTGTTGATTTTGGTCAATTATCACTCGATAAATAAAACCGCTAATAAATAAAAAGGCTAGGTTGATAACCTAGCCAAAGTCATTGTCTTTATCGTACACATGCGTGACTGCAATAACATTTCACGTCACGTCATTACCAGTATTTTTGATCATTTAATGCCGAAGCACATAACGTTTCACTATCAATGACACCCAATTCGCTTCCATCTAATTTTTGTCCCAACCAACCATGCGGATAACTCAGAACTAAAGGGGCTTTAATCTGCTCTTCAGTAATTTGCACAAAACCTGTTTTAGCGTAAAAACTTGGATCACCGTAAGTCACGACGACTTCAACACCGTGTTGTTTTAGCATATCCAAACCAAATTGAATCAGTTTTTGCCCCACTCCTTGCCCTTGTGTTGCCGTCGCAACTGCCGCTGGAGAAAGTAAATAGGCATTAGTGGTGTTGGATTTAAAATGGAACTTGGTAAAGATCACACAGCCAAGCAGTGCTTCACCTTCGCTTGCACCGACGATAATCATCTCTTCGCTGTCAGTCGTTGCAACAATTTGATTGGCCAAATCACCAATCACCGCACCTTCATCAACACCTTCAGAGTCGCTAAACGTATTTTGAAATAACGCTTGGATGTCGTCTTGGTGGGTTAAATCTAAAATTGAATATTTCATTGTTTTTGTCGTTTCTCTATTCGTTTTTAATACATCAGAAAGTTAACAACCAACCGCGGCTTAAGCTTTCATTAAAATAAACATTTGGTAGTCAAACTGACCATCTCTTTGGCGGTATGCATTCAGCTCTCGCTCAATATCTTTAATTGCTTGTGAGTTTGGCAACTCATCTTTTAGCGCCGCAACTTGTTGAGACAACGGTTGGTAATAAGCTTCCCACGCCGCATCACTAATTGGGAAAGTATCGACCAGTTGATAGCCAGCAGCTTTGGCCTGCTTAATTCGGGTCTCGACCGTGGTCATATCTGGGTATTCACTGCCCCAAAATGCTTTCGCCGTCTCATTGGCATCATCGGTTGACCAAACAAGATCGCTCAGCACCAAAACACCACCTTGATTGAGTAGTGGTCGCCACTGTTTGAAGGCATTTTCAACCCCCATGATATAGGCGCTACCTTCTGACCAAATCAAATCGAACGAGCGCTCGGCGTATGGCAAATCCGTCATGCTGGCACATTCAAAATGTATCTGTTCAGCATGCTCTTGATTGCTCGCCTGAAGCGCTTTGATCGCTTCTTCATCGTTATCAATCGCGGTAATCTGAGCATCACACTTCTGAGCCAATAAGCGAGTTGCGATGCCTTGCCCGCAACCAATCTCCAATATTTGGCTTGGTTTCATCGGCACTTTACGCAGCGCTGCCAAGGTATCAGATTCGCTGCCTGGACCTCTTCTCTCCAATAGATCAAAGATGCGATAAAAGTCTGCCATGTAGGTATCATGTGTATTCATGTCTTTGGATAACCACCGTAATCGTTGGGCATCAGTCTCACTAAACCCTTGCTTAATAAGCCAGTCAATATGAGCATCAGGCGCCAATTTATCTAAAGTTTCGTGCCATTGGTTCAGAGAGGTTTCACCCAATAGCGCAGCCAATAAGTCGCGTGATTGCTGCTTTTGGGCGATTTCTTGATCAAGATGCTCTAACCGCTCAAGCAACACAGCACGCTCCACTTTTGCTTCAAGACAAGCCTTACATTCTTTCAGCGTAAGCCCACCACTATGTAGTTGTTGAATTAAGCGTAATCGCTGCAGATCCATATCACTGTAAGTGCGATAACCGTTGCTTAACCGCTGACCACAAATTAGCCCCAACTTCTCGTAATAGAGCAAGGTGGTACGTGACAAGCCGAGCATTTGTGCCAACTCTGATATTCGATACATACCGATCTCCTTTAAGTGCCAACATCACCGCCAGCGAATCTTGAATATGTTTGCATCCTAAACTGTAAAGCTATAGACAGGTCAATGATTATTTACGTGATTTTCAATAACAAATCACAACGCTCAAAAAAACACGCTTACCAGTGCCATTTCACTCCTCAAACCAGTGACTAATCTCACTGCGATGCTCTCTAGGCCTTGTCCTGATTAGGGTTGCACTTACATCGATAAAAACGATTAATTTTGCAGCAAAAACTCATTTCCTCACCATACTTATTGGGTGCTATTTATAGCTCCGAACCACAGCAAGATGGTGATGTCACTGCGACATTGTGGTTGATTGAGCATCAAGCTCGATACTTTCAAAAAGGAAAATAATAATGAAATACAAACTATTACTTGCTGCTTTATGTGTGACTTCTACTGGTGTATTAGCGGAAGAACTTAACGTTGAAATGATTGACTTAAACAGCGGCAATTCTGCTGGTACGGTTGTCATCACAGAAAGTGAATACGGCACCGTATTTACACCACAACTAACAGGCTTAACGGCTGGATTACATGGCTTCCATGTCCACTCCAACCCATCCTGTGACAGCTCGGAGAAAAATGGCAAAACCATCATTGGTGGTGCCGCGGGTGGGCACTATGATCCGGCGAATACTGGCAAACATGGTAAACCTTGGACAACGGATAACCATCTAGGTGATTTACCCGCGCTTTACGTTGATATGGATGGCAATGCCAATCAACCGGTATTGGCACCTCGAATTAAACTGGCCGATCTCGATGACCGCGCTTTAATGATTCACGCTGGCGGTGATAACCATGCCGATCACCCAGCGCCACTCGGCGGTGGCGGTGCTCGCATGGTGTGTGGTGTGATTAAATAAAACCGCTAGTCCACCAAATTAATGAGGCCCTCTGAACCGACGTGTCCCCCTACTCGATAGGTTTTAAGGGCTTTTTTACCTTCAACTAGCGAGTCACTGCCAGCTTTGTTGCTTGCAATGCCGCGATGAAACTCTCCAAAACGGGGCCTGATGAGTGGCTGCGAGACACTAAGCAACCAGCCGTGGTTAGCCAACCATCTTTTTCGTGAGTCACCGGCAACGCAAGGAGCTTACCTTGTTCAACCAAAGGAGTGGCAATTAACTCCGGGATCACTGCCCAGCCGATACCTTGGCAGGCTAACTTGGCTAACATTTGGTGGGTATTGGCGTACCAAAAATTAGAGCTAATGCCATAGCTAAACCACAGCTCTTTCTGAGATGCACTGCGGTGAACGATTTGGCGATGCGCTTTCAAGTCTGAATCTCGCACGCGCGTTAAGTTCGCTAACGCATGTTCTGGCGATGCCACGGTTAAAAAACGCATTTGGCCTAGGGTGAAAAAATCCATATCTTCACGTAATTCACCATCAGCAAAGATAATACCCACATGGGCTTTATTGCTGCGCACCGCCTCTTCCACATCGAATGTCGCACTGATCGTGAGATCAAAATTAGTGATCGGAAATTGTTCCGCTAATTGGGTCAATATTGCTAGCAATTCATCAGTAACCAAACATTCATCAATCGCTATAAATAACTCATTTTCAATCGATTTATCCAACGACTCTACTTTTTGGTCGAAGTACTGCTGCTGGCTCAAAATCGATTTCGCGATGGGCAACAAAGCGTGGCCCGTCGCGGTTAATTTGGGAATGTTCTTATCACGAGTGAACAGATCTTGGTTGATGGCAAGCTCTAGATTCGCCACTGATTGACTCACCCCAGATTGGGCTCGTTTGAGTTTACGAGCTGCGGCAGAAAACGAGCCGCACTCACACACGGTGACGAAAATTTTAAGTTGCTCGAAGCTGTACATGATATGACCTATTCAAAGTGCGATATTGAGTGTGTGATAGTGCAATGCCAGCCAAGCTATCACGAAGTGTGATAGATGTTAACTTTCTTTCTATTGAGGAATCCGCATAATCGCCGCCTCTAAAGTCGAGACATTATTTTATTGGGGGAGTTTATGAGTCGATTAGAGCGTCTATTTCACGCCATTACATTTGAGGTACTAGCGGTATCATTATCGATTATTGGCCTAGCGATATTTACCGATCATAACGTGAGCCACTTATCAGGAACTATGATAGTTGTCGCCACTATTGCCATGATTTGGAACGTCATATTTAACTGGATCTTTGATAAGTTCGTACCGGGACAAAAAGAGAAGCGTTCACTGAAAACCCGCATTGTGCACGTACTATTGTTTGAAGCTGGCTTGCTGTTCGCCACTGTGCCTGTGATGGCTTACTTATTGAAGGTCAGCCTTGTTGAAGCACTCATGATGGATATTGGTGTTACTCTCTTTATCACCCTCTACGCCTTTGTTTTCAACCTCGCTTATGATCATATTCGCGCTTACATCGTCGCGAGAAAAACACCAGCACTCGCATAGGCAGAGTAAAGCAAAACCCGAGTTAGCGATTAAGCTGAACTCGGGTTGTCATCTCTCTTTTCTACTTAGCGTTTTTCTATCATGGCCCGCTAGTCAATCAGAGCCAACGAATCCAATATGCCTTGACCGCTATGAATGCCACCTTCGTTTTCACTCGCAGGTTTACTGCGGATCAAGTAACCCGCATACCCATGAAAATCCGTCACTGGCTGGCCTTGATAGTGAGCGGTAAACAAACCAATTTCGCTAACCAGATCAGTCACTAATGTTGCTTTACTATCACGAACTGCAACCGTTGGCGTTTCTCTCTCATGAGGGTATAAGCGTTGCATCAACGCCCATGCATCATATTCTTCCACTTTAAGAGTGGCCAATTTCGCACTAATCTCAGCGGCAAAAATACAGTGTCCACCACCCTCGCCTTGGTTTTTAAGCACCCACTCTTGCTGGTTGGCGTGCGTGTTAAACCACGCAATGCTTTCTGTGGTGATCGGTTTCATTTCCGCCAACACACTTTTGACTAAGTGTGCTTCTTCAAGGCTTAAACCCCAGCGAGTATATTGTTCTGCACTCATCATCGTCAGCAACATCTGCATCGATTTACTGGTCGCCAATTGCTGACTTACCGTGGCATTAACCGCAACATAATGCTGTTCTATAAACACGCGAGTTTGGCTAAGGGTATAACAGCACTCTTGTTCTTTCAGTTCTGGGGCGCAGTAGTCTTGATATTGGTAGCCTGCCCGCAAATAGACCGAATCAATCGCGCCAACCCCTTCTAGTATGAGTCGCGGCTTATTGGCACCATTCTGTGTATCATCACAGTTTATCTGGCTGCTTAACTGGCCACTTAGCTGGGCAAAGGTCCTTCTTACGGTGCGTACACCTAAGTTTTGCAGTGCCACTTCCAACAAGTGTTGATCATAAACATTATCTTCATCTGGCTGTACTACCATCAAAAACATCGGCTTGTTTGACTCAGCGGCATCATCGCCTAAGAAGTTATCTCTTACTTCACGCGCTGCTGTTGCAATCGCTAGTGCAAGTTGTTCCATCCCTACGTTATCGGCGGGCATTGCCTTAGGATCCACCACCCACTGATGGGTCGCCTCTCCCCATTGATCCGCAATGAATTGATGTAATTGCGTCGCACGTTGACCAAATGGTGCCATGCCTGCCGCAATGCCGTTGAACTCAATCACTTTTGCGCCTTGATGACGATCATCCATAAAATCGGTACGCATCAGCAGTAGAGGCTGACGCGGGGCGAAAAGCGCGCCATCACTTACCTTTGCATGGTGTTGATCTTGGTGATGCTTATATAAATACCCATGTAACTGAATATGCAGTTTCATCAGCAGACCAAAAAAGGGATCCGCTTGTGCCATCGTCGCTAAGCTCTGTTGTAAAAACGCATGATCTTCGGACACATTGGATATCAGTTTTGCAATCAATGGCGTGACATGACGAAGGTGTTGATAGGTGGAACGCTGCATCGTGGTTGGCGCAATACTAAACGGACAATGCCTTGCGGTTCTGTCTGCTTGTTTAAATGCCACACCATGCATTATTGCCCATTCACAAGCCTCATCTATCACTTGTTTCGGTATCAGTGCCGTAATGAGCGGCTTAATTGAATCCATCGTCAAAGGAGTTTGTTTCATCTTTGTCATTCACAAAATAAGGTAATCATCTCTAAGACGAACACCAACCAAAAAAGACGGCGCGAGTGTAAGAATTTTTTAGGCGACTGCAAACAGAAATCATCACGGAGCAAGCAAATAACCACAAACGGCAAAGAAGCTGACAAAGAGGCATAACCAAGCAAAATGCGATGACTCGCAATCATTAAGTCACAGAATTGCAATCTGTTTTTTTAACTCATTGCTACGGATTAAAGATGCCGATCGACTCGAATAAGTATAAAATTCACTCGTCGCTATATTGTCATTGTAGCGCGTAACATCGCCATCAAAGGAAGCATGAGGGGTGACCTGAGATCAGATGCGGTGAATATACGAGAAACGATGGATGTTAAACATTCATCAAGGCTCATGTATTCAGTTCAAGCCATTCGGTATTTACTATTATTCGCTGTAAAAAGCGAGTTTGCCGTAACTACCCTGAATTTCCCGAGGTAACTATGGAAATCGTGATTGATACTCACACACATACGCTGGCAAGTGGCCATGCGTACAGCACGCTGCTCGAAAATGCCGCAGCCGCCCATCGTAAAGGATTAAAAATTCTCTGCACTACCGATCACGCCCCTGAAATGCCGGGCGCGCCCCACTACTGGTTTTTTAATAACCAACGCATTATTCCGCGCTTTTTAAATGAAGTGGGTATTATTCGTGGCGTCGAAGCCAACACTTTGAACACCAATGGTGATATCGATTTGCACGCAACGACCGATCAACATTTAGATTGGATAATGGCCAGCTTCCATGAGCCGGTCTTCCCACCAGCCAGTGAAGCAGAACATACTGAAGCGTTAATCAATGTGATTAAAAGTGGCCGTATTGATGCCCTTGGTCACCTTGGGAATCCTAACTTCCCGTTTGATATTGAAGCGGTCCTAACTTGCGCTAAAGAGCACAACGTCGCGATTGAAATCAATAATTCTTCACTGCTCGGCCACAGCCGCATCGGCAGTGTTGAACGTTGCGATAACATCGCCCGTATCGGTAAAGAAATTGGCGTTTACTTTACCACCGGATCTGATGCGCATTTCTGTGAAGATATCGCCAATCTTGATTTGGCGATCGCACTGCTTGAAAAATACCAAGTAGATGAAGAGAAAGTCATCACATCAAGCACTAGCCGCTTCTTAAATTTCCTCGTGTTACGAGGCCGCAAGCCAATCGCTGAGTTTGCCGACCTTTACTAATTTAATTGCCTTAAACGTTTAAACGAAAACGCCCCTCTATCTTTCGATAAGGGGCGTTTTTTTAAATCGTTAAAAGAGCTAACTAAGGGCGAACGTTTTGATCCGCTTGCTGAGCAAAATCTGCCAAACGTTGGAATTGTTCAGGACGCCAAATCGCTTGTTGATCGATTGTATTTGGGAGAGCATAAAATGCGCTGTCTTGATCATCGGAATGCAGCTCTAAACTCACCCACTCTTCAATTCGCTGCTGATCAGCAAAACGATCCTCAAGCGCCAACGCGTGTACAGAGCCTGAGAAGTTTGGCATCAGATTAAGCGCTAAATGATAATCACGAAACAACACCACCCACTTATCTGGCAAGCGCTTATCGCTGTCCCACCAAACGCCATCCAATTGCTGTAACTTACTTCTTGTGACCGATTTAGGCTGCGCTTTTAACTTAATCAGTTGATTGGCAAACGCAATATCCATCGCCTGTGAAAACTGGGAAGCCGTCAAATGCGGCTGCGCCACCAGTATCTCTTGCGCCAATCTCGCACCAAGCATATTGGAATAGAGATCTTCAGAAGAAAAGGCTGAGGCGTACTCTTTAAATCCCGTCACTGAGACCATACCAAACCACTGTGCAATTTCATGCCACTGCGCCAAACGAAAAGCAATTAACGCCGCTGCTTGCGCACTGCGTTCAATACGTTCAAATTCAGAGAGCGGTCTCTCTTGTTTATGCCATTGAATGCGACGACTCTTGAGCTCTGATGGCAACGTCAAGTAGCCATTGTGTCCCAGCATCTGACGATTGAGTTGAAACAAATAGTAGCTATAGTCTGCCGTGTCGCGCACGTGGGCAGTATCAATAAACCCACCCAGTTCAGTAAAAATGATCCCATTACGTTCATCATTAAACCCCAGCAAACTGCCAGAGACGGACTCGCTACCATCATTGTAACGGTGTGAACCAATATTCGTTGGCTCAAGGACATTTTCTAATGAAAAGAATGGTACAGGGACACTGCCTAACTGCGCTTTTAGATCAACCCCAAAGGCACAACAAGGGCGCACACCAACAGGCGCTTTTAACGCTGAGAGCGCCTCTTGATCGACCGAATCTTGTGAAAGGTTTAAGCTTTGCAAGGTAATTTCATGTGCACTGAGGGTTTGATAGGCCAATAAGCCACCGCAAAAACTGAGCAATAACAGTCCGACTTTTTTCATCTCACACCTCAGAATGCTTCATTTATCTGAAAATAAAACCCACGGCTCTCTTTACCAATACCTAAATCAACTCGCACGTTGATGCGCGCCTTAAAGGCAAACCGATAGCCCACCCCTACACTTGGCAACCAATCACTTTCAAACAGTTGCGAATAGCTTGGAGCAACATTACCACCACCAAGCCATGCAACCACACCGTGGCGGCCTGACACCGTATGGCGGAGTTCAATTTGAGTCGAAATCTGATGTTTATCGCGGTATTGGCCTTGATAGTAGCCCCGCATGCGTTGATCATCGCCAAGCTGCGCATAATCAAACCATGGCGCATCACCAATAATCGATTGTGAATAGACTTCCATCGCAATGATGGTGGCCGTAGACCAAGGCTGGTAATGACGAATATTAGCAACAATATTGTCATAGCCATTATCGCTACCGAAGCTATCGCGGTTTGCAATCCATTCAATATCAATAAGCTGACCTCGTGCCGGGTTAGGCTCGAAGTCTCGCGAATCATATTCCAACCCCACAAGAGCACCACTACTGACTATGGCTGAACTTGATAGCATCTCTACTGGCAAGCGATCGCCATCAACCCCTTTTACATCGCGATAAGATTGGTACTGCCAACCAAATTTAGCGTAAGTATCGGGGAAGATCTCCACGGCAATCTTGGGACTAAATTGAACGCGCTGGCCTTGATATTGTCTTTTCTGATCGTCATTTTCCGCCGCATGTCGGCCAATCCCCCAGTAGTAACCCGGAGTATGACTGATCCAGGCTTCGCCTAGTAAACGCAAAGTATCATGATGTAAATAAGTACGGTTATTAACGCCTAAGCCATAAGATCCTGATGTCGAAGCGTACGAAGTGAGTGTGAGAGTAGAATAAGGATCATCTTGCTGCCAATCATAAGGGGTATACAAGCCAACCGCTGCAACACCGATACCAAAGCCTTGTTCTGGGTTAACAAATGGCCCTGGTAACACTCCCCAATCAATTAATTTGGATTCATCAACCGTTTCGCTAGACCCCAAATTAGTCAGCAAGTTATCAAACCAGCTATCCTCACTCGGCTCTGCGATGAGTATAGGAGAGTAGAACAAGGCAGAACTAAACATCGCAGCATAAGCAGCTTTTGGCAATGACATCAAACCCATCCTTCCCTGTAAAACAAATGAGTGGGCAAAGGTGGCATTGATAACCGATAACTCACTCTAACTAGAGCAATATTATCGCTAAGAACCAGAAGAGTAAACTCATAGGTTTACTTTTGATGTGCAGCTAACGCCCAACATAAGAAAGGCTCAATTCTTGCGAACTGAGCCTTGGGAGATAAGCCTTTTAGAATATGAGTAACGAATTAATCTACATCACTCTTCGCAACTAGTTACCGTCCATTAACCAAGCGACCGCTTCGTCATACTCTTCAAAAGAACGAATCTCACCATGAATAAACCAACTCCCCACCTTAGCAGCCCATTCTTGCCAACCATGTGAGCCGTACAAAGCTACACGTTCAAATTCCGAACCATGACTCATACCAAGTTTAAAATCATCCCAAGCCGCTCTCATCTCCCAGCCTTGAAACTCAGTCGCATCAAAAAACACGTTCACTTTCGGTTGTTCAATTTTCGCCAATGCGGCATCCAACATGGGAACGAGTCTTTGATAATCATCGTGAGTTAACTTTCCGACTGCTTTAATCGATAAAAAAACATCATTATCGACTCTATCAAGGCCGATAGAAATTCCATGTTTATTCATAATTCACCTCTGTGCTAGACCTTGTTCTAATTTAGTACAAATTTGCGTAAATAGAGGAAAATGAAAAGCCACATTTCGGTAAACAAAGTATGTAAATCTCAGCAATAGCCGCGCGCTCTAATAGCAAAAAACATTGATAATCTTATGCTAACCCTTATCTCAGAAAAAATCTAAACCATTGAAAATAAAGCCATAACAATTGAACGTTAACGATAAATCCAATAGGATAGGCGGCAATAATGGAGCTCAAGCCCAACACAAATAAGAGAATCCAACTTGACTGTTAGTAAGATAAATAGAAAAACGAAATTACTGATTGGAATCGGCGCTTGTATCATAGTGGGTGGCGGGATCACTTACACTCTCACCAAACCCTACTTCAAAGAAAGAGCCCGCATAGCGCTCTTGGCGGAACAACTGGATAGAAAAGACAGTGCGAGAGAGTGGCGCTATGCCTACAGATTTGAATTTCCTAATAATCCGAAAGTAGCCGATTGGAATACGGAAAACTTAGAAGTACCACAAATTTTATTTACCGTTGCAAATAGTGAAGATAAAACCAAACTCAGCTATTGGGCACTCAACGTCAATGGCGGAGAACCACAACTGCTTATCCCTGAAGGTCAATTACCGCCACCGCCTGCTCTAGGAAAGGGCGCCCGCGACAGCGCCAGTTATATGAGCCGCTCGCCTAATGGACGCTATATGGTTCTTCCACTCTCTATCGGCGTCGTGCTCTATGATTTAGCGACTGAAGAAATCACAAAACTCAATGACGAAAAGTTCACGTGGAATGCTGAGTACCTTTGGGCAGCCGATAGCAGCCAGGTCATTGTAAAAAATAGTGACTTACTTGTGTTGGTGAAATTGCCCAGTAAAGAGATTCTTGATTTTTTTGAGGTTAATGATCCTGACATCGAGGAGATATACTACTCTCCTCGCGATTACAACATTGTCTTCAACCGAGCAGAAAACCGCATCTATCTTCAAGAAAGCGGACATGGCTTAACGTGTATTGTTGACGCTACAACCTTCAAAGTGATTGAACGTAAACAGTACCTTCCAACTCGATATCAATGCAATGTTGAAGCAAGTAAGTTCGGTGATAGTTACATGTGTGATGGACATGGTGATGGCCGTGTCTTTAGCTCACAAGCCCCAAATAACAAGATAGCGACCTACTCGCCAGCTGAGCATATTGTCTCTCTAAACGGCGGGGATGTGTGGTATACCAATCAATACTATCATGGCCTCATTCGCAGACTCGCCCAAGCCACCCCAGAAAGCCCAACTCTAAAAATGAGTTATCATTATCTAGGCTATCAGAATGGGGAGCGTGTCTATATCTCACCGAAGAGCTTTGCTTTTAGCCGTTATGTCATCGAACATGCTGATAGCGAAAAATGGCGTGATTTTCTATACCCACTGCCCAGCCATGAAGACCTAAAGAAAGCCTTCGATACGCTTTATGACTGATCAATTCGACCAAGCTAAGTCATAGCGAGCTAAGCCACACTAAAAAATTGAGTGACTTAGCTTGTTATCGTATCTAGGGCTCGAAGTAATACGTAAATAAGAGACTATTTACGTCCCATAATGCGCAGAATACGTAGGAACAAGTTGATGATGTCCATGTAAAGCGCCGCAGCACTATCGACAGCGTTATCTAAGGTTTTTGGGATCTGATTTGCGCGACCCCAGTCATAACCGATGTAACCACAGAAAATTACCGCAACAGCCCAATCTATCCACGCTTGATGAATGCCCAAAACGAAGATTTGAAACAGCTCAACCACAATCACGGCGAGCAGCGCGATGGTCAATGCACCAGCGATCTTAGCGAAGAAATTCGGGAATAGAGTGCCAAGTATCATCATCACCCCAGTAACAAGCCCGGTCACTTGAATTGCCGATAACACCAATGCGGGATCGTATTGGGAGACCACCATATTAATGATCAGGCCAAAAGGCACCACCACGAAGTTATAGCCTAGAAAGCTGACTAACGGATTCGATGACGACCGAAAGAGATAAATACCGATAAAACAGCTAGCAAAATAGCCAATGAAAAAGACCCAAGGATTGATCGACGCAATCACCTCGACGGGAATGGCTGATACCATTAACCAGTTGATCCAAAACCCCCAACACAATACAGCGCCAATCGCCAAATTATAAAGGCGTGCACTAATCTCAGGTTCGCCAGTAAAACCGCGCTCAAATACGTTATCTTCCATTATGTCCTCACTTCCTTACATTTGATTTATATTGCCACGACTCTTGTCAGCTATATTTCCATTCCTATAGGTAACAGGAAAATAGTGACCAAAATTCACTATGCTTTTTTGACAAACTTCGCTGTCACCATCATTTCGCCTGCCCCATCCACTTTACAATCCAGTTGATGATCTTTGCCTTCAACAATACGTTTAATTATCGCTTTAGTACCAATCTTCAGTACCAACGAACTGCCTTTGACCTTGAGATCTTTGGCCAACGTGACTTTGTCGCCTTCAGATAACAAAGTGCCATTCACATCTTTGATATTTAAGCCTTCTTCGACCTCATCAGGGTTCCACTCATGCGCACATTCCGGACACACAAGATTGTTTTGATCTTGATAAACAAACTCAGACTGACAATTTGGACAAGCAGGAAAAGACATAACACACCTTCAATCAATAAACTTATTACACATGGTAATGGCTCTGATACGTCTTAGCGAGGGGATTGTGCAATGTGCCACCACTTCTATTGCGAATTATTGTCTAAATAAAACCGAGGAGATTCTGCCCCTATAACGAAAAATTCCCGCTAATGCGGGAATAAACAGATACAACGATTACGGCATTACTAAAACGCGTAGCGAGCACCAATATAGAAACCATCGAGGGTGATATCAACAGCATCAATCTCTGTATAAGCCGCTTTATAGCCTAAGTTCAAATCAATATTGTTAGCGAGACGTGTACCAATCTCAATACCCGCTTGAAACGCACTTTCAGACTCAGATTCACTCATATTTAGCGAACTTTCTTTAACATCTAGATTAACAATGCCAACACCAATCATCGGCGCCAAATAAACGTTACCGAAATCATACAGTACAAACAGCTTAGCTTTGGCATTAACAAAAAACGCATTTGCATCCACTGATAGCGTTGAATAAGAAGTGTTCCCAAAGTTTCGATATTCCAACTCCAAGCTTGGCTTTACTTGTTTGTGAGCGCTAAATTCATAGCCACCAACAACGCTAAAACCAATGTCACTGTTATCTTCAATCTTAGCATTGCCCAAACTCGCTTTAGCAGAACCGGCGAACTCAAGGTCAACACCTGCATAAAATTGATTTTTAGATTGTGTCACTTGATCGTTAGTCTGCGCATAACTCAATGGTGCTGAAAGTGAAGCCAATACCGCGAGGGCTAATGGTAGCTTTCTCATTTAACTTAACTCCTTGTCTAATATGAAAAATGATCACACTCATATCATACTACACACATAAAGGTTCATTTAAACTAATAGTCGTGTTTAATGAGTTTCCATTCAATCATTAGTACTAGTTCACATCCTTGACCACTTGATGGACGATATAATTGAATCACACTATTTCTAACAAAATATCCACTAAATTTAAGTTCTCTTCTCCCACCACAATCACTACAATTTGCGCGGTTAAAATCATTGAAACTCATAGGGAAATCACATGGCGTATCGAGTGCTGGATGTCAGCCAATGGGCGCGTGCCGAACACTTCAAATTCTATCAAGGCTTTAGCCATCCTTGGTATAACATCTGTTCCAATATCGATGTCTCTGCGCTATACCAATATTGTAAGCAGCACAATCATCGCTTCTTACATGCTTATCTTTATCTCACCCAGCAAGCGCTAAATAAATGTGAACCAATGGCTTATCGCCTAGTGAATGATGAAGTGCGTATTTACTCGCCTATGTGTGTTAGCGTCGCGCTGCTGGCCAACGATGATACGGTGCGTTTTTGCGATTTAGATTATCAAATCGATTTCGCTGATTTTACCGTTCGCGCAACGGAAGCCGAGGCTCGCATTAAAAACACACCATTTATCTTGGAGCAGTTCATTGGTCAGGAAATGAAGCAAAATACGGTTCATTTAACCGTGTTGCCATGGATAGATTTTACTAGCATGAGCCACGCGAGAGATGTCAATTTTCCTGATAGTGTACCGAAGATGGCCTTTGGCAAGTTGGTGCAGCAAGGCGAACAATGGCGTATGCCATTATCGGTTGAAGTGCACCACGGCTTGATGGATGGCTTGCACGTAGGGCAATTTCTCCAAACACTGCAACAACTCTTTGATGAGCCGACGCTGCTCGATATGAACTAAGTCAGTTTGCTTTCTTGCTTGGGCGAATGACTCAACTCGCCCAACTCACCACGATGTCAGTCAATCGATAATATCCGAACATCGGTATGCGAACCTGACCATCATCAATCCTTTGACTAACTCAATGAGCGCGTGAGAATTTTCTGACATTCAACCGCGCAAATATGCAGCGCTCACTAGTTAACTAATTCAATCGCAACCCATAGAATACGGCGCTTCAGTTACTGGATTGATTCTATGAATAAATATTGTTTGTCCCCACTGCTTGCTTGCGCATTGCCCGCGTTTGCTTCGCCTTATATTGGTTTGGAAGTGGGCCGTGCGATGCCCCATCACGACATCACCGTGTATGATCTGGCTACCGAGCAAAAACTCAGCCCTGATTCAACCGATGGCTTTATCGCATTATTGGCTGGCTATCACTTTGATAATAATTTCGCACTTGAAATGGGCTATCAAAAAAATTATCACTACCATGAGTCTGATAGCAACAATCTGTGGGATGTGTCATTAGAGGCTAAACAGTTTTCGTTAATGCCCGTCTATGCCCTATCACTGACTAATAGCCGCGATTGGAGCTTAAAAATGAAAGCAGGGGCGACCTATACGCAATATCAGCTTTCTGCCACCAAAGCAGGTGCAGATCCCCTCCATGCCTCCAAACAGAGCAATGAGCTGGGTATGGTTGGCGTGATTGGCATTGAATATCACCTAACCGACAATGTATCGATAAGTGCTAACTTCAAGTACCAAGCCGACAGCTTCTCAAACATGAGCATGATGACATTGGGTGGTCAGTACGACTTCTAATCCTCACTGATTCTAATCATCACAGAGAAATATCATAAAATAATCTCAATAAATAATAGAGCAGCCTTAATTTCTTAGGGGCTCTATTGTTTTTTTGAGTAGTGGCGATCCCATTTGCACTTTCACTCCCGTAAAATCTTACCCTATGGTATTTCCTAGGTTAAATCACTCCGCATTTTAAACTCGATATGATTACTATAGCGCCCCGACTCTAACACCCACGATTTCTTGAAAATAGACTCCGCGGTAGAATATAAATATAACAATGGAGTAGTATCATGTTCACTTCGCGAATCGCTCAAGCAGATGATTTTGAGTTTCTATTTGAACTTAAAAAAGCAGCGGAATATCTGCCGATAAAAGCGGTATTCGGCTGGGACGAAACAATCCAAAAAGAAATTCATCAGCAAGAATGGGATGAAGTAAAACCAACCATTATTGAAGTGAATAATCAACGCGTCGGCAGCTACTTAGTACAGCGTCATGATGATCATATCTACTTTGGCCGCTTCTTTTTACTTCCAGAAATGCAAGGTAAAGGGATCGGCAGCGTGATTCTTAAAAATGTCATTGAAGAGGCAAAGCAACTAGGATTACCGACTAAACTTGTGTATTTGCAAGGGAATCGTGTAGGAGAGCTGTACACCAGACTGGGCTTTGACATCACCTCTCAGGATCTGCAATTTGTCCGCATGACAAAAGCGAATTGATGGTATTAATATAAAAAAGGGTCGACTAAGTCGACCCTTTCTATTTTGCTATCAACAAATATCGCGAATATTACGCTTCGTTTGTCTCTGCTGAAAGTTTACTTTGGCGATGCTCTTCACGCTCACGTTTACTGAACATGCGTTCTACTACGACAAAGAATAGTGGTACGAAGAAGATGCCTAGGAAGGTTGAACCCACCATGCCACCTAGTACACCAGTACCGATTGCGTTTTGCGCGCCAGAACCAACACCAGAGCTGATTGCTAGAGGCACAACACCTAAACCAAATGCCAATGAAGTCATTAGGATAGGACGAAGACGTACACGAACTGCGTGCAGTGTCGCATCTCTCAGGCTTGCGCCTTTTTCGTAGTACTCTTTGGCAAATTCGACGATAAGAATCGCGTTCTTCGTTGCAAGACCAACGGTCGTCAATAGACCAACCTGGAAGAATACGTCGTTTGGCAAACCGCGTAAGTTCATCGCAACAATCGCACCAACTACACCTAATGGCACAACCAGAATAACGGCGATTGGTACCGACCAGCTTTCATACAGCGCAGCCAATACGAGGAATACCACTAGGATAGACAGTGCGTATAGTGCTGGCGCTTGGTTACCAGATAGACGTTCTTCATAAGAAAGACCGTTCCATTCAATGCCATAGCCCGGTGGCAGTTTGGTCAGCATGTTTTCGATGTCAGCCATTGCCGCACCTGTACTGTAGCCTTGTACTGGCGCACCTTGAATGTTCACCGCTGGCATACCGTTGAAGCGCTCTAGACGTGGTGGACCATATTCCCAGCTACCGGTTGCAAATGCCGAGAATGGCACCATTTCACCTTTACTGTTGCGTACGAACCATTTGTCCAGATCATCTGGTTGCATGCGGTATTGAGCTTCACCTTGCAACATCACTTTCTTGATGCGGCCACGGTCGATAAAGTCATTTACGTATGAACCACCCCATGCCGACGCCAATACCGAGTTCACTTCTGAAATGTTCAGATTCAACGCTCGTAGTTTTGTATGGTCGATATGTAACTGGTAGATCGGAGCTTCTTCTTGACCGTTCGGGCGGACACCCACTAGATTTGGATCTTGTCCTGCCATACCCAGCAGTTGGTTACGAGCCGCAATCAATGCGTCATGGCCATTGCCGCTACGATCTTGTAGGTAGAAGTCAAAACCACCTGCCGTACCTAGCTCCATTACTGCAGGCGGAACGA
Organism: Vibrio scophthalmi; assembly: GCF_040869025.1. Taxonomy (NCBI): domain Bacteria; kingdom Pseudomonadati; phylum Pseudomonadota; class Gammaproteobacteria; order Vibrionales; family Vibrionaceae; genus Vibrio; species Vibrio scophthalmi. The sequence goes on along the minus strand of NZ_CP134272.1, from coordinate 432,841 downwards.
AGGCAAATACCATCGCTTCTTTGATCTGCATGAAAGCACCCATTGCACGATTAGCAACAGATTGTACGTCGGTACCTGGCTCGGTACGCTCATCCCATGGTTTTAGGTTGATGAACGCCATACCCATGTTTTGACCCATACCAGCAAAACTAAAGCCTGCAACGGTAAAGACTGATTCAACCGCTTCAGCTTCATCCGTATTGAGGTATGTTTCCATCTTATCCAGCACTTTTAGGGTGCTTTCTTGAGATGCATTCGCCGGTAGGATTGCTTGCGCAAACATAACGCCTTGGTCTTCATCCGGTAAGAATGCGGTTGGCATACGTAGGAATAAGAAACCAGTACCAATCGTGATCGCAAGGAAAATCATAAACATACGACCAGTACGTTTAATGATGCTTGCGACACCTGACTCATAGCGATTCGTCCAGCGATCAAACCAACGGTTAAATGCGCCAAAGAAGCCTTTATCAGTGTATGCGTGACCTTTTTCTACCTGCTTAAGCATCGTGGCACAAAGTGCAGGCGTAAGAACCATTGCCACCAACACTGACAAAGCCATTGCTGATACGATGGTAATCGAGAACTGACGGTAAATAACACCGGTAGAGCCCGACATAAATGCCATTGGTACGAATACCGCAGACAGCGTTAGACCGATACCAATCAATGCGCCAGTGATTTGATCCATTGATTTACGCGTCGCTTCCAAAGGCGTACAGCCTTCTTCCGACATAATACGTTCAACGTTCTCTACCACAACGATGGCATCATCCACCAGCAAACCGATGGCCAGAACCATTGCAAACATCGTCAGCATGTTGACTGAGAAGCCAGCCGCCGCCAAGACACCAAAGGTACCTAGTAGTACCACCGGTACCGCAATCATCGGGATCAGGGTCGCGCGGAAGTTCTGCAAGAATAGGTACATGATAACGAACACCAGTACGATTGCTTCTAGCAAAGTCTTCACAACGCCTTCAATCGAGCTGCTTACGAAAGGTGTGGTATCAAAAGGAACAACCATTTCTAGACCCGGAGGGAAGAACTCTTTCAGCTCATCCATACGCTCCATAACGGCATCTTTAGTATCCAGTGCGTTCGCACCACTTGCTAGCTGAATCGCCAAACCAGACGCGACTTTACCGTTGTAAAGACCCGTGATCATGTAGCTCTCAGCGCCTTTCTCCACTTTCGCTACATCGCTCAGTAGAACCTGTGCACCAGTAGAGTCAGATTTCAATACGATATCACTGAATTCTTCTGGAGTTTGTAGTAACGATTGAGACGAGATCGTCGCGTTAAGCTGCTGACCTTGCACCGATGGTGCCGCACCAAGTTGACCAGCAGATACCTGAGCATTTTGCTCACGAATCGCGCCAATCACATCATTGGTTGTCAGGTTGTACTGATTCAGTTTTAGCGGATCAAGCCAGATTCGCATTGCGTACTGCGCACCAAACACCTGAATATCACCCACACCCGCAACGCGGCTGATTGGATCTTGAATATTTGATGCAACGTAGTCGCCAATATCGGCTTTATCCATGCTGCCATCTTCAGAAACGAAGGCGACAACCATCAAGAAACCACTACCCGCTTTGTTTACGCTAATACCTTGCGCTTGCACTACTTGAGGTAATAAAGGCATCGCTAATTGCAGTTTGTTCTGAACTTGAACTTGCGCAATGTCGATATCCGCTTCAGCGTTAAAGGTCAGCGTAATTGTTGCGTTACCAAAACTATCACTTTGTGCAGAGATATAACGTAGATGGTCAAGACCAGTCATACGCTGCTCGATAACCTGAGTTACCGAATCTTCCACAGTCTTAGCAGAAGCACCAGGATAGTTTGCACTCACTACAACAGTAGGTGGCGCAATCGTTGGGTATTGCGATACTGGCAACGTGCTAATAGAAAGCACACCAGCCAACATAATAATAATCGCAATAACCCATGCAAAGATCGGTCGATCTATGAAATAACGAGCCATGTTGAGTTCCTGTTAGCTTGCTTGAGCATCGCTCATTACTGAAGGTGCAACCGCAGCGCCTGGACGGATTTTTTGTAATCCTTCCACTACGATTTTGTCACCTTCTTTCAGGCCAGACGTAATCAACCATTGATGATCGATTGCTTCTGCTGTCGTCACGACGCGCGCTTCTACCTTGTTCTCTACATCCACAACCATCGCGATTGCTTGACCACGAGGGTTACGAGTGATCGCTTTTTGTGGTACTAGAATCGCGGTTGGATCGGTACCCACAGTGACGATAGTACGGACGAACATACCCGGTAGTAGCATGCTTTCAGGGTTTGGGAATTCAGCACGCAGTGAGACTGCACCTGTTGATTCGTTAACCGTTACCTCAGCAAATTTCATTGAACCTTTGTGTTGGTAAACACTGCCATCTTCCAGAATCAAACGTACTTCTGCTGTTTCTGGTTGATGAAGCTGCCCGCTCGCAATACGTTGCTTTAGACGCAGCATTTGCGTACTTGATTGCGCAATATCGATGTTGATCGGATCAAGTTGCGAGATTTTTGCAAGAGCTTGACCTTGGTTAGCCGTCACAAGAGCACCAGGCGTCACGCTTGATTTGCTGATTTGACCCGCAATCGGTGCCGCAACTTTGGTGTACGCTAGATTGATCTCAGCATTATTGATTGCCGCTTTCGCTACCGCCACGCTCGCTTGCGCTTCTAAGTACGCCGCTTGAGCTTGGTCAAAATCTTGTTGGCTGATCGCTTTGGTTTTTAAAAGCTCTTTAAAACGTTTTGCCGTCGCGCCTGTTGATGCCAACGCCGCTTCTGCACGTTTTAGCTCAGCTTTAGTACTGATCAAGGCCGCTTTGTAGGTCGCATCATCAATTTGATACAGCGACTGGCCTTGTTTAACGTAGCCACCTTCGGTAAAGCTACGCGCAAGCACAATACCATTTACCTGCGGGCGAACTTCAGCTTCCATATAGGCACGGCTTCGACCTGGCAATTCCATTGTAATCGCTTGAGGTTGGCTCTTAAGTTCGATGATGCTTACTGGAACAGCTTGAGCGCCTTCTTGTGGTGCGGCGTGTGATGACATATCACAACCAGAAATCCACAGGGCAGCAGCAATCGCCGAAGCAATCCTAAGTTTGTTGTTCATTTAATCTCCAATATAAACACATTACGACTCTAGCGAAAATTGATGCACCGAACCAAATGATCGTCAGGAACACCCGAACTCCACAATTCAATCCAGAACGTCGTTAAGAATTAGAATAAACGCTTGAGTGCAATTTTCTCTTTACTATCCAAGTGGTAAGTAAGAGCGCTAAATATGCCACAAATACAAAAATCAATGTAGATAAAAATACCTCAAATAAGCATAAATTAATCAATTTATTCACATTAGATAAAAACGAATAAATAAAATTAATGATTACGATTAAATATACTTATCTCACTATTTTTTCCTTGCATACTGAGGGCAACTGTGAACAAGAATAGTCGCCATATATTTTTAAATAAAAACTCAAAACAAAACCACAAAACATTGATTTAAAAAGATAAATTTAAAAATACCGATAATGAGAGCAGTATTAACCAATGTAATTAAGATAATTATGAAATCGTTACAGATATTCTATTGACGCCAAAAGATTTATTTGTACAAACAAATTTAGCTGCAGAATAAAGTGGACATTAAGCCAATCTTGTGAGCAAAAGCACATCATATAATCCACCCCCACCCACCTAATATGGCATAACAATGCATATTTAAATCGTATTAGGCATCAAAATAAAATATTGCAATAACACAGCGATTTTAAGCACCATATTTACGTAAATTTACGCAATGATGCAAAGCTAAGCTCTATGAGATAGGAAAGTCGTGACGAAAAGAAACCAAGTGAGAAATAAGAGGTGAGAAGCGAGAAGTAGAGAGAACAGCCCTTAATTCACAAGAGCATATAGAAAACCTTGGGGAATATAGCCTGCCGAATAACCAAAGGTAAGAATCTGGCACTAGGCTCTCGCCAAAGGAAGAACCTAGAACCTCAAACCGCTAGCTGAAAGTATCAATATACAGAGCTTCAACTTTATCGCGAGCCCATTGGGTTTTACGCAAAAACTTCAAAGAAGACTTAATTGAAGGATCACTATTGAAGCAATTGATACGAATTCTTTGGTCCAGTCCGTTCCAACCGTAGTGTTCAACTAAGCGCGTCAGAATTTTTTCAAGACTTAAGCCATGTAATGGATTGTTTGGTTGTTGGCTCATTGAGCAGTTTCCTAAATCAAGATTGAGATCATCGTTATCACAACGAGGCAGCGCTACGCTCAGTAGCTGCTTGGATTGGGTGATTTTAACAGATAACCCATCATTCCCTATCGAAATTAATTCAGCAAATCCTTCTATACCCGTATAGAGCGCATAAAGCAGCACATAGCCAAAAAGATTTAGTGTGTTCAATCTCAACGATCACGACATAGTTTTCAATAAAAACAACACTTTGCTTACTCTTCAACACACTATATGATCACGTGAATTTATATAACCGTCTGTCTTTGTGTACGTTACGGTTCAGCCATACAGGTCTAATCAAAAGAGCATGAAAGGTTTTATTCTAGCTATGACATTGCTGATTAATCCCATTTTGGGATGTACTCATTACGCGATAGAACACCAAACAGGTAAAGAAACTTATGACCTTGGTGTTCAATACTATTTTGGTAATGGCGGATCAATAAATAAAGAGAAAGCCTTCGAACTCTTCAGCCAAGCCGCCACAGATGGGCACAGTGAAGCTCAATATTACCTTGGTCATATGTATTACTTTGGTGAAACAACACCAGTAGACAAAGCACAAGCAACACGGTGGATGGAACAAGCGGCAGAGCAAGGCAACATGCGTGCCCAATACAATCTCGCGACGATGTACTATCACGGTGATGGTATTAGTGAAAATCGATCTATGGCGTTTCACTGGTATTTAAAAGCGGCGGAACAAGGCCATGCCAAAGCACAACTTAACGTCGGGAGAATGTTGGAGTTTGCTCAAGGAGTAGAAGAGAATCTCCAGCAAGCACTGGAGTGGTACCACAAAGCGGCTGAGCAAGGTAACGCTGAGGCACAATATAATATGGCGGCAATGCTTGCTTATGGCATCGGTACCAATGAAGACTTAGGAGCGGCGCTATATTGGTACTATCAAGCTGCCGAGCAAAACCATCTTGAAGCTCAATACAGCGTAGCGTTAATGTTGGAGCTCGGTAAAGGCATCGAAAAAAATAAGCCCGAAGCAATAAAATGGTATCTGATCGCCGCACAACAAGGTCACGCCGAGGCTCAGTTTAATTTAGCTATGATGCTCTATTTCGGCGCTGGTATTGAGGAAAACAAACCCGACGCTTTCATGTGGTTCCTTAGGGCAGCAGAGCAAGGTCATGTAGAAGCACAGTATAATGTTGGCATGATGTACGATTTTGGTCTAGGCACAGAGCCAAATAAGACTAAGGCTTTCATTTGGTACCACAATGCCGCTGAGAATGGCCATGCCGACGCCCAATTTAGCTTAGCGTCGTTGTACGAACTCGGCGTAGGCACTCCCGTTAACAAAAAAGAAGCGTATTTCTGGTACGTCAAAGCGGCGAAGCAGGGCTCGGTAGCGGCTCAATATAATCTCGGTGTGATGCTAGAAGCAGGCAAAGGCATTGAGCAAGATATGGATGAAGCGATCGCGTGGTATACCATGGCGGCAGAACAAGGTGATGCTGAATCCCAGTACATTCTCGGTACGCTATATCACTCAAATCTCGAAGATTTTGAAAGTAAGCATTTGGCGATGATGTGGTATCAAAAAGCCGCCAAACAAGGCCATGAAAAAGCACAGCAAGCCCTACTGGCGAAAGAGTTTGAAATGGCTGCACCTAAAGCTCATTAACGCATTGTCATTCCTTAAACACGCCTTTGACTTTGCCTATATAGAACAATCCGCATCGAGATTGGACAAGTAACTAATCACAATGAGGGGTATCGCCCCTCATTGACTCTCACTCTTAGCTTTATGTCACTCCAAAGAAAACGCAATAACGACCCTGTTGCATCTCGCTAAACTGGATAAACCTTCTCAAACCGCTCTAACACCAGTTCTGACTCTTCAGTAAAACTAACGCCGATTTCTTGAGCGTATTGGTTAAAGAAATCGATATGTGCCTTGCGCCACCAAGCATAGGTGCCATCCCCCTCGCCTTCTGACTGGGCAAACGCCTCCGTCACTTGATTGAATGGGCAAATCTCAACGCTAGTCAGTTTAACAATGCAGATGGGTGTTGCATTCCAATCCAACACCACCGTTAAACGACCAACCACAGGCAAAGGCTCATCATCAATATCGTAGCCAGCTTTCAAACTGCATGAGGCGGTTTTGATCCCCAGACCGATTAAACGTGCACACTCATTCGCGTTGTATTCATCGGCACAAAAATACTCAGCCAAAAACTGCGGAATGTCGTTGCGCTCTGCTTCCGAGAATTGAGCAAGGTATTGGTCAAGAAACGCTTGTTGATTCGGAGTCATACTCTTCCTTGATATGCTATTGAAAACTCGAGCAATACTACCATGCACGACTTAGAGCGATAAGCCACATAGATGTAAAAAGAGGTGAACAACAAAAAGACGTAGTCGCAAAACTCCGCCCTTCATTTGGTACTTTGATTTTCATGATGAATTAGACGCGCAATACCCGCTCTATCTCAGCAATACTGGAGGGGTCATCAATCGTGGATGGCACGGTATAGCTTTCACCATCGGCAATCTGGCGGATGGTTCGGCGTAGAATTTTACCTGAACGGGTTTTCGGTAAACGCTCCACCACCAGAGCGTGCTTAAAGCAGGCAACTGCGCCAATCGAATCTCGCACCTTACTGACAAGTTCCCCCTCTAAAGTTATATCATCGATGCTGACACCGTCTTTGAGTACCACAAAGCCAAGTGGCAGTTGCCCTTTAAGCTCATCATGGATACCTACCACCGCGCACTCGGCAATAGCCGGATGGCCACCGACAATCTCTTCCATCTCACCGGTTGATAGACGATGACCGGCAACATTAATCACATCATCAATACGGCCCATGATAAACAGGTAGCCATCCTCATCGAGATAACCGCCATCGCCTGAAACGTAGTAATCTGGAAATTGGCTTAGGTAACCACTTTCAAATCGATCATGGTTACGCCATACCGTCGGTAAGCAGCTGGGTGGCAAAGGGCGTTTAAGCGCAATAAAGCCTTGTTGATTGGTCGCCACCGGCTGCCCCATCTCGTTTAAGATTGCCACTTGATAACCGGGTACAGGCATCGTGGCTGAACCTGCCTTCACTGGCATCATTTCAATTCCCGTCAAATTTGCCGCGATCGCCCAACCAGTCTCGGTCTGCCACCAATGATCAATCACAGGCTTATCGGTGCGGCTTACCACCCACTCTAAGGTTGGCGGGTCAAGGCGTTCGCCAGCCATGAAAATGGCTTTCAAATGAGAAAGGTCATATAGCTTAAGATATTCCCCTTGTGGATCTTCTTTCTTAATCGCGCGAAAAGCGGTTGGAGCGGAGAAGAGAGCATCGACGTGATACTCAGCGCACACACGCCAAAATGCCCCCGGATCAGGCGTCCGCACCGGTTTTCCTTCATACAACACGGTAGTGCAGCCATGAATCAGTGGCGCATAGACAATATAGGAGTGACCAACGACCCAGCCGACATCCGACGCCGCCCAAAACACGCCATCTCGGGGCATGTTGTAGATGGCACTCATCGAGTATTTCATCGCAACGGCATGACCGCCATTATCACGTACCACGCCTTTCGGTTTACCCGTGGTGCCCGAAGTATAAAGAATATAGAGCGGGTCAGTCGCCAACACGGGGACACAAGCATGGGGCAAGGCGTTTTGTTGTGCTTGCAGCCAATCAATATCGCGATCTTGATTAAGCTCAGCAAGGCATTGCGGCCTTTGCAAAACAAAGACATTTTCCGGCTTCCAGCGACTATCCATAATCGCTTGGTCGACCATCGGTTTGTATGGGATCAGCTTGTTGACTTCCACGCCACACGAGGCGGTCATGATCACTTTGGGTTCAGCATCTTCAATTCGCACCGCTAACTCACTGGGCGCGAAGCCGCCAAACACTACAGAGTGAATGGCTCCCACTCGTGCACATGCCAGCATTGCCATTACCGCTTCTGGGATCATCGGCATATAAATCACCACCCGATCACCTTTGCCCACTCCTTGCGCGGCTAACATGCCGGCAACGACCGCGACTTGATCGCGCATTTCAACATAACTATAACGCTGCTTAACGCCCGTTACCGGGGAATCATAAATCAGCGCGGTTTGCTCACCTCGCCCCTGATCACAATGAGTATCGAGCGCTAACCAGCAGGTATTCATTAGTCCATCAGGGAACCAACGTTCGATACCATTTTGATCCTTAGCTAGAATGGTTTGTGGTGCTTGAAACCAATCAATATTGTGCGCTTGTTGCTGCCAAAACTGCTCTGGGTGCTGTTGCGCCCACTGATATTGTTCTTGGTATGCCGACATAGTGCTTCCTCCAGTATGTCTTCGTTTCGACTTATACCAGCACAACGCAATGAGGTTGGAATGTCGTTGTGTTGGTAACGGCCTTTGCGAGAAATGCGAATGTATCGTCCTTGAATAAAGCGACTCACTGAGTTTATCTTTGCTTTAAACGAGGATGGGATCGAACGGAACTCGCACCATCCCTTCCATTAAGACTCGCGCACTGCGACTCATGGTGACTTTCTCTATCTGCCACTCATTGTCCGTTTGACTCGCCTGCGCCCCCACCTTTAGGGTTCCAGATGGGTGACCAAAGGTCACCGCCGAGCGCACACCTCCGCCCGCCGCAAGGTTGACCAGCGTTCCGGGGACACACGCCGCGGATGCAATCGCCACCGCTGCCGTACCCATCATGGCGTGATGCAGTTTGCCCATCGACAAAGCGCGAACCAGTAAATCTACCTCATCGCGAGCAATGACATTACCACTGGAAGAAAGGCTCTCTTTGGCTTCAGAAACAAAAGCGATCTTGGGGGTGTGTTGGCAACTTGTAGCTTGTTCAATATCACTGATTAAGCCCATTTTGAGCGCGCCATAGGCTCGAATTTTTTCAAACTTAGCCAGCGCTTGCTGATCAGAGTTAATCGTCTCTTGCAGCTCTGTGCCTTGATAGCCAAGCGAGTGCGCATCAATAAAAATCGTAGGTATGCCGGCGCTGATTAAGGTTGCGTTAAAGTTGCCAACTCCCGGAACTTCAAGATCATCAACCAAGTTGCCAGTCGGAAATAGCAGTCCAGAACCATCCGCTGGTTCGACAAAATCAACTTGGATTTCAGCGGCAGGGAAAGTGACCCCATCTAGCATAAAGTCGCCGCACTCTTGTACTTGCCCATTGAGCATCGGCACATGTACCACGATGGTTTTGCTGATATTGGCCTGCCAGATACGCACCTCTGCGATGCCGTTACGCGGCAGACGCTTGGCATCGACTAGCCCAGCGTGGATCGCGAACGGGCCGACAGCGGCAGAAAGATTACCGCAGTTACCACTCCAATCGACGAACGGTTGATCAATCGAAACCTGACCAAATAAGTAATCAACATCATGATCAGCACGCGTACTTTGGCTGACAATCACCGATTTACTGGTGCTGGAGGTAGCTCCGCCCATACCATCAATCTGCTTACCATAAGCATCAGGACTGCCAATCACGCGCAGAAATAATTGGTCACGCGCCTCACCCGCGACCTGCGCCGCAGGCGGCAGATCATTGAGGCGAAAGAACACCCCTTTGCTGGTGCCGCCCCGCATGTAAGTCGCAGGTACTTTCATTTGCATTGCGGTGGAATGTTCACACTGACGCTCTTCGTTGTGGCTTGCTGCCGAATACCCTTCTTGTTTTGAGCATGGGGGTTGTTTTAAGAAACGAATTTTATTCATGATCTTCTCTCCCTCACTCAGCCAAAAAATCTTGAGCAAAGCGCTGTAACACGCCACCCGCTTGATAAACATGCACTTCATCGGCGGTATCTAGGCGACACCTCACTGCGACATCGAGCTTTTCGCCATTGGTTCGGGTGATCACTAAAGCCAAATCAACACCAGCGGCAATCTCACCGACTACGTCGTAAAGCTCTGAGCCATCCAGCGCTAAAGTGTGGCGATTCGTTCCCGCTTTAAACTGCAATGGCAGCACTCCCATCCCAACAAGGTTAGTACGGTGAATGCGCTCAAAGCCTTCAGCCACAATCACCTCAACACCAGCCAAGCGCACCCCCTTGGCCGCCCAATCGCGTGATGAACCTTGACCATAATCAGCACCAGCAATCACAATCAAAGGCTGCTTGCGCTGCATATAAGTTTCAATCGCTTCCCACATGCGCATCACTTGGCCTTCCGGCTCCACGCGAGCTAGTGAGCCTTGTACCACTTCGCCATTGTCCTTAACCATTTCATTGAACAGCTTTGGATTGGCAAATGTCGCGCGTTGCGCAGTGAGGTGATCACCACGGTGCGTGGCATAAGAGTTAAAATCTTCTTCCGGTAGTCCCATTTGGGCTAAGTACTCCCCCGCTGCGCTCGTCGGTAAGATCGCATTGGAGGGTGAAAGGTGATCAGTGGTGATGTTGTCGCCCAATATCGCCAAAGGCCTCATCGCCGATAATGTTCGCTCTCCAGCAAGCGCACCTTGCCAATAGGGAGGGCGACGAATATACGTGCTCATTTCATGCCAGTCATAGAGCGGCTTTGTCGTTTGCCGATCATCATCGAGTTTGAACATCTGAATATAGACTTGCTTAAACTGCTCAGGCTTGACGCTGGTCTTCACTACCGCATCAATCTCTTCATCACTTGGCCATAAATCACTCAGATAAATCGGTTCACCTTGGCTATTGATGCCTAACGCATCGCGCTCAATATCAAAGCGCATCGTGCCTGCCAATGCATAAGCGACGACTAACGGTGGCGAAGCGAGAAAAGCTTGTTTGGCATAAGGATGAATACGACCATCGAAATTGCGGTTGCCCGACAAAACAGCGGTGGTGTACAGATCGCGCTCAATAATCTCTTGCTGAATCGCCGGCTCTAAAGCGCCACTCATACCATTGCAAGTGGTACAAGCATAACCAACAATGCCAAAACCCAATTGCTCAAGCTCAGTAAGCAAGCCCGCCTCCTCTAAATAGAGCTTGGCGACTTTCGATCCCGGCGCGAAAGAGGTTTTGACCCACGGCTTACGGGTTAACCCTAATTGATTGGCTTTTTTAGCCACCAATGCCGCGGCCACGACATTGCGCGGGTTACTGGTGTTAGTGCAGGAGGTAATGGCGGCAATGATCACCGCACCATCTGGTAGGTTTTGATTTGCGCTAAGCGTGTCAGCATGAAGTCTTTCGGCATCAGCAATACCTCGAGCAGTAAGCTCTGACGTTGGTAGACGAGAATGCGGATTCGAAGGCCCGGCCATATTGCGTGTTACACAGGAAAGATCAAACTCCAACACGCGCTCATATTCAGCATTTTGCAGATCATCAGCCCACAATCCCGTCTGTTTGGCGTAGTTTTCGACTAATGCTACCTGCTCGTCGTCGCGACCAGTCAGCTTGAGGTAATGAATAGTTTGCTCATCAATGTAGAACATGCCGGCAGTGGCACCGTATTCTGGCGTCATATTGGAAATCGTTGCGCGATCGCCAATGGTTAGCGCGCGTGCACCTTCGCCAAAGAACTCCAAATAGCACGATACAACGCGCTCACTACGCAAAAACTCAGTCATAGCCAACACAATATCGGTGGCGGTAATACCCGCTTGGCGCTGCCCTGTTATTTTTACACCAACAATATCCGGCAAGCGCATCATTGATGGTCGGCCAAGCATTACAGTTTCTGCTTCAAGGCCACCCACACCAATCGCAATCACACCTAGTGCATCCACATGTGGTGTATGACTGTCTGTCCCGACACAGGTATCAGGGTAAGCAACCCCTTGTTTAACTTGCACCACTGGCGACATCTTCTCGAGATTGATCTGGTGCATGATGCCGTTACCCGCCGGGATCACACTGACGTTTTCAAACGCCGTTTTACACCACTCAATAAAATCAAAGCGATCTTGATTACGACGATCTTCTATCGCACGATTTTTATCAAACGCCTCACGATCAAAGCCAGCATGCTCAACCGCCAACGAGTGATCAACGATCAACTGGGTTTCCACCACCGGATTCACCTTAGCCGGATCACCACCTTGCTCGGCAATCGCATCGCGTAGACCGGCCAGATCAACCAAAGCCGTTTGGCCGAGAATGTCATGGCACACCACCCGTGCTGGATACCATGGAAAATCCAAATCACGCTTACGCTCAATCAGTTGTTTTAAGCTCGCTTCGAGCGCAGCAGGATCGCAGCGGCGCACTAACTGCTCAGCGAAAACACGAGAAGTGTAAGGCAGCGATTGATATATATTTTCAGCGATGGCATCGACCGCTTCTCGCGCATCAAAATAATCTAACTCTGTTCCTATCAGCGGCTTACGATATTGGCTGTTTATGCTCATAACCGAGTTCCTATTCGATTCTCTTATCCTAATCACCACTTGCTAACGTCAACATTAGCAAGCCATCTGCTGTATTGATTGCCCTGACATTTATCGCTCCGCGATGGGTACCCAAGCTTGATAATCAGGGCCGGTGTAGTCGGCGCTAGGACGGATAATGCGGTTATTCTCGCGCTGCTCATAAATGTGTGCTGCCCAACCCGTTAAACGGCTCATCACAAAGATAGGGGTAAATAATTTGGTCGGAATATCCATAAAGTGATACGCCGAGGCATGGAAAAAATCGGCGTTACAGAACAGGTCTTTTTCTCGCTTCATCACCGCTTCTACACGTTCTGATACGGCGTACAAATGGGTATCACCGACTGCGTGTGATAATTCTTTAGCCCAGCGTTTAATCAGCGCATTGCGCGGATCGCTTTGACGATAAATGGCATGACCAAACCCCATGATCTTGTCTTTGTTTGCCAGCATTCGTAGGATGTTTTTTTCTGCTTCGTCTGGGGTTTGCCAGTTTTCAATCATTGCCATCGCCGCTTCATTCGCACCACCATGCAAAGGCCCGCGCAAGGTGCCGATGGCTGCCGTCACGCATGAATGAATATCGGATAGAGTTGAAGCACAAACGCGAGCCGCAAAGGTTGAGGCGTTAAATTCATGCTCGGCATATAAAATCAGCGAGCAATGCATTACCTGCTTTTGCATCGCACTCGGCGCTTTATCGGTGAGCATTTGTAAAAAATAGCCGCCAAGCGAGTCTTGGCTTTGATCTTCAGTATCGATTCGCACCCCATCGTGACTAAAGCGATACCAGTAGCAAATAATCGCAGGAAAAAGCGCCAACATGCGCTCTGTAGCGGATAATTGCTGCGAAAACTCCATTTCTTGCTCTAAATTACCCAGTATTGAGCAACCTGTTCGCATCACATCCATCGGATGAGCATCCGCAGGAATCAGCTCTAACGCATGCTTAAGCTGCAATGGTAATCCCCGCAGCGCAATCAAATGGGTTTTGTAGTTATCCAGCTCTTGTTGATTAGGTAGATGACCGCGCAGTAGCAAATGCGCCACTTCTTCAAACTGAGCATGATTCGCCAGATCGGTAATATCATAACCACGATAAGTCAGGCCCGTGCCCGATTTACCCACCGTACATAATGAAGTGCTTCCTGCGCTTTGACCACGCAGACCCGCACCACTTCCAGTTGCATCGATTGCTTGTGTAGAAGGCATGTTGAACTCCTTTTCTGTCTGGCGAGTTATCCTCTATTGGGATGCTTTATCGTCACCAGACGGTTTCACGTTATTGGTTATTTGCTGACTTATTTGTTGAATTGTTATTTGTTGAGTAACTATTTATTAGCCTGATTTTTATTGGGACAGACGGTATTAAGTAAGTGGTTACTTCGCCTCTGATACAACCTCATTTTCTAACGAAAACAGACTGTCGAGCTTATCTTCATAGGCGTGATAATCGAGGTGGGCGTAGAGCTCTTTACGCGTTTGCATCGAGCCCAATAGCGCTTCTTGATTGCCCACTTCAAACAGGTGGCTGTAAACCATTTCCGCCGCCTTGTTCATGGCACGGAATGCACTTAACGGGTAGAGCACCATATCCACCTTGGCTTCCGCTAGTTCTTCACCGCCATATAGTGGGGTTTGGCCAAACTCGGTAATGTTGGCCAAGATCGGCACATGCTTACCGCACGCTTTAACAAGCGCATTAGAAAACTGCACATATTGACCCAGCTCATTGACCGCCTCAGGGAAAATCATGTCAGCGCCTGCCTCAACGTAGGCTATCGCTCGTTGAATCGCACTTTCCATTCCCTCTACAGCCAACGCATCAGTGCGCGCCATAATGACGAAACTGGCATCACTACGTGCATCGACAGCCGCTTTAATGCGATCGACCATTTCTTGCTGACTGACAATCGCTTTGTTGGGGCGATGACCACAACGCTTCTGCGCGACTTGATCTTCCATGTGCACCGCAGCAACACCGGCTTTTTCCATCGCTTTAATAGTACGGGCAATATTGAACGCACCACCAAAGCCAGTATCGATATCGACTAGTAACGGTAAATCACAGGCATTGGTGATACGTTCAACGTCCACCAACACATCGTTTAAGGTGGTAATACCGAGATCAGGCAAACCATATGAGGCATTGGCAATGCCGCCACCAGAAAGATAGATCGCTTGGTGGCCGATATTTTTCGCCATCATGGCGCAATAGGGATTGATGGTGCCGACAATTTGTAAAGGATGGTTATTTTCTACTGCGAGTCGAAACTTCGCACCGGGGGATAAGTTCATGGTGATATCCTTATTTGGCCTATGCTGGCAAATGACAGCTTAGCGATTTTCAGCAAGAGAAATTTGTTGTTCGATTAGTTTTCGACTGCCGGAGATATGACGACGCATCAGCATTTCGGCCAGCTCTTCATCGCGATCTCGGATCGCCTGCAAAATGAATTTGTGTTCATTAAGGGCCTCTTTCGGTCGGGATTGTGAACGTGGAGATTGGAAGCGATACATACGCAGTTGGTGATAAAGCTCGTTACACAACAAACCAATCAGTTTTTGATTGCGGCTGGCTTTAATAATGCGGTAATGAAAATCAAAGTCGCCGTGTTGATGAAAGTAAGAGGCTCCTTCTACTTCATCAATATGATTAGAATGCTTCGTTAACAGCAACTCCAAAGCCAAAATCTCCTCTTGCTGAATATGGCGCGCCGCTAGACGTGCTGCCATGCCCTCTAATGCTTCGCGCACCGCGTAAAGCTCAACCAGTTTCTCTGGGCTTAAAGTAATCACTCGCGCCCCTATATGGGCGGCACGCTCAATCAACCCCAGCCCTTCAAGACGCATAATTGCTTCACGCAACGGCCCACGGCTGACTTGATAATGTTTGGCCAGTTCAGGCTCTGAGATCTTGCTACCTGCGGGAATTTGGCCACTGACAATCGCTTCCACCAATGACGTAACCAGAGATTCCGTCAACGTCGCTGACTTAGCACTCTCTTTATCATTCGAGCCGTTGTTGCCAATCGCAACCGTACTTTTCAGTTCTTGATTCATATCAATGCCCAGCGTTCAATCGAATAATGGGACACTTAGCTGCGCAGCGCATTAGCAAAACAAAGTGTCAACAATTTATTAACTTCAATTCAAAATAGACTAGTCATTCGCTATTAATCAAGAATATTGTCGACAATTTAGACTAAGGTATAACCTCGTTGTCACTGGGGAATAAAACAAAAAAGCCCTACTGACATAGCATCAGTAGGGCTGGAACAGAGCTTAGCGCGCTATATTGAGCAAGCAGTTAACGATAAATTAGCCACGACTCTTTTGGTACTGTAGGAATGTCACCACACTCAACACCGCAAAGAAGATCGGGTCACTCCAACCAAGGCCAACAAAGATACCAGTGAAGCCAGCGTAAGCAGTGATCACGGCGCCGAGAATGTTGGTTATCAATAGCGCTTTGATAAGCTGTTGCATCGCTTGGACAGAATCAATATTACGCATCATCAAACTGATCGCGGCAATACCGCCAAGAAATATCGACGTATGTTGAGAAAGAAAATACGCATATTGATCATTAATCTCAACGCCATACACTGGCCACATAAGGCTAGGAATGAAAAACAGCGCGAAAGCAAACGTGGTGTAAATAGCACCGTGGAGAGTTAGAAAAGTTTTATTGTTCATCTTAATATTTCTTTTGAGTTGCTGACAGCAAACGCATCAATAGTTTCTTTTGTCAGCAACAATATGATTTACAGTGTGAATTGAGCGGGATTCATTAAGCTAACGGCGCGCGATTTATCTCGCTAAGCGGTTGATTAATATCGAAGATAATACCTCTAATATTACTAATGCCCATTTGTTGCAAACGGGCAGAATGCATCTCTAAGTAGCGCTGAGCTGAGGCTTGATTTTCAAACAAATAGATCCCCCCACCCAGTTGATCTTTTTCGCTTTGCGTCCAGATCTTCCAAATCAGGCCCGGCTCTTGATTAATTGACTGAGCTAAGCCTGTCATCGCCTGCACCATCTCTTCACCAAATGGGCCTTGAAAATCAAAATCAACTTGCAGTAATTTCGCCATCGCTACTCATCCTATCTTTTTAAATATTATATCGCTCTAAGCCACAACAAATGGCTCACGTATTTTGATGTGATGATTATTACCTTTATAAAACCGATAAAAAAGTTCATAATTTTGCCATTAACTGTCGAAAAAACTGACCAATGAGACTTAAAACGACCTTAGAGCAATGGCAAACACTGCATCAAATCGACCAAGCTGGCAGTATTCAAGCCGCGGCAATTACGCTGAATAAAAGCCATACCACCTTGATTTATGCCGTTAGAAAGCTGGAAGAACAGTTAGGTATAGAGCTCGTAGCAGTACAAGGCCGTCGCGCAGTGTTAACCGAACATGGTAAAACGCTACTGCGTCGTGCTCACTCAATGCTTGAGCAGGCTCGTGAGTTAGAAATGATCAGCCAACAACTCAGTAGTGGTATAGAGTCGCAAATTACTATTGCTATCGATCACTTATGTGACCCAAGCTGGCTCTATCAACCGATGCAGCAGTTTTTAGCCACCAATAGCACCACCTCAATACAGGTCGTAGAGACCTCGCTGAGTAAAACCACCGAAATGGTGGTAACAGAACAAGCCGATATTGCCATTATCAATTTGCCGATCACCAACTACCCAGCCGAAGCTTTTGGTATCACCACCATGGTTCCGGTCATTGCAAACCACCATCCGCTAGCGAGCAAAGCCTCACTCTGCTTGGCTGATTTGGACACGACGTGTCAAATCGTAGTGCGTGATTTGGGTGATCGTTCAGCGAATAAACGCGATGTGGGTTGGCTTAAATCGCGCCAACGTATCACGGTCGATAATTTTGACCACGCCTTTCGCGCCGTGGAACAAGGTGTCGGCTTTTGTCGCCTACCATTGCATGTGGTTGAGCAACGCCGCAGCGATAAAATCACAGTAATAAATTTAGAGCAGTCGGAGCGCTATCAAGTAGCACTGCACATCACCCTACCCAAAGGGGCCAAAACCGGTCCAGCCGCGACAGCCTTCTACCAGCAGTTGTTGCAACAAACACCATCGAGAACCTAGATTTACTTGCGCTAAAAACGCAGCATAAAAAAAGAGAGCAAAAATGCTCTCTTTGATAAACAAATGACTCAGTTAGACAATTACGATACTAAGTAACACTCCGTCATTGCCTCACCTTGCGCAGATTCACCACCGACAATCACCATGCCTTGTTTGGTCGTCATTGCGACACCATAAGCACAGCCTTGCGGTAAATCAGCAACGTGTTGCCATTGTGCGCCATCGAAGCACCAAACCTTACTATCGAAGGTTTTGCTGAGTCCTTGATGGCTATACCACTGCCCTTGCTGGTATTTGTGTTGGCTACCAATGAAAAATGCCCCACCGGCCACTATCCATTGACCATTCAGTTCACCACAATACGCCCCAGCCAACCCTTCATGACTTGGGTGCAGATCATGAATCGATGGTAGATACATCGACTCCACCACCTTGCCATCTTTAAACTGCAGTTGCTTACTGTGTAAGCTGCGCAGACCCGGCTTCACTTCCCCTTCAACTAAGGTTAAGCGATCACCATCGCGGAAAACGCCTGCACCACAGTTTGCTTGGAAAGGATTGTTCGCAATCACATGCCACTGCTGGGTACTCACTTGATAACCATAAACTTTGTCGTTCCATTGATAGTCATCAATCGATTGGGACATAAACTGCACTAAACACGCTTGTTTCGCATCGGCATCATTAGCGATTAACGGCTCGTTAAGCTGTGCCATTAGGCCATCGAAAACCGATTTGTTATAGCCGCCAACAAAAGCCAAGTGATCACTATCGAGAGCGAAACCTACACCGCCGAGCAATCCAACCGGAGTCGTCACTGCCACTTGCTGCCAACTGTCTTGTTGGCAATCGTAGTAATAACCATCATCCAGAACAGTCGTGTAATGGCCCCCCTCTGCGATACCGGCACCAGAGAAAACATAACAACCGCCCTCTACTGGAATGCACACGGCGTCATTACGAGCCACACCGGGAAACGGCGCTTTTGCTTGCCAATCCGAGCTTCCATCCATATCAAACGATAGCCACTGCTGCCCTAAGCTACCAAGCCCTGCATAAATAACCTCGATGCTATTATCAGAGCTTGCGGTGTGGCTAAATCCCACACCGTTTTTCAATCCAGCAGGCAACGCCGCTAACTGTGTGAACTGAATCTTCATTGATTAATCCTGTTGTTCTACATGCTGACCATTCCAAGTTAACTTAGTAACCTTGGTACTGGCCGAACTATCTGGTTTCTCACCGCCAACCAGCAACACGTCATCGTTCACGGTAAAGGACAAGCCATAGGCAAGCGGTTCTATCAGGTTTTTATCTTGCTTCCATGCTCCTTGATTAAACACGTAGGTTTCGGCATTAAAGGCTTTCGCTAGGCCGTTATGAGCAAACATATTACCCTTATCAAAAGCTAATTTAGCACCGTGGAAATTAGCGCCACCCGCCACCAGCACAACACCATTACTGGTGCCAGCAAAGGCCCCCGCGACCCCTTCTTGTTGCAACTGAGACTCTGGAGTCGGTAGTGGATGCTCACTTATCCATGGCTGGCTTTCACCAAATTGATACGATTTTACTTCTGCTGTACGCAGCCCAGGTTTGATTTCTCCGCTAATGATCAACGCATTTTGATCTTCGACCACTAAGGCTGCCCCACAGTTCGGCAAATATGGCGAAGAACCAAGATCCTGCCACTGATTCGAACTTGGGTTGTAACTTAGTACTTGTCGATTCCATTGATAATCAACCGGCTTCATGCCCATAAAATCGTCGACGATCTTCTGCCATTGTTCTGGCGTGGCCTTTTTATCGGTGGTGATAACATCGTGCAGGTATTGATCAAACAATCCCTTGTTGTAACCACCAAAGAAAACGATCTGTTGATTGTCTGGTGAGTAGGACGCAGCGCCGAGCAACCCAACTGGCGCCTTAGTATTCACTTGCGACCACGTATTGGCATCGGTATCAAAGCGATAAACCGTTTCAAAAATAATCGGTGACGCAGCCTTGCTGTCTGCTTTACCTGAACCACCAAAAATATAGATATCATCGTTAATCACGCTTGCGGTCGCACCATCACGTGCAGGGCCAGAAAAGTCCGCTTGTGGCTGCCAACCTTTATCCAGCTGCTGCAGATCAAGCATATAAAATTGTTTGCCCATTGAACCAAGCCCAACATAGATCTTTGAATCTATTTGCGCACCAACACCATTTTTCACGCCGTTGGGTAAATCAGGCCAAGTTTGATTGGCATAAGAAGCCGCAGAGAAAGCAGCAAGCAAAGGTAGTGTGAGTAGTACAGGGGTTAATGGTTTCATGTTATTGATTTCCTTATTATGAGCGGATTACCCTCTCGATCATGTCAAGCTCGGCATTCGCATTAACAAAAATATTTTCCACAACCACACGTTAAGAAGAATTTTTTCTCTATTAAAAATGCAAAATAAAGCCCACTCTTTGGCAGGCTAAAATAATTTGACGGTTACTTGAGTAACGGTACAACCACTTCCGCGGTTTCAAGTACCGATTCAGAATACTCTGGGTGCTCTTCTAACAAGCTATTGACCAGCACATCCACCAGTAGTAATGCACCCACTTTCGAGGCAAATGCACCACCCGTTAGTGGGCCTTCAGGTCGGGCTGCCACCAACATCTCTGAGCAAATCGCACTCAGAGGGCTATGGCTGATATTCGTCAACGCCACCACTGGCACATTACGCGTATGAGCTTGTGTTGCTGCGTGAATCACTTCTCGCGTCGAGCCTGAGCTTGATACGGCAAACCACAAATCCCCCGATTGGCTTCTTACCGCATTCATCGCTGCTAAGTGCGTATCTTCATACATGGTCACTTTCTTGCCGATTCGTAATAAACGGAACGCAAGATAACGGCCCACAATGCTCGAAGCGCCAACGCCGACACAACTAATAAAGCTCGCGTTATGCACCAAATCACAAATACGTTTAAGCGCTTTGCGATCAATCAATTGTGCAGTATCAAGCAAACTCGCTGATGCACTTTGTGCTGACACTTCACAAATATCACCATCAGACTCTTGTGGCTGACGCTCTTGGCTTTGCGATAAACCCACCGCCAATGCCATACGAAAATCAGAATAGCCTTTGTAGCCCATATCTCGACACAAGCGCACAACGGTAGCTTCACTTGTTTCAGTATTACGTGCCAAGTCAGTGATCGTTTGGTACTGAACGTCATTGGCATTTTCTAGGATATAGTCCGCAACTTGGCGTAATTTCTTACTTAGCGGCTCTATATTTGAACGCAATCGAACCAACAAATTTTTAGGCGTATTCACAGGTGCCTCTTCTATGCTTGTTTTGACCGCTAAAAGTAACAAAGTGATGGTCACTTTGACACATCCACCACGAATTAATTGCTCCGATTTGCTCTAAAAGGCAGCATGCAAGTCGATTTTTCTTACATGCTGCGACGCAGTTAGAGATTTACTCGGCGATTCGCGTAACGCTATGAGTTGTATGCCTTACAGGTTCATGAAACCCGCATCGCGCATTTTCGCCAAAACGTCGGCCTTTTGCGCGTCAGTCAATGAGCGGATTGGCGTACGTGGGTTACCCGCATCAATGCCATGCAGTTGCATTGCGACTTTACCCGCCGCCACACCGCCGTATTCAACCAAGACACGAATAATCGCGATCACTTTATCCATCAGCGCTGCCACTTTTGCTTGGTCGCCACGGTTAAATGCTTCAATAATTTCTAAGTACAGTGGTGCTGCGTAGTTATATGTACTACCCACAGCGCCTACAGCCCCCACCGCTAAGCCAGCAGGTAAGAACTCATCAACACCAAAAGGAATATCGTATTTACCATTAGCAACGCGAACGCAACGTTGGTATTCGTACAGGTCAACATTGTTGAACTTCGCGCCCGATAGGTTTTCAATGCGCTCGCCACCTTTGATCAAAAACTGCTCTAGATCGAGGTTCACCCCTGACATACCAGAGTGGTAGTAGTAGAAGCCTTTTGACGGCGCGGCCGCTGCGATTTGCGCGCAGTATTCCACCAAATCATCCACTGAACCTGGCTTAAAGAAACAAGGACCAATGGCTGAAGTCGCTAAAATATCCAATGTTTCTGCATGTTCTGTCAGTTCAATCGCATCAGTAATACTCAGTGCACCAGTATGTAAAATCAGATCCAGTTTGCCATCCGCCGCTTTTACCCAGCGCTCAGCAATCGCTTTACGTTCTTCCACTGAACAGTGAATGCCTTCACCGGTAGTGCCACACACGTAAGCACCTTTTACGCCTTGTGCAATCAAGACTTCGGCAATTTGATCAATCGCGCCAAAGTTCACTTTGTTGTTGATATCAAATGGAGTATGCGGAGCAGCAATAAGACCAGTTAGTTTTTTCATTTTTATATCCTAGAGAGTTAGAGCCGGAGCACCCGGCTCATCACCATACAAGTAGAGTAATTGTTATTGACCGTAGCCGAGGAAGATCTCAGGTAACAGCAGAGTAAATTGAGGGAATACCGCCACTAGCGCCAACACGATAAACAGCGGCACAAGCAGTGGCATCACACCACGAGTAAGCACGTGGAATGGAATATCACCAACACGCGACACCACATACAACGCCATACCCATCGGTGGAGTTAAGATGCCGATCATCAGGTTCAAGATAGCCATTACACCAAAGTGAACAGGGTCAATACCGACTGAAACCGCCACAGGCACAAGGAATGGAACCAACAGTAGCAACAGTGCAAGTGACTCGATAAACGTACCCAAGAACAACAGCAGTAAGTTGATCAGTAGCAACAGCACTAGCGGGTTGTCACTAATCGTTAAGAAGAATTCAGCCAGCATTTGCGGTAGCTGTTCACGCGCTACAATCCAACCAAATACTGTTACGCCCATCACCATCAGAGCCACAACTGCCGTGTTATTTACCGTCTCTTTCAGGATTTCAATAAAGTTCTCAAGCGTTAGCTGCTTGTAAACCACAGTACCCAAGAATAGAGCGTAAAGAGATGAAACCGCTGCCGCTTCTGTTGGGGTGAATTTGCCTGAAAAGATACCGCCGATAATGATGATTGGCGTCAATAGCGATAGGAACGCTTCTTTGAAAGCAATCAAACGCTCACGACCCGTTGCACGAGGCAATACCATGTAGCCGCGTTTTTTACAGATGTAGTAGCTCATCACCATCAAAGCCGCACAGCACATCAAGCCCGGAATCGCACCTGCTAAGAACAGAGCACCAATTGATGTACCCGAGACCACACCGTAGATAACTAAAGGGATTGAAGGTGGTACGAGTGGGCCGATAATGCATGATGCAGCCGTTAAACCGCCGGCGAAATCATCATCGTATTTCGCATCACGCATCGATTTAATCTCTAGCTGACCTAAGCCGCCAGCATCAGCAAGGGCCGAGCCTGACATACCAGAGAACAGTAAACTCGCCATGATGTTCACGTGACCAAGACTGCCCGTGATATGACCCATCATTGATTTAGCGAAATTAAAAATACGTTCTGTAATCCCAGCACTGTTCATCAGGTGACCGGTGAGAACGAAAAACGGTACAGAAAGTAGCGTAAAGTTATCAACACCAGTGATCATTTGCTGAGCCGCAAAGTTGATACCTGGACTGCCTGTCACCAATAAGAAAATCAGTGCGACAAAAATAAGCGAGAACCCTACTGGCATCCCTGCAAATAGCAGACCTAACCAGCCAAAAATTGAAGTTGCCATGATCGATTACCTCTCAGCCATCTGTGAGTCAGATGCCGCTGCATCATTACTACTGGTAGAAAACTGCTTCGCAATGCCTACCATCTTTTGTACTTGTCTAAACACCATAAACAACCCGCCAATAGGCAGTGCATAGGTTTGCCAACTGCTTGATACACCTAACGTGATTAGCTCAAAAAAGGCAGTGCGCTGTACATGTTGATAGCCGAGATAAACAATGGCGAAAATAGAAAGAAGAACGGCAAATTCCAATGACAACACTAAAGCTAAACGGGTTTTCTCAGGCAACTTATCAGAGAAAAAAGTGATGTTTACATGCGAGCCACGTTTCAGCGCCATCGCACAACCAATCATGCACATGTACATGAAAAGAACCCTTGCAAGCTCTTCACTCCACAACGAAGGATCGTTCAGTAGCCAACGGCTACCAATTTGCCAAGTCAATACCACTAACAATGCTGCCATGAGCGGCACGGTGATGATTTCTTCAATATTGTCGATTATCTTGCGTAACATTTTGAACTCCACGGCTGGCCAGTCTCGACCAGCCTAGAAATTGACACTTAACTTAAGATCAAACCTGAGTGCGATGCTTACATTGCCGCAAGCTGCTTCACTACCGGTTGACCAACTTGTTCTTCAAACTCGGTGTAGAGAGGCTGCATCGCTTCACGGAATGGTGAAAGCTCTGGGTAAGTCACGGTTACACCTTCCGCTTCAAAGTAAGAAATCAGCTCAGCTTCTTGTTTCTTAACGAAGGCGGTATGTGCTTCACCCGCTTTTGCCACTGCTTTAGTGACAATGTCACGCTGCGCTTCATTCAAGCCTTGCCATGTCGTTTCAGAGATGATCACCATTTGGTCGTTTACGATGTG
This sequence comes from Vibrio scophthalmi, assembly GCF_040869025.1. Classification (NCBI taxonomy): domain Bacteria; kingdom Pseudomonadati; phylum Pseudomonadota; class Gammaproteobacteria; order Vibrionales; family Vibrionaceae; genus Vibrio; species Vibrio scophthalmi. The sequence continues at coordinate 408,439 of NZ_CP134272.1, read as the reverse complement.
ATTGGTCATCGCAAGGTTGGCCTGAACTTCATAGAACTTCATGGTTTTGATCGCTGGCAATGGGTTTTCTTGGCCATCAACCGCGTTGGTTTGTAGTGCTAGATACACTTCAGAGAAAGCCATTGGTGTTGGTGATGCGCCTGATAGTTTGGCGAAGTTCAAGTTAGCTTTAGCATTTGGAACGCGCAGCTTCAGACCTTTAAAGTCTTCAATGCTGTTAAGTGGACGGTTAGAAGAGGTTTCGCGTGTGCCGTTATACCAAGTATCCAATGCGCGCCAGTTAAATTTGGTTAACATTTCGCCGCGAATCTCTTGGCCAAAATCTGAATTAAAAATACGTTGTAGGTGTGCAAAATCACGCACGACGTAAGGCAACATAACCGCCTCAGCACGCGGGATCCATAGGCCCATACGACCAAACTCAGCATAAGTGATATCCAAATCACCCATCGAAAGTTGTTGCAGCATCGCACGGTCATCACCGAGTTGTGCGCTTGGGTAAAGTGCCACTTTCATTTCGCCGTTACTAAGCTCTTCAATCGTGTCTGCCAGCATTTTTGCCGACGTGTATTCCACTGACCCTACTGAAGGTTGCATACCCATTTTAAGTGTTGTCGCCGCTTGAGCAGAGACAGCACAACCTAGAGCAAGCATAGCGAGAGTAATCTTGTTAATGGCTTTCATAGTGTTCCCTTTTTGTTTTTTTAGCCTCGATTTTTCTAAACCAAGGCTTTTATTGACCAAGTTTCACGTATTTGAAAAAAGTTTTTATTTTGTTTGAAAAAAATCTTCGTTATGGATTATTATTGCGATGAAGATTATTTTCAAACCAACTTTTATTGAAATGTGATCGCGGACAAAAATTCGTCAGAGATATGATTCCTACACCCTATCTCGACGAATGTGATGGATTTTTAGTCACTATAAATCCGCTGTGAAATGTCTTATTGAGAGGCCAAACGTGAGAACAAAAAATATAAATATCAACCAGTTAAAAGAGCAACTCCAAGGTCAAACTGTCGTTTCGATTCAACCAGTGCCAGATAGCCCATTAGAAAAAACCGAATTCATCGTCGCAATGGCACAAGCGGCAGAACAAGCAGGAGCAAAAGCGCTGCGCATCGAGGGCGTAGCCAATGTAGCTGCCGTTTCGCGTGCCGTTAATCTACCAATTATTGCGATTGTGAAACGTGATTTAACGGACAGTCCTGTACGCATTACCCCTTACCTTTGTGATGTTGCTTCACTGGCTGAAGCAGGTGCGACAATAATCGCTTTTGACGCGACCAATCGTGAACGCCCAGAAAGTCGTGATGTGATTGCTAAAGCGATCCAAGAAAGCGGCTGTTTTGCTATGGCGGACTGCTCAAATTTTGAAGATGGTCTTTGGGCCAACGAAGTTGGGGTTGATATTATTGGCTCTACTTTGTCGGGTTATGTTGGTGGTGAAGAACCAACCGAACCAGATTTACAATTGGTGAAACAATTTTCCCAAGCGGGATTCTTTACCATGGCCGAAGGTCGTTACAACACCCCAGAACTCGCTGCTCAAGCGATCGCTCATGGCGCTGTAGCGGTAACCGTCGGTTCAGCACTGACTCGTTTAGAAGTGATGATTGATTGGTTTAATTCAGCCACTCAAGCAGCAGGAGAGCGTTAATGTCGACACTGGCGAAAAACACACTGGCAATTGATATCGGCGGCACAAAGATCGCAATTGGTTTGGTACACGGCGATGCCATTGTTGAACGTCGTCAGTTCCCAACTCCAACAGTAAAAGAAGCGAGCCAATTTGCAGCAATGATCCTTGAACAAGCGGCAGATTGGCTTGATCGTGCAACGCGAATTGGTATTTCGACCACTGGTCTCGTTACCGAGCAGGGTATCTCGGCCATTAACCCCGATACCCTAGCCTTCCCTGCACCATTCCCATTGGCCGCGGCGCTCGAAAGCCTAACCAACAAACCTGTTGCCATGCTCAATGATGCTCAAGCTGCGGCTTGGTATGAGTATGTCAATCTACCTCAACCAGCGCGTAACATGGCGTTTATTACCGTTTCCACAGGGGTCGGCGGCGGTATCATTATTGATGGTAAATTGCACAGCGGTGCTACTGGCCTTGCAGGTCACGTGGGTCACTTCTCGATAGATCCTAACGGCCCGCAGTGCGGCTGTGGTCAAGTCGGCTGTGTGGAAGCCATCGCTTCTGGTACCGCGATTCAACGTCGTAGCCACGAAACGTTTCACCCGCCAATCAGCAATGTTGAGTTATTTAAGCTCGCGCCAAATGAACCGCAAGCGGAAGCGATTGTCCAAGCCAGTGCGCAAGCCATTGCCACCTTATGTAGTAACCTTAAAGCAACCCTTGATTTAGATGTTATCGTGTTAGGTGGTGGTGTCGGCCTTGCCAGTGGGTATTTAGCCCGCGTCGTTGAACATATTGCTCAGCGTCCACACGCATTCCAAGTGCCGATTATTGCCGCTCAAGGTGATTATGACGCCTGCTTGCTCGGCGCTGCTTTCCAATTTAATAAGGACTAATTATGGGAATGAAAGCCATTTCTGCTGCACGTCTTTTTGATGGAACTCATTACCATCACGATGCCGCTCTCATTTGGAATAACGATGTGATTGAAGCGATCCTTCCGATTGCCGAATTACCTAGCGATATTGAGCATCAACATTATGCCAATGCCTTAATTGCACCAGGCTTTATTGATTTACAAGTCAACGGTGGCGGCGATGTGATGTTCAACAGCGACATCAGCGCCAGCGCGATTGAGACCATTTGTCACGCACACCGCAAACATGGCACGGCGTACCTATTGCCAACGCTGATCAGCTCTACCCCGCAAGACATTAGCCAAGCATTAACCGCCACCGAACAAGCGATTGAAGCACATGTACCGGGCGTGATTGGCGTGCATCTTGAAGGCCCATGGCTGAGTAAAGAGAAAAAAGGCGCACATAACGCTGAGTTATTTTACTCTCCTACCATCAACGATCTCGCTGATTTTCCTTGGCCAAAACAGGCCAAAGTATTGGTCACTGCGGCTGTGGAGAACATGAGTGATGAAACACTCGACTGGCTACAGCAACAAGGCGTAACCCTCTCTTGCGGCCATAGCAATGCCACCGCAGCGCAATTAACCCCGCGCAAACTCAGCCGCATCGATGGCTTTACGCACCTTTTCAATGCCATGTCAGCGTTTGAAGGGCGAGAACCCGGTGTCATTGGCACAGCACTCCACACTGACCATGCTTGGTGTTCAATCATTACTGACGGTATTCACGTACACCCAAACAATGTGATGCTGGCGCAAAAGGTAAAACCTGCAGGTAAGCTTTTGATCGTCACCGACGCGATGGCAACACTGGGCAGTGAAACCAACCGTTTTGAACTTGATGGGCAAGTTATCGAAGTGATCGATAATAAACTGGTCAACAGCGAAGGCCGCTTAGCGGGTGCACACATCGGCATGGATGAATCAGTCGCCAATGTGATTGCATGGGGCATCGATGAAGCAGAAGCGCTGAGAATGGCTTCAACCTATCCTGCCCAAGCGATGAACCTAACTCAATTAGGACAACTCAAACCGGGCTACCGCGCCGCAGCAACGGTACTCTCTAACGATTATCAATCACAAGCGGTATTGGTGGATGGCCAGTTGTTGTAAGCCGAGTTTTGTTTTGGTAGATATGAAGAAGGCGCTCATGATGAACGCCTTTTTGACTCATTTTTTGGACAACAGTCTGTCAATGGTTGAGCTAGATTAGCGGCTCGATTTAGACGTTCGCTTGAAACTGTTCAATAAAATAGTTCGTACAAACCTGCTGAGCCTGCTGAGCCTGCTGATTAAGCACAACCTCTTGCTGAGATCTAAGTTCAAGATAGATCTTAATACACTGTGTCATCGCCTTAATTAATGACTGACGTTCTGGTAATGCCACCGTTTTAGACAACTGCTGAGCAAACTCAGGTAAACGCTTTTCTATTGTCCTCACCCCTGATGGCGTCAGTCCAGCTTGTTGTAACGCAAGTGGTGAAAGGACGTTTTGGCGAAGGAATGAGATAAATTCCAGCGTTTCAAAATACTCTCCGCGTGCGATCTTGGTTGCTGCATAGTGAACCCAAATCCAAAACCTGTCTTCCACCCACTGCAATTCAGGGCAAGGATATTGTGGTTTAGACTTTGAAAAAACATCCGTCAATGCTCCCTCTCTCTCCCACAAAACTTTTGTGTCATCGACTCTTATTGCAGCATCTGGTAGCGAAACAAATTTGAAGTCGACATGGACAGCATTCGGCTCAAAAAGAGAAATAATAAGTCTTGGCTCGCCAACATGTTCACCGGTAAAGGCGGCAACATTCCCCTCTACCAACTGGATCAACTCAAATCGATGGCCCATTACCTCAGTAAAACTCTCAGGCTCGATGGCGATAACAAGGTCTAAGTCGCTGTATTGGTCCATGGAATCCGAAGCATAGGAGCCACTAACACCGATGCCACACACTCGGGGATCTTGAGAAAATACGTCGATAATTTGCTGTAAAAGAACTTGATGAGAATGAGGAATAGATTGAGGATATTTCATATTTTACCTATTTAGAAAATGGTTGACGATCGCAACTGCTGGTGCGGTAAAATTTACGCAGCATTACAGAATCTCTAAAAACCACTCCAAAAGCAATATCTAAATCACTCTAATTTCTGAAATCATCTTGCAAAGTAATAAAGGGCTAAACGGGACAGACATCCTAAAGCAACCTCACCATCATTATTTTAATAACGTCTGTCCTATGTATCTCCTATGAGGACACACACTCTAAAGTAACCAAAGTATGGTTTGGTGATAACCTCGTGGTAAGTTCGGCCATTGAGTCTTGCTGCTCTCTTTCAGCCTTTTATTCTTGAGAGGTTAAACACCTCTCGAGACCAACAATGACGACAGCCAGAAAACAACAGATATCCGTCGATGCAACACCTTATTATCACTGCGTTTCTCGCTGCGTTAGGCGCAGTTTATTGTGTGGTATTGACCCGTTAACAAAGAAAAATTTTGAGCATCGCCGCGAGTGGATCAAAAACAAAATATATGCACTCTCGCAAGTGTACTGCATCGACATTTGTGCTTATGCGATTATGAGTAACCACTATCATCTGGTCGTGCATATCAACCGAGATAAGGCAGTATCCCTTTCTAATCATGAAGTGGTCGAGCGCTGGCAGCAAGAGCACAAACTCCCAAGCCTTGTTTCACGTTGGTTATTGGGGCAACTAACCACTGAGGCGGAAACCGAAGCTTGTCTGTTAATCATTGACGCTTGGCGCTCTCGCCTATGGAGCCTTAGCTGGTTTATGAAGGGGCTCAATTTTGATATTGCCTTCCAAGCTAATAGAGAAGAAGGTTGTACAGGACATTTTTGGGAAAGCCGCTTTAAAAGTCAGGCTCTGCTCGATGAACAAGCACTCGCCGCAGCAATGGCTTATGTCGATTTAAACCCGTTAAGAGCGGGGATTGCCAACACTCTAGAAACCTCCGAATTCACTTCGATACAAGCCAGATTGAAAGCGTTAAATAATCAACAAGAAACCGCTCCTTGCCTGCACCCGTTTATCGGTAATCCCACCAATGAAAAACTTGATGGTATTCCCTTTCGGTTAATGGATTATATTGAACTGGTGGATTGGAGTGCGCGCCAATTTCGAGAGGGTAAAGCTTGTTTAGAGGCCAATGTGCCGCCGATACTGCAACGACTCAACCTAAACCAGCGCAATTGGCTCAAAGCCTGTACTGAACTAGAGCGTCATCGCAGTACCGCCGTCGGTTGTCTCTGCACTATCGAGCCAGCCAGAAGTCACTTGAACAAAAAGCGGATACATCTGTTTCGCTTAGATGGTTGAATATAACTATTTTGCTCTCTTCATAAAACGACCATAGCCAACGAATGACCGCCTTCGTTTACCTCCGTTCGCGCCAACCCAACTCCATTTAACCAATACCGTATTTTTCCACCAGATAAACGCTAAATGAGCAGTAATTTAAAGAGTATCGATGACCTTGATACTGCTCGATACCTCGGCATCATGATTTCTTTATATAGCGTCTGTCCTTTGTAGTTAGGGTATGTGTCCTTACACTAAGGTTTGGATGGCGAAGTTAAATTAGTCTATTGGCCAAAAACCGAAAAAAGCGCCCGAAGGCGCTTAGTGTTTGATGCTTTAAACACGCTTAGCGCGTAAAGATAACCGCGTCAGAAACTTCCCTTTCGCTGGCATCAGAAGAAGAGCCAGTGCGCTTGCCGTCGATCACCATCATCGAGGAGCCGCCACCATCAAGGTTGATGGCATTCTTGGTGCCAAGGGCTTCCATCACCGCCGCCACATCCGTAATGCTTGCGCCTTCTGTGACTGTTGGCGCACGGCCGTAAACCACTGCAGCGTATAAGATGTTATTGTCTGTTACGCCCAATGCTGTACGCGGATGACGGCGCAATACCCAACCGTTGTAAAACCCTTCACGGTTTTCCATCGCACCGCTCACGCCTAAACCGTCATCATCTTGAGAGCCTGCGTGATCGCCCGTTGATGGGTAAGGGTTAAAGCCTTGCGTGTTGCGAGAAGCAATATCGACGGCGAAATTAGTAACAAGACTTGGGCCCGCATTAAGCATGGACACACCTTTACGCAATTGAACCTCTTCACCATCAACCACCACTTTGCTCGCCAGCGTAAGGTTATCACCAAGTTTGACATCCAGCTTTGAATCACCAGTCAGTTGCACATAGCTAAAGCCTGCGTTAATCACACTGCCGCGCTTTGCTAACACCTCAACCACCTTACCGTTAGCGTCAATCACGATCTCCTTGCCTTCCCCTTGCGGGGTTTGCGCATCATAGGCTGAGTTGTAAACAATGATTTCGCTGTCGTCAGTACAGACGAAGTCATGTATCGCTTCAGTGGAAGGCGTATCATCAAGCCCACCACAGTTGAGGATCACGCCCGGCTTGCGGTTAATACCATCGATACGAACCGTATTTCCGTTGATATTAAGCAATACTTCAGTGGTCACTGAGTTACCAATCGACACTTTAGAGTGTTTGCCTGAGTTATCAATGATCAGAACCGGTCGCTGATTTGCCGCTTCGCGCAGCAATTGACCATCTTTAACGTATAAGCCCGCTGGCGCACCCATATCACCCACTTGATCGTTAAAGGCAAAAAAACCGCCATTGATCGCTGCCAGTGCTTGATTACGCTCCGCCATGCTTGATACGGTTTCTGCTGTGGTGATTTTATCGTTAGCAAGAATACTCGCCACTTTGCCTTGATATTGGTTTAGATCGACGCGCAACAGGCTAATATCAAACGGCCCTTTGGTGTCGTAACCATCTTGCGCTGAGAATCTTGGTGAGAAGTTCAACCCATGCTCTTTCAGTACTTTGGCTTGCGTTTCCGCGTCACCTGACGACTCAAATCCTTTTAAGCGAAGGATTTTGCCCATCTCCTGACCATTTGGCGCCGCTTCTGGCGCGGTTTCTAGATGGTAGGTTAGTTTGAGATCATCCAATTTTGCTGAGTAGTCTTTAATGGTCTGCTCGTTCAAAATGCCACTAGAGAGCAGGTAGGCTTCTCCTTGCGACGTGCCACGTTGGATCTGGTAGTAATCGACACCTTTAACCAATGACTGATGCTCTACTGATTGCGGTAATTCACCACCACCAATCGCTAAATCTGGTACATTCCACTGCGCAGCGTAAGAGCCAAATGCAACACTAGAAACGAGCATTGCTAGAATGGTTTTTTTCATTATTTTATCTCTTTTATTTCACGGATAAAAATAAGTGTATAAGCGCTTGGTTTTGCTGTCTGTGAGAATAACCACACGCTTTTTGTCTCACATTTTCAAAGTGTGAAACTCTCCCCTATTTTCAGAAATAACAATAGCGAGATTCCCTATTGCAATGGGGTAATAAGAAACAAAAGCAGCCAACGAAGGCCAAAAATGAGCCATGTCGATTGGCTCAGTTCGATTAATTCCAACTTAGTGAAAAATAACCAAAGATAACAAAATTATTCATCTTCCATTCAGCTGGCGGGCGTTACATTAGCGTCAGTCTCAACACACAATGGAAAAATAATAATGAAAACCAAATTACTAATTACAACACTTGCTCTTGCTGCTTCAACTTCAGTTTTCGCTCAAGGTTTTAACGGCCCACAAAAAGCATCAGGCTTTAATGGCCCAACTCAAGGTATTTCAACCGTTCAACAGGCGCTAGATGCGGGTATGTTCAGCGATGATATGCCGGTTACGCTAACGGGCAATATCAAAGCCTCACTCGGCGGCGAGATGTATATCTTTACTGATAAAACGGGCGAAATCACGGTTGAAATCGACCACGACAAGTGGTTAAACCAAACCGTAACCCCTGAAACAAAAGTGCAGCTAATCGGCGAGATTGATAAGAACATGTCAGGCACTAAAGTTGATGTGGATGCGTTAAGAGTTCTATAAGTCATTCCCTAACGACAAACTTAAAAAGAAAAAGGCGCTCAAAGCGCCTTTTTTAATAATTACTGATAGGGTTTATTACCCTTTACATACCAAGTGCTTTTTTCAAGCCCTCACCGTAAGCCTGATCGGCTTGGTAAGCGTGGTCAATGTGGCGCTGCTTGATGAACTCAGGCACACCATCCATTGCACGAGCGGTGTTATCAAACAACACTTGTTGCTGCTCGGCATTCATTAAACGGAACAGGTCACCCGCTTGGCTAAAGTAATCTTCATCGACACGGTGATCGTAGTTAGCACCTTGGCCATTGATGCGCAGCGGCGGCTCAGAGAAGTCAGGCTGTTCTGCCCACTCCTGCTGTGAATTTGGCTCGTAGCCGATAGTTGAACCAAAGTTACTATCAACACGCATTGCACCATCACGGTGGTAGCTGTGTACTGGGCAACGAGGCGCATTCACTGGGATTTGGTGGTGGTTAACCCCTAAACGGTAGCGCTGAGCATCACCGTAAGCAAACAAGCGGCCTTGCAGCATTTTATCTGGCGAGAAGCCAATCCCCGGAACCACAGCCGCTGGGTTAAACGCTGACTGTTCAACTTCTGCGTAGAAGTTTTCAGGGTTACGGTTTAGCTCAAACTCACCCACCGGGATCAATGGATAATCTTTTTGTGACCATACACGAGTCAAATCAAATGGGTTGAAGCTCACTTCGTCCGCTTCTAGCTCTGGCATGATCTGTACGTACATTTTCCATTTAGGGAAATCTTGGCCTTCAATCGCTTCATACAAGTCACGGTGGTGGCTTTCACGATCTTTACCACAGATGCTCTCGGCTTCTTGATCAGTAATGTTTTTAATGCCTTGCTGAGTTTTAAAGTGGAATTTAACCCAGTAGCGCTCATTGTTCGCATTGATGAAGCTAAAGGTGTGACTACCAAAACCATGCATATGACGGTAAGACGCAGGGATACCACGATCACTCATCACGATAGTCACTTGGTGGAAAGCTTCTGGCAGTGATGTCCAAAAATCCCAGTTATTGGTTGAACTGCGCATGTTAGTGCGCGGATCACGCTTAACCGCATGGTTAAGATCCGGGAATTTTAGCGGATCACGCAAGAAGAAAACCGGCGTGTTGTTGCCAACCAAATCCCAGTTACCTTCTTCGGTATAGAATTTTAGGGCGAAGCCGCGAATATCACGCTCCGCATCTGCCGCGCCACGCTCACCTGCAACCGTGGTAAAACGTGCAAACATCTCGGTTTTTTTGCCGATTTCAGAGAAGATTTTCGCACGGCTGTATTGGCTAATATCGTGAGTAACCGTAAAGGTGCCATAAGCGCCAGAACCTTTGGCGTGCATACGACGCTCAGGGATCACTTCACGATCAAAGTGAGCCAGTTTTTCCAAAAACCAAACATCTTGTAGCAATTGTGGACCACGCGGACCTGCGGTCATTACATTTTGGTTGTGGGCAACCGGACAACCAGCAGCAGTGGTTAATTTCTTACTCATCGTATCTTCCTTCCAGAGATGAATTAGGGATGTTGTTATTGGCGTTGGCCTTGTTTCTGCTATGAAGATTAATCCTGAAAGTCATTTTTTAAAAAACGCTTGTACTTATTAATTCAATAGGTTTTAGCGATGATTTAAGCAATTGTGAATACATGTTACCTATTAAGTAATCTCGTATTGATTAGACCGCGGTAAAACGCAGAAAAGATTCAGTAATTAAATCGATGCATAGCAATCAAACCATAAAACGAAATGAGGGCCACTTTTGTGCTCTATGGAATGAATTCGCTCACTCATCCAACAAACTCCTTATCCGTGACGATAAAAAATTCAAATCACAACAAACGTACTAAGAAATTTACCCTGTGACTTTTGCCTTCTTGCCAAGCTATTTTTGGTGAAAAAAGCAACTACACGGATTTATTTCAACTGGTCAGAGCGCCATTTCCTTGCTCAACAAACCATCAAAAGCTCGATATTTCGGGGGTTTCAAGCTTGTTTAGAATATTTATTCCACAAGATAGAAAATTTCTATGCGGTTTTTACTGATTTATTTGTTAGTCTTGGCAAATAAATTTTACACGTTGTTCTGAAATTATTTTCAGTAGGGGTCTTTTCTTTTGAATATGAAACTGTTTGGCAGTTCCTTAATCTTATCAGGCACTGCATTAGGCGCAGGAATGTTGGCAATCCCAATGGTATTGGCGCAATTTGGCTTTTTTGTCAGCGCAGCTTTGATGATCGTCATTTTCCTAGGCACCACATACTCAGCCCTACTGTTGGCTGAAGCATGCACCAAAACCCAAGAAAGCACAGGCATGAGCAGCATTGCTTATTTCACACTGGGTCGTAACGGTAAGCACTTCATCAACATTTTGTTCTACCTCTTACTGGCTTGCTTACTGATCGCTTACATCATCGGTATTGGTGACTTGCTGCACAGCATGCTGCTTGAAATTGGTTTCAACGTATCGCCAGTCGTCGGTTACACCCTATTTAGCTTAGTGATGGGCTTGGTGGTGGTCGCTGGTAAGTCGTACATCGACAAGCTAAACCGTGGCCTATTTATCCTGATGATTGTGATGCTATTTGTGGTGATTTTCTCTTTGATGAATAACATTCAATGGGAATACCTCAGCCAAGAGAGCAATTTCACCACCAGCGATGTGGTGCAATACAGTGCGGTGATCTTCACCAGCTTCGCTTCGATGGTGGTGATCCCGTCATTGGTCAGCTACAACCACGATGCATCGGAAAAGCAAATCCGCAACATGGTCTTACTTGGCTCGGTTATCCCACTGGTGTGCTACCTAATTTGGCTATTTGCCGTCATTGGTAACTTGGGGGTGGAAGCGGTCAGTCAGTTTGAAAATATTTCTCAGTTGATAGCAGCCTTCGGTGGTGAAGCAAAACTACTTAAAGGCGTAGTGGCGATCTTCTCCGCTTTGGCACTGATCACCTCATACCTAGGCGTATCCATGGCGCTGTATGACCAAAACAAAGATGCCATCACCAGCAACACGCCTGCCGCTTATGGTTTAACGTTTGTTTTCCCTCTAGTACTGGCTACGCTGTTCTCTAACCAGTTTGTTAGCATGCTTGACTATGCTGGCATGGTGTTAGTATTCCTCGCAATTTGGGGGCCGTTAGCCATGGTAGTCAAAGTCCGCCAACCTAATTTTGCCCACGCAAAATTTGAGCAAACCTACACCGCTGGCGGTGGTCAACCTGCGCTTGCTGCCACCTTCATCTTTGGTGCGTTGATTTTTGTTTCATGGTTTATGGGCTAACGTCATAACCACTGCGCAGATTGCTGCTGCGCACTGATTGTTCATTCAAATCAAACACTAGGCTAGCCAAACTCGGCTGGCCTTTTTTGATCTTCCCACTGCCATTTTTAGAAAACTTTATAAATAAAACTAAATCCTTGAAGGGCTAAAGCGCTTTCTTTGCTAGGCTCGCTCGTCTCTTGTTATACGTCTCGTAATAGATTTTAGGTAAGGTGTTTAGTTTTGAATATGAAGTTGTTTGGCAGTTCGTTGATTTTATCAGGAACCGCATTAGGGGCGGGGATGCTGGCCATCCCGATGGTATTAGCGCAATTTGGCTTTTACGTCAGTGCTCTCCTAATGCTGGTGATTTTCCTCGGTACAACCTACTCTGCCCTGCTTCTCGCCGAGACATGCACTAAAACCAAAGACAACTCTGGGATGAGCAGCATTGCGTACTTAACCTTAGGCCACAAAGGTAAGCACTTTATTAATGCGCTGTTCTACCTTTTACTGGTCTGCATGATGATCGCCTACCTGATTGGCATTGGCGATTTAGTGCATAACTTCTTGCTCGATTTAGGCATGGATGTTCCACCCGCTGTCGGTTATACCCTCTTTAGCTTGCTGACCGGTTTCGTCGTTGTCGCTGGTAAATCCCATGTCGATAAGCTTAATCGTGGACTATTTATCTTAATGGTCGCGATGCTACTTTTGGTGATTGCTTCACTGTTGAGCAATATCCACCTGAGTAATTTGAGCCAAGAAAGCGCCTTTAGTACTCGGAATGTGGTGAAATACAGCGCGGTTATCTTTACCAGTTTTGCCTCAATGGTGGTGATCCCATCATTGGTGATTTATAACCATGAAGCGAGCGACAAACAGATCCGCAATATGATTTTGCTCGGTTCGGTGATCCCACTGCTGTGCTACCTCATTTGGTTGTTTGCCATCATCGGTAACCTCGGTGTAGAAGCCGTCAGCCAGTTTGATAACATCTCACAGTTGATCGCCGCTTTTGGTGCAGAAGCGGGCATGTTGAAAGGGGTAATCGCTCTCTTCTCAGCCCTCGCCCTGATTACCTCTTACCTTGGTGTATCGATGGCATTGTATGACCAAAACAAAGATGCCATCACCAAAGGCAATACAGAAGCATACGGTCTCACTTTTATTCTGCCGTTAGTGTTAGCGACTCTTTTCTCGAACCAATTTGTCAGTATGTTGGATTATGCTGGCATGGTATTGGTGTTCTTAGCGATCTGGGGGCCGTTAGCAATGGTTAAGCAGGTACGTAAACCTCACTTCGAACACGCCAAGCTTGATCATACCTACACGGCTGCGGGCGGGCGGCCAGCCCTCGTGGCAACGTTTCTCTTTGGCGCGCTGATTTTTGTCTCGTGGTTTATGGGCTAAATGCCCCAAACCAAAAGCATCGTTAGAGAGTTTATTGGCTCTCTTTTTTGTTCGATCGTCTTAATACCAATAACATCAAAGATAAAAAAAAGCCCAGTGAAATCACTGGGCAAACGTCTTAAACCACGGCTTTTGAACACACGGGTTTTAAACGACAGATTTGAACTTGGAAAAACCAAGTAATAGGACGGACTAAATTGAAAACCCTAGTTTAGCGAGACAAAGACCTGCCTATCATTACACGTCTTCACTCGCTATTTTTGGGGGATAAACACTGACCTTAGGAGAGAAAGCCAGTGTTTGTTACAACATTTTCTAGGACTAAAACTAGAAGTTGTAAATCAATGCCAGTTCAATACGAGCAATGTCTTTACTATCTGGGCTGACTACGTCATCAGTGTAGTCACTTGCCAGTGCGTAGTAGGTATTTACTTCGCTCTTCAAGTTCGGCGTTAGATAGTTGTGGAATTGCAAGTAGAACTGGGTGTAAGCGTATTTCTCATCCGAGTCTGCGCCATACAATACATCTTGGTTCAAGGTGTAGATTGCATCTTCGGTGTTGGCTCGCCAAGTCGACATGAAGCCAGTAATAATGCTCTGTTTTGGCATGTACTCAATCACAGAGTAGCCACCAAATTGCATCGCGTTACCATAAGCACCATCGTGGGCGAAACCGAGCGGGTCTCCAGTCCACAATGGGTTAAAGGTGTTTACTTTATCGCTGTTCTTATCAGAACCTGACGCGTAATGCAGGTTAATACCCACACGGTAGTTCCAATCCGTTTTCCAGTTGTAGTTTAGGTCAGCGTAAGCCATGTATGCTGAGATATCTTTACCGGCTTGATCACCAAACTGGTAGATACCATCAACCATGTAACCAAAGCCTTCGCTAACGAAATCGTGCGCATGTAAGCCCAACACTTGGATGTCTACGTCACCATGAGGCGCATTAACAAAGCTTGAGTTAGTGAGCTCATTGCTCATCACGTAAGCTTGCATGGCGCCAAAGCTCGTACGCCAGTTGGCAAATAAACCGGTCGATTTTTTACCGTTGGTTTTATCGTCCCAGTTACCGCTCCAATCTTTGTCACCACGAACAGGGAAGATTTCTTCACCGTAGTACGCATCAAAATTGATGCCTGCGACTTTGTACTTGGCTGAAATTGCATTCCAACTGTTTTGTACTGGCGTCGGTTCACGGTTCATCATTTGCCATTCGTTCAGGTAGATCTCTTGGCGACCAAGGCGCGTACTCAGGAACTGCTCACCATCGTCGAGCAATTTGAATTCAGCAAACAGTTGATGGAAGTCCGTACCGGCATCATCAACTGGGCCTGGGCTATCTAAGTTGGTGTAGTTGGTTCGGATCTCACCATATAGGCGCATCCAATCTTGGTAGGTCACATCGGTAGCAAACTGCAAACGTGAACGGAATTCATTGTGTTTGCGCACTTCAGGATCGTACATATGGTTCCAACGGTTATCGAAAGAGGCTTTCACGTTACCCGAGAAAGAAACCTTCCAGTCACCGTCTTCTGAAATATCTAAACGCTTTAATTTCTCAGAGAAGCTTTTGTCATCTTCGGCAATATTATCTACGTATGACCAGTCTTCATTGGCACGATCGCCCCAAAAAACAATTGGGCTACGCTCAGGCCATGTGGGGGTTGTGTCTGCCGCATGTAGAACACCAGAAACACAGACTGCAAGCAATGATAATGAACACTTTGTAATGGTTTTCATGATTCAATTTTCCATATTTAGGGTACAGAGATCCCGTCCTGTGACTTAACGTCACAGGCGGGTTGCTTTTGTTTTAGTTATGGTTTTTGTAGGGTGTTGCTGGATGCTTAGTTCTTGATCAGCTAAGAATCGATAGCTATGAATCAATACCTAAGGCATCTTTAAGACCTGAAGCGATGGTGATCACGTTCGCGCCGTAGATAACTTGGATACCTTTTGGCATACGAACCACACCGATTGCGTTCAGTTCTTTCTTCCAAACCTCATCGCTTGCAGCAAGAGATTCATCATGCAGTGACACACGTAGACGTGTTGCACAGTTAGAGATGTTTTCAATGTTATCCGCGCCGCCCAGTGCATCGATGATTGCCACTGGTAGACCCGCTGTGTCTTGTTTCTGTTTCTTCTTGAAATCGTCTTTTGAGTACAGTGCGATATCAGCGGCATCATCATCTTCACGGCCCGGCGTTTTCGCATCGAACTTCAAGATGAAGAACTTAAACGTGTAGAAGTAAATCACGAAGTACAGTGGAACAATCCATAGTAGTGCCCATGCGTGTACTTTTTCAGGTTGCAGTAGGTTTGGCACCATGAACAGCAACTGGTTACCGTGGATAGAGACACCAAACATTTCTGTAATCACGTAAGCAAGACCGTTTAGTGGTACGTGCACAGCAAAGAACAAGAATGGTTGAACGAATAGGAACGTGTACTCTAGAGGCTCAGTAATACCGATAACTGCCGCCGTAAAGACCGCGGGTACCATGATTGCCGCGACTTTCTTACGGTTCTGAGTTTTCGCCGTTACATACATTGCGTACGCCGCACCTGTTAGACCACCGATCTGAATTGGAATACGACCGCTAGTAAAGTTGTGCGTAATGTAGCCTGTTGCGTCTGGTGAGCTCATTTGGCCGTTCATGATGTTACGAACACCTTCGTAAACCACGCCGTCAATTTCCATTACGCCGCCCACACGAGTGTACTCGATTGGGAATGCGATTAGGTGGTGTAGACCGAACGGTAGTAGGCCTTTATCGAACACGCCAAATAGGAATGATCCGAAAATACCAGAGCTAGTGATTAGCGTAGTGATTGATTGCAAGCCGCCTGCAATTGGTGGCCATGCGTAGTAAACAAACAAGGCGATTGGCATGATGGCAAAGTAAGCAAAGATCACAACAGCGCGAGGGCCAGAGAAGAAACTTAACAGTGCTGGCATCTCAAATTTGTAGTAACGGTTGTGGATCCACGCGGTGATACAACCCACTAAGATACCGCTGAAGATACCCATGTTGTAAGCGAAGATACCGAGTGAATCACCCCAAAGTGAATTGAAGTTTTGCGCCGCAACTTTATCGTAGCCCGCTTCCATTAGCGCAGGAACGCTGGTCGTTTCTGCAGTCCAACCGTGGTAAGCGGCAATCGAACCGATCGCTACGTTGAAACACATAAACATGGTGAAACCAGTAAATGCAGCCCAACCTTTTTCAGATTTCGCCAGTGCAAATGCCAAACCAATGGCGAAGAATGGTGGTAGGTTACGCATTACCATCAAACCAAGATCCAACATCAGTTTGAAGAATGCGAAAATCACAGAGTCGTGCGATGCCATCTGGTTGACAACGCCCGCGCCTATCCCGATAAAAATACCTGCGATTACTAGGACGATGATCGAAACCATCATACCGCCAGCAAGTGCTTGAACCTTATCTCTCATAATTTACTCCTGAAGTGATATGAGAACTTTCACGTATATCGTTATTGCTTTTATTAGCGACTCTAGATTGAGCTGTTCATTTGGCTCATGAACAAAAGTCGCTTCTCCAGGGAAAGTTGGTCCGAATGCCACTCCATACTCCAACGCGCGCGCATACGAAGCTGCGCCTTTGCTAAAGCACTGTGCGTCCATTCCTGTAACGTCGGAATAAGCTTTCCCCATCGTCTGGATAAGGGCACTTTCGGGTGAGAGGTAAGATAGAGGTAAGTACTGATGCTCGATAAAGTTCACGCCAGCTTGTTGGGATAAAGCGAGCAGTTGGGTACGAACTTGTTCGATTGTCAGGCCTTTAGGAAACCGAAAATCAAAATCCAAATTGTAGCCGCGCGAATCCAAGTTAATTGCTGAGACACAACTGGTGGTTGTGCCCATTTCATCATCTTGGTGGCTTAAACCTAATTTCGAACCATCATGACTCTTTGTAAATTGGGAGTTTAACAAAGTGATCAAGTGAGCCGAATTGGCGTCTAAACCCTCGACGTGGCGCATAACTTCAACAAACTTGTCCATACAGTTGTCGACTTTATGCGGATTGCGGGATTTCTCCCACGGCGTTGATAACTCAACGCGACAATGTGATTGGTCATAAATCACATTAGCAAAAGCAGCAAATTGCTCAGCCACCTTTACCGCATCAGCTCCAGCAAGCTCAGCCACTAAGTGGTGACACGTGGATGTTCGGTCACGCTCACTCACTAAGCTTTTAATCTGGCAAGAACCGTTATCACTAGAAGTTGGAAATTCCCGCTCTAGTGTTGCATACAGTATGCCTTTTTCACCATTGACGATTGGGAAGTCGCCGTCTGGAGAAAAACCATAATCTGGCTGCGGATTGTGTTTAAAGTAATGCTCAACACATTCCCAAGTTGTCTCTTCTGCGCCACCGATGATCACGCGGATCTTTTTATTCAGTGGCAACTCGAGCTGTTTAAACAACTTGAGGATGTATAGGCAGGCCATTAATGGCCCTTTATTATCGGTGACGCCTCGGCCATAAAGCATATTGCCTTCGCGCGTCATCTGATATGGCGGTGTACGCCATTGGCAATCATCGCCTGCTGGCACCACATCCACATGATGCAGCAAGGCAATTTCTTGCTCACCTTGGCCGACGCTGATATCCAGCGCATAGCCTTGGTGATCGCGCACTTCTAACCCTTGTTTTTCCGCAAATTCAATCAAGTAATCAAATGCTTGGCGAATCGGCTGACCAAAAGGAGCAAGCTCACCTTTGGTCGCTAAATCACGAACAGACGGAATCGCAATCAGACCAGATAAATCATTGAGAAAATCATCAATATGGCAATGAAGATACTCGATAAATTCACTAGAAAACTTGCTATCCATCATGTTTATTCCTTAATTCACGCTTTAAAAATGGGGTTATTAACAAAGTTGTTATCAGTGTCTCATTTTAGAGATAGCCAACGCACACCAAGGTGGTTAGAGAAGGCCATGTGCTTAGCTGGACACTGTGCAAAAATACCGTTTTCCACCACACCCGGAATCGCATTTAAGCGCATTTCTAGCTCAGCAGGTTCACTCATATCAAGACCTGCAACATCTAAAATGATGTTACCGTTATCGGTAGTACAGCCGTCACGTTGGACCGGTTTACCGCCCATCGCTTGCAGTGCTAATACCACTGGCGTTTTCGCCGCAGGAAGAATCTCGATTGGCAGTGGAAACTTGCCTAAGAACTCCACCAAACGGCCTTCATCAGAGATGGTGATAAAGCACTCTGCCATACACGCAATCACTTTCTCACGACCGAGCGCGGCGCCACCACCTTTGATGGTAATGCCATTACTTAGGCCTTCATCAATGCCATCAACATAGAAATCGACTCGCTCGCAATCTGCCAGAGCGATCTCTTTCAGACCCGCCGCTTGAATCGCTTTGGAAGAGCGCTCAGAGCTCGAGACACAGTGCGCAAACTCCACGCCTGATTGTGCCAATAGCTGAACGAAAACTTCGGCGGTAGCGCCAGTACCAATACCAATAACCGTCTCTGCGGTGATCGTTTGCGTAATATGGTTTAAGGCTGCCGAAGCAGCCTTAACTCTTACGCATTCATCCGCTGTATTAGAGATGAATGATTCCATTTATTTTTGCTCCATCAATTGGTTCGCTGTCTCCACCACGTTCGCCACGGTGAAGCCAAACATTTCAAATAACTGCTCAGCAGGGGCTGACTCACCGAAGGTGGTCATACCGATGATCTTGCCTTGTAGACCCGCATACTTGTACCAGTAGTCAGCAATGCCCGCTTCAATCGCGATACGCTTAGTTACGTTTGCTGGCAATACTTGTTGTTGGTACTCGGCGCTTTGGGCGTCAAACACATCGGTCGCAGGCATAGAAACAACGCGGCAACGGATGTGGCTAAGTTGTGCTTGTGCTTCCATCGCTAAGGTCACTTCTGAACCCGTGGCAATCAAGATAAGCTCTGGTTCGCCTTCACAATCAGACAGGATATAACCGCCTTTCGCGACATTCGCCAGTACCGCTTCATCACGTGGGTATTGCACCAAGTTTTGACGCGAGAAAATCAATGATGTTGGACCATCAGTACGCTCAACCGCGGCTTTCCATGCCACTGCCGCTTCCACCTGATCACATGGACGCCATGTGCTCATATTTGGTGTTAAGCGTAGCGATGCGATTTGCTCAACAGGTTGGTGTGTAGGGCCATCTTCGCCCAAACCAATCGAGTCGTGAGTGTAAACAAAGATGCTGCGTTGCTTCATCAGCGCCGCCATACGCAATGCATTACGCGCGTATTCCATAAACATCAGGAACGTACCGCCGTAAGGAATAAAACCACCATGCAGCGCGATACCATTCATCATCGCCGACATGGCAAATTCACGTACGCCGTAGCTGAGATAGTTTCCAGAAGCATCTTGCGCAGTAATTGCTTTAGAGCCTGACCAATTAGTTAAGTTTGAAGGGGTTAAGTCTGCTGAACCACCTAGGAATTCAGGTAGAGTGGCACCGAATGCTTCAATCGCATTTTGTGACGCTTTACGAGTTGCAATCGTTGCTGGGTTAGCTTGCAATGTTTTGATGAAATCATCGCTGATTTGCGCCCAGTGTTCTGGCAATTCACCGTTTACGCGACGTTTAAATTCTGCCGCTAACTCTGGGTAAGCACTTTGGTATTCAGCAAAACGGTTATCCCATTGCGCTTCGGCATCTTTGCCCGCTTCTTTGCCATCCCATGCTTGGTAAATGTCATGTGGGATCTCAAATGGAGCGTATTCCCAACCAAGGTTTTCGCGCACTAATGCCACTTCTTCTTCACCCAGTGGTGAGCCGTGGCAGTCATGGCTCGCCGCTTTGTTTGGCGAACCGAAACCAATCACAGTTTTGCAGCAGATCAACGTTGGTTTGTCGGTTTCCGCTTGCGCAGCCAGAATCGCTTTACGAATCGCTTCTGCATTATGGCCATCAACACCCGCAATCACATGCCAGCCATACGCTTCAAAACGTTTTGGCGTGTCATCGGAGAACCAACCTTCAACATGACCGTCAATTGAAATGCCGTTGTCATCCCAAAACGCCACCAGCTTGCCTAAGCCAAGTGTGCCTGCGAGTGAACACGCTTCATGAGAGATACCTTCCATCATGCAGCCGTCACCCATAAACACGTAAGTGTGGTGGTCAACAACGTTATGACCTGGACGGTTAAACTGCTCAGCCAGTACTTTTTCTGCTAGCGCCATGCCGACACCGTTGGTGATGCCTTGGCCTAGCGGACCTGTCGTTGTTTCAATACCCGGCGCGTAGCCATATTCAGGGTGACCCGCGGTTTTTGCATGCAGTTGACGGAAAGACTTAATGTCTTCCATGCTAAGATCGTAACCCGTTAGGTGCAGCAAGCTGTAGATCAGCATTGAACCGTGGCCATTAGATAGAATGAAACGGTCGCGATCAGCCCAATTAGGGTTAGTTGGGTTGTGCTTTAGAAAATCGCGCCAAAGCACTTCAGCGATATCTGCCATCCCCATTGGCGCACCTGGGTGGCCAGATGCGGCTTTTTGTACGGCGTCCATGCTAAGAACGCGAATAGTATCGGCCAATTTATTACGTGAAATCATTTGGTTCATATTCCTTACAGACGCGCTTCAATCATGGCTTCAAGTTTGCCTTGGTCCACAGCAAAGTTACGGATACCTTCAGAGAGCTTTTCCGTTGCCATTGGGTCTTGGTTCATTTCCCAACGGAATTCCGCTTCTGTCATCGCCGATGGTGCAGCTTGAATCGTGTCACGAGCAGCAAATAGAGTTTGTTCAATTTCGCCTTCTTGCGCCGCAAGTTGATCGAGAATCGCAGGGCCAATGGTTAGACGATCACAACCGGTTAGTGCCAATACTTCTTCCGCGTTGCGGAAGCTCGCGCCCATCACGACGGTGTTGTAACCATGGTCTTTGTAATAGTTGTAGATTTGAGATACTGACACCACGCCTGGATCTTCATGCGGTAGGTACTCTTTTTTATCGGTGTTGGTTTTGAACCAATCAAGAATACGGCCCACGAATGGTGAGATGAGGAATACGCCCGCTTCTGCACATGCTTTGGCTTGGGCAAAGTTAAACAGCAGCGTTAGGTTGCAGTTGATGCCTTCTTTCTCTAGCACTTCTGCGGCGCGAATGCCTTCCCATGTGGAAGCCAGTTTGATCAGGATACGCTCTTTGCTTACACCAGCTTCTTGATACATGGCGATCAATTTGCGCGCTTTTACTAGGCTTGATTCTTTATCGAATGAAAGGCGAGCATCGACTTCAGTTGAAATACGACCCGGAACAGATTTTAAAATTTCCACACCGATGTTTACCGCCAGTTTGTCACCCGCATCAATGATCTGCTGTGCTTTATCTGCGCTTTGCTTTTTCGCCCACTCGATCGCATCAACGATTAAGTGATCATACTGTGGCATTTCCGCCGCTTTAAGTACCAATGAAGGGTTGGTGGTCGCATCTTCCGGTTGGAAGGCAGCAATCGCGTCAATGTCACCGGTATCGGCAACGACTGTCGTGTACTTTTTCAGTTGTTCTAATTTATTCATTGTTCTATCTCGATAAGTTGAATTATCAATTGCGCTAGCGATAGCTGACTCATCGATGACAGCACCAAATTGGCATGCGATACATCGAGGTGCTGAGTCAGTAGGTTGGTTACCGCAACCGTTGAAATACCTGCCGATCGAGCCGCTGTGATCCCTGGAGGAGAGTCCTCAAAGGCGATGGCTTGATGGGCAGAAACTCCTAGTTTTTTTAGGCTTTCTAAGTAGATATCTGGCTGTGGCTTACGACGTTCTAAAGCAATTTCTTCTGCGCCAGTAAAGCAATCAAAGTAATGGTCAAGCCCGAGGCGCTTTAGAATTGGCATGTAGTGTTCGTATTCAGAACTGGTGGCTAACGCCATCTTAAGCTGTGCTTTTTTGGCGGCATCGAGATAATCTCGAACGCCATCTCGCTCGGAGATATGAGCGATGAGTTGGTAGGCAATCTCTAACACTTGATCACGAATTTCGTTATCAGTGCAATCGTTACCAGAGCTTTGACGATAAAGCTGATAAAGGGCGGTTGCTGGCGCTGAGTTCCCAACTAGGCCAGCAACCTGGAGTGGCGAAACATCCACACCGTATGGTTTTAACAAAGCTTCCCAAGCTTTGTACATACAGCTTTCTGTATCGACTAATAGACCATCGAAATCGAAGATTAACGCTCTGATTTTGCCGCAGTTCATGTCCTCTCGTTCCACACTCTCTGCTGCGCATTTCATCAAGCTAACTCCGTTTTCCATGTTCTCATCTCCGTTTCACTCTGTTATGCCAAGCTGGCGCGCAGAATGGTTTTCATTTCGTCACCGCTGGTAAGCGGTAGGTTGAAGCAAAATGCAGGCTCAAGAGCTGCAACATCTTCTTCCGTTACGCCAACTTGCGTCAGGTTATGCTCTAAGCCAATTTGCTGTAAGAACGTCACCATGTGTTGTGCCAACGATTGCGCTTTTTCTTCAGTGCTTCCCACGGCACCAAATAATTCCGCTACTTTGGCATAACGCTCTGGCTGTTTACGCCATTGCAGTTGAACATAAGCTGGGTAGACCACCGCCAACGTTAAGCCGTGTGGCAAGTTGGTTTTGCTACTACCTAAAATCTCACCCAGTGGGTGTGGTGCACCAGCACCGCCATTTGCCAGCGAGATCCCGCCCAAAGTATCCGCTGTCGCTAATCGACAACGACCTTCAAGATCAGAACCGTTAGCCACCACATGTGGTAGGTTTTCAACCACCAACTTCATCGCTTCTAGCGCTAGGCTATCCACTAATGGTGAGGGTTTTGTTCCAGTGTATGATTCAAACGCATGCGAAAAAGCATCAAAACCGGTCATTGCTGTCATGCGCGGTGGCAGAGTTAGCATCAACTCAGGGTCAATGATCGCTTCACATGGGTAAAACTCTGGATGGAACAAAGTCAGTTTTGAGTGACTTTCTAAATCAGTGATCACCGCTGCATGCGTGACTTGCGAACCCGTACCTGACGTGGTTGGAATCGCAATTAATGGCATCGTTGGAGCTGGTAGCGCTTTAACGTCACCAAATGGTGAATCGTAATTAGCAAACCAATGTGCCCAATCGATGGTTTCAACATTCATCGTTGCTGCAATGATTTTTGCCGTATCGATCGATGAACCACCGCCGATAGCAAGTACCACATCACAGCCAGCAGCAACACCAACTTGGCGACCAAGTTCAACAACGGTTGTTGGTGGGTTTGGTACCACGCCATCAAAGTGAGTCACTTCGATTTGTTGCTCAGCAAGTAGCGAAAAAATGCGCTCATAAGCAGGTTTTACTGCATCAAAAATAGGTTCCGATACCACAAGGCAGCGGCGGCCGTATTGTGCAACCATTTGACCAATTTGGTTCACATTGCCCGGGCCAAAGCTCAGCTTAGTCGGTTGGTAGTGATTGAAATGTGTCATGGTAAATCCTTGATTGGTGCCGAGCCGGAGCATATTGAGGGTGATTCAGCTCGACACCGTTTTTAGTTTAATTATGCTTTTTCAGCGGCAACGGCTTCTTCTGCTTTGTCTAGTGCTTCACGGAAATCATGAACACCTGCAGTGATACCGTCTTTGTGACCAAAGATGTTAGTAGAAGCAACCATGACGTCGATGTCTTCTTTTAGTAGCGCTTCTAGGTTGTGGTTACGGATACCACCATCCACACATAGCTCACAGTTCGGGTTACGCTCGTTGATCAACTGACGCGCTTCACGAATCATTTCAATTGCAGATTCACGCCATAGCCACTCATCGTTGTTCACGCCGTGGATAACAATGTGAAGACGGTCTAGGTAGTAAATCGCTTCTTTAACGAAAGAAACAGGAGTGAAACAGCCCACTGTTAGACCAAACTTCATGTTGTAGTCACGGCAGTACTTCATCATGTACGCCAGTGGTGCACCTAGGAAGTTTTCCGCAGGAAGGATCAGCATGTCTGCACCCGCTTTCGCGATTTTCTCTACGAATAGACGGTCACAATCTTTGAAGTAAGCGTGTACTTCGATTGGTTTGTCCGTGTATTGACGAATACCTTCAACGATTTGGTGGCCACCCATTAGCTGCATGTTTTTCAGATCGTGCATATCAGCTGCATCACAGTGGATGTAGTCTGCACCTGCATCAGACACTTCTTTTACGACGTCAGCGATGTGACCGTAATCTACGTGTGCTAGACCTGCTGCAATTTTTACTTTTTTCATGATATTTCCTTAATAGCTAAATGAGTGTTGGCAAGAGTGTTGACCTTCAGACACAACCAGTCTGAGATACTGTCCAATGCCGCAACCGTTATTATCTGTAACAATGAGGTTGGCTAAGCCGCGCAAAGCAGGGCTTGCATTTGCCATCGCTACGGGTTCACCAACAATACGGAACATTTCTGCATCGTTGTCACCGTCACCAAATGCGATGGTTTGTTTAGGAGCGATATTTTGCTGATTCAACCAGCACAGCGTTGCTTGACCTTTATTGACACCTAAACCGGTAATATCCAGTTTGTTGGGCGCAGAAAGGTCAGCTTGCAGGCTGCTTGTTAGGGTGTCGCGCAATTGACAAAGTGCGATTTTGTCATCACTCGACACTAATACTTTGTACACATCACCACAGTGCGCTGTTAGCGCTTCTACCGCCTTAATGATGGCAATCTCACCTTGTGCATTGTTCATCTCCATCTGCTTTTTCAAGCCAAGGAAATGCGCTGACTCTTGCGTGGCATAAATGCCGTTTTGTGCATAGATAGTGAAGTAGAACTGACCAAGATTGAGCATGTCGAGCAATTGAGTAAGTTGCTCGGTTTCAATAATGGTGCTGTGGTTAACACGTTGTTTCACTGGGTCATATTGGTAAGCACCGTTGCAACAAATAATGGGAGCAGTCACTCCCAACTGGTTGACATAAGGCAGCATCAAATTATGAGGACGACCACTGGCAAGTGTGACTTGATAACCTTCACGCAGTGCGAGCTTTATCGCATCAATATTATTCGCGTTGATCTGATGTTGGTCGTTCAGTAGCGTTCCATCTAAATCAATAATGATTGCTTGATACTTCACCTTGGCCTCCAATGACTCTTTGTGACTCGAAATGACTATAAATGACCAAATAGCGTCACGTAAAGTCATTTGTGACTTTTTATGACTAAAAACTCGCTAAAGATCACAAATTCAGGTCATTTAAAAATCATAAAACGTCATAATGAATTTTTATTTGCTCAAAACGTCAAATTCGGTCAAAATAAACCAAACATAAAAATCAAGGGCTTAGTTATGAATGAAGTGCAACGTCATAGAAGGTTGCTGGAGTATTTAGAAAACCATACTTACATCAGTACTAATGACTATGTTGAAATGCTTGATATCTCTCTTTCTACTGCACGCAGAGATATCACTAAGTTGGCAGAAGAAGGTCGACTGACTAAGATGCGCAATGGTGCTGAAGCAATTCGTCATGATGAGCAAGTAAGCAACGCCCACACGACCTCTCACTTCATTCCGGCAGAAATGGATATTGACAACTACGATGCGAAAGTACGTATCGCGCGTGCTGCAGCCGATCTTTGTGAAGAAAATGACAGTGTGATTGTCAGTGGTAGCAACACCACCTTTTTAATGGGTGAACATTTGGCCGGACATAACATCCAAGTGATCACCAACTTTATGCCGCTTGCTTATCAATTGATTCAAGCCAATCACCCTAGCTTGATCATTTTAGGTGGTCAGTATCTGCCAGAGCGTCACATTACGATTTCACCAGATGCTGAATCAGCCGATGAACACTCCAGCCGCTTTGTTTTCTTTACCGGAACTGGTATCACCAAAGCGGGGGTTTATACCTCTGATATCTTGGTTTATATGGCCGAGAAAAAACTGCTCGAATACGGCGATCGTTTAATTGCTCTCATGGATAGCTCTAAGATTGGCAAACATGGCGGTAAGTTACTGGCATGTGCCTCGCAGCTTGATACGCTGATCACCGATGAGGCAGCAGATAAAGAAACGCTGCAATCGCTGGTAGAAGCAGGGGTGAAAATTATTCTGGTTTAATTTGAGAGACCACCTCCCCCTCTAGGCTCCTACAAAAAAGCGCTTATTTCGATAAGCGCTTTTTTTATCTGCAATGATTGCCTCTATTGTGATACCGATACTCTTAGCACATGACGAGCGGCATTCGCTGCAGATTAACCAGTCTCACTTTTGAGAAATTGAAAGGCTATAAGTATGAAAAAAGTACGTATAGGCAACAGAATGAAATGCGCTTACGTGCCCTACTCTAATTATTAACCCTATATATCAAGTGGCTAAAACCAAGCCATCACGATAATTGCTTATTTCCATTGATTTAAGCGGTAAAAAATCCGCGTACCTACAGTGGCAAGAATCCTATTGCTGTCCTATCTAAGAGAGGGACGAATAATAAATAGGGACACAATAATGACAAAACCTCTGATACTTTCGCTGCCATTTCTGCTTTTCTCACCCGACATTTTGGCTGACAATCATCAAGCGCCTGAAGAAGCCAAACGAGCACAAACCGTTGCCGATGTAATTGAACGACCGGGGGTTTTAACGCCAAAAGGGCAATTTGGCGTAGAAGCGTCACTCAACTACTCACAAAACTCCTCTAATAAAGTCAATATCATCGGCTACACCGTACTCCCTACGCTTATTATTGGTCGCATTGAAGTGAGTGATTCCGATCGCACCACCATCACAGCCGGCTTAACAGGGCGTTATGGCTTAACCAACGATACTGAAATAGAAATCCGCCTACCCTTTGTCTATCGCAACGATCAAATATCGGTGAGACCGATTCAAGATGGCGCAGCAGATGAAACCATTAACAGCGATTTAGATGGCGGAGGATTGGGAGATATTGAGTTTGCCATTCGACACCAATTTAACTTTGAGACCACACCTTACTGGGTTGGTAGCCTACGGATAAAATCGGATACGGGTAAGTCCCCTTATGATATCGATGTTGATCCGCGCACCAATGCACTCAAAGACGCCCCAACAGGATCGGGATTTTGGAGTATCGAGCCCGGCATTTCGATGATTTATCCAACCGATCCGGCGGTACTTTTCGCTAGTGCTTCTTATATTTATAACTTTAAAGACGATGTAGATTTTGACGGGCAATCGGCAGAAATCGATCTCGGTGACACTATATCTCTTGGCGCTGGGCTCGGGTTTGCGATCAATCCCGATTTATCGCTATCGATCGGCTTTAGCCACCAAACGATTCTCAAGAGTAAAGTCGATGGAAGAACGGATGATGAAGCAAAACTGCTGCAACTTGACTCGATGACTTTTGGCGTAAATTATGCGTTTAGCCCGACGAGCTCAGTTAACATCAGCGCGCAAGCAGGCTTAACCGAAGATACGCCCGACTTTCAGCTCAACGTGCGTGTGCCTTTCTCATTTTAAATCATCAATTTCGGTCAACAATATAAAGTGCCAGCCTCTTACGAGATCTGGCACTTTAAGTGTTCTAACCGTTATTGAAAACTGAATTGCAGCGCTTGTTGTAACTTGTTACTTCGCTCAATTTGTTTCATCACTCCCCCAACCTGAGCATCAATATTAATGACGGTATCAAAGCCTAACACGGTATTATCCAACGAATTTTGAATGATACTGGTTATGGATGTTTGATTCACTTGAGGTAATGGTGCAACAGTTTGGCTCACATTAACTTGAGGTTCTGGGCTTTGAGGCTCAAAACTTTGCGATTCATTCGCTTCTAGTCCGTTAACTGGCGATACGTCAACTTGCTGAGCATTCGCTTGCAACGCTTCAGGCTCGTCATTAGCAGGCAATGATGTGGCCGTACTCACTGGCAGTGCTATTGAGTTTCCTCCTCCTACCTGTACAACCGTAGTCGTAGTAGGAGCCACCCTTTGTTGTCGTGCAGTAAGTCGACCGTTTTGAATCGTCAAATTCGCAATGTGATTAGTAAACAGCATTTCTCCATTAATGGATGTACGGATGCTTAACCCAATATTGACCATAAAATCATCATTGAATTTAAAACCTCCACGATAGTTCGATAGCTCGTGCTCTTGTAAAGGTACGAGTTGATTAAGTTGATAGGCCGCAGAATAGGCTTGCCCGCTAAAGCAAACCCCTATTACGCCGACCAACCAAAGTGTTCTAAACATTGTTAATACTCCCCACTTTCGGGCAGTGTAATGCTAAATACGCCTAATGAATCTCGGCTGATTCCCGATTCAACCGGCGAAGGCGCGTACAATGTGTAGTTGTCATCAGAAATATAAGTGTTCTGTGCAATGTTGAGATGGTTACGAATAAGCAACACAATACCAGAGTAGTACTGAGAAAATTTCTCATATCTCATCTGTATTGTTCCACGCGAAGGATCACCCAAAATCACTGAGTGATTGTTCATGCCTTTAATCACCACAAAATGCATGTAGCCATCAAAGTTGACCAGGGTAATACCCGGAACACCAAGCTCTCGCATCTTTTCGAGTGGTACATTAAATCCATCTGCTTGATACCCAAGAGATTCCAAGTACAGTTTCATATCTAGTAATGAAAAGCCGCTTTTTTTGATCTTACTTTGATCACCTTTCTCAAACATTACTTTGAAAATCGTATTTTCATCTGCTGGGTTATCGTAATGGTAGGTTAGAAGAGATGCGACCGCCGCCGAACCACAGCTAAAATCATACTGTTGGCGAACAACGTCGCCGAACAACATTTCTTTGTAGCTTTTGACCGGCACCGAGAATACGCCTCGGCTGGGCATGTAATCTAACGCATGGGAGGATGCGGATAAAACCAGCATCCCCAATATTACTGTTCGCCAAAAAACCATATCATTTCAGTGTCAGGTTAACGACCATTGAGTTTTGGATCAGCACATTATTGCCGGTGTTTTGAATCACGCTGGTGACGCCAGAGCTGGTTGCTAAAGCACCCGCCGCAATGACGTTACCACCGTTAATCGTATTGTTTGCAATATTGCCTTCACTCAAACCCACAATTTCCGAAGACGCTGTCACACTATCTAAATCTATGGTGTACTGACCACCTCGCGAGCTATCCATAACATCATTGGATAGCTCATAGTCGTCAGCCAGCACAAGATCATCAGCATAAGCGTTGACAGCGAGCAACATACTTAGTGCGATTAGTGCTAAGCGCATGACATTCTCCAGAGTTACTTCGTATGGACAGAAGCGTTAGTCACAACAGATTGTTGCACTAATGACGCCGCACCCGCATTTTGACCAATGGTGGTAATACCCGCAGAACTTGCAAAACCATCAATTGAGTTTGAATTGCGAACATTCACGCCAGCGCCTGCACATTTACCGCAGCCGCGGTGATACATCGATCCCGCTTCACCATACTCAACTTGAACGTTTGAAATATGGCCATCGAGATCGGATTTTGCCACCACCATATCGACTTCCATACTTAGCTGATGTTTGTTCAACGTATTGGTCGTAGTCGTTGTGGTATTGGCACTGTTTTTCCACGTTTTGTTGTTGTCGTCACCACCACCTGTGTTTGATGTTAGTGTGTTACCATCATTGCCTGCACCATTGCCATTGTTGTCATTACCTGCACCGATATTGCTGGTATTGTGGCTTAGGATGTCATTGTCTTCTGTCGTATCGCCACCACCGCCGTAGCCATAACCAGCCAATGCAGAACCACTCATAACGAACGCTGCCATCGCAATTGCCATACCTGTTTTTTTAAGATTCATAACCTTTCACTCCGTTGTGTATCCATGTCTGAATTTGATGTTTGTGCTGTGAAGCAACCGAAGTATAGGTAGGAGATTGACGTTGAAATTCTCAAAAATGAGACTAAGAAATTCTAGGGCCCGAAAAGGAGAAAAACCCATGATATGCATCTGATTAATTATGTTTATTAACAATGTATTACAATAAAACGTGAGGCGAAAATGGAATAAAGTATGAAGATTTATGTGCAATTTGACCTAATATTAGCCTCATACTTTTTAGGACAATATCAGCAATTTTTAATGCTAATGAGGACAAGGTTGACTCCGTTACTGTCACTATCGGCTAATTTCAGCGGCTTATACGTAAAATAATGACAAAAGAATCAATTATTTTTTTATCACCTAAACTTACCTACTAACCGTTCATGGTAGTTTGATGATGACATCGTTTGAATTATCGCTCTCATACTCGGATTTTGAATATACTTGATTTTAAACCTTGCTCAGAACAAGGGCATAATTCGGGTTTACTTATAAGTGGCGTCGAGGAGCTGTTAGCTATGGCTAAAAAGCACGTGGTGATATTGTCTGATAAAAATCTGCACTCAGGCTTAATGGAACGGCAGCTTCATGATGAGTTGGATATCAATATTTCGACCATTCCCCACTCCTTACTGGCTACGACGACCAATGACCAACAAACCGAGCTAGTTCTGCTTGATTTCGAGCACATAGAACCACTGATGCAAACAAACCAGATGCCTAATTTTGATCTGCTTGGCGTTGGTGTCCTCGTGCACAACACACCAGAAGCGGAACTGGAGCAACCCTTTCTCTACTGGCATTCACTCAAAGGTATCTTGATTAATACCTCACCAATACATCATTTGCATCAAAGTGTCGGTTATATTCTTAACGGAGGGTTATGGCTACCGAGGAAGTGTTTAGAAAAATTGGTGCAGATAAAGCGTGATCCAAGCCTTTTGCGCTGTGCGATGTACAACAGCTTGACCACTCGAGAGCGTCAAGTACTTGATCACGTCGCCGCTGGGCTCTCCAACAAACAAATTGCGAAGCAACTGTTTCTATCAGAGAGTACGATTAAATCGCACATTTATCGCGTTTATAAGAAGTTGGATATACATAAACGTAAGGATGCCATGCGTATGACAAAAGCAATCGACAATGAATCACAGAACTCGTCATAGGGCTAACTTTCGATGAAAAAAAAGCGCCTTACGCGGCGCTGTTTTTAGAATTTCTTCGGTGCAAAGCCCGTCATCACTTCGATACGAAGCTGTTTACCCATTTTGGTCATCGGGTGAACCAGTACCAGTCCTTTCACTGACTTTTTAAGCTTACCTAAGTCCGCTTGTTCTTCTTTCGTGATTTCACGGTAGAACGGCATATCTTGTAGCTCTTTACGCTCTTTATTAAGATCGTAGGTTTGTTTACCTTTTAGTGATGCCTGCTTCTTCGTTAACGCTTCTAAGTCATCCGTAAATTTACTGATCATAGCTTGATCACCACGAGACTTAGCAGCATCAAGTTTATGGCGGCAAGTATCAATACGGTTAGTTAGCTTCTGGATGTCTTGTTTGATAGTCATGGTGATCAACTCTTCATATTTTGAGGGCGCGGAGTATAGCATAGGTATCACTCCTTCCGTAGAACAAATAATACCAGTGCACGACGCGAAAAGAGACAATTTATTGTGCTAGCCTAAAAGCAACACATTTAAGAGACTGAGCCACCTCATGATGAAGAAAAAATATTCTACTTTATTCTTTTCTGTTGCCGTACTTTTCAGCCCACTAAGTTCAGCATTAGAGACGGTTGAATTCCAATACCTTTCGCCCACAAATCCCGCAGCTCGCCAAGCACAATCGGCAATAGAAGAAAGCCAGATAAATCAATTGTTCGCCGAGCTTGCCAATCAATACTTTCCATTTAGCCAACGCTTGACGGTGCAATATGGTAGTGAGGAAGGGCCACTCTATGATCCAGACACTCACACAATCCACATACCCTACGAGTTTTACCAGCAGGCTCTGCAATATTTTATCGGCAACAATTATCAAGAAAAGTTTGGCCGTTCTGCCCAACTTGGCACCATAGATACGCTTTTACATACCTTATTGCACGAAGGCGGCCACGCCTATATTGCTGACCGAAATATCCCGATTTTAGGCAAAGAGGAAGATGCGGTCGATAATTTCGCCGCCATCATGATGATTGAATATGTCGAAGGGGGAGATGATGCAGCCATCAGTGCCGCCGATATGTTTGCCTTTGAATCTCAGCAGAGACCGGATTATTACGATTGGGGGGAGTATATTGATGAGCATAGTTTTGATTTACAACGCTACTTCTCTACCCTCTGTCTCGTCTACGGTAGCGATACTGAAAAACACGCCGCGCTACTTGATGAAGTTGAAAAGGACTACCTCAGCGAAAGAAAACAATTCTGCCGTTATCAATTCCAAACCATCAGTCACAATTGGCATCGCTATCTGCATCATGGCGAACAAGAATGATGATAATTTGAACAACATTACTTAAACCGTAGATCAACATCAAACAAAGATAATTTACATCAATTATTAAATCTAAAACATTTAAGTTTCACATTTCTTTGCCGATAAATCTGTTAACATCTTTGCTACTTAATAAACAATTACTTACATATTTGTCTATCAAGTCATAATGGATTTAAGAAAATGAGTGCAGGAAATAGTATGAATCTAACAATAAGAAAACGACTCTATATTTTATCAATTGTTCCCTTGTTGCTGATGGCCATCGGTATGATGAGTGTGGCCTATTATAAAACCACGGCGCTAACAGCGCAGCAAGTCGAAGCGACTCGTAACAATATGATGGAGATGAAGCAAAACGAACTCACCGCGTATCTGCAAATGGCGAAATCCTCGATTCAACCTTTCCTTGATCGCGGAGCTTCGCTTGAAGAAGCCTTACCAACACTAAGAGAATTAGAATATGGTCAATCCGGCTACATTTTTGGCTACGACTCTAAAGGGGTGCGCGTCGTAGTTGGGAAAAACACCGACGGCATTGGTAAAAACTACATTGACCTAAAAGATCAAAAGGGCAATTACTTAATTCGCGATCTGATCAAAAACTCGAAAACCGGCGCCTTCACCACCTACTATTTCCCTAAATTGGGCGAAACCGTCGCACTGCCTAAACTCAGTTATTCCATTTTTATCCCTGAATGGGATTTAATGCTGGGGACGGGTTTTTACACCGACGACATAGATGCCGTTGTCGCTCAGATGAACCAGCGCTCAAATGAAGCACTGGAAAGCACGCTAACCGCTATTGCTACCTTCTGTTTAGCCATTGCCGCTCTGGTGGCGATTTTCGCCGTTGCTGTCAATCGCACCATCATGAGCCCACTTGAACAGTTTGATCGTTCAATTCAATCTTTTGCCAATGGCGATGCAGATCTCACTGCCCGAATGGAAGCGTTCAAAGCCCCTGAGTTTGCCCGCTTAAGCGTTAACTTTAATGCGTTTGTAGCCAGCCTGCAGAATATTATCAGCAGTGTCAGCCAAGTGGGTGTGCAAGTGGTCAGTGAAACCACCAACATGTCTAACCGCGCCGCTCAAGTGGATCAACTGGCAACTGGCCAGCGCGAAGAAACAGAGCAAGTAGCCACCGCGATGACAGAGATGACCACCACCGCTCAAGAGATTTCCAGTAACGCAAGCCAAGCGGCGGATTCGGCGAGAGAAGCCGATGACAATGCCAAAGCAGCGCAGCAAATCGTTAACTCTGCCGCCTCATCAGTTGAAGCTTTAGCTGATGAAGTGCTAAGAGCGACACAAGTGATTTCTCGTTTAGAAGGTGATGTACAAAATATTTCCTCATCACTGGAAGTCATTCAGGACATTGCAGAGCAAACCAACTTATTGGCTTTAAATGCCGCC
This sequence comes from Vibrio scophthalmi, assembly GCF_040869025.1. NCBI lineage: Bacteria > Pseudomonadati > Pseudomonadota > Gammaproteobacteria > Vibrionales > Vibrionaceae > Vibrio > Vibrio scophthalmi. The sequence goes on along the minus strand of NZ_CP134272.1, from coordinate 374,453 downwards.
ATTGAAGCCGCTCGAGCAGGCGAACAAGGACGTGGTTTTGCGGTGGTGGCAGATGAGGTTCGTAATCTGGCCAGCCGCACTCAACAAAGCACAGGTGAGATTCACAAAATGATCGAACAGCTCAAATCTGCGTCTGATGATGCGGTTAAAGCGATGGAATCGAGCCAGTCTCGAAGTTCAGATACTGTTGGAGAAGCCAATGCCGCTGCCGCAGCGTTGGTTAAAATCCAACATTCTATCGATACCATCATGGACATGAACGCGCTGATCGCCACTGCCACTGAAGAGCAGAGTTTAGTCGGCCAAGAGATCTCTGAGCGAATCGTCATTATCTCCGATCAGAGCTCTCAATCAGCGAAATTAGCCAACGAAAACCGCGCTGGTAGTCAAACCCTCAATAGCCGTGCTAATGAACTGTATGACTTGGTTGACCGTTTTACGGTGTAAATGACGCCAACCAATTTAGTCGTGCACTTCAAATGAAAAAAGGCGAGCTGATGCTCGCCTTTTTCATACTAATCTATGATGCAAAATCACATAACTAGATAAACATGCCATCCGAACCTTTTGGATTTGGACCGTACTCGTTATGGCCTGGTGCACTGTCGCCCACCATGAAATAAATCAGAACCAAGATACCGATGATTGGGATCAAACTAATCAGTAACCACCAGCCTGTGCGTCCAGTATCGTGCAAACGGCGAACACCCACAGCAATACTTGGAATAAGTACCGCTAAGCTATAAACAAAGCCCAATACAACCGTACCTAAAAGCCCATCAACGAACCCTAGTAGTAAGGTAAAAATAAGGTTAATTAAAAAAAACATCCAATATTCTTTGCGTCTTGAACGACCACTAAATACGGCATATTTTTTTAATACTGCAAGATACCATTCCATCTATTTACTCCTAGTTGCATTAACGTTTTAAACTGATCTTATAAGTATGTAAGCCATGACGAGCGTTGGTTATGATCGTATGGGTTTATCACTGATAAGTTGTACTTCTTTGTAGGCCGTAATCTATAGTGAGGCCAAACTAAATTAAAGCACATCCAACAAAAAACTCGTCTGATATCAATAATATTATCGTCTATGCCGCTTCAATTCAGCAGCTCAATTAATATGTGCAAAAATGATAGTTGCTATGAGTGCATGCCAATTCAATCAACATCACTTCAACATTTAATGAATCACGAGAGGAAAAACATCATCGGCAAGGCCACGGATGGCATCGCTTTGCGGGTACTCGCGTTTTAAACGAGCCCAGCCGACGAGGTAAACTGGATGCGGGGTGCTGAGATCAAAAATACCAGAGTAATTTATCAGAAAATCAGTATTTTAATTCACTATGCAATGAAATCGTTCAGTCAACCTCTGCATATTCAATAGTGACCGCCTGATAAGCATGAACAATATGAGCAACGTCTTTGCTTTGTTGCATTCGGCGATAGTGCTCTAGAGTCCTCGTCAGGTATTTAGTTGCCACAAGAGATTGTTCTTCACAATTAGGTTGCCAAATGAACTCACCCACAGCATGGATCTTACGTGTCTTATCAGGTGCAGAAGAAACTAGTAGGATCTCATAAATTCGTTGGTTATCTTCCACCAGCGTTTCTTTATACAAACTAAAATCAAGCTTAATCAACGTTTGTCGTAGCGCGTAATGATGGTGAACGGGACACAATAGAAAATCGATTGCCAGCTGCGGGAAAGCGGTATGAATCTGCTCAACAAATTGCATCATCAGATCCCCACCTACTCCAGCAATGATCACCAAGTGCCGGCCTTGATACTGTTGTAATGGCAAGGTAGCAACATCAATACAGTGCGTATGCCATTGGGAGATGTAATGTGGGTAAAAGCGTTGTAGGTTCGCAGTAACCTCTTGCATCAATTTCGGTACAATATCGACAAAATGGACGTATTCTGCGGCCTGACGCGACAGTAATGTCATGCCAAGGAAACCATGATCACAGCAGCAATCCCAAATATGGCTATAACCACTGCCGACCATTTGATCAAGGTGCTTTAATCTTTTACTCAGTTTCAAGGAACATTCCGCCGTCATTATAAAATCCGGCGTATTGTAATGTTTTTCTGTGTTTTGGCTAATGTTACTTTGCTATTACGTTGTCAATATAACTTCACCCTTTCGAGCCATAGAACACAGGGGCACAGCTCTGTCGATGAGACAAAAAAAGCAGCCCACTGGCTGCTTTTAAGATTTTATCGTCTATCGATTTAAGCGATTAAATGTAATAAAAACACTCGTCAATCACCCATTATTCTTGTTGTACTAATGTGTAATTGTCTGCCATCGGGCCTTCGACTTTATTACCATCAACATCCAGCATCATAAGGGCGTTTTCAGCCACAAAGAACTGTAGTGAGCCATCTTCCTTAGATAGAGTGACAGTGTCACCCTTACTATTCCAAATAAACTCACCGCTTGATTTATATTCGCCTTCTTTGCCTTTACCAAGATAGTTTTGATCGTACTGGTACGTGCCATCAAAATTAAGCGTTAATGACGTTGCGATACCTGAGCAATCTGCGCATGGTAATGTGCCGATGTATAAACCTTCCCAATCAAGAGAATTGCGCGCACTATGCTGCAAACGACCTTCCGCTGAACTGACCGCTTCCTCGGGTCTTACAACGCTGCTACTGGCTTCAGACAAGGTCGAGCTTGCTTGTGATATCGTTTGAACACCATCGGTAACATCAACGGTCACATTTTCCGTCACTTGCTCCGCAGGGGCTTGTGCGAGAGGCTTTTCTGGCGCTTCATCTTGGCAACCCGCTAGAACGAAAACAGCACTGCTTAGAATTAATAGTGTTTTATTCATCTTTCTTCCTTATTCAACGAATCAGATATCGTCTTCTAATATTAGAAGTGTTTGAGCCAATTACGTCAGAACAAACACAATTTATTGATCTGCGTTTGTCAGAAGAGGCTGAATTTAATGGTTTTTTATAAACCTTACCTTCATATTTCTATCACTTTAACGCTGAATACAGATGGCGTGCAACTAACGATAACTGAATATTATTTTTTATTTTCAGTATGTTAATTACCTTTACACTGTAAACTGACAAACAATTCCATCAAGTTAAGAAGCATGATTAAGCGACTTCAAGGCACTAACACCCTCCATCAAGGCTTCAATAAAGAGAGATAAGGCCTTAGGTTGGTAGCGACGCTGTTTATAGACTAAATAAGCTTGCCGTGCACTGCGATGATACTGGGGTAATATTTGCACTAGATTATCACTTGGCGTCACATAGCGGCTTGGCAAAGAGGCAACTCCGAGCCCTTTCTCCACCGCAGCCATCACCGCAATAATGTCATTGACCACCAACTTGGGTTTAATCGTCATCACCTCGATGAGCGACTCTCCTTGATAAACGGGCAAATCAACCACGTGATCAACCGAAACCCAAGATTGGCCCGTTAGCGCTCTTAAATCATTAATCTTAGGCACTTTGGCAAGATACTCAGGGCTGGCATAAAAACCATGCTTAGCTCTGAGGAATCCCCTAATGATTTTGATAAAAATCATAAATTTAAGGTAGATGCACATCTTGTCATGTGATCAAATGGTTCTGAGAAAAATCAATAACCAGACAACAAGATGTGCGAACTCGATATTTTACACGACTCTCTTTACCAATTCTGCCCTGAATTGCACTTAAAACGACTCAACAGTTTAACGCTGGCTTGCCACGCATTACTTGAATGTAAAACGCTCACTCTTACCGAACTTGGTCGTAACCTGCCAACGAAAGCCAGAACAAAACATAACATCAAACGAATCGACAGATTGTTAGGTAATCGTCACTTGCACAAAGAGCGACTCGCTGTATACCGTTGGCATGCCAGCTTTATCTGTTCAGGTAATTCGATGCCCATTGTTCTTGTTGACTGGTCTGATATTCGTGAGCAAAAACGGCTTATGGTATTGCGGGCTTCGGTGGCACTACATGGTCGTTCTATTACTCTTTATGAGAAAGCCTTTCCGCTTTCAGAGCAATGTTCAAAGAAGGCTCATGACCAATTTCTAGCCGACCTTGCAAGCATTCTACCGAGTAACACTACACCGCTCATTGTCAGTGATGCTGGCTTTAAAGTGCCATGGTATAAATCCGTTGAAAAGCTAGGTTGGTACTGGTTAAGTCGAGTCAGAGGGAAAGTGCAATATGCAGATTTAGGTGCGGAAAACTGGCAACCTATCAGCAACTTACATAGCATATCCTCAAGTCGCTCAAAGACTTTAGGCTATAAGAGGTTGACTAAGAGCAACCCAATTTCATGTCAAATTGCACTGTATAAATCACGTCCTAAAGGCCGAAAAAATCAGCGTTCGACACGGACTAATTGTCATCATCCGTCACCTAAAATCTACTCCGCTTCGACAAAAGAACCATGGGTTTTAGCGACTAACTTGCCCGTTGAAATCCGAACACCAAAGCAACTTGTTAGGCTCTACTCGAAGCGTATGCAAATTGAAGAAACCTTCCGAGACTTGAAAAGCCCAGCCTACGGTTTAGGCCTCCGTCATAGCCGAACTAGCAGCTCAGAGCGCTTTGATATCATGCTGCTAATCGCCCTAATGCTTCAACTGACATTTTGGCTTGCTGGAGTTCATGGTCAGAAACAAGGTTGGGATAAGCACTTCCAAGCTAACACTGTCAAAAATCGAAATGTACTCTCAACAGTGCGCTTAGGGATGGAAGTTTTGCGGCATTCTGGCTACACAATAACGAGGGAAGACTTGCTCGCGGCTGCAACCCTGCTTGCTCAAAATCTATTCAAACATGGTTGTGCTTTGGGGAAATTATGAGGGGATCCCTCAGTGCTTAGCTTGAAACAGCGGCCGGGCAATCATCTCATCCAGATCACTAATATCAAAGGTCATCAACAAATCACGATCGGTTTTCGGTACACGTTGTTCTTGGCTTAACACCAAATCAAGCTCAACTTTAGGATATTGCTGTAAGAAAGCTTCGACCACCTCTCCAACAAAATTGCGATAAAAGTTATGGGGCAGCGCTAAACGAATCTTACCTTCTACATCGTGGCGGTTTTCGCTGATTTGCGCACAAGCGCTTTCAATGATTTCCATCCCACTTTTTAATTGGTTAAACACTCGCAAGCCCGTTTCCGTTGGTAATAACTCTCGGCCCTGCTTTTCTAGCAAGCGGGTATTCAAACGCGATTCTAAACCCGTTAGTCGCCGTGACATGGTTGATAACGGCAAGCTAAGTTGCTTAGCTGCACCTTGTAGAGAGCCCATCTCGACCACTTTGCTGAAGAGATAGAGATCATCAACGTTTCCAAATATGGAACTCATACTTCTAAACCTGACTATTTTTGTTAATTTTGAATGCTTATATACTGATTAGCAAGTCGCACGATGAGACTTATTAGCATACTTCTACTCACACTCAAGGACCGATATACATCAAGAGCCCCCCCTGTGACTGACAAACTTTATCAATACATACTCTATTTTGTGCTTGGCACAACGGCCACCTTCTCATTATTTTTGATCGCCTCAGATAACATCGCACCTTTTACCACTCAGGCATCACTGCATCGCAGTGTTGCAACGATAGCGCCAGAAGTCTCAGGGGTTATTCGTTCCGTTGCAGTCAAAAATGGTCAATCAGTACATAGCGGTGACACACTCTTCACTCTTGATGATCAAAGCTATCGACTCAATGTTCAACAAGCGAGAGCAGAACTCGCGCAAGCAAATGAGATGTTTCAAGCGAGCCAACAGCAGCTGATTGCTGCCGAGCAAGTATTCTCACAACACAAAGAACAACTTCTCAATAGCCAAGCCAAATTAAAACGCAGCAAAGTTCTGTTTAAAAAGGGCCTGACAACCGCTCAGGAACTGGATGACAGTAAAACTAATGTCAATGTTGCTTATAGTGCGCTTCAAGCGGCCAGAGCCGATATAGAACGAATTAAAGCACAGCTGTCTGACTCTACGGGTAATGCTGCGATTAAACTGGCCAAAGTAAAGCTTGCCAGTGCGGAACTGGACGAGAAACACACTCAGGTTCGTGCATCAACCGATGGCACTATCACCAACTTACAGCTACAAACTGGTAGCTACATTGCACAAGGCACTACCGCTTTACTGGTTATCAACGAAGCACAAGCTTGGCTCAGTGCCGACTTCAATGAAAAAGGTATGTCGCATCTGCAAGTGGGTAACACAGCCCACATTGCATTTGATGCCCTACCCGGCCAAGTTTTTATTGGCCATATTGAAAGCCAAGAGCGAGCAGTGCGCGATTTAGCCAACAGCCATGGACAGCTCTCAGATGTTGTCAATGACAGTCGCTGGATCCGAGAGCAGCAAAAAATCCGTGTACGCATCACCATCGAGCAACTTGATCCCGAATTGATTTCCGGCGCGCGAGCTTCCGTCAGCGTAAACAACGGTTCAACCGTGATCGATAGCATTAGTACTTTATGGATCCACATGGTGTCCCTATTCCGTTATTTCTATTAGCGGACGTTTCTTATGCTTGAACTATTTCGCTTTGAAAATCTCTATCAACGCAACGAAGCGTTTCGCGTTACCTTAGCAATTACAATTTGTATGGTCTTAGGTAAGGTTCTCGCTCTCGGCTCCCCGGTGTATTTAGCGCTCTACCCGACTATCATCATGACCAAGAGCAAAAACTATTCTTGGCAAGGAATCATTCACACATTCGCTCCTACGCTTTGTGCCGCGGCGGCTGCCCTGGGGATTAGTGAAGCGTTCCACTCTCATCCATTCATCATCTGGACATTGAGCTTGTTCTTTTTTGACTGGATGCGTCGCCGAGCAACAACACCAGCCAAAATGGGCGCGATGTTAATGCCAACCTTTAACTGGATACTGATCATCGTCTTTGATCAACACACAGAGGCTAATATGGCTGTACGCATCCATGAAATTTTTATCGCGATGCTGATCACTGCCTGTGTGTGTAAGTTTGCGGTCGCTTGTTTTCCAACCCAAGACCCCAACCAAAAACAACCGATACAGACACCATCAATGGAAGTTCCAGTGACGGCTCAACAAAGGGCTATTTCCCTCGCCTTAATCGGTATTGGTGTCGGGTTTCTTATGTTGGTGGATATGCTTTCAGCGACATTTTGTATGGTGCCAGTCATTGCCGCTTCACTACAAACGAATCGTCTTTCTTTTCAGCGTGTCGTCAAACGCCGCTTCATCACTCAAGTAGGAGGCTGCGCTATCGCTGCGATATTTAGCGTGTTATTGATCAACCACCAATCGGTGCTGAGTGCTTATATTTTACTATTGGCGGGGCTGGTCTTCCTGCTTGCCAGTTTGATGGTGAAAGGTGGTAGTGATGGGCGTGAGCTACATGCTGATGCGCTATTAGCCACCATGCTGCCAATTCAGCTGTATATGACCAGTCAAGATATCGGATTGGAACGCACGTTTTTACGAGGATGGGAGCTAGCAGTCACACTAGGTGTACTTTACATACTGTACAAGATCACTCTTCCAAAAGCGTCAGGAGAGAGGCAAGGTGAACCGTTACTCAGAGCTGGTAAATGGAAAATACTGGGTAAGCGGTAAGGTTAATATTAGGGCATTTAAATAGCAAAAAAGGCTTCGCAGTGCGAAGCCTTTTTTATACCAATTCAGCGCGAAGATTAAACTTCAGCGTTGTGGTAAACCTGTTGAACGTCATCACAGTCTTCTAGAAGGTCTAGGAACTTCTGGAATTTCTCTTGGTCATCTGCCGAGATTTCTGTGTACGTTTGAGGTACGAACGTGATTTCTTCAACGTCTAGCGTTAGCTCTGGGTATTCAGCTGCTAGTGCCGTTTTCACTTTGAAGAACTCAGTGTTTGGTGCGTAAACAGTGATTACGCCATCTTCTAGTTCGATATCAGCAACATCACAATCCGCCATCATTAGGGCTTCAAGTACTGCTTCTTCATCTTCACCTTTAAACTGGAATACAGCTTGGTGATCGAACATGTGAGATACCGTACCCGCAACACCAATTTTAGCGCCTGTTTTTACGAAGCATTGGCGAACATCTTGGAACGTACGGTTGCCGTTGTCAGTAAGACAGTCAACGATCACGCTAGCGCCACCAGGAGTGAAACCTTCGTAACGAGCTGGTTGGTAATCTTCACCGCCGCCGCCATTTGCTTTATCAAGCGCTTTCTCGATAACGTGCGCAGGAACTTGGTCCTTTTTCGCTTTCGTGATCAAGTGACGTAGTGACAAGTTCATGTCTGGATCTGAACCGCCGTTTTTGGCGCTCATGTAAATTTCTTTACCGTACTTGGAATAAACTTTAATTTTTGCGCCTGCAGTTTTCGCCATAGAGGCTTTGCGCACTTCAAAACTTCTTCCCATTGGGATGTTCTCTCTAATTTCAATTTAACGCGAGGGATTCTAGCAAAAAATGAGGGCTTTTCAATTTCGCCTCATTTGCTTTGGGTCACGCGATGCCCATCATTCGTTTGTATTTCTCAACACTTTGCATAAACCAAGTGCGTTCTACTTCATCAACCAGTTGGTTCGCCTGTTGTACTATCTCTTCAGGGCCAGATTTCGCCTCTCGAAGCTTCCACACTAAAAATGAGGCTTGCTTATCTAGCTCAACCTTATTTTTTTCATCTGCGGGTAGCAGCGACAAATTCACCGACATAGTAAGATCTCGAACAAAAAAAAATACAAAGCGGAAATATAGCACATAAGAGCGCAATGTTGAGAGAAGAAAACAGTGGTCAGATCAAAAACAACAAAGGGTGGCTTATAGATTAGCCACCCTGTTTACAAGTATATGCAATTAACGACTTAGTGAAGTAAGCCCAGTTCCTTTGCTTCTTCAATGGTTAAGCCACTTTCACGAATCTCACGCAACATTTCGATGCGGCGACGCGCTTGGGCAGTTTTGACAACTGTCACTGGCTTTAACGATTCAACTTCTTCCGTGAAGTCCCACTTATTTGCAATACTTGTCATTTCATCATGGTCGATAGAATTGATGGACATAGGAAACCTCCGAACAAACCATGCTAGGGACGCCCTAATCTTTAGCAAACTGAACCCTAGCTTGTTAAGTAGATTCGTTCGGGAATGTGATATCGCTAATAGTTCAAAACAGAGATATGAAAATCGGCTTTTTTTATTTTGCGCCTAATGAAATTGCGCAGTACAGTTAAAGGCTCCGCTGAAAATACTCCCTTTGTTCTAGATCATCTCAAGCACAAATAATCACCATTACTTCGATTAAATCCTTTCGTTCTTCCCAAGGGTTTTTGCGACTATTTTACGACCAGCTTCACTCTTTTATACCAGACTTCTTTTCTCGATTGAATTAAGAGTTAATGATAATCATTATCTTTATCATATGAGAATCGTTATGAGTGACCAAGCTCTTCAGCATGCTTTTCATGCTGACCCCATCATTAAAATTCGCAACTTATGCGTTGACTACATTACCGATACTGGCGATTTTAACGCCGTAAAATCGGTCAGTTTTGATATTGGCAAAGGTGAAATCTTTGGCCTAGCGGGTGAATCAGGCTGTGGTAAGAGTACCATTGCTTTTGCCATTAACCGTTTACATAAGCCGCCAGCCTTTATCTCAGCAGGACAAATTCACTTTGAAGGTCGTGATCTGCTGAAACTTTCGGATAAAGAGATTGGTGCAATCCGCTGGAGTGAGATCGCCATGGTTTTCCAAAGCGCCATGAACTCTCTCAACCCTGTGCTTCCAATCAAAGAACAATTTGCTGACGTACTTCGCCATCACCGTGGCATGAACGAAGAGCAAGCGACCAAACGCGCCGAACAATTGCTCGATTTGGTCAATATTCCTCGTGATCGTCTGTCTGAATATCCCCATCAATTCAGTGGTGGCATGCGCCAACGCTTAGTGATTGCGATCGCGTTATCGCTCAATCCCAAGCTGATCGTGATGGACGAACCCACGACCGCATTAGATGTAGTGGTACAACGTGAGATTTTGCAGCAAATCTATCAACTGCGTGAAGAATTTGGTTTCTCAGTCCTGTTTATCACCCACGACTTGGCGCTGATGAGCCAATTGTGTAACCGTATCGCGATCATGCGCCATGGTGAAATCGTTGAAGTGAACAGCTCAAAACAGATCCGCAACAACCCACAACATCCGTATACCCAAAAATTATGGGCCTCTTTCCCGAATATTCATGAAGGGAAGCACTCGACTGAAGGAGCAATGGCATGAGCGAACCAATCATTCAACTCAACAACGTCGTGAAGGAGTTCACCATTGGCGGTGGCTTCTCTTCTGTTGAGCGCTTTAAAGCCTTACAAGGCGTCAGCTTTGACATCCACAAAGGCCGCACGCTCGCTTTAGTGGGCGAATCAGGCTGTGGTAAAAGTACCTGTGCCCGCTTAATGACTAAGGTCTACCCTGCGACAAGTGGTGAGATCCTCTATCGTGGCAAAAATATCAATGACATCCACAGCCGTAAAGAATTACTCGATTATCGCAGTAAGGTTCAAATGGTCTTTCAAGATCCGTTTGGTTCACTCAACCCAACTCATACCATCGAGCATCACTTAACTCGTCCTTTGAAGATCCATAAACAAGTAAAGCGCGATAGTGATATCCCTGCACGCCTGCAAGAATTGCTTGAGCTGGTGGAACTCGCGCCGGACACCTTAGGTAAATATCCTCATGAGCTAAGTGGCGGCCAGCGCCAACGTGTGAATTTAGCGCGCGCCCTCGCAGTCGGCTCAGAAGTGATACTGGCAGACGAGCCAACCTCTATGCTGGATGTCTCAATCCGCCTAGGTGTACTGAATCTGATGCAACGAATGAAAAAAGATCTTGGTATCGGTTTTCTCTACATCACTCATGATCTTGCGACCGCGCACTACATCGCAGAAGAAACTGCAGTGATGTACAAAGGCCAAATTGTTGAATGGGGAGACACTCAAGCGATCCTCACCAACCCAAAACATCCTTACACCAAGCTGTTGATCTCTGCGGTGCCAGATCCCGATCTTCCATTTGGTCATTTGGTCGAAACTGAACCAAACTATTCAGTAGAGGCCGATCAAATTCGCGCAACCAGTGCGATTGTCACCCAAGGCGTGAACCAAGTCGGACCGAATCACTTTGTAAAACAGTTGGTTGAAGCTGCATGATGAAACTAGATACGTGGGTAAACGAGATCAGCGATTGGCATCAAACCCGAAAGCATGATCAAGAGAAACATCTTCAAGTATTGATCCTCAATGTACCCGATGCGGTATGGGGGCCATCGATCACCGAGCTGCAAAGTAAGGCGATCGCGTGTTGGCTCGACGGTTGCCTACGTATCTTTCATGCTTTTCGTTACCAGGATCCGAAGCTGGCTTACCAATACCTTCAATTGGCATACGCCAAGCTGCAAGCAACGGTAAGCCAACCAATGGCGGAAATCGAACTCAAAGATTGGTCAATGAAGCGTATGCAGCATTTAACGGTGCTGTCTTTAGAGTTTTGTAATCAGCAACAACAGCATCAGTGGCAGCTTGAATCAAATAAGATTGTCGAGACACATGTGGAGTTCATGGCAGCTCATGCCTGGAATGAAGAACGAAAGCATGATCAAGGATCGCAACGGTTGCATTAACTTATCGCTAAATGATCGAATGTTGCCTTGATCATCGTTCCGTTTTTTGCTTCATGCGTCCGAATGAACACTGGGCTTAGCGACTACTTACCAAGATGAGGCTCTCATCTCTATGGGAGAAATTAAGCGCAAAAAAAAGCGAGTTCAAAAGAACTCGCCAAACAATTCAGAATGAATGTAACAAATATATGAGCCAATCTATTGAGACTATTTCAATCTCAGGTTTCATCAGAAAGGACAAAAGGTTGTCTATTCGCCTTCATCATAACGTGCACTGTTGACGTTATGTCCTGAGGGATCCCCTCATAATTTCCCCAAAGCACAACCATGTTTGAATAGATTTTGAGCAAGCAGGGTTGCAGCCGCGAGCAAGTCTTCCCTCGTTATTGTGTAGCCAGAATGCCGCAAAACTTCCATCCCTAAGCGCACTGTTGAGAGTACATTTCGATTTTTGACAGTGTTAGCTTGGAAGTGCTTATCCCAACCTTGTTTCTGACCATGAACTCCAGCAAGCCAAAATGTCAGTTGAAGCATTAGGGCGATTAGCAGCATGATATCAAAGCGCTCTGAGCTGCTAGTTCGGCTATGACGGAGGCCTAAACCGTAGGCTGGGCTTTTCAAGTCTCGGAAGGTTTCTTCAATTTGCATACGCTTCGAGTAGAGCCTAACAAGTTGCTTTGGTGTTCGGATTTCAACGGGCAAGTTAGTCGCTAAAACCCATGGTTCTTTTGTCGAAGCGGAGTAGATTTTAGGTGACGGATGATGACAATTAGTCCGTGTCGAACGCTGATTTTTTCGGCCTTTAGGACGTGATTTATACAGTGCAATTTGACATGAAATTGGGTTGCTCTTAGTCAACCTCTTATAGCCTAAAGTCTTTGAGCGACTTGAGGATATGCTATGTAAGTTGCTGATAGGTTGCCAGTTTTCCGCACCTAAATCTGCATATTGCACTTTCCCTCTGACTCGACTTAACCAGTACCAACCTAGCTTTTCAACGGATTTATACCATGGCACTTTAAAGCCAGCATCACTGACAATGAGCGGTGTAGTGTTACTCGGTAGAATGCTTGCAAGGTCGGCTAGAAATTGGTCATGAGCCTTCTTTGAACATTGCTCTGAAAGCGGAAAGGCTTTCTCATAAAGAGTAATAGAACGACCATGTAGTGCCACCGAAGCCCGCAATACCATAAGCCGTTTTTGCTCACGAATATCAGACCAGTCAACAAGAACAATGGGCATCGAATTACCTGAACAGATAAAGCTGGCATGCCAACGGTATACAGCGAGTCGCTCTTTGTGCAAGTGACGATTACCTAACAATCTGTCGATTCGTTTGATGTTATGTTTTGTTCTGGCTTTCGTTGGCAGGTTACGACCAAGTTCGGTAAGAGTGAGCGTTTTACATTCAAGTAATGCGTGGCAAGCCAGCGTTAAACTGTTGAGTCGTTTTAAGTGCAATTCAGGGCAGAATTGGTAAAGAGAGTCGTGTAAAATATCGAGTTCGCACATCTTGTTGTCTGGTTATTGATTTTTCTCAGAACCATTTGATCACATGACAAGATGTGCATCTACCTTAAATTTATGATTTTTATCAAAATCATTAGGGGATTCCTCAGCGTTATGTCATTGTTTTGTCAGTGGAATGTACTAAAACTGTCTGTTTTTTCTACAATCCACTTCAAATCTAAATAGCCACTTCATCCAAAGCGCGGAATACACTTTCATCCAAGTGACCATCCATCACTTGTTTACACACTTTACGGCGAACCGCTAAGCCGGCGATCAGACGCTCGATCGATAAATGTTTGTTCTCACTTTGTGCGTTATACAGTTCGATCATCTTACTTAATGTCTCATAAGGGATCTTATCGTTACCAACACGAAGCCAGTCAAGCTTGTCTATGAGCTCCAGACACTCTTCTTTGATTGAGTTGTGTGAATGCCCTGTCATAGCCGCTAAAGCGCCTATACTGCGTTCTAGGGCCTCTGCTGAGGTATATTTGGATAAGGTTATGGTAATTTCATCCGCATTTATCTCTACAAGGTGCTTACGTTGCTTCACTCGACGGCCTAAATGACCTTTTGGCGAACGCTCTTTGCGCTGTATAGGCTCAAATTCACCATCGATAATTTGCGACAGTTCATCCAATTGCTGGCGCGTGACCATTTCGTTGCGAAGTGGGTTCGGCAAGGTTGGCGCCATATTGCGTTTACCAGCGTTAGTGGTGCGAGCACGTGAGTAACGTAACACCTCTTCAACATCGCATTTAATATCGACGTGATAATCTTTGATCTTATCTTTGTCGATCATTGCACTGATCGTTAAGTGGTAGCCCCAAAGGTTAACCACAAAAAGATCCTCTCCCCCTTTACCATCGGATAGGCGTTTCAATTCACGGATCAGATCCATCGAGAAACGACGCCATTCAATGTTACGCGCTAGTTTTTGGTTGAGCTCACTTAACAACATTGCATCGGTATGGCGGCGAGACATACGACTACGGAAATAGCTGTACAACTGGAATACCAAGGTGTGTTGTTTCAAAATTTCTGGTGGAAAAAGGAAGAAATAGTCGCGTGTTAGCAGTTCCTCATAGAACGATGGCTCCCATACCAGGATATACAGGTTCGGTTTTATGCGTATTTCGCCGTCAGAGCCCTCTGTAGGGGCTTCTTCCGATGCAGTAATGGTACGAGCTATAAAACGGAAACGATCGCTCTTAAAGCCTTCTGGCATGTTCTCGCTGAGCCAACGGCCTGTCAGTTCATGCAATTGAAAATCGGTAAATTCGATACGATCAATACTATCGCGAATAGAATCACGTGCCGGACCACTATCCTTCTTGCCACGCAGCGACAAAATATCAGTAATGTAGAGCGGTGTTTTATTCGGAACGTGTTTCGCGTCTAACTGATATTGATGCTGATGATGATCGTGGTATTGCACTGTCAGTGTAAACAACGCAAATAGGGTCATGAGATCATCAACGGTCATGATGTTTTTGGATGATCTTGTTTCGATCACTGCGCGTGTACCTGAGATCGAAACCATCGATTTTTGGTAGTTTTTACGTGTTCTTGGTGGCGCTAATGCTTGATCGATAATACCTGCCCAGTTGGTTGGTGAAACGATAAATTGATCCGCTTCATCTTTCATTGCTGGTGGTGTATTCAAGCCGTATTCATTCAGTAAGCGTTTATTCACTTGTGTTTGAGCAAGTGCTTTTGAACGTTTTTTCTTTTCCGATTGTTTCACGCTTTCGGTGACTAGGCTCGTTGCGCCCAGTGCTGAGATAAGTTTATTGGGATTAACAAACTTATGTAGCATGGTTTTTCCTGCAAGCCCTTCTTCAAAACGAACGGGGATTTGATCGAATAACCCAACGGTAACCGCCGCTCTTAATCGTTGTTGAATGGCGGCGCGTGTGATCTGACCATCTGTCGCATCGATCAATTCTGTTGTGGAGACCAAACCATCTTTGCTTGAAAAGCCTCGTAAAGAAATGAGATTTAAAAGTTCTACGATGCTTTTTGTGACACCTTTGAAATGTTGGTATTGCTCGATCCAATCAACTGCAATTTCAGACACTTCAAATAAGTGTCCATCTTTGTGGCTGCGAGGGTTTTTGATCAGTATTTTTTGTTCAGAACTCATTTTTGATCCGTGTCACAGAAGCCGTAATATCGCTATAGTTCCGAAAGAATAAAGAAAAAGAGATCATAAAGAAAGAAAAAACTTATTGCTCTTTTAAACTGATCTTTATGATTAAACTGATCTTAATTGATTATATGATCTAATGATCTGGACGATATTTTACTTGTAAGTTACTGAAGTTTAAGCGGTATTTTTTTTGCTTCGTGAAAGCATGATCAAGTGGGAGTCGAAAACATGATCATTGCATTAGTGAAAGCATGATCAAATTTAATCGAAACGATGATCATCCCTACTTCGAACCAATGATCAAACAAACGCTTGAAGCATGATCAACGTTAATGCACATGTTATCCACAGAACGATTGGACGCAAATTAAGTATATGATCGTGTTCATCGTTGCTGTGGTGTTTTTTACCGTAACGATGATCAAGGTAGAACGATCCTTTTTGCTGCTTTGTTTATTTTATCATCACTTTAGTAAATTGAAATACAATTCGATTGTGATTACTCACACTTAACCACGGGGAATAAACGCTACGAAAGCATGATCAAGTAATGTTGATTATTGGCCTGACCAACTCCGTGTTCGTCGTATTGTCGTATTATTGGCTTAAATCGCCCGTTAAGCCTTAGTTCATCAGCATTCTTCCGTAATTTACCCGCGAATTTACATGCTTCCGCACGCTAACTTGCCTTGATCATCGATCCATTTAACGATCTTGCTTGATGGTGATCCCTGGAGGGCTTTTTCCAGGTTATATTTCCTTGATCATGTTTCCATAGCGTCGCTATTTAACCGAAAGCATGATCATGAGTGTATCCTTGATCATGCTTTCGTTAACCGTAATGCTCTTTCCAAACTAAATCCTTGCTGTGACTGAGTTCGTTTCGTGTTGTGCTGGTCATTTTCGATCTCTAGTCCAGTAATTATTGTGGTTCGATTTACATCGGCCGTAATTTGTGGCAAGAAACTAATCGTTCCGAGAAAAGAGATGATTTTAGCGTTGAAATCCGTTTTTACATTGTAAATAAGTGACGGTGTAACCATTTAAATCTTCGGCTTTTCACTTGTAATACCACACAGAAAATAGAGCATTTTTTGAGTGGTTTTTACTATAATTCACTTAAACGATATATTGTTCTCATTTTAATGTGATGGCTATCTATAAGTGAATGTTCACCTTTTTATTGTTAAACGGATATAGTGCTGTACAATAGTGACAGTTACTAATAACGGAATTTGGCAATGAAAAGAGAACAGACAATAGAGAATCTCATTCAGCTTGCGGAGAAAACTGCACAGGTTCAAGCAGACCGTATTGAGATTGTATTAGAAGAGCGCAGTGACGACCATTTCCCACCGATGTCGAAGGCATTGATGGAGACTCGCTCAGGTTTGACTCGCCGTAAACTAGACGATGCAATTAGTAAGTTGGAGGCAGAAGGCCATCAGTTTACTAAAAATAATGCAAACCATTATTCGATCTCGCTGCAAGAAGCTCATATGCTGATGGATGCTGCGGGTGCGCCAAAGTTCTATGAACGCAAAAAAAATGTTGAGAACAAGCCATGGATTATCAACGTACAGAACCAAAAAGGTGGTACGGGCAAATCGATGACGGCGGTGCATCTAGCTGCGTGCATGGCATTGAATTTAGAAAAGCGTTACCGTATCTGCCTTATCGACCTTGATCCACAAGGTTCTTTACGTCTATTCCTTAACCCTCAGATCAGTTTAACTGACCACGATAATATCTACTCAGCTGTCGATATCATGTTGGAAAATGTTCCTGAAGGGGTAGAGATTACGAAAGAATTCTTACATCGTAATGTCTTACTACCGACTCAATATCCGAACTTAAAAACCGTGTCTGCTTTCCCAGAAGATGCGATGTTTAATGCGGAAGCGTGGCAAAATCTGTCACAGAATCAGTCGTTGGATATCGTAAAACTACTGAAAGAGAAGTTGATTGATAAGATTGCTGATGACTTTGATGTGATCATGATTGATACCGGTCCGCACGTCGATCCACTGGTTTGGAATGCAATGTACGCGTCAAACGCACTGTTGATTCCATGTGCTGCGAAGCGTTTAGATTGGGCTTCTACGGTTAACTTTTTCCAACATCTACCAACCGTTTATGAAATGTTCCCTGACGATTGGGCTGGATTGGAATTTGTTCGTTTGATGCCAACGATGTTCGAAGATGACAACAAGAAGCAAGTTTCAGTTCTGACTGAAATGAACTATCTATTGGGCGACCAAGTGATGATGGCGACCATCCCACGTAGCCGAGCATTTGAAACTTGTGCCGATACTTACAGCACCGTATTTGATTTAACGACCAGCGACTTTGAGGGCGGTAAAAAGACCCTTGCAACGGCTCAAGACGCCGTACAAAAGAGCGCACTAGAACTAGAACGAGTACTGCATAGTTACTGGTCTTCACTAAACCAAGGGTAATTGGCTCATGGCAATTAAAACTTCAGATTTAAACGCAAGACTGTTTGGTAAGACCAATAAACGTCGTGCGACGACGCCTCAAGAGGCACAACAAGCGGCTAAAGCACAGGCTCAGGTAATTGAGCTAGCGGTTGCTGGTGAAGATATGGTTGAATTCGAACTGCTTCGTATTGAAGCGGATCAGGTTGAATCACAAACGGTCGTTTTTGCAGAAAATGCTCGTGAACAATCATTTTTGAATGAACATGCTTTGTCAGATGTTTTAGTGACGTTACGTGAACGTGGGCAGCAATACCCAGCTGTCGGACGTATGCGTGAAGACGGAAAAATTGAAGTGCTTGATGGCAGTCGCCGTCGTATGTCTTGCATTTTAGCAGGCAAAGCCTTCCTTATTTACGTCGCTCAAAACATTAATTCAGAGCATGCTAAATTCCTTTCTGACGTTGCGAATGCACACAAGCCGCTTTCTCTTTTCGAAAAAGGCAAAGAGATGCAGGCGAAATTGGACAGTGGCGAAGCTGAAGATCAAAAAGCATTAGCAAAAATTTTCCAATGCAGTGAAGCGTTGGTGAGTGGTGCGTTGAAAGCGGCAGATTTACCGCTCGAACTGTTACAAGCATACCCGAACGTCGCGGATTTAGGTCGCCCAACAATCGTTAAATTGCATAAGCAGTTTAGTCAGCTTAGCCATGCTGATAAAGGTATGTTGCTTAAGAAGTGCCGTGATGAAGACAGCTACGCATGGCAACGTAGCGAAGCACAAGGTGTTGCGCGTATTACTAAAGATGTTTCTGAGATGATTGAGTCTTGGGTTGAAGAGTTGATGCCAGCGAAACGTCCAGTCAGTAATAAAATTGATCTTGTTAAAGGTCGTGTTAGTTACAGCCGTAAAGGCAGTAATTTAGCGCTTAATTTGAAAAAAGTGGACGATGAAACACTAAAAGAAATCCTTAGTTTCATTGAAGACAAGTTCAAATAATATTACTTGCTCTGATTTCTTCATTTTATTAAAGCCGCTTTAGCGGCTTTTTTTATGTCTGGAGTTCGGCTTTTTATCGCGGGTAAATCGAGTTAATCGATCGGTAATAGCGAGAGTAGGGCATTAACAAGTATACTAATCGAAACTCTTTCTGACTGTTTGCGACATGAATTCTATTGAGCAATATTTCCAAGCGTTGTCGTCGTTGGCAACGCACCGCAATCATCGATCTGGTATCACGGTTAAAGGTGATGCTGATTGGCAGCAATCGATCGTTCAACTGGCCATAGCGGCTTATCCCGACCAGGTCTTCCAATTAGGAGGAGAGCCTCAAATGGGGGTTGAACGTTACCTAGCTTACAATAAAGGACAACAATTTCTTGGGCAGGAATGTCGTTTGTTGTTGATTGATCTTCGTGATGGTTTTGACGCAAACAGCTTAACGTCGGTGCTGGGTACGGTACGTGGCGGCGGATTGGTTTTGTTTTTACTAAATCAACACGTTTGTGATGATTTGAGTTATGCCTGGTTGGCAAGGGCATGCAGCCAATTTGCCTGTATTGAACAACATAAACCGCTGCCAGTTATTCCGGTAGAAGGAACCCTCCGATCCCCGGAAACATCAATAAAAGATGCTTTGAGTCAAACGGAACAACAGAGCTTTGATTCTCATCGTTTAGGTTTGAAAAATCTCGCCCAACAAGACGAGGCAATCGAACGTATCATCAAGGTGGTGAGTGGCCATCGTCGTCGACCTTTAGTATTAACTGCCGATCGTGGTCGAGGGAAAACAAGTGCCCTTGGCATTGCGGCGGCACGGCTAATACAAGATAGGTTCACGCAGAATAAAGCGATGCGTATCCTAGTCACTTCACCGGTTATTAAGAACCTTGCACCTTTGTTCGAACATGCACAGCGTTTGTTACCCGAAGCGCTGCGTACAAAGTTAGCCTTAACGTGGCATAACTCGGTTATCGAGTTTATCGCGCCGGATGAGCTACTTCGTTGCAAGCCCAGTTGCGATTTATTGCTGGTCGATGAAGCTGCAGCGATTCCATTACCGCTGCTATTTTCTATTGTTGCGCATTATCATCGAGTTGTGTTCTCCACGACAATTCACGGTTATGAAGGGTGCGGACGTGGCTTTACATTGAAGTTCCAAACTTGGCTTCGTCAGCATAGACCCGGGGCGCACTTTTATCATATGGATCTGCCTATTCGCTGGGCAACGCAAGACCCACTCGAGCAATGGCAATATCAAACATTTTTGTTAGATGCCGAGTTGAGTGAGGTTGATGATGTAAGCGACGCAAATAGCCGCTTACGACTTTATGATCAGCAAGCTCTATTTTCATCCCCTCGCTTACTGCGTGAATGTTTTGCATTGTTGGTTAATGCCCATTATCAGACGACGCCGAACGATTTGATGTTGCTGCTCAGTGACGCTTCTATTAAGTTGTGGGCTCGATTTGAAGGGGAGGTTTGTGTTGGTTGCATCATTGGCGTTGAGGAAGGCGGATTATCAGCGGAATTGGTTGCACAGATTCGCCAAGGAAAACGCCGTCCTAAAGGGCAGCTAATAGCAACAACATTGGCCAACCATCTTGGATTAGATATTGCCGCACAAGAGCCAAGTTTGCGCATCATGCGTATTGCTGTGCACCCTGCATGGCAAAGTCGAGGTATTGGCTCATTGATGCTGACTGAGCTACAAAACAATCGTGATTACCAATTCTGTTCCACCAGCTATGGTGTTACCGATTCACTGCTTCATTTTTGGTTGTCGAATGGTTATGTTGCGGTAAAGCTGGGAAGCCAGCGAGATCAAGCCAGCGGTTGCCATTCTTTGGCGATGGTTAAAGGGGCCGCCGAATGGATTGTGCAAGCTGAGAGTTTGTTTAATTCAAGTTTTGCTTATCAATTGAAAGATGCATTTAGGGAGATTGAACCCTCCTTAGTGGCGAGTCTACTCCGCCAAAGCAAAACCAATGATAGCTATCAGCAAAGTGAAGATGTATCTCGTCTTAAGTTCGCTTTGATTGAGAGCTACATTGCTGGCGGCACAAACTACGAAAATGTAGCGCCCTTTATTGAACAGGCATTACTTACCCAGGGGGCGAAAGTTGATTCAGCATTGTTGATTCGTAAAGTTATTCAGCAGTGGGGTTGGGAAGCGTGCGCTCAAGAGTTTGGGCTAGTTGGCAGAAAGAAAATAGAACAAGCACTGCGTGATGAACTGCAACGGTGGGTCTCTAAGCTCTAGCGGCAGCGAAGTTTCCCCGCTCATCGATTTCTTTCTCTGGATCCTTTCTTGTTCTTTCTATCTGTTATTTACAGTGTAAATCATACCCTCTGATTTACACTGTAAAATCCTACTTTCATTCATATCATCGTGTTGATGTCGACAGCCCTGTTTACAGTGTAAATTGACACTTAGCTTTACACTGTAAATCGCTCAGTCTCTAAAAATAGTTTTATCATTAGCGCTATCAATCTGGCTAGACGAGATAGAACAGCGTCTGGTCAATCAGTGAGACGGCCCAATGTCATAAGGGTGATTGTGGTGAGAAATCTTCGCTCGATACGCGATCTAAACAGTTAAATCGTGACATGAGTTATTTGTTGTTCGACTGTTGGCGAATCGCTGAATCCTTCCTACACTCAACAATAAGCAATCAGTTTAATGTTGGCTAGACGAATCCAAACGACACAATTACGATCTTCTCTTTGTTAAATCGAATTCATTTGATGACAACCTTCTTCCATCGTACGGCGTCTATGCCTCTTTGGTCGAGTGAGGATGGTGAATGCGTTTTGGATCCTCTATTTCGAATTGTCATTCAAACTCTCAATCTACTATCAAAACAATCGAGAGTGAGTCACGAGAGGCGAAACGTTTCTTTAGGTGTCAGATTGGCAATGTCGTTAGCCAGCAATTGGTAACAGGTTAGGTCGTAAGGAGAGGGGCTTATGTCTGTAGAGACAGAGGTGAATCCGGATTCAAAGCACATTACAATTTTTGTTGAAGGGACGTTTGGATTCCACGTCATCCAAGAATTTAAGCGCTGCTATTCAGATAAGCGCGATTATCGATTTACCGTAGACTTGCGTAAAGTCGATTACATTGATAGCGCAGGTTTGGGTATTTTGATCAACATGCATAACTATCTGGAGCAAAGTGACGGTGAGATCCAAATTACCAACACGCTGCCTCAAGTTAGAAAAGTTCTCGCTATCTCGCGATTCGATAGAAAATTTAGAATCACGTGAGGAGAATAAGATGCGTATTATGATAATCGACGATCATGCTACCAATCGGGAGTTGTGCCGATTAATGCTCAGTCATATCACCTCACGAATTGATACGTTCGAGAGCGGCGTGGGTGTTGTTGAGTCGATGCGTGAAATGTCATTGTTGCCTGACGTCATTTTGTTAGACGTGATGATGCCAGAAAAAGATGGATTCACGACGGCCCAAGAGATTCGAGAGGCGTTTCCCGATCACCATATCGCGATCATATTTTTGACCGTCCTCGATGACCATGACTCTTTCGAACGATGTTTAGCTCTTGGAGATGATTTTGTTTTGAAGCCGGTTGAGCGAAGTGTGTTACTTGCCAAAGTTCAAGCACACTTTCGTATTGTTCGGATGCACAATGAAGTGATTTCTCAGCGCGACGAACTGAGTCAGTTTCATGAGCAGGTGCGCTACGATTATGCCATGGCGGAATCGATCTTCTCCAACCTCAAAGAAGAAATGAGTTCTCAGGTCAAACATATCTTTGGCATTGATTATATATCGACCCCATCAACTATTTTTAACGGTGACTTGATTGTCGTTGCTAATCGTCCCCATGGGGGAGTGTACGTGATGATAGCCGATGCTACCGGCCATGGTTTACCCGCTGCTATTTCAGCAATCCCTGCAACTCGCGCTTTTTTCTCGATGGCTTTGAAAGGAATGTCTCTAGGAGAAATTGCCACTGAGTTGAATGAAGTATTAGGCCGTTTTCTACCGAGTGGAATGATGCTTGCTGCAAGTATTTTTGAAGTTCGGGCGAATGGCTTCGAAGTCTCGATGTGGGGAGGAGGATTACCAGATGGTTACATTCTTTCTGAAGACGGTAAGATCGTCAGAAGGTTGGTGTCTAAGCATATGCCGTTAGGTGTGTTGTCGAACAGTGAATTCGAAACCGATCTGATTCATCTCAAGCTCGAGCCGAATCAAAAAATTATTGCTTACACTGATGGTTTAACCGAAGCACTCAATGAGAAAGGTGAATTATTTGGGCAGGACCGTCTCGAAGCGGCACTACAGCGGGGGGATTCTGCTATCCCTAAATTGTATGAATCCGTCCGTCAGTTTTCTCACCGAACCACCGATGACGATTTATCGATCCTTTCTATGACTTTTCCTATTTCAACTAACCAAGAAGTGACGTCGACAAGTAACGCCGATCCCATTAGCCATATTACCACGCAGTCGACATTACGCTTCTCTTCTGAAGTGATTAAGAGTGTCAGTTTGATGACCGACGTGCGTCGCTATCTTATGGGGTTAATCAATGATGGTACGCATTTGGATTTGGTCTGTTCAGTGTTGGCTGAGCTGTTGTCGAATGCCATTGACCACGGATTATTGAATCTTGATTCAAGCATTAAAGAACAACCGGATGGTTTCTTTCTCTTTTATCAGTTGAGAGAGGATAAGTTGGCCGAGCTCGATAAGGATGCATGGATTCGTCTTGACCTCGATTTCGAACCTGACAAAAGCCAATTATTGATGATGGTCGAGCACAATGGTGAAGGCTTCGAATTTCAAGGTGCGCAGACATTGAGTGATAACAGTCTGACTTATGGGAGGGGGATTGTACTAGCCTCAGAGCTATGCGACTCACTTGAATATACTAAGCAAGGAAAAAAAGTGACGGCTTTGTATCAATTTACCTCACCGCATAATTTTCCGCGTAGTCACTAATCCCATTGGAGTTTCAATTTACACTGTAAAATGAAAAGTGAGAGGCTTTAGCCTCTCACTTTTTAGTTTAGCCGTTCACAATGAAAGTGGCCGTTTAGTCACTATCACTCACGCATCTAACTTATTAGTTTAGATTCGGTCGGTAAAAGTTCGGCTGATCACATCTTGTTGCTGTTCACGAGTCAGAGAGTTGAATCGAACCGCATAGCCAGAAACACGAATAGTCAGTTGAGGGTATTTATCAGGGTTCTCAACCGCATCCAGTAACATCTCACGATTTAACACATTGACGTTTAGGTGTTGTCCACCTTCAATGTTATTCACTCCTTCGTTGCTTTCATGGTGGAAGTAACCATCCATGAGGGCGGCTAAGCTCACTTTCTGGTTTAGCTCATTTTTACCTAGTGCGCTAGGCACGATAGAGAAGGTGTAAGAGATGCCATCTTTAGCGTAGGCAAACGGCAGTTTAGCAACTGAAGCGAGTGAGGCCACTGCGCCTTTTTCATCTCGTCCATGCATAGGGTTAGCACCTGGCCCAAATGGCATGCCAGCACGACGTCCATCAGGAGTATTCCCTGTCTTTTTGCCATACACGACGTTTGATGTGATGGTCAAAATAGACTGGGTAGGTTCAGCCTCTCGATAGGTGTGTTTTTGTTGAATCTTTTTCATAAAGCGTTCAACAAGATCACAGGCGATATCGTCCACTCGCGAATCGTTGTTACCAAATTTCGGATAATCACCCTCGATATTAAAATCGATCGCGATACCTTGTTCATTACGAATGGGTGTGACTTTTGCGTATTTGATTGCGGCTAACGAATCGGCGACAACTGATAACCCAGCAATACCGCAAGCCATAGTACGGTGAACGTCGCGGTCCATTAATGCCATCAACGATGCTTCATAGCTGTAACGGTCATGTGAGTAATGGATAATGTTTAAAGCCGTTACATATTGAGTGGCCAGCCAATCTAACATCTCATCAAAGCGAGGCATGATGCGTTCATAATCCAATACTTCATCGTCGATGCGAGGCACTTGTGGCCCAACTTGGGTAATGGTTTTTTCGTCGACTCCACCATTGATGGTATAAAGCAGTGCCTTGGCAAGGTTCGCGCGAGCCCCAAAAAACTGCATATGCTTGCCAACAACTTGAGGACTAACACAACAGGCGATAGCGTAATCATCGTTATCGAAGTCCGGGCGCATTAAGTCATCATTTTCGTATTGAACCGAAGAGGTATCGATAGAGACTTTCGCTGCGTACTGTTTGAAAGCTGACGGTAATTGCTCAGACCATAGAATGGTCATATTCGGCTCGGGAGCAGGTCCCATGGTATGCAGTGTATGCAGGTAACGGAAAGTGGTTTTGCTTACTAGAGTTCGGCCATCGACACCCATACCCGCCATTGCTTCTGTTGCCCAGATTGGGTCGCCAGAAAACAATGAATCGTATTCAGGTGTACGTAAAAATCGAACCATGCGTAGCTTCATGATGAAGTGATCAATCAGCTCTTGCGCTTGTTTCTCATCAATTAGCCCCAGTTCGATATCTCGCTCAATATAAATATCGAGGAAGGTTGATGTGCGACCTAGAGACATCGCTGCGCCATTTTGAGACTTAACGGCAGCAAGGTAGCCAAAGTAGGTGAATTGAATCGCTTGTTGCGCTGTGCGCGCAGGTGACGACATATCAATACCGTACTTTAAACCCATCTGACGAATGTCTTCTAATGCACGAATTTGGTCAGTAATTTCTTCACGTAGGCGCAGGGTCTTTTCAAGATCTTGCCCGTTTTCTAGTTGTGCTTGAGTTGAATCCAGTTGCGATTTTTTATCGGCTTTAAGGAAATTGATGCCATAAAGTGCAAGGCGGCGATAGTCGCCAATGATACGGCCACGGCCATACGCATCGGGTAGGCCAGTAATGATGCCAGATTTACGACAAGCTTTAATCTCTTTGGTATAAAGATCGAATGCCGCTTGGTTGTGGGTTTTTCGATATTCAGTGAATGTCTTTTCGATGGAGGGATCAAGCTCGCGGCCATACACTTCACACGATGTTTTCACCATGCGAATACCGCCGTTGGCGATAATACCGCGTTTTAAAGGTTTGTCAGTTTGGAGGCCAACGATGGTCTCAAGGTTTTGATCGATGTAACCGGCGTCATGGGAGATGATGGTTGAAACGACGTCAGTATCAAAGTCGACAGGAGCGTGAGTACGACTTTCTTGTTTAATACCTTCTAATACTTGTTCCCATAATTGCAGTGTTGAATCATTTGCTTCGGCAAGAAATGATTCATCACCTTCATAAGGGGTATAGTTTTTCTGAATGAAATCACGCGTATTAACATCGGTCTGCCAATCACCGGCTGTAAAACCGTGCCAAGCTTCTATCATATCTGTCGTTGGGATAGTCATAGGACCTCCTAAAGTATTGACAATTATTAAGTATCGATTAATTGATCGAACTGTTGTTCGTTTAAAATCATCATAGGCGGCTGAGTTTGTGAGTAAAGTGCATTGTTTTTATAAATTACATGCATTTTATACATATATATTAAGATCAATAATTTATAGATGAAGTTAGCGAGAGCTACGCTAAATAAAGTTGATGTTATTTCGAGGGGTGGTTCATTTGGTGTTGAAATGAATAATGAACCACTGCATTATGAACTAATACACTAAATGAGCCTGTTGTTCTTACCCAGTATGGAGAGGTTATGGCCAGTTATATCTACACGCGTTTCTCACCCAAAAATCGTGCATATCGAGATCAACTTGAGCAATTAACCCAGTTTGCCCCAAACGCTGTGCATATTGAGGACCGAGTGCATGGCTTTGTTCCTCCCCTTGAAAGGGCGGAGTTTAGTGCACTAGCGACTCGTCTTCATTCTGGAGATACGCTGGTTATCTGGTGGTTAACAGTTTTTGGCCGTGATTTTAATCAAGCGGCGAATACTGTGACTCAGCTTCTTGAACAAGGAGTCACAATCAAACTGCTTTGCGAACCACTTTGTTTTGAACCCAATTCAGAACAAAGTCGAATTTTACTCTCGCTGCTTTCAGGTTATGACAAGGTGCAAACTCAGCATCGATTGTTTGCTGCTGAACAAGGAAGACAAGCGCTCAAGGACAACCCCGAGGTGTGGCAGCAGAAATTTCGCGGTCGACCTGCCAATAAAGAGAAGCATAAACGTATTGCAATGAAACTGTTACAGGGTCACTCAATTAGGCATGTAGCGGAGCTTTGTTCAGTGAGTGAATCAACAGTCAAACGAGTCAAAGCAAAATTGCAGCAATTTGATGCTGAAGGCGGTTTAACTGCACGTGGAAATAATCCATGGACAGAGGGTGAAAAGAAATGAACCAACCTTTTTCTTTTCGTTCTATTTTATTAGCGTGCTTGATTATCAGTATTGGTCAATTGAGCATGGGTCTCGTTTTTCCCTCGTTGCCGTGGATTGCAAAAGATTTCGCGATTTCACTTGAGCAAGCTCAGTTGTTGGTTAGTGTCTACTTATTGGGCTTTGGCCCTTCGCAATTTCTTTATGGACCAATTTCGGATGCGCTTGGGCGCAAGAAAGTCTTATTGACGGGATTGCTCATTGCGATGTTGGGTCTGTTGATGATCATTTTCTTCAGCCAAACTTTTACCGCGATGGTCGCAGGGCGTTTTTTACAGGGATTGGGCACGGGTTGTTGTGCGGTGTTAGCACGCGCCTCTACTCGAGATCGCTTTAATGGACCGGAGTTACCTGTCGCGATGTCTTATATCGCCATGGCGGCGTCGATAACACCATTGTTTGCCCCCGTCATTGGTGGTTTTATCAATTTTCATTTTGGCTGGAGCATGGTGTTTATCTCCTTGCTGGGGTATGTCTCTATCGCTTGGGTCATTATTGCCGTTCGCTTTAAAGAAACGGTGACCGAGTATTCGAAAGTGCCTTCGGCGAAAAAAATGTTGCGCCAATATCGCGATCTGTTGGCATCACGTTACTTTGTTAGTTTTGCCAGTATCAGTTGGCTTAATTTCAGTTTGATGATCACGACCGTTTCGGTTATGCCGTTTATCATGCAAAACCAAATTGGCATGACGTCCGATCAATATGCAATGTGGGCGATCATCCCTGCGCTTGGCATGCTAGCGGGTACGAGTATTTGTAATCGGGTCAGGCCACTTATTGGCAGTAAGAAAATGCTGCTCTGCACGCCAGTACTGCATCTTAGCGCCGCATTGTGGCTATTCTTCTGCCCAGTAGAACCACTTTATCTGATGCTCGGCCAGCTGTTGATGATCTTGGGTAACGGCATTGCACTGCCGTGTGCTCAAGCGATGGTGATGCAACCGTTCAAGCGTCACGCGGGGGCCGCTGCTGCAATGTCTGGCGGTGGACAAATGGTTGTCTCGTCATTAGTGAGTATGCTGTTAGTCCAACTTGGCTTGAGTCATGCTTGGCACCTTTCGCTGGTAATTGTTCTTTTTGCTGTGATTACATTCACCAATATTGTGCGGGGTTTCAATAGCCCCGAGCCCCAAATTGACTAACTAGCGATTTAGATTAAAACGTCGCGACTTAGATCCTCGCTATTCTTACAACGCTACTTCGATTCGTCGTGGTAGCGTTTTTTTATATTCTTTTCTAGTTAAAAATAGGCAAGACAGAGACTTAGATTGCTATTTTTGATTGTTGATGGCGAAAAAATCAACAACATCACTTATATTTTCCTTAGTTGATAGAAATGGCGTATTCGCCGCTCATCAAGGATGAGTTCATATAAGGTGCAAGGAATGCAAATCGGTAACGAAGCGCTGGTTTTAGCGGCGGTAGGGGTTGTTGGTTTAGGTTGTCAGTGGCTTGCATGGCGGTTACGTTTGCCTGCCATCTTGTTTTTGTTATTAGCGGGGATTGTTCTCGGCCCCATCTTACAGTTGTTCGATCCTGATGCCGTATTGGGTAATCTACTTTTTCCTTTAGTTTCACTCGCGGTAGCGGTGATCTTGTTTGAAGGTAGTTTGACGCTCAATTTCAAACAGATCAAAGCGGTAAGTGGCTCTGTTTGGAGCATTGTCTCGATTGGTGCATTGGTTTCTTGGCTATTGACCAGCGCCGCGACGCATTATCTTCTTGGCTTTGAATGGCAATTGGCCATTTTGTTTGCCAGCCTAACGGTGGTAACGGGGCCGACGGTTATCGTGCCGCTGTTAAGAACGGTGCGACCGAATGCCAAATTGGCCAATATCTTACGCTGGGAAGGGATTCTTATTGATCCCATCGGCGCACTTTTTGTGGTGATGGTGTATGAATTTATTGTTTCTCATAGCGCGGTTAACAGTGTTGAGGTCTTTATTACTCTAATTGCGGTAGGAGTGGGCTTTGGTATCGCCTCAGGCGCAGCTGTCGCGACGGCGCTACGCAGAGCATGGCTACCGGAATACTTACAACCTTTTGCGGTGCTCATGATTGTATTAGGCGTGTTTGCGATTTCTAACCATATTGAATCGGAAGCGGGCCTACTGACGGTTACGGTAATGGGCATGTGGTTGGCGAATGCAAAGGGGATCAATCTGCAACAAATCCTCCATTTCAAAGAACACCTTACGATCCTACTCATCACTGGATTATTTATTTTCTTAGCCGCTCGTATTCATTTAGATGATTTTGCCGCTCTAGGCGTTGCTTCAGTGCTGTTGTTTGTCTTTATGCAGCTTGTCTCTCGTCCAGTCTCTATTTTCCTCTCTACGATGCGTAGCGGGCTTTCTTTACGTGAAAAGCTGTTTCTGTCTTGGGTTGCCCCGCGCGGGATTGTGGCTGCGTCTATTTCATCCCTGTTTGCTATTAAGTTGATGGAGTACGGGATAAGTGAAGCGGTGTTGCTGGTGCCTTTAACGTTTATGGTGATCATTGGTACCGTTGTTCTGCAAAGTGCTACCGCACGACCAATGGCACTGGCGCTCGACGTAGCAGAAGCCAAGCCGCGTGGTTTTTTGTTGATTGGCGCTAACCGAGTTGCCCAGGAAATAGGCCAAGCATTGGCTCGTTATGATCGTCGTGTTTTATTGACTGATTCAAATTGGGATTACATCAGCCAGGTGCGAATGCAGGGAATGGAGGGCTATTATGGCAATCCGATTTCGAGCCATGCTGAGGACAATCTCAACTTGATCGGTATTGGCCAAGTGGTCGCACTTACCTCAGATCAACATTTCAACATGATGGCTTGTATGCAGTTCGTGACGGATTTTGGTGAAGATAAGGTCCATTGCTTACAGAAAACCATACGTAGCGAGAAACCCTCCAGTGAGAAGCATACGGTGTCTGCACAATATCATGGGCAATTGCTGATGGGAGGGAACGTCAGTTACAGCCAATTGGCCAGTTTACTCAGCCAAGGCGCGGAAATTCGTCACACCAAGTTAAGTGATAGCTTCAGTTATGCTGATTATCTTGAATTTCACAAACATAACTTTGTGCAACCGCTATTTTATGTCGCTGATAATGATCAGATCCATTTTTGTGATGATCCTGAACACTTCTTGCCAGCCAATGGGTGTACGGTTATCGCGTTGATCCGCGAAAGTGACACGATCAGAGATCAAGACTAACGTGATCCTGTGCTTTTTTATTGGCTGTAACGCCTAGATCTTCAGTTTGAGTGGATGAAAAGTAAGTGGTGTCCCTATGTTTTACTGATGATCTTGTAAATGTGGTGGCGATTTTGTCTACTATCGCCACCATATCGCAATGAGCCAATTTCCTCTTTTTCTTATCGGGTTTTGATTGTTTTTTCATGGGGTGGAGTAAAAGGTAAACGCATTTTGCCTTGAATTTGTACGCACGTTGTTTTTTTAGACAAAGCTGACGGTGAGGTTGAGGCTTGCTATTGGCTAATAGAGCGTCGTTATAGCCCCTAATTTGCGTTGGTTAAACGTGAAAATTAAGAGTAGATTCAAACCAGAAAGATCATCATTGCTTTGATCTTATTGAATCCTTTATTGAATGACATCAGTCGATCATTTTGCTGCGATCTCAACACCGAACGATAAATCGAGCATTGTCTAAATTCAAAGATCGTTAAGTGGTTGAGCCATTTTTTCGGTCCGCTGTAAGCTCATCGGAACGAAGCGGATTCCATTGAACTCTGCTTCTTCTCCGTTAGCCTCAAAACCTTGGGAGTGATAGAAGCTAACGGCATTCACTGACGATCGCAGTGTTATCGTTTCTGCCGTCGTTGAGTGGAGTAGGTGTGCAAGTAGCTGTCCACCAATGCCTTTACCTTGGGCTGATTTGGCAACGAAAAGGTGAGTTAAGTAGTTGCCATCTCTTAAAGCGGCAAAACCCACCAGGTGGTCATTGAGGATTGCTTTGATGGTGGTGAAGTTCGGGGTAGCAAAGGTTGCTTCAATCCCTGGTAGCACCACTCGTTGGTATTCATGTTGGCCTTGTGTGTTCAGCAAGGGTAAAACATCACTTTGAGATACATTTGATACCAGTGCTTTTACCGCAGTAAGATCATGCTTTGTGACGCGCTTAAATTCCATTTTCCACTATATCCTTGTTCAGTTGGCTTTAGGTTCTCGTCCAGCAAAGCTCAATCTTGACCATTGCTGAATCTAACCTAGCGGAGTGGATAGTTTGATGGCAAGCGATATCTACGACAATGTGAAAGCTCAAATCACTCATGTTTAGAATTCGATTCCCCGTTAAGTCTCTACTTTTAAGTACTTATCCTTAAGCACCTATCCTTAAGCACGGATGGGAGTCATAAACACCCACCGAAGATACGAACTTTACAATGTAAATAGCGGTGAATAGGCAGACTAAAAGCGTGGTGGGTAGAGAGGTACAAGCGATTTGTTTTGTCTCGACGAAGCAATATCTTGCTAGCGTCATAGAATCGAACGTTACACGTTGTTATAAAAGAAATAAAAGCACATTATTGCTGCCTGATCGAGCATTTAGGATTCAGGTATGAACTTAGATAAAGCCAAGAAACGCATTGCCAAACAAGTGAATAAAGGCTTCAAAGGTTATCCTCAAATTACGTTGGCTTATTATGGCCAAGATAAAGACTGCGCGACGGAAGTTGAGATCCAATTTATCCAAGCTGAAGGTGATGCACCACAAGAGCAACGTTTTTGCAGTGACACTGACGTAAGGGAAAGCGAATTGATCCAAACCACTTTGTTGAAAATCATTGAGAGAGCTAACGTAAACTCGGTTATTGAAGTGGCAGGCGTCGCTATTCGTTAACTGGCGAGTGATATTCGCTTATTAAAAAAGAACAAAACCTGTTATGAAGTTTAAATTTATGCTTTGCGCATTGCTATTGCCCCTTAGTCTTCACGCAGCGGAAAATCGTTGTGGCTGGGTGCTAAATCCAACCCCACATAATGTCTGGTTACACGACCGTGATGGCACTTGGACAATCTCTATGATGGGTGATTACCTAGAAGAAACCCCGTCGCTATATCGGTTTTCTGAGGCCTTTGTAGATGAAAGCCAAGTGGTGAGAAATAATGGTGTTTATGGTTATGCTTGCGCTTGTATGAAGGTGAATATTGATCAAGAGCGTGAACGTATCACCAAGATCTACCAAGTGAATCAGCTAAGTCTAAAACGTTGCCAAGATGACCGTGCTATCGCGGACTATGTCTTGGATTAAGCGGGCTAAGTCTTGGACTGACAGATCGCGATGTAATCGTGCTGATAAATAAGGATCGAGTACCGTAATGAAGAAGATAGCGATTGCGTTCGTGCTTTTTTTTAGTGCATTTTCGTATGCTGATGTATTAGAAACTCAAAACTACACCATTTCTATCGAGATCAATTGTGAGCAAGGGGAGATGCTGTGTAAGGATGTCTCTTACCTTGGTGTTTCAAAAAAATCGCAAAATCAGATCCAACTGAAAGGGGAAACCGTGCATACCATCTGTGCCGATGGCGTAACACCTTGTACCTTTTTAGGTTATCGATTCCAAAATGGCACTGTGGATTATTTTGTGAGTGTTCATGGTGATTTGAGAGTGACTAACATCAGCGGCGATACGCTTTTACATGAATCTGGAGAGTGGCGCGATTGAGTGTGGAGCTTACCAATAGCTATTAGTTAAACCTATTAGGAAATTCAGTGAAAAAAGTCGTTATGTGCCTTTCTGTGGCACTGCTTAGTATGCCTGCTTTGTGTACGGAATCCTCTTCCAATGAGATGGAAGATCCATGCACAGTGGCCGGTGGGGGGGCAATGGCCGGGTATTTATGCGTAGAGCAGAAAATGCAAGAAGCCGATAAAGCATTGAATGCTAGCTACCAACAAGCCATTAAAAGAATTACGGCGGAAGAGGAATGGGCTAACGCCGAGTTAGTTGCACCATTTCGAGCTGCGCAAAGAGCATGGCTAAAATTTCGTGATACCGAATGTGAATTTTATGGCCTCTCTACGGGAGCCAATGGTGGCTGGACTGGCGTACAAATTGAAGAGTGCAAACTGGCAATGACCGAAGAGCGCACGAAATACTTCAATAGCGTCTTTTACCTTTAATTATTGTCGCTGTAATTTCGCCACCTCTTGCCTGTAAGGGAAGTATTAATGGAAATAAGCCATCTTGATCATCTAGTGATCACCGTAAAAGATATCCCAACCACGATCAATTTCTATCAAAACGTATTGGGAATGAGTGTGGTGGAATTTGGCGCAGGCCGTTTTGCATTGGCTTTTGGTCAGCAAAAGATTAACTTGCACCAACGCGGGCAAGAATTTGAACCGAAAGCTGAGTCAGTGCAAGTGGGCAGCAGCGATTTGTGCTTTATTACCAAAACCAGATTGATGGATGTGGTTACTCATATTGAGCAACAAGGTGTGGCGATTATCGAAGGGCCGATAGAGCGTACTGGTGCGATGGGCAAAATAGTGTCGATTTATATTCGCGATCCGGACGGTAATCTGATTGAGCTGTCTAATTATTTACACCACGGTAAGGATTCGCGTGATGGCAATAATGAGCCGTCGAAATAATCAACTTAAAGTCGTGAATTCATGAATACAATAATAAAAGTGTGCATGCCACTTGGTTTTGCGTTTCTACCGTTAACGACTGCGGCGGAAAGTTTATGTCCGGCAACCGAACAAGCGGTGTTTTCTTGTGAGATTGGTACAAAGGCAGTGGCTGCGTGTGTGGCTGACGATGGCAAGGTGAGTTACCGCTATGGCACGCAAACCAAGCTTGAGTTACAACTCGATGAGCCAGTGTTAAGCACTAGTGGTTGCTCTGGTGGTGGAACATCTCGGCTTCGTTTTGCTAACGGCGATTACAGCTATATCGTTTATGACGTGATGTGCAATGCAGAAAAAATTGGTCCTGCTCAATGGAGTAAAACCGATTATGCTGGTTTGATGGTATTGAAAGGCAATAAGTTACTCGCCAATAAAGAATGCACTGACTATTCCGCCGGAATCCTTGGGGTCAATACCAGCAAATTGCGCCATGTGAAGAAAGAAGAATATAACTATGATTTGCTCTAGTCTTACGACGATGTGGACGATGATAGAAACAGTAACCGGGTAAAACAGAGTCAAAAGGATGGAGTAATGAGGGCTTGGGCTTTAGGTTTGGTTGTACTGGCTTCATGCCAAGTGGGTGCGGCAGAGATGCGTTGTGGTTGGTTTGATAATTCGACCCCGGGCAATATGTCATTATTGGATCGTGACGGTAGCTGGAACATTTCCGTGCAAGGTGGTGAAGCGGTTGATGATGACTCTATGGCGATTGTTAGCCAAGTCACCGAGAACCAAGATGAGTTTGTACGGACTAATCGCAATAATGGTTTTAGTTGCGCCTGTTTAACGGTGGATAGCGATATCGAGAGTTTTACGATTGTAAAAATTCATCAAGCGAAACAATTGTTGTTAAAGCAATGTTTGGAAGATATCCATATTACCCCACACATTCCATTACCGTTTAAATAGTGCAACAGCCGCCAAGAGCGATGAACGTTATCGATGCTCATCGATCTTGGCAACAAAGCTCATTTATTCAATCGCTTAGCGAGTTATAAACTGGGCTATTGATAAACTGAGCCATTTACAAATTTAGCTATTCACAAACATGTGATTGGCTTTGGTGACGCCTCGATCATAAGTACAAAACGTATCAGTTGCAGCTTCAGTTTTGCTGTGGATCTTGATGTTGGTGATCACTTCCAGTGCGCCCGCGTCATAACACGCTTGTTGAGCGTTTTTCACGATCTCAAGTAAATGGTTTAGCTCACCTTTCATGGTGGTTTCCATGGCGCCTACTTGGTATGGCACATTGGCGGCTTTGACCACCTCAATCGCTTTATCAACCACTTCAAAGTTATTGCCCTCTTTAAGGCGAGGGATCACTTGAAAAGCGACAAATACATCTTTGACGATAGGATTTTGAACGGACATGTCTCTTTATCTCACCTAGATTATTTGATGGTTACTTTGGTGATCGTAATGGTATCAAGTGGTACATCGTCATGGCCTTTCTTGGTGCCAGTGAGCACCTTGCCAATGTTATTCACAACATCCATCCCAGCAGAGACTTTACCAAATACCGCGTAGCCCCAACCTTGATTGGTGGTACCAGTATGGTCAAGGAAATCGTTGTCATCTAGGTTGATGAAAAACTGAGCCGTAGCCGAATGCGGAGCATCAGTGCGAGCCATCGCAATCGAACCGATAGTGTTTTTTAGGCCGCGATTTGCTTCATTGACGATAGGATCACGAGTCTCTTTTTCACGCATATCTTCCGTATGGCCGCCGCCTTGGATCATAAAGCCGTCGATAACACGGTGGAAAATCGTGCCTTCATAAAACCCATCTTCACAGTATTTTAGAAAGTTTTTTGAACTGACAGGGGCTCTCTCCATGTTTAGTTCAATCTCAATATCACCAAAATTAGTGGTAAAAACAATCATGTATTGGCTCTTATAGTGTTGGGATAAATAATCTCAATCTTAATCAATTCTTGTTGATTACGGATGCCGAATCTCTTCGTGATCAAGATTGGTATGGGCAGTTTTTGAAGTATACGCATTATCGCGCTGAGATACTCGTACTGCGTGGTGATTCACACATAGTTGGTGAGCGAGTAACTTAATCAAAAAGGTGTGATAACACCAATACATTGTTAAAATTCAAATCATTAAAAATTCTTGTTGAGGTGATCAGTGACTAAAGTGATTGATAAATTAGCATGGTTCCATGTGCGTGATGGCAAGGTGCTTGCGGTGCGTTCACGAGGAAAAGAGTTGTTCTATCTGCCCGGTGGTAAACGTGAACAAGACGAAAGCGATGAGCAAGCGCTGGTTCGTGAAATTAAAGAAGAATTGGCGGTCGATCTGCATCCAAGCAGTATCAAGTATGCAGAGACGTTTACCGCTCAAGCCGATGGTAAAGCGGAGGGGGTTTCAGTTCAGCTTACCTGTTATTTCGCCGATTTTAGCGGTGAGATGAGCCCTGAAGCTGAAATTGAAGAGCTGAAGTTGGTCGCAATGGAAGATAAATCGGTCTGCTCATTGGCGTTGCTAGTGGCAATGGATTGGCTGGTAGAACAACAATTGATTGGCTAGAACCGTCAACTTGTTATAAGAACAGACGCTGGCTGTCTGTTCTTGCTTGGTGTTGATTTTAATCGGATTACGGATAGGGCGTTTTAGGATTTAGTACAATTTACCTTACGTTGAAACTCTGCTCGCCCTTGAACTTCTTTCTCTAATCGCGCTTCGAAGTGCGACCAAATTTCCACCATCCGTGTTTTATAACCTTGGTATTGCGCATCGGCACACGCCGCGTAGTGCTGTGGTTGATCCAATAAGTTCGCTCGCACTTGTGGACGAAACGGATCGTTAGCATTGGCTAAAAATCGTTGGTAGCGAGTTTCATACGCGCGGAAATTATCGATAAATAAGTCGTTACCAATATATTGATCAAGTTTGAGGGTACTGCGGCCTTGATATCCATCATTAAAACACCCTCTGATCAGCAATTCTTGCTTTGAGGGTGAGGGCTGTTCTGACAATGGCTGTTCTGACGACTGAGTAGGCTGTTGTTCGGCCAGTGCATGGCCAGTGAATCCAGTCAGTAATAGCAAGGCTAATGGTAAAGGGTTCATCATAGTAGCGAGTATTTTATTCCGTTGATAGCAATTCAGAGATTGTAACTGAGCGATTAAGTGCGCATTTACTGATTTGACACAGTTACGAGTGAGCCCCAATTTATGAGATTATTGTTTGTATCGTTTGCCTTTCAATGGGCGTTTAAAAATAGAGGGAATGATTAATGAAATACGCTTGTTGCGCCGTTGCCATTATATTATTGAGCAGCATGTTAAGCACTAACGTGAGCGCTGGCTGTGGCCTACTGAGCACTCTGTGTTTGGTGATAAAACAAGGCCAAGAAAGCACGGAATCATGCGAGATTACCCTGTGTGCCAATACCAACGAGTACATTGCTGATTGGGCGTTGGCTAATGGTGGTTCGGTTTCGGAACGCTCAGATAGCGAATCACGCCAGATTAAGGTCAATGATCAGCCCGGTATGTCATTGCCAGAAAGTATTTTAAAATCAGGACTCACCTGTTACGCCACTGATGACTCCCAAGTAATCTATTGTGGCAAAGAGGTGTGGTTGTAGTGAAAGTCGCTGCGTTTGTGCAAAAAATTAAAACACAGTTCTAGCTATATTGTTGTAATTACATACTATTGCTGCCTTACCGAGATGACAGATCAACGTATTCTGGTGCTGCAAAAGCTTCAGATCTAAGATCTTCCTCTGTTCCATACAGATAAAAAATTGTCTTTTCGATCATTGTTAACTATTTCGGAAGCCCGATAAATGAACAAGTGTTGTACTGCTATCTCAGTGTTGTTAGTCAGTGGTTTTACGTCGTTTTGTTACGCTGAATCAGATTTGGTTGTGTTCGAATTTTCGCCAATTAGCAGCGAGCAATACCAAGCTTTAGTTCAAAATAAAGTGGCATACGCTCAGCCGAAACTGGTCGAAATAAAAGATTCGAAGAGTGCTTATGCAATGCTCGGCAAGCGCATCAATGTTACCCAAGAGCCTGTGGAGAACGCAGATTGGATTCGAGAAACTCTAAATATTTACAACACGAAAGGTGAGAGTCTCTATCAGCTTGAAGACTTTGAGACCTGTGGTTTTGAAGCTTTCTATCCGCAAGAGCAGTTACTTTCTTTTGTTTGTGGTCATGAATCTGATTGGCTGGTTTCAACTCTTACGGGTGAAGAGATAGAGGAAAACCCACAAGATCGTGAGACTTCGCCTGATGGTCGTCATCGCATCAGTGGTTACTATAACGGCCAAGAATCAAGCGCGTTTTTACAGAGCTATGATGAAGGTCAATGGCGTACGCCGGAAGTGACGATTCGCTTATCACCAACCGTTGAACTAAAGCCTGAACAAGAACCTTATCGTCAAGAATGGTTGTTTGCTTTGATGGGAGAAAAGCACTGGCTTAGCAATGATCGTTGGATCTTCTACAGTCACAGTTATGATCAGTATTTTGATATGCGAATGGTTGATACACAGCATGATTAGTCGTGGTTTGCTTGCTGTGAAAAAGACGTTTGTAGCCGGGTTAATTTCTTTATCGGCGTTCGCAGCAAGTCCTTCCGTTTTCGCTAATACGTTGTTTTATTGCCAGACTCAAAGTGGTAAACAGGTCGAAGTGCAAGATTTTGGCAGTATTATCCATTATCGATTTGGTGAAAAGCTGGTGGAAGCAGAATTGCAACTGACGGTTTCTCGCGATCTAGCGTCTACCTATCAATGGATTGGAGCAGGTTCAAACGAGTATTACTCTGTTTCAATACCTAATCCATCCGCGCAAAACGCGATTGTTTATCGGGTATTTACGTCACGAGAGCGCAAGCCTGATGGCAAAATGGAATCGGGGATTGATGTGCTTTCTCAGGGTAAAATAATGGCGACGATCTTGTGCCAGAATGAGAGCGTTTACGAGCAATTAATCGGTGTCGATCTGCCAGTGGAATAACAGTGCATAATAAACGAGAAAAGGGCGTGATTGGATAATTCAATCGCGCCCTTTTTTGTTATGTTTAGTGAACGTTTATTCTTCGTAGTGAGTCACAATGCACGCTTGTGCTAACTG
Source organism: Vibrio scophthalmi (assembly GCF_040869025.1). Classification (NCBI taxonomy): domain Bacteria; kingdom Pseudomonadati; phylum Pseudomonadota; class Gammaproteobacteria; order Vibrionales; family Vibrionaceae; genus Vibrio; species Vibrio scophthalmi. Next base: position 335,536 of record NZ_CP134272.1, on the reverse strand, counting down.
TTGGTATTGTGCCTGCATAGTCATCAGAAACTCATCCGCATCGGTAAATTTCTCAATCGGTGCTCCCAGTACCACATCACAGTTAAAGGGGACAAACATCGCCGTGCCTTTGGGTAGCGCTCGGCCTAATCCGCGCATCACCACCGGAATGACAGGGCAGGACTGATGTTCGTTAACCAAGTGATAGATGCCCTTTTTTAGTCCGCTCATGGTTTCAGGTTCGCCACGGCTACCTTCCGGAAAGATGATCAAGATGTCGCCTTGATTAAGCGCTTTATGGCACTCATCAAACACTGCGTGACGATCACTTTTACTTGGTGAGCGATGGATGGGAATGATGCCCAATACATTGAGTGATAACCACGCTGAGATTTTGTTTTTGAGAAAGTAATCCGCCGCCGCTACAGGCCGTACTTTGTGCACCATGCTGATAGGAAACAATGCCAATAGCACCAAGGTATCGAGATGACTGTTGTGATTGGCAGCCACCACCATTGGGCCATTGAGCGGCAGGTTCTGCCGATTAATGATGTTAAGGCCTAAGCCAACAAACACGAGTGGCTTTACAAACAGTAAGACGAACAGAATTTTGAATATCTTCATGTCGTGCCCTAGTAGTAAAGATAATAGATGTAATGGAAGAACAACGGCGCGGTAAACATCAAGCTATCAATGCGATCCAAAATACCGCCATGGCCAGGGATAAACTGGCTGGTATCTTTGATTTGTAAGTCGCGTTTGACCGACGAAATCACCAAATCACCAATAAAGCCACTGAAGGCAATGATCATCCCTGCCACCAGTCCCTGCACAGAGGTAAGCGGTGTTAGATATGGGGCCACAAAATAGCTGGTGATGATGATAGTAGCCGCACCACCTATAAAGCCTTCCCAGGTTTTATTCGGGCTGACCTTCGGTACAATTTTGTGTTTGCCAAAGCTCTTACCCCATACGTATTGGCAAACATCATTAAACTGAGTGAAGACCAATAAGAACAGCAGCATGCCCATAGACCCTGCCTCTGGATTCTTGCTCGGTAATACCAATAGATAGGCCATGTGGCTGACGCAAAATACCGTCAGCATCAACGCCCAGTGAATGATGCCTGCCGAACGGATAAAACCTTTGGTATCACCAATCAACACCGCAACCATCGGAAGATAGAGGAACATGTAGACTGGAATAAAGATGATGTACATGCCATACCAGCCGATCGACAACCAATAGTATTGGAATGGGATCGAGAGATAAGCCCAGAAGATCACGCGTCGATCTGTCATGCGAGTTGGTACGATGGAGAGGAACTCTTTTAGCGCCATAAAACTTAAGAAGGCGACAAAGATCAGCGTGTATTGGGTAGGTAGATAGAGCACGACAAAGACGATACCGATCATCCACCACCAAGAGCGAATACGCAGTTTTAGTTCGTGGTAATCCTTGGTTGGATTACGGCGTGATAAATAGAGATAAACCAAGGTGCCAATCACGAGTATGAGCGTGATGGCTGCCATCATATGCAGCGAATGAGTTGGGATACTAGTCATGTGTTTTCTCGTTCAATGGTTCGCTTAACGGCTCACTGGCGGCGACTGACGCGGCTTGTGCTTGTTGCTCTTTGGTCGTGAAAATAAACGCCAGTCGACGCCAACAGGTAAAGGCGCACCCGATCACCATGGTTGCCAGAGCGATGTCCATCAGATAAAGCCCAACATTTGGCAGCAAATCAAACCACTGGTTAATCGCCATCACTAATAACGTCACGGTGAGGAGTGCCATTCGATGTTGTTTGGCCATTGGCCCACGAAAATCGGCCGGGCAATCCATGCTGACTCCCAATACGCGAATATAAGCTGACAGTACCGCCAGTAGTGCTGCAACCCAAGCTAGTGGCATGGCAAACGCGGAGTAGGCCACCAGACCTGCTGCAACTATCAATAGTGGATCAGCGATGCGATCCGGCACATCGTTAAACAGCTCTCCTGCTGGGGTTTTCTTACCGCCTTCTACCGCCACCATGCCATCGAAAAGATTGCACAGTAAACGCATTTGAATCATAAGAGCAAACAACACCAACCAAACTGGCGCCGGCCAGAAGTGATAACCAGCCGCAAAAGCGAAGCCAACCACGGCAAAGACAATACTCATGAGCGAGATTTGGTTAGGGGTGATGTTTTTTTGGCTCAGCCAAACCGCAATACGTTTGGTGATAGAAATATTACGCACTGCGAGAGGGCGGCGATTAGACTCTTCTTGATTTTCCATGCAGCCAATGTCCTTGAATGAATTTGGTTGCATTATAACGACTCTGCGCCATTAATGAATAATGTAATAACAGTTTGATTTGTCACCATTCAAACTGCGTGTGACCTGTCAAATTCCGTCTACCTTGTCTGCTCTATTTGTGTAAAATAATCAAAATAAGCAATGGATTTTACCTAGTTATTGGGCCGATAAATGCATTTCAAGTGTGGCAAGATTGTTTGTGTTCATCAAGAGTTCTATCGCAAGCGTTTGCAAAGCGTGCCTGCTCCACAACATTAAGAAAAACAAGCATTTTGTTTCAACAATATGGCGCGAGATGTATATCAAAAGAGTATGATTTATAGCGAGTGAGGTGAACCTTTTATGAGTGTATCCCTCAAACCAGTCGGCTTACGTTACGGTTATTTAACCAATAGGGTGAGCACAAGTTGTTATTGGTTTCAGGCTTATAGTGAATTGCGAGATAGGCCTTTTGCTCTAGGAAGTAGATTGATGAAAACGTCGCTTTTTTACCACTGCCCAAAATGCGCCGCAGACACTGTTCTGTCGGTAAAACATATCGATAAGATTGGCGGAGATGGTTGTTTTAATTGCCATTCCTGCAATGAGGTGTTGCGCTTAAGTGATCAAGGCATGAAAGTGCTCAATGGTCGACGAGCGGAACTAAAAACGTTGGCACCTTATCAGGCTGGTGGCCTTTTGATGTTAGTGGCTGCCACTGCGATTCATTTCTTGGATGGTATGGCCGCAGATACGTTATTGCTTTGCTATATCATTGCAGTGACGGCAATCTTGAAAGCACACTCTACGTTTTTCCTCGACTCTCACCTTGTATTTCACGAGAACGCCTAGCGCTTGCGCCCAAGGGCTTGAATCATAGTCGTGCTCTCTATTGAGAATAAATTAGTTCGAATGATATGAAGTTTAAAATTGCCGATAAATTTGTAAAGCATAAATACCGAGGCCCGATTTTCATCGCCTTATTGTGGCCGGTACTGATTTCCGCTGGGTCTATATTACTTGGCGGAACCATTCCTCTGGAACCTGTTTTCTACGCGTTCTGTTTTTCTTGCTTTGCCGCCTTGCTTAATTTTCGCGGCGGTCATGCCTTTAGAAAATACGCCGCGCAACATAGCGTAGAGATCACCCCTGAAGGGATGATTTCTCATGAGCCAGATACCGCAGAAACGATGCCATGGGGTAACGTAAAAAGCGTTATCGTCAAAGGCTCTGCGCAAAGGATCAAATCGTTAAAGCTGCTCACTAATAATGGCGCGAGTGCCGATCTGTCGCGATACGCAGATCTAGAGTTGCTATGCACAGAGTTAGAAAAATACGTCGCCGCCGAACAATGGCAATATCGTGGATACAAAAAATGAATAAGGTTGGATTAATCAGTTACTGGCTTATTTGCCTATATGTTATTTCGCAACTGGCGTTGATGAATGAATGGCTCATCTTTGTTGATCTATTGTCATTGACCACGGTTTTAGCTCCGACTATTGCGGCTTGGTTTATCAGGAATAATAGCTCGGTAAGTGACCGTGTAACTTTGTGTGTTAAGGTTTGCTGGTTAAGTGGTGGTTTCATGTTCGTTTATGGCCTAATTTCACTGCTGAGTAATTTCCACAATGATGCCATTGCAATGGCTGCGGGCTTGAGCGTTGCGCTGATCCCTATTATTTACGCCATGATGATAAGTTTACTGTTGGCGCCATTCACGTTCCATTCTTGTCATTCTGTGACGGGTAAACAGGTCGATTAAGGAAAATTGATGTCTGAATCTCAGGGGATAATTGAATTTTTCGCTATGTCAGGTCTCTTGCATATCTTGGCGATTCTCGTGTTGTTGGTTGTTATCGTCATTGTTGTGGTGATCGCCATTTATGCATCGTCAAAATCCAGTAGTAAAAGAGAAATGGTCACGGATGGAGGTGTTAAGCAGAAGGTGATTGAGACGAGTTCTATTAAAGGCCAAGAGTTCATGAGACTGGCTAGCTACTATGACCCTAAATTGCCACAACGAGCGTGTGTGAGTTGTGCCAGTACGATTAGAAAGGGCAAAGCCGTTTGTGCTCAATGTGGCGCTTTATCTGTCGCGCAGCGCTCATCATGAATAAATTTTTATCGCTAGCACTGTTTATATTTTCTTGTGCCAGCCAAGCCAATGAGTTTGTCGAAAAGCCGATTGAGCATTTTCAGCCGTTAGCCGAATTTGCGAGTGTTGCTGATTATGAACGGCCAATTGCTGAGTACGTACAAACCTGCTTAGACAATAGCTTTGGCGGTTCACTGTCACTGCGCTGTTTCGTGGCTGATGAGTTGTGGGATAAAGAGCTTAATTATTACTACCGATTACTTTATCGAAGTTTAGATTCAGAGGGTAAGGCGGAACTTAAAACCAGTCAGTTAGCTTGGTTAGCCTCACGCGATCAGAGTATTGAATTTAATCGTCATCTTATCCGCCAGCAATACCCGCAGGCGGGATCTATGTATGTCGCAATTCGTGCACAGGTCGCATCTGATCTATTGGCTCCGCTGATTAAGCAACGAGCCCTGTTACTCAAGCAATGGTTAGAAATATTAGAACAGCAGCCTTTCGAGCCGCTGTGACGTCATGGATATAATTAATTAAGTAAAGAATATGAAACCTTTTATCCCTCTGATCACTTTTCTTTTTGGATGTGTGAGTACCTCCTTACTTGCCAACGATGTGATGGTGGATACGCGTTGTTTTTCCTCCCCTAATGGTAAGATCAACCTTGAGCTAAAAACCTATCTTGATCGAGACATCGGTTGGGTGGGGGGACAAGTACGCTATAAGCAATCTGAAAGTCATATTCCATTGGTATATCAAGGAGAAGAGACGATCAATGAAGTCCCCGATAGACCGTGGGAGTTCAAACATACTTGGTTGGAAATCGTCGACGGTAAAATCAATGGGCGCTATGAGTTCCATAGCCAAGGTGCAGTGATGTGGAATTTACATTACATCCACAGTAGTGGTCGAAGTGTCGATCTCTCTAACCAGTCTTATAACCTTGATGATAACGGACAATGCATCTGGAGTAGCAACTAGCCAACCACTAACAAAGCGTAATCGCCATAAATAACAATAATCGCCATTGAATAGGTCGGATTTTGAAAAATATAATTAAGTCACTTTTTAATCGTTCAGCAATATCGAGCGAAGATGAGTTAGGCATTCAGCATCAGCTTGCAAAAGATACAGAAGAAAACAAAAAAATAGAGCCGCAATATCGTATTCAAACCCAGTGCTTGTATTACGGCGGTGTCGCGCAATTGCAAATTGTTAAGCAGAATGGTCTCAATTCCGAGTTACACAGCCAGTTTGAACTGCAAGGCTGCCAGCAGGATGTGGTATTAACCGAATGGTTGGATAGCACACGTTTTGTTGCGGTTGATAAGATGGGACAAGTTTATATTGCTGCGATTAACGCGCCAGGTAAATTCACGCTAGCGCCGATATTTTCATTCGAGGTATATCCCACCAAAGACGTTTGCTTGCAGGACGGCAAATTGTACTTAGTGGGAGCAAAGAATAGCGGACGTCGTCGAGATAGCCTCCTATTCTCTACTGATCTTAGTATCGCGCTAACACAAACATCGGTAGAGCAATTGAGTGCTGCTCATTTCACCATTGAGCACTATGAAGTACCTTTCCGCTTTGTTGGTGGCAGCATGGTTTATATTGGTCGTGATGAATTTGTTTTCTACCAATTGGGTAAAAAGCGCACTCATCAACTGGTCAGCTTCAATCCAATTACAGCAGCTGTAGAAACCTATGAGCTAGCAGGCAAACTGGCTCCAGATGAGATTCCTATTCGCCATATTTTCTTTCAAGATAAAAAGCATGCCACGCTAATATTGGCCAATGCGGAAACGGTGACATTCGCCAAAGGTGCTGATGACGAAGCTGATGATGCTGAACCATGTTTTGATTTTTCGGTGCAGCTTATCGATTTCAAGCAGAAGAAAACCGTGTGGAATCGCGTTGTACGCTCATTGAGCGCTGAACAAATTTGTGACAAATACGATCGAGAAGAATTGGTTGAATCATTAACTGCTATTGCAGGCGGGGATGTTAGTTCAAGCCACCATGATCAACTACAAACGTTTATTGAGAGTTTAACCTCGGCTACGCTAGCAGAAGATGGCCAGAGTATTTGGCTTGGCTGGCAAGATAACAAAATTCAACAGATATCGCTCAATGGAGAATGCTTAACGCCGCTCTATTCGTTGATACGAGCAGGCAGTGAACGTGGTTTAAGCCTATTTGAGCATGAACCAGTGGTGATCCAAGGCCAAATCGACCAACATTTAATGATTGCCGTTGGTATGGAAGACGATGAGTTTATGTGGCAATGCGATCTTGCTAATACCAATAGCAATACCAATCAACTGCAATGTGCTCAATCACAATTAACACTGACCATACCCAACACGATTGGTGCTGTTCCCGCCACAAGTGGTCAGGTAGATGTACCTTGCCAAGACTTCAATGATGACAATGCGCGTGTAGAGTCGCTGAGAAATCTGCTGGCGCTGATGCCATCATGGCAATCTCACTATGAGCAGAACCTGCGAGATAGGCCGTATGCCACATCATTCTATGTCGCGTTTAACGGCCAGCAAACTTGTGATGTCACGATGAAAAGTGAATACGATGTTTTCCCTTATGCGGCTGGCCACGCAGAGGGCGCGGATCTTATTGCGCAAATTATTGCCCAGTACGCTACTTGGTTATGTAGCGGTGATCTTGTTGGAGCGAAAGGCCATCCCGCATTAGCTGATGCAGTGATGTCTTTGGCCGATAAGCGCCAGTATTTACCCGTCATTGCCGACTATTTCTGTGCGATAGGTAGTCGAGAGCCTGTTAAGCCTTATCACATACATCAAACGTTGCCTGTCATTCGTGAGGTGCATGCCGACACACCAGAGTTGACGGCCTTTATGGCGAAGGTACCTTGGCCATGGAATGATGCGAGCTATAGCGTGCCCAATGTTGGTGATTATGACGATTAACCAACCAGTTGATAAATAGTAAATTATTGCTATAAAAGGACATGGTTTTTACCGTGTCCTTTTTACTTGTTACATTATTAGTAATTCAACTGCTTAAGATGGCGTTAAGCCCGGTTGGGTAGGAGTATAGCGATTTGGCGGCAAGTTTCAGTTTGCGTGTTTAGCGGCTTGATTTAAGATGCAAGACATTGGCATAACGTAATGCCCCTAATGTTGTAATAATAGGAAGGTTAATCATGAAAAAATATCTCACCGCGCTGATGTTAGTTACTGCTTTAACTGGTTGTGATGACGCAAGCAAAGCGATTGAGCAAGCACAAGATGCCGCCAATGACGCCGTAGATAGCCTTCAGGAAAAAATCGAATCGGTGGATCTTGAGTCATTGAACCTTGATCAATTTGGTGAAGCCGCCGAGTCAGCAGAAAAATTGGCTGAATCAGTGCAAGAAGCGTTGACGGTGGATTTTGCTGACCAAAACGCCCTCACTGAAGCGAAAGAGCACATCGCCAATGCGTATGCTTGTTTAGTTGATGTTTCATCAGAATCGACCGCAGAAAAGCTGATGAATAAAGTGATGGAAACCATCAGCAATCAAGAAGCACAATCGTTGATTGAGCGCAGTATTGATAAGGCTAAAGAAGCACAAGAGTGTGTGATGTAACCACCCTGCGTATTTGCTGCTTCAGCGTTGTTGACTACACTCTTCTCACTCTAATCACATAGAGCTCTATGTGATTAGAGATTCGTTTGTTTATCGCCTAGCTGTTGTTGATGATGTTAGGATGATGATGTCTTAACGCCGTTGGCAGGTAGTACATCCTCGGCAGGCTTGCCTTGTGTACTTATCTAAGCGTGAGCGCTGAATCTTACAGTAGGCATTTTTCAATGCTCGACGCGCGGCAAACCAATCTTCTGGTTTTTGCAAAATCAAATAGCCATTAAAGCGTTTCACCAATTGGGTGCCATATTCATTGATGAACTTGCTATCGTACTCAATATCAAAATGATCTAAAGCTTGCTCGATAGAAGTAAAGCTAGCGATGGTTTTTTGAATTTCCGTCTGGCTCATTATAGTATTTCATGCAAGAAGCGTTGTTGCTGGAAAATAGCATATCTTCTTTTTATCTGCTTTGATTTATCCTCGTCCAACCCAGTTTTGTTAGTACCCTTTTTGTCTGAAATTTGCACGAAAATCATAACTAACGATTCGTTACTCGAACCTCTGTCACATCCTCTTACTTTTCTTTGTGTTATTTACCAGACTCAAGCCGGAAAATGCTAGCGCTTTCATACTTCTCTCCAGTGAAGTTCTATACACTGCAAGAGAGTATTTACCAAGGTAGACCGACCATGTGGAAAGATATCGTCTCACTGTCTGACGATAAGCAACAGGTCATTGCTCGCTTACCCAAAGAGATGGAGCTTAAGCGTGATTTTGACCACAAAGGACTTGCCAACGTTTTATCCGATCTCAATGTCGGAGCCTACTTTGTTCTTGAAGAAGAAGTATTGCGTTTTCTCTCCCTTGCCAAAGAAGGAAAATCGGAAGCATTCCACGGTATCGTGGTTGCGGAGGTACGCAACGCGACGGTTGAAGTTTTGGTTACCGATAACGATATGCTCGCTAGCATGGTTGTGACGGGGGCTTACGGCGGTAAGCCGCTACAAGGTCCACAAGTGATCCACGCGCTTGCACGAGCCTCTGTGACCAAAGGCATCAACAAACTCGCGCTAAAAAAGGTGATGGCCGTTAGTCACCAGCTTAAAGCAGGTAAACAGTTCACCCAACCGGTAGCCACCGGCAAAAAACCGATTGAAGGTAAAGATGCGAAGTTCGTTGCCTTGGTGAAAGATGTCTCTAAACAAGTTTTAGCGCCGATTGAAGATGAAACCGGTAAGGTGGATATGCTCAATTTGGGTGAGACCATCAACGTCGCCGCGGGCCAATCTTTGATGCGCCGTGTTCCTCCAACGATGGGCACTCCCGGTTTAACCGTGCAAGGTAAAGTTCTCCCTGCTGGCGACGGTAAAGACGCTCCACTCAAAGAAGGCAAAGGCACGGTGATTTCCGATACCGATCCTAATGTGCTGGTGGCAGCGGTATCTGGTATGCCAATTTTGCATGCTGCGAGTGTGGATGTGGATGAAGTTCTGGTGGTGCAATCGATCGGTGTGGCAACAGGACATGTGAAGTTTAAAGGCAACGTGATTGTACGCGGCAATATCGAATCAGACATGATTGTACGGGCTACGGGCAATATTACGGTGGCTGGCTTTGTGGAATCGGCAGACGTACAGGCGCAAGGCGATATCGAAGTCGCGAAAGGGATCATTGGCCATAATGTCTCTGATAACCAAGCCAAATCATGTCTACTGAAAGCGGGTGGGTCAATCAAAGCCAACTACGCCCAGTTTAGTGAATTGCAGGCCGGTCATGATATCAATTTGACCATCCACTGCATGAATAATGAAATTCGCTGTGGCAACAACTTAACAGTCAGTGATGAGTCTGGCCGTCAAGGGACGTTAAGCGGTGGGCGAACCAAAGTTGGCGGTAAAATTACCTGTGTTAATCTCGGGGTCGAAGGTGATACCCCAACTCACATCCATGCCTTTGCGCGCTATAAAATGCACAAAGAGCGCCAAAATAAATATAAAGAGCACTACCAATTGGCGCAAGAAACCACGATGGATGTCGTGCGCAAAGAGTTAGAATTTAAAAAGCGTCCAAAAGCCGATCGCAGCGAAGAAGAGCAAGATCAGATCGATAAACGTAAATTCTCCGCCAATGCGAACTTGGAAAAAATTAAATATGCTCGTGATAGCCACGAGGCTGAGTTTAATCGCTTGTTAGAAGAGAACGTGGTGAAGGTGACCAATAAAGTCTACTCTCATGTCACGATTCAATTTGGTGAGGATAAAGTGACGACTAAGCGCTCTCATGGGGCGAGTTTTTTCAGTTTTAATCAGTTTGAGATCCGTTGCTCTGCCACGTTAGATGAAGATGCCTTAGCGGAAGATTTTTAGACCACTGACTTGTTTGATTCGTATTTGAAAGCTCTTGTGAATAACAAGAGCTTTTTTATTGTCAGGGAAAAAGTATTAGGGGGTTAGTCTGGTGAAATCGCCGCGCAAATCAGCAAAATCGCCCCTTCACTCATCGTAATATCGAGTGATTCTCGGTCTTGATTGCACTTCATTGCCAATGCAAATCCATGTAGATAATCCACTAAGAGCCCTAATGCATTATTGGTAGTGGTTTCATCGAGCTGTAAAGGCTCTACGACCATCTCAAAGCGCTGAGTGAACAGTTGGGCTGGGCCAAGCGCTTTCATCGACAGCAGTGTTTCTAGCAAGCCATTATAGCGTTGTAGCAATCGTAAATAACTGTGAGATAAGCGTATCAGTTCATTTTGCCACGTTTGGTCTTCTTGAGGCAGGTAAATGTCGTTTATCAAGGAGATGGTTATGGCTTCTAATAGCGCATTCTTATTGTCAAAGTAGTGGTAAATCGCCATCGCATCGACGTTAAGCGCGCTAGCTAAACGGCGAATACTGGGGACTTTGTCATCCTCTCTCATTAAGCTTTTTGCTTGTTCAATGATACTGACGTGGCTCAGTGCGACAGTATCTTTGGCTGGACGACCACGCTTACTACTCTTGACACTCATTTGGATGACTCGCTAAACTCAATTAATTCTACGATGTAGATTTAATTTTAATTTCAATCCAAACAATTAACAAGTATTGGAGATCCTGATGACCAACATCGTCTATATAGCGACCAGCCTTGATGGTTATATTGCAGATAAAGAGAATAAAATCGACTGGCTACATGAGATCCCAAACCCTGACGGCAATGATTTTGGTTTCGCACAGTTCATGACAGAAGTCGATGCTTTAGTGATGGGGCGGAATACGGTGGATATGGTGCTCAGTTTTGACTGTGATTGGCCTTATACAAAACCGGTTTTTGTTTTGAGTCGCACCATGAACTGTGTGCCAGAAGGGTATGAAGATAAAATTTTTCTCATCAATGGGGAGTTGAAAGATGTCGTCGCTGGGCTAAATAGTAAGGGCTACCACAACCTCTACATCGATGGTGGTTTGACGATCCAAAGCTTCTTGCGTGAAGACTTGATTGATGAATTGATCATTACCACGATTCCGATTGTGCTGGGAGGGGGGATTCCTCTGTTTGGTGAGTTACCACGGCCACTGCAATTTAAACATGTAAAATCTGAGCGCTATTTAGATTGTTTGGTGAAAAATCACTTCGTTCGCCAACGTTGAGCGCTTTTGTAGTGAAAGGCGTGTATCAGCTAACTATTTATTAGCAAAGTGGCAATGCTATCAGTAAAGCGACAATGCTATCAGCAAAGCGACAATGTCTAATCGCAGCCAATGATCACTCATTGGCTGTTTTTTTCGTTTAAGGTTTATTTCAAACGATGAGAATCTGCTGACGCTATTCTTATTGAAAAAGAAATGATATCGATAAATTATCATTGAACGATAATCGACGTATACACCACGATAAAACACTAAAAATTGCTATTTGTAGCCAGTTAAATGGCTTAATTGACAGTTTTTCTGCAATTTCTCTCTTGTTTTTGTTCACTATTCGATAGTTTACCGCATGCTAGCTCTCATTTTGTATTTTTAATCATTCTCACCAGTTAAGAAAGTGTGAGCTTTATTGTTTATAGTTTCTCACCATTTAGGAATACAATTTGCGCAACTCTTCTATGAAAAGATAAAACATAAGTGTGAACTCGATGAAGCAGAATTCAGGACAGGTTAACGAGAAGCTATTGCAGCTTTTGATGCAAGTCGCGGTTAACGAAGAACCAGTAACAGCCAAAACGCTGAGTGAGCAGTTAGGAACGCCGATTAGTAGTTTATATCGTCACCTTAAACTACTTAAAGAGTGGAACTTGATTGAGGAAAGTCCGAGTGACAAAACCTTGATCATCGGTCCGGCTGCGTTGTTACTTATGCGTAGCTATGAAACCAGCCAGCATGATTTGGATTCTGTTGATGCGGTGCTTAACCGACTGCAAAAGCAGACAAGTGAGATGGCCGCTTACATGGTTCCCGTTGGCTACCGAGCGTTGTGTGTGAGCCGTAAAGAGAGCATGCAAGCATTGCGTTGTAGTTATGTGCAAGGTCAGAGCCAGCCGTTGCTAAGAGGTGCGTCCTCAAAAGTGATGTTGGCGTTTATGCCGGCGCAACGCCGTGAAAAAATCTTACGCTATTTTGGTGAAGCTCATCGAATTAACGAATGGCAACAGGAGCTTGATGCTATACGTTCGCAAGGTTATGCGATCAGTACATCAGAAATTGATCCCGGCGTATCCGGAATTAGTGCTCCTGTGATGAAAGGATCGAAGTTAATTGGAGCGATCTCCGTGATGGCGCCAGCGCATCGTGTGCTGCAAAACCAACAACGGATCATCCTTCATGTACTTCAAGCGGCAAGGGCACTCCCTCCAGAAAGGTGATTTGTATGTTTGGTCTATTTCGACGTAATAAAAACCACGATCCCGTAGGTGTTTCGACTCATTCAATGGCTTTGATTAGTGCAGCTCAGTTACTTAAGCCAATGAAAACCGTCGAATTTGAAATGGCCGAACAAAGTCTATCTGATGTATTTGAGTGGATGACAGAGCAAAATCATAGCCGCTGGAGCAATGGCGGTCATTTTTTGCTCTCTGATCAAATGGTTGGCCGTTATCAACTCAATCTAAGTCGCTATTTAGGCTCCAACAGTTTACCTGTCGTCTTTACCAATAGTACCGAAACCATACTGCATGCTTTGCCGCTTTTGCATGCGCCCAATAAAGAACTCGGTATTATTCATGTTGGTAATCAATTCGAGAACAAAGCAACGTTAGAACCAGAAATGGGTTCTGCTTATCATTTTGCGTTGGCTCGTTTTAATCAATGTCGTTTATTTTATATCGGCATTGATTCGCGGTTACAGAATGAAAAAACGTTTGAATATGCGGAAGATCTTGGATGTGACTGGCTGACATTGCCTGAATGTGAGTTTAGTCACCGCCTCCAACTCAAGCAACAAGTGAGCAGTTACCTCTCCCATTGCGATGAAGTGGTGCTCAATATTGATTTAGAATCGCTGTGCGCCAAATCTCGCTTGGAAGTTGACCGTAATTTAGATGTGCAAATCGTGACGCGCATTATTCGCCAATGCTTGATTTCGGGTAAGGTCAAGATGGTGCAACTTGTGGGTTGGAAAGATAAGCATGTTTTTGCTAAATCTACGCAAATCATCTTGCAGGAGTTGGCGGGCATGGTGCCAAGCACCGATCAAGTGGCATAGCCATTAACGAGTTATGTAAGTTAGAACGCTTATAAATTCGATTGTGTTTTATACGAGAGAATTGATAGGGGTTATAGAAATACAAAAGCTGGCTAATGAGCCAGCTTCGAGGTCGTTGTAACACACATTACGCAGTTTTATTTACTGCTTTATTCGTATCTTTCCAATATTGGATACGAACGCGGTGTAATTGTGCTTTTCTCATTTTCTTCATGATATTTCCTCACGAAAGCGCGTTCTCATATGAACGCTTTTGAATACAGTTCTTCATGAACCTTTTGAATGTAGCTTTGATTGCTTTATATAGCTAGGACTTTGATCACGTTTTATACTGAAATCTAGTCGTTAAAAGCGGTTAATGTGGATGACATATCACCTTAATATATCTGACAACAAAACGTCAGAAAAATGCCATCAAAATTAAATCCAACAAAAACAAAAGTTTAACATTTTTATTGCCGCTCATTAATATTAAGCATAATTAGTGCCAGTTATTTCTTGAAAGTTTAATGATAGTGATACTGATGAAGTGTGACTAAGGCCAAGTTAACACAAGGGTTTGTGATGAGTTTCTAATCTGAATTAATCCGTTCTCCCATCATCCCAGTTAAAAATATTATTTGGCATAAATTTTGTGATGTTGTATAGAATTTGTTATTCACTTGATTGACTAATCGCTTGAGAGGGCATAAATTAATAGCATATGTCCCACCCAAGAGAGGTAATCCTATGTTTGCATTCGCAATTTTATCCATCGCAATTTGCGTGTTTTTAGTCTCTTGGGTCTGTCATCATGGGCTGCCTATGATGGGCTTACATGTTGATACAGATGATGGATTACTGTTCTCTGAAGTGATTGGAGAAGACGTGCTAGAAGCATAAATTCTTCGATAAGATTTCCTCAGCGAGATAACAAAAAAGAGCCTTAAGGCTCTTTTTTGTTATTTCAATATTGGCTCTAGATCGGTCATGAGCGTTTGAGTGCCTGTTCGATCTCGTCAATCACTGTGACGAAGCGTTTTGGCATGTGTGGGCGCTGCTTAGCGATTAAATATAGTGTCTCGGTAATGGGTTGCTTAGGTTGATAGATTGCGATTTGTTCTTTAAGAGCAAAGTTATCTAAAGCACTGAGTGGCAAAATCGTAAAACCTAGCCCCTTCGCTACGGGCAATAAAATCTGGCTGAGTTGATTGACGTACCCCGTGATGGGGATCTGATCAAAACGTAAGTCAACAAAATCCGGACCATCACTGTGAGCGAAAAACCGAGCCAAATAATGTTCGGCATCAGGGTGATTAATCAAACCGAGTTGTTGTAAATCAGATTTGGTTAAGTCTCCTTGGTATGAATGTTGAGCTGGATACATCAAGCATAAGGGTTCTTCACTCAACGTTTGGCTAAAAATGCGTTTATCGTTAGTTTGGCTCGTAACGATACCCAGATCCGCCATCCCACTTAAAATATCCGCTTTAATCTTTCTGTTTGGCGCCGCTTCTACGTGGGTAATGAGCTTTGGACATTTACATTGTAAATCTAACAGGCGAGGGTAGAGCAGTAACGCAAGCGAGCCCGAGCACGCCAATTTAGTGTTGCCGTGGTAGGCTGAGTCTGGCTCTAGACTTGCCAATAGCTGTGTCTCACGGTTTTGAGACTCCTTGGCATAGTCAAACAGCATTTTGCCTTGCTGAGTAATCTCAAAGCTTTTGTTATTACGCTCAATCAGTGGGTGTCCACATGCTTGCTCCAATTTCTTGATATGCTGACTGACGCCTGGCTGGGTCATAAACAGGCGCTCTGCCGTCCGAGTAAAGTGGCCCGTTTCAATCAGGGTGATAAATGTTTTCAGCCAGAGAGGGTTTAGCATGGGTATCTCACAGGGTTATTGATAGAACGAGTTCGTGATAACAAAAAATTATTAATAAATAGCTAATCATAATCTATCATATTCCACTCTAATCGCGATTTGTTTCATTGGCAAATAAGTCACGACAGCGAACGACGTGGAATCTTGGTTGGACGCTAAGCTGGGTCATTCTGCCCATATTTGTATTCACGTCATAGATTTAATAAAGTTCGACCGTGAGTGACAGAGTGCGCTGCGGCGCACACTTGGCCTTTCTCACTTACCTTATAAGAGCGATTGCTGTTATTATGGACGCTAATAGTCGGGGAGCCCTTGGGGCTGAGATCGCATCGCGAGACCCGTTGAACCTGATTCAGTTAGCACTGACGTAGGGAACTATGCGTCCTTTAGCCTTTCTCTATGAATATGCCTTAACGGCTAAAGTACCCTCACTGATTTATTACTAGTTTTTCCCGCTAGCCATCCAGTGAGTCGGTTCCATACGTTGCGCGTAGGAGTAGACTCATGCCTCAAACACACGCAACATCCATTACCGCCAATGTTGATACTTGCACCCCTATAGTATTGACAATCGCTGGCTCTGACAGCGGTGGTGGTGCGGGTATTCAAGCCGATATTAAAGCCATTTCCGCGACGGGCAGCTATGCATGTTCGGCCATTACTGCCATTACGGCTCAGAACACGCAAGGTGTTTCAGCGATATTCCCGATCCCGTTAGAACATGTCGCTCATCAATTGGATGCAGTATTTAGTGATCTTAATGTTGTGGCAGTAAAAATTGGTATGTTAGCGGATAGCGCCATCATTGATGTCGTGGCGGATAAATTAGAACAATACCAACCTCAATTCACCATTCTTGACCCAGTGATGGTGGCGACTAGCGGCGATTTGCTATTGGCTCGTGAGGCAATTGCGACGCTTAAGCAACGTTTGATCCCGTTAGCAGATCTGATTACCCCCAATCTACCAGAAGGTGCAGCACTGACTGGGTCACCAATACCCCGTGATGAAGAACAAATGGGCAGCATGATTCACTCCCTACGCCAATTAGGTGCCAAAGCCATATTGCTCAAAGGAGGGCATTTAGAGGGGGATGAAAATAGTAATGATCTGTTTATTCAGCCCGTTAGCGTTTCGGTGTTGTATGCGAAACGTATAGCCACCCACAATACTCACGGTACGGGATGCACGCTCTCTGCGGCTATTGCTTCATATTTAGCGCAAGGCGAATCGTTAGAAAGCGCTGTGGCAAAGGCGAAACTCTATATTTCACAAGCGATTGCGTATGCTGATGAGCTGAGCATTGGCCATGGGCATGGTCCTGTGCATCATTTTTTTGCTTACAATCGCGAACGATAAACACATAAAGGCAGGAATTTTCGCCAAATTGACAGCAATTTGATAATTTTTCTACATGGCTTCGGCTAGTATATCGGCAACGGTGACAAGGAGAGGTTCCTTCTCTTTGCCGATCTTTCCCATATCCTCGCCAGTCGAAACGTGACTCCGACGTAATGTCTATGTTCTCGTGAGTGGTTGTTGGTAATCGTTGAGCAGAATTTTATGAAAGAGTATCTTCATGCCAAGCGTTATGGCCTTGCTGTATTGGCAGTATTCCTTTTACTGATAGCGCCGATGACACTATTAGTCAGCCACATTGAGTTATTAGATTCAGTGAGTGACAGTGAGGGGCTGTTTTACAGTGTGCTGACCAATTCTGCTGGTAGCCAAGGTTTCTTAATTACTCTTGCGGTACTACTGCTCTGTAGTTTGACGCTTACTTTGACGCCGAAACAACGTTGGGAAAAGTTATTACAACTCGGCATCATTCTGGTGATTGGCTTTGCTGCCAAAACGGGCCTTAAACATTTTACGGAAAGCCCGCGACCTTATACTGAAGTTCTCACCCATCAACTGCTGATCCCGAAACCATCACATTTCTACCAATTGACGGCCAGTAAACAAGATCAACTGATCGAGCAGGTTTCAACTCAAGTTAGCCCTTGGCGAACTCAACATTGGCTGGGCGAAACCGACTATTCATTTCCATCAGGCCACACAATGTTTGTCGCGATTTGTTTAGTTTGTTTTGGTGGATTGTTGGTTGAACACAAGCGTTATGGATTAGCGGGTATTCTGTTGCTGTGGGGCGTTTGCGTGGCTTATAGTCGTTTGTGGCTTGGCATGCATAGACCGATTGATTTAGTGGGTTCGGTGCTGTTTATTGCTTTGGTTTACGCTGCCATGCCCAATATATCACTTTGGTCTGGAAAGTTATTTGAATGGCTAAAGTTGCACATGCGATTATCGCCGCAGTAATTGTATCCTCAAACGAAAAAGCGAACCTACTTGGTTCGCTTTTTTATTGTAGCAGCTATAAACCACCAGACAAATTACAGTTTGTCGTAACGAATCTTAATAATTGCCTTGGTAACAAGAGCAATATCATCTCTATAGTTGCACAGTGGCTTGTGGATCTCATGCGGGAAAAAGACCGCAAATTCACCCATGCCCAAGCGGACATAATGCTCTTCTTCTAAAGGACCAAAATAAAGATCGCAATTTGATTGCGATTCATCCGTAATCTCTAGTGATTGAGTGGCATAACCAATGTGCTCTTCACCATCAAGCGTTAGGTGGACATCGATATATTGATGATGAATCTCTGCTGCCTTATTTAACGGTGACGTCCGTTTTCCTTGGACAATGTTGTAGCTCAGTTCATTTTCAATAAGAACTTTCTCACCAAGCTCAGGGGTTGCAGCAATCGCGTCAAAGGCGAGTTGCATTTTGTGCAGCAGTGCTGCTGACAAGAATTGCTGGTTGGGTAAATGATCGATATGACCGATAAACATAATCTGCCTATAATAATTTGGTTCACCTCAAGGGAGAACTAGCTCATTTAAGAAAGCAATGCGACGGCTTGCTTGGTGCTGTCAGTCACTGCAGACCAATCAATATCGATTGCGCCAGTTTTGGGTAGCATCCATGTTCCACCAACGGTCGCCACACAATCTAATGCCATATAATCTTTAACGTTAGCTGGAGATATTCCGCCGGTTGGGCAAAAGCGTACTTGAGGCAGTGGTGCCGCAATCGCACTGAGTGATTTGACGCCACCATTAGCTTCGGCAGGAAAGAATTTTAGATGAGTGAACCCTTGTGCCAGAGCTGTCATGACTTCGGTTGGGGTTGCCACGCCGGGTATCAGTGGTGCGGTACTTTGCTTTGCATGGGCGATAAGCTCGGGTGTCATTCCTGGAGAGATAATAAATTGTGCTCCGGCCGCAACCGCGGCATCGTATTGCTCAGGATTAAGTACTGTGCCAGCACCAACAAACACATTCGGAAATGCATCAGCTATTTGCTGAATAGCTGCGAGTGCGGCTTCTGTTCGTAGGGTAATTTCAAAAACCGAGATGCCGCCATCCAACAGCGCCTTGGCCATTGGCAGTGCATCTTCGAGGTGTTCAATTACCATGACAGGGACAATTGGCGAGGCTGCAAATACGTCAGCCGGGTTAATTTTCCAGTTGTTCATTATTCACTCCATGTAATCGGTTTGGATCAATAATTTTAATTAGTTGTTCAGCAGTGTTTTACGAGTGGTAAAGGGGTATATTCTGATTTTTTCTTACCTGAGTTGATGTTGATTAGCGCAGTTAAGCGATAAGTCGTTATTGAGCGCCGCAATCAGGTTATCAACGGCACAAGTTACCATCGCATTGCGGGTTTCATGAGTAGCAGAGCCTATATGTGGAAATAGTGTGACGTTGTCGAGTCGGCATAGTTGTGAACTTGCTGGTAGAGGCTCGACTTCGAAGACATCTAGCCCAGCGGCTAGAATCGTTTTCTGCTGTAGAGCTTCAATCAGCGCAGCTTCATCAACAATTTTGCCGCGCGATCCGTTAATAAAGATCGCTGACGGCTTCATCATTGCCAGTTGTTCTGCCCCAATCAGTTTTTCGGTTTGCTTGGTCAGCGGTAGTACAACGCAGACAAAGTCGGCGGTTTTTAGCACCTCTTCAAGCGACATTTGTATCGCATCGAGATCACTATTGGCTTGTTGATTTGGGCTGAGGTTGAAGTAGTGCACCGGCATATCGAAGCCTAAGTGAGCGCGTTTTGCTAAGGCATAGCCAATTCGGCCCATGCCAATAATACCAATGGTTTTACCATAGATATTTACGCCATAGTGTTCGCTACCAATACTGCGTTGCCATTGGCCTTCACGCACCATGTTAGACAATTCAACCCCGCGTCGAGCACTGCACATCAGTAAGGTGAATATGGTGTCTGCGGTGGTTTCGGTTAGCACAGAAGGGGTATGCATCAAGGCGATACCACGTTGATTGAGGTAATCAACATCAAATTGATCAAGTCCGACCGAAATGGTCGAGCAAGCTTTTAGTTTTGGTGCATATTTGAGAATACTTTCATTAATCGGTTTGCTCGCACCGATAAGCCCATGAGCGTCAGACAATGAAGAGATAAATTCATCGTAATTGTCATCGTTTAAACCATCGAAAAAACAGACCTCAAAGTGCATTTTTAGACGCATAAGTTCGGCACTAGGGATTTGTTTGTAGAGGACGACTTTCTTTTTCATTACCCTATTCCTTATGATGCCAACTCATTTAATTGAGTGCGTGTCGGTAAGCCCTCACTATCACCAAGCACTTGTACAGCTAAAGCTCCAAATAGACAGCCACGCGCAACGGATTGACGAAGAGGCAGTGACTCTAGCCACGCAGAGATAACGCCAACAGCAAAACTATCGCCAGCACCAACGGTGTCGATGACTTTTTTAACTGGGTGACCGGCAACATAACCACTTTCGCCCCCCGCTGTTTTGTAGAAGGCCCCATCACTGCCAAGTTTAACCACCACCAATTGAACACCATGTGACAAATAGAAGTCGGCAATTGCTTCCGGTTGATCGGTTCCGGTTAGAATCATACCTTCGGATACGCCGGGCAGAACGATATCGGCTTTGAACGCCAGTGCATTGATCTCTTCCACCATCTCGTGATTGCTTGACCATAGGGATGGGCGCAAGTTGGTGTCAAACGATACGCTATTACCGTAGGCTCTCGCCGTATCCAATGCTTTATGGCACAAGCCTCGCAAGGTTGGTGAAACGGCGCAGGCGACTCCCGTTAGATGCAGGTGGCTTTGTTGCGCGAAGACCGCCTCAGGGTAATCTTCTGCGCACAGTGTGCTAGCGGCGGAGTGTTTTCGATAATATTCCACCACTGGGTCGTCGCCATTCAATTCGCGTGATTTGAGTTGAAAGGCAGTCGGTCGTTCAGATGAGTAGGTAAAATGTGAAGTGTCGATTCCTTCCTGATTGAGCGCTTGCTCAATGTAGCGGCCAAAGCTATCAAGGCCGAGTTTGGTTAAGTAGGCAGATGAATAACCAAGGCGTGCCATGCCTATTGCTACGTTCATTTCGGCCCCTGCAAGGCGTTTAGTGAAGGAATTGGCGTGGGCAAGATCCCCAGCTTCGTTGGCGGTGAACATCGCCATAGGTTCCCCAATGGTGATGAATGTTTTGTTATAAGGAGTGTTCATTGATAAGCCTATTCTGCAGTTTGCCACTCTTGGAATCGATTCCATGGAGTGGCAAATTTTTTTAAATGGCTGCTAGCCTAGAAGGCTAGCAGAATGGCAGGGACAAACATAACCGTTAGTAGCACGGCGATAATGACCGAAATGTATGGGATAACGGCCTTAAACGATTGATCGAGCGATAGCTCGCCAATCACACTTGAGATGAGTAAACATAAGCCGTAAGGCGGGGTGACCAAACCAATCGATAAGGTGATGATAATAGTGATACCTAACTGAACAGGGTCGACACCTAATGACAACGCTACCGGGTAAATGACGGGAACAAATAGAACCATCGCTGGTATCGCATCCATAAACGTACCAATAAACAAGAAGAACAGTACGATGATGAATAGGAATAGGAACTTACTGTCACCTAAATCACTGAAGAATTCAGCTACGTAAGTATTTATTCTGAAGTAACCTAAAAACTCACCTAGCGCCGATGCGGCGGCCAAAGCAAAAAGGGATAGACAACTGAGCTTAAGAGTGTCGACAAAGATTTGCGGTAGATCTTTAAAGCTAATTGTTTTGTAGTAAAAAGCACTGATTAAATAGGCATAAACGGCAGAGAATGCTGCTGCTTCTGTCGGGGTAAATATGCCAAAAACTATACCGCCAATGATGATTAATGGTGTGATCATCGCAGGAATCGAGTCTTTCAAGAGCGCGATAAATTCAGCTCTAGAAACTCGCTCCATTACTGGTAGGTTGTCGCGTTTTGCATAGTAGCTGATCACGAACATCATACCAAAGCCAATTAGTAACCCAGGAATAATACCGCCAATAAACAGTGAACCAACGGAAGTATTGGTTAGGCCACCGTAGATCACCATGGTGATACTAGGTGGAATAATGCTACCAATTGTAGAGGATGCAGCGGTAACCCCAACCGACATATGACGGCTATAGCCTTTATCGATCATATTCGGAATAAGGATTTTACCCACGCCAGCAGTGTCAGCAGTGGATGAACCACTTACGCCCGCAAACAGCATTGATACGATCACATTCGCATGTCCTAAACCGCCTGGCTTTTTCCCCGCTAAGGCAACTGAAAAATCGATCAATTTACGTGAAATATTGCCTTGGTTCATGATATTGGCAGTGAGGACGAAAAGAGGAACCGCCAGCAATACGTAAGAGTTTAACCCGTAGAACATCTTCATTGGGATCATGGTATTTGGTACACCACTAATGGTGGCAATACCCGCCAAAGAAGCAACACCAATTGAGAATGCGATAGGCACGCCAATGATGATTAGACCAAGGAATAAAATGGTGATGAATATTAATTCCATACAAAGCCCTTAAACCAGTAGAACTTTTTCAGCTCATCAAAGATGTTTTCAACTAAGTAAACACTGGATGTGATGAAGGTAATTGGTAGCGCTAACCAAACGTAACCTTGTTTGAATTCAGGAATGGTGATCCATTTGGAATTCCAAAAAACATCAGTAATTTCAATGCTGTAAATTGAGCATAGTATGCAAAAAATCAACATGATGATGTTTTGTACGATAACTAAAATGGATTTCTTTACGCCGGTTAACTTGTCGGATAGCACTCCAAAACTAAAGTGTTGTTTCTCTCTTACCATGACGGCAGAGCCAAGGAACATTGCCCAGATAAAAGCGTTAACGGCGACTTCTTCAGTCCATAGCATTGAAATGCCAAGGTAGCGAGAGAGCACTTGAACGAGGGTGGCTAGCACAAACACCACCAAGCAGGTAGCGCCGAAGATAAGCTGTACTTTGGCAATAAATTTCGTGATCTTTTTCATAGTAGATCCTTATCCCCCTAACCAGAATTAGGGGGATAGCTATCGATTACTTAGTATTGTGAATTGTGTTAAGCACATCGGTTAGGCCAACTGATTCTGCCCATTTTTCTTGTGTTTGTTTTGCCACTTTAATAAATGGAGCTCTATCGAGAGTGTTGATGACCGCACCATCGTTAATCGCTTGTTGTTTGTATTGCTCTTCTTCAGCGTACAGAGCTTGACGTTCAGCTTGGGTCGCTTCCGATACCGCTTTCACGAAGGCTTCACGTTCTTGATCATTGAAGTCGCTCCATACGGCATTGCGAACAAGTAGTAGGCGAGTGGTGTAATCATGGCCTGTTTCAGAGATGAATTTACCGTTATTAGTTTTGTGGTGCTCCATCGGTACTAAGTACGGGTAGGCATTTTCTGAACCGTCGACGACATTGCTCGAAAGTGCTTGGTAGAGTTCAGCCCATGCAACAGAGGTTGGAACTGCCCCAATTTCTTGCCAGTAAGACGAAACAACACCAGAGGTTTGTGTGCGAATACGCATGTTTTGCGCATCGGCTAGAGAATTGATAGGTTGTTTGCCATACCAGTGACGAACGCCTGCCGTCCAGTAATCGATTACGCGATATTTCTCACCAGATTTAGTGAAAATGATATCAGCGATCTGTTCGCCCACTTCTCCATCGACGATTTTTTCCCAGTGATCGTAATCTTCAAATAGGTAAAGCAATGAGAATAGGTCAACTTCATCAATACCAGCAGAAGTCATGAAGCCTGGAGAAACCAGAACCACGTCGGCGCCGCCAAGTACTAGTTTTTCAACTAATTCGTTTTCATTGGTACCAATGGTGCCAGCATGTACTTCAACATTGAACAATCCAGATTGCTCAGCAACCTCTTTTAATTTCAGCATGCCCGTTTGGTATGGGCTAGAGATGTTGGTTTGGTTGTGGGCTGCGACGATTTTTATTGTATCGTTTTCATTCGATTCACCACCACAGCCTGATAGGGCTGCAGCAATCATTAGGGCTAGTACTTTTTTCATTTTTATTGCTCCGCATAGAGTGTTCACGTTATGCGCAGAAATTAGTCTGGAATCGGTTCCATAGGAAGTGAGATTTTAGATATTTGTGATCATGCTGACGATAAATTGCTCAATAGTGGGAGCTCGCTGGCAATATTTTTAGTTGAGTATATGTCTAGAATGCAGTGGAATTACGCACAATAAGTTGCGCCGAAAGTTGGAGGCTAATAGGGGGGCGATCGTCACCATTAATTCTATTAATCAGTAGTTTACAGGCTTTTTCTCCTATCTCATTCGTCGGTTGGCGTAAGGCTGTGATACCGCCTTCAACCAGTTCGACCCAATCAGGATCATCGACGCTAAGTAGGCCAATTTGTGAACCCAAATGAATGTTGAGTTTCTTTAAGGTTTTCGCTGTCTGCATTGTCGCCATACCATTGGTGGTGACAATGGCTTTTTTCAAACCTCGATTGCTGCGCAAGAATTGTTGTATGGCTGTCGTGAGAGGTGCATCTGCACCATCTGTTTCAAAGACTTCACAGCGCATCCCTTGTTTTTGAACCGTGAAGCTTTTTAGAGATGCAAGGCGCTCAATTCGTGGCGCGATGGTGAGCGGTTGAGTGATGACCAGTAGCGATTCATAGTTCTGTTCTAGGAGATGCTCACACCCCATTTGCATCGCTTCGTGATTGTTTAATCCGACGCTATCTACAGCCATTTGATCGCTAGTTCTATCCACAAATACAAAGGGGCATTCAATGTGAGCAAAAGACTCCATCTGTTCATCAGCCATGCCAAGCATATTGATGATAATGCCATCAACACGATAGTCCTTGAGCAAGTCAATGTAGCGTTGCTGTTGTTCGAGTTGGTTATCAGTGTTGCAAACCATCAGCATGTAGCCAGCTTGTTTACAGGCTTGTTCAATACCTTGCATGACGCCGATAGAGTACGGGTTACGAATATCGGCGAGGATTAAGCCGATTAATCTGGATTGGCCGGCTTTGAGCATTCGTGCGGATTGGCTTGGACGATAATTGAGTGTCGTAATGGCTTGAGAGATCTTCTCAAGCAACTCTTCAGAAAGCTTACTTTTTTCACCATTTAAAAAACGAGATACACTGGTTTTGCCAACCCCTGCTAAATTAGCTACATCAGAAATTGTTGCGAATCCGGTTTTTTGCTTTGGGCTCAAAAGGTAACTCCACTAAATAGTACAATATGCTTTACCATCTATCGTAAGTAGTAATGCAGCGTTAAAGTGCATCTAGACAATGGTTGAATGGGCTCAAAATACCTTACTACGCTAGGAAAGCGTCAACAATATTGCGATTTTGCGTAGAAAATTTTTGATATAGCGCAAAAGGTTACGGATAAACACGTTAATCGTAAAGCTATGTCAGATAGGTTTGTGTGCCTTAATGGGGAGCGCTTAAGTAAAATTTACTAGGTTAGTTGACGCCTCACGCTTGCTAGACAATAAAACAGCCACGGGTGTTTTAATACCAATGGCTGTAAAAAGTCAGCTTATTGCTTTGAGTTAAGATAGCTTGTTAGCCAAAAATTACGGTGTATAGATAACCCGCGCTGATGGCCATACCTAAAATTACAACCAAGAATGCTGCAATCATCTGATTTTTGAAGATAGATTTAAGCAAGATCACTTCTGTCAAACTTGCGCCTGCGCTACCAATGATCAACGCCATTACCGAACCCAATGCCATCCCTTTTTGCACTAGGGCTGCGCTTAGTGGGATAACGGCTTCTGCGCGAATATACAATGGAATACCAATCACAGCGGCAACAGGGATAGCATACCACTTGCCGGCGCCGGCATATTCAGCAATCAATTCAGTTGGGATAAAACCGTAAATGAATGAGCCAATTGCAATACCCAGCATTAGGTAAGGCAGTACCTGTTTAAAATCTTTCCAAGTTGACAGCCAAATACGCATCCAACGGCTTGGTTGTTTTGTTTCTGTCATTGTTGCTGTGGCCGTGCCATCGGAAGCGCAGCAAGAAACCGCTACTTCTGGTTCTTTTTTAGCACTGGTACAGCAGCTTGTTGGTGCAGCAACAGGCTCTGATTTTGTACAGCATGACGTTGCTTCTGCTACTTTTGCAGTATCACCACAGCTTGACTGGCTCGAACAGCTAGAGGTATTAGCTGATTCATACGCTTCCGGTTTTACGTAACGCTCAAAGCCTAACTTTTCTAGTACAAAGCCAGAAACTACCGATACTGTCATCGCGATAGCGAAGTAGAACAGAGCAACTTGCCAACCAAAGGTCACCACAAATAGACCAATAATCACAGGGTTAAGCAGTGGGCTTGCAAACAAGAACACCATCATAGGGCCAAAACCTGCTCGGGCACGAAGTAACCCTTTTAAGAAAGGGATAGTTGAGCACGAGCAAAATGGCGTGATAGAGCCAAGTAAGGCAGCAATAAAATACCCTTTACCGTTGCGCGAGCTTAAGATCGATTGGATCTTTTCTGGGGTTAAAAACTCTTGCAACACACCAACGATGTAGCTGATTGCAAGAAATAGAATAATCAATTCCACTGCTAAAAACGCAAACATATCTAGGGCGTCGCGTACCATTGTCATCAATTCATTACTCATGTGAGCCTCGTTACCTTTAATTTCGAATATTCTCGAATTATAGAAATATTCTCCGAATGATCAAGAGTTATTTCGATAAATGTCGAAATGATTGTGTGGGACAACTTTATACATTGGGTGAGGTGATATTTTTGAGGCTTAGCGAGAGTGCGATCTAAATTTGGTTTTTTAATTTTAAATGGTATTAAATCAATGAATTACGGAGGATTCTCGTTAAGGGTATAAAAGGAAAGATAACGCATCGGAGTTACGGAGGAGCTTAAGAGGAGCGTTGTTTAGAATTCGCGGATAGGGAAAAAGATGGCTGTCTGCTTGGACGTTACAATCATCATGTGAAGAAAGAACCAACGTGATGAACTCATTGCAGGCAAATGACAGCCTCTGCCCCCGCAGTCTGCGATACGCCTCTCGTTTTAGTGTATGTGATGTTAACATACCTAATACGCCTGGAATGATCCCTAATATACTGATTAACGACAATATGACAGTTACTTATCGCGCAATAGAACAAGATGAATTTGCCATGATGGCGCAGCTAGAACAGCAATGCTTTGGCGCTCATGCTCTGCCGGATTTCTTTTTTCGTCAGTCTTACGATTGCTGGCCAAAAGGATGCTTTGCTGCGTTTCAAGAGCAAAAGATGCAGGCGTTTTTGATCCTCGCGCAAAGTGAAACGCAAGATATCGGTTGGATTCTATCTGTGGCAGTGTCGCCTGAACTGCAAGGTCAAGGCATTGGGCGCAAACTACTGACTCAATTACTGGAGCAGCAGAGTTACGCTCGCGTGCGCTTAACGGTTGACCCTGAAAACCCCGCGGCACTGCGTCTATATCAATCACTTGGCTTTAGTAAAATTGCGGAAGAAGCAGATTACTTTGGACCTAATCAAACGCGCTGGGTGATGGAATATAGCCCAAACTTATCAATATGAGAGCTTACTAACACGCGGGTTGTGGCAGTTAAGGTATTCTAAGTGCAAGTGAAGAAGAGGATTCTATTAATGTCAAAAAGCACCAAGCTTCATAACGAAGATAAACTGGTTAAAAAGGCACTTGAGATTGGCGGGAAGATGGCAAAAATGCAAGGTTTTGAACTTCCGCAATCACCACAACCACTAAGAGTAAAAGCGATTTATCTATTTTTGGTTGATGCCAAACAGATCATGCCACTCCCTGAAAGTAAGCTTGATGGTGCGAATATCAAACACCGGCTAGCACTTTGGATTCATAGCGCCTTACCGGATAACGACCCGTTGAAGTAGAAGTTTCGCTTAATTGATGCAAGGCGAATCGAATGGGTTCGCCTTTTTGTTTTTGGTTGCTGCTAACTGAATTGGTATGTCCCGTTTATCAGTCTGCTGATTTCTTCGCCCTTATTGGTCCGTTGAACCTATACTTTCGAGCTAACAATCTAAAACGTTTCTGCCCCTTTTCTTGCTAGAGCAATTAAGCTCTAGAATTTGCTTGTCTACCCATTGCCATAGTTTATCTTATTCTTTTAGCCCGTTTAGTATGAGAAGGTGAGCCAATCACTTTGGTTCTGGTGAACTCTTAAACAAGCAATGAGATATTTATGACAAGAAAAAAGTGGACATTAAGCGCTGTTCGTGAAGAGGCTCTTAAGTACAAACAAAGAAGCAAGTTTAAACAAGGTTCAGGTGGAGCCTTTTCTGCTGCTAGAAGAAATGGATGGCTAGAGGACGTATGTTCCCACATGGAGTACACCAAGAAACAATCAGGTTACTGGACGTTTGCTAGAGCTTTAGAAGTGGCTAAAAAATGTAAAACTCCCTCCGAATTTCAATACGGTACTGGAAACAAGGGCGCATATGGTGCTGCACAAAAAAATGGTTGGTTACCTCGGATGTATGCTCATATTGAAGAAGTTAGAAAACCTAAAGGTTTTTGGACTGAAGAGAGAGTTAGGCAAGAAGCTCTAAAATATAAATCTAGAATGGAATTTGAAAAAAACTGTAGTTCGGCATACGGGTATGCACTACGGCACAAGTTGATGGATGATATATGTTCACATATGGAACATATCGGAAATAGAGCTAAACGGTGCATTTACGCTATTTTCAGTGTGGAGCGCAACGAGGCTTATGTTGGCCTAACATTCTCATTCCAAAAGAGGATGCTAGAGCATAAAAATGGTTATGGTCACTCAACAAAGGAGTTAGTGACATATCCAGATACAAAGTACGAGAAACTTACCAAGTACATTGATGCATCTTTAGCAGCTCAGTTAGAGTCGGAATATGTTCAAAAGTATCGAGATAAGGGTTTTAAGCTACTAAACAATGAAAGCGCACTAGGAGCGCTTGGTGGTAAAGAACCATGGACTTTTAAAAGAGTCAAGCATGAAGCTAGAAAGTACACTTCGAGAATAGACTTCAAAAATGCACCCAATTCAGCCTACAGAATTGCCTGTGAAAAAGGTTGGCTCGAAGAGGCTACGTCTCATATGTCAGAGAAAGTATGTTGGACATATGAGCATGTTGAGCAAGAAGCAGCGAAGTACAAAACACGGAAAGAGTTTATACAAGGAAATAACTCGGCATACGTAGTTGCGTGTAGAGAAGGCTGGACGGATAAAGTTTGTGCTCATATGGAAAGACTCTCTACACCGAATGGTTATTGGACTTTAGAGCGTTGTAAATCGGAGTCTAAGAAATATAAAACACGAGGTGAGTTCAAAAAACATTCTCCTTTAGCGATGAGAGCTGCATACAGAAATGGCTGGATAAACGAAGTATGCTATCACATGGATATGCGCAAAAAGCAAAATGGATTTTGGGATAAAGAAGCATGCGAAGTTGAAGCTTTGAAATATACAACCAGATCTGATTTTAGTAAGGGAGCTTCTGGCGCATATGATTCAGCCAAGAAAAATAAATGGCTAGAGGATATATGTAACCATATGACTTCTGTGCAGCGACCTACTGGGTACTGGAATAAAGAAAGGTGCTATGAGGCAGCATTACTTTACAATACGAGAACTGAGTTCAATTTGAATAACAAAAGTGCTTATAGTTCAGCGAGAAATAATGGCTGGCTTGATGAGATTTGTAGCCACATGAAGTCTAATCGAAAACCGAGAGGCCACTGGCAAATAAAAGAAAACTGTAGGCAAGAAGCTCTTAAGTACTCTAGCAAGATGGAGTTTAAGGCTAAATCATCAGCAGCCTATAGCTCATCAGTAAAGAATGGCTGGCTTGATTATATATGTAGCCATATGATTTAGAAAATATCTAATGCACGTAATTTCCATGGACACCTCAGACCGACAGTGAGCGTGACTGCTACAGTTTTGTTGATAGCTGTCGGACTAACAAAGTAGCCTCAATCTGATCTGTACCAGTAGGACTGGACACTTCACTAAGTGACTTCCCGATACCCCAGGTTATCCGCATTTTCCTAATTTAAGTGATTACTCTAAGAAGGTTTTGTCCAAAAGTTGGTTGTGACCGGCTCTCATTAGAGTTTCAACTTAGTGGAAATAGTTCCAATGAAACTTTTCCCTACATCCGCGATTTGAAGTAACGAGATTGCTTTTTAGTGATATTTCGATTATTTTGGAAATATATAGTAAATCGAAGCAAACTAATCGGTGAATACAATGGAACTCGAAGCTGTTGCTAAAGCGTTAAAAGAGCTTGGCCATCCAACCCGTTTATCTATCTACAAAAGTGTGGTGAAAGCAGGGTATCAAGGCATTGCGGTGGGTGGATTACAAGAGCAATTAGATATTCCTGGCTCCACGTTATCTCATCATATTGCCAGCCTTGCTTCAGCCGGTTTGATCAGTCAACGTCGCGAAGGGCGAACTCTGTATTGTGTGGCGGAATATCAATGCTTAGAAGGCGTGATTGGTTTTTTACAAGCGGAATGCTGCGCTGATGAAAAATGCCAATAATTTACTGAATCTTGATGAGGTATGGCGCCAATACCAGCATTCATTGAAAGCGTTTTTGCATAGTAAAGTCGCTAATGAGGCAGACGTTGAAGACCTACAACAAGAGATTTTGATCAAGACCTACCAAAGCTTGGCGGATGTACAAAATGAATCAAGCGTGAAGTCTTGGTTGTTTCAATTGGCGCAGCGAACCATTATCGATTTTTATCGCAAGCGTGCTCGTACTCAACGCGATAATGATCTACAAGCGGATGATTTATGGTTTGAACAAGTGCCTGAAAGTGTTGAGCAAGAACTGGCAAATTGTATTGCGCCATTTATTCAAGCATTGCCAGAGTCGAGTGCTGAACTTCTCGGAAGTGTTGAGCTTGGTGGAGTTAGTCAAAAAGAGTTGGCCGAGCAGCAAGGTGTCAGCTACTCCACACTGAAATCTCGCGTGCAAAAGAGCCGTACAGAGCTTAAAAAGCTGTTTGAAGAGTGCTGTGATCTGACTCTGGATAAGCATGGTAATGTGATTGATTATCTTCAGAAATCAAAAGCATGCCCCCACTGCTAATCATCTTCTTAGTCTGATTAGCATTAAAAAGCCTCGCGGTGCGAGGCTTTGGTGTATTAAAAGCGTTGTATTGTAAACGCTACAGCTTAAAGCTACCCACCATGGTATCTAAACGTTGAGAAAGCTCTTTGAGTTCTCCACTAGCTAAAGCTAATTCCTCTGCTGTCCCTGTGGTTGCTTCATTGATCGCGTTGATCTCTTCGATATTGTTGTTGATGGTATAAACCACGGTTGACTGCTCTTCGGTTGCCGTTGCAACTTGGGTATTACGATCGGTAATATCGTGAATACGCTCCGAGATATGAGTCAGAACTTCGGCCGCTTCGTCAGACGATGACACGCCTTCATAAGTCAGCGCCTTGCCCGCTTCCATTGCGGTTACCGCGTCTTTCGCGTCACCTTGTAGCTGGTTAATCATCTTCTGAATTTCGTCGGTAGAAGATGCGGTGCGGCTCGCTAGGTTGCGAACTTCATCTGCAACAACCGCAAATCCACGGCCTTGCTCACCCGCGCGTGCTGCTTCAATCGCTGCGTTCAATGCAAGTAGATTCGTTTGATCTGAAATATCACGGATAACATCCAAAATTGAACCGATCTCTTGAGTAGTTGACGCTAGCTGCCCCACGACTTGGCCAGTATGGTCGATGTCTGCGGCTAAACGGCTGATCACATTTTTCGCCTTGTTGACGACGTTTTGCCCCATCTGAGTATTATCAGAGGCGAGCGCTGCGGTATCTGCCGCGGTTGCAGCGTTTGAGGCGATTTCACTAATGGTTGCGCCCATCTGATTGATCGCAGTGACCACTTGAATCGTTTGGTCGCGTTGCAGCTGGCTATTGTCGTAGGTTGAGTTGGCACGGTTAGACACATTATCCGCCGCAGATTGCAGTGCATGACTGGTGGATGCAACCTCTTTCATCGATTGGTGGATCTTTTCAATAAAGCCGTTAAAGCCTTCTGATAATTGGCCGATTTCATCACTACTCTTAATTTCAATACGTTGTGATAAATCCCCATCCCCTTTACCTAAGTCGCTAAAACGCGCTGCGATAGCACGAATAGGGCGAGTAATGCTATTGGCTAATAACACACCCATGATGATAAATAGCACCGCAATTAAGGCGGTGGTGAGCATCATTTGTTTTGCTACTGCGGCAAGATCAGCAAACACTTCTTCAACAGGAACCACGCCGATAACGAACCAATCCATGGATGGAACGTAGGTGCTCGAAACAAAGACCTGTTCGCCTTGGTATTCCGCTTCGATGAGATTGAAACCTGACTTATTAAGTAGTTTCGCAGTACCAACGCCGTAAAGATTATCCAAAGAGCTGCGTGTTGCGTTGCCATCACGATGAATTTTGATGTTGCCATTCGCATCCGTAAGGAAGACAAAGCCACTTTGCTCAATTCTAAAATTGTTAAGTAGCGACACCATGTCATCCATTGATTTAGATAGACCAGCCATGGTTAAGCCGTGCAATAGCTGAAAATTGGTGAACATTTTCACATCGCCATTTGGCTCTTGAAAGATACTGACTGAGGTTGCATTACCCGATTGAGTAAAGCCAAAAAACCAACCATCTTGTTGTTGGTTTAGCTGACGTAAGAAGCCGTCTTGGTTCCAGTAATAAGCCGTTTCTCGGTTTGCAACCGAGGCATCATTTAGGTCGTACTGCTGACGAACGTTCTTGAGTTCTTGGACTAACATCGCTTGTACACTGGCATCGATTTCAGTGCCATCGACGGCGTGTTTGATAAACTCGTTATTGGTGATTTGTTCAGCTGCCAGCAGCATTTCGCTTACTTCACGGTCGATCTGATTACTAATGTCGTCAAGGATCGACGGAAGCTCAATTTCTATAAGGTGGTGTTCAAGTAAGCTACGAGACTGTTTCTGGGCGATGACGCCCATAATAATTGTGGATGAAAGCACGGCTAAGGTGATACCTGCCACCACCTTTTGCTTGATGCTAATTGAATTTAATTTCATTGGTTGATCTGCCTTTTTATAGCATGTCGTTATTGTGAGGTTTTACGCCTGCTTACCCTATTCGGCGATGACTTCCATTCGTAGAGATGTCCAACACGGTTAAGATATCGACATGTAGTTGCATTTCTTTACAAAAAAATGAGACCGGCATTCAATTCTCGTGTTGAAGATCACAGATAGGTGCGGGGGCTTCTGTAAACGATGAGCGGCATCATTATGTGTTTTTGAATCAGCAGATAATCTGGAATTTTGATTTTGTTAACAAAATTAGGTTTTTACATGGTCAAAATATGGTTATACTTCACACAATTGAGATAAATATTGGCGTGCATAAGATGAATTTACCTCCAATCTGGTGGTTATATTTTCCATTTATGAACTCGCGTCATTCAAATAAGGTGAGCTTAAATGGAACCTCGTATCAGCATTATTACGCTTGGCGTAAAAGATCTAGAGACATCGTATAACTTCTATACAGCACTTGGTTTCCCAACCACTTATTCTCCAGCTGAAGGCATTGTCTTTTTCAAAACCGGTGGCGTCTGCTTAGCCTTATATCCGATCAATGCTCTCGCGCGTGACATTTCTAATAAATACGTTGGTTACCGCGAAGGGTTCACGGGAGTAACGATCGCACATAATACACGTAGCCGCGGTGAAGTTGATGAAATACTAACGGTGGTAGCGAAGGCTGGGGGCACAATTGAAAAGCCCGCTCAAGATGTATTCTGGGGTGGTTATAGTGGTTATTTTGCCGATCCTGATGGTCATCTGTGGGAAGTTGCTTATGGTGATTGTTGGAAGTTCAATGCCGATGGTTCGTTAGTGATCGACTAACGCGAAATTTACTATCGTTTAAAAAAGCCGATTTTACTCGGCTTTTTTTGTTTCAATGACTAAGTCAGTTGTTTGTCTAGCTCATCAATAGCAAACGTCAGCGCTTCAAGACCGAGTTTTGCTATTTGCTTTTCGTTTTTTGACAGTTCAGTACGAGCAAACAGCAGCTCACTCTCATCAATGTGAGGTAAGTGCAATAATAGCTCTTTGTATTTCAATAAGCGGTATTGAGACTGTTTAATTCGCGTTAAAGATTCATCTTGTGAATCCATCGCAATTTGCTCAATGCCGTTAATTAATTTTGCAATAAGGAGTCGCAAATTGCGAAGTGACTCATTGCACTCTGCATCAAAAATTTCATTATTCTTGTTCATTTAATACCAACGGTTCGATGCTAACTGTTTAAAAATCAGCGCATTGTGCGAACAGTGGAATAGGGGGTAAATATGGGGTGGTCAACATGGTCTGCTTATTGCGTTAGATAGGTCAAATCTGTCCTTTTTTAGGAGCTTGTGATGATTGACCCTATAGTGATGGTTCTAATTAATAGACGTAAATCAGCCAGTATGACACGCGTGGAAATTGCCGAGATTGCGGGTATGAGCTTAAAAACTTATCAGCGTATCGAACGAGGCGAATCGGATATGAAACTGTCTCAGTTTCGCGCTATTACTCGTGCACTACACATAACAGA
Source organism: Vibrio scophthalmi (assembly GCF_040869025.1). Lineage (NCBI taxonomy): Bacteria > Pseudomonadati > Pseudomonadota > Gammaproteobacteria > Vibrionales > Vibrionaceae > Vibrio > Vibrio scophthalmi. Next base: position 300,987 of record NZ_CP134272.1, on the reverse strand, counting down.
ACTTGATGTTGCGCTCGATATCAAAGGCATCCAGCCCACAACAACTGCGGATTTAACCGCCGCTTGCCGATTATTAAATCGTGATGCACAAACATCATTGATGCGGTTTTTAATGTTGATAACAAAGCAAAAACTTTAAGCGGGAAAGCGATGGTGGAAACAGAGCGTTTAAGACTGACTCGCTTGAGTTAGGTCATATAAATAATCATTGTGCTTGAAAATTACTGGGTATTATTGCGATAGTGATGTGCCACAAGCGATGAATGATCGTCATAGATAAAGGAATAGATATGACTTACCCAATTACAGCACAGTGCCAATGTGGCCAAGTTTCCTACCAATTAAAAGCGGCACCGCAAATGGTGGCGGCATGCCATTGTAAAGAGTGCCAGAAGCTCTCTACAGCGCCATTTAGCGTTACAGCAGTAGTGAAAGCGGAAGATATTGATTTTCATGGTGAGATGTCAGATTGGAGCCGGCCCGCAGACAGTGGCAATGTCAATTGTGCCAAGTTTTGTGGCGGGTGTGGTAACCGCATTTATCATTTTGACCCCGAGCATCCGCAGTTAATCAAACTCAAACTTAAACCGGCGAATTTGGCCGATGACTCACTATTTGCCCCAACAGTGCACGTGTGGGTGAAAGAAAAACAATCTTGGGTTGATATTCCGGCAGGGGTAAAAATAATCGAAGGTCAGCCATAGTGGTGAGTATATCTAGGCCATGTTCTTTGCTTCCTTCGAGATAGCGAAATAAAAAAACAGCGCCCAATTGGGCGCTGCGATTTGTAGCATGAGGGTTAAACTCAGATCTTAAATTTGTTCAACTCATCGTGAAGATCAGAGGCGCGTCCTGACAACTCATTGCTGATATCAACAGACGTCGTCATTGTGTCCATCACATCAACGGCGGTGTCGTTAATGATCACCACATTACGGTTGATCTCTTCTGCAACCAAACTCTGCTCTTCAGCAGCAGAGGCGATTTGGTTGTTCATGTCGTTAATCACATCAATCGCTTGGTTGATCTCCGCTAAGGCCGTTTGCGCTGCTTGGGTTTCATTCTTGGTATCTGCCGCTTGTTCTTGGCTCTGCTCCATTAATTCAACAATTGTCTGCGTATCACGCTCTAGATGTGCCAGCATGCTACGAATCTCTTCAGTAGAGCTTTGAGTGCGATTGGCTAAGTTACGTACCTCATCCGCAACCACGGCAAAACCACGGCCAGCAGAACCTGCGCGTGCCGCTTCAATCGCTGCATTCAGTGCTAATAAGTTGGTCTGTTCAGCAATGCCGCCAATTTCAGACAGAATACCTTGAATGCTTGCGCTCGATTCCGCCAAACTCAGTGTTTGCACTTGGGCATTGTTGACTTGCTGCGCCAATGCCTCAACGGCATGTGCTGCATTATCCATGCGTGCCATACCATTTTGGCTATTAGATTGGACTTGGCTTGCCGCTGTCGCAGCTTGTACCGCTGAGTTGGCAACTTCTTGCGCGGCCGCGGTCATTTCATTGATGGCCGTTGCTAGTGAATTGACTTCATTTAGCTGACCGTTGAGCTTATCTTTCGATATATCTGCACTCTCTTGGCCTTTGCGAGCGCTTGAATCCACTTGAACCGCGGTCTCTTTAGCCGATCGTAACATCTCTTGCATACGGCTTAGGAAGGCGTTGAACCAATGTGATAGCTGGGCGGTTTCATCTTTGCCTTTCACTTCTAAGCGATAAGTCAGATCGCCATCGCCTTGTGCGACATCTTTAAAACGCTCCACTAAGTTGCCTAGTACTTTGCCTAGTGAGTGCGCAATAAAGGTCATTGCGGCTACCCCAAATAGCATCGCTAAAATGCCGGCGGTCACGCCTTGCTGGATCGCTTGGCTATTCATCTCGCTATTCCAACTATTGAAGTCGGAAATGCTTTTTTGCAATACATGAGTTGGTACTGACACGATAACAATCCATGCTGCACCAGAGGTGTTAACAGAAGTGATGGCGTACTCTTGGCCGTTTTGCGTCATCATACCAATCGCTGTACCTGAGGCGAGGTTTTGGATTTTTGACCATTGATTGTATAACTGGCTCGGGACTTTTTTACCGACAGTTGCGGGTAGATTAGCGTTAGCCAGCGTTGCCCCTTTCCAAGAAGCGATGATGATATTGCCTTCGCCTTCAAATAGATCACTCGCGAGTGATTGGCTCTGCGCTTGTAATTGGGTCAGTGCCAGGTCGAAACCCAATGAACCAATGATCTTGCCGTTGACTTTGATTGGTTGGCTGATGGTGGTGATCAGTTCCTGCTTGCCACGCACAGGGTACATGTAAGGTTCCATCACGAAGGTACGACCCGTTTGATACGGCATTAGGTGCCAATCATCGACGCGCTCACCATTTGCATTCATGGCAGTGTTGGAAAAGCTTGCCATGCCTAAAGCATCAAAACTGCCTTGATTATTAGGTGAGAAAAAAGGCGCCAATACGCCGTTTTCGTTGAAAGCGCTTCCTGCTTTGGCTTCACTTTCCTGCGGCCAGGTTTTTTCTTCAAATACCATGTAACCGGCAAAAACCGCTTCATCTTGGGCTTTTAGCGCCGCCGTAAAATGATTAACCAGTGCATCGGCTCCAGCATGATCTTGGGCACTTTGCTCCATAATTGAGCGTAATTGGCTTAAGCTGCGAGTGACGGGAAACAGCTCATTGGCGATAGTTTTGCCTTGCTCTGAAGCGGTAGAACGTAAGTGAGAAGTGGTGGCTTCAGTCAGCTGGTCAGAAACCTTGCTGGAAATCTGTTGGTTAACTTTGGTAAAAGCGTTGGTTGTCATCCCCATCGCGATCAATAGGGTGAAGGCCATCGCCACCCCCGCGCTGACAGCAATTTGTGTGCGAATACTATTGAACATGTTCATATACCTTTATGAATGTGTACGTGCTTAGTTATTGTTATTTATGAAATCTCGCTGATTATAGCGATAACAATTGAACGCAATGTTTTGCAAAATAGACAAATATGAACAATAAAAGATCATTTATGAACCATCTTGATGGCCAGTCTGAAATTTGGCGTTTGGCTGTGATGATTGAGTGAGAGCTGTTTTTCTGTAAGTTATTGTTAATATTGCTTTTAATTTAACGTAGCTTAACCAGATTAAAGCCGGTTCTCTTTATCGAACAAATGTAACAGCCAAAAATTTGGCGATAAAATTTGATATTTTAATGAGATAGGTCAAATTTTTTTTGCGCAAAAAATCAGCGCTCAATGCGCTTTGCGCTAACCGATAAGTGTGGTTACACTGCGCGGGTATTTTTACATTGATATAGGTGATGTGTGTCTATTCCTTCTATGGCGGATTCAATAATTGTGCTCGACTTCGAGACCACGGGACTTTCTCCTCAACAAGGCGATCGAGCCATTGAAATTGGTGCCGTGAAATTGCATCAAGGAGAAGTGGTTGATCGATTTCAACGCTTGATGAATCCAGGTTTTCGCGTGAGTAGTTTCATTGAAGGTTATACCGGTATTACCAACAACATGCTAAGTGGTGCTCCGCGCTGTGCAGAAGTGATGGATGAATTTGCTGACTTTATTCAAGGCAGTAATTTATTGGCGCACAATGCATCATTCGATCAACGTTTTTTAGATGGCGAACTCGCCCTCATTAAACGCGATTACGATGGCCAGTTTGCATGCTCTTTATTGGTATCACGCCGATTGCATCAAGAAACGTCATCCCACAAGTTGGGGGATTTAGTTCGTTATCACCAAATCGATAATGATGGCGTATTTCACCGAGCATTAGCAGATGCGGAAATGACGGCAAAGTTATGGCGTGTTCAATTGGCGACGTTACGCGATAAATATGGGATTACGCAGCCAAGTTTTGAATTAATGACGAAGATAGCGAAAACGCCTAAGGCATCGATTGATACTCTGCTAAGAAAGGTGAGCCGTTAGTGACACACTGATTGCGATAACTTTCACAATCTAATTTTCCAAATTAGTTATTAGCATATGCCAATAACTGGCGATATAGTGTGCTTTTGTTCTTATAGGGCAGGAGCCACTATGATCTACGCAATTCCTTGTCTTGATAATCTTGTTTCCAATCACTTCTCTCGTGCGCCACAAGTGGCGATCTTCAATCAAACCACCGGCACTTATCAGCTCATCACTCTTGAAGAAACGGCTTCGAATTGTGGTAAGAAAAAGCAGTGGATGGCATTAATGGCCGCACAAAACGTCAATGCGGTCGTCGTGCGTTCAATTGGTAGGAAAATGCTGAGTGCTTTGTTTGATCTTAATCTTGAGGTTTTTGCTGCACCGCCAAAAGCAGATATTCGCCAGTTGGATTACGCAGTGCTAATGCCAGTGACTTGCTTGGATTATGGTAAGGAACCTAAGAAGACGACCAGTTGTTGTGGCAGTAAAAAATCATGCGGTAGTCAATCAGCCGCCAGTACTCCATCGCCAATTATGAGCTCATTGCAAAAAGGCTTTACCTTGATAAAAAGGATCGCCAAATGACCTTTATCTTCGCTTTGATTGGTTTTGTCGTGGTGATTAGTCTCATGGCTATTGGTGTGCTGTTTTCTCGTAAACCCATTGCAGGCAGTTGCGGTGGGTTAGCCAATATTGATATTGAGCGTGAATGCAATTGCGAAGAAGTGTGCGATGAACATCGTAAAACCTTGTACCAAATTAGTGAGCCCAATACTTAACACAGGTGAGCCACTTAGTTGCTTTGTTGTTTTGTTGCTTGGTTGCTTAGCTGCTCAGTCAGCCGATCCTGTTTGCACAGGCGTATCTTGATCAGTTGCTAGCACCAAGGCATGACCGTTGACCAAGCAATTTGCCACTTTGGCTCGGGCCCGCTTAACGATGTTGCCGAAGGTTTGGCGAGAGACCTGCATTTGCGCGGCGGCATCGAGTTGGCTCAGCCCTTCTTGATCGGCTAAACGTAACGCTTCTAGCTCTTCCGCTTGGAGTTCGATGTGTTGCAGCTCTGTCATCGGTACGCCATTAGGCTTAAAGCAAGAGTAAGGCGCGCGAGTACAGATTTTGCGTTGTATTTTAGGCCGAGCCATGTCGATTTTCTCTCTCAAAAATAAGGGCAAATAATGGTGTCATCTAAAGCCAAATCACACTGCCAATGCGCGGTGTGTTGCCAACCATTCTTTTCTGAACAATGTATTGAGTTCATCCCAACAAACACCCATAGCGTTCAAGCCACAATTGTAGCAACACAAGAGGTGCAGGGCTACGACGGCGTAATGCAAGGCGGTTTAGTCACGACGTTGCACGATAGTGCTATGCTGCATTGTCTATTCAATTTAGATATTACCGCTATGACGGCTAGCTTAGAGGTTCGCTTTCATCAGCCGATACCTATTGGACAAACGCTCTACGTGCAAGCACGATGGGTGAAGAGTAAACGTCGACTCCATTGGTTAAGTAGTGAAATTTGGTGCAATGGCGTGTTGTGTTCATCTGCAAGTAGTCGATTTATGTCGTTGTGTGATGGTTAGCGTCGAGTTGTGATTTTATCCTGAACGCTGGGCTTTAATCTTGCATTATTGGGCTGGTACACTCAGCGATATTTTCTTCACATCTTGACGAGTAAGGAGCTTCAATGACCATGACAATCTATCCTATTGCCGGAGTATATCGCGGTAAAGTCGCACAATTTCATGGTATGCAAACCGCTATGAATAAATCTCAAGTGACGGATGAAATCCTCCTTACTCCGACGGGGTTAGAAGGAGATGAGTGCTTTGAGACCAAATTTCATGGTGGCGTTGAGCGCGCTTTGCATCAATATCCTGCGGAACATTATGACTACTGGGCGAATAAATACCGCAGTGACTCTCAATGGTGTGCGCCGGGGATGGGAGAGAACATCAGCTCGATGGGTATGACTGAGTCGGATGTTTGCATTGGGGATCGTTACCAATGGGGTGAAGCAATTATTGAAGTTAGTCAGCCCCGCTCACCTTGTATGAAGCTGAGCCAACGCTGGGGTGTCGAAAACTTTTCCGTGGATATGCAAGATGTCAGCCGTTGCGGTTGGTTATATCGAGTGATACAAGCGGGTAAAGTGAGTCCAGAGCAGCCCTTGATTTTGCTTGAGCGAGTGAAAAATCCACTCTCGATCCTTGCCGTTTGTGAGCGTTACTTTGGTGATCCGTTAAACCCACAGGGGCTAGAGGAGCTTATTGCCCAAGAGCGCTTGTCTAATAGCTGGCGTGCTAATGTCGAAAAACGGATTGCTACAGGCGAAGTGGAAAACTGGAATTTTCGTTTGCTGGGTCATGCTTAATTGCTTGTTGACGTGGCTTAATAAAAAGAGTCAATCAAGCTATTGACCCGTCTATGAGTCAAGGGTTGAAGATAATGCCTGAACCACAAAGAGGCGAAAAAATGTTAACGGTAACCCAACTAGCAAGAGAGTGCGGAACTTCCCGCACTACGATTCTGTATTACGAGAAAGAGCAGCTACTCCTGCCTGCCTATCGTGCAGAGAACGGCTATCGCTGGTATGGGGAGAATGAGGTAGAGCGACTTAAAACGATCGCTTCTTATCGTTCTTACGGTTTGCCTTTAAGCAGTATTCGCACTTTGTTGGATCGACAGGGGCAATCTCAAGCACAAATCTTGAAAGATCATTTCGAAGAACTAGAGCGAGAGATCCAAACACTACGCGCACAACAAAAAGCGATCGTAGTGTTACTTCAAGAACCAAAACTCATTGAGGATAAAAGCGTGACGAAACAACGTTGGGTTGAAATTATGCAAGCGGCCGGTTTTACAGAAGCAGACATGGTGAAATGGCACCAAACGTTTGAAGCAATGGAGCCACAAGAGCATCAGAAATTCTTGGAATCACTCGGTATTGATGCTCAAGAAATTGAGCAGATTCGTAAAATCTAATTTGAGCTGAAGCTGATATAAAAGCACCGTTCGTGTCATCGTTCGGTGCTTTTTACTTATATGATTTTCGTGTGAGACTAAGAAAAAATCAAAAAAAGAAGCCTCTCAGCAGAAAGGGGGAGTCTGCAAAGAGGCGATAGTACAACTTTAGTTTAGCAAGGATTTTGAATTCGTCAGGATTGTTTGATGTAAAGTTGCAAATAAGGGTGTTATCGGTGTGCCATTTTCTGGCAAAGCGGCATTGAAAAAGGCGCAGACACTCGCGCCAACATCAGACAGTGTGGTGCGGGTGCCAAGGCCAATTGTGGTTTTACTCGGCTGGAAAGCCAACAATGGTACTTGCTCACGAGTGTGTTTGGTATGGCCGATGAAAGGATCATTGCCATGATCAGCCATGACAATTAACCAGTCTTCTGCTGCCATTAAATCGATAACTTTTTGTAAACCAATATCGGCTCTTTCTAACACTTGCCAATATTGTTTGGGATCTTGTTGATGACCTGAAAGATCCGTTTCTTGAACATTGGCGCAGAAGAATCCGTGTTGATATTGTCGTAAATCTTGCTCAAGTAGCCGGAAAACTTCATCGGTGTCCACCACCGATAAATAGGATTCACCATCAGGATTTTGCACGATATCCGCGACTTTGCCATACAGTCGAGTAGTGACGCCTTGCTGATGTAACAACCACGGCACTTGAGTTTTAGCATCGACGCCATAACCTAGGTGTACAACCTGAAATCCAGCATCGTAAGCGCCGCTATCTGGTGCGTTAACGCCGATGTAAGCCGGATTTCCATCGCTATCATTCTTAACTTCTATCGCGTTTAAAACGCGCTGCATACTGTGCTTATTACCATTAAAATCAATATCCCCCCCAAAGGCGATGTTGCGGCTGACGGGGTTAGCGTGACGAACCACATTCGCGATAGCCAATAACTGCTCAAAGCTGACGAGATTGAAATTACAGGTCAGGTTATACACTTGCCCTAAATCGGCCTCGAGGTTATCTCCAATGATCACGCCTTGCTCTACTTGTAGCAGGGACAAACCCTGTTGATTGATACGCTCAACCTTAAAACCAGCTTGTAAAAGCGCTGTTTCTATCGCCGGTAGGGCTATTTGAAATGGCTGAGTCAACGGCGGCTTGGGTTTTGTCCCCATGATCTCTTGATGGCCCATAAACGTATCGCCACCTTGGTGGGCAAGCCAAGCTCGGCCGGTGTTCGCCTCGGGGTTGGCTTGCATGACAGTGTGTGGGTTTTGCACCACATTTTGTAAGCCGAGTTTTTCTAGAGTGGATAAGCGTTTTAAAGGAAAGTGTTCAAGCAATTTATTGGCGGTATTGGCTCCGCAATCTTGCGGGCGAACTTGCGCCACATCCGGCATCTCGCCAACCCCAAAACCATCGAGCACCACCACAATAAATCTAGCCATGATTCACCTCAGTGCGGCGCTCATAGCTTGCCGCGGGGCTACCTTCAACTGGGTTACCCAATGCGTCATAAATAGCGATAATTTGTGGTTGCCCACTCGAAACACCAGTAATCAATGCGACATCACTGCGGGTAACGAATACTTGAGTGCGATAAGCCATCACCACCGGCGTGCCAATTGGATACAAACCGCTTAAGCGTAAGTGGTAGTCGATGCTGTCGGCATCATCGTTGTAAACGCTGACTTTTTGATAGCTCGATTCTGTTGGTAATAAACCATTTTCCAGCGCACCGCGACGGTAGTAACCGCCCGCAAAGCAGTAACTGTCATTACCATAGTGATGGGAGATTTCACTGAGATAAAGCATGGCTACTTTTTCCCGCTTCTCCCCGTGTATATTGGCGGGAATGGTGCCTGTTAGCGCATGGCCGGGTTCGCCATGAGTGCAGTGATGGGCAGCTAAAAGTGGCATCGTTTCACAGCTGGTGGCCGATGGCGCATTGATTTGTAGGTTTGTATAACCTAATTTTTCTAGCGCCGTTTTGGTTTCTACCAAGGTGGTTAAGTTCGGGGTTGGTTCAGTTTTACCACTCGCGCTATCGTATAAGAAGCAGGGGAAATGGGTAACGCCAGCTAGGGTGATGTTCGGCATCGCTTCAATTTCACTGACAACGGCATCAAGATCGCTGAGCGGGAAGCCTGATTCTTGGTTGGTGTAAAGCCTATCACGGCGATGAAAGAACTTAAGTAACAGAGCTTGATTCACGCCATATTTCACGGCGGCATCTGAGATTTGTTGTGCTTTCTCGAGGCTATAAACGGTGATGACTTGCGGTCTAATTTGACCGACTAAGCGCTCAACCATGTTGGTTGGTGGTTGTACCAAATGACCCACGTTTGCAATGGGTAAACCGTGCGCCGCCATTAGGCGTGCTTCTTTGAAATCAACACAGACGATGCCATCAAAGCAGCACTCTTCAACCAATAGTTTAGCCAACAGAGGATTGCGGCCAATCTGTTTGGTCATAGCAAAAAGCTTAATGCCGTAGCGGTCAGCATCTTGCTTAATTTGCTGTGCATTTTCAAGTAATTGGTCAACATCAATCACGGTGGTGTCAGGTAGCAATTTCCCTTGTTTAAATAAGCTAAACGCGGCATTTATTAACGCGGGATTTTGCTTTTGTAGTGCTTCTAAAAACATATTTTTCCCTTTTTAGAGATGAGCTGAACCGACACATCAATCGCTGATGTGCTGCTAAATAACAGTCAACAGAACTAATTTATTTGAATGGTATTAAGCTGATGTTCAGCTCACTCACTTCGTTGATTAAATGGCGAATAACCCAAAGACATGGAGAAGATTCAAAATCACCCCAGTCAAAATCGCCGCTACCGCTGGTGCTGCAATTTTCAATACCGGTCGGCCCATCACTTCGTTAAGGAAGAACAACATCGCGAAGATGGTGAAACCTGTGGTTGAGCCCATTTTCATTACGGCCAGTACACCACCAATCAATAGAGCGAATTCCATCAAGGTATTCATTGAGTTACGAATATTGTCGGATGCATTACGTATTGATGGGAATTGCTCTAAGAAGCGACCAATACCACGCAACATGAACACTTCAAGACAGATCGTGATCGCGCCAAGTACTGCGGCGACAGGCATGTTTGGTGATAGGTAACCGACCACAAACACAAACGTCATCCCGACAACACCATAAACACCGGTTGCCAATGCAGTGGTTGCAATCAGTGGAATAAAGCCAAGGCCACGCATAAATTCAGATAAGGCTACTTGCTTCATTGCCGCGTCGTGTGCTGCCGGATCGGTGATCTTCAGAGCTTCTGCTAGAGAGTAAATAGAGACTTCAGATCCGGCAAAAATACCACCGTTTGATACAGCTGCAATTAACGCGCCAGTCACTGCAAGGAAAGGCAGGTGTTTAACGATACGTTTGGTGCGCTCTTCAAAAATACTGTGCAGTCCCGACATATCAGGCGCTTGAATTCCAGCTTGGCGGTCAGCTAAGTCTTTACGAATCGCAAAGAAGACCAGCATCAACATACCAACGAAGATCTGAATTGACTCTGGGTAGATGCCAGTAAATTTCATGATCATCAAGCGAGACATTAAGATAACCACAGCAGCAATCGCCCCCGCTTTCCAACCGAATTGATAGAAAACAGCCAATAGCGGGAACAGTGCGAACGCAGACATCACTGGAGTACCAAGCTCGCCAAGTGCGCCTAGTGCATCAATCGGCAGGCCGGTTAGCACGGCGTTAACCCCAGCTAACGAGGTAACCACTAATACGCCCCATAGGCCGCCAGCCAAAGCGGCAAGAACGCGGCTGCCAATCATTACGCCGAGAATATCGGTTGGTAAAAAGAGTAACCACGGGTTTAAAAGACCAGTTGAAAGAGTAAAAGAGATGCCGACTGAAGCCACAAAGCCAATCGATAAACCAAAGGCAACAGAACCGGCGTCACGGCGGGTCATATTACCTTCAAAAAGTTGGGGTAAAACTGGGCGAATACCATCGTGGAAAACGGCGGCACTCATGTTGGCGATTAACGCTGTCATTGCGCACAGTGCGGCAACAAGTCCAATATGCATAATGTCCATAACGACTCCTTAGTTTTGGGCTAACAATTTTGTTAGCATGGGGACTGCATGCTCGATATGTTCAATCGATAAACCAAAAGCGACACAGCCGTTATCCATAAACTGCTGTATTTCAGCTTCTTTTGCTTGAATGGACGGTTTGGCAATGGTGCCGCATTGGCCGTAACCAATAATGGCTATCGCCATGGCGAGCGCACCACCGGCACCGGTATTGCAACAACCAACGAAGTAATCCATCTCGCCAGATTTCACTTTCATCGCCGCATCCATATCGGTGAGAATGTGGCATTCAAAGGTATCGGGTGCGGTGGCTTCGATCTGCTCTCTTATCTGCTCTCGCTGTAAACCCGCAATTGCGATTTTTTTCATGTTCTATCCTTATTGTTTTTACGCTCAGCGCCTGTTTCACCATTGCTGGCTGAAACCTGCGCTTTAACCAAATAAGCGTGTAGGGTTATCGCGTAACAAAGTGCTTATTTGGTGATCAGTGATCCCATGCTGTTTCAGTAGGGGAACAAATTCGTCAATGAGGTAGCTAAAACCTAAGCCACCATTAGCTTTCAAATGCGAGCGACGGGTAATGTCCATCGATAGCATGATTTGTTTCTCGTAGCCCCGCTGACATAACAGCGCGAGGGTTTGTGCTCGTTTGCTATCGGGGTAGTAGCTGTTTTTACCAATGGTATCGAACTGAACATAACAACCTTGATCGAGCATCCATAACAGTTGTTCTAAGTTGTCACGCAGATCGCAGTGACCGATGGTGACATGGCTCATGTCCACTCCACAGCTTTTGAGCAATTCAATTTGCTCTGAGCCCATCGTGCTCATTGATTGATGGGTGGATATCGGACGTCCAGTCGCTAAGTGTGCTAACGCAGCGGCGCGAAAGACTTTCTGTTCTGTTTCGCTAAAGTAATCTTCACTGCTTCCTATCTCGCCGATCACACTGGCTTTTAAGATTGAACCTTCTATCCCTTGTTCAATTTCAGTAATCATCCCTTGAGCCACTTCATCGACACTCATGGTATAGAGCTCGTCAGGGAAGAAGCCCTCGATGTAAAATCCGGTTGAAAGCAATATATTGATCCCAGTATCCGAGATTAAATTTTCAATAAAATGAGGATTTCTGCCCATAAAAGAGTTGGTCACTTCTACGATGTTTCGTACCCCACGTTGTTGCACTTGACGCATTTCTTCGCACAGCAGTTGGTATTGATCCAAACGGCAGTCGTCGCTCAGTTTTTGTGGCGATAGGTCAATGTGCAAATGTTCATGGCAGTAGGTGAAACCCGTAGCGTCAATCATGGTTGTTGCTCCTCTAATGACAGCTGAAACAGTGAATATATATTGGCGATCATAAAGCTCTCTTCGCTTGCTGGCAGCTCAATGAGCCCCATCGCTTGCAGTACTTGATGGTGTAAATCGAGAACCTTGGGGTAATCGGCATCTGTCACCACTTCTTCTAACACATCTTGATCGAGGCCTTCGGCGACAGGCTCATGCTGCCACACGCGATCGGCGGCGCGCGCAAGGTGTGTGATCGCCATTTGGTACTGCTCATTGTCATGTGAGAGTTGTAGCTCTGCATCGATGAGCGCCAGCGCGTTAGTGCAGCCATCATGCGCGCGCTGGCTAATGACTTCGGCCTGAGTCAGCAAGGCCAAACGTTGTTGCATAGTGCATCCTCTAATTCTGTTCACTCATGTGTCGATTAATAGCTGGGTGTCAGTTGCCCGTTTACCACAGCTTGTTGATGCTGAAGCAGAGGCGTGATTTTCAATAATTTACGCAGTAATAACGTAATGTGTTCGGCATTGCCGTTGACTAACATGACCGCTTCTGACGCTTCAATACAAGCTGGTAAGTGGCTTAGTGATTGCTCTGCAAGGCCATATTTTTCCATGTCGATCGCCTCTGGCAACCACACCACCGCATCGATATCGCCATTGGTTAAATGGGTTAAACTCTCGCCATAGTGAATTTCAACAATCTCAATCTGCTTATCTTTAAATGCTTGGCTGGTCAGAATTTTTTGGTCTGGTGAGTCTGGGTCAACGCCGACCCTACGGATCTGCTCATACTGCCCTTGACGGAAAATTAAACGGTGCTCATGGGAATAAGTATGAGCGCCTAAGTCAATCGCGGTAACTAAGCCTGAAGCCAACTCTTTCGCTGCAAGTTTTGACATGATCGCTACGTCATAGGTGCCATTTTTCAAACATTCGGCGCGAACACTCGCACCACGCATGTGGGCAAAATAGAGCGGTAAGCCGCCAAGCTGCGCTTTTAAACCACTGGCTAAACCTTCATAGTGGCGGGTGTAGGGTAGTGGCATGGCACAAACCACATTATTAATGCCAGCACAACTGACGAGCTCACGATAATTGAGTTGGCTGATAAAGGTACCGTTACGTCCCTGTTTTGATAAGACGACAGCACCTCGCTGTTCAATGGTAGTCAGTGCTTTTTGAATGAATCCGACTGAGACAGAATAATCATCAGAGAGAGAGTCGATCGTGCGTAAACGGTCGCCTTCTGTCGTGGTCATTAAATATTGGGCGATGTTCATGATCGCCGCACCTTCTTTACTAATATATTGAACTGACATAATTTTTTATCTTCATTATTTTGAAGATAAGTTAGCAGTTAGAATGCTTAATAAAAAGACAGCGTTGATTAAAGTGTGAACTAGTTCGATAAAAAGCGGACAATAAACACTCAGAGGTGAGAGGCTCACGGCTGAGTGTTTATTGTTGATAGCGGCGGAGGGGGCACGGAGTAATGGCTATTTTTAGCCCAGTTTTTCTTGCAAAAAGGTTTTCAGTGCCAGCAATGCTGGAGTTAATTGGCGCTTATCAGTCACGACCATGTTGAGTGGGATATGATCGCCTTGCCAATCTTCAAATAATGGGATGAGTTTACCGCTATCAATATCGGGTTGCGTGTCGAGACGCGTTTTATAGCCAATGCCTTTCCCTGCCAACATCCAGCGTCTTACCACATCGCCATCGTTGGCAAAGCGATTACCGGTGGCGATCACTTCGCACTTTTCCCCTTGTTTACTAAAGCGCCATTTGGTGTGGTATTTGACGAGCGTGATAAAGTTGATGCAGTTGTGATTTACCAGCTCTGATGGGTGCGTTGGTTTACCATATTTAGCGATATAGTCAGGTGAGGCACAAGCGATGCGATCATTATTGGGGCTGATCGGTAGTGCCACCATGCTGGAGTCGGGTGGTGTGCCATAGCGAAAAGAGGCATCGAGTGGTCGGGTGTAAAGATCGACCACAGTGTCGCACAGTTCCGTCGATAGGATCAGTTTTGGGTGCAAATCGAGAAACTCATCCAGCAGCGGTAACAGAACGTTGCGCCCCAAATCGGAAGGCATGGCTAGGCGCAAATGGCCAGTGATTTGGTTGGGATCGTGTTTGACTGACTCCACACCAGACTCAATCGCATCAACCGCTTGCTGGCATTTTTCCAACATCAGTTGCCCTTCAGATGTTAGGCGAATACTGCGTGTGGAGCGGATAAACAGTACGCAGCTAAATTGGCTTTCTAAACGTTTAATCGTCGCGCTTACGGCGGCGGGCGTGAGATTCATGATATTAGCCGCTTGGGTGATACTGCCTTGTTTTGCGGTTTCGATAAAAACAGAAAAATCCTGCAGTACTTTCATAATACGCCTTTGCCAAATGGTCAGTGAATATAGATTAAGCGATGATGGTGCGAATGCGCTGATAAAGCGCGTCAGCGAACAGTGGCAACTGATCCGCAGGCCAGTGAACCCCCTCGCTTGCACAAGCTTTCACAATACTACCAGCATTGAAGTAATAGCAACCCAGCTCTTCCGCTTTCGTGCGGTAATGGTCGTCAAATTGATGTGACTTTTCTTTTGCACCCGTAAAGCCGTGAGCGGCGAATCCGATCTCATCAATGGGTGTCGGGCAGACGAGCAATATTGCACGCGCTTTGGTAGGGTTGTGATTAGCAAAATATTGCGCGTATTTGACCAACTCCCCTGCACCAGAAGCGATGTCATGGGCAGTTAGGCCAAATTGGCTCTGCAAATCATTGGTGCCGAGCATGATCACCACCACGTCAGGTTGATGTTTCTCTAAGCATGGCAAAAAGTAACCTAAACCTGAATGCGGGTTATGCAGTGATTCGTGAAAGCCGGTCGTTCTACCCGGTAGCCCTTCATTTATCACGCGCCAATCGTCAGGTAACTGATTCTCGAGCAGCGTTGTCCAACGCACTTCATGTTCATAGCGCCCTCCGTGTAATGGAATATAACCCCACGTATTGGAGTCACCAAAACAGAGCACAGACTTCTGACTTGATTTCATTACTTAACCTAGCGATTGAATGAATACAGTCTGATTGTATTACAAGACTCTGGTTATGAGCGATGACGTTTTGCGGTTAACGTAAATTTGTAATCACTTGATTTGAAATAGTTTCGACTGTATTCAAAAATTGTATCGTCGATTAAGTGGCTACGAGTACGTTTTTTAATGATCAGTTAAATCCGGAAATATCTCAGTTGGCAGCCAAGTTTCTTCCACCGTGAACGGGTTGTCATTCACATAGCGCACACGTTTAACATAGAAGATACAGATCGCCTTCGGTGATGTCTAAATGCTCTGTTATGGCCAGTGATGCACTTTGGTGCTCAAATGCCAACATTCAGGCTGACTTAAGTTAGCGTTTGCCTGCCTTTATTTATTTTGCTTCCGAATCTCATTCTTAAAATGATAAATCCAATGGAATGGTTTTTAAGTTATTGAAAATTAATGTACTTAAACTTGGTTTGATACTTGCTCATAGTAGAAGGTTGATGGATTAACGATAACAAAATGAGACTAGGTGATTGCATGGCTGATTCCGTAAAACTCCTCTCTAGCGAACAGACGCAAGCATTTGATACTGAATATGTCGATGATTCGATGTTTGATTTGGTCATCGAGGCTTTAGATAAGTATCAGATCTCTCAAGCGCCCTTCAAGTTAATGGATGTGGGCGGTGGTAATGGTAAATATGTCGACAAAGTGCTGAATCATTTTGCTCGCGCGTCGGCGATATTAGTGGAACCCGAGCCATCTTTAGCGCAAAAAAATCGACCGGATGAACGTAAGCAAGTGCTGCAATCGACCTTTCAGAGTTTGGCATTACCAAGCCGATTACAGGCGGTTCAGTTTAATTGGGTTCTGCACCATTTCGTTACCGAAGGTTATCAAAATACTTGCCGTGTTCAGCAACAAGCATTGCGAGATGCCTACAAAGTTCTCGCTCCGGGCGGTATTGTGCTGATATTTGAAAATTTCTACGAAGGCGCGCTGATTGAAGATCTACCCAGCCAACTTATCTACCATCTTACCTCGAGTAAAGTGCTGGCGCCGCTAACTGAAAAACTGGGCGCGAACACCGCCGGTGTCGGTGTTTGTTTCCATTCCGCCCGTTTTTGGCGACAACAGTTAACCCAAGCCGGTTTTGCTAATATCAGCGAGCAGCATTGTTACGATTTTAGCGCGCTTTCTCGCCTAAAACGGATCGGTTTAACGTTAGAAAAACAACGGGTAGGTCTATTGGTGGCACAAAAACCACCGCTGCGAGCCTGTTAAGTAAAAATGCGCGAGGTAAGCGGGATTATTAGGCTTTACTCTCAATCATAAGCTGTTTATATTATCGCCGCCTAACGGGCACACCCTAAAATGCACACCCGCTATCCTGCCATCATTGGTGCATTTATATTGGTGTTGAAGAACCTCCATGCATACGACTCCTCGTCCTTTTTCTCGTTTTACTCGTGAATCGGGTGCTTTGATGCATCTGTCGATTCCTATTATTTTGACTCAAATTGCCACTCAAGCGATGGGCTTTGTCGATACGACAATGGCCGGCCAAGTGAGCCCGGCTGATTTGGCGGCAATCGCACTCGGTGCCAGTCTTTGGATACCGGTACTGCTACTGTTACGTGGTGTGATTATGGCGCTCACGCCCGTTGTTGCTTACCATCGTGGCGCGCGTGACTTTGACAGCATCTCAGTGGAATTTTTCCAGATGGTTTGGCTGGCCTTGATCGCCAGTGCCTTGCTTATTGCTTATCTGGTCAGTGCTCAGTCGATTCTAGAATGGATTGGTGTTGCTTCCGAAATCATCCCGATCGCCAGTGATTATGCTTTCGCTCTTGCTTTTGGTGTTCCGGGGATTGCGCTTTTCTATACCCTAAATGGTTTCTGTGAAGGGATGAACAATACCAAGGCTCCGATGATCATTTCGATGATTGGTTTATTGGTTAATATCCCTGTTAACTACGTGCTGATTTACGGCCATTTTGGTTTCCCTGAAATGGGCGCGGTGGGTTGTGGTTGGGCGACCAGTTTGGTTTATTGGCTAATGTCAGGTTTGCTCTTCAGTTACATCAAAGCGCATCATCACTATAAAACCATCATTCGTTTTTCTGATGCGAAACCAAGAGCTGCAGCGATGTATCATCTGCTCAAACTTGGCTTACCGATTGGCATGAACATCGCCATCTGTGGCAGCATTTTTGCCGTTATCGCGCTGCTTATTGGCCGTATTGGTGCTGAAAACGTCGCCGCCGCGCAGATCGCGCTTAACATCTCTAGTATGACCTATGTGATCCCGATGAGCATCTCGTTTGGCATCACGATTCGTGTTGGTTATGCTCTGGGTGAAGGCGATGAACTGGGCGCAATTGATCGCAGTAAAATAGGCATCATTGTTTCAGCTTTAGTGTCACTTATTTCGGTGGCGACTTTCTTGCTGTTTCCGGAATGGATTATTCGCCTCTACACCAGTGACCCGGTTATCAGCGCTACGGCGGCAACGCTGCTTGCGATGACTGCATTGTACCAATTTAGTGATGCGCTACAACTGGGTGCCAATGGCGCACTACGTGGTTATAAAGACACCAAGATCCCGATGTTTTTGGCCGTCGCTTCCTATTGGGGGCTGGCTTTGCCACTGGGCGTGGTGTTAGGGCTGACAGATATCATCGTGCCTGCAATGGGCGAGAAGGGCTTCTGGGTGGGCATTTTGACCGGTTTAACCGTGGCCGCTGTGTTGATGTTACTGCGTTTGCGTTACGTGATTAAAAGCCGTTCGTCATTGCCAGAAAATGCCATTCCGGTCACTTAAGAAACCAAAGATATTAGCAGAGAAAAGCGCGTTATTGTTTTATAGCAGTAACGCGCTTTTTTGATCGGAATGTGTCAGTGATTAGAAACGCAGACCGAGCTTTTTTAACGTCTGCTCACATTGGCTTGAATTTTCAAACTGAATGCCTGCCATGCCAACCGCTTCAGCACCGGCGACATTGTAGGGCATATCATCAATAAACACGGTTTCAGAGGCTTCAAGCGCAAACTGCGCCAGTAATGCTTGATAGATTTCAGGCTGTGGTTTTAATAGAGCGACCTCAGCCGAGACGATCGCGCCGTCAAATAACGGCCAAAATGTGTAGGTTGATTTCAGATGGGAAACGATTTCATGGACGTTATCGGTGAGTGCATACACGCGATAGCCAGCGGATTTTATTCGCTTGATAAGATCCACTGATCCATAGATAAGTAACTGAGTTTGCTTTACGTAGTAGAATAGGCGTTCGCATTCAAGAGCGGACAATCCTAGCGATTGCTGATACTGGCTTGCCGCTTCGCTCTCTGATATAAGCCCTTTATTGAGTTTTAACCATGTTTCAGATTGGAAAATAGCTCTTGCTTGGTCTTCAAGGCCATCAATATCACCAAAAGTCAGCCGAGCAATTTCTAGCGGCGCCCATCGGACAACCACATTACCAATGTCGAAAACCACGTTGTGAATCTTGTGAGACGCCATTATTACTCCCTTGTTTGTGCCTTTCGGTATGTTGCATGGATCTGAGTTAAGAGGTTACATCATCTGGCGTTTTGAAATGCCGTTCAACGTCTTTATTTTACAAACTCAACCGCTAAGCACAGTTCTATTTCGCGCCCTGCGACCAGAGCACCGGTGAGTTCAAAACCGCAGCTTTGATAAAATGCGATCGGGCTATTTTCCCCCGTGACCACGCTGGTAAATAGCTCAGAAATACCAAACTCACCTTGCAACGCGTTAGTGAGAGCACTTATCGCAAGACGCCCATAGCCTTTGCCTTGTTGTGATTGGTCGAGCATCAGTCGCCATAAAGAGAATTTTCCTGTCGTAGTATCGGCATCCACGAGGATAAATCCGACCGGTTGATTATTTGCGTAGATTGCTCTAAACCAAGCAAACGGCATGAAGTTCGCTTCGGCTAATGAGATGGCATTGCTATCAACCTGATTAACCTGCTCAGGCGAAACTACAAGCTGGCAGATTGCATAGAAGTTATCGAGTGTGATCGGTCTTAACTCTATGTTCATGTGGCTGAATTCTCGTTGAAAAATTTTAATATAGAGCAAATAACAATCAACGTGAAGTGTCCGAGGCGCCAGCGAAAGACTAAGAAATCCTTAAATTTTGAATCAATGTGGTCAATATCACAGCGGAAGATTTGTAGGTGGAGCTGAGGTTGGTAGGATGTTGAGTATGACATGTATCTTTAGGGACAAAGATGAAGAAAGGAATCGTTGTTGGTCTAACTTTGGGTATTGGCGTTGTGATGATGGTGGCGAGTAAATATCAGGTATTGGGGTTGGGCAATGCGGCCGCTTTTCCGAAATTACCTGATACCCCCGGCTTTACTGTGTCGACTGAGTTTGATGGTGAATGGGCTGGAAGACGAATCGATGTCTCTAAAAACTGGATCTGCGATAACACAACCATAACCGGAACGGTGGTCGATGGGTTTGCTCATCTAACGTTAACGTATAATGGTACGCCACTGAAAGGGTGGATTGATGAGCAAGGCACGTTAA
The DNA here is from genome assembly GCF_040869025.1 of Vibrio scophthalmi. Classification (NCBI taxonomy): domain Bacteria; kingdom Pseudomonadati; phylum Pseudomonadota; class Gammaproteobacteria; order Vibrionales; family Vibrionaceae; genus Vibrio; species Vibrio scophthalmi. Next base: position 281,091 of record NZ_CP134272.1, on the reverse strand, counting down.
CGCTGTATGCGAGCAATGAACGCTGGGATTATCGCTTCAAAGCCACCGTTTCGGGCAATCAAATACAAGGTGACTGGTTTCTTACCAATGGTCCATGCAAAGGCTCTTGGTATGTTGAGCGAAGTTGATTTGTGCTACACGCCTAATCTTCTAATCTTCCAACAACGCTCTACCAATCACATCGATGGTCTTCAAAATCTGAATCTGCGATTCGCGGCTGTAGGGTGAAATACCGTCAACTTGCTCTTCCAAATCTAAGTTGGTATTGGCGATCGCCGCCAGTGTTGAGCCAACATGGCTGATCGCTAGAACCTTCAAACCTTTGCGCTTAGCGTTGTGCGCCATATCGACCACCGCTTGCGTCTCGCCAGATTTACTGACTAACACCAAGGTGCCTTTTTCTGCTCGTGCGAGCTGGTGAATATCGCTGATCACTAAGTGTGGAATATTGGCCAGCGATAAAAAGCGCGATAGATAAGTCACGCTAACAATCGATGCGCCGCGTGAGTAGAGATAAACCACCGGTGATGCGTTGAGTACCTGTGCTACTTGTGAAATACGTTGTGATTGCGACGCTTCCTCTTCGCCCACGACTGTCTGCTTTCTCAGATCTTGCACCAGCTTGTAGCGCAGTTCGGTATAGCTGGCGTAGCCCATTTTCTTGCACACGCGATTAACTGATGTTGTGGTGGTTAAGGCTTTATTGGCAATGGTTTTGGCCGCGATTTCGTGCAGCTCATTGGCATGAGTGATGAGGTATTCGTAGATCGCTCGTTCAATGCCTTTAAAGGTGTTCATCCAAGGTACTTATTTAGAAAATGGCTAGGGCGCTATTAGGCGTGAAAATGACGCGATTTTCCTTGATGAGGTTCACAAAAGTATCGTCATACATGGCTTGTACGAGGAAACAGTATCTTGATACATAACCGGAAAATATACTGCGCTAGTCAAATAAATATAACGGTGAAAAACCATGGCAAAGAAAAAGATAGTTGCAGTGACCGCTTGCCCTACAGGCATTGCACACACCTTTATGGCGGCGAAGAAAATTCAAAGCTGGGCCGAGAAACACGGCTATGAAGTGAAAGTAGAAACCCAAGGCAGTGATGGGGTTAAAAACAAATTAACCGCACATGATATTGCGACAGCGGATGGTGTGGTTTTAGCCATCGATGTGCCAATCATGGATATGGAACGTTTCGACAATGCCAATCCAATGAAAGTACGCACCCAAGAGCTGATCAAACGTGTCGATGAGCTGCTACCGAATGTGTTCAATTTAGGCAAAGAGAAGAGCGAAGGCGGCCCGCAAGTGGTCGAAGAAAAACGCTCTGCTTACCAAGTGGCGATTGGTCATATCATGACCGGTATCAGTTACATGCTGCCAGTGGTGGTACTGGGTGGCCTATTGATGGCGGTGGCGAAAATCACTGGCGAATTCATCGATATCTCTGGTACGCCAATTCAAACTCTCGATAAGCTTGGTTTCATGACCATCAAGTTTATGTACCCAATTTTCGCGGCGTACCTAGCTTATTCAATTGCTGGTAAACCGGCGTTAATCCCGGCCTTTATTGGCGGCATCATGAGTGATGAAGTGTATAAACGCTTCTTCGATCTTGAAGGTTGGGCACCATCGGGCTTCTTTGGTGCGATTGCGATCGGCTTCTTAGTCGGTTACCTAGTTCGTTATCTTAACGATACCATCAAGGTGAAAACCGAGCTGACCACGCTGAAAACCATGTTGCTTGTTCCGGCAATTACCGGTGTTGTGATGGTGCTGACAATGGAATACGCCATCAACCCATTCTTTGGCGCGTTGAACATTGCCATGATCGATCTATTCACTCAAGCGGGTGATGCTGGTCGCGGTATCTACTCAATGGTTATCGCAGCCGGTACGGCATTTGACTTGGGTGGCCCAATCAATAAAGCCGCGGGTTCGGTAGCGCTTGGCCTAAACGGCATGGGCGAAGGCTTTGACTTGCTGGCTCGTGAGTTGGGTATTGTTATTCCACCAATCGGTGTGGGTATTGCGGCGCTGCTTGATGGCAAATTCCGCAAACCAGTGTTCTCGAACGAAGAGCGCACCGTAGGTAAAACATCGCTCATGCTGGGTATGATCGGTATTTCAGAAGGGGCAATTCCATTCATTCTGAAGAACCCGAAAATGATCCCAATTATGATGCTGGGTGCCATCCTTGGTACTCAAGTGGGCGTACTACTCAACGTATGGCAAAGCCTACCATTGCCAGCGGTTTGGGGTTGGTTCCTCTCTTCTGATCCTATTAGCTACATCATCTCTGTCGCTATCGGTTCTGGCTTTATTGCAGTGGCACTGCTGCTGTGTACTAAGCCTGACAACGCAAACGCATAACACGTCACTTGGGGCGAGCTACTCGCCCCAAAATCATCGAAATAAGTCACAGACCAAATAGTCATCGTAATAAAGAGAGTTTCCCATGGCGAAAGTACATGTCATTCCGCACACTCACTGGGATCGTGAGTGGTATTTTACCCAGCAAGACAGTGACGTGCTTGCCACTTATAACTTCACTAAAGTGATCGAAACGCTAGAGAACCAAGCGAGCTACAGTTGCTACCACCTTGATGGTCAATCGGCGATTGTAGAAGATTACTTAAAAGTACTACCGCACATGCGTGAGCGTCTTGGCAAGCTGATCAGCGATAAAAAGTTGTTTGTTGGCCCTTGGTACACGCAGACGGACACTTACAACGTTGGCGCTGAATCAATCATCCGTAACTTAAAATACGGCATGCACATCGCTGAAGAACTAGGTCATAGCATGAGGGTGGGTTACCTGCCAGATACCTTTGGTCACAATGCACAAATGCCGACGCTGTTTAAAGGCATGGGGATTGATAACATCATTTTCTGGCGTGGTATCGATTACGATCAGCAAGTGCAAAAATCGCATTTCCATTGGCAGTCCGCTGGTGATGACACTATTTACGCTTACAACCTTGTGCATGGCTATGGCGCGGCGAAAAACATCGTGCCGGATGCGGATCATTTGGATAAGAAAATCTTCCCAATGATTGAGAAGATCAAATCACTATCGGGCCTAGATGAAGTATTGATCCCATCGGGCGGCGACCAAGTGAACATCGACCCGAACTTACCAGCAACGCTTGCAGCGGCAACAGAGCGATCGCCTGCGAAGGATATTTATACCATCTCGTCGATGGAGAATTTTGTTAACTATCTGCGCCATAACAGCGAAGAATTTGAAACCTACCGTGGCGAATTTAAAGCGCCGCGTTATACCCGTATTCACAAAACCATCGGTTCGGTGCGCTACGACATCAAAAAGCTCAATTTTGAAATTGAACAGTTCTTGGTGAAAAAGCTTGAAGTGGTAATTGCGATTGCAAAAGCGCAGGGTATCACCGTCCATACGGAACTGGTGGATATGGCATGGAAGAAGATTTTAGAGTGCCATGCTCACGATAGTATTGGTGGCTGCAACAGTGATGCGACCAATGCCGATATTATGCACCGTTTAAAACAGGCAGAAGAGATCTGTCATGGCTTGTACAACTTGGTGGTGAAAGAGATCGCCAGTAATGCGTGCCAAGATAACGAAGTGATGATCTTCAACTCACGCCCAATCCCATACTCTGGTGTGGTGCAAGTGGTGGCTTTTTCTAAATATGAGCAGATTACGCTATGCGATGGTGAGCAATCACTAACATGTGAAATCATCCGCCGTGAACGTTTAGATGGCGGCAAGATGATTGAAGTGACCAAAGATGGTGAGCGTGAAGTGGATGTGCCGCCGTATTACCGCTTTGAACTGAATGTTATCGTGAGTGACATACCAGCACTTGGCTATCAGGTGTTTCAGGTGCCATCAAGTGACACTGTCACTGCAATGCAGCGTGTTGAGAAAAATCCAACAGCGAAAGAAGCTCAAATTGAAAGCCAGTCACTTGCCGTGCGTTTTGTTAATGGTCACTTGAGCCTTGAAGATAAAGCGACGGGTCGCGTTATCAATCAACTGTTGAGCTTTGAAGAACAGGCCGATGACGGTGACTCTTACGATTTCTCGCCGTTAGCTGGTGACATGCCGCTGGTGTGCCGCGAGATGACATGTCTATCCGTGCTACAAGGTGAGCTAGAACAGCGCATGACATTGCGCGCAGAATTGGCAGTACCGCATGATCTCGAGTCGCGAATTGCGGGAGAGAAAGCTGCGCTGGCGAGCTTTGATATTGAGCTAAAACTTATCCATGGCGATCAGCAATTGCATGTTGATGTCACGACGGTTAACCAAGTGTGCGATCACCGCGTGCGTGTAGTGATTAACTCAGATGTGAATACCCAACAGTCATTAAGTACTCAGCCATTTGCACTAATGGCACGCCCAATTGCCCCTGCGGTAGAAGGGTGGCGTGAGCGCTTCCGTGAATGTCCAATTGATATTGAAACCACCGATGGTGCGGTGGCCATTGCTGAAGCTGGCAAGGCGATGATCATCAATGGACGCGGTATCAAAGAGTTCCAAATTTTGCCCGCGACTGATACAGCAGCAGGTGATAAGTCGAACGCGATTGCTCTGACGTTGTTTAAAGCGACAGGTCGCTTAGGCAAAGATGATCTGCTTTGGCGTCCGGGCCGTGCTTCGGGCATCAACAATACCGTGGTTTACACCCCAGATGCCCAGTTGCAAAAATCGATGACGTTTGGTTTTTCGATTGCGCTAACGGTTGATGCGAGTCACCAAACCGTGCGTAGTACAGAACAAGCGTTTCTTGATGCGCCATTTAGTTATCAAAAACAAGCACTCAACAGCTTTGAAAATCGCTTAGAGCGTTTCCAAGTGCGTTTTGATTCACGCCAAGTTGCCAAGCGTTTTGGCTTATTTGAGCTGCATCAAGCGCTTCAACTATCCAGTATCGGTCACTCGTTCTATCACGATAATGCGGTGATAGTGCGCCTTTACAACCCAACAGAGCAGGCAGTGCAATTGGACATCACACCATTTGTTCATTTTGCTGAGGTAGAGCGTGTTAATCATCGTGAACAAAGCCTTGAACAACCCTTTGAACAAGGAATGGCTCAAGAGTGGCAAGTGAAGCCGAATAACTGCATCGATTTACGAATCAGTTTTAAAATTTAGGTCGCAGGTTAGGAATAATAAGAAATGATAAGAGAACAAATCTATACCAAAGTGGCTGCTCTTTACTGCGATGAAAATGGCGATAAAGCACAAGCAGAATCGATTACCGAAGATATTCTAGCGCTGATTGAAAAGTGGCGTGGCAGCGCGCCTCAGTACCCTCAGTGGGTGGATCAAACCACTTCATATCTGATTACTTACGGCGACAGCTTTAGCCGTCAAGGCGAGCCGACGCTGCAAACCATGAAGTGCTTTGCCGATAAGTATCTTAAAGATGCGATCAGCAATATCCATATTCTGCCAATGTTCCCCTACACCTCAGATGATGGCTTTAGTGTGGTTGATTACCGCAAGGTTGATGAGAATTTGGGCGATTGGACAGAGCTCAATGCGCTGGCGGATAACTTTGATTTGATGTACGACTGCGTGATCAACCATATCTCGAAAAGCAGTGATTGGTTCCAAGGCTTTTTAGCTGGCGACGAAGCATATCAAGATTACTTTGTTGTCTCTGATCCTGAGCTTGATTACTCAAGTGTGACACGTCCACGCGCTTTGCCTTTGCTTACGCCATTTACCAAAGCCAACGGCGAAACGACGCATGTGTGGACGACCTTCTCAGATGACCAAATTGATATCAACTTCCGTTCGCCAAAGGTGTTGCTGGAAAGTATCGATATTTTGCTGATGTACGCGGCGAACGGTGGTCGTTCGGTTCGCTTGGATGCGATTGGTTTTATTTGGAAAGTGTTGAATACCAGCTGTATTCACCTGCCAGAGGCGCACGAGATCATCAAACTATGGCGTATTGTGCTAGATGAAGTGATGCCGGGTAGCTTGCTAATAACGGAAACCAACGTGCCGCACAAAGAGAACATCTCTTACTTTGGTGATGGCGATGAAGCGCACATGGTGTACCAGTTCCCGCTACCGCCATTAACGTTGCATGCCTTCCTATGCCAAGACAGCCAAGTGTTGACCGAGTGGGCTAAAGGTTTAACCGTAGAAGCGATGGCATCGTTGCAAGAAGGCCGTAAAACGACCTACTTTAACTTCCTGGCTAGCCATGATGGTATTGGTGTGCGTCCTACCGAAGGCATCTTAACCAATGATGATCGTCAAATGATGTGCGAGCAGGTAGAGCGCAAAGGTGGCCGAGTTAATTACAAAGACAATGGCGACGGTACGCAATCGCCATACGAGTTGAATATCAACTATTTGAGTGCGATTACTGAGCCAGAAGACGATGTGGCGACCAAGGCCGATAAGTTCTTAGCGGCGCAAGCGATTTTGTTGTCGTTTGTGGGTGTTCCAGCGGTTTATTACCATAGCTTGCTCGGCAGTGAGAACGATGTGCAAGGTATGGTGGAGTCGGGTATTAATCGCCGCATCAACCGTGAAAAATTTGAACTTGAGAATCTAGAAGCTGAATTGGCAGAATCAGGTTCGCTGCGTAACCGCATTTACACTGAGATGGTGCGTCTACTGGCCCTGCGTAAGCAGCAAACCGCCTTTGCTCCAACGTCCATGCAACAGGTACTTGAGTTGTCCCCGCAGCTATTTGGTTTGCAACGTGGCGAGGGTGAAGAGAGCATTCGATTTGTGGTCAATCTGTCGGCGACAACGCAAGAGGTATCACTCTTGGCTGGTGGGCGTGATCTTATTTCGGGTCACGAGTTTGCCGCGCAATTTACTCTAAACCCATATCAATTTGTTTGGCTAGCGAACTAACAGGAGCCGATGATGAAATTAGCACAACTTACTTCTCCAGATTTGATCATGCTTGATGCGGTATTTACAGACCGTTTTGCTGCGATTAACGCGTTGACCGACCGAATTGATCAAGCGGGTAAACTGACCAACCGTCAGCAGTTTTTAGACGCCGTGTTATTGCGTGAAGAAGAAGGCCCAACGGCACTAGGTGAATACCTTGCTGTACCACATGGCAAGTCTATTGCGGTGAAAGAGCCGGTGTTTGCTTGCGCATTGGTTAAAGAAGAGCTGCAGTGGCAAGGCTTAGATGGCGATGAGCCAGTGAATATGATCTTCTTATTGGCGATTCCGCCAGCAGAAGCTGGTTCAACGCATATGGCAGTGCTGACCACGCTGACTTCATCGCTAGTGGAAGATGATTTTCGCGAAGCGCTGCTCAAAGCCAACACGGCTGATGAAGTGATGGCGCTGTTTGGGGAAGGTGAAGAAGAGGCCGAGCAAGCCGATATCGTCCGAGAGGTGATTGAGGAAACCGCGCAGCCTGAGATGGCACGAGACATCAGTGCACAAGCTTACCCTATGGTGCTAGGGGCTGGCTTACTCGCTTCTGCGATTTTGTTCTTATTACTCTAATTATTAGTAGACAATCAATTAATGCTGAGGTGATCTCAGCATTAGTTGAAACATTGCGCGAAAATAGAGCGAATTTAACGCAGATTATTTCTCGTCAATCAGTGTGGTATTTCAGCGACCGCTATTCTGGTTGTGTTGATATAAGCGGCGTGGATGGAAAGTAATATTATGCATCCTCGCCACATATCATTGGCATAACTCTCTCCCTAAAGCGTTATCTCGAGTGCTGAAATCATCTCAAACGAATCTAAAGAGAGCCTCTTCATGAGTCATGCTTTATACAAACTTGATAATGTTATTCAAAACTACATCTGGGGTAGCCAAACGGCGATCACCGAGTTGTTTGGTATTGGCAATCCAGATCATCAACCCCAAGCGGAAATTTGGATGGGTGCGCACCCAAATGGTTGCTCAAAAATTGCCAGTAACGGCATGCTACTGTCTGATCTTATCGCGCAAGATCCAGTTTCGGTATTAGGTGACTACACGGTTGAACGTTTTGGCGAACTACCATATTTATTTAAGGTGTTATCGGCAGATAAGCCATTGTCAGTTCAGGTTCATCCAAGCCGCAGTAAAGCGATCCAAGGTTATCAAAAAGAAAACTCGCAAGGTATTGAACTGGCGGCTGGCAATCGTAACTACAAAGATGCCAACCATAAACCGGAACTGGTTTATGCATTAACCTTCTACAAAGCGATGAACGGCTTTCGACCAATCAATGATATTGTGGCGCTGTTTAATCAAGCCAATATAGAGACGCTGCGTGGTGAGATTGATGCGCTGCAAGACAGACCAAGTGCGGCAGGTCTGCGAGCGTTTTTCTCTGTGGTGATGAACTTATCTGGCGAGCAAAAAAAACAAGCGCTGAGCGAGCTACATCAAGCCATTGAGAGTAAAGCGAAAACCAGCAAAGCGCGTGAAGCGTTTGCCTTAATTGCTGAGTTTAGCCACGAGTACGCTGATGATATTGGTTTGTTCTCGCCATTAATGCTGAATGTCGTTGAGCTGGAGCCGGGTGAGGCGATGTTCCTTCATGCTGAAACCCCGCACGCGTATGTGAAAGGGACGGGGCTTGAAATTATGGCCAACTCTGACAACGTACTGCGCGCAGGTTTAACACCTAAGCATATGGATGTAGCGGAGCTGATTGACAATACCAAGTTTGTGTCGGTCGATCCTACGCAGATCAAACTGACCCCGTACCAAATGGAAAACAAAATCGGTTACCCAATTCCTGTCGATGACTTTGCTTTTGAAGTGTTGAAAGCAGACATCGAAGAGAAAGCCCAATATGTGCGCGGCGCTGAAATTCTATTCTGCGTCGAAGGGCAAGTGACGGTACGTGATAACCACGAATCGGTGACGCTAAAAGCGGGTGAGTCGGTGTTTGTTTGTAGCAGCGCGAAGGTGTATCACTATCAAGGTGTCGGCACCCTAGCTCGCGCATTTAACTAGTTATTCTTATCTTTAATTTTGCATAGCAGCTCGCCCATGGCGGGCTGTTTTTTTATCTACAGCTATTGTGCAATGGCAACAAAAAAGCCTCTGCTTGGCAGAGGCTTGATTAGCACTTTATTCTCGCTTTTGCTTAACCAAAGTAAGCACGGCGGTAGATCTCTTTTACATCCGCAGCTGTTGGCGTACCAGGGTTGGTCAGGGTACAAGGGTCGTCAAACGCGTTTTGGCTCATACGATCAAGTACGGCAAGGAAGGCTTCTTCGCTGATCTCAACTTCAGTGATTTCTTTGAAGGTAAGTGGGATGTCCAGTTTGGCATTCAGCGCACGTAGTTCGTTTTCGATGCTTTCTAAGCCTAAGTAGCGCTCAATTTCCGCGTATTTATCGGTTGATTGCTTGTTGTATTCGATGATGTACGGCATCAAAATCGCGTTAGCAAGACCATGGGTTACGCCAAATTCACCACCAATTTTGTGTGCAAGCGAGTGAACTAGGCCCAGTGATACGTTAGAAAATGCCATACCCGCAAGTGTGGAAGCATTGTGCATGTTGTCACGCGCGGCCATGTCATCGCCATGTTTGTAAGCCGTTTCAATGTTCTCAAATACCAACTTAACCGCACGCATTGCCAGTGGATCGGAGTAGTCGTTGGCGGCGATTGAAGCAAAGGCTTCGAGTGCGTGGGCCATGACATCCATACCGGTATTCGCCGTAATATGTGGTGGCATTTTTGCAGGTAGAGCCGGATCGATGATCGCCACATCAGGCACGATATGCGCAGAAACAATTGGGTATTTGATGTGGTTTTCTAAGTCGGTGATCACCGAGAATGCAGTGATTTCAGAGGCTGTGCCGCTGGTGGATGGAATCGCGACAAATTTGGCTTTAGTGCGTAGCGCGGGCATTGAACCGACCGGAATAATATCGGCAAAATCAAGCTGTGGATGTTCGTAGAAACACAACATGATTTTCGCCGCATCAAGTGCTGAACCGCCACCAATCGCAATAATCCAATCCGGTTCAAAGTCACGCATCGCTTGTGCGCCTTTGACCACAGTTTGCACGGATGGGTTCGGCTCTACTCCGTCAAATACCAAAGAGTCAATTCCCGCTTCGCCCAGTAATTGCTGAGTTTGGGCAATGAAACCAAACTTCTTCATTGAGCTGCCGCCGGTTACGATCACAGCCTTCTTACCTTGCAGAGTTTTCAACGCTTCCATTGCGTTTTCTCCAAAGTAGATGCTTTCAGGGATCTTAAACATGTTCATGTGATGCTTCCTAGAGTCAAAATAATAAAACAAACTGCGGAAATATTACCGTTAAGTGTTGCGTTAAATTTGATCAGCATCATGGAGCGATTAGGCTCGGATTTGCCTTAGCGTTTTACGTACGGTTTTAGGAGTGTACTGACAAAAATGATGAAACGAAGTGCAACGCGCTGAGTTTATTTCGGCGCAAAAGACCTATTTACTCAACTGTTATAAATGCTAATTATTGTTATAAGATATTGATTATTGTCTATTTAATTCAGAGGTTTGAGTCTAATTTTTCTGCTAATGTATGGGCAAACTCTCTCAGTACACGCGCGTTGTCGCCATTTTCTGCATTCCCGCAAACCTTGGCTCGGTAAGTGGTTTCCGGATTGGAATAGATGGGCAAGATTTCATTTTCGTAGCTCATTACGGTGCCAGCGGTTCCACATTTGTAAGCCCGAGCATAAGGTTTTAAGTGATGTTGTAGGTCGGGGGATGTCGTCGATTGGAGCCACTTACCTAAATTGGGAATGGGGTGACCTTCCAAGTGTTCAGCCCAAGCGAGATGGCCAAGTTCGTGCTCTAAGGTAAATAGCGAGCTATGCATTGTCAGAGCAAAAAACTGCTGGCTGAGGTTCGTTTCAGTCATCCCTGAGAAACCCGTAATGTCCTGATACTTCTTCTCTAAGACGAGCCCGTAGTATTGGTTAGGCATTGGAAACAATTGATGCAAATTGTCGGTGTTGAGGCGGTTTTCGAGTTCGCGATGGATAGTGTACATGTCATGAATATTGTCTTTGTCGATCTCGACATAAGTGATGGTACCGAGAGATCGCGTCATCGGAATGCAGGAATTGGTTAGAATGAGATTGGATTGTTTGATAGAGCGAGTAAAAAAGTCGCTGACTTCTTGCTTATTTGATTGCTCAAGCACGTCATTGTCGACAAAAAAATGCACTTCTGTATCGACGATCGGTTGTGTGTCGCATGATGGGAGTACCAAGCCTTCAGAGTTTGGTTTGGTGGCCATTGAGATAACCGTAACGCTCACCAATGCTGCAACAACCAATAAGGTTTTCTTATTCATACTTAATGCTCCATCAATCCATGAGAGCATCTTATGTTATGCAATTGGCTGTCTCATATCGAGGGAGGCTCGGTTAAAAATCAACGTGAATCGAGAGATCCATCGCAACATCCATCGCAACATCAAATAATCTTAGAGAACAACTGGATAAAACATTGCGAGCCACACAGTAGGTTCATCGGCAGCGGTCTCAATCACGCGATGTTTTTGCTGCGCAGGAATATTGAGATAGTCGCCATGCTGCAAATGAAACACTTGGCCATCATCATATTCAATCACGCCAAAGCCTGATAACACCAACACCCATTCATGTTCTGCTTGATCATACCAGCCTTGTTCCGGCGAGGTGTGCCCATGAGAAATAATACGTTCAATCCGCACGCCTGCGGTATTGATGATCTCTTCAAAGACTTCCGTAGGTAATGAGGTAGGAATCTTACTCAATAGATTGTTCATGGGTTCTCCTTGCATGAGAAAGGCCATCAGTGGATTCGATCTTGCGCCATTGAAAGTATTTTTCATCGGCAAGATTTAACATCGGGAGATCTTCATAAGTATCGCCATAGGCATAAATTCGGCTGTAGGTGGTTAAATCTAACGTCTGTTTAATTGCCGTGACTTTATTGTTTAAACTGCAATCGCCATACAGATAGCGGCCCGTATATCGGCCTTGTTTTTCTTCTAGGGTGCTGCATAACAGCTTCAATCCATGTTGTTGGCACCAGATGGCAAGGTACGGGCTTAGAGAGGCTGAAACGACGTAGATTTCGTCCCCTTGTTGTCGATGCCAACAGATTTTCTCTAATGCTTGTGGGCGAATGACGCTGGGCAAATAGTCGCGAACAAATCGCGCGGCAAGGGCGTCGACTTCGGTTGTTTTACGGCCACCAAAGGCCATTTTTGATAATACTGGACGGGTGTATCGCGCCGGTAGTAAGCCAAGTTTGTACAAAGCGATGACGGGGGAGGTGAGCAAACCACCCAAAATAATCCGCCGCTTAGACGTGGCGTAGAATAGAAATTCGGTATAGACATCTTGGTGGGTGATGGTGCCATCAAAATCAAACAACGCGAGATTCATGGCGCTGTTTTGCCATTTTGGGCGGGTTGCCAAGTGCGTTGCTTGTTTTTGACTTCTTTGGCTAAAAAGGCTTGTTCAAGATCGATATCGTAACGATTAGCGATGGAGCACAGATAGATGAAGATGTCTGACAGCTCATCCCCAATTTCGCCCACTTTTGCATTCGGGTCGATGGCGATGCCTTCTGTTTTGCGTATCGCTTGAAACAACTCCCCAATTTCTTCACCCAGTAATAAACACTTTTCTAAAACCGGTTGGTCAGCGAAATTGCGTTCCACTTCTAACTCAGCAACATAGTGCTGAAAATCGGCCAAAGTTGGACTTGGTTTTAGATCGGGCATTGGGCTTCCTTAAAAATCAACGATTGACGGTGGTCAGAGCCTATAGCGTATCGATTTAAAGTGAACAATGCTACCGACGTGAGCAACTCCCAACGTCGGTTAGCACCGCTGTTAAGCTTTCGAGGCGAGGTAATTCAATTGGTGATTAAACAATTGCTGAGCCTCCTGTTCACTAAAGCCAAGCTGGAAAGTCTCGTTCAATAGCTGATGCAAGTGGGACGCGCTGGTGATGCTTTCAATATATTGCTCGCCCAGTTCATCATTGTAGCGATGAATGTCTAGGTTTTTGATCAAGTGACGCTGAGCATGGGTGATCTTGGAGACCACCAAATTATGATAAAAGCCGCTATTTGGACTCTGTGATGCGTAGAAATGGCCAATGTCACAATCCATTTCGGTGACTTCACTCAAGTCGAAGCGATACAGCGCTTGCCAGTGATCTACTTGCCAAATCTCAAGCCGAAAGTTTTGTGGACCTTGCTGCTGGAGTCGAAATTGTTGGGTTAAATGGCTAAAGCTATGGGGTTTTAGTGGAATGGCCATGCGCGGCGTTTGTACACCAAAGCCGACGTCAACCAGATATTGAATGCCATCGATTTCCACCAATGTTATGCGATGGGTTCGGCCGTTTTGTTCATTGCCATTTAATAATACACGCGCTAACAAAGGACGCACGTTGAAACCAAGCTCGGCCAGAAGAATTTGAAAGAGCTTGTTATGTTCATAACAGTATCCGCCTCGCTGCTGTTCGACTAAACGCTGAAAGACATTATCAGGATCCAAACTTAACTCTTTTTTGAGTAATACGTTGGCACTGCAAAAGGGCAGATGCTCAAGATGATGCGCGACTAATTGGTTGATCAACGTTAATTCTGATGAGTCTGCGTTGAGTGCGGTGGTGATACCACTATCGATAACATAACGATCAATAAAGTGTTGTGTAGTCATTGGTGACCTTTAAATAGAAGTGATTGATGTAGCGTTGTTGCATGGTCGCTTGGCGGCATCGAGTTGCTGAGCAAATTTCAATAAGGCATTGCTATCGATATTGGCTTGGCCTGATGAAAAATCACCATGTAAGTTACCTTGGTAACTCATATCATAATAGCGGTACATTTTTGCAAAAATGCTTTCAAAGATGGGACAAACTTCGGCCTGAGCGGAGCTACTAATAATGAATCCACGTTTATTCGCCAGCGCACGCGCTTTGGGTTTTAGATGACTCACATCCAATAGCTCGGTCATACGATCCATGAAAGCTTTCATTTGCGCGGTTGGGCAGTGCCAATAGATTGGTGAGGCAAAAATGATATTGTCGGCGCTTAGTAGTGTTTCCACGAGGGGGTAAAAATCATCTTGTGGGTATTGATTAGCATAGTTGTAGGGGGTGATGCTCAGTTCATCGAGGTTGATGACCTTTAAGCTAACCTGTTGTGCTAATGCTTGTACCACTTGTGCGGTATTGCCTTGTTTGTTAGCGCTGGAGAAGAGAACCACACTGCTCATAAAGATGTCCTTTTTTTTAGGTTTGAAATCACAATGTCGTCACTGTAAAACCTCAACCTAACTTCAGGTAAAGCACTTTTTGCGGTGGTAGTTATCGCGCCAAGAATACACATGGGCCACAAAGCAAATGAAGGTATTGCTCTTGCAGCTAATACCTTCATTCTGTGGTGGTGATAAAGTCGCGTCTTTAATTATCGACAATCATATTTGATGAGCGACTGTAGCTTCTCGTTGCTTAGCACGCTGGTGATCTTGGTGGTTGTGGGTACGTAGTACAAACAGATCTCCTTTAAGTTTGGCACCTTGCGAATAATTAGAGTTTCAAGTGGCGCTTGGAATATCTGAATTTTTTCCAACGCAGGCATATCTTCGAGTGTTAAGTGGCGTAGATCGGAATGGACAACCTTAATCTGAGTCAGTTTTGGTGACTGTTGCATCTTGAGTTCAGGTGCACTTACATCGTTGAGTTCTAGCTCTGTAAGGCTAGGTTGTGGTGCGATGGTGAGCGTTTCTAACTCGTTTAAACTCTTAAGCTCAAGATCATTGAGTTTGGGTAAGGTCGGTATAGTGAGCGATTTGACCTTGCTGGAAGTAAGATAGACGGTTTCGAGTGCGGAATTACTTGGCCATTTCAGAGTGTCCAGATTGTAGATATTGGCACTGAGATGTTTAAGATCTTCTAAGGTCGATAGATCCAATAGGCCATCATCAAATTCAGCAGTGAGTTCCAGTAATTCGAGGCTATTGTATTGGCTAAAGTCACCACTTTCGGCGACGTTACCATTCGTATTGCAATATATTTCCGTGATCTCTGCAATGTAGGGGAGTTGTTCTCCTGCGGAAACGCAATAATAGAGATGGGTGTTTTTAGCAAACTGATCTTCAACTTTAGCCAATGGATTATTGCCTAAAGAATAAGAGGTAATGCTGGGAATGAGCTGAAAATCAAACGATGTCAGTTGGTTATTATCCAAACCTAACACCGAAATAAAATTGGGTTGTGCGTACTGTATGGTTTTAAGTTGGTTTTCTTCTAGATACAGATTAGTCAACGCTGGTAACGTTCGCCCGTCAAACGAGGTGATTTGGTTATTGTTAGCATCTAAGTAGTGCAATGCCGGTAGATTAGTGACTGTTAGTTCCGAGAGTTTGTTGTCGGATAACCTGACTTCAGTAAGATTTGGCATGTCAGCTAACGTCAGTGATTTTAGCCCGGTTTTTACGACCTCTACGTTTTCTAATTGATGGCTGTTGTTGAGTGACAGAGACTCTAAACCGGGAGTTTGAATAAAGAGTCTAGTCAATGCAGGCAAATCAAGATCGAGTTTTAGCTTTGCGGGTAAACTGTGATCTTTTTCAGTATCGATTATGCCCAAATCACGTAACTTCTGGTGTTGTAGTGACAGAGTAAAATCGCCTTTAATCGGCGTACCGATAAAGGACAAGTCTTCAAGGCTAGGTAACTGCTTTTCAAACGTCGCAGGCGTGATATCGGTTTTTGTTAGATTATCACCGTCGAGCGTTAAATAGGTAAGGTCAGGCAGCGTACCGAAAGTAAGAGATTCAAGCCCCTTTTTTGATAGCTGCGCCCATACCTCAAGGTGCTGCAATTTTTGGTTGGTGCTGACATCCAGTTGGGAAAGTAAGTTGCTGTTAAGATCTAGGTAGTTTAATTGCGGGAAATACTCAATTTCATCAGCATTTTCAATATCCATACTCGAGCATTCAAGGCGAGTAACTTGATCTAATTCTTCAATGCCTAAATCTAAGACACATTTTTCAAAATTGTCATCAGAAAAACGAATATCAGAGACTTTCTCAGGAGGAGTACACCCGGCGAGGCCTGCTAACATCGAGAATCCAATGGCGATTTTACCTAGTTTATATTTCAACATAACGATTTTGCTAACTCACTACTTATGATGTGTACGATCCATATCTCGTCAGCATACTATGTTGTTTGCATACATTTCACTCTGTTAGTGATCAAATTTAGTTATCGCGAGTACATAAAAATCAGCAAAAGTAATATTCGTTAATCGCTTAGTTAAGAATCGTTTAGTTAGGGATACGCTGCGTTTTGAGTGCTTGCACAATACAGTAGCGAGCTATGATTTTGTGAAATGGTTTGATGATGACCATATAGGCACGGCCCATACGGGTCTTCAGATTTACCAGAGAAGAGATGGCGTATTGCCCCGGCGTGACTTCAAGCACCGAAAGCCAAATATCCATATTCTTTTCGCTCGCAAAGGTTACCACTTCGTTTGGCGTGACAGTTTCGATGGTCAGAAAACCAGCTTTGTTGCCTTGTTTGATTTCTTCAATCGGCAATGCGATTTCTGTCCCTGCGGTTGAAAATCCCAGCCATTTCACGATCGAATTACGTACTTTCATCGCATAGACTACCGTTTTTGGTAAATAGCCAAAGATGGCGTGATACACCTTGGTCGCATTGAGATCGGATGATTGGCAAGTATTAAAAGCAAAGGTATCGCGATAGTAATGCCCGGTTTCCTTGCCCGCAACGGTAGAAAAGGTTGGGAACTCAATCTGAGTGACGGCTGATTGCTTGGGCATAGGATTTCCTTATGAGTTATTCACGTTCTGTTTGTGTATTGTCGGAGCGATGAAAAGGTGAAAGATATGCATTCCTTGGCATACGTGGTAAGACTCAGTTTTCTATAGTAGACAACGAATGTCAAATACGTGCTACAAGGTCGGCTTGTTTTTGATAATGATGAAAAAGTAAACCTCTTCCACGGCTTGGTAAAAGGGTCTACTATTTCAATTATTAACAGTTTGATAGAAACGGCTATGCACGTTCAAAATATCCCACAAGTAAAAGGCGCAGAGAACGATGCGTTGAAACAAATTATCGCCGCTTACGATGGCGAAATTTATGGCATTGCTTTTTTTGAATACTTTGCCGCAAATTATGCCGATCCATCGCGACTCACATTGTGGCAAACCTTGATTGAAGTGGAGACATTAACCGCGCAACAACTGCAAGTTGGCTTGACGGAGTTAGAGGCTAAATTTGTGATTAACAGCAGCGAAATGCAGCAAAAAGGAGTTAATGATGCGCAAAAATGGGTTGATCTTACTTGGCCAAAGTTGACCGAAACGCTGCTGCCTTGGATTGCGCCTTATGAAGAGAAATACCGAGATTGGGCGTACCTTGCGGCAAGTCATCACTCACTATTTGCGTTGATTGCTGGTCATGAAACGGCCATTTATCAATGTTGGCAGCACGAGCAAAGTGGTCAATCGGGCATTCCGATTTTACAGGCATTTTTGCAGCAGTACCGCGCAAGTTAGCCTCTTTACCCCTTCTAAGTTGCCAGCTTTATTGGTTACGGTAGGTTTATGTTTATGACACATTCTTCATCAGCGCAGCGCAATAAATTGATTCGTTACCCTTCTATCGAAGCGGATGTCTTGTTTGCTAAAGAAGCAGATCTGATTGCACAGGTACAAGCTGGTATCCTCGATCAAGTGCTGTTACTTTGGCAGGCGAAAAGCCCAACCTTAGTCTTGCCCGCAGGTAAGAAGTGGCCAATCAGTGTGGAATTGACTGAGGCCCTGGCTGAATCTGGTTGGCAACTTACCGCGCGGAAAACCGGTGGCGCACCCGTCCCTCAATTGCCAGGCATCATTAATCTGTCGCATATTTACCAATGGCCACAAGATACGCCATACGACATCAAATCAGCGTACTTAAAACTGTGTGATGTACTCACCGATTTCTTTGCCCAGTTAGGCGTGTCGGTTGAGGTGCATGATACTCAGGGATCTTATTGCGACGGGCAGTACAACCTTAATATTGCAGGGCAAAAAGTGGTTGGTACCGCGCAGCGTGTATTACTAAAGAAGGGCGGCGGGCAAGTGATTCTTTCGCAGGCATGTATCATTATTGATGCTGACGTCGATCAGATCGTTGAACCGGTGATTTTGTGTAATCATATTTGCCAGCATGATACGCAGATCAAAGCGTCTGTGCATACGCCACTGTATGACCATATTACTGAGCGCCCATCGGTCGATCAGCTTTTTCAGCGGTTAACCAGTGCTTTTTTGGCTTAATGGTCATTGGGTTGTAAAGAGAGAGCGCCAGCTTAGGCTGACGCTCGTTATTTAGAGACTGTTTACACGGATGGACGGAGTTAACTGGCTTTTTCTGCCGAGGGCTCTAGAGCGCTTTCATCACTGGCAGTCGTTGATATTGTTTCTGAAAACAAATCCGCCACCGCACTTCGTTCTAGCTCACCTTTCAAATTACCCTCTTCATCGACCACGGGTAGTGAGTAATCACTGGAGATGGTCTCAGTCAGAACCGTTTCAATGACCGCATCAGGCGAAATCGATGGTACCGGTTCATAAGTGACATCACTCAGTTCATCAATGCTTGGCTCTTTGGCTGCATCAATCAATCCTTCTTTGGTGATTAGGCCTTGGTAGCCATCGTCAGTAACGTGGTAGCCATAATCTTGTTTTGACTTCTTCATTTGACTAAGAGCTTCTTCAATCGTTGAAGCCGTAATGCGTAGCGCTGGTTTTTGCATTACTGTTTCAACGGTTAGCGCACGGGCGCGGTTGACGTCTTTAACGAAGGCTTCTACGTAGTCATCTGCCGGATTAAGCAAGATATCATCTGGTGTACCTTGCTGAACTAGCACACCATCTTTTAAGATTGCGATGCGATCACCGATGCGCAGTGCTTCATCTAGATCATGGGTAATGAAGATAATCGTCTTGTGTAGGGTCTCTTGTAATTCAATTAGCTGATCTTGCATTTCACTACGGATCAATGGGTCAAGCGCTGAAAAAGCTTCATCCATTAACAGGATTTCCGCATCAGTTGAAAGTGCGCGTGCTAAACCAACACGCTGCTGCTGACCACCAGATAACTGGGCTGGGTATTGCTTTTCATAGCCTTTAAGACCGACGGTTTCAAGCCATTGAGTCGCGCGTTGAACACGCTCTTCTTTCTCAATGCCTTGGATTTCTAGACCATACGCAACGTTATCCAGCACGGTGCGGTAACAGACCAAAGCGTTGGAATACCATCGACATTTTATGACGGCGAAACTGCTCTAATTCGTCTTTCGACAGCTTCATCACATCAATGCCTTCAACCAAAATTTGTCCTTCAGTTGGGTCAATTAAGCGGTTGAAGTGGCGAATAAGGGTCGATTTTCCTGAGCCAGATAAGCCCATAATAACGAAGATCTCACCTTGTTTAATGCTGAGGTTGATGTCTTTCAAACCCACCGTATGACCGGTGTTTTTGAGAATATCATCTTTGCTATCGCCACGTTTTACTTGCTCCATTACTGAGCGAGGATTACGGCCAAATACCTTGTATAAACCGCTAATTTCAATCAATGCATCAGTCATGTTTTAAATCCCCTAAGTGAGCTTGAGTTCGTTTGGCATACGCTTGAGAAGCACGATCAAACAAGATGGCTAGGGCAACGATGGCAAAGCCGTTAAGAAGACCAAGGGTGAAATATTGGTTGGTGATCGATTTTAGTACCGGCTGGCCAAGGCCTTTCACCCCGATCATTGAGGCGATAACGACCATCGAAAGCGCCATCATAATGGTTTGGTTGATACCTGCCATAATGGTGGGCATTGCCAAAGGTAACTGAACGCCAAGCAGGCGCTGTTTGCTGCTTGCACCAAAGGCAGTGGCGGCTTCCAGTACTTCTTTATCGACCAAACGGATGCCTAAATTGGTTAGGCGGATCACGGGTGGGATAGCGTAAATAACAACTGCAATTAACCCTGGAATCTTACCAATACCTAATAACATGACGACAGGGATCAAGTAGACGAAGGCGGGCATGGTTTGCATCACATCCAGCATGGGTGTGACGATCGACTGTACGCGGTTTGAACGGGCCATCGCAATACCAATCGGGATACCGAGCACGATTGCCAACATGGTACAGACTGTGATGATACTCAGCGTGCGCATGGTGTCGTCCCACATGCCGAAATAACCAATCAGCATGAGTGATGCAGCACAGCCTACGACCAATTTCCAAGAGCGGCTCGCGGCGTAAACTAACGCGCAGCAACCCGCGAGAACCAGAAACCATGGGGCAGAGAGAAGCAGTTTTTCAAACCACACTAAAAAAGAAAGTAGTGGGTCAAAAATGGATTCGATGAGATCACCATATTCGCGTGAAAAGTCACGATAGGCGCCATCTAAAGTTTTGCGAATGGCTCGAAGATCGGCGCGTTCCATTGCGGGAAACTCGCTGAGCCAGCTAGTGTCAGACATGTTAATTTCCTTATCAATACTGAAGCGGCTCCTGCCGCTTCAGAACTACAGATGTGTTACTACAGAAGTGCGATTAGTCTGCGGTACTAGAGGAGGTTAGATGGCGTCCGCGACTTTGTCTGCAACCGCTTTTGGTAGCCATTGCTGCCAAATCTCAGGTGATGTTTCTAAGAAATGGAACATGGTATCTTCGCCACTGGCTTGGTTGTCTTCCATCCATGCTAATAGTTGGTTCATTTGCGCGTTAGTGAAGCCACGTTTGTTTAAATACTCTTGTACTTCAGGAGCACGAGAGGCGAACGCTTCCGTCACAATGGTATGCACTGGCGATGGCGGGTACATAGTAGCTTTAGGATCTTCACAGCCATCACGTGAGATACAGTTTAAGTATTCGTCTGTATCCACGCCGCTACCGAAATCGACTTTAACCATATCAAACTTACCGAGAATCGCGGTCGGTGCCCAGTAGTAACCGAACCATGCTTCTTCACGGGTATAGGCTTTGGCTAATGAGCCAGAAAGACCGGCACTCGAACCCGGGTCAACGACAGTAAAGCCTGCTTGGTCGAGATCCATGGCATTAAATAAGTTACCGGCACTGATCTGACAGTTCCAACCGGCTGGACAGCTATAGAATGCACTGGTATCGGGATCTTCTGGGTGTTCAAACAGTTTTGCGTGTTTTTTCACGCCTTCGATGGTGGCAATTTCAGGGTATTGCTTCACAAGATAAGCGGGAACCCAAAAACCTTCTTCACCACCTTCAACCAATGCTTTGCCTGCATAGCGTAGACGCTTATCGGCAACACCACGATCAAGGGCTTCTTTGAGACTGTTACTCCACATTTCAGGGGCAATATCGGGCTGACCTTTCTCTATCATTGAGGTGCCCGTTGGCATCGTGTCACCTGGGATCAGTTCGGCATTGCAGCCGTAGCCTTCATTTAAAATGAATTGATCAAGGTTGGCTAGAAAGCTGGCTGAACTCCAGTTCATCTCGGCGATGGTGACGTTACCACACTCGTCTGCTGAGGCTTGAGTAGCGGTTAAACCCGCCAAAATAAGAGTGGCTAATTTTAGTTTCATTTCGATTTCCATTCTAATGAGTACTCCATAAGGTTATCGAAATATTTGTTAGAGTTCAAACTATTGTTAAAGTGCGTATTTGCCAAATTATCTCGCTTAGATGGGCTGTATCCCCCGAAATATAAGCGATAAGAGTATTTTTTACAGCGATTTATCTAATTTGAGAACGGTGGAATTTTAGGCGAACGATTTTGTATCTAAATATTTATCTTTAGATATCTAAGTAATTATCATATTCAGTCTGCTGACCACACATTACGGATATCTGGCCAGCCCCAGTTGGTTAGGGCCACGTCTTTAAGCACGCCATGAAAACGCAGTGTTTGGCTGTGGTGAAAAAGTGGCAGTAACCAATATTGATTAATAAGCGCAGCAGCAATGGGCTCTAAAGCATTTAGATACTGGTTGAGAGGGGTCGTTTGGCGCAGTGTTTTCAATGATTGTATCAGCCAAGTTTCTGCTTCAGCACTGATGCTGCCATGTAATATAGCGTTATGAAAAAGGTTGTTAAATGCGGAGGCGTGACGGTTGTCATCAAGGTTGATATTGGTCAGTACCATGGTCTCCTGTAAACGCTGTTCAGCGCAGAGACTATTTAACTCACGGTAAGAGTAAGTGTTCACTTTTACTTGGATGCCGAGCTGATTAAGTTGGTCTGCAACGGCGGTGGCGCAGTTAACCAGCGCATTGTAATCATAGACGGCAATTGAGATCTGTTTTGGCAAGGCACAAATAGGCGTATCCGGGCGGATCACTTTGTGCCAAATAGGCAGCAGATTGTAGGCATGTTCACTACCAAAATTTTTGCCACGGTGCTGTAAATGCTGATAGACGGTTTCTGGTGTCACTAGGCTGGAAAAATAACGTCGCTGTTGCTCATTTAACCCATCACCACTGCGCTGATTAAATAGGACGAACATGCAACCATCTTCGATGCGAGTTTGTTGAATCGCTTGTGAATCAGCGGCTTGTGTCTCGGACGTTAAGTAGTAGTGACAGGCCTGTTCTCGCTGTTTTTCGGGATGATTGGTTTCAATCTGTTTTTGCTTCAACTCGCGTTCGTCAAGTTGCCAAATCGTGACCATATCGGTCAGAGCACGGCAAGCATAGTAGCGATCGAATGCTTGCATACACAGTTTGGTTTCTGAGTGTTCAACGACTTCAAATACACCGCTGCCAGTAACAGCCCCTTGAAACTCAGGTTGCAGTTGATTTAGTGGTTGAATGGAATATTTGATCCCAGAGAGCAAGCCACCAAAGCCAAAATCGGGCTCTGAAAGATAGAAGGTGACTTTGTTGACCATTGGCGCTTGCACTTCAATCAAGTGATTCAATTCTTGTTGATAGTTTGTGTGCTGCTTGAGTTTTTGAAACAACTCTGCGATATGACAAGCACCAATGGCATTGCCGTTGTGAAAAGTGAGCCCCGGCCTTAGGTAAAAAGACCATTCAGTCCCGTGTTCATTGTGTTGCCAATGATGAGCGAGTTGTCCTTCGAGCATGCCATGGCGATTACTGGTGACTAAGCAGCAATACACCTGACGGATAAGATAACGTTCACTCGAACGGTGCAAAGAGTGGGGCAGCAATTTTTCAAATGGGCGCTTATAGGTGAGCTGAATGTGTAAGCGCCCTTCACGGATAGAGGCGCCGGAGGTGCTTTGCAGTAGTTGGCCAAAGGCGCGCTCATTGTTGTCGAGTATCGCAAGGGCTTTTTCATATTTACCTTGCTGGATGCGCTTAGTGGCAAGTTGCGCTTTGAGCTCATCTAAATCTAATTGCAACATTAGGCTAGAGCGTTGATTACGACCAACTTTAGGTTGCCAGCTAAGCCATTGTTGTTTTTGCATCTCACCGAGTAAATTTCTGGCATGACGAGGGCTGGTAAATAAAGTCTCGGCAACGTCTGATAATGCCGTTTTGATTTCGTTGCCTACGCCAAGTGGCGCGAGGCGGGCATAGTAGCGAAGCAGGTTTAGATCAGACATATCGTTAGGCTCTTGTGACCAAATGAAGCAATGAATTGGATGATGATTTCCGCAATTGGTTCATTATACGCACAATTTTGCTGATTTATGCCGGATTTAGTTAAATTGAGGAACAAGAAATATAAAATTGGTGAGTTTTTCTCTTCCTAATACTGGTTAAGAATAGTGGGGTGAGAAAGTAGAAAAAGCAGTAGTGAACAGAGATATGCTCCTGCACCCCCAGAATGCCTGTTTACTGCTGCTTTTTGTGCTTTTTACCAATGAATAAATAAGGTTATTAAGTGAGTCAGTTTGTCGGTTTTTCTTTATTGGCACGACGACGGACAATCAGGGCAATAAGGCCGATAAACACCAGCGCGGCCGCACACCATACGCCAAGTTGATGAGCAGTGTAGAAAGTACTGATTTGATGGAGATGAGCAAAAGCAACATTGCTCAGCAAGCTAAATACCGCTACCCAAATAGTGGTAGCCAGAGCATTACCCCACAGAAATTCGTGGCGTGGCATCTTGGCAATACCACAAGCAAGTGGCATGAATTGTTTCATTCCTTCGATAAAGCGACTGATCACCAAACATATCGGACCATACTTTTGAATCGCAGCTTGCAGCTTTTGCATTTTACTGCCCGATATATAGCCTTTTTTATCCAGCCAACCTTCAAAGTAATAACCCAATAGGTAGCCGCAACTGTTGCCGATAAAACACGCCAACCATGAAACGATCATTACCGTAGGGAGATTCATCACTCCGCGTGATGCGAGTATTGAGGCGGCGATCATCAGTGACTGACCTGGCATGGGTACGCCAATCCCTTCGAGAAAGATACTAATGACTAAGGCCAGATAGCCGTAATGATCAAGTACCGGTGACATGGCGTTGAGTAATTCGTTGATGTGTTCCACACAAAACTCCCACGAGCTAAAACGTCTAAATACGCCTGTTGTTCGTATCAATCAATTGTCGTCCACGTTTTGAGGCAAAACCTGACGTTGGTCTGATATTAGTGCTGCGAAAGCGAGCAACTAGGGGCGATTAATCATTCGGCTAATTTGATTGCAAGATAAATAATTAATCTAAAAATTAATTTATCAATAAGTGTAGCGGAATTCGTGTCGTGTTTGAGGCTATTTGTTTGACAGGGTGTGGCGCGACATTTTCTGGCAAGTTTTTTACCTAACAGCGATTAGCTGATTATTAATTAAAATAAAATTTGCTAGAACAAAAATTCGCTAACTATGCTTACAAGCATCAATTATTGACGAAAATATCCGTAAGAAGAGTGTGTGATCTGGATAGCTTATTATCGTAGTCGGTAACACCCACTTACTTTGCGGTAGTGGCGAATATGGCTTTAGTCAAAATTTGTCACGCAAGCATAGGTGAGGTTTTATGAGCAATAAGATGGGGTTGATGGGGCTTACAACCATCGTAACGGTTAACATGATGGGGTCGGGGATCATACTGTTACCTTCCAGTCTTGCCCAAACTGGCGGGATAGCACTGCTTGCATGGGGGATCACCGCCGTCGGCGCGTTGTGTATAGCCTATTCCTTTGCCAAGTGTGGTATGTATTGCCAAGAAGATGGCGGTATGTCGGCCTATGCGCAGCGGGCGCACGCCAAATCGAGTTTTTTCATCGCTTCCTATACCTACTATGTTTGTTTGGTGATCAGTGCGGTGGCCATTGCCGTTACTTCAGTAGGGTATTTGGAGTCCTTCATTCCTTGGCTAAAACAGAGCTCTATTCATACCTTTGTTGGTGTGGTTGTGGTGCTTGTTGTTACCCTGCTTGCCAATATGCGCGGTGCTAAAATTACCGGCCGCATCTCAGCGATTACGGTGTGGGGGGTCATTATCCCAGTACTTGGTGTCTCGGTGATTGGTTGGTTTTGGTTCGATAGTAAAATTTTCGCTGAGGCGTGGAATCCGAATAATGTTTCAATCTCGACTGCAATGTCTTCGGGGATTGCTCTGACGCTATGGGCCTTTCTTGGTATCGAGTCTGCTGGTGCTAACTCTGGCGCAGTAGAGAACCCTAAACGCAATGTACCACTGGCCTGTATGCTTGCCACCGTTTTTTCCGCCGTGACCTACATTGCTTCCACAACCGTGATTCAAGGTATCGTACCGAATGCTGAGTTGGCTAAATCAGATGCGCCATTTGGTTTGGTTTTTGCCGAGATGTTTGATCCAACCATTGGCCAAATCATTACTGCAATGGCCGTTATAGCCTGTATTGGTTCATTGCTCGGTTGGCAGTTTACCAATGCCCAAGTTTCTAAAGCGGCAGCCGATCTTAAACTCTTCCCCAAAGTCTTCAGTGACGTAAACCGATTTGATGCGCCTGTGAAGGGCATGTTGATCATGCTAGCGCTGGAAATTGTTCTGGCCGTCATGACTATATCGCCTACGCTGATCAAGCAATTTAACGTACTGGTGGACCTCGCAGTATTCATCAATATGGTGCCATACATCCTATCGTTGACGGCGCTAGGGGTTATTTTGCGCCAAGCGAATGTGGGTGAATCTGAATACAAGGTTTCAATTTTCGTGGGTTCAATCGCAGTGCTATATAGCATTTATGGTGCTTATGCGACAGGGCAAGAATCCATCTTCTACGGCACGCTCATTACATTAGTGGGGTATTTCTTCTATGGCTTTATTGCCAGTCGAGATGCCAAGCCAGTATCGGGTCCACAGGGATAAGTGCACGACGATTTATTACTACCAATCCAATAATCAATGAATTAACGATAAGGTACGATAGCTATGAGGAAGTACGGTAAAAAGAAGCACGCTTTAATTTTTAACGATACTGTCAAGGCGGGCGTGATTGAAAATGCGCTTAACCGGTTGATTGAGGAGTTTGCCAACGAAAGCGTTGAAGTGACGATTGCGACGTCATTTGATGATTGTTATTCGATATTCAATGCCAATACTCCGGTAGACTGCTTTATGTTGACCTCGCAAATGACGGGTCGACAAGCCGATGAGAACGAAAAATTCTTTAAATTGATTGATAAGCTCAATCGTCGCCAGCAAGGCGTGCCGGTCTTTCTTTTAGCCGAACGGAAAAAGATCACGCTTTCTGTGAGTCGTGATTTAATGTCACGGGTTGATGAGTTTGTCTGGATTATTGAAGATACACCAGACTTCATCGTTGGTCGTGCCGTTGCCGCGATGGAACGCTATCGCGATCAACTGTTGCCACCATTGATGGCGGCGATGATCAAATACGATGACGTGCATGAATACTCTTGGGCGGCGCCAGGTCACCAAGGTGGGGTTGGTTTTACTAAAACCCCAGCAGGGCAGCGTTTCTATCAACATTATGGAGAAGCCCTTTTCCGTTCTGATATGGGTATCGAGCGTGGTTCACTCGGCTCTTTGCTTGATCACACTGGCTATTTTGGTGACAGTGAAGCTTTTGCTGCTAAGGTGTTTGGCGCGGACAAATCCTATTCATTGGTGACGGGGACCTCAGGGGCAAACCGTACCATCATGCAAGTGTGTATGAAGGAAAATAGCCTTGCGATTTGTGATCGTAATTGTCATAAATCGATCGAACAAGGCTTGATGCTGACAGGGGCTCGTCCTGTTTATATGCTGCCGACTCGTAACCGTTACGGCATCATTGGGCCTATTTATCCAGAGCAGATGGAGCAGGCCGCGCTCAAGCAGCGTGCTGCAGAAGGGCCATTAACCAAAGATTTTGCCAATCAAGATCCGGTTTACGCGGTGATCACCAACTGTACTTATGATGGGCTGTGTTACAACGCTAAGCGCGCTCAAGAGATTCTGGGTAAGAGCAGTAACCGTATCCACTTTGACGAAGCTTGGTATGGATACGCACGTTTTAATCCGATTTATACCGATCACTTTGCCATGCGTGGTGAGCCAACCGAGAGCGAAGACGAGCCAACCGTATTTGCCACTCACTCGACGCACAAGTTACTCAATGCCTTATCGCAAGCCTCTTATATTCACGTGCGCCATGGTAAAGATGCGATTGATTTCCAGCGTTTTAATCAATCCTACATGATGCATGCAACCACTTCTCCGCTGTATGCGATCAGTGCATCGAACGACATTGCTGTATCGCAAATGTCGGGTAATCGAGGTTACTCTCTGACTCAAGAAGTAATTCATGAAGCGGTTGATTATCGTCAAGCGATGGGCCGCCTGTATCGTGAGTTTGAGCAAGATGGTGACTGGTTCTTTAAACCATGGAATGCAGAAACCTTCACTGATCCCAATACCGGTGAGACAGTGCCGTTTGAAGAAGCTGATCCGCAACTGCTGGCCTCAACACAAGATTTTTGGGTGATGAAGCCGGGCGATGAGTGGCATGGTTTTAAAGATATGCCGGAAGATTGGTGTATGCTCGATCCGATTAAGGTCAGTATTCTTGCTCCAGGGATGGGGGATGATGGCACCTTGCTTGATACGGGGGTTCCCGCGGCGTTGGTGACTCAATATTTGACCCGTTATGGCATTGTGCCAACACGTACTACCGACTTCCAAGTGATGTTCCTTTTCTCTATGGGGATCACCAAAGGTAAGTGGGCGACATTGGTTAATACCTTGCTGCATTTCAAGCAGCATCACGATCAAAACACACCATTGAAGAGTGTTTTACCCGAGTTAGTCGAAAATTATCCTGATGTATATGGTGAGATGGGTATGAAGGATTTGAGTGTGAAAATGTTTAATTACCTTAAACAGCACACGCCTTCGGACAAGCTTAATGCGGCTTATTCAACCCTACCAGAAGCGGTAATGACGCCACGAGCGGCGTTTGAATCTATCGTTGAAAACAATGTTGAGATGGTGCCATCGACCCAACTACAAGGACGCGTATCTGCCAACGCCGTTATTCCATACCCACCAGGTATTCCTATGCTGATGTCAGGCGAAAGTTTTGGCGATAGCACCAGTCCGCAGATCACTTATTTGCGTAGCTTGGAAGTATGGGATAAAGAGTTCCCGGGCTTTGAACACGAAACGGAAGGTACAGAAGTAGAGAACGGTATCTACCATGTAATGTGTGTGAAGAAATAGTGCTTATAGAGAAAGCTGAGAGATAGGAAAAAGAAAAAGCCCGCTAAATAAGATTTAGCGGGCTTTTTGATACTGAATCAATGGTGTTTCCAATCAAGATAGCTTTCTGAGCATGATGGTGCAAATGGCTGATCAGTGACTCTCTCGATTGTCATTAGGCAAATGTATGTTTATTGATTACAGCGTTTCAATCGCATCAAGTAGCTGACGATTAAATTCTTCTGAGGTGACTTGAGCCGTTTCCATATCAAAGTTGTCGTAGAAGCTTGGTAGAGAGATGCTCGCTTTTACGTCGGCTGCAAAGTACGGCGCTGAACCTGATGCTGCGGCAAGGACACTACCTGCACCACCTGGGCCTGGTGACGTTGCAAGCATGATAACAGGTTTACCTTGGAACACTTTCATGTCGATGCGGGTAGTCCAGTCAAAGACATTTTTGTATGCCGCGGTGTAAGAGCCGTTGTGCTCAGCAAACGAAATAACAATCAAGTCAGCCTCGCTGATCGCTTGGAAAAATTGTTTCGCTTGCTCTGGTTGGCCTAGCTCTTTTTCACGCTCATCGCTAAAGATAGGCATTTCGAGCTGGTGGATATCCAACATGGTGATCTCAGCGTTTGGAACTTGTTTTGCTGCGTAGTGAGCCAGTTGTTGGTTGATTGAATTTTTGTTGTTGCTTGCGCCAAATGCTAAAACTTTCATGCTCTATTCCTCAATGCAGTGCTTACTGCTGTTGCTCAATTCGGTTGATGTAGAGAGTTTAGTTTGATTCCATAATTTGATTAATAGGGTAAATGTGTAATTATTATTTCCATATGACTTGTAATTAGGTGAGACATGAGCCTTTCAGATACGAACTTACTCGATGGTATGGTGATTTTTACGACGGTGGTTGAGCTGGGGAGTTTTACCAATGCAGCCAATAGTACCGGCCACTCGACTTCGTTTATCAGCAAAGAAATTAACAAGCTTGAAGAGCGATTAGGGGTACGTTTGCTCCATCGGACAACGCGCACGTTAAGTTTAACACCAGAAGGGCAGCATTATTTTCAGCACAGTAAGCAACTAATTGAAAGTGCACAAGAGCTTGAATTGGCGATCAGTGGCCAACAACAAGAGCCGACGGGGGTACTGAAGATTAGCTGTCCGGTCAATTTTGGCGCGGCTCAACTTAGCCCTGTATTGGCTAAATACATGCAGCTCTATCCGAAGGTAAAAGTGGAAGTATTTGCCAGCGACCATAAGGTGGATTTGATTGGCGAAGGTTATGATGTGGTGTTGCGTTCATCGTCAAGCGCTGCTGACTCTAGTTTGATTAGCCGTCTTGTTCAGCGCTCTTGCACTCGCACCGTTGCTGCACCGAGTTATATAGAAAGACATGGTATGCCCAAACACCCGAGTGATCTTAGCAAACACAAAATGATTTGTTATAGCAACCACAAGCAGCCTTATGTGTGGAACTACATTGATCACGATGGCTCACTACTGCGTATTGAGGTGAGTGGAGTGATGACGACCAACAGTCCAGAAATGTCCCTCAGTTTAAGCACGTTAGGGCAAGGCATTTGTCGCTTGCCTGAAGCATTGGTATTAGACAGCATTGAGCGAGGCGAATTGGTCGAGTTATTTACCGATTTTCCGGTACATAAAATCGAAATGTGTTTGGTCTACCCAAGTCGTAAACATATGTCGACTAAGGTTCGTCGCTTTATTGATTTGGTGGTGGAAGAGTTAAAGTAGTGGAAGAGTTAAAGTCGCTGAGCGTGCAAAGCGGATTGTGAATAGTAACAAGCCCACTCAATGAGAAAGAGTGGGCTTGTTCAATTTAAGCTATCGTTTTAACCCGAGTTTCTTCAGGTTTTGGCCGAAAACCTATAGCGCGATAAACAGACCAGCTAATGCTGCGCTCATCATGTTCGCTAGCGTTGCGGCGGTCACTGCGCGGAAACCGAGCTGTGCAACATCTTGACGACGCTCTGGTGCCATTACACCGATAGAACCTAATTGAATCGCAATCGAACCAATGTTGGCAAAGCCACACAGTGCGAAAGTGATGATCACTTGGCTATGGGCAGACAAGGTTTCTTTCACACTAATGAAATCCAAGAAGGCAACAAATTCATTCAGAACTGTTTTTTGACCAATCAATGCACCCGCTGTTAGCAGCTCGTTTGTTGGGATACCGGCAAAGAAAGCCAGTGGTGCAAACAGATAACCAAAAATCAGTTGTAATGATAAGTTATCAATACCAACCCAGTTACCTACGTTCTCAAAACCTGCGTTAACCATGGCGATGACACTGACAAACGCCAGTAGCATTGCGCCGACAGCAACCGCTACTTTTACGCCGTTCATCGCACCAGAAGCCAAGGCGTCGATGATGTTAGCATCGGTACTTGCTTCCAATTCAATTGGGTCGTCTTGGCTTAGTTTTTCACGTTCAGGAACGAGAATTTTTGCCATTAATAGACCACCCGGTGCTGCCATAAAGCTGGCTGCGATTAGGTATTTTAGTTCGATACCAAGAGCGGCGTAGCCACCAAGAACAGAACCCGCGACTGATGCCATACCACCAACGATCACTGCGAAAAGTTCAGAACGGGTCATTTTCGGTAAGAACGGACGCACAATAAGCGAAGCTTCACTCATCGAAAGGAAGATATTGCTGGTTGCAGCCAGAGATTCAACCTGAGAAGTGCCGAGTAGACGGGCAATCGCACCACCAATCACTTTTACTAGCTTCTGCATGATGCCAAGGTAGTAAAGCAGAGAAATAATAGAAGACAGGAAAATGATCAGCGGTAGGACGCGAATAGCAAAGATGAAGTTACCAGAAGCGAGATCGCCAAAAAGGAAGCTAATCCCCGCATCAGCAAATGCGAGCAGACCTGATACACCGTCACTGACTGTCACCAACAACGATTGACCCAATGGGAAATAGAGAACTAAGGCAGCAAAACCTGCCTGAAGTGAAAATGCACCGATGATAGTACGCCAGTTAATATCACGGCGACTGTCTGAAAGTGCGTAAGCACATGCCAATAGAGCCAATATGCCGGCCAAGCTGAAGATGATTTGCATTATGTTGCCTTGCTATGTGTCAGTCTTAAGGCGGGTAAAGAATTACACGCACACAGGCGTTGGCAACAGGGCGGTGTTGTTTCGCCGTGTTGGTTTGCCCGATAGCAAATTCAAGACCCGTAAACGCTCACAGTTACGCTGGGCCCGATTCCTTGGGGCAAATATCCATGTTTCAGTCGATTGAAAGCCGGTTAATGACCTAGCCATACAATTGCTATTGCGTGAGTAGGCTTCATATCTAACCGGGCGCGGAGTATACGCAGCCTTTTTCGTTGTGACAACGATCACTTTTGTTAAAGTTTTTATAGAAAGGAAAACGTTAGCGCAAACGGTTGGGTTTTGTGTGCAAAATAGCAGCAAGGCTTGATGACTAAGGGCGCGATGGAAAAGCGGCAATCAAATAAAGATAAAAAGAAATATGAGTGTTACTTATTGATATTAAAGCACTAGCCTCGAGTGATTTGGCTCTATCTGGCGTGATAAGGTGGTTATTTGCATTGATATGTTGATACCGAAGGGTAAAAGCCTCAGAATGTCGAACTTTTCTACCCGAGCCAAACAAAAATGTCTTGCTCGGCAAGAACCACTATATATTGAGAATCAAATTTATGGGTTTTACCTCGCTCGCTCTTTCTGCTCCAATCCTTAAAGCTATTCAAGAGCAAGGATATGATACGCCGTCGCCAATTCAGGCTCAGGCTATCCCTGCAGTTCTTGAAGGACAAGATGTCATGGCAGCAGCCCAGACGGGTACCGGTAAAACAGCTGGCTTTACGCTTCCAATCCTTGAACTACTAAGTAAAGGTCAAAAAGCGAAGAGCAACCATGTTCGTGCTTTGATTTTAACGCCGACTCGTGAGCTTGCAGCGCAGATCCAAGAGAACGTGCACAACTACAGCCGTTACCTCGATCTAAATTCTACCGTGGTATTTGGCGGCGTAAAAATTAACCCACAAATGATGCAACTGCGTAAAGGCAGCGACATCTTGGTGGCAACTCCGGGTCGTCTACTTGATCTTTTCAACCAGAAAGCGGTGAACTTTTCACAGCTTGAAGTCTTAGTCTTAGATGAGGCTGACCGCATGTTGGATATGGGTTTCTTCCGCGACATCAGCAAAATCCTAAACTTGCTACCGAAAAAGCGTCAAAACCTACTGTTCTCAGCGACGTTCTCACCAGAGATCCGCGATCTTGCAAAAGGTTTGGTAAACAACCCAGTCGAAATCTCAGTTGCACCGGCTAACTCAACCGCAGAAAAAGTAGAGCAGTGTATCTACCCAGCGGATAAAGGTAAGAAGCCAGCGATGCTATTGAAGTTGATTACCGATGGTAATTGGCGCCAAGTATTGGTTTTTAGCCGCACTAAACATGGCGCAAACCGTCTTGCACATTACCTAAATGAGCAAGGTGTGACTGCGGCACCAATCCATGGCAATAAGAGCCAAGGTGCGCGTACTCGTGCATTGGCTGATTTTAAATCTGGTGATGTGCGCGTATTAGTTGCAACCGACATTGCTGCGCGTGGTATTGATATTCCTCAGTTGCC
Organism: Vibrio scophthalmi; assembly: GCF_040869025.1. Taxonomy (NCBI): domain Bacteria; kingdom Pseudomonadati; phylum Pseudomonadota; class Gammaproteobacteria; order Vibrionales; family Vibrionaceae; genus Vibrio; species Vibrio scophthalmi. Next base: position 247,820 of record NZ_CP134272.1, on the reverse strand, counting down.
ACAAGTCGTGAACTTCGATCTACCGAACGTATCAGAAGACTACGTACACCGAATTGGTCGTACTGGACGTGCTGGCGAAGCGGGTAAAGCCGTATCATTAGTGTGTGCGGATGAAACCGATGAGCTATTTGGTATTGAGCGTCTAATTCAAACGCTACTACCACGCATGGAGTTGGAAGGCTTTAAACCAAGTAATCCACTGCCAGAATCACGTTTGGATACCCGCCCATTCAAAGCGAAGAAACCAAAGAAAGCGAAAAAGCCAAGAACAGGCCATGCTGATGGTCAACGCTCTGGTGATAACGCGCGTGGCAACAAGCCTGCAAGCAAAAATAAACGTCATTTTGGTCCTAAATCAGCGGATGGACAGAAAGCTCAAAATGGTAAGCCAAACACGGGTTCTAAGCCTGCGGGTAATGGTCAAAAGCCTGCGGTGAAATCAGGTGGTAATACTGGCAGCGGCAATACTGGCGGTGGTAATAACGCTAACCGCAACGGTAACGCCGGTGGCAATCGCAATGCGAACAATAGCGGTAATCGCTCGCGCTCTGGTAGTAACGCAAATAGTGCGGGCAAGCCACAGCAAAACCGCCGTCCTCGCCCTGCCGCAAATAGCAACCGTGGCTAATTAATGACAAGATAAAAAAGTCGCTAAATTAAAGGGAAAGCCAGTGATTCGTCACTGGCTTTTTTGTGTCTATACAATTTGAAAGCGTCTGATAAAGGAAATTAAAATTGGTCAAAAGGGGGATATTTAACTTTTATAGTATGGCAATCCTTAATTTGAGCGGTTATTTTTCGTGATCAAAGCAAAAAAAATTAAAAAAAATCAGTCTGAAAAATGACCGTTTTTGACGGTTTTTCCATTGATCTTACAGTGTTTTTCTCTTTCGCCGTAAATGTAACTAAATGTAAGTGCTGCTGTGTGTTTGATGTACTCTAATCAGTATCAGGTGAGTTGCCATTTCAGCCTCTAGGCTAAGTCAGTTATAGCTTTGTCATTCAAATATCAACTAAATGAGACGCAAATCACGCTTGCTTGTCGGTGTAAATCATTACTTTTAAGGTCTAAATAACAAAATTCATACTACTTATTTAAAAGTTATCAATAAGTCGTATTGGATTGGGTTGGAATGGCTTATCAAGTTAAGTGATAAATCATTGCTTACATCTATATTTGGCGACTTACTCACTAAAATGATGCATTTCTGTCTGTTACGCGATAAATGCTGTGCTACAGCAATTATATTGCGCTTTACATAGGCAGATAAAAAATGATTCCTTTCTCATGTCGCACGTTGTTTCACAACCTCTATCTACGCAATATTAAATTGTCCGTTCTGGAATATTCAGTCTAGTCTCATAGTGGTACTTTGCGGGCATTGGGTTTCTCCTGTCTCCATATAATCCCGAGCAATCATGTGGTTATATGCCTACTCGCAGTACCTGACCTGTCTAAACTAAACATGATGAATATGAGGTTGGTAACATGGCAAAAACGGACACTATCAAAAAAGGGGGCATAGGAATATTTGCCCTCGCCATGCTGAATATTGTTGCTGTGGTGAGTTTAAGAGGCCTTCCAGCAGAAGCTGAATATGGCCTTAGTTCGATTTTTTACTATATATTTGCTGCGATAGTTTTTCTTATTCCCGTTTCACTGGTTGCCGCTGAGCTGGCGACGGGGTGGTCGGAAAAAGGCGGTATCTTTCGTTGGGTTGGTGAGGCATTTGGTCCTCGCTTAGCACTAGTTGCGATGTTCATGCTATGGATTGAAGTTACGGTGTGGTTCCCAACCGCATTAACCTTTGGTTCAGTCTCGCTTGCGTTTGTTGGTCCTGATCAATCGTGGGACCAAGCATTAGCACAAAATAAGTTCTTTGTTCTTGGCATTGTGCTCGCCATTTATTGGATTGCGACCTTCATTGCTCTGCGTGGCACTGATGCATTTGCAAAAGTAGCCAAATGGGGCGGCTTAATCGGTACCGTTATTCCAGGTATCGTGCTTATTGTATTAGGTTTCTCTTACCTATTCTTCTCAGGTAAACCACCTCAAATCGAGCTCTCTTGGAGTGAAGTGATTCCTGATTTCTCCAACTTTAATAATGTTGTGCTGGCCGCGAGTATTTTCTTGTTCTACGCCGGTATGGAAATGAACGCACTGCACGTTAAAGAGGTAGACAACGCAGCTCGTAATTATCCTCTAGCCATAATGATTGCGGCCATTGGTACTGTTAGCGTGTTTGTTCTCGGAACGTTGGCGATTGCCTTTGTTATTCCACAACAAGACATCAGCTTAACGCAAAGCTTGCTCGTTGCTTATGATGAAATGTTTGCATGGGCAGGGATTAGTTGGGCATCACCGATTATGGCAAGCTGTTTAGCGCTTGGCGTATTGGCGATGGTTGTTGGTTGGGTTGCAGGTCCTTCATCGGGTTTATTGGTTGTGGCGAAAGGTGGGTATCTTCCTCGTTTTTGGCAACAAACTAACGAGCATGGCATGGCAACACACATCATGATGGCGCAAGCGTTACTCGTTACCATGATTTCAACCGTCTTTGTTGTATTACCTTCGGTTCAAGCGGCTTATCAGATCTTAAGTCAGTTAACGGTTGTGCTTTACCTCATCATGTACCTATTGATGTTTGCGGCGGCTATTCACCTACGTTACAGCCAGCCTAACCGTCCTCGTCCTTATCGTATCCCTGGTGGCAACATTGGCATGTGGCTAGTGGCTGGCCTTGGTTTCATTGGTTCATTGATTGCATTTGTCTTCTCGTTTATCCCACCAAGTCAAATCTCGGTAGGTAGCCCAGAAGCTTATATCGGTATTCTTGTTGCACTAACGGTTATTTTTGTTGCGGTACCATTTGTAATTTACCGCGCACGTAAACCGCACTGGCGTGACCCTGCAGTGACAGACTTTGCACCGTTCACGTGGGAAATTGAAGATATGCACCCAGGTGTCATCAACACTTCAGACAAAGTTACGCATACATTGAATTCGTAAGGTAGGGTTTTGTAATGTCACAACGTGATACCTCTAAATCTAACGACGAGCTTGCTGCAGTTATGCAGCAAGCATTGGAAAACAGCGTGAATAACCATGATGGTGAAAATGCTTCATACATTCCGTTCTTAGCGTCAGTTCCTTCACAATTAGCGGGCCTAGCCTTTGTCTCTGTTAAAGGTGAGGTCATTCAGCTGCAAGATGCGGAGTACCCATTTGCGATTGAATCAATTTCGAAAGTGATGACTCTAGGGCTAGTGTTAGAACAATCTGGCGCCGATGAGTTACATAGCAAAATTGGTGCAGAGCCGACGGGTATGCCATTTAATTCGGTGTTGGCGTTGGAGCTTCATCAAGGTAAACCGCTTACACCGTTAGTCAACGCCGGTGCTATCGCTACCGTGAGTATGGTTAAAGCGATGGATGCAGAAGATCGTTGGCAGCAAATTCTGGCCTTCCAGTCTGCGCTTGCCAATAGTCAGATTGTGCTCTCTGATGAAGTAAACCAGTCAGAGCAAACCACCAATACCCATAACCGTGCCATCGCATTGTTACTTGAATCAGCAGGCTGTATTTATTCTGATTCGATGCAAGCCTGTGATGTGTATACCCGCCAATGTTCAACTTTGTTTAATACGGTTGAGCTGGCGACGGTTGGCGCAACGCTCGCAAATGGTGGTAAAAATCCATGCTCTGGTAAACAACTTATTCAACCAGAAAATATCCCGCATATTTTGGCCGAAATGGCGATGGAGGGGCTTTATGACACCTCTGGTGACTGGGCGTATGACGTTGGTTTGCCGGGTAAAAGTGGTGTCGGTGGCGGTTTAGTCGCGGTTATCCCAAATGTCGGAGCTCTAGCAGCATTCTCCCCACGCTTAGACCAATTCGGTAATAGCGTACGTGGCCAACAAATGATCAAACAAATCGCTCAAACTATGGGTTGGAATTTGTTCAGTAGTCAGCAACATTAAGGTAGGAAGAAAAATATGGCACTTCATAATGTAAATCCAAACAATGACCCAATTTTTGGCTCGGAAGATATCCATAGAGTTGCGGCTGCGAAAAAGCTTCCACAGCAAGAACAATCACCAACTGTCATCTACCAGATGATCCGTGATGAGCTTTACCTTGATGGTAATGCGCGTCAAAACCTGGCGACTTTCTGCCAAACATGGGAAGAAGATGAAGTTCATAAGTTGATGGATCTCTCCATCGATAAGAACATGATCGATAAAGATGAATACCCACAATCGGCAGAAATTGAAGGCCGTTGTGTGCACATGCTAGCCGATCTCTGGAATGCACCGGATGCAGTGACAACCGTCGGTACCTCAACCACAGGTTCGAGTGAAGCATGTATGCTGGGTGGTTTGGCTGCGCTATGGCGTTGGCGCGATCGACGTCGTGCACAAGGTTTATCAACAGACAAACCGAATATGGTGTGCGGCCCTGTACAAGTGTGTTGGGAAAAATTTGCACGCTACTGGGATGTAGAAATTCGCCAAATGGACATGGAAGAGCACCACTACTTCATGCAGCCAGAAGATATGCTGAATATGGTGGATGAAAACACCATTATGGTGGTACCAACATTCGGTCAAACCTTTACGGGTCTATACGAAACCGTCAAACCTCTTGCAGATGCATTAGATGGTTACGAGCGTGAGACAGGTATTTCAATCGATATCCACGTTGATGGCGCGAGTGGCGCTATGCTAGCTCCATTCTGTGCGCCTGACATTGATGCATGGGATTTCCGTCTAGAGCGTGTGAAATCAATCAGTACTTCTGGTCATAAATTCGGTTTGTCACCAGTGGGCGTTGGCTGGATCATTTGGCGTAGCAGTGAAGACCTACCAGAAGGCTTGGTGTTCCACGTTAACTACCTTGGTGGTGACATGCCGACTTTCGCGTTGAACTTCTCTCGCCCTGCGGGTCAGATTATTGCTCAGTACTACAACTTCCTTCGTTTAGGCTTTGAAGGATACCAACGTATTCACTCAGCAAGCTACGATGTGTGTGAGTACCTAGTTCAAGAACTAAATAAATTCGATCTATTTGAGTTCTTATTCGATGGTAACCGCGAGAAAGGTATTCCAGCTATCGCATGGCGCTTAAAACCAGGTGTGAAAGTGGATTACACACTTTACGATCTAGCGGATCGTCTACGCACTCGTGGTTGGTTGGTGCCAGCTTACAGCTTGCCTGCAAATATTGAGACAATGGTCGTGCAACGTATCTTAGCAAAACAGGGTCTAACTATTGATTTAGCGAACCTACTGATTGCAGATTTCAAACGCTCAATCGAGTTCCTAGAGAAAAATGGTTCAACCAATTGTACTGCGGAAGATTCAAGTTCATTTGATCATAGTGGTCACTAAGCCCGAACTGCCGTCTATACGGTATAAGGTGCAATACTAAAATAAAGGCCGATTGTGTATGCAGTTGGCCTTTATTGGTTTTATGTCTAGCCAGTTATACCGAATCAACTTGAAGATGCAGGCTTGAGAACCTGAAAATTATCATTAATTCGAGATGCCAAAGAGCCTGCGATCTCTGGAAGTGTCACAGTAAAAAATTGGTCTATTGCCGCCTTGAAGTCCCGTTTACTTTTGAAGTAAACGTTGTTCCTCGACTTCTCATTCATTACTTTCCAAAGCCGCTCTATTGGGTTGAGGTTTGGGCTGTAAGGTGGAAGATAATGCAGCTCAATATTAAGGACAAATGCCGCATCTCTGACCAAGTCACTACGGTGATATCCCGCACCATCTAAGATGATATGAAGCTTATGAGCTAACGGATAACTCTCTCTTAACTTACAGAAAAAACGAACTATCGTTTCACTGTTAATGCTCTCATAATCATCAACAATAGTAGCTCCGATATCTGACAGGTTCAGTGCGCCAAGAATGTTCAATCGACAGCGATTTCCCGTTGTTTCAATCACTTTATCTTGACCAGTTCGTATCCAGCCATGAGATATTTTTGTTGATAGGGTTGGGTGAACAGCATCGATAAAGACTATCGATTCATCCTCGCCACAACTTGCCTTTAGCGCTTCGTAAGCATCAATGAAAGCTTGTTGTTTTGCTTCATCAAACTTATGTGGAACGCCTTTCGGTTGCTTGTAGCTAAAACCGTTATGGTGAAGCCATTTGTTCATACCAGAGACAGTGTAATCAAGTCCAAAAGTCTCTTTAACGTAGGCGACAATTTGATGAGTATGAGGATAGGTTTTCTCAGTCAAATGCTCGATTAGGTGCATGGTTTGAGTTGCAGAAAGCTTGCTTTGACTTCCGCCATTTTCAGGCTTAAGTTTTTCAGAAAGAACGTAGTCGCTAAGGTGACGTGCAACGGTGGATTCATGAATCCGAAGAGCTTGTGAAATCATAGTCTGATTCCAGCCTTCAGAAGCCAGCAAAACAGCCTTAATACGGTCGCAAACTCGACTATCACGTTCAATATCGTGCATTTGTTCGAGTTGCAGTTTCTGTTGAGGAGTCAGTGTAATTTTCATGGTTCGTAGCATGATCCTGATTCTAAAGAAAATCAAGCATCTTCAATGATCACAGGTATATAAGAGTCTGAATCGTATGTTTGTCCATATTACTGAAATTATCTGCATCTGCGCCTTTGCACTCAGTGCGGTGCTCAGTGAAGCCAATAAAGGTAAAGATATTATTAGTGTATTAGTGCTTGGCTTAGTGACAGCGTTGGGTGGCGGGACAGTTAGGGATGTCATTTTGTCTACCGAGCAAGTTTTTTGGATTCAATATCCGGACTATTTTTGGGCGGCTATTATCAGCTCACTGGTCGGTTTTTTTATTGCTGCGGAATTGAGAAAGCTTAAAGCGGAACGACTTATTTTAGTCTTGGATGCGATTGGTATTTCAATCTTTTCGATCTTGGTTGTCAAAAAGATGGTTCATCAAGATTATGCGGCTTATGTAGCCATTACAATGGGGGTGATTACCGCCGTCTTTGGCGGTGTTGTTCGTGATGTGATCGTTAACCGCCCAACCATGTTCAACAACACTGAATTTTACGCTACCCCGGTTATTATAGGTTGTACGGCGTTTGTCGGCTTCTCGCACCTAGATATGAATGCTGATGTGAACACCATCCTCTGCATTGCCTTTATCGTCATATTTAGGATTTATATCGTGGTGACTAAGAAAAGCTTCCCAAGCTACCTACTGCTTAAATAGCCAAAGTGGCAGAACGACTCCTCTTCTTTTGTATATAAACCAGATTTCTGCCAGCGCAGGAGTTTCTCGTTCAAGGCCATTCATATAATTACCTGCGAAAATGCGAGCTTTGTTGAATTAAAGACCATCGCCAATTATCGGTGCTTTTTAGCGCCAATGACCCATGCTAGTTTCCACCTGAAGTGCGAGGAATGAATTTGAATTGCGTGACAGTGTCGCTTTAATATGGGGTGCGTGTGCTTCCATTTGCTCGTAAGGTGGCGTTATATCTGTGGTAAATGATTCGCAGTTTAATATGGCCTTAGATCTTGAAAAGAAAGGAACCTCTATGTCGCCAGTACAACACTACTTACTCTTTGCTGAATATAACCAGCGAATGAATGGGCAACTGTATCAAACGATAGAACCGTTATCGACCGAAACTATCAATCAAGATCGAGGGCTGTTTTTTCAATCGATTCTCGGCACTCTGAACCACCTTTTGGTCGGTGATCTTATTTGGTTACGCAGATTTGGTCATTTTTCAGAACGTTACGTCTCACTCGCGTCGCTGGTGAGTTGGCCAGTGCCAACGTCTCTAAGTGATATCCTCTATCGAGATTTTTCTGAGTTAAAACAAGCAAGAGAAAGCCTTGATAGATTGATTGTTGAGTGGCTAACGAATGAGGTTTATAGCGAGGATTTCATCCACAAATTGGTGTATGCCAACACGGCTGGTGTGGTCAGTGAACGGAATTTTGGCGCGTTAATCAGCCATCTTTTTAATCATCAAACTCACCATCGAGGTCAGTTAAGCACGGTACTCAGCCAATTAGGAGTCGATGTCGGCACAACGGATTTCTTATTGGAGATCCCAGACGATAGAATTTAGTGTCGACGTTAATGTTTTAACCAATATGCATAAGGAGAGGTATGCGTCATTCGTTACGAGATAAGATTATTCAGGTCTGCAATAAAAAAATCGCCCAGAAGGGCGACAATGTTGGCGTGTCGTTTTATGCCTTCTTCGCCAATAAAAACGATGACCCTCAATTGTTGATGGAAGCGGCCACATGGTGGATACACACGCACCAGCTTGATCATTTTGAGAAAGCGCACAAAATCATTGCGATGATTGAAGCGGGTAAATGAGCACAGTTGATTTTTGAGTGACATCAGACGGCTTAACACTTGGTCTTGAGTAACCGCCATAAACGCCCATCAATAGCTGATAAGCCTAGTGCGATCAATGCCATGCCAACGAAATGGATGGTTTGCAGTGTTTCATTTAAAAATAGCGAACCCAATAAAATAGCCGAAACAGGCACCAATAGTGTTACAAGTAATACGTTGGTCGCGCCAGAGCGTTCCAATATTTTGAAATAGAGGATATAGGCTACGGCGGTTGAAATGATCGCAAGCCCTACGATTGCTCCCCAAATATTGCTGCTAACGTTGGCGATGTTTGGCACCCCTTCGACAACAAAGGTGATCGGCAATAGCACTAACGTGGAGGCTGTTACTTGCCCTGCCGCCGTTAAAATGGGATTGATGCCAAACCCTTTGAATCTACGGCCGTATACCCCCGCAAAAGAGTAAGAGAGCGCAGCACCGATGATGGCCAGTTGAGGTAGCACGTTGCTGACATCAGAACTGGCTGGCACGCCAATCATGACCACCACACCAACAAAGCCGAGTGCCACTCCGAGACATTTTAATGGTGTGATCCGTTCGTCTGGTAACAATATACCTGCAACGACGACGGCGAAAATAGGCGTCGCCGCGTTTAAGATAGAAGCTAATCCCGAAGCTATTTGAGTTTGCCCCCACACAATCAGTGCAAAGGGAATCACATTGTTGAGTAACCCCATACCAAGAAAGGAACGCCAAACTTTAGGACCAGAAGGAAGACGGATACCACTCACCAAGACCACCAACCACAGCGTAATAGCGGCAAGGCCAACTCTTAGTGTCACGATGGTTAGCGGAGGCAGTTCTTGGACAGCGACGCCGACAAAGAAAAATGAGCCACCCCAAAGCAGAGAAAGACCGAGCAGCATCGCCCATACGCGCGCGTTCATTGAGGTATCGATGGTGGTCGTCATAACATTCGCTTCAGTAATAGAGATTGAACTAAAAGCATATTCGTTGAGGGTGAAATAACCAATTACGGTTTGATAAAGTGTTATCTCACCAGCTTTATTTGCTAGCGGTTCGCCATTTTTTTACTGATATTTTATTGATGATGATGCGATTATCGTCAACCGATCCTACGCTTAGTGCTGTTAATTGATTGAATTGTTATTTGAGCAGTAGTTTCGCTCGTAGCTGAGGAAAGCAGATGAACATGATAAAAAAATTGTCGACGGTTTCACTGTTGATGACTATTCCGTTGTTTGGTGTCAGTAACGTATTGGCGGCTGATTCTGGCGACACCATGACACTAACCAGCCCTACCGTGACGAACGGAGAATCACTCACTAAAGCCCAAGTATTTAATAGCTGGGGGTGTACAGGTGAAGATATTTCACCCAAATTAACTTGGTCAAATATTCCTGAAGGTGCAAAGAGTTTTGCGGTGACCATGTATGATCCTGATGCGCCTACGGGTAGTGGTTGGTGGCATTGGATGGTGATTAATATCCCTGCGAAGGTGCATATGCTTGAGGCTCATGCTGGTAACGTTAGCAATGAGTTCTTACCGGCAGGAGCGTCTCAAGTCACCAATGATTTTGGTGTCAAAGCATTTGGTGGCGCTTGCCCACCAGAAGGTGCGCAGCCACATAATTACACCATTACCGTTTATGCATTAGATGTGGAGCATATCGACCTGCCTGCCAATGCGATGCCTGCTTATGGTGGCTATTTGATTCATCAACACGCCATTGCAGAAGGAAAACTTGTTGCTCCATCTTCTCTACGTTAACTCTGTACTTGTAAGAGCGTTAGCGAAGTATTTTGGCGAGTTGATTTGCTCAACCACAAGTGTTGAATAATAAGAAAGGTAAACCAGCGGTTGGTGATGGAAATCAACCGCTGGTTTATTTTTTCAGCTGAGTGTTTTGCACTTTTTGTTGCCTAAAACGAAAGGGAGTACATCGGACGTCATAAAATTATGTCGTTCATTTCATATATTTTTCAGGCATTTTTCGCCACACTGTCACCATTAAGAGCAATGCCTCGTCAAAAAGAGAGCTTGTTTGTCTGCAGCAGAGAGGCGTATAAATGGAACTTCTAGTGGTTGTGCTGGGGCTTGCCGTCATAGCGACCCCCATCATTGCTTTGGTGGCTTTTCTTAAGGTGCAATCCCTTGAGCGGCAAGTATCGATATTGACGCAAAAAGTCGCTGAGTTACGTTCTGTTGGGGTGAACTCGTCATCGAGTGAGGTTCATCATGAGAATAGTGCGTCAAACACGATGCATGACATCGCGGCGGAGCCTTCTAACACTAAGTCGCAGACTCAAACTGACGATAAACCGTCAATAGCTCAAGCGACTACTCATTCTCACTTAGAACAGCCCCAATCAGACTATTCTTCTATTGCGAATGAACCGCTAATTGTGGTGAATCCAGATAGCGGATTGCCATTACCCCCAACTAAGCTAAAGCCGCGTTCCCCACAAACGAAAGTAAATACTTCCGATGTTGTTACGCAATTATTTGACCGCTGGCTGGCACATGTAAAAGAAAATTGGCTGGTTTGGGTCGGTGGCGTAGCGATGGTGATCGGTGTGGCGTATTTGATTGAAACGGTCGGAACTAACTTCACTATTCCATTATTTGCTCGCGTTCTGATTGCGATCCTTCTTTCTTGTTCAATGATTGGTCTTGGTGAGTGGTTACACCGAAAAATTACCGCCATTGATGGTGAATTTCTCCACCAAAAGGCTGATGCCTATATCCCTGCGGCGGTGTATGGCGCGGGAATGAGTGGGCTTTATGGCACTGTGATATTCTCTGCGGTGATCCATGCGTTTCTTCCTCCGGCGCTCGCGCTTGGGTTAATGGCGATATTAGCAGCAGCAGCGCTTGCATTAACGCAGCGGTTAGGGCCTCTCATGGCCGTACTGGGTTTATTTGGTGGTTATACGGCACCAATATGGATTGGCGGTACTGAGCCGAATTTCATTTTGCTTTCTTGTTATATCACGAGCATTTCGATTGCGGGGATGTGGGTTCAGCAGCTTACGCGTATCCCATGGCTTACCTACGGAATTATTGCGTTACACAGCTTATGGTTATTCGCAATTGCCTATGCGCTTCCGCAAGCGGATTTGTTGCTGTGGTTTGTACTGTTTGTGCCAGTTTCATGTTACTTGTTGGTGTTTGTACCACAACTGGGTTGGTCACTGGGCTTCCAATGTCATTACCGTACCCGTCCGCCATTTTTTAATGCGACGATTCCCGCGGCGATTCTTGCTACTCTCAGCGCGTTTTTACTTGATAAGACGCCTGTGTTGGGCTGGTGGTCTTTAATTTATTTTGTATTGCCAGTACTACTGTTGATATTCCCTGCCTGTCGTCGAGGCCGAGCGCCAAGGTCGTTCGCTTGGGTCAATGTGGTTGCAGCGCTGAGTATTATCGTAACGGCTTTGATGCTCATGGAATCTCAGCCAGACATCATAGTGGGCATATTGGTTGTTAGTGGTGAGTTAATTTTGTTGCTACTGCTGAGAACCATTATGCAATACGAGCGAGGTGATAAATCCAGAGTGAGTGGTTGGCAGGCGGTGATTTTAGCTCCGCTGCTTGTCGTGTTGTCGCTATTCTATATTGACCATTATCAACCTGAATATCGCTTAACGACGACCTTCTTTGCGGTGGTGTTCATGCTACTGTTGGCTTGGCTAGCGATTAAGTTTGTCGCCCTTAGAGCTAATTTGTCGGTGGCGATACACGCTTTATTGCTGACCATCGGTATTATTTACAGCGCAGGCGGTGAGTTAACACTGTTTATTGCCGCGCAAATGTTGTTGATGGCGATGCAGGTTCAACGCAATTGGCTAGCGCCAAATCTAGCAGCTTTTAAGGCATTGGGCAGTTTGCTTGTGGTGCGCTTGTCACTATTGCCATTTTTTCCTGAACTACAAACATTGGCGACTCCGCAATGGAGTTGGTTATTGCTAACGATAGTGCCAAGTGTGTTAGTTTTTGCTTGGATTCGCCACATGTTGCGTCAGCGCCAACATGGTATTGCCGAATGGTTTGATGCCGCAATGCTTCACTTATTGGTGATATTAATTTTCGCTCAAACCAATTACCTGCTGCTTGGTTATTTCAACTTCCTTTATCAATTTGAATTTGAAAATATCGCCATCTTTGCTGGCCAGAGTTTAGCGTTGATGGGCGTGTATCAGTTCAAAGCGTACCATAGCCAGTCTTTGCACTTTTTCTATCGCTGTTACAGTCTGCTCTTGTTAGCGGTGGCTGTTCTATGTGCCGTGATCCTAAATACGGTATTTCAGCCTTTCACTAGCCTTTATGTACTTGGTAGTGATTGGCCAGTGTTGAATTGGCTCAGTGTTGGTTGGCTGGTGCCTGCGCTGATTCTTGTGGTGATTGCGCGTTTGCAACTGTATCCAAATCGAACTCGTGAAGTATTTGGCGCCGCTGCGACGCTTATGCTGCTGTGGGTGATGTACAGCATTCGTCAGTTCTGGCAGCAAGGGCCTTTGACGCTCGATATGCCAACCAGTATGGCGGAGCTATTTAGCTACTCAGTGGCGCTGATTTTGCTTGGTGTCGCGATAACCTATTATGCGTTACAGCACGAGCAGCGTATTTTACAGAGCATCGGTTTTGCCATGTTAGGTGTCGCGGCGTGTAAAGTCTTCTTATGGGATGCTGCGGCACTTGAAGGGTTATGGCGAGCCATCAGCTTTATGGGGCTTGGCGGTTGTTTGATCGGCTTAGGATGGCTATTTCAGCGCTTACAGATCAAAACGGCCGAAAGAGAAAAGCTCTGATTTGAATGTCATCGAACGTTGGGAAAAGGCCTGTGATTATTCATGGGTCTTTTTATTGAGTTAACGGGAGATCTTCCTCTTATTTCAAAGCATTAACTTTGTGACCTGTCGCAATGAGTTACGGATCCTTTCTCATTAGAATGACGACCTTTCCGGCTGCGCAGGATATGCGCACCCAATATAACGATTGTGAGAGGCGACAATGCGCTGTTTTAATCATCATGAAGTGGATGCCGTGTGTTCTTGTAAGTCTTGCTTAATCTTTTTGTGCCCTGAATGTGCCATAAAAATTGAATATGGTTATGTGTGTTCAGAAAGTTGCCGAGAGAATATCGAGGCTATTGAGCAACACCATCAAATTGTGTTGCAAGAGCACAAAAATATTGATCGAGCGAATGAGATAGTAATGCGTGCGATGCTGGCTAGGAAGAAGAATTATAGCCACTTTATAGGCTTTTATATTTTGATGGCTTTAGTGACGTTAGCATCAGGTATTGATCGTGCGGATTACAGTTATTCGGTCACGTTTATTGCGATATTTGTCATTTTAATCTGTTATTGCGCAGTCAGAATTCGTTCTCTTAATGTGAATATGGACGAGTTGCTCGATGACGCCAAAAACAGAAAAAGTGTTGGTGAGTGAGTAAACGATTTAAAATATTGTTAGATAAGCCATTAGAAACTGCTGGGTAATGACTTCTGAGTATATCGACAAAATTGTCTCAGAGAGCAGTCTTTATGGCTGGTTTTTTATCGATAATTTTCTGCTTTGATTTATTTAAACGAGTTTATGCAGGGGGTACGCCTGTCTCGCGATGATTTCAACACTCATTAATGGGTATTATCTTTGGTTGATTCGTCATTGGCGACGGGCTAGGAGAGGAGTAAGTTCAAGTTACACAAGAACGAGTTTGGTGGTGGTTGTCTCTTAAATTTTCCCCGAACTTGCTTCATTACTCCCCCCTCGATTAAGGATGTAATTATTATGAGTAATATAAAAGAACAACAAGCTAATCAAGCGATTCATGGTAAACAACATGGTGCAGAATTTAATCATGAAAAAATGGATCGTCGTTATGGTAGCGACGTAGAGCATAAACATAATAAAGATCATCACCAAGTTCGTGAGCATGAGAAAAGTCACCCACACATTCAACATGGTGGTGAGCCTGAAGGGCACAAACATCCTCAGCAAACTCACCAAGACCGTCATGAGCATGATGAACACCGCCATCATAAAACCAAGCAACATGACCATAAAGAGCATTCACGTGAACATCATAAAACCGCTCATAATATGTAGGCTTTAAACGTTGACGTTAATGCGCTTATTTATCGGATCTCAAAACGCAAAAGAGTTGCCCTTTTCGACAACTCTTTGTGATTTTATTTAATCTTATCTGTCGCTATTTCTGCACCATGATCTCAAGTATTTGCACGTCAGTTTGTGTCATCGCGCCATTGGCTAGCGCTGACATATTGCGGATTGTGGCATCTACGTCTGTATCGACAATACCTTCTGCTCCTGAGACGCGAATGCCATCGAGCGCCATCATCGCGGCTTTAATGGCCGCACTTGCAGATGACGACACCTTCATCGCGCAGCTTGTTTTTGCCCCATCACAGATGATGCCGGTGATATCGCCAATCATGTTACAGATCGCGGAGCTGATGTGAGTAAATTGTCCACCGAGTAGCCATGTCATCCCTGCTACCGCCCCCATTGAGGCAGTGGTTGCACCACAAAGTGCAGAGAGCTTATTTTGGTGGCTCTTGATATAGATCGCCATTAAATGGGAGAGCATTAAAGCGCGGATCATGGTCTCACGATCGACTTTTAAATGTTCTGCCACAACCACGACCGGCATGGTAGCCGCAATCCCTTGATTCCCTGATCCAGAGTTGCTCATCGCCGGCTTCATTGCACCATCCATACGGGCATCAGAGGCTGCCGCAGTTCGGCGCATAATGTCGGTGAGCAAGTCTTGGCTAAGTAAGCCGCGATCAATGTTACGTTGGAATGTGGCACCAATTTGCAAGCCGTAGTTTCCGGTTAAACCTTCGACGGAGAGGGCGTTATTCAGCAAGTAAGCTTGTTCAATAAAAGCAATATCTTGCAGCTCTGCATGAGTGGCAAACTCAAAAATGTCGATAGCGTTAGCATCGGCAAAGGGGTGGTCTTGCGTGGTTTGAGCATTGCTTTGCTCTAGGGGTGACTCAGCACGATAAATAATTTGATCGTTTTCCGTAATCTCAACGACTTGCGTATGTGTGTCAGCAATAGTGACGGAAGTAGAATATTGCTCAAGAGTGACGGTTACTTGTGCATAGAGAATGTGGGAAGTTGTGGCAACACCGACAGACACGCGTTGTTCATCAAGCAGTACTTTTGCGCGACTGACATCATCGCTTGAGATGTTCTTTAACACTTCTAAACCGGCATCTGCATCTCCTGCGAGAGCGCCTACCGCAGCGGCGATTGGCAGGCCAACCATCCCGGTTCCCGGCACGCCCACGCCCATGCCATTTTTCATCAGATTCGGTGAAACTAGGACATCAATACGAAGATCTTGGTGTGGTAAGCTCTGAACTGAATCGCTTGAGTTAAGGTTGTGCATTGCCGCAAGGCGACGTATTGCAATTGCAGCGCCAAGTGCGACAGAGACTGGCTCAGTACACCCCAGTGCCGGCACGACTTCTTTTTTTACGACATTGATAAAACCATTCCACAAATGTTCTTTCACGTTATCCACTCACTATAGTGTGCTATCAGCTTGTTATTTAGCGCTGATGAGCTTATTCGTCTGGGCATAAACCCTTGGTTATTATGTGGTTTAATATAGCGCTGGCGTGAGGAAAAAGGTTTGCTTTATTGATTATAAAGCGCGGCACTTAGAGAAAAATATTCTACTAATATCGGTTTTATAGTGCAGACTTTCTCAATGCGTGGTTTGTGATTGCAAGGCGATGTTTTCATCGAATAAAAAATTCCCGCCGGGGCGGGAATCTTGAGTACCAAGCTATCGCAACCGCAGACAAAATGGCTGCGAACCAGAGTTTATGCGGATTGTCCTACCTCAGTTTCATTGCTTCGAGCATGGATATGATCTAAGCAGTAGAACTGATTTTTGCCTTGGCGTTTAGCGATGTACATTGCTTCATCCGCCTCGGTGATTTTTTGGTCTAGGCTAGTCGTGTCAGTGGCTGGCCAGTAGCTGATACCTAAACTTGCTGTCACTTGGCATGCGACACCATCAATCATAAACGGGGTTGAGAGCTTCTCTACCACTCGGTTGAAAATAGAGGGTGAAGAGCACATGCCGTTAATTCCCAACAAGAACTCATCACCCGCAAGGCGAGAGACGATGTCTTCTTGTGCAAGACAACTGGTGAGTCGTTTACCTACCATACAAAGTAATTGGTCACCGACGGCGTGTCCGTGTTCGTCGTTGATGGCTTTAAAGCCATCTAGATCGATGAAACACACCATTTGCGACTCACCATTGTTGTGTGACTCTTGCAAGCGGTGAACGGCATTAGCGCGGTTTGCTAGGCCAGTAAGTTGGTCATGGTTAGCAACATAGTTGAGTCGTTTCAGCTCCAGTTCGACACTTTGATCGATGAGCGTGAATACCAATGCTTCTACTTTGCCTTTGGCATTACGCAGGCTGCGCACCGTAAGTTGGCAGGGTAACCAATCAGTCTTACAGCGTACTTTTGTCTCTAATGACAAACGACCGTTTTTAAGCAGCGTTTTCAGTTGTTTAAGGTTGTTAAATTTGTTGTCAAAAGCCAAGTCGTATAGTGAATCTAACGGCCCAAACCATTGATGGCTTTGTTGGTTTTGCATTTCAACTTTAAAATTACGAGACACCACTAATACGGCATCTTGGTTTTGTTCAAACATCAGCTCAACCAGTTTACGGCGATGCTCTGCAAGATGGCGCGCAGTAATATCTTCCAGTTGTAGCAATACGTGCTTATTTTCGTCCATCGGATGGCAACTAACCTGGTAGTGACGTTGAGTTTGAATTGCCCGCATTTCGATGGCATGCAGTGGCTGTTGATTGTCGATAGCCGCTAATACTTCTTCAATGGCGCTGCGTGGCTCAAAATAACGCTCCAACACACAACGAGTATTATTGACATGCTCGATGTATTTTAGCTCTTTTGCGGCTGCAGGATTGTGATAAGTGATGGTGTTCCCCGGAGAAACCACCATGATGCCACGTTTCATGACATCAAGTGCACGATAGATGTAGCGGTTTTTTTGCTCAACGCTATCCAGTGCTGAATGCAATTGGAATTCACGCTCGCGCAGGCTGCTGACCATTTCGTTAAAACAAGTCGTGAGTTTGCCCAGTTCATCGTCATGCAGCACCGGAAGCTCTTTTTTCAGCACCCCATCGCGGGTCATTTTTTCCATTGAATGGTGTAAAGCACTCAGCGGCGTGATGATTAAACGATGCAGTGACCGGGCAAATAACCATGCCAAAACGGATAAAGAGAATGTAATGATCAGCAATGAGGTCCACAGTTTGTTTGCCATTGCCTTGAGGTACTCGAGCGATACCCAAACTTTTAGTGTACCTAGCTGCTCTCCGCCTAACGAGATTGGTGTCGTGTGCACTTCAAACTCTTTGCTTTGGCATTGCACAACCCCATTGTTCCACGCACAGCCACGAGGTATGCGTTGAATGTCGATAAATCCTTGGTGCTCACTGTTAAGAACTTGAGCGGCGATGATATCGGGATCAAAGGTCAGGTTGTTCAGTTGCTCTTGTGCAGATAAAGAGTCATCAAAGGTCAGCGCCGCTGGCAAGGTATTTGCCACCGCTTGGGTGAGCACGCTGATACGATGATCGAGATTCACTTTTTGCGAACTGACGTTAAATTGAATGGCGAGCGCACCGATGCCGCCAATAATAAAGGTCACCATTAACCATGTTGGTAAGATCATTTTGTAGCGTAGCGGGAGACCTGCCATTAATGTCGTAATCATGGTTATGCCTCGCTCGCTAAGATGGCGACACTGAGTAACTGTGCGCGCAACTTGATCTGGCTAGGCTCAATATTTTCACGAGAAATCATTGGTTTGATGCGATTGTTTACTTTCACAAATGCAATCATGCCACCACATTGAATAAAGGCTTTATTGGTACCGACCAAAAGTGCGTGTGGGTAATCAAGTTTGAGTTGAGCGACGGCTTGCTCATCCGCTTTATCGACATAGAGTATGTGACAAATCGAGCTGTCAGAGTGCTCACCAATATTATCGTAAGTTGCTAACTCTGGTTTGCTCAACACGATATCTTGTAGGCGCAGGGCGACATCTGATTCTTCGGTTACGCAAAACTCCAATGGCCGACTCGGCACGCCAGTTTCTTGCCAATCAGACAGCAGCGCAAAGCGGTACAGATAGACCGCCATCAGATCTTCATCGCTGTATTTAGCACTAGCACTAGTGGTGAACAACAGCAGCCCCAACATCAAGCTGGTGCAACTGCTGCTCATATAGCGGAAAAAACGTTGCATCATAGGCTTAGATTACTCATATCTCTTGTGCAACGGCCCATTCGACCGTTACCCAATATTGTGTGCCGTTTTGGAATGGCCCCATACTTTCAGCAAACTCAACGTCTTGATCGGCGCCGACCCCTTCAACAGTGGCGGTGATTCTTGGTGAGTATTGGTTGTACTTCCAGCTTAGAGATAAATCAAGATTCACGACTTCCGGCCATGCGTAGCGTTCGTCATCGGTATAGTCTTGATGTAACTGTGATTCACCGACATATTGCAGCGTCGCATTGGCCCACCATTGTTCATTAATATCCCACATAATTTGGGCATTAATGAAGTGGTTCGGTTCGTTTTCTAAACTGCGTTTTGGCGAGTTACTTGATTTACAAATCGATCCCGAGCAGTGGCCAATAATTCGTTTGTATGTGTAGTTAGTGTTGATTTGCAGTTGCTCAGTTGGCTGCCATTTTATCGCCAGTTCGCCACCATAGGTTTCACTCCATAGTGGGTCTACATATTGAGATTGATAAGTTTCAATGACGGTCCCCACCGTTCCTGAAGATGATCCTCCGGGAATGACGACTTGTGTCGGTGGCAATCCAATACGAGCACGAATATGGTCATGCTGGCTATAATAACCACTGAGGCTTATTTGTAATTGGTTTTCATCCCAAAAGCGATAACCGAGTTCCCAAGTTTCGACAGTTTCTACTCGTAGATTTTCATTGCCTAAATCTGATGATGAATAGTAATAATCGTAGCGATTGCCATCACTAAACAGAGCATCTTCGATTAAAGTATTACGTCTGAACGTCGTTTCACGCTCTAAGCGTGATGGCGTAATAATAGCCTTTCCCCAACCCGCCCATAAGCGTTGTTGATCGGAAAGAGCATAACTGAAACGCACTTGTGGCTGAGCATGAACCTCATCAGTAATATTGTTGTATTGCCAACGGTTGCCTAGCGTGAAGGTGGCCTCGTCAGAGACGGGAATGGCCCAGTTACTATAGATACCATAGCTTTGATTGAAAAATTCAGGCTCATCGGTGATTCGCAGGTATGGCATGGTATAGAAATCAATTGCATCATAGGTGCCAAGTTCTTCGTTAATTAAGCGAATATTACCACCTAATGTTAACTGCGTACCCCAAAGGTCATCCCATACCATACGGCTATCAATATCGGCACGGAAAAAGTTAGCATTACGATGGGTGCTGTCGTTAGCACTGTAGGTTAGCCAGATGTCATTTTCTAATCGTTGATCGGCAGACATTTCATAAATATGTTGGACCCCGGCAAAATACTCTTCCATCGTCATTTCTGTTTCATACATGTGAATACCAGAATTGTTTGGAACAAAAATGTGTGGATTGTAGTTAGCCCATAAATAATCTTCGCGCGAACGAATACCGCCCGCTTGAATACTTAACGCTGAGGAATCCCCTAATGATTTTGATAAAAATCATAAATTTAAGGTAGATGCACATCTTGTCATGTGATCAAATGGTTCTGAGAAAAATCAATAACCAGACAACAAGATGTGCGAACTCGATATTTTACACGACTCTCTTTACCAATTCTGCCCTGAATTGCACTTAAAACGACTCAACAGTTTAACGCTGGCTTGCCACGCATTACTTGAATGTAAAACGCTCACTCTTACCGAACTTGGTCGTAACCTGCCAACGAAAGCCAGAACAAAACATAACATCAAACGAATCGACAGATTGTTAGGTAATCGTCACTTGCACAAAGAGCGACTCGCTGTATACCGTTGGCATGCCAGCTTTATCTGTTCAGGTAATTCGATGCCCATTGTTCTTGTTGACTGGTCTGATATTCGTGAGCAAAAACGGCTTATGGTATTGCGGGCTTCGGTGGCACTACATGGTCGTTCTATTACTCTTTATGAGAAAGCCTTTCCGCTTTCAGAGCAATGTTCAAAGAAGGCTCATGACCAATTTCTAGCCGACCTTGCAAGCATTCTACCGAGTAACACTACACCGCTCATTGTCAGTGATGCTGGCTTTAAAGTGCCATGGTATAAATCCGTTGAAAAGCTAGGTTGGTACTGGTTAAGTCGAGTCAGAGGGAAAGTGCAATATGCAGATTTAGGTGCGGAAAACTGGCAACCTATCAGCAACTTACATAGCATATCCTCAAGTCGCTCAAAGACTTTAGGCTATAAGAGGTTGACTAAGAGCAACCCAATTTCATGTCAAATTGCACTGTATAAATCACGTCCTAAAGGCCGAAAAAATCAGCGTTCGACACGGACTAATTGTCATCATCCGTCACCTAAAATCTACTCCGCTTCGACAAAAGAACCATGGGTTTTAGCGACTAACTTGCCCGTTGAAATCCGAACACCAAAGCAACTTGTTAGGCTCTACTCGAAGCGTATGCAAATTGAAGAAACCTTCCGAGACTTGAAAAGCCCAGCCTACGGTTTAGGCCTCCGTCATAGCCGAACTAGCAGCTCAGAGCGCTTTGATATCATGCTGCTAATCGCCCTAATGCTTCAACTGACATTTTGGCTTGCTGGAGTTCATGGTCAGAAACAAGGTTGGGATAAGCACTTCCAAGCTAACACTGTCAAAAATCGAAATGTACTCTCAACAGTGCGCTTAGGGATGGAAGTTTTGCGGCATTCTGGCTACACAATAACGAGGGAAGACTTGCTCGCGGCTGCAACCCTGCTTGCTCAAAATCTATTCAAACATGGTTGTGCTTTGGGGAAATTATGAGGGGATCCCTCAGTACTTAACGTCTGTGAAAGCTTTTGATAATCGTAGCGACCACCGAAGCGTTCGGTATAAACGGTAAAATGGTTGTTTGGTTGAACTCGCTCTTCATCACTAGTCCAAGGTGGATGTTCAACAAACTCAAAATAACCACTGAGGTGTGCGTAGTCACTCACCTGTCCAGCGTGGCGCATTTGGTACTCACTGTAACCCCAGTTGCCGGTTTTTACGGTCAGTTGTGCCTCTAGTGCATTTTCGGCATCAAGTGTAATAATGTTAATTACCCCTGCTGCCGCATTTCCACCCCATGTCGTCCCTACTGGGCCAAGAACAATTTCAATTTGCTCAATATTGTCAATGCTGACTGGAATAAGGTCCCAGTCTACGCCTGAAAACATTGGGTTAAAGACGCTGCGGCCATCAACCATAACTAACATGGTATTACTCATGACTTTATTATTACCACGAGCACTAATGCCCCAGTCATAGTTTGAGTATTTGGCGATATGCAACCCGGGCGCTAAGCCGAGAGCATCGGCGACAGAGCGCGCACCCGAGCGATTAATTTCTTTGGCGGTAATCACATAAACCGCAGCTGGCGTATCCGCTAGGCTTTGTGAGGTGCGAGTGGCTGAGGTGACTTTTGTTTCCGCTAGGGAAGTCAGTGACATGTTAAGCAGGTCATCAAGCGAATCAACGGCGAATGCTGGAAGAGTACATAACAATGACGCGAGTAGGGGCGTTATTTTTATTATATGCATGGTAAACGTTTGCCTAGCAGCGGTTTTTTTATAGTTCTAGCTATTAACCGCATGGGGTAGGGTTATATTTTGGGGGAATGTATCACTAAATGAGAATTTATGCAGTGATATAGGATACTAATTGCTTTAAATATAATGATGGTTTCGATTGAATTCATTTATCGCGTTTTTAATGTCTGTTATTAAAAGAAACCAATCGGCAAAAAAAAGTCTAACTCGAAGTGTTCGCTATCGTTGAGAAAGTGATTTTGATGGTAGTGCACATAGGCGGGTGTAGAGTGCAATTTAAACCCTGAATTAGGCAGCCACTTTTCGAGGATCAGGCTGATCTGCGGCAGTAGTTCGCCATAGTTTCCTTCCAACCTAAAGACGGCATGTAAGCCTCCGGGTATCACCATTTGATTGACTACGCCGCGAACTGCGACGGGTTTGTCGATCGTCATGCAGGCCACATAACGTGATTGGTTGAGTTCGACCCAGGCTGGATTGGAATGATGCAAGCCAAATTGTTCGGTTACTTTGCGCCCCTCTGAGTTTGCCCATGCGTTGAGAATCAGCCATGCCTGCCGAATGGAGCGGTTATAACCGACGTGTCTAACATAGGCGACATTTCGTGAGGGTACGTTAAGGATTTTGGCTTGCGGTATCGGACGCTGAGCAATGAGGCGATAGCCGGCGGCGATTTCTGGATCTTTTAAATAGGGTTTCGCTGAAGTTTGAAAATCGTGCTGTCGCCATTGTCCGGGTGCCATATGAAAGGTGGTTTTAAATGCACGGCTAAATGATGAAAGCGAACTAAAGCCACATTTGTTTGCAATATCAATCACAGGTGATTTGGTGTCGAACATCAACTGGTTTGCAGCATATTCCATCCGTGTGCGGCGAATATATTGATGTAGTGATTCTCCCACGACTTGTTTGAAGATACGGTGAAAATGTTGTTCGGAGTAGGCCGCGATTTTGGCTAACTCTCGGCCGGCCAATTCTTGACTAATATCTTGATGGATATAAAAAAGAACATCATTGATTCGAGATACGTGCTGCTGGTTCACCGTTAAAATTCGCATAAATGGACATAACAGAGAGCATAAATGGACAAATCAATTCGCGCAACACGCAGTACTATCAATAAACACAACAAATTGTACATCACTTCGCAAAATAGGTTTTTAAACCATGGAAGTGGGTACTTTGACCAAGTACAGAGATGACTTGGCAACGATAAAAAACAAAAACAGACAGGGACTCCATGGAAATTGCGCGCGCGTTACAACAAGTAAAATCGTCTTATATTCGGGAAATCCTCGCGGCTGCGTGTGATAAAAATGTCATTTCGTTGGCGGGTGGTTTACCGGACGAATCGACGTTCCCTATTGATCTTATGAAGCCGATGTTAAATAGCCTGGCCACTATGCCAGAGGTCTTCCAATACGGCTCGACCGCCGGTTATACGCCGTTGCTCAGTTTCTTGCGCGATTACTATCAATTGCCCGATTCTCATCAAGTGATGGTGACGACAGGTTCCCAGCAAGGTTTGGATCTGATTGCGCGTGCTTATATCGATCCAGGTGATACTGTGATAATGGAAGCGCCAAGTTATCTTGGTGCAATGCAAGTATTCGGTTTAGTTCAGGCTAATTTAGTGACGATTTCTCAAACCGAGTTAGGCCCAAATCTTACAGAGCTAGAACGAAGCTTTGTTGAGTATAAGCCAAAGATGTTCTATGCCGTACCGGACTTTCATAATCCAACCGGTGTCTGCTGGACGTTAGAGACTCGCCAGAAAGTGGCACAATTATGTCAACAGCATGAAGTGACGTTTATTGAAGATGCTCCCTATCGTGAATTGCGCTTTGAAGGGCAAGCACTACCGATGGTGTCAGAGTTTTGTCCGCAGCACTCTATCGTACTGCGTTCGTTCTCAAAAATTGCCTCTCCGGGTCTGCGTATTGGTGTTGTGAGCGGCAAGCAAAGCTTCATTGAGCCTCTGATTAAAATTAAACAAGGCGCCGATCTCCACTCTAGTGTGCCGATGCAAGCGCTGCTGCTTGGTTTATTGCAACATGATGACTTCCCAGCGCATATTGAATCGATTCGCTCGTTATATAAAGCACGTTATGAAACGCTTTATAGTGAGCTTAAGCAGCAGTTACCAACATCATGTGAGATTAACGCGGTTGATGGTGGGATGTTCATTTGGGTTTCGCTTCCACAATGTGACACTTTTGAGTTGGCAAAGCAGTTACTCGCAACGGGGGTTGCTGTGGTGCCAAGCCCAGTATTTTACCCTGAGGCAGAAAGTGCTCCTGCGGCGTTGCGTCTAAACTTCACTAACGCAAATCAACAAGAGCTTATCGAAGCGGTAACTCGCTTAGCGCAGGGCTTAAAATCGTTCTTATAGAAGACGAAGCATCACGTTTGAATTATAAAAAAGGGGCGTTTAATGCCCCTTAACTACATCTGTCGATATTTATCCTTTATTACGCCACCAGTGAATATAGTGCAGTAGTGCCATACCACCATGTGCGTAGAAGTAAGTTTCGATTAAACCAACGCTGGTTTTGTGTATTTCGAGAAGTTGTGGTGCGGTGCCTGAGTTACTGGCGACGAGATACCATATCGCCCCCGTCACTAATGCGAGCACTAAAGCAAGTAGACCTAAACCTTCAACGGTCGCCGCTAAACCTGCTGGTTGTGATTCGGGTAGGCGTAACGTGCTAATGACTTTTATGTCTATTTTAATTTGGTTGAGATTACCAGATAACCAAGGGTACATATCGGCAATGGTACGGCGTTTAATGACTCGGTAGACAAACACCAATGTGATAGGCAGTAAGCAAAGTCCACCATAAGCGTGCAACTTAGCTGTGAGGTTGATGCTTCCCCACAGTGTATCCCCATGAACATGCATGAAATTAGAGGTAATGATCTGCACTAAAACCCAAATAAGAATTAAAGCGTGCAGCACTTTTTCTGATTTTGGTAGAGCAGCGAATAGCTCATCCACTCCTTCCTTTACACGTGATAATGCCATAATGCGATCTTCTATGCTGACTTATAATTTTATGAATAAAGACAGTATAGCGGCTGTCTTATTTTACTGAGTCTACGCCGTTCATTAGAGTGCGCTATGTTTTTACCTACAACATAAGTGCTCATTTTTGATAGTGGTGAAATAGAGGATAGATAGAGTTAGAAAGTTAAAATCACAAGTCTTTGGGGCTTTACTTTGTCGATAATACAAGAGCAAAGCCCTAGAAGCCTATTGACGAAGACGTGCTATCTCTCCCACTTGAGGATCTGCCAATTAGGTTGGTTGGCATGCTCGCGCAAACGTGGGCATGGATTGACTAGATAGGTGAAATCGGCGTACTGACACAATGGCAGGTCATTAATCGAATCACTATAGAAGTGAATCGGAGAAAATCGCTGCTGTTGGGCGAGTCGCCATGCTTCAAGGCGAGTGACTTTGCCTTCACGATAGCTTGGTACGCCGAGAATATCACTGCTGTAACAGCCGTTATTTTGGAAAAGATCAATGCCTAATGCATGGGGAATCCCGATCCGCTTTACGACGGCTTCGACCAAAAAAGTGACGCTGGCAGAGATCACCAACATATCGCAGCCATCATGGGCGAGTTGCTCGATAAGTTGTGTTGCTTGTGGGTATAGCCTAGGTAGAATGTCGCGAACAACACACTCGTCGGCGAGCTCATGAACCTGTTCAGTAGGTATATCAGCCAGTGGTGCCATGGAAAACTGCAGGTAGTCTTCCATATCCATTTCACCAGCGGCGTAGAGTGCCATTAAACGACGATCTTCACTCAGAAAATCCGGCTGTGTTGCGATGCCTTTTTCCACTAAGAACGCATTCCAAATCATGGCGCAATCACCATCGATAAGCGTGTCGTCCATATCAAATACATAGAGGGGGTTCGACATCGTTATGCTCTCACTGGCTGAATTTCGTTGAGGTTAAATAGGAGTTCAAGTTGGCTGCCGTTGGCGAGCAGTCGCTCTGATGAACGGTTTAATAAATCGACGGTTAATTCACACTGGTCAACGTCTACTTGATAGCGAATTACATTGCCAAGTAGCTGATGATTTTTAATCGTGGCGGTTTGAGGAGCAGAAATATGGCTGCCATAGTGGCGACCTTGCTCTTTGACGTAAATAGACTCAGGGCGAATGGCCACTTTCCATCCAGTATCGATATTAAATAGTCGCTTGGCGTTATGCGCTTCCACGAGATTGTAATGGCCCATAAAGCCGGCAACGAACTCATTAGCTGGTTGAGTGTAAATCTCCTCAGGTGTACCAGCTTGAACGATCTCACCTTTATTCATTAAGAAGATTCGGTCTGACATGATCATCGCTTCTTCCTGATCATGGGTGACAAAAATGGTGGTCAAATTCATCTCTTTTTGAATGTCGCGGATCTGCTGACGTAAGTGCTTACGTATCTTGGCGTCAAGGGCAGATAAAGGTTCGTCTAGCAGCAGGATACGAGGCTTGACCACTAAGGCTCGCGCCAGTGCGACACGTTGTCTTTGCCCACCAGAAAGCTCGTGCGGGTATTGTTTTTCTTTGCCCTTTAGATCAACAAGCTCAATGACTTTGGCCACTTCACGCTGGATCTCATCATTGGATAGTTTCTTCATTTTGAGGCCAAAGGCGATGTTGCCCTCGACGGTCATGTTGGGAAACAGCGCATAAGATTGAAATACCATGCCAATACCACGTTGTTGCGGTGTTTGATGGGTGATCTCTTCACCGTTGACCCAAATTTCACCGCCGTCGACAGGGTTGAGCCCAGCAAGGCTGCGCAGTAGAGTGGATTTACCACAGCCACTGGGGCCGAGTAAGGTAATGAATTCGCCTTGTTCGATTGTGAATTGAATGTTTTCGAACACGGTATTGTCACCAAAGCGTTTGGTCAGGTTGTTTGCGGTTACGTAGCTCATTATTTGGCTCCTTGGCTGAAACGGCTTGCTAGCCAAGTTAGTAAAAATATAAATAGGAAGTAGGTCATGACCAGTGCAGAGGTAAAGTGCCCACTGGTTTGACGCATATTAAATAAGTAGATTTGTAGTGTTTCATAACGTGTGCCCACCAGAATATTGGCAAACACGAACTCGCCTAATAGGAATGAGAAAGAGAGAAACAGTGACGCCATTAACCCTTTCTTTAAGTTAGGCAGAATAATTAATAAGAAAGCTTTACTGGTGCTTGCGCCAAGCAGGTGAGCGGCATCCATCAAATCATGCAAATTGATCGCTTCAAAACTGTTGGCTAAAGCGCGATACATAAAAGGTAAGGCGATGGTGAAATAAGTGCCGATTAAGATCCAAGGCGTACCAATTAAAGTGATTTCACTGTCGGCATAAAGCTGCAATAGACCAACCGATGAGACCACTGGCGGCACAGCAAACGGCAGCAAGATAAGGATGTTCATTACCTTGTCGAGTTTTGGAAAGTAATAGAACACCACAAAAATTGCCGGCAACACCAGCACCACACTCAAGGCGAGTGATGCAATGCAGATGAACAATGAACGGCCAAAAGCGTGTAAAAAATGCGGGTCGGTAAGTAGCTTAATATACCAATCTAAACTAAAACCATCAGGCAGAATGGTGGCGCCCCAACTCGAAGAAAGCGAATAAATGAGGGTCGCAAGAATGGGTACCAACATGATGCCAACGATGGAATACACCACGGTTTGATGAAAACGAAGATTAACGTTTTGCATGAGACTTCTTCCCTGCGTAACTCTTTGAGATGAGCCATTGGTTGATGACGGTAATAAAGGCCAGCATAGCCATCAGCACCACAGAAATAGCAGCGGCTAAGTTAGGCTCAAGGAAGAGATCACCCGAGACAAGACTGGCAATGCGAATCGTAATCACGTTGTAGTTGCCAGAGGTGAGTGCATAGACACTGGCATAGGCACCAATGGCATTGGCGATCAAAATAATGAAGGTGCCAAGCAGCGCTGGTGAAAGCACGGGTAAAGCGATTTTGCTCCAGTATTGCCAAGTTTTAGCCCCTAATAATGAGGCCGCCGCTTGCCAGTCATCGCTCAATGCATCAAAAGCAGGGTAGAGCAATAAAACTGCCAGTGGGATTTGGAAATAGACGTAAATGATCAGCAATCCCCATTGACCATAAAGGTCGAAATTACCCAATAAGCCATGCTGTTTTAGCAGTAAAGTAATCGCTCCATTGGTGCCTAAAATAATGATAAAAGCGAATGCCAAAGGAACACCGGAAAAGTTACTGCTCATGTTGGTAAAGGCGATCACCCCATCGCGAATTTTGCTATCGACACGGCGTAGGGATGCAACCAATAAAGTTGCGATCACTAAGCCGAATAGGCTCGACCATACGGCGAGCCAAAGACTGTTGCCAAACGCTTGCAGCATAAAGGCAGAATCAAGCACCTCGATGTAGTTCTCTAACGAAAACGCCTCTTCATAAATAAAGCTATTGATGAAAACCCACGCCATTGGCGCGAGTTGAAACAGGTAGAAGAACAAAGCAAAGGGGACGAGCCACAGAACGGGTTTGAAGCCTTTCAGTCGATTGAGTGCTGAATGTGGCCTAGATTGATAGGCGGTACTTGATTGTGAAATGACAGTGGTACTCATAACGCCAGTAACTCCGGAGTGTAGGGTTTGTTGTGTTCGAGATTAAGCAGTTGGCAAATCAAGCCACAAATCTCGGTTTGTTTCACTTCGATTGGTTTTTGAGTATCAGCGCTGTGATGCGAAAACTGGTTGCCGATGACAAACATCGGTACTTCGCGCTCTTCAGGCAAAATGCCACCATGGGATAAATCGTTGTTCATGCCATGATCACTGGTGACGATCACTTGATAATCAGCAGCTAACCAGCCATCGATATAGTGAGACAAAATGATGTCTGCGTGACGAGCACTGTTGCGATACTGACGCGAATCCACGCCATATTTGTGGCCTAAATCATCGATGTTCATTGGGTGAACCAACAAAAAATCCGGCTGGTGGGTTAGGCGTAAATGCTCGGCATCCAAAAAGAGCGCTTCATCAGGGTAATGATCCCAGTGATAGAAGCAACCATGTTGAATGTTGAGTGATTCATCATGGGTGAAGCGGTCACGTACCGCGTCATAAGGCGCACGATTATAGAGCTCGCTGACCCAGTGATAAGCCGCCGCTGCGGTGGTTTTACCCTGTTGTTTAGCCAGACTAAATATCGATTGATGATTGGATAAGCGCACAATGTGATTGTTGACAATGCCGCTATCGACCGGGCGAACCCCAGTCAGAATGCACTCGTATAAAGGTCGCGACATCGACGGTAATTCACACTGGATGGAATAAAGTGTCGCACGTTGTTGTTCTAGTAGACCATTGAGGTAGCCCATGCAATCACGGGCTACTGGGTAGTTGAGGCCATCTAGAACAATAAGGATAACCTTGTTGCTCATTACAGTTTCTCTATGAGTTCTAAAATAGAAGTTTTAGACATTGATTGCGGACTATTGTTGGTGAATCAACACACTCTCTTGCCATTGACGCGGCAGTTTGCGCGACGATTTTTCCCATGCAGAGAAATCACTAACCGGGTGAACATTGCTGTACTGGTCATTGGCCAGCAGCTTGTCTTGAATTGCTTTTGGCAGGGTAATGCTGGTACGAATAGGGCGTGCGTAACCGTCAGCGAGGTTGATTTGACCTTGATCGCTGAAGATATATTCGCGAGTAAGTTTGGCTGCGTTAGGGTTTTTAGCGTATTTATTGATGATGGTGGTATAGCCTGAAATGACCGAACCATCTTGCGGAATCGTAACGGTAAAGCGTTCACGATCAATTTTGTCGCGGTAATTTAGCGCGTTGAAATCCCACATAATGGCCACTTCAACTTCGCCTTTTTCAAGCGTAGCCATGTTTGGATCGGTAAATGACAAACGGCCCTGTTTGGCGAGCTCGGCAAAGAATTTGATCGCGGGCTTCAAGTTGGATTCGTCGCCACCATTGGCAAAGGCTGCGGCGAGAATGGCATTATTGGCTTGAGCAGCAACACCGACATCACCGACAGTTACCTTGTAATCACCCGTTAATAGGTCGCTCCAGTTTTTCGGTGGGTTATCGACCAATGTATTGTTGGCAATAAATGAAATTGTCCCGGTATACGCTAGTGCCCAGTGGCCATCTTTGTCTTTAGCCCAGTCAGGGATATCATTCCATGTGGTTGGCTTGTAAGGTTGAGTGACCCCTTTTTTGACCGCAACGCGAGCAAAAGCAAAGCCGATGTCACCGATATCTGCCGTGGCATTTTTCTTCTCCGCTTCAAACTTGGCGATTTCCTGCGCTGAACTCATATCAGTATCTTGGTGTTTTAAACCGTAGTTCGCATTGATATCTGCCCATGTTCCTTGCCAGTTTGCCCAACTATCAGGCATGCCGACGCTGTAAACCGCCCCTTCTTTTTGCGCCGCTTTAACCAGTGTTTCTAAATTGGCATCATCCGTTGATGTCGCGAGAGCCGGTACAGAAAGTGTCGCCGCTGCCAGAGTGGCAGATACAAAAGTGGAACGACTTAACAAAGTTTTCATAGTCTCTATCCTCTTGGACTAGGTCAGTAAGTTCGTTTTGTATGCTATGGGCGTAATGTGACGGTTTGGCGCAACTTATTTGACAGTTTTGATGCTTTTCGATGGCAGTTATATTTCACTTTGAGCGAGGTTACTGATGACAACTCTGTTTTCAATCAGCCTGTTAGCTGTCATATTTTTGTGATAAACCCACTTTATGTTGTGTAGCCATCATTGATGAAGAAGATCAGCAAGGTAATGCATTTACAAACACAACTAGGCAAAATTAAAACCAGCTTGAGTGACCAAATACATTCAGGATTGATGGTGAAAGGGCAAAAGTTGCCATCTGAAAGGGCATTGAGCGGTTTGTATTCAACCACTCGCATTACAATCAAAGATGCGCTGGTGGCTTTGGAAACGGAAGGGCTGATTTATCGCGAAGAGCGACGAGGTTGGTACGTCTCTCCGCCGAGAATTTGTTATAACCCACTTTCGCGAACCCACTTTCATCAGATGATCCGTGATCAACAACGAATCGCGGCAACCAAGGTGATCAATGCCCGCAAAGAAAGCGCGCAAGGGGAGTATGCTCAGGCACTCAAGCTACCAGATATGACGTCAGTGTATGTGATTGAGCGGTTGCGATATATTGATGGAAGGGCGGTGTTGTTTGTTGAAAATGTACTGAAAAGTGCATTGTTTGCAGACATATTAGATGAAAATCTGGCAACGTCGCTGACGCAGCTTTATCGCAATAAATATGGTTATGAAACCAAACGATCCCATTTTGATGTCATATCAACCTCGGCGCCACGCCATGTTGCCAAAGCGCTCAATCTTGCTGAAGGGCAATCGGTGCTGAAGATATGTCGTATTAACTACAAACAAGATGGTCAGTTAATGGATGGTGAATTTGAATATTGGCGACCTGATGCGGTGTTAATTCAAATTGATAGTGAAGCGATGAGTTAATGCTAAACCGTTGATAGCACGCTATTGATATGAGATTACTGATACGCAACTATTGTTCTCGCTTCACGTAGGCTCTACAGCAATGAGTTTTTTCCTTTTAACGCCTTTAACCTAAAGACATCGTCAGCAAACTTGCTTACACTTAGGGGCTAACTAAAAGATAGGTGAAAACATGAAAATTTGTGCTGTTGAGCTACGTAGCAACGAAGCGATTATCTGCTTGTTGAGTAAAAGTAATAGCATGATGGATATCCCTGATTGTCGAACTCAAAAGTTCATCATCAAGGATTCTTTGGATAACAAAGAGATGCGTGACTTCCAATTCGCATTCAAAAAACTGCTTGATGATTACCAAGTAGACCGTGTGGTTATCCGTACTCGCGAAACTCGCGGTAAATTTGCCGGTAGCGCAATCGGCTTTAAGCTAGAGTCTGCGATCCAGCTTATCGACGGCCTTGACGTTCAGTTCATGAGCTCAGTTGATATCAAGCAAGCGCTTAAGCGCACTGCGCCAATGGTAGATTTCCGTGATACGGGCCTACGTCAGTTTCAAGAAGCGGCGTTTATTACTGCTTACGCACACTTGAGCTAATCGTTCCGATTTAGTACAACCTTTGCGTTAAAAAAGAAAACGAAGCCATTCGATCAAATCGAGGCTTCGTTTTTTATTATGCTTTCAACCGTGAGAGTTATTTATTTTTATCGAGGTTAAAAGCTAGCCAAGCTTATTAGGCGCGATTAAGCGCTTCCAGGTAAGGTTGAGCAAGATAATGGCTGGTAAGCCAAAGCAAACCAACCCCATTGCCCCAGATTGTGCTTCATCTTCGGCAAATGAAGCCCAAGACCAACCGATACAAATCCATAAAATACCAAAGGCAGCGGCAAGGGCGAGATTACTCACCCATGTTAAACGATAGCGTTTGTTTATATGAAGATAGCCCCACAACGCCCCAGTGGTGAGCATTCCCATCAAGTACCACATTAAGCCGATCATGTTACTTCTCCTTATCCGACAGCCAGAATTTATCGACCGCTTTGTCCACTTCCATATTGCCGTAGCCAAACAGAATATCCGCCTCGGTCATCAGCTTATGCACAAAGCCAGTGGTCACCGTGTTAGAAGCATCAATTAGGCGATGGTGCCAGAAATCAGGTTTGTTCCATGGGCAGGCCTTGATACAGATTACGCAGCCAATGCCATTGTCGCCCCAGTATTTAAAACACTTCTTGGCATCGTTATAGAATTTTTTGACCCCTTTTTGTCCGTGCCATGAAATCTCAATGCGCTCACTGCCTGGATAAGTAGGAGCCATTGAAGGCTTATCATCCATGCTTATCGCGCCTGACGGACACTGCTCTGCACAACGCTTACAGTTTTCACAAAACTCCATAATACCGAATGAGCGTGGCTTGTCGTATTCAACAAAGTCGAAGTCGGTGTAGATCTTGGCTGTACGGACACGGCTACCAAAGTTCGGAACGATTAAAGTGCCGTTGCGTGCGCCTTCACCAAGCCCTGCCGCCACACTATAAGCCACGTTGTTGCCTAAATCGTTACCAGAAGCGACGGCTTGATAGCCAAGGCGACGAATAAAGTCCGCCAACTGGCCAGCAACCAATGACATTTCGGTGTATTCATTGTTAACCGATGCAGCTGAAACCGCAGAAGGTGCAGTACGGATCGCTTCATAATCCATCTCAAACGCCAGCACAATCACGGTTTTCGGTTTGAAAGGGAAGTCGTCTTCCCAGGTGTAGGTAGTGCTTGTGATTGGGTCATAAATAGGTGAGTAATTCCAGCGTTCATCGTTGTGGGTAATCCCTACGCGAT
The DNA here is from genome assembly GCF_040869025.1 of Vibrio scophthalmi. Lineage (NCBI taxonomy): Bacteria > Pseudomonadati > Pseudomonadota > Gammaproteobacteria > Vibrionales > Vibrionaceae > Vibrio > Vibrio scophthalmi. Next base: position 214,247 of record NZ_CP134272.1, on the reverse strand, counting down.
CTGCGCCAAACATGCACGCGGCACGTTTGATATGTTGGCTGGCATCAGCTGGAGATTCAAACTGCCATTGCTCGGTAGCGAGATTTAGCTGTTCCCAAGTATGTTCACCTGTCTTTGGTGCACCAAATTTACTTAATGGAGCCAGATAGCGATCTAATGGGCCAACGGCTGCGTGGCATAGTGCCCAGTCAATTTGGCGGTAGCCTGGAGTGTTGTTATCCCATGCGGCCGGGTTTGGTTGAGCGTGCGCTTTGAGCGACTGCATGATGTTGGTAAAAGTGAAGTCAGGGATACCGAGTTCTTCAGCAAAAGCAAGGTTGCGCTCTGGAAACTGCTGTTGCAACTCTTGTGAGATTGCATAGCTGAATACTGAGTTTCGCTGATCGAAAGGAGTCAGGACAGTGTCATCAATTTCAACCGGGAAACTGTCGTGTGGTACGCCTTTAACACGATAATTGATAAATGCGGCGGCACCACCTGTGGCCGCAAGAGCGGTCGCCGCTGCACCCATTTTGAATAGGTTGCGGCGATTGGGGTTTTCCAACGTAGAAGTCTCTTTCTCAGCCGCTGGATTAGGTTGTTTTTCCATGATCGTTCCAAGTCGATAATACTGGAAACGATAATAGACATCCTTGCTAAGGGTATGCAGATCGGTGCTGCTATAACCCTATCCAGAAATCAAATAGATCATGTTTTTGTTCAACATATTGCGTCAGCATATCGAGAAATACACGGACCCTTTTCGGCATGTGATGACGTGAGTGATACATCACGTAATAAGGTTGTTCAAAAGAATATTTGCCATCAAATAGACAGATTAATTTACCTTCCCGTACTAACGTGTTGGTCAAACTCTGTGGTGTATAGCAGATGCCATGGCCTTTGGCTGCCAGTTGCATCGTGGAACGAATGGATTCAGAGATAAAGGTGCCATCCACTTCGACACAATGCACATCATTACCTTCGTTATAGTGCCAGCAAGAAGGATCAACTAGGCGCGAATCAAAGCGCAAGCAGTTATGGTGAACAAGATCGAGTGGGTGATTGGGGATTCCATGAGCGGCTAAATAGTCTGGAGAGGCATAAAAACGACGGCTGAAAGTATACAAACGACGCGCGACCATTCCACTGTTTTTCGGTGGTTGAATATAGAAAAACAGATCGGCGTCATTGGTTTGTTCAATTTGGGTTGGTGAGAGCGTTTTGATATGAATGCGAATTTTTGGGAAGGTGCGCATAAAGTCATCAAAGAACTCTTTCGACAATACTTCACAAAAAAAGCCCGGCATACATAAGTGAATTTCGCCGCTTGGCTCAGATTGAAAATCAGTCAGATTGTCTTGAGCGTGGCGGAACTCTTCCACAATCGCTTTACTGTGCTTATAGAACTGGTGGCCTTGTTGTGTGAGAAAAATCTGGCGGCTGGTACGCTCGAATAGTCGTGACTGTAGCGTATCCTCTATCTGTTTTATTTTTCGGCTAACGGTTGATTGGGGCAGGTCTAAATTGTTTGCGGCTTCGGTGAAGCTGAGCTGATCAGCCACTTCAACAAATAATGCCAGATCATCGATTTTCATAATCTCTCCTAGTGCTCGGAGATTATCGTTAGCCCAACGGTAAAATCTATCTCGTGATCATCAAAGATTGAACTAGAGCATGCTATTTCTTTGACTTGTTATCGGCTTGTAGAGAGAGAGGTTTAGTGATTGATCACTATAGCAATATTGCTATACGGGTAACCATTCTTAGGCATAAGAGCGGCGAAAGAAAGGTGGCACAATGGAATTACGTCTCTCTTTTTAGTTGTCGACATGAAAACAAGGAAGCCATCTTCGGTCAAATATCTTACATTATGGCAGCGCTGTGTAACGCCGCTGATCAAGCCTTTTGCTATCCTTTTATTGCTGGTTGCATGGTGGGTTGGGTATAGCCAGCAAGTGGGAATAAACCATGTGCTTGCGCGCTATTTAAACGTAGTCACAGTGACCAAGAACGATGGTCAGGAACACCAATTTACCTATTCAGGAGTAACGGGAAGCGTCACGACTTATGCTGCTTCGGCGAATGGTTATGGCGGTCCTTTGGTGATGGCTTTTGAGATTGATAACAACCAGCGCATTCGTAATGCCATCTTGGTAGATCACATTGATACCGCAGGTTATGTGGTCAATGTACTGAATCAGCGCTTTCTCGATCGCATCAATGGCAAAACTATTAGTGATACGCTGCGCAATGGTTTCGATATTGATGGTGTGAGTGGGGCTACGTTGACCGTTGAGGGTATGACCGAAGCGGTTCGTAAAGCAGCACACGAAGCGGCACTTCAGCGTGGGTTGTCACCGAAAGTTGAAGCTACGCCGTGGCGTTTTCAGTGGACGGATGCGCTGCTTACTTTATTGGTATTGATGGTGTTGTTTGAACGCCAAATGCCTGCCACATTACGTAAGTATCATATTATGTTTGTTGGAGCTTTATCGGTAGTGGTGATTGGTTTTTGGGCCAACATGGCACTGTCGATCGCTTCAGTATCGAGTTTAATCTTGGGCTATTGGCCCGATCCACGACAAAATCTTTCTCTGTATATTTTATTGTTGAGTGTGCTGATTGGCATTATATGGCTAGGAAAAAACCTTTACTGCAGTCAGTTATGCCCATTCCACCATATTCAGCGTTGGTTGCATAAGTTGGGCAAAAACAACATTGGGCTATCGTATTGGATTAATAATCACGCGATTATGGTGGTAAACGTGCTGTTGTGGTCAGCATTGATGCTTATTTTTATTACGCGCAATCCTGCAGTAGCATCATATGAGCCATTCTCCATGCTATTTTCACTCGATGGCGTCGGCGTGCAGTGGTACCTCTTACCATTGGCTCTATTTGGTAGCTTTTTTATTAAAGATTATTGGTGCCGCTTATTTTGTCCCTTGGGGCGAGGGCTGAATCTGCTGGTTGAGAAACGTCAGCAAACACGTCAATGGTGGCGCAGTCGCGCTAAGCGAAAAGTGATTAAAGTTCAGTCGGCAAAGTCACAAGTTACACTTCAGCAGTCTAATATCGAGAGGGATAAGTGATGTCACAGCAGTCCATTCGAGACAAAGTCGAGCAGCAGAAACATCATTCATGTCGCTTCGATCGCACGCCGAAAACTCCGACTACGAAAGCCATGAGTATTATCGCTAATGCGGGGTATGGGTTAACGTTGCTAGTGATCGTATTGTTCATGTTGAGTGATGTTGTCTTTACGCTGTAGCGATCCACAATTCCACTGTGAAAAATGAGGCTCGCGCGCCTCATTTTTTATCGGGTCAGCCTTAAAATAATGTAATCAGGCAAGTCAGAGGCTGCCACAGTGGCAAGCTAGATGACTGACAATCAACAAATAATGGCCGATTCGTCGGACTTTTCTATACTCCTACTAGCTATACTCCTACTAATAGCAACTTACCTTTGTTGGAGGTCGCGATTTACCTGCCGTGAGTCGTGTTAATGAAAAGGATTATTATGTTGAGGTCACAATTGGGTGAGGGACTAGGGATGAAAACGACATTGATGCTGTTGTTAGTGTCGTTACCTCTTTCAGTCACACAGGCTGAGGAGCGTCGCTTTTCAGCGCATAGAGATAATTACATATTGCCATTTTATCACGAGAGCAAGGTCAACCAGCGTCGCTATGAACCGCTCAATCCCAATGGGCATGCCGCGAAAGATACCTTCGTTCAATTTCAATTGAGTGTGAAATACAAACTATTGGCGTGGGATGATCACGGTGTTTTTATCGGCTATACGCAGCGCTCAAACTGGGAAGCGTATGACGATTCTGCTTATTTTCGTGATGATCAGTACAACCCAGAGCTGTTTTACCGACTCAATCATGATGCTTGGCAACTGTCGTTTGGCTTTGAACATCAGTCAAATGGCGCGGGTGGTGATTATGAAGTGAGTTGGAATCGCGCTTATGTCGATGCGAAATGGCGGTTTGAACAGGGATTCTTGCGTATAAAGCCCTGGGTTGATATTGGTAATAACGACTATAACCCAGACATCGTTGATTTTTTGGGCTATGGCGAAATGGAGTTAGGTTGGCAACCGTTAGATTCCCATGAAGTTAAACTGACCGTCGCCAATCTATTGACCAAAGATTGGCAGAAAGGGGCTTACCGCGTGTCGTGGAGTTTTCCGCTCTATCAGGGCTTAAATGGTTATTTAAAGGCTGAAACGGGCTATGGTCTTACCATCTCCAATTACAATTTTGATGAGAGTGCATTAGGGGCAGGATTTGCTTTTAATTTCTAACAATACTCTCCCTTTCTGATATGAAATTATCTGAGATAAAAATAGGAGCCCAAATGGACTCCTATTTTTATTTTCAACGTACAGTCTTTAATCCGTGGTCCATCTAGCTATCCATTTTAGGTTTAGGTTTAAACAGCGCCAGTAAGGGGATCAAACAGATATAGGAAAACAGTAAGAAGCCAAAGGTATAAACAAACGCCATTAAGGTCGATTGTTGGTGCAGTAAGTTTTGAATCTGCGCCAAAAACGATGGGTCGGTAATCGTTGTCCCTTGAGCGTGGGCGGCTTGCTGTAGAGCTGGATTCATTGGTGATAATGAACCACCGAGCTCATTCCACTCTTTTTGTTGAATGCGAGAGAAGTAAGTATTCACGATCGAGATGCCAAATGAACCGCCGATCGTACGGCATAGGTTAAAGATCACCGCACCGCCTATCGTATCTTTGGGAGCCAAAGTGGCGTAAGCCAGTTGGCTTAATGGCGCAAAGACTAACCCCATGCCAGCACCTTGGATGATACTTGGCAGTAAGATCCAGTAGATGTTGATCTCGAGCGAGTATAACGTCATCAAATAGGTGCCTATCGCATTGAGTGATAAGCCGATGACAATCAATAAGCGTGCGTCAATTCTGTCCATGTAACGGGCCAGAGCCAGCAATACAATGGCGGAGGTTAAGCCGCGGGGCGCCATCATGAAGCCCGTGGTTTCAACGGGATAATTGAGCAGTTGCTCCAGCATCATCGGTTGCAGCTGAGTAATACCAAACATGCCCATCGAAAACCCAGCCATCACGATGCACGACATGGCCAAGTTACGGTCACGCAATAGCCATACCGGTGCGATATCGCCTTTGGTGATTAGCGAGCGGCTAACAAAGAATATGATAGCGAAGGCGCTAATAATGGCGGCAAGCAGAATCTCGTTAGATTGGAACCAAGACTCTTCATTACCTCGGTCTAGGACCATTTGCAGCAAACCGATACCAATGGTCATGGCAATGACGAGAGGCCAGTCAATTTTACTGTCGCCACGCCCATCCAGTTTTACGAAGAAATACAGCAGCGCGAGGCAAATAGCACCAATTGGCATATTGACGTAAAAAATCCAACGCCAATCCATATTTTCGGTAATGATGCCGCCTAAGGTTGGGCCAAGGATTGGGCCAAGTAAAACCCCAACACTGAACAGTGCCATCGCTTTACCACGTTGATTTTTTGGATAGATCTGCACCATGATCGATTGTGATAGCGGGATCACTGAGGCGCCAAAAGCGCCCTGCATAATACGGAAAGTAACCATCTCAGCGATGCTATCGGCTTGGCCACATAACGCAGACGTAATGATAAAGCCACTGACTGAAATCAATAGTAAACGACGTATACCGAACTTCAGCGCCAGAAAACTGGCCAGTGGAATAAAGATCGCTTCCGCCATCGAGTAAGAGGTCAGGACCCAAGTGACTTGATCTGAGGTTACGCCAAGTGCGCCCATCATATGCGGTAGGGCAACGTTGGCGATCGTCATGTCCAGCAGTACCATAATGGCAGACAGCATCACCGCCAAGGTTACTAGCTTACGAGTGCCTTCACTCATTACATTGGCTTCTTCATCCTCTGAAGAAGCCGTGTGGGCTAGTTCCGCCATACTATTGCTCTTGTTGGCTTGTTTGAGTGTGTACAGTATCGATGGTTACATCTGCACTCGCCCCTACGCGCAATGGAAAATCTGGATGCTCAGTTTCATTGGTTAGGTGAATCAAGATCGGGAAGCGCTGTGGAATTTTTACCCAGTTACCGGTGGCATTTTCTGGTGGTAGTAGTGAGAAGGCTGACCCACTGGCTGGCGAAATAGCTTTTACAGTACCGTGGTATTTTGCGTCAGGGTAGAGATCGAGTTCAATCGTCGCTGGCATATCAGTCGTAATACGCTCTAGCTGAGTCTCTTTGAAATTAGCTTGAACCCAGAAAGTATTGTCTTCAATTAAAGGAACCAAAGCTTGGCCAGGTGAGACAACACTGCCTGCATGGGCGCTTAATTTGCCCAAATGACCACTTTTTGGAGCAAAGATATTGGTGTACGAAAGAGAAAGCGTTGCTTGGCTTAATGCGGCAGCGGCTTTTTTGACCTCAGGAGCGGCTGTGCCCTGTGCGCCTTGCGCCTTCACTAGTTGTGACATACTGGCACGAGCGGCAATCACATTCTCTTCTGCACTTGAAAGCTTGGCTTTAGCATCATCGAGTTGTTGCGCTGGAAGCAATTGTTTTTTGACTAGGTTATCGATGCGTCGGTAGGTTGACTGAGCATCGGCGAGTAGGGCAACAGTGCTTTTGACATTGGCACTCGCTGCAAGAATCGCATCATCAGTAGCGGCATTACTTTGAATCGCCATTTCATAAGCGGCACGCGCTTCATCTAGTTTGGCTTGAAAAGGCGCTGGGTCGATTTGGTAAAGCAAATCCCCTTGACTAACTTTTTGGTAATTTGAAACATTTACATTAAGTACTTTGCCGCTAACTTGAGGCGCAACGTAAATGATATTGGCGTGAACATAAGCATCATCGGTACTTGGATAGTTTTTCTGATGCTCGACATAAAAATAGGCCACGGCAGCAAGAAGCGCAGCACCAATGAGGGTGATAATAAGGTTGCGGATGAAATGGGACGGTGCAGTATTTTCACTCATTATTTTAAACCAACTAAGTTAGTTGCCCTGTTCGGGGCGTTTGAGAATCACGCAGAAGTGCGCAGTTACAATTACTTACACAAATACTAGACCTAGTTCTCAGACCTAACAACGACTTGAGGAAAAAAATTATTAATACACTGGTGCATTTGCTTTACAGGTGTAAAGCAAAAGAAGGGTGTCGCTTCACTAATTATAGCGTGGGGGGATAGGACTGACGTGGCTGTAGTTTATAGAGTGTGTCCGGGAGTTATAGAGTTTGTCAGCCGAGCTGATGGAAACCGCTCGATAATATAAATGGTGAAAATTCGATCATGACATCATCATGATTTTGAAGGGTAAAAGAGTGTAAAGTGCCAATTTTGTTATTGCTAATTGTATTATTTATCGCTATTTTCGCGATAAATCTAAACTTCCTTCTGGCGAGACACAGTGGTGTTAAGTAAAAAACTAACCACAATCTGCTTACTGATGATGACTCTAATGGTAGCCATACTATTGAGCTTTTCTGTGCGCGCGGATGTTTCTCCTGTGCCGTTTTTCATTGCTAATATTGATGTTCAAACGAGTGAATCTGGTTATCTTAGTGATGATCTGTTCGCGGTTTTCTTAGCGGATGAAATCGGATGTTGCGATCCCGGCGGGAGCTGTAGAGATAAGCAATGCTGCTCGCATGGCCCTACCTGCGGTAGTTGTCTGGTTGGGAATTTATTCTCTTCTTATGCCGCTCCTTATCGCTCACTTGTTGACGTTCCTCGGATAAATTTCTATTTAAGTGCTGATCTGCACTCTCTTTATCGTCCTCCGATAGCGTAATTCCAATCTCGTAGCATTTCGCTACTGCTTCTTTTTTGCACGAATTAACCGTGCGTATTTGCCATGCATGTAAATAAGCCGACTTATTTGCATCACTTAGTGATTGGAATAATACAATGAATTTTACATTGATCGCTCAAGTGTTGTGCGCACAAGCACAGCCTTCATACGTTGCTTGCTTTGACGCTACTGCTGTTTTATTGGTTACAGGGGGACGTGATGATGCTTAAACGTTTACCTATGCTGTTGTTCATTTCTGTATGTTTAATTTGGGGAACGACTTGGCTTGCGATGGAAGTCGCAGTGAAAACCATTCCGCCAATATTCGCGACTGGGCTTCGTTTTGTCATTGCCGCACCATTATTGATCCTGTTAGCCAAATGGTTTAACCAGCCATTATTGTTCCCTAAAGAAAAAAGGGCTTGGATGCCGGTTGTGGCGATTTTTTATTTCGCGGTGCCGTTTACCTTGATGATTTTTGGCGAGCAGTATATCTCTTCAGGATTAGCATCAATTATCTTCGCTAATATGCCGATTGCCGTGATGATCACATCTAGTCTATTTCTTGGTCTTAGGCTGCGTAAAGTACAAATCATGGGGTTGTTGATTGCAGTGAGTAGCCTCATCTTAATTTTGATCAATGAGATGAGTTTAGGTGGCAGTGATTATCTGCTGGGCTTTTTGGCCTTAGGTGGTGCTGTGGCCGCTCATGCGGTGATGTATGTGTTGGTTGAGAAATACTGCAAAGGGATTGCCGTGCTGACTTACAATGCTTTACCGAGTTTTGTCGCATCCATCTGTCTCTTTGCGACGTCATTGGTTGTAGAACAACCGGATATTACGGCGTTTTCTTCAGACTCTTTGGCGGCAGTGCTCTATCTGGGCTTGTTTGCGAGTGTCGGTGGGATTGTCGCTTATTTCAAATTGGGGCAAGTTTCGACTCCATTTACCGCGTCAATTTGTTTCCTCTTCTTCCCTTTGATTGCATTGAGTTTATCGACTTGGTTTGCGGGTAACGCTATTTCAATGTTCTCTATGGCGCTGATGCTTCCTTTGCTCGGTGGTATTTTTGTCACCAAAGTTGAGCCATCCTCGTGGAAAAAGTGGAATGTGGTGCGGCATACATTGATTCGCACCACCCATTGATAGAGGGATAATTGAAATCGCAAGACGCTTAACACGTCTTGCGATTTTATTGTCATTGCCACGATCATTACGATAAGTGGGGGAAACTAGTTTTGTCTCAAGCCCATGCGGCACAGCTGACGAAAGTCTTTTGGACTTACATCGGTATGACGTTTGAAAAATTTGGTCATATTGGTGGCTTCGTTAAATCCCAGTTGCTCGGCGATATCTGCGATGGAATATTGACTAAAGGCCAGTTGACGTTTGGCTTCAATTAACACACGTTCGTCCAGCAGTTCCTTGGCACTAATTCCGGCATTATCCTTAGCCAATTTATCAAGTTGTTTGACGCTTTTCCCCATCGCAAGGGCAATCTCGGCCACGGAAGGGCGTTGACGAAAGTGCTCATCGATATAGTGTTTTAATCGGTAGAAATCACTCGCACCCAGCTGCACCTGTTTGGCATTAGCCTTATAGATAGGCACGATGGTTTTTAGCAATACGCTACGTAGTAAGCTGCGGATGATTTCTGCGCGAAATTCAGAATCAGAATAAAACTCCTGCACCATGACTCGAAACAAAGCGTCAATATCATCAGTGATATTGTGGATGCAATTGATCTGTACTAAAGCTGCAATGATCGAATCAAAATAAGGGTCATGGCCGCTTTCAGCTAAAAAGGTACAATTAAACGGCATCACAAAGCCATCGACTGTACGATTTTTGGCAAAGGCATGGATCTGGTTTTTGCCTAATGTCAGTAATGTGCCTGCTCGTACTTGATGAAATTGATGGTCGATATAGTGCTGACCTTCGCCTTCGGTAATGTAGATTAGAGCACTAAAATTGAGTCGATGATGACGTGATACCTCTTCAATGCCGCGTTCAGCATAAAGCTGTGAGATACGAAAAAGATAAGGGTTGGTTAAATCAGACTCGGAGCGCATGCGCTCAAGTGGAATACATTTACTGTTCATAGTTAGCGAAAAAGGAGCTTACACAAGGTGAAGCTCCAATCTTATTATTACGTTTATTTTGTTTATCGCATGGCTAGCCAATCAATATGGCTAATAGCTTTCTTGCGCCATATCTTCGGCCATCTGCTGATAATCGATTTTGGCCTTACTCTCTACTACTACAGGTGCTTTTTCTGCCTGCTTGGTCACAGTATGCAGTAATTGCTGAGTCGTTTGCTCATTACTCAAACTGATGAAGCTAGTCGAAAGTTGCAAAATAATCACCACTGAAGCCAAACAGTAAAATGCCATAGAGATATGTTGTCTCATTGTTATTCCTTCTCTTGTTTAGCGGTTTCGTTTTTAGCCCCAACTCTTTGCTTTCTTGGCGCGGTTTGGCGAGCTTTCTTACCTTTTTGGTTACGTACTTGCTTGAACCAGTTTTTGTTAAAGACCAAGAAATCAGTCATGGCGTTGATCGGGCAAAGACTTTGGCACCAAGGGCGACGAACGACCAAAGACGTTAAAATGATCATCACCGTCAATACAAATAGGTACATGCCACCAATCATGCCAAAGGCAATACCAAATGGTTCGTAAACGAAAGCCGCTGGACTGCGGAAATATGCCCCGAGACATAACGTGATCAGCAGCAATGCGCGTGGAAACCAAATAAAGAACTGGTGACGTATTGGTGATGATTTTGCGTTCCCCACTTTGGCTAGGCATTGTTGTACTGCGCCAAATGGACATAGGCTTTGGCAGTAGACATTACGGTTGTAGTAGAAGATGTAGATAATGCTAAGTACCAACAAAATAAACGGCGTGTAGTTCGCGACCCCAGAGATCCACGAACCATAAATCAAGCCACCCATGGTTGAAGCCGAGTAAAGTGATGCGGAGTGAAAGCCAAACAGTAGAGTGGATGCAGCTAACAAGGCAACATTCATTTTTACCTTATGCTCTGAGCGTGTGCGGTTTACCCACACGGCAATCGCAAAGAAGATCAGAGCCGCGGCATCTAACCACTTAAAATAGCTCCACGGCGAAGCTTGTTCAGATAAGCGGTAACCAAACATGGCTTGGCGGACGGGATCGGCTGCTTGATCGAGTGCTTGTGTATAAGCATCAGACGTCAAGGTTGCACCGGTAATTGCATCAACATTAAGCGAGGTTTTGATGTTTTTTCCCAATAGCGCTTCGGGTAGTTTTTCTTCCACCACTTTATCAAAGTAGGACGAGGTTTCCTTTGATGAGAGCAGGGAGATGGTTTCAACGGCACCTGAAGCGGTAAATACTGCACCAATCGTCAGTTCGCCACCATAGCCGATGCCAGAGCCAAAGCTGATCCATTTGGCATTATCTTCACCTTCTTCGCCAACTAACTTGTATAGATTCGGCGAGATTTCAATCCGTTGATCTTGCGATGAAGTAACGTGTTCAAAAAATTGCGTTTGAGAGTTATTCGGACGTAAACCGCCTAAATACCAAGCAACAATCAGCAGTAATATCGATAAGACGCTGAGGATCTTCTCGATGTTTTTATTTCGATTTGGAGTTTTTGGTTTTTTTATTGCCATACAGAAATAGACAAGCCACAAAATTTGATTCTGTGGCTTGCTCCTTAACATTGTACTAAATCATGATGGGTGAGATCAGTGTGCGGTTTTCGGTTTTAGAGCAATCAACACACGCAATAGAATTGCGCCGCCAATGATAAGCCCAGTACCTGCAAAGCCAAGGAAGTACCAGCCTGCGAAACCTTCGTTTTCACCCAGTAGAGTGAATGCTCCCGCGACAGTCAGGACGATAGAAGCCCACCAACCGCCAACGAGTGCCCATTTCCACCAGTTCATACCGAGCTTAAATTGCTTCGCCCATTGATTTGCACCAGCAAACACTAAAACTTGTAGTGCACCAAACGCCATCCAAAATAGTGGATCAAGTACCGTTGATTGTGGAAACATTAGAAGCCCTCCCAGTTGCCATCGTATTCCCAAGTTTTCTCAACCTTGAGGTAGTTTTCGCTGCGCATCCATTCTGGTGGTTGGTGGTAACCAGCAAAGCGGCCGCCATTCCAATCACCGTGGTACGCTTCGGCCTCTGGGTAGTAGAAGAAGTTGTGTTGCATCGCCAATAGTGTTTTACGTGTAATACCGGTTGGATCGCGCGGGTCAGTTTCCTTCACCAAGGCGTGAATCCAGTTGTTCTTACGAGTGTAAGGACACACAGCAATACATACGCGACAACCCATTGCGGTTTCGGTTGGGCCTTGACGCCACATTGTCCAGCAACTGTCTTGGTTGAAGTCGAACTTGCGGTAGCCACGGACAATGGCATCCGGTTTATCGGCCTTACTGATTGAACCGCTTGGGCAAGAGTCAGCACAGATCTTACACTCTTCACAGAAGTGCTTAACCTTCGTATCGATTGGCTTATCGGCTTCAAGATCCAGTTCAGTGATGACCGCCGCAAGACGGATGTTTGGCCCTAGCTCCGGCGTTAATAGAATACCGTTACGTGCCGCTTCACCCATACCCGCTTGGATAGCCAGTGGTGGCACAACGATTTCATAGTCAGAACCTGGCCACTGTGGACGCGCCGCGTAACCCAGTTCACCAAGGAATGCCGCCATCAAACCTGAGGCATTCTTCGCACGGAAGTAACCATCGTAAGAGGTGGAATAACCGATCGCAGCGTACATAGGATCCCAGTTCATTGGGGTACCAAAGATGATCACGTTCTTCCAGTGTTTTGGTACTGATTCGTCCCAATCAGGCATCCCACGCATGGTATTTTTGAACATGAAGTTAGGATCCATTTTGGTGATGCCAACAATGCTCATACCAAATTTGAATGCCATCTTTTTAATCAGTTCAGACGCGTGTTTTGGTGATTTAAACTCTTGCTTAGTGCGCTTAACCCACTGGAAATCCACTTCGTCAGGGTGACCATCAGGCTTCGGAGGGAAGTTACTCATGTTGCCGCGCATGTAAGCCGCAGAGTAGGCCCAACCAAGTGCAAAGCGTGAGCGGTGTTGTTCAAAGTTCTGCGTGTGTTCAGCTTTCTCTTCAAACGATTGACGCATGTCGGCCCAACGCTCAGGGTAGCGTGAGTAGTATTCACGTACTCTTTCATTTGGGATTTCACGCCAATCAGCAGTAGGAACCCAGCCGTTTTTCATCTCTGCACCCAACACGCGAGTGCGGTGGAATAAGAAATCGCTCCATTCAGGGCGTGTCAACTCACCCGCAACTTCCATCGTAGGTGCAACATCGACACGGAACGGTTCACGATCAAAGTACATATCGTGGCCTGATTCGGTACGACCCCAGCCGACGTTTGCATCAGGATCTCGACCCAATACAAAGCCAGCGCCAGCCGCTGCACCAATTGTCGCTGTTGCGGCGGCTGCGCCACCTAGCTTCAAAAAGTCGCGGCGAGAGGTGTCTGCAACACCTGATTCAACTTGCTCTTTCACATTAACTCCAGACTTATAATTATATTTCGACCACATCAAGGCTCAACGCTTTGTTAATAGTGTTGAGCTGATCTCGATAGGTAATTTTGTAGTGTGCTGCCAGCTTATTAAGCTCAACCATCACCAATTGAGCATCGGCCCATTTTTCAGTGTGGAAGTAGCACAGGAAGAGGTGTTCTAAGCACCATTCGTCATGTGGTTCAAAGATCAGTAATTGACGAATATCTTGTTCAAGTTCGACATAAAGACGTAAATCCGCTTTAACGCGAGCACGAATGCTGACCACGTCGTAGCTTTCCGGTTTCAATAGCAGATAGTGATCCAGCGCTTCGAGTGCTTCTTCTAAGCGACCATTTTGGTGTGCGGTGATCCCGGCCAAGCGCACCAGTTCAATCGAAGAAATATCGTTGTTGAGTGCGGTTGTGATCCACTGATCCGCTTTATCATTTTGGCCAAGGGCAAGGTATGAGCTCACGGCTGTGATGTAAGTAGAGACTAACGATTGATCACAAGCAAAAGCTTGTTCGGCATACTTGGCTGCCAGCTCAAATTTACTGTCTTGATAATGCAGGCCAGCCAAATTTTGGTAGCCGCCGACAAAGTTTTCATCAATTTCAATACTGCGTTGAAACTGCTCTGCGGCCAAATCACTGTTACCTTGGTAAAGATGATTAAAACCCAGGTGGCAATGAACCATTGGCTTGTTTTCATTTAGTGCGATGGACTCTTGCAACATCGCTTTTGCCATCTCGTAATCACCTAACTGTTGGTAAACAAGGCCACATTTGCTTTTGAATTCATGTTCAGGGAGTAGCGACTTGTAAAGGTTGGTGACGATCATGGCGAGCTGACACATTTGTGCTGCCATTAAAGTTTCAAACAGAAATTGCAGTTGGGCTTCGGTAATGGAAAGCGGTTCAAATAGCTCACTCATTACCAGAGTGAAACTTTCATGCTCTAACCAATCAAGTTGGTTTTTATCTTGCTCACGGCCTGCTTGGGCAAATTGGGCACTTAAAAACATCAAACGATCATTGAGCTTTGGCTCAACGTCTTGTTGTGATGGTAGTAAAGGGAGTTGGCTTTGTAGATATTGATAGAGTTCTAGCCATTTAGTGCTGATCATGCAAAACGTCCTACTTAAATTTCAGCGCTAATATTGAGTATTCTGTTAATGGGCAAAAGGTCGTTTTTAACCCTAAAGTGGTAGTATTCTTCCCTTTGCTCGCAAACATGATTTTGATCAAATCTACTCTTAGCCAAAATGTGAACAAAAAGATAAAGGTAGGGAGGATGGGTAGTAACTAAGTATATTGGCTGTTAAGGAAGAATTTATGTCGATGTCATTAGGCTGCAATCATTAGCCAATTGTGCGAGCGCTACTTGATGGCGCTAGGTGCTAAGTTTACAAAATGCGATTGGTAGAATTTCGGTGTGACCGCAAGCTTTCTTTTAAATTGGCGCTGAAAGTGTGCTTGATCGGAAAATCCGAGCTGCAAAGCTACATCAGAGATAGGTTGGCCAGATTTAAGCATCTGTTTCGCACGCTTAATTTTCTCATCCATCAAATAAGCGTGGGGAGGAAGACCAAACTGGTTTTTAAATGCCCGTACTAATTGATAGCGGCTAATTCCGACAGTATCGGCTAATGACTGCAAATGATGATTGTGACTGACTTGGTCAAGTAACTTGTCGCGCACATGAGCAAGACAAGGTTGAGCCTGCGAGGAATGGTGAGCACTTTGAGTGGAGCAGTTTATCTGTTCGCCTTGTTCAATAAAGCACTCGGCGACAAATTCAAACAACAAAACTTCAGCTTGCAGACGGCTTACGTTTTGCGCGAGAGCATCAAATAGCAAGTTAAACCGCCGCTGTAATGATTCACTTCGTTCTAAATCGCGAGCAAAGCGTGTATAGCTTGAGGTGCGATTGTGCAGCACATCTTGTTGCACTTCGCCCATTTTGATCGTGTCGACAAACAACATCCGATAAGACCATGCTCCGTGACCGGAAGTGCTGGTTTCAGGATTGCAAGAATGCACATCAAACGGATTAATGGTGACGAGATCGCCTTGGCTAATGCGGTAGTGCTTGTCGCGATTGTGGTAGTCTGCAATACCGCTATCGATAATGCCAAAAGAGAACTCATCATGGGAATGGGCTTGATAACAGGCCGAGCTTTGATTGGCTGTTCTTAACTCAATCCAAGGCAACAATGTACTTTGTGTAAAACTGACACTGTCATCTTTTTTCATCTTTCGTCACGATCCTTGAATGATAGCCATTGTGATAGGCTTTTTATAAAGTTGGCTTTGGCGGCATTATATCCATATTGCCCCAACCGAGAGAGCCAACAGCACCGCCATTATGCGATTAAACAATACAAATCGTTGGGCGTTATTGAGATATTTGGCCAGTACACGGCCAATCACAGCCCAAATGCCCACCCCGATCAGGCATAAAACAAGCGATACCGCGGTGAATAGTAGCAATGAAAAATACTCATTCTCTTGCCCTATAACATAAAGGCTGACGCCAGACATGGCAACTAACCACGCTTTGGGATTAAGGATCTGTGTGAGCGATCCCGTCCAAAAGCCCGATTTTTTTTCTTTAGATGACTCAAGTGAGGCGACGGGAGCGGTAAAAATTCTGTAGGCCAAATACAAAATAAACACACTTCCGCTAAATTGCATCACCGTGGTGAGTTTAGGGATGAGTGCGGCAACGGTTTGCATCATACCACCGGTTAAAAAAACCACCATCGCGTAGGCGACAGATGCACCGGTGACAAATCTAGCGGCGGCGCGTTTGCCATGGTTGATGGCTGTGCTGGTGGCGAGGAGGTTTACCGGGCCGGGTGTCGTTGAACCAACAAAAGCAAAAACGACCATGGCGAAAACGAGACTATTCATTGTGCAATCCTTTCTGTACGACCCACAATATAGCGTGAAGTAAAATTGGTGTATTGAACGATATTGCAGCACCAGCATTTAGATTAAGCGCTTTGGTGGTGATTTTATCGGTTAAGGTCTGTTTTTGCTATCTATCATCCGCCAAGGATGGCCATTTATGCGCTTTTTTTTGTGAAAATTACACTCAATATTAACGTGACCTATATCACCTTATGAATGAATCAGCTAGAATAGCGGCCACATCCAATATGACCTTTTTTAACAGTATCTCGAAAGTGAATTAAGAGCTTGTTATTAAAAGAAATTTACTTCGAGGGCACTGCTATCATAAGTACAAATAATATCACCATGCAATTTGGTGCCGAGCCACTGTTTGAAAACATTTCAGCTAAGTTCGGTAATGGTAACCGTTACGGCCTAATTGGTGCGAACGGCTGTGGTAAGTCAACATTCATGAAAATCTTGAGCGGTGCGCTAACACCAAGTTCAGGTAATGTTTCGATTACTCCAGGGCTTAAACTGGGCGTATTGAGCCAAGATCAGTTTGCTTTTGAACAACACAATGTTATCGATGTTGTGATCATGGGCGACCGTAAACTGTGGGAAGTGAAGCAAGAGCGTGAGCGTATCTATTCATTGCCGGAGATGAGTGAAGAAGACGGCATGAAAGTGGCAGAGCTTGAAAGCGAGTTTGCCGAAATGGATGGTTATACCGCAGAAAGCCGCGCGGGTGATATTTTGCTACAAGCAGGTATTGAGGAAGAGTTTCATTTTGGCCTGATGCAGCAAGTGGCACCGGGTTGGAAACTACGTGTGCTATTGGCACAGGCGCTGTTCGCCAACCCTGATATTTTGCTACTCGACGAACCAACCAACAACTTGGATATTCATACCATCAACTGGTTGGCGGAAGAGTTGAACCAACGTAAGTGTACGATGATCATCATCTCGCACGACCGTCACTTCCTAAACTCTGTGTGTACACACATGGCGGATATCGATTACGGTGAGCTACGCATTTACCCTGGTAACTATGAGTACTTCCTTGAAGCTTCGGGTTTGATTCGCGAGCAACTATTGGCCTCGAATGCAAAGAAAACGGCAGAAATTAACGAACTACAAGATTTCGTGAACCGTTTTGGTGCCAATGCTTCTAAAGCGAAGCAAGCAAGCTCACGTGCTAAGAAAATGGATAAGATCCAATTAGACGAAGTGAAATCAAGTAGCCGTGTTAGCCCGTCGATCGACTTTGGTGAAGGTAAAAAACTGCACCGTTTAGCACTTGAATTGCAAGACCTTGGCCACGCTTTTGGTGACGAACTGTTGTTTGAAAAAGGCAACTTATTGCTTGAAGCGGGCACGCGTTTAGCGGTTATCGGTGAAAACGGCGTGGGTAAAACCACTTTACTACGCTGTCTAGTGAGAGAACTAGAGCAGACACAAGGCGTAGTGAAATGGTCAGAAAATGCCTCGATCGGTTACTGCCCGCAAGACAGCACTGCAGATTTTGATAACGATCTGACCATTTTTGAGTGGATCTCGCAATGGCGTACAGTGAAACACAATGACTTGATGGTGCGTGGTATTTTAGGTCGTCTGTTGTTTACGGCGGATGATGCCAATAAAAAAGCCAAAAACTGTTCAGGTGGTGAGAAGAACCGCCTACTATTTGGTAAACTGATGATGCAAGATATCAATGTACTGGTAATGGATGAGCCAACCAACCACATGGATATGGAAGCGATTGAAGCACTGAATAGCGCATTAAAGGTTTATACTGGCACGTTGATTTTTGTCAGTCACGACCGTGAGTTTGTTTCATCACTGGCGACGTCTATTATTGACGTGAAAGAGAAAAAATTGGTGAGCTTCCAAGGTACGTTTGATGAGTACATGGCACATCAGAAAAAAGTTCTTAACGCCGCGTAATCTAGCGCACTAAGCCTTAGAATGGCGAATAACCGTAATTCAAATCGATGTAGGTTATTCGCTGTAATGAATTAATTTATACCCTTAGAAAGGTATGGTGGGGCGCTGAAAGCGCGCCATTGATAATAAAGGAGCCGTTCATGAGCCATGAATTTATGACCGACGAAGAACGCATCGAACTACAGCAGAATAACCCACTGCACGGCCTTAAATTAGAAGACATGCTGCAGCAGCTTGTTGATCATTACGGCTGGGTCATTCTTGATACGGCAATGCGTATGAACTGCTTCAACACGAAACCAAGTATTGCTAGCAGTGTTAAATACCTGAAAAAGACCGAGTGGGCGCGTGAGCGTGTAGAGAACTTTTATCTATACCGCTTTAAACGCATGCCAAAAGCATCGGAATACGAATACAACTTACCACCGCGTTCACGTACTTTCCCACATGGTTTAGAGCCACGTGAACCAATGGAACTGACGGTTGAATCGATTTTAGCCTCTCAAGCAAAAGCGGCTTCTGCGCATAAAGAACGCGCATCCAGACAGCGTGCAGATCGTTCGCGTTTCCATCATCGTCGATAGTTAACGAGTTCGTTTTATACCGAAAGCCAAACACGATTGTTTGGCTTTTTTATTGTTCTCCATTCATTCTTCCTCTGCCCCATTTTCTCTTCGACCATCCAGATTATTTTCATGACTCAATCATGGCATTGACGTACTTTTCTCACTAGGTGATTTTGTTGAATTTGACTAAATTCAATAGGATATTTACTAATTACGAACGGCGTTCCATTTAATCATTCTTATCAGGAAAGAATAATTAACGCTTAATTCACATTTAATTCTTAATTAATGAGAATTGAGTTGGTCTGCAACCTAGTAATGTAACCTATCAACAGGCAACCTGATTCGCGAGCCATAGCTCACACAATGAAGCGGTAACTCAAGGAATGAGAAAAAGGAATAAAGAGGTTGTATGAATCAGGTTATATCTGTCGGTCCACAGGAGTCATTTTTAGTCGCGATTTTCGTGCTATTTTTAGGCCAGTTTATTAACGCAAAATTACCGACCTTAAAGAAATTCAACATCCCTGAACCCATCGTAGGTGGCTTGATTGTCGCGTGTGCGATCACCACGCTGCATTTCCAAGGTATCGATCTGGTTTTTGACTTGCCATTACAAAACACATTCATGTTGATGTTTTTTGCTACGGTCGGTTTAGCGGCGAATTACACTCAGTTAGTTAAAGGTGGCGCGAAGGTCTTTCTTTTCCTTGCGGTCGCATCGGTTTACATTCTTATCCAAAATGCTGTAGGCGTTTCTTTGGCGAGTATGCTGGGCTTAGATCCACTTATGGGTCTTATTGCCGGTTCCATTACGTTATCCGGTGGTCATGGCACAGGTGCGGCATGGTCGCAAACCTTCCAAGATGTTTATGGCTTAGATAATGTGCTCGAGATTGCGATGGCATCAGCCACATTTGGTCTGGTGATGGGGGGCATTATTGGTAGCCCGGTTGCTCAACGCTTGATTGAAAAGCGCAAGTTAGAGTCAGATTACGGCCACACCAACCAAACGCACCAAGAGTTTCCTGAATTGGTCACTTACAACGAGCATGAGGAAGATCGTGTCACGGCGAAGAAGGTGGTTGAGAGCTTAGCCCTGATCTTGTTCTGTGTGACTGGGGCTGGCTATGTAGAAGAGTGGGTAAGCTCATTTGGTATCAAATGGTTAATGATCCCAGATTTTGTTTACGCATTGTTCATTGGTGTGGTGATCACCAACATTCTTGAAGTGACTAAAGCTCGTAAATTGGATTTAGAGACCGTTGATATTCTTGGCACGGTATCATTGTCCCTATTTCTAGCGATGGCATTGATGAGTCTAAAACTATGGAATATCTTTGATCTAGCGATTCCATTCCTGATTATTTTAGGCGTGCAGTCAATGATTTTGGCGGTCTTTGCTTACCACGTAACGTTCCGTGTAATGGGCAGCAACTACGATGCAGCGGTGATTGCGAGTGGTCATTGTGGTTTTGGACTGGGTGCGACGCCAACCGCTGTGATGAATATGGGCTCAATCGTGAGTCGTCATGGTCCGTCGCCACAAGCGTTTATGGTGGTGCCGATTGTGGGCGCATTCTTTATCGACATCGTCAACTTAATGATCCTGCAAGGCTGTATCGCGTTTATCCACTAATGTTACGCGGCTTTGGCCGAGAGTGGATGATAGATAGCGACGCGACATCATCGCGAGAATATACACCACGTAAAAACCAGTCAGTTTTCTGACTGGCTTTTTTATATCTCTATATCTGATAAGGAGATGAGTACCACATTGATTTGGCATTTCTTCGCCGTTGTTAGTGCGTAATTGAACCCAGTGCACATAAATGAATATTGAGCGCTATCCTGATCAGCTCCATTCGATTTTAAGACTAAACTTATGGGTGAGCTGTGTCGGCTAACCTATTCAATTTACGGTTTTTATTGACTGACATTCGCCTAAATATTTCACGATTCCCACGTTGTTTATGGAGAAACAATGAAGAAGTCATTTAGTCAGTTCCAATATTTCCCCATTATCGCCCTTGCCATTTCGATGGTGGTTGGCGGCTATCTTTACAATCGCACCTTAGATGAGTGGCTGACTAAAATTGTCAGTGGCTATATGTTTGGTCTTATCGAAGATGTCTCGTTTGAAATGCAACGCTCACAACTGGACTTGTATGACATGGAAGCGGCAGAGATTGACCAATTCCTCAGCGAGATCCCGCAAGCGAATTTTGGCCGTCGCTTTACCATCGTCCACAGCTCTGGAAAAGTCTTGGGTGATTCCCAACTGACTGAGCATGAAGTCTCATTACTTGATGACCACAGCAATCGTGGTGAAATCATTTCCGCGCTTTCGGGTGACCCGGGTATCGCTAAACGCTATAGCCCAACACTCAACCAAGAACTGCTGTATGTAGCGAAGAAACTTGAGATGATGGATGACGAACATGGCCACGACACAACCTATGTGTTGCGGCTAGCGATGCCGATGACGACGCTTTATGCCATGGCGATCGATCTGGAACTGATTGTATTTGCGCTGCTGGGTTGTTCGCTTATCGTGTTGATCTCGTCGTTGTGGTACAGCAACCGCAAAATCTTCTATGTGGTGAATAAGGAAAGAGATAAGCAAGAAGAGCGGATTCGAAAAAGCACCCAAGAAATCGAGTTGTTGCATCGGTTGGCGAATATGCTGGCTGCTTGTAATACTATCAGTGAAGCGCAGAGTGTGGTTGCTGACATCATTCCGCGTATCTTAGGCAACATAAATGGTTGCGTGTCGATTATGCGTGAGTCGCGTAACCAGCTTGAAGTGAAGCTTGATTGGGGGGGCGAGTGGCCGGCCAATAAAGTGTACGCGCCTTCAGATTGCTGGGCGCTGCGTAAAGGTAAGCATCATCTGTCTCAAGATGAGCATCACAACTTGCCTTGTACTCATATGGACCACTGTGAAACGAGTGGCCTCACCTTATGTGTGCCGTTAACGGCACATGGCAATACCGTGGGGATGTTCCATTTATATTTCGATTCGCAAGTTGAGGCGATTAATGAGGAAACCAAGCAACTTGCTTTCACTATTGCCGAACATCTTGGCCTTGCATTAGCCAACTTAAGTTTACAAGAGAAGTTACGTTCACAAGCATTAAGTGATCCACTGACGGGACTATATAATCGCCGTTTCTTTGAAGAAGCGATAGAGAGTGAGTGGGTGAAGTCAGGTCAAACTCAAACACCGCTTTCCTTACTGATGCTCGATTTGGATCATTTTAAGCGCTTCAATGACAATTTCGGTCATGACGCGGGCGACTATGTACTTAAAGAAGTGTCGAATCTGCTCAAGCGTACCATTGGTGAAGAGCACGTCGCCTGCCGATTAGGCGGGGAGGAGCTTGCGGTGCTTAGCCCTAATTGTAATATTGAACAATCGATGTTGCTGGCCAATTCGATTGTTCAAGCCGTGCGAGAGTTACATCTTGATATGAAAGGCCTATCGTTAGGTCAGTTAGGCGTCTCTATTGGGGTCACCACCTATCCAGATTTGAATGCTTCAACCCAAGATTTGGTCAAAGCCGCCGATACTGCGCTCTATCAAGCCAAAGATAATGGACGTAGCCAAGCGATTCACACCAATCAGCCCCATAAGGACACCAAGCGTGTTGAGCCAGAGCCAGAGGCAGAACAAGAATCGGAGTGCGAGGAACCAAATTCGTTGGTGCCATCAACCTAATCTTGTTGATCTTCAATCTGCCACAGAATGCTATTGGTTCGTGGCTTCGTGAGAAGTATTGTATTCGTTTTGGTGATTCTATTTCAGTGCGCGCGTTTTATTCTCTATTAGCCAGTACATCCGAGTAGAAAAGCAGGATATACTGGCGAGGTATCTATGATTAAAAGGCTACCTATGAGTGATTCATCTGCTGTAACTGTACCACGTGACCCAATGGCACGTTTCGATGCGTTTTTTAAAGCGATTGTTGAAAGCAAAAAAATCTGGCTATTGATTGATGAGCACGGCAGTGTGCTGCTGAACACGGATGATGAAGAGTGTGTGCCAGTATGGCCATCAGAAGAGCACGCGTTGCAATGGGCAACCGATGAGTGGGAAGGCTTTACGGCAGAGCCAATCTCTTTAGCGAAATGGAAAAGCCGCTGGACTCGTGGTCTAGAACAAGATGATCTTTCTCTTGTGGTATTCCCTGACGCGGAAGGCGAAGGCTTAGTGCTTTACCCTGATGAGTTTGAATTTGAAATGATCAAGCGTGAGCGTCGCTAATCTAACGCGGTTCTATCTGATCTAAGCTGGCGCATAAACGCTAGCCTAAGTTGACGTTGGCAGTGCTCAAGTATCATGAGCATTGCCAATAACCTGATCACCCACCTCTCTTCAGAGGCTCACATCATTCAGCCATGATCGCTGATTAATCTCGTCACCTCTGCTGTTTTCTTCGCTAACCCTTCTCCTTGCACTCAGGATTGCTGCGCGTCTATTAACGATGTTTTTTTGAATCTAGGCCTGCATTTGCTAGAATGCCGCCCTTCGTAGGCTACGGTGCCTGACAATGTAAGATCAGAGACGCATAACATGAATAACACTCACACCATCATTGGATTAATCAACCCGAAAAGCCCTGAAAACGTCGGCGCAGTAATGAGAGCGGCTGGCTGTTATCAAGCGAATGCGGTGACCTATACGGGTGAACGCTACGATCGTGCGGTGAAGTTTGCGACTGATACCAAGAGTATGATTCAGAGTATTCCATTGACGGGGGCTGATTGTGTGCTTGATGGTTTAGCGGAAGATGTAAAGATTGTCTGTGTTGAGTTAGCAGAAGGCGCGACGCCACTGCCGTATTTTCAGCATCCAGACAAAGCGATTTATGTTTTTGGGCCTGAAGATGGCTCGATTCCTCAACAGGTTGCCGATAGAGCGGATCATGTCGTTTATGTACCAACGATTGGCTGTATGAATCTTGCAGCTTCGGTGAATGTACTGCTTTATGATCGTTTGGCTAAGTCAGAAAACATGATTCAAGGTGATGAGCTGATCCGCAGCAGCCGAGATAATAAAAATAAGCTTGTGATTAAATCGACCAGTGATGTCGCGTAAGCGATTGACATCAAAAGATGTATTGAGACTCCTGTTGCTGTATTCAACCGCTGTAATTTTGTCCAATCGTTTTGACAAAGGTGGGCATTAGGCTTGAAATGAGGCAAGCTGTAGCAATATGGTGCGGTTAATTCTCCATTCATTGCCGCATATAAAAGTTAAAGTTGATGCCGAGGCATACGCGAGCGCGTAAACTTAAGCTTATAATAGAATCAGTTAGAGCAGGAGAATCAGTAATGACTCATAAAACAAAAACAATGGAAGTCCCTGTCGCGATTGCCGACAGGGTGCAAGCGCTGATTGATGCTCATGAAGCTAAAGAGAAGTTCAACTCTGAACGTAAAGCGGTAGTAAACAACTTATTGGCGATGGATAAACTGAGTTGTGAAATGGCGGTGTACAGTTTCCCACAGAGCGAGCTGCTTGATACGCTGCGCTTTGTTTATGAACTGTCGGGTACTAACAGCCGTTTTGTGAAAAATATTCTTACTCAATCGAGAGAGAACCCGAATAAGGTTCTTTCTGATGCACAGCGTTCATCAGCGAAAAGTCTACTATTTAACCTGATCAATGAGCCTTCGGTTGTGTCTGCGATGAAAGAGATCGAATAATTAGACCGGTAATATGAGTGATCGCTTTGGTTTGCCTTCTATCCTCATAAATTGAACACAAATAAAAACGCAGAGTCTCAATCAGAGCTCTGCGTTTTTGTTTTTATCTCAGCGAACTGATTTAAATGACTCTTATCTTTCGCGTGCTCATAAGCGGGTCTGGTTATTGTGATCGTGTCAGTGCTGCATCAACGGTAGATGACATCCTCAGGATAGCCATAGTAGTCACCTTCTTCGTCGCTTGATTCTGACGCAAAAGCCGCGTAGTCCACCTGAGTATCACGGTTATAAGCGATCACTTTGATGGCTTCATTATTCCAAAACGCATACTCTTCAATCCTTGTCACGGAGGCTGGGATCTCTAATTCAAGCAGCTTATTGTCGGTAAAGGCTGCATGGCCGATTAATTTGAGCGAATCAGGCAAGGTCACCTTAGTTAACTTGCTTCTGCGAAAGGCATCGGAGCCGATAGCCTCAACCGTGACACCATTAAACTGATTCGGAATTACAATCTCGGTATAACGGGCAAAGTACTCCAAAATAGTGCCCGTTTCTGCCTCAAAATTAACGTCTTTCAGGGTTAACGTATGAGGCGAGGTAAGTTGATGCTGAGAAAATGGCGTCGCATCGAGTAAGTGTTCTGGAAAAGCGTTAGGGGCAATCGAAACCGTCGGGCTGTGTATTGCGATACTGGTTAATGGGTTGAAGTCAAAGGCATCTTTAGCGATAACTTGCACTGATGGTGGAATGGATACATGAGTTAGGGCGTTTTCGGCTAAGGCCCGCTCGCCAATAAAGGTGAGAGAATCAGGCAAAGTGATACTGGCGATCTGATTGACGGAAAAAGCGTAGTCGTGGATTTCTCGTAATGAGTCAGAGAGTGTCACCTTGGTGAGTTCATTATCGAAGAAGGCAAAACGACCAATGCTGGTGACAGAGTCTGGCACGACCAATTCGTCTAGGTTGTTACCATCAAAAGCATGTTCACCAATGCGCTCGAGTGACTGAGATAGCGTCATTTTTTCAAGTTCATTATCATTGAAGGCATATTCGCCAATTTGAGTGACGGAGTCTGGAATTGTTATTTTCGTCAACTGGTTTTCTTCGAACGCCATTTCTCCAATCGTGACTAAATTATTTGACAGAGTCACACTGGTTAAGGCGTTTTCAGCAAAAGCCCGATACTCAATCGAAGTGACGGAGTCAGGGATGGTGACATGTGCCAGCGAATTTTCAATAAAGGCACTATTACCAATGGTGACAATGCCTTCAGGTAAGATCACGCTGGTTAAGCCATTTTCAGCGAAGGCGCGATAGCCGATCTCTTTCACTGAGTTGGGAATATCGACATGAGTGATTTGATTATTAGCAAAGGCGTCACGTTCGATGGATTCTACTTGATGAGGAATCTCTATTTCACTGAGCGCATTATGTTCAAAGGCGCCGTTGCCAATCAAGGTTAATGAGTGAGGTAGCACTACTCGTGTTAAGTGGCAGTGGCGAAAGGCGCAATACTCAATCTCGGTTACGCGCATACCATCAAAATTGTCTGGAATAATGATGTTGGTGTAACTGGAATAGTATTGGAGGATTCGGCCTGTCTCTGGATTAAAATCGACGTCGATTGACGTGAGGGTATGCTCCTGCTCTAAAGCAGATGCAGAAAAAGGGGTTGATTCCAGTAGATCACCATCAAATGCATTGTGACCAATCGTTAGTATCGAGTCAGGTAGCGAAATCGCGCTGAGTTGGTTGTCGGCAAAAGCGCCTTTATTGATGCGAATCACCGAATTTGGAATCGCCACATCAGTCAATTGATTATTAGAGAAAGCTCTCTCTCCAATCGAGGTGACGGAATTTGGAATAGTGACCTGACCAAGCTCATTCCCCATGAACACACCATCTTCAATAGTGCTTAGAGCGTTAGGCAACGTTACACTGGTCAGTTCATTATTGAGAAACGCATATTCACCGATATAAGTGATTGAATCGGCGATAGTGACATGGGTTAAGTCACAGCGGCTAAACGCTTCTTCATCAATGGCGACGACGGGAATATGATTGAATGTTTCAGGAATAATAATCTCGGTGTAGCTTGCCGTGTATTCGGTAATCATTCCCGAGCTTTGGTCAAATTCAACGTCTGCTAATGTCAGAGTATGAGCTTGGCGGTTGGAATTATTCATGACTTCCTCTTGATTCTGGAAAAAGGCTCAGGCGTATTTGCTCGATCCTGACGATAATATTCAGTGACTTTGTATACAAACGAGGTAAGCAGCATGCCAAGAAGCTATTGATTTGGCCATGCTACTTTAAAGTGTTACACATCCTGTTTGGTGGGGGCCATTAAACAAACAGCGCTTTTACTTGTTTGTAGAGAAACGCCCATCGGCTTAGTACGCTCGAGTCCATTGAGACATAGTAACCATGATCGCCAACCTCAATGTAATCGACGCTGCCATCATAGACAAACCATGCGTTGCCACTCGGATATTCGACAGATTTATAAGTAAATCGATCAAATCTCAACCTTTCTTCAAGATATCCGAGTTCACTCTTAAAATGACACGACACAGTCGAAGAGAGCTTTGTGCCATCGATCAGTTCTTGAATCTTGATCTTAACGTCTCGGGTTTGAAAACGTTCACCATAGCTGTAAGCGATGTCGAGTGAATTATATTGTCCTCTATAGCTGATTCCATCCATCTCTTCTCTGTTTGGGTTTTCCAGAGCTAACGCATACTCAAAATCATCGAAGATCTGCGTTTTATTGTTGATGTAGTCGATTTTGCCGTTAGGGTAGGTTTTTGCTGCGAGTGCCGAGCAGATATGTTCAAGCTTTGCGTTAATCATGCTGTCTTTACCGACCAGTACCAGAGAGGTAAACGGGGTAATAATGATAATGGCTAAGGCGATTAGGATTGGGTTGTGCCAGAATCGCTTTTGTTTTTTAGGTGGTACGTTGGAGTGTTTTTTTTCTTTTTTAGCCGAATTTTTGCGTTTATTTTTAGCCATAACGATACAACAAATAGCCTTATTTTTTATATAAGAGAAATACTTGCTCACTGAAGAGGAGTGAACCATGAAAATAGAAGGCCGTACTTTAACTCCTCTATTCAATAATTTATGTGGTGCTGATTGTATTTTGTGGTTTTACAGCCTACATATCTTGGATAATTTCCCTCAGGCTTAAATAGAAAAGGGCTTCTCTGTGAGAAGCCCTTTGCATCAATTGCCGTATATATCTGTGATATCAGTAATGTGCTATTGCTTATTGCGATTCGCTAGGTAGTTATCTTGAAGAATATACATGCGCTTGATATCGCAGTATTCGCCGTTAACGAAGATTTCTTTGACTAAATGCCCTTCCTCAACAAAGCCGCTTTTTTCATACAGATGAATCGCCTTCTCGTTGTTGACGGCCACATGCAAATACACTTTGTGCAGGTTTAAAATAGTAAAAGCGTAATTCAACGCTTTATTGATCAAACCGCGAGCATAGCCGCAACCTTGATAGTTTGGCGCAATAATGATTTGGAATTCAGCGTTGCGGTGAATGGAGTTAATTTCAACTAACTCGACAAGGCCAATGGCTTGATTCTCCGAGTTTTCCGCGATAAAACGGCGTTCATTACTGTCGTGAATGTGTTTACGGTAGAGGTCTTCCAGCTCGTAGTACGATTCATACGGTTCTTCAAACCAATATGACATGATTGAACGGTTGTTGTTTAGCTGGTGAATAAAGCGAAGGTCTGTTTGCTCGAGAGCACGTAATCGGATTTCATTATCCATGTTACTTTCCATTAACAAGTAAATATAGTAGTAACAGCACAGTCTTTAGTGTCTTATGCTGATGGCGAGAACATATCACTATAATTTGGAGTGGGGAACCACTATTTAGCACATTTTTAGATAATGTTACTGCTGATGTTATTCGGTATGGGGGTGTCTACTACCCAGAGAAGTGGGTTACAAGGAGGCTATCGAACAGCCGTGATTTCTGAGTTAAAACTGGCTATTCTTAAGTCGATGAATCGTAAGAGTGTATTAAGGTTATGGAGAAGATCGTCGATCTAAATCGTTGGCAAAAAGCGCATGTAAAATCTCAGGAAGAATTACAGGTGTTATTTGAAGAGTTAAGTGGGAATTTTCAAGCACAGCCATACCCAGAACTGTCGCATCGTTTGCAGATCTTAATGCAGCTTAAGCAGGCATTAATTGAGCATCAAGCCGATCTGATTCGTGCGCTGGATGAGGATTATGGTTACCGTAGCGAATTTGATAGTACGATTTGCGATTTACTTCCGGCGATTGAACATATCCATTACACCTGTAAAAATTTGCGTAAGTGGGCTAAACCATCAAAACGTCGCTCGGGCTTATTATTAGCCCCTTCTCGTATTAAAGTTATCTATCAACCTCTAGGTGTTGTGGGGGTTATCGTTCCTTGGAATTTCCCAATTTTTCTTAGTATTGCGCCAGTCGTTACTGCATTAGCTGCGGGTAATCGAGTGATGGTGAAACTCAGTGAGCATACCCCGAATACAAATCAGATCTTGAGCAAGATTCTCGCCCACCTTGATGGCTATGTTTGCGCGGTGGAAGGAGAGGTTGAGATAGCGCAGTATTTTTCTCAATTGCCTTTTGACCATTTACTCTTTACTGGCTCAACTCAAGTTGGCCGTATGGTGGCAGAGCAAGCGGCGAAAAACCTAACCCCAGTCATACTCGAATTGGGTGGAAAATCACCGGTTATTATTGCGCCGGATGCTGATATTGATAAAGCGGTGGCGGCCATATTAATGGGCAAATCACTCAATGCTGGACAGATCTGTGTTGCCCCAGATTATGTTTTGCTGCCAGAAGATCAGCAACAAGCCTTTATAGAAAGTTACTTTCGCCAATATCGCCAAGCATACCTTAATCAGAATCATCAGTTGGCGATGACACGCATCATCAATCAAGCGCAGTTTGAGCGTTTAATCCGTTATATCGAAGATGCCAAACTAAAAGGCGGCAAGGTTTACACTATCGAAGATGTGCCTCTCGGTGAGCGTGAGATGCTGCCACATCTGATCACCACTCTCAGTGATGATATGTTGGTGACCGAGGAAGAGATTTTTGGCCCTATTTTACCGATTATCGGTTATCACCATGTTGACCAAGCAATCGAATATATCGAAAATCGCCCACGGCCATTAGCGCTCTATTTAATGAGTAACGATAAAACGTTAATTGAACAGGTTAGCCACCAGACACACAGCGGTGGTCTGTGTATCAATGATACCTTATTGCACGTTTCAGCACATGATGCGCCGTTTGGTGGGATAGGGGCTTCCGGTATGGGGCATTATCACGGTGTGGAAGGGTTTCGCAGTTTGTCGAAAGCGAAGACAGTCTTGACGACGCCAAGTTGGTTACCGCGTGCTCGCTGGATTATTCAGCACCGGAAGTGGATGAAGAAAGTCATGGCAGCGATGTTCATCAAGTAAAAAAAATCAGACCCTGAGGGTCTGATTTGATTATTGCACTTTATATTATACCGATTAACGACTATCTAAGTTATCACGCTTTACCCTAGGGGTTATGGCGCTTCAGAGATAGGCTCTGGCGCGTAATGCTGAGGGCCTAGATGAGTCAGTTCAGGAATGATGGTTGCGATGGTCATGGTTGACCATGTGCCCGCCACAATGCCGATGAACATGGTGATAGAGAAGCCGAATAGTGGCTCTCCGCCCAATAACCACAGTGACGCAACCGAAATCAGCGTGGTACCAGATGTAATTAAGGTACGTGACAGTGTATTTAAGATCGCTTGGTTGTTTAACTCTGCGATTGGTAATTTCACATTCGCTCTTAGTAGTTCACGAATACGGTCAGAGATGATGATTGAGTCATTGAGTGAGTAACCCAACACTGCTAACAGCGCCGCTAGTACCGTAAGGTTGAATTCCATTCCAGTCAGTGAGAAGAAACCGAGCAGAATAAACACATCGTGCATCAGCGCAAGTAGAGCCCCCGATGCTAAGCGCCATTCAAAGCGGAAGCTTAGATAGGCGAGGATCACCATCAAGGTAATCATTACCGCTAGGCCGCCTTGTTCTGCCAGCTCTTGTCCCACTTGTGGGCCAACTAAGCTGACGTTAATCATTTCCACATTGTCTGAGAAGCTTGCCAACAATTGTCTAATTTCAGGTTGTTGTTGAATATCTTCTGTGGCGGCGTAACGCAGCATCCACTGGCCATCATCACCCGTTGAAACAACCGATACTGGCTGGTGTAACGCAGCTTCAAGATTGGTTTGGATTTGCGCTGCGGTTAAGGTGTTATCTAAACGCACTTCGCTGATCATACCGCCAGTAAAATCGAGACCGAAATTCAGGCCTTTAGTTGCCAAAGAAAAAATCGATACGATGATCAGCAGGCAAGAAATCAAGCTGCCAGCGTGACGCCATTTGGTTAGTGTTTTATTGGTAATCATAATTAAATTCTCACTCCGCGACGTGAATCTTTACCCCAAATTAAATTGATCATCGCGCGAGACGCGAAAATGCCGGTGAACATGCTGGTTAACAAACCTAAGCCAAGCGTTAAGGCAAAGCCTTGAATTGGGCCATTACCAATCATGTAGAGCGTAGCGGCTGAAATCAGCGTCGTGATGTTGGAGTCAAGGATGGTGGCAAACGCGCTGCTAAAACCAAGATCAATGGATTGAGCAAGGCTGCGACCTTCACGAAGTTTTTCTTTAATTCGTTCAAAAATAAGTACGTTGGTATCTACCGCCATACCAATGGTTAATACCAAACCTGCGATACCCGGTAGTGTTAATACCGCACCAGGTAAGAGGGCAATGAGGCCAAGTAGCATCACCATGTTGATCAGCAAAGCACCGTTTGCCACCCAACCCAGTTTACGGTACCAAACTGCCATAAATAACAGAGTGAGCCCCATACCAAGCGCAAGAGCGGCAAAACCATTTTGGATGTTTTCAGCGCCTAAAGATGGGCCGATAGTTCGTTCTTCAACGATGGTGACTGGCGCGGTTAGCGAACCTGCACGCAGTAATAGCGCGAGATCTTGTGCATCATTGAGCTGGCCAACACCGGTAATTCTAAAACGGTTACCCAGCTGAGATTGGATGGTTGCAACGCTGATAATGGTGTTTGATTGCTCAACGTTGCCATTGGCATCACGGCTGTATTCACTGTAACCCGTCGCCATTGGTTTACCGATGTGCTTACCTGAGAAGTCAGACATCATTTTACCGCCCGCTGAATCGAGGCTGATGTTAACTTCCGGCATACCCATCTCGCCCATTCCTGCACGTGCGTCGACGATGTGTTCACCGGTTAGGACTGGTTTACGAGTCACATGTACTGGGCGACCATCTTTATCCATGATCATTTCAGTGCCAGCCATACGCTCTGGCTTCACTTCATAGAACGCAAGACTAGCAGTCGCCCCGATAACGTTTTTCGCTGCCGCTGGATCTTGTACACCCGGTAGTTCGATACGAATACGATGTTCACCTTGGCGTTGTACTGCCGCTTCAGTGATACCAAGCTCTTCGATACGGCTACGCATGGTTTGCAAGTTCTGTTGCACGGTTAGACTGGTTAGCGTCTGTTTTTCAGAATCCGCTAGTGCCATCGTCAAACCGTTATCACCTTCACCTTTCACCACCCATTGAGGGAATTGTTGGTTGATGTATTTACGCAGGGTGGCAACTGACTCTTCATTCGGTGCTTTTATGCTGATATCGGCATCGCGATCGGCTTCGACGCGAACACCACGAATGCGTTCTTCACGAGCGTAATCTTTAATAGAATCTTGCGCTTGCTCAGCATGAGAGCGGAAGACTTCTTTCATATCCACATCAAGTAAGAATTGCACGCCACCGCGTAGATCTAGGCCAAGTTTAATCGGCTTGAAGCCCATGTAGAGTAACCAAGTGGGTGCGGCTGGTACCATGGCCAGTGTGACGATATCTTCTTTTGGCGCAAAGTCAGCCAAGATGTTTTTGGCTTTGTTTTGGTCGTTCGCGTGTTCAAGTACAACTGTGGTTTCGTTGTCTTGTTGGCTGATACGCTTCACTGCAATATTGTGAGCATCAAGTTGTTGCTGCGCTGTCACAACAGAAATTGGTGCTGCTTTGTGATTCATGATCACGGCGGCGTTTTCACCAAACCAAGAGGGTAAGGCGCTGAACAACATGATGATGACCGTTGTGATTAGCACAACGTATTTCCATGCTGAGTAGTGGTTCAGCACAGTTCGGGAAGTTTTCTTTTTATGCATAACATTTTTCTCTTCGGCAAGGCCGATAGGAGTGAAAAAGTGTCGCACCTAGTATGATAAGAGATGAATCGTCATCGATCGCAGTCGCTTATAGCGTTTTTTGTGCAGTTTGCTCGAAATTTACCGAACATAACCACGGCGCTAAAACAGTGCGCGCGAAACAAGAGGTGTGACAAATTGAACCCAAAAAAGGGCAAGAGAGAAAAAGTTAAGCGTCGGCTTGGCTTATAAACCGATAGAGGAGGTTGGATTCTTTCCAGCCAGCAATACGATGTGACGTTGCAGGTGGGTGCAGTGTCCAGTCATGCCATTGGTCGAGCGCGAAATAAACGCTCCAGCGCAATGTTTGTGCATGAGTATCACTAAATTCGAATACAAGCTCATAGCTAGGTTCTGCTTCGTGCAGGCGCTCTGGGATAAATGAGCCATTGCGTAAAATAGAAGCAAGACTAGGAGAGAGTGATTTAGCTGGCGCACGATGCTCAATATGCAGTTTGTGAACTGGGCTTGAGGTAGCGTGATGCTCGGCGCTATCGTGGTGAATGATAACTTGAATCGGTTGGGTCAATAGCGGTTTGGTGATTGGCGCATTGGCGTCACCAGCGGCTAATGCTGCGCTAGCTGAAAAACAGGCGAGCAGCAAGCTAAGCATAACGCTCAACATCCGACACCGTTTAATCCACTGCTCACGCATACAATAACTCACACTATGATTCGCGCTCATCATAAGCCTGAGTTTCAAAATCGACAAGCGGTGAATGCGCTAAATGGGTAAAATATTCTCAATATATTGTTGAATAAAGCTGATGGTAACCTCAAGTGTTATTAGTTAACATTTTGATATTTAAGGAAGTAATGCCTTTCTGCTATGAGTTGTGTAAACGCAGGTTAGTGGCGGCTTTATTTCATCTACTGGGTATTATCTGACGGAAATACTTTGCTGAATCTTGCATAAAACTGACGTTATAAACAAAAACCGCCCTAAGGCGGTCTTAATCATGAGTGTTGCATTAAAGCGGTTTTACTCTCATCTTAGCAGCCGTAATGATGTTTGATGTATTGCTCAAATTGCTGACACATCATTTCACTCGACTGTTGATTGCTGGCTAAGGTTTGCGCGCCATCAATCACGGTAATTTTCGCATTGAGATCCGCTGGAACGCCTTGAGGTCGGGGACTGGCGTGTGCCATTTTTTGTTGCTGAACCTGCCAAGCTTCTTCCGCGGATAAGTTACAAACATCCGCCAGATACTTAGCATTGAAGCCTTCGCCGGTTAGGCTTTCAATGGTCTCATTGTGCGTGAGGCTGTTGCCTGGACGCCAGTAATGTTGATTAAGTAATGGCCCAATAGCAGGATTGTCAGTGAGATAACCGTACTCTGCTAGTAAGTATGCGCGAGTTTGATAGACTGCCATGTGTGCCAGCAAATAGCCTTGATAAGAGCAGGCGGATTCATCCGACAACAAATGAGGGATCGCCAACAGTGGTCGAGGACTGCATGCTAAACCCAGAATGCGCTGCTCTGTTTCGCGAGCAAGTGTTGTAATGTTCTCGGCGGTTAACTCATCGTCACTTAACTGATATAACGCACGTTCAAAATAGGGCACAACCAAAATAGAGCGTTCTTCATACGCTTTAAAAGGCTGGCGGCTTTTCGTCATGGCTTCAATCACAGAGTCGGGTACGACTTCCCCTTGATGGTTAAAGGCGTAACGTTTTAGCCAATCTGCGTCGTTTAACAAGCTATCGCAGAACATTGATTGTGTTTCGGCGTACGCCATTGACGTTGGGGCGAATTCAATTGAGAAACAAGGCGCGTTTTGCTTCATATTAGCAAAGTGTGCTGCATGACCTCCTTCATGGAATAAGGTATTAATCCCGCTGTAGCCGCTGCCAACTTGGTCTGGTTTTGCATTGCTGGTGAAGTTAACTTTCGCCGCAATCCATGCGCCTTGGTCGTAAAATGAGGGCACAGGGCCATGGCAAAAACCGTTTTGATACTTTCCTTTACGGTCGAGTAAATCTAGCGTTAGTTCAGCGCCCGAGTAATCAATATTCAAACGACCGAACGAGTCGACCCAACGGCGAAGCGATTGAGAGAAAGGCACATAAGGATCGAGATCGCGCATTGCATCACCGGAATAGGCGTAGACGAAGTTATGTCCCAGCAGTGCTTGGCGGCCTTTTTGTTCGCTTAGTGCTTGTAGGGCATCAAGGTTGCTCTGGCGGGTGCGCTGTTCAAAATCATCCAAAATGACAAACAGTTCATCACTGCTCATATGTTCCGTTTTTCGAACAGAATAATCGAAGTAGTTGGCAAAACCTTGTGCGCGCGCAAACTGGTTACGACGCTTAACCAAATCAATAAAGCCGTTTTGCAGCAGCCATTGTTCTAACTCAATAAAAGCTGAATGAGCGGATTGACGTACTGCTTCGTTATTACTGGTGCGTACAGCCGCGGCAAGCACCGGTAGAGATCCTTCGACTTGCTCGCCATTGTCATTGATGTAATGCATCACGTGCGCTTGTTTTGCTTTAAACAACTCAGCTTCGAATTGGATTAAATCTGCTTGTTGTTGTGCGGTTTGTGGCTCTTCAATCGCATGTGATTCAAATACCGCTAGCCAACCCGTCAGACCATGGGTGGTGGTGGATCGTTCATCAGCATTTTCGATGTTTTGCGCGAGCTCAAGTTGCTGTTTTACTTGCTTGAGGTTGTCAGCGCTGCTGAGAAATTGGCTCCATTGCGTCTGCGCTTTGGCCGCTGCGGGGTGATCGTCGCTTAGCCCCATGTAGGTATCCCAAAACCAGTCCTCTTTGGTGCGATGGATGATCAAATAGCGTGCATTGAGATCGTTGAGAAATTGTGTGGCAGTCATATCAATCCTTGTTGTTGTCGCCCTGAAAACCGTGAAGCAAGATGAAATGGGGGCATCCCAGAGCCGTGATGTAGGTAACGCCGAGTTATTTGATAACATGCAGAGGGGCTAATGAGCAAATATTGTCTTAGCAGTGTAGGATGAAAGCGGAAGGTTCAAAGACGGAAAGTAACGTGTGTTTACGGTGTACTTTAAGTCAGTGTGCGACTTTTTGTGCTTGCAGTGATGAGGGGCGTATTGTGAGGCGAAATTGTCGCTAAATTTACTCTAGCGACAATGTCATTTAGTCTTCTGCCCAGTTAAATTTGCTTTCATCAATGCCATCTTTGGCTTCTTTGATGCGTTCGCGTCGGTAGCGCTCTTCATCACGCGCGGCATCAATTTCTTGCATGATGGTGGCGAGATCGGCCACGGTATCGACTTCGGTAAATTGACCGGTTAATTCAGTTTCAGGTGTTAAATCACCTTTCTCGAATATAGCCCACATTTCTTTGGCATATTCGGTGGTTTTTAGTTCTGGTGCAAACTGGCTGTAATAGTCGCGAATATTGTTGATATCACGGGTTAACATCCATTCTGCATTATTATTCGCTGCCGCATCGACCGCTTGTGGTAGGTCGATAATCACCGGGCCCTGTTCATCAACCAGTACGTTAAATTCAGATAAGTCACCGTGGATCAAACCCGCACAAAGCATTTTGACCACATAGCCCATCATGGTTTTATGGTCTCGGAGTGCTTGCTCGGCAGATAGCTCGACATCGTTCAGACGTGGGGCAACATAGCCTTCCTCGTCGGTGACTAGCTCCATTAGTAAGACGCCATCAAAACAGCCATAAGGCACAGGGACACGTACACCGGCAGCGGCCAGCTTGTATAAAGCATCCACTTCCGCACTTTGCCACATCTTCTCTTGCTGTTCGCGACCAAAGCCTGAGCCTTTTTCCATCGCACGAGCGCGACGGCTATTACGGACTTTGCGGCCTTCTCGGTAGGCCACGGCTTTTTTAAAGCTGCGCTGAGTTGCTTCCTTATAAACCTTGGCACAGCGGATCGTCTCACCGCAGCGTACTATATACACTGAGGCTTCTTTGCCACTCATTAACTGGCTGGTCACTTCATCGACCAAACCATCGTCAACTAGGGGCTGTATTCGTTTCGGTATTTTCATGGCGTCGTTATACCCTAGTTCGCTCATGGATGTAATACAAAGCTGATGAATGGATGAAATATCTAGCAAATTTTGTTCAAAACGACATCTGAAGCGTCACCAAAATTCACAAAAGATCACTTTGAATTGCACAATCAAGTAAAAACGTGCAGTGAAAGTTAGCGTAATCGTTGATAAATGCAGAGAAGTTGAAAAATGAGCCTTAGCGGCGATGGTTCTGCATTCAGGGTGCTCAGAGCGAATGTTTGTAACCCTATGGCTAACATAAATATAGATGCGATTTTTGTCATGCGGGGAGAAAATAGATATCAACTTATTACTTACTGTCGATCTTTCTACTTTTACTGCATAGGAAATAGTCAAGGTTCAGGTTTAATAAGCGTGATCATGTCGTTGGTTAATCTTATGCGCAATATTTGTGATGTAAGATCAAGTTCCTTACTAATTATTTACTCAGTAACATTGGTGTGATTTAGTTAACATTCAAAAATGGAAAAATCGCTAATCCTATACGTCTAAATCGAGACAAGTCATTCGATTATCACTCATCCTTGAGGCAAATCTAAGATTATCGCTCGTTCTTTAAATATTTATTTGGAGTTCGTGTATGCATCCGTGGGTTAAGCAATCTGTTGTTTATCAAATCTACCCTCGTAGTTTTAATGATTCTAATTCTGATGGAATAGGTGACTTACAAGGAATTATTTGTAAGTTAGACTATTTATTAGAACTTGGCATCAATACCATCTGGTTAAGTCCTATTTATGAATCACCTTGCGATGATAATGGTTACGATATTAGTAACTATCAAAGCATATTGAAAGACTTTGGCACCATGGAGGATTTTGACCAACTCCTTGCAGAATGTCATCGTCGTGATATTAAATTGGTTATGGATTTAGTTATAAATCATTGCTCTGATGAGCATAATTGGTTTATTGAATCTAAGAAGTCCCGTGATAATCCATATTCAGATTATTTTCATTGGGTTGATGAACCTAATAATTGGAAGTCAGTCTTTGGTGGTTCAGCACTGAGGAATCCCCTAATGATTTTGATAAAAATCATAAATTTAAGGTAGATGCACATCTTGTCATGTGATCAAATGGTTCTGAGAAAAATCAATAACCAGACAACAAGATGTGCGAACTCGATATTTTACACGACTCTCTTTACCAATTCTGCCCTGAATTGCACTTAAAACGACTCAACAGTTTAACGCTGGCTTGCCACGCATTACTTGAATGTAAAACGCTCACTCTTACCGAACTTGGTCGTAACCTGCCAACGAAAGCCAGAACAAAACATAACATCAAACGAATCGACAGATTGTTAGGTAATCGTCACTTGCACAAAGAGCGACTCGCTGTATACCGTTGGCATGCCAGCTTTATCTGTTCAGGTAATTCGATGCCCATTGTTCTTGTTGACTGGTCTGATATTCGTGAGCAAAAACGGCTTATGGTATTGCGGGCTTCGGTGGCACTACATGGTCGTTCTATTACTCTTTATGAGAAAGCCTTTCCGCTTTCAGAGCAATGTTCAAAGAAGGCTCATGACCAATTTCTAGCCGACCTTGCAAGCATTCTACCGAGTAACACTACACCGCTCATTGTCAGTGATGCTGGCTTTAAAGTGCCATGGTATAAATCCGTTGAAAAGCTAGGTTGGTACTGGTTAAGTCGAGTCAGAGGGAAAGTGCAATATGCAGATTTAGGTGCGGAAAACTGGCAACCTATCAGCAACTTACATAGCATATCCTCAAGTCGCTCAAAGACTTTAGGCTATAAGAGGTTGACTAAGAGCAACCCAATTTCATGTCAAATTGCACTGTATAAATCACGTCCTAAAGGCCGAAAAAATCAGCGTTCGACACGGACTAATTGTCATCATCCGTCACCTAAAATCTACTCCGCTTCGACAAAAGAACCATGGGTTTTAGCGACTAACTTGCCCGTTGAAATCCGAACACCAAAGCAACTTGTTAGGCTCTACTCGAAGCGTATGCAAATTGAAGAAACCTTCCGAGACTTGAAAAGCCCAGCCTACGGTTTAGGCCTCCGTCATAGCCGAACTAGCAGCTCAGAGCGCTTTGATATCATGCTGCTAATCGCCCTAATGCTTCAACTGACATTTTGGCTTGCTGGAGTTCATGGTCAGAAACAAGGTTGGGATAAGCACTTCCAAGCTAACACTGTCAAAAATCGAAATGTACTCTCAACAGTGCGCTTAGGGATGGAAGTTTTGCGGCATTCTGGCTACACAATAACGAGGGAAGACTTGCTCGCGGCTGCAACCCTGCTTGCTCAAAATCTATTCAAACATGGTTGTGCTTTGGGGAAATTATGAGGGGATCCCTCAGGGTTCAGCATGGGAATGGAGCGAAGAGCGTCAACAATACTATTTGCATATCTTTAGCAAAAAACAGCCGGATCTTAATTGGTCGAATAAGGCATTGCGTGATGATATTAATGCCATGATCAAGTGGTGGTTGGATAAGGGTGTTGATGGTTTCAGAGTTGACGCTATTTCCTTCTTAGAAAAACCACAGGATTTCGCTGCTCTCCCTGATCAAGATGTGTTTGCCACGTTGCCGTGTAATAACGAGAAGATTGGCCATGAATACATCCGTTCATTTATGGAGCAAATTCATCAAAGGGGCGCGTTTTCTGTAGGAGAGATCAACGCAGTCGATACCGCAGAAGTGCTTCGCTATACCTTACCTGAAAGGGGCGAGTTTCAAATGAGTATCGTCTTTGTGCCACCGGAAGTTGAGGTGTTTCACAGCGATTTGATTGGCTACTACAAGCAGCAAATCGAAAGACGAATTCAATTACAAGAACAGGGTGTTTGGGACGCGGTATTCCTTTCAAATCACGATAAGCCACGCCAAGTTTCCCTTTTTGGTGATGATGGTGAGTATTGGCAGCAATCAGCGAAAGCCCTTGCCGTATTAAACCTAACGCAATATGGCACGCCATTTTTATATCAAGGTGAAGAAATTGGCATGACCAATTGCTATTTCGACACTATCGAAAAATACAATGATATTGACACGGTTAACAAATATAACGAACTTATCGCGAAAGGACATACTAACTGCGAAGCGCTAGCAACAGTTAAGTTAGCCAGTCGAGATAATGCTCGAACACCAATGCAATGGACTAATGAACAATATGCTGGTTTTAGTCATGTTCAACCATGGTTAGATGTAAATAATAATAAAGGTGAAATAAACGTAGCAGAACAACAAGGCAATTCATCCTCAATATTGAATTTCTATCGCAACCTATTGGCATTAAGAAAAGAGTCAAGCTGTTTGAAGTTTGGTCAAACTACGTTATTACCTTCTCATGACAAGGTGATTATGTTTGAGCGAAGTAATGAAAGCGAAAAATTCATTGTGGTAATAAATTTGAGTAATGAGTCTCACGCAGTGAATTATGACTTTAGTCTTTTCGAAAATATATTAGGTCAAGATATTACAGATTCAATTGAACCATTTGGTTATTCAATTTATCGAGGTGTGTAATGGCAGTTTCACTTAAAGAAAAAGTGGGTTATGGGGTTGGTGATTTAGCGTGTAATATTATATTTCAAACCGTAATGGCCTATTTGATGTTCTACTATACCGATATCGTATTTATCGATGCTGCGACAGTCGGTGTGATATTTTTAGTTGCTCGTATTATCGATGCCGTATCAGATCCTGTTATGGGTATGATCGTCGATAGAACGAATACTAAATATGGTCGTTTCAAGCCTTACTTACTATTTGGTTCTGTTGTCTTAGGTATCTCGGCTTTTGCTTGTTTTACGATTCCTGCCGACATGACCATGAATGGTAAAATCGCTTATGCAGCGGTTACCTATATCATGCTTAGCTTGGCGTATACGTTGGTGAATATACCGTATTCAGCACTGACCTCTGCAATGTCGAATGATCCCGAAGAAAGAACTAAGATCACTGCAGTTCGCGTCATGTTCGCCGTGATTTCTGGGCTTGTTGTTGCTCAAATTGGCGGATTGGTTGAGTTCTTCGGTGAAGGTGACAAGTTGTTGGGCTACCGCTATGCAATCGGCTTCGCAGCCCTACTTTCTACGGTACTGCTTTGGGTTACATTTGCGACAACCAAAGAGCGTCATGTCGTGGTCAGTGAGAAAGCGAACCATACTGTGAAAGAAGGATTGGCGGCCATTGCTCAGAATAGACCTCTAATTGTGCTTTCTATTGTGTTCTTGCTGATTTTGACCGCTGGATTTATCTCGTTCTCGGTCAATATCTATTTCTTAGAGCATGCGATGCAGCGCCCTGATTTGATTGGTGCGTCGATTATGGTCGGTACCGTAACGACCTTCTTGGGGACGTTTATTGTTCCTCATACGACAAAACGCTTTGGCAAAAAGCCGACCGCAATGGCCGCTATCATGGTGTATGGATTCATTCACCTGTTGTTTGTGGCTAACTTTTACACCATTAACTCGGTGGAAGTCTACTTCGTGATCATCGCGATCAAAGGTATTGTCAACGCTTACACTTGGGCGATGGGTTGGGCAATGCTGCCAGACACAATTGAATACGGCGAATACAAAACCGGTATTCGTGCCGAGGGTTTGGTTTACTCAAGTTTTAGCTTCTGTCAAAAATTGGGTATGGCATTGTCAGGCATTGTCACTGGTTTAGTGTTGGGCTGGTTTGGTTATGCGCCAGAAGTAGGGATCACTCAAGAGGCCGTGACTGGCGTTGTGGTGCTTTTTGGCTACATTCCACTGGCATTCTGTATTGCTGCAGGCCTAATTTTAAAATTCTATAACTTGTCTGAAACAGAGCACATGCAGATGCGTGAAACGTTAAGTTGCTAGTGATTTAAACATGAATTGATGGCTTTGCGATTGTCGTCAGGCTTCAATTATGTACTCAACGTTTGATCTATAAGGCTAGGTTTTGTTCCTAGCCTTATTTTTTATCAGGTGTTTGTGTGCCGAGTTTTCTGACGGCTCGCCGATTCAGTCAGAGCCCCTTGCTGACCATGGTCTAATTTCTCTCCCATCAGCTCTCTTTTGATGTTCACGTTAAGCGTAATTATGTTGATTAACCCGGGCTATTTCGCAGAAACAACCGACAAGTTAGAGTTGTATCAATAATTTCCTTAACATTACGACGTTTTGTTTATCGTATGGATTGAAGGAGAGGGAGCGATGAGTAAAAGTGTGTCTGTAGTAACGCTGCTACTGTTGATTATCGGTTATTTTAGTTATCAGCATTGGGTGGTTAAACCACAGTATATCGAGCAGCGCGCCAAAGGAATGGTGTTGCAGATTGCGTATGGTGAGAATTGGTTCAATCCACTTAGTCATAGTGAAGATAATCCGGTTTATCACACGACATTAACCGTCAACAGCGCATTTGATGGTGTCGCGTATGCAGATGCGAGAATTGAATATGTTGATGATCAGAAGACCGTGTGTAAGCAGATCCGCTTTCAATTTTCAGTCGAGTCATTGAACGATTACCATTTGTTGTCACAAACCGATTGTGCAATGGGCGCTAGCTAAAAAGCGGATAAATTCAGAGGGGAACTTTGCCGTGTTTAGGGGTTTACAATTCTAGGTAGATATCGCAATCTCAATGCTTCGCTTTTACAAGAGTTTGCATCAATGTCTCCAGAATTGTCTTCACATAACATCAAATTTATTGCCTCTGATATGGATGGCACACTGCTTGATGAATCGTCTCAGCTCGATCCTCAGTTTTTTGATCTTTATCGCCAACTCACCGAGCAAGGTATCATCTTTGCCGCCGCGTCCGGTCGCCAATACGCGAGTTTGAAACAAACATTTTTACCCATTCAAGATGAGATGATATTCATCGCGGAAAATGGCACTTTTGTAATGCATAATGGGGTAGAGCTGTATAGTTGCCCATTAGATACCCGTACTGCGCGTGAAGTCGTGCTCGCGGCGCGTGAGATAAAAGGCGCTTATACGGTGTTGTGTGGAAAAAATTCTGCCTATATTGAAACCCAAGATCCGGCTGCGTTAGCAGAGTTGAGCAAGTACTACCATGCTTGTCAGTATGTGGAAGACTTGTTGGACGTTGACGATGAGTTTATTAAAGTCGCGATTTGTCATTTTGATAGTACTGAACAGTTTGTCTTCCCAGCGATGAATGCAAAATTTGGCGCAACCAACCAAGTGGTGGTCAGTGGCCGAATTTGGCTTGATATTATGCATGCTGAGGCTTCGAAAGGCGCAGCAATAGAACATCTGCAAAAGACGCTTGGTTTTACTTATGAACAAACCATGAGTTTTGGTGACTACTTCAACGACGTAGAGATGTTGAAGGCGAGTTACCACTCTTATGCCGTCGAAAATGCCCACCCAGAAGTGAAAAAACTAGCTCGTTTCCGAGCGCCGAGCAACATTGAAGCGGGTGTGATGCAAGTGCTCAAAAACACGGTGCTGAATCAGGCGTAGCCACGCTTTGTGATGTTGAAATCAATCCCTGCTTATTGGCAGGGATTGTTGTATTCGCAATAATCTAACCGATGTGGGTCATCTTGTTTAGCGTAAAGCTAACAATCGCATCTTGCGTCGCTTGGACGTATTGAGCGATATGTTCTGTGGCTAGGTGCGTTTGTAAATGTGCTTCTGACGTCCAGTTTTCGTAAAAGACAAAATGCGCAGGGTCTTGATTGTCCTGATGTAAATCGTAATTGATGCAGCCTGCTTCTTTGCGTGTCGGCTCAATCAATTTCAGTAATTCATTTTTTACTAATTCAATTTTATCTGCATGTGCGACGATATTGGCCACGATGGTTAATTTGGTCATCGACTACTCCTCAATTTATCTTTCTGCTCAAACTGTCAAAGCGATAACGGCTGGCCGACGCTCTGTTTTCGGTACTAAGCATAATCTTTGATGGGCCAATAGAAAACGTGCCTTCGCTTAAACCAGTTTCAAATAAAATTTGATAATCAGCCGGTGTTCCACTTGATGGTTCTCCTTGGGCCTGAGTGTCGGTGATCGTTTATGCTGAGCGATTGAACTGGGCGCGATATTGCTTGGGAGAGATGCCCACCACGCGGCGAAAATGATGGCGCATGCTCTCGGCATTATTGAAGCCCGATTGCACGGCAAGTTGTTCAATACTGCCGTTATCACTCTCCAGTAGCCCTTTGGCTAACTCAGTGCGCTGTATGATTAGCCACTCTTGCGGCGTCAAATCCATACTGGCGCGAAATTTTCGATCAAAGGTCCTGCGTGACATATTG
Organism: Vibrio scophthalmi; assembly: GCF_040869025.1. Classification (NCBI taxonomy): domain Bacteria; kingdom Pseudomonadati; phylum Pseudomonadota; class Gammaproteobacteria; order Vibrionales; family Vibrionaceae; genus Vibrio; species Vibrio scophthalmi. The sequence continues at coordinate 170,143 of NZ_CP134272.1, read as the reverse complement.
GCTTTTTCTGCCATCAAATCAATGCTGATGAACTGGTCCAGATTGGTTCTCGCCCACTGTAGTGACTCTGAAAACTGGTTGGGCACTTGTAGCATTGGCGTATCGACAAATTGCGCTTGGCCACCATTTCGATGAGCTGAGACCACTAAACGTTTTGCTACTTGGTTGGCAATGGTATAGCCAAAGTCTTGTCTAACCACCGCAAGACCGAGATCTAACCCTGCCGCGCTGCCCGCTGAGCAGCCATATTGACCATCAAACACATACAGTACATTACTGGCGTAGTTAACTCGTGGAAATCGTTCACGAAATCGCGCTTCAAACGCCCAGTGCGTGGTCGCTTGTTTACCATCAAGAAGACCCAGTTCACCGAGTAAAAATGCCCCAGAACAAAATGAAATGATGCGTTTATTTTGCTGCGCAAACCGCAGTACTTCGGTTTTTGTTTTTGGATCAATGTCAGCGGTGTGGGTTGGCCAACTGGGAATCACTAACATATCGTAATCAGTAAGATCAGTCACATGCTTGGTTTTCATCACGATATCACCTGTCGTCGTGATGGCTTGGTCAATGAGATTGATGACCTCTGCCTCATACCAATGTTCAAATTCAGGTCGAGATAGCGCAAACATCTCAACCGCGCAACCCAGTTCGAAGAAGGAGATGTCGGGGTGTGAAAGTATCGCCACGCGCATGATTGTCGTCCTTAACATGTCATTAACTTGGCTTGATATTAACGAACCTTGACTTGAAAGCCAATGGTGATGATGTGTTCAAAGAGGAATAATGGTGGCAGGTAATTAAGCTAAACGATAATCGATAGACGAGACACAAGGAGAAGTTATGTCGAGTGCCGTATCAAGGGTTCCTGCCGCACAGAGCGAGAGAGCATTGCGTCATTTTAGTGCTCAATTAGAGTTCGAAACCGATTGTTGGGATGTGCATCATGCGCTCACCAATCAAAGACAAGACTTTATTTTGGTCGATGTACGGGGTAATGAATTATTCGCTCAAGGGCATATTGCTGGCGCGGTGAATATTCCTCATAGCCGTTTAAATGAGAAAGCACTTATTGAGTACCCTCTAGATTGCCTGTTCGTAGTCTATTGTGCTGGGCCGCACTGCAACGGTACGGAGAAAGCCGCGATTCGCTTAGCTAAGCTTGGGCGTCCGGTGAAGAAAATGATTGGTGGTGTGACGGGATGGCTCGATGAAGGGTTCGACTTAATAGGCTCATAATAAAGCCATTCTGCTGATAACTTGCATTGGTTGGTGGTTTTATATGCACTCTAGGTTTTAATTTTTAATAGTCTATGCAAATCATGCATAGACTAGCTGACGAAATATCATTAGTAACTTAGTGCCTTGGCCACTAAACTCCGCGCTCATTTTTTACCTCATGGACTTTGTATGTTCTCACAATCGCTGAAAGCTCAGTTAACCAGAATGGTGCTGTTGCTGGGTTTGACGCTCGTTGCAGTTCATCATAGCGAGCCGTTACTTGAGTTGCTTGCTCAGCAAGCCGTAGACATGGGATGCCATCAACAAAGTGGCACTCCTGAGTCAGATGCCCATTCGCATCACCATTAATTTACTGGCCAAATCGCGTACTGATGGCCAGATCATTTCGATAAGTTATTAAGACATATTATGAGTATTTTCCGCTTTCCATTATTGGTTTGGCTAGGGATCGGCATTTTGATCACTAGCCTTGGTATTCGTCAGTCATTTGGCATTTTTATGATGCCCATTTCTGAACACTTTCAAACGGGGCGAGAGTTTTTTAGTTTTGCTATCGCTTTGCAAAACTTACTGTTTGGTGCTTTTCAGCCATTTATTGGTATGGCAGCAGACAAATTTGGTTCAAAACGCATTATCTTTTTAGGTGCACTTTCTTATGCGTTGGGTCTTTATTTAACTTCAATTACCTCTGAAGCGAGCATGTTATATGTTTCTTTGGGAGCGTTAGTTGGCCTTGGTCTAAGCTGCACCAGTTATGTGATTGTTTTGGGGGCGGTGGCTAAAGTGGTACCCGCTGAACATGCGGCAAAAGCGTTTGGTTTAACCACTGCGGCGGGTTCATTTGGTATGTTTGCGGTCATACCTGGTGCCCAATGGTTACTGATGGATTTTGGCTGGCAGCAAGCGATGCAGGTGTTCGCGGTGCTATGTACTGTGATCATGGCGTTGAGCTTATTTATGAAAACAGCACAAAGTAATAATGTGGCGAACAATCAAAATGGCCAGGATGATCTTACGCTGAGTCAGGCAATCAAAGAAGCATTTCATCACCGTGGTTACTGGTTGATTCATGCGGGTTTCTTTGTGTGTGGTTTTCACGTGATGTTTATCGCCACTCATTTACCAAGTTACTTAGCCGATAAACACTTGCCAGCATCAAGTGCGGCAATGGCTTTGGCTTACGTCGGTATTTTCAATATCTTTGGTTCGTACTTCTGGGGTGTGATGGGTGATCGCTTTAATAAGCGCTATGTGATGTCTGCGCTGTATTTGATGCGAACTGTGGTGATCGCGGGTTTTGTTACTTTGCCGATCACAGAAAACACGGCGGCTATTTTTGGTGCCGCGATTGGTTTTTGTTGGTTAGGCACAGTGCCGCTGACCTCAGGGCTGGTGCGTCAGATCTTCGGTGCTCGTTATCTATCAACCCTGTATGGTTTGGTGTTCTTTACTCACCAAGTCGGTAGCTTCCTTGGTGCATGGGCGGGTGGCCGTATTTATGATTACTACGGTAGCTATGAGCCAATTTGGTGGTCGACAGTCGTATTAGCCTTCATCGCGGCACTACTTCATATTCCCATTAATGACAAGCCAGTCACGCGATTAGCAACGGCATAATCATTAAGCGTAATATTACCGATATTTTAGAGAGCTGGGTTATACTCAGCTCTCTTTCTATCTATCGTTTGTGGTTACCCATGTTCTCAGAATGGCTTACCTCTGAGGCCCTGATTGCGGCATTTTTGATCTTTGTTGGCTCATTTGTGCAAACCTCGATTGGCTTTGGTTTGGCTATCGTCGCATCACCGCTGTTATTTTTGGTTTCTCCTGACTATGTACCAGCGCCGATCTGCTTGGTGGCATTGTTCATCTCATTGTTAAATGCCTTGAAATACCGCTCAAGTATTGAAATTGGTGGCCTAAAAATGGCGCTGATTGGTCGCGTTCCTGGATCGATTGCTGGTGGTGCTTTACTCGTGATGGTTTCTGGTAATGCGCTGGCCTTATGGTTGGGTATCTTGGTGCTGTTCGCTGTATTAGTCAGCCTATTGCCTGTGCGAATTGAACCGACCCCAACACGTATGGGGATTGCCGGTTTTTTCTCAGGCTTTTTTGGTACCAGTAGCGCGATTGGCGGTCCACCAATGGCACTGTTGCTGCAACATCAAGAAGCGAATCAGTTGCGTGGTAATCTATCGGCGTTCTTTGTTTTCAGCTCGATTATTTCATTGTGTGTGCAAATACCGGTTGGCTTTTTAAATACGCATCATCTTTGGATCACTATTCCGTTGTTGCCTGCGGCTTATTTGGGCTATCGCTTAGCGCGAGCGACAACGGGCTCGCTACCAAAGGAAAAAATTCGAATTGGCGCGTTGGTGCTATGCTCCCTCAGTGGGGCAACGGCGGTGTGGCAAGGGATAATGGCGTTATAATTCATATTAGGTTCATGTAATTTATGAATACTAGTAGTGTCTGTTTGGTTGATCATCTTGGCGATAGACCATAAGCTACTGGGCATTAGATGAATCCCGTTCACTCTCTATGTTTTGTATTATCATTTTTTAAAAGAGGGTAAAAATATGCGAACACTCGGTAACATCATTTGGTTTTTATTCGGTGGTGTCTTTATGGGTCTAATGTGGTGGATGTTCGGTCTGCTTGCGTTCATCAGCATTATCGGTATTCCATGGGGTAGAGCCTGCTTTGTGATGGGGAACTTTTCATTTTTCCCATTCGGCAAAGAGGCGATCTCTCGTGATGAGTTAACCAATGAAATGGATATTGGTACCAGCCCGTTGGGTGTTGTTGGTAACGTGATTTGGTTCCTATTGGCTGGCGTGTGGTTGGCGATTGGTCATATTCTCTCAGCCGTCGCATGTTTTGTGACCATTATCGGTATTCCATTTGCTTTACAGCATTTGAAACTGGCGGTGATTTCACTCGCGCCGATTGGTAAAACCGTGGTATCGAAAGAAGAAGCGGCTGCAGCTCGTTACTCAATTCGTCGCTGAGTCTATTGTGACATTATTGATAGACAAGATCCGTAACAAACAGAACGCCGCTGAATAGCGGCGTTTTTATAGCTAAAAGTCTGCTTAGTAAGCTCTAATACCAAACGCACGTAACTGGTTGGGTAACACCTCATCGAGTCTATCGATCTCATCGACACAAACTTCAATTAAAGCGAACTGGTGCTGTTGGTAGAGCGTTTTGATTGTCTGTTTACTCACCTCGTCAGTCGGCCCTTGATCATCGCCCCAATATTGCAGATACACCTTCCCTGTCGGGAGATAAAAATCACACAACTGTTCTTGTTCAATCGGTAATGGGCGATCATAAGCGTGAACAATGCCATTCATATAGAGCCAGTTATCAATGATTAACTCACCGCGAGAGCGAACATAATGGCCATCTAAGGTGCGATGTTTGGCGGCAAATTTTTGCTGGAAATTAGAAAATGACTTATCGGTCGCATTGGCTTGCGCATCTTGGCCTAAAAATTCTATTACCGTCTGTTTTAAGCGCTGATTGTGTACGATGGTATCGTGCCACAGGGCATAGTGTTGCTCGCTTTGGCTATCAACACGTTGCTGACCGCCGTGCGTTAAGCCGGATGCGGTGACATGCCACCCACTGTCTGTTTTATTGATCCAACCCAACTCACTGAGTAGTTGATTAATTTTTTTAGCATTGAGTTGAAAGCGTTCACCGATCTGCGTTGCGGTGAGCTGTTTTCCATCCGTCAGTGCATCGTCGATCAACAGGTTCTCGGGCCAAATAATGTATTGACCAAACTTGGGGTGTTGGAGGTATTCTCCGCCGAATCTACGGCCCAGTTCGGTCAGCACCCAATTCTCTTCACTGCGATTAATATAACCGGCGTGTTTTAGGTCATGGAACAGTTGTTTAACATCAATATTGCGCTGTTTGGCCAGCTGAGAAGTGGATATTTTAGGTTGGGTCACGCATGGCTCCTTTGCGCTACGAGTTAGGTCTATTTTGGCAGCAATAGCGGTGATAATCTATGTTTGTGTCGCACTCTTAGGCCAAACTCACGTGATAAAAAAGGAGGCGAAGCCTCCTTAGTCAGTTCACACTAGAATGTGTTTAATACCACCTGATTTCGACCAAGCCCTTTGGCTTGAGAAATCGCCTTGTCGGCATTACCGACGGTGATATGTTGGCTGTCACGAACCCGAGTGACACCCATACTGATGGTGTAATGGATGTTCTCACCGTTATAGCAATAGGCGTGCTTTTCGATCAACAGCCTAAATAAATCACATTGGTCATAGGCGTCATTTTCATCATTGGCATGGAACAAGACGCAGAATTCATCCCCCCCATAACGCGCATGACTAATTGCTTTCGGCTTGGCAAAGCAGGTTTGCATCAATTCTGCAGTGGCGAGGATGATTTTGTCGCCACATTTGTGCCCGTGATTGTCGTTGATCAACTTGAAGCGGTCGATATCAATCAAAGCAAAAAAGACATGCTGGTTATCGATGTTGTGGTCAATCGCTTCACGCATGATGTGCTTGTTATCCAACTGCGTCATGACATCTTTACTAAGCAATTTCTTGTGCAGTAATAAGTTCGCTAAAGCCACTTCTGAGTAATCACAGATCATACGTACGATAGTGCGATACGTTGGCATCATTGCTTGTATGTATACCACCGCGATCAATTCATCTTTGCTAAACAGAGGTAAGCGATAGTGACGGGCTTGAATCATCAGTTTTTTGGCTAACGGATCAGTATGCGCTTTGCTTTGGTAGTCGATGACGCCCGGAGAAAAGTGTTGTGCCAGTGGGTTATCACACATGACCACACGGCTGTTACCGTGAAAGTCGACAGTACTAAATTGGTTGCTATCGCGATCATATAGACAAAATTGCACGCCTTGATGAGAGACGAAACGATCAAGAATATGGCGGAATTGCTGCTTGAATTGGACTAAATCTGTTTGGCGGTTAAGTGTTGACAAAGACTGATTAAGCTGGCGAATCAAATAGGCAATCGAACCTGAGATTAACAGTAACGAAGCGATAAAGATGGCCGTCAAACCAAACTGGTAAGAAGAGGCAAGAATATCAGATCGATCTGTTCCGGAGATGAAGACCCAGTTAAAGGCATTGTCGGTATCGAATACGGTGATTTTAAATTGGTCACGATAATAGTATTCGTAATGGCCAAATTGTTGCCCGGAATCAATCAAGGCGCTAATGCCGCCATGATAGCTCACAGAAGGGGAGCCAATACGGCTTGGATCCGGGTGAAAGATTAAGCGTTCAGTATGACGATCAATCACAAACACATAGCCATCGTTGAGCGTTCGTAAACCTCTTAGACTTTGAGTGGTATGCATAAGATCGAACTCAAGCCAGATTTGATTGTCACTATCCGGAGTGTATTTAACTGCAAATACCCAATAGCCGGGCTTTTTCTCATAAAGAGAAGAAACCGCTAATTTGGCGGACAATTTGACCAATGGTGTCCAAATAATGTCTGTGTTGCGCTCAGCATCGGTCGATTGCAGTGACACCGAACGATATTGGCCAGTTTCTTGGTTTACATGGATCACATCGGCATACAAAGGAGAGTGCTTGAGAATGCGTTTTGCCGTGTTGTTGAATTGCGTCAGAGATGTCGTGTTATCTAACAGGAACAGCTTGCTGGAGGCGGCTTCGATTTGAGTAGCAACTAAGCTAGAGGCGGTATTAAGGTTAGCAAGTGACTGCATATCAGCATCTTGTTCGGATGTTTTGAACTGCTGATAAGCCAAGTAAATCATACCGAGTGATAATAGTATAACGTACGGCCTGAGCGTGTGGATAACTAACTTAGGTAAAGCCATAACTGATTTTTGCCAACATGTTTAAAATTATTGTGATTTGTGTCGTATAATAAACGGATTTTGTATGCACATCAATGCACTTTTGACAACAACTCGTCGCTTTTATTAAGTAGAATTCGGGGGCGCGTCACTTTGCGCCCCTGTTGATGTGAAGATAAACAGTGTGTACAGAACTTTCTGATTGGTTCCGGAATTCTAACTAGGTGAGAAATGAAAAATTGCGATTGAAACCGGTTCAAGTAGGATTTGCTTACCATCAATCGTTTGATGCAAATCTAACCCACCAGTATTACAGATCATATTCCACTGCTGCTGATCTTCACTCGGCAAGCTGAACCGCGCCGGTGCGTTGGTTTGGTTGATGCAATAAAATAGTTCATCGCCATGTTCGTCGATTCCAAGGTGTAAGGCGACTGCTGTGAGCTGATTCCAATCATCATGGGAGAGATCTTTACCATCGAGACGGCGCCAAAAAATCCGATTGTGATTACGACTCTCGCCACTGAATGCGCGAATAAAGGGCAGCATGTAGCATTGTCGTGCTGCAACCATCTCTGCTAACCATTGTTTAAAGTCCTGCTGATGCTGATCTAATTGCCAATTTAGCCAACTGATTTCGTTGTCTTGGCAATACGCGTTGTTATTGCCTTTTTGTGTATGTGACAACACATCAGCGGTTAAAATGTGTGGAATACCAAATGAGAACAGCAGTGTGGCCATAAAATTGCGTTTTTGTTTTTCACGCAGACTGGTCACAGATTGACGATCTGATGGCCCCTCAATGCCATAGTTTGCCGAACGGTTGTCACCGTGTCCGTCACGGTTTTGCTCTCCGTTAGCTTCGTTATGTTTAGACTTATAGGAGACCAGATCTTGCAGGCAGAAGCCGTCATGGTAAGTAATGTAATTGACCGTGAGGCGATAAGGCCAGTTGGCGGCGCTATAGAGATCTCGTGATCCCATTAAGCGTGTCGCGAGCTCTTTTAGATAGCCATTGTCACCGCGCCAAAAGCTCCGGCTAATATCGCGTAAGCGATCATTACATTCATTCCAACCTTGCGGGAAATTACCGACTTGATAACCATTTGGTCCGATATCCCAAGGCTCTGCAATGAGTTTGGTTTGCTTGAGGACGGGATCTTGCGCAACAGCCTTGAAAAAACCGCTGTTTGGATTGAATTGATCACCTTCACGACCAAGAGTGGCTGCGAGATCGAAACGGAAACCATCAATATGGAATTCGTTAACCCAGTAACGAAGGGTATCCATAATTAAGTTAAGTGATGGTTGATACGCTAAGTTGACGGTGTTACCACAACCAGTGTAGTTGGCAAAATGGTGGCCATGAGTTAGGTAGTGATGCTTGTCGAGTGCTCTGAGGTTAAACGCTGGTCCATCGCTGCCCCCTTCTGCTGTGTGGTTGTAGACTACATCTAGAATGACTTCAATACCATGACGGTGCAGTTCTCGAATGGTGGTTTTGAGCTCAAAGACCGCATCGTATTCTGCGTAACGTGGATCAGGAACCATGAAGAGATAAGGATTGTATCCCCAATAGTTCACCTTGCGCATTGAGAGTAGGTGAGGTTCATGCATACAGGCTGTGATCGGCATTAGTTGAATCGTGTTGATGTTTTGTTCACGGTAGAAGGTCAACATCGCTTCACTGATCAAGCCAAGATAGCGACCTTGCTGGCTAGTTGAAACGTTAGGGTTGCACTTAGTGACGCCCTTTACGTGAGTTTCAAACAACACCATTTCATCGCGAGGTCGGTTGGGTTTGATTACGTCTTGCCAGTCAAATTTATCATTAGTCACGACACATTTAGCCAGCTTAAAACTTTTTTCAGCGTTAAACGGTAAGGTGTAACTCAGTTCACGCTCTAGAGCTTTGGCATAGGGATCAGCGAGGTAATGTAATTGGCCGTTGATTGTTGTGATGTATCCGTATTTTTGACCTGCTTGAATATCGGTAATGTAAGTGTGTTTCACGCCCGCATATTCATGCTCTAATGGATGAGTAGTATAACTGCCAGAATCGTCAAACAACGCCAGTTGAATGTCAGGGCAGTCCGGCGAATGAATCGCAAAGTTACACCCTTGTTGAGTTAGAGTGGCACCGAGCGGATATGGGCTTGAATTAGTCACTGTCATTGATTTTATTATGTGTCTTCTGTAAGTGGATTTATCACTTGGTTAAGTACTTAAAATACCATCCAATTTTAGAGCAGAGATGCTCGCTTGAATTAGCATACTGTTATCTCTTTTTCTAAATAGTGAACTATATTGCATTTTGTATTACAGAATGTTGTCTAACTTTGACTGTTTTTTATCGTCAAATGTGATCGATCTCCAGCCTCTAAGCTCTTAGAACCAATATTAACGCTCTTGTTTCCCAATCGGTTGCTAGAAACAATAAGTGGTTTGTGGAGATATGCCTCCACAATGGCTACAAATAGTGTGTTTATTGTTCGCGGTTGTCTAAATTAGACTCACTATTTTCTTGCTGCGAAATAGAAGGAAAGATAGTTGCAGTATTGACCGCATATTGATTAGGGGTATCTACGTCGAGGTAATGTTTTTAATACAATGGAGCAAATATCCAGTGAACGGGAAGACTAGGATGTCTCGCACTTTTTTCGCAGTATTGGTTGTTATTGTGACGAGCTTAATTGGCGGTTGCTTTGATCAGCAGGAGCAGGGAATTAAATACCATGGGGTCTACACAACCGATCAAGTCAATTTACCTCTGATACAAATTTATCACCAAAATGGGCAAGATTATCTGCGCTCAGCTTGGGGTGTCCTCGCTATTGATGTAAGCACTCAAGGAGCGATAAAAATCCACGACAGTCGAGTCTCAATCTCGGGGCAGTTTACCCATGCTCAGCAGGGAGAATATCAACAAGCGCAATTTTCTGAAAATGGCCAAAGCTATCAAGCGAAACGCCATCACGCCTTGCCTCAACATCAACTATTGGACAAATTGTATGACTCACCAGAGTGGTTTACATCGGTAGGTCAGCATCAAAGCTGTCAATTTTCGTCCTGGAGTGAAAATCCTGACGCAAAGTTTGATCGAGATTTGATTGATGAACTAACGCAACTTGGCGAAAAGGAGTCTGGGCCTTTTGCTAAAACGAATAGCTTTTTGATCGCTAAAAATGGCGAGATTGTCTATGAAAAGTATCTGAATGGCTGGCAATCTGCTTACCCGCATAGTGTTCAATCCATTACCAAAAGCTTAACGGCGATGATGGTTGGCGTCGCACAGCAACAAGGAAAATTGGGTGATACTCAACAAAAACTAAGCGAACTGATGCCGCAATATGAATCGCTGCTGCAAGGTGAAAAAGCCAGTTTAACCTTACATGATTTTCTCTCAATGGGCGCTGGGCTTGAGTGGGATGAATGGGGTACGCCTTATTCTGAACCCGGCAATATTCGTTATCAAGAAATGATTGAGAATGACCCAGCTCGCTTTGTACTCAGTCGTTCAATGGTCGATAAGCCAGGGGCACGATTTAACTACAATGGTGGTTTGGTGACGATTGTTGGTCAACTTTTGGCGGAGCAAACCCAGCATGACAATTTTGCGGAGTTCATGAAGAGCAGTCCTTTGCAAAGTTTGTGTTTAGAACATGCCTATATTAGTAAGCAAGCGGGAAACCACTCTAATACCGCTGGTGGGGCATTTTTGCGTTCGCGAGATATGCTCAAATTAGGGCTGTTACTCGATAATCAAGGAAAGTGGCAAGGTAACCAGATTATCTCACCGAGTTGGATAAACCAGATGACTACGCCTTATCTTGCGACGCCAATCTATAGCTCTGGCTATGGTTATTATTGGTGGATTGACCATATCTTTAGTGGTGGTAAAACCTATCAAGTTAATTATGCGCTTGGTTATGGTGGGCAAATGATTGCGGTTGTTGATGATCTCAATTTGGTGATTGTGCGCACAGCGAGTAATTTTGAATTGCTGTTACCTCATACAAGACTCATGAAAGAGTTTATTCTTCCTGCGTTTGGCCACTAGTGCTTATCGCTTGAGTCATACTTCTGGCATAAATGTTGTGAACTCACAAATGCTAACATTTATTTTACATTAATATTGGTTTCATAAGTGATTGAATTTTAGTTTTTTTATTCTTATTTTTTGACGGTGAGAAGGAATGAATTTCGCCCCTTACTTTGACAGTTTGCCGCAACTCTCTACGCTTAATAAAAACGTCAAAGAAAAGGAGAGCGAAATGGCGACATTCAAACAGGACATTCCTAATCGTGTCACTATCTACCATGATGACCTTGAGCAGGAAAAAGCAGTAAAAAATGCATTAGCACCAGAGAAACCGCGTTATTTCAATGGTTCACCGACCTATCAGGCGGAGAGCGTTGAATCGTTTAAGCAGAAATTAGCCGATGTGGGAATGTCTTTGGATCGCTAGATAATAGCGGACGAATGAATCGGTAACAGGCGACCAGTAACGGGTCGCCTGTTCTTTTTTGCGGAGTATGAATAACGTAAACATTAGCCGGATGACGGCGACCAAGTAACTAGGTGCTTTGTGCGATGGCGATAATACGGCGCAACACGGCTTCTTCGGTGACATTCGGGTTTCGATAGTAGTTGAAGATTTCTGAATTGATGGCTTGTTGGGCAATGGGATTGACCGCCATTGAGTCACTCATGCTAGGTATCGCCAGTCCGTTCTTGCTGGCTTGGATAAAGTCTTGGGCGGATTGTCTCTGGCAGGGATTGAAAGCAGAAAGGTCGATATCGGTTCGCACCGGAACTGATCCTTTAATTTGATTGAATCGTGCTTGAAACGTTTTGTCTGCCAGCGCATTGGCCACTTCAACGGCTTGTTGCTGACTAAAGTCTGGCGCGTCCATAAAGATAAAACTGTCCATGTTATATAAAAAAGCACTGTGTGATTGAGGTGCTGGATAGCAACCTATTTGCTGTGGAACTTTTACATCAGAAGCCAGCAGATCACCTAAGATCCAGTCGCCGCCTAATTGAAATAGCGCTTTATTGTCGATTAAGGATTGTGTTGCGGTATCCCAGTTTTGATTGGGCTGTAGCGGTTCAACAAAGCTAGCAATTTTGCGTAATTGGCGTAGCGCTAAGCGCATTTGCTCACTATCAATGTGATCGCGTTTAAGCTCAACTAAAGCTTTATGGTAAAAGTCGACTCCCCCAGAGGCGATCACTAAGCTTTCAAAGAGTGACGCGATTTGCCAACTTTGTTCACCAACGGCTAAGGGGAGTAAATTGGCTTGCTGGGCTTTTTCCATCGCCTGAAACATTTCTGGCCAAGTGGTCGGTACTTGCAGTTCAAGTTGGTCGAGTAAGCGATGGTTGACCCACATCCAATTTAGTCGATGTAGGGTGATTGGTAGCGCAACATAACCGTTAGCCGATTTATTGATACTGATGGTCAGCGGATGTAGGTTTTCATCCCATTGATGCTTGAGCGCGGTTTCGTTGATGGTATGCACAATCCCCACATCGTCCCATGCTTTGATACTTGGTCCTTCGATCTGTGCAACATCGGGTGTGTTACCTGCCAATGCACGAGCCTGTAATACCGTCATAGCACTGTCGCCGCCGCCACCCAGAATCGCTGAGTGCCGCAATTGGATATCATGGTGTTGTAACTGATTTTCGAGAGCTTCTAACGCTTTGATTTCGCCTTTTGAAGTCCACCAATGGAGAAACTCTACCTCAGCAAAACTGTTGGCGGAAAAGCTGGTGATGATCATAGTGAGTAGTGTTTTCTTCATGCTTAATCTCTTGGAAATGCGAGCGTCGCGCATAGGCCGCCACGTTCTGTCACACTGAGTGATAAATGACCGCCATGCGCTTTGGCTATGCTTTGCGAAATAGTGAGGCCAAGACCATTACCCTCTTTATCGGTGTGACCACGAAAATAGGGTTGAAAGAGTTTCTCGAGTTGATTGGCTTCGAGATATTGACTGTCTAACGAGGTGCCATGATCTTCGATCATTATGGTGATGGCATCGGCCGTTTCCGCAAGCGTAATTTCCGCCTTATGACCGTATTTGACGGCGTTATCAATCAAGTTTTGCATACAGCGCTTAATTGCTAAAGGCTTGCCTGCATAAGCTTGCACTGGTCCGCCATGGATGAAAATTCGTTCGCCATTGGGATCGATGATAGCCGCGATATGCATCACTAATTGGCGTAAATCGATCGGCTCAATATCCTCGTGGATGTCGGTTTCTTTAATGCATTGCAATGCGCCTTTAACCATCAAATCGAGATCGTTGGCTATGCGTGAAAAGCGTTCCCGTTCAATCTCATCATCAAGCATCTCGGCTCTAAGTTTTAGACAAGCAATGGGGGTTTTTAAATCGTGAGATATAGCGCCAAACAACATCTCACGATCTTTCATATGGCTGTCGATGCGACGATTCATTTTATTAAACGCATGCACTGCCGCTTTGAGCTCTGCGCTGCCTTCCTCTTTTAATTCGGGTACTTTCAAGCGGCTTGACATGAGTGTTGCGGCCTTGGCTAAACGACGGATGGGCCGGATTTCGCGCTGCACGACCACCCAAGTACAGATCAGCAACACCAACGCCGAAAGCAGCAGGGTAAACCACTCACGAATTTCGAAATAGTTGGTCTCTAAGTTGATATAAGGCGCAGGTAGTACCGCGGCTAAATAGAACCACGCGTGTTGATCGACTTTGACTTGAATCACTAAAATCGGTGGGTTGAGATCGCCATAAGAGAGTGAGTAATGCCCCCATAGCAAGGGCAACTCATCTATGGGCAGCTCTTTGTTAAATACTTTCAGTTTGTCGCGGCGAGTAAACTCGACCTGAATTGTCGGGGCATTGTGCAGTTCTTGGCGCAATACCGACTCCACTTCGTTGATCACCATGGTTTTGCGTTTGCTATCAGGCAGGGGAGCGACAGGTATTTGGTGGTTGTTGAGTGAAACAAAAAAGCGTGTACCACCCATGCTTCGCAGTTGGTTAAGGACCAGATGGCGATATTCCGGTGGCAATGTTTGGAAAAAAGAGATGGTTGAAGCAGCACTGAGCGCTAAGCTGTTGACCGTCGTCGTTAGCCCTTGCTGATCCTTTTCGCTGCTGTGTTGATACCAAATTAATCCGGCTAAAAACTGAGCTAAAATAATGACGCATAGCAAAAATAAGCTGGTGCGCATTGCCAAGGAGTTGCTCCACGCTTTAACTTTCATACTGTACGCCAGCTGTAAGCATGTAACCCTTGTTACGTACGGTCAGAATCAGTGAACGATCTTTGTCATCAAGGTGATGACGTAAGCGGCTAATTTGCACGTCGATACCCCGCTCAAATGGATCGCTGTCTCGCCCCCAGATTTCACGGGCAATGTCATCGCGTGACAGAATCGATTCGGCATGGGAGATAAACAACCCGAGTAACGAAAGGTCGGCGCCGCTAAGTTGCTTGATGGTTTGTGTTGGCAAGTGAGTCAACTGGCGAGTGACCGTATCGAGTAACCAATTTTCGAAACGTACTCGACGTGCTAACTTGGCGCTTTGGCTGGTGATGCTGCGACGGAGAATCGTTTTTATCCGGGCTAGCAGTTCACGAGGGCTAAAGGATTTGGTTATGTAATCATCCGCGCCCATTTCAAGCCCAGCGACGCGATCGGCTTCTTCAGTTACAGCGGTGAGCATAATAATCGGTACGTTCGAGGTTCGGCGAAGTTGTTGGCATAAGCAAAAACCATCATCACCGGGCATCATGATGTCAAGAATGATGAGATCAGGTTGATGCGTTTCTAGCACTCGCCACATGGCTTGGCCATTTTCAGCACCGATAACATCAAAGCCGGCTTTCCCAAGGTAATCGCTTAATGCTTCGCGTAGATCACGATTGTCATCGACGACTAAGATTTGTTTGCCGCTCATTCACTTTCTCATCTCTTTGAATAGAGCCACTATGATGCCATTACAGGTGATTATCTCAATTGAAGCGAGTTAATTTATTGCTATTTAAGAAGTTATTTTTGTAAGTGAACTCTTACATTCGCGGAGGTTGCGAGGGAAGTTAAGATATTTTGGCGAAAATTGTGGGCTTGAATCCTGATTTTGCGAACTCGTCGCTCACTCAGCAGGCTGGTCCTCGAACCTCAAGTTAACTTAAGTTAAGCTTTAGTGAGATAAACAGTAAACATTTGGTGGTAGCAAGTATGACGATGTCAGTAGGGCAAGTGGCAGAACGGGCAGGCGTTGCGGTGTCGGCGTTGCATTTTTATGAGCAGAAAGGGTTGATTAGCAGCTGGCGAAATTCGGGTAATCAGCGCCGCTATGAGCGCAGCGTGATTCGTCGTGTCGCGGTAATTAAAGCGGCGCAACAAGTGGGGATGTCTTTGGAAGAAATCGGCCAAGCGTTTGCGATTTTACCTAAACACAAAGCGCCAACTAAAGCACAGTGGGAAGCGATGGCAACACAATGGCACGCCGATCTTGAGCATCGTATTTTGCAGTTGAAAGCATT
Organism: Vibrio scophthalmi; assembly: GCF_040869025.1. Lineage (NCBI taxonomy): Bacteria > Pseudomonadati > Pseudomonadota > Gammaproteobacteria > Vibrionales > Vibrionaceae > Vibrio > Vibrio scophthalmi. Next base: position 154,520 of record NZ_CP134272.1, on the reverse strand, counting down.
GCAACGCGATCTTAATGGGTGTATTGGCTGTGGTTGTTTATCCCTTGATAGCTGCAATCTACGTAATCCAGAAGATAGTCGTGCAACTGATCATAGTGGCGAGTCATTACTAACTAATCCAGAAGACCAGTTTTAATCACGGTATCTAGATATAGCGCGACAGCCTAATATCTAATCTCGCTGTAGACTCGCGGTTCTATAATGCGGGGCTATAGTGACAGAGCAAAAGTGAGCAAAATTGGCAAGGTTAATACGCTGAAAAAGTTGCCATATAGCACCATAGAAGCCACTTCTGACGGTGATATTTGAAAGCGTTCAGCAAAGAGAAAATTCATTACGGCGGGCGGCAGCATGGCAAATAACACCATCATTTGTAATTGCATCGTTGGCAGTGGAATCAACCAATAAATGATTGCAAAAGCGATCGCGCCAGTGGCCAGTGACTGGATGCTACATATCAGACCTATTTTCAATCCGCTTAAACGCATATTACACATCTGTGCACCCAGAGATAATAACATCACTGGCACGGCTGCTTGACCGAGGAGCTTAGTGGCTTCATACAAGGGCATCCAAATCGAAATGCCACAAAGGTTAAGAACAAGTGCGCTTGCTGCTGCAAGAAAGACGGGCATCTTGATCACTTGCTTAAATGGATTACCCCCACTGAGTACCGCTAAACCGATACTGACATGCGTGCAGGCGGACACAACAAATAACAGTACTGCTGAGGCGAGCGCCGATTCACCAAATGTGTAAGTAAAAAGGGGAATGGCTAAGTTACCGCTATTACGAAACATATGCGGAGGAGCCCATGCCTTAAAATCTAACTTCATGATCTTACAAATCGGGATCATCACCAATCCGGGAATGAGTACGGCGATTAATGCCGCACTAAGCAGTGGGATCTGCTCAGTATCTAAGGGCATCGCGACCAGAGAGGAAAAGACCAGAGCTGGAGTAAAGGCATCCATATTAATGCGGTTAATTGCAGCAAAATCGGGACGAATCCAACGCCCAACAGAGTAGCCAGTCAAAACTAACGCGAAGACAGGAAAGAGGATCCCGACAACTTGTTGAAACATTCCATTGTGCCAAAAGGTGATGAAGAATTAGACAATATCAGGCTTGTTGATGGGAGTCATTATTACCATGATGATTAATTGTGATAACCAATCGTGAATGGCCGAGGAAAATTCTGTTATTGTCTGTCATTATCGCAGTAGACATGTATTCAAATGTTCTCGGAAGGGCATCGCAGTATGAGTAAGGACGAATTGAAAGGGCATATTGAGCTGGTGGGAGAAAGAGCACTAATTGTAGAAGGTGGCGCGATGCGAGGTATATTCTCATGCGGCATTTTAGATCATTTTATGGCGCAAGAGTTTTCTCCTTTTGATAGTTTTTGGGGCGTATCAGCCGGTACCAGTAATTTAGCGGCGTATTTAGCGCAGATGCCGGGAAGAAATCATAAAATTTACCTTGATTACAGCCTTCGCCGCGAGTTCTTTAATCTTCCTCAGTTTCTACGCGGTGGAGACATGATGGATCTCGATTGGATGTGGGCGATAACCCTAAAAGAGCTCGGTATCGATACCGCCGTCCTACAAGCGGATAATCGCCCTTTTTTCATGGTCGTAACACGGCAAGATACCGGCCAGGTAGAGTATTTGACTCCTCATGTAGACAGCTTGGTTGAAACGATGAAAGCCTCAAGTGCTTTGCCGATTTTATATCGCCACGGGGTTGAACTGGAGGGGAGGCGCTACGTTGATGGCGGAGTTGCGGATGCCATTCCAGTTGCAGAAGCCATTCGTCGTGGAGCCAAGCAGATTATGGTGCTACGTAGTCGCCCGGAAAGCTACCGTAAAACTAAAGACCGATTTTCGCTGTTGATTAAACGCATGCTGCGTCAAACTCCAGCATTGGTTGAACCGATGTTGACTCGTTATCAGCGTTACAATCAAGCATTGGAACTGATTGCCAATCCACCGCAAGGCGTGGAGATTATTTCAATTTGTCCACCAGAAGAGTTCAAGTTGCAACGTTTGAGTCGAGAAACCGCCTCTTTAGAGCATGGCTACCAACTTGGAATAGAAGCAGGTAAAGAGGCGATGAAACGTTGGGGTGGGATTGCCTCGGTATAAATACCCTTAATGCGGTTACTGAGTGAGTTTAAGTTGATGAAAAAGCGCAGCAGAAGAGGCTTCAATCGATTGACCTGCGGTATCGATGCGGAGCACGTAGCTGGATTCTGCCGTGTTGCTCCATGACTCGTAATGACGCTCAACCACTTGTTGCCATGTGGGTAAAATGAGATTGGCGATTGGATTGAGGCGCGTTTCAATACGCTGTTGATGCTCTTCACGATGAGAGCAGGCGATTTCAATATTGATATAGTCTGCGCCAGCCCGATTCGCGACCGACTGCCACTCATCTCGAGTCAGTTGGATGGGATTACAACAGTCGGCAATAACGTTTAAACCTAGTTTTAGGTTATCGCTGGCAATACGGTAGCTCAGTCGATAACCCTCTCCCTCTACTTTCAATTGACACAAATCTCGCAGCGCTTGCTCAACGGTATCAATTCGTAAATAAATCGCGCCAGTCTGCTTGGCTAAAGCTTGGGCTAAGGTGGATTTACCACTGCCAGGTAGGCCAGAAAAAATATATAAAGTTGGCGTCGTCATGGTCGTTGTGTTTGGCTCTCATCACATTTAAGCGATTATTATCACGAATAGGTTGTCCAAAATATCATGTATGGATAAAATCTCGCCATCATTTCTGTAGGAGTTTACGCCACGATGGATTGCTAATACCTGTCATCCAAATCATCAGCCTATTTAGGCTCAATATATTCTTGGACTACAGGGTTAGTGGGCGTAGCTTCGTCTTTACCTTTTGAACTCTTTTGCTTGGTTCGACATCGCCTTTAGGCGGTGTGTTCGCGATGGCTTGGAGTTGCACCGCTGCGTCTATTTGCCCTCCAATATTAGGAGGCGATATGCCACATACATCTATTCACTCAAATGGTGAAAATCTAATTCAAGCAAATAACGTTGGTTATCAATTTTCTGATGGCGGCATTCTTTTCTCATCAATCAGTTGCTCTCTCAGTAATCGGCGAACGGGATTAGTCGGCCGTAATGGCTGCGGAAAATCCTTGCTGGCTGAATTATTGACTGGTCAGCGACAGCCAACGTCGGGGGCGGTCACGATTAATACCACGCTTAGTTACTATTCACAGTTGACGTCACAGTGGCTCGAATCCGATCAAACCATCGCTCAAATGCTGAAGGTGGATAAGGTGTTAGCCGCACTTGATCGTATAGAGCAGGGGGATTGTGCAGTACATTTGTTTGACGACGTTGCTGAGCGCTGGGATTTGAAACAGCAACTTGAAGAATTGCTTGGGCAATTGGGTTTACCGTTAGATTTTGATCTGGCGCTTCGTCATCTTTCAGGGGGACAACTGGCACGGTTACAGTTGTGGCAACTGTTTGAGAGTGATTCTGAATTACTGGTGCTAGATGAACCTTCTAACCATCTTGATTATCAGGCGAAGCAGTGGTTAGTGGAAAAAATGCGCTCGTGGCAAGGTGCGATCTTGTTGATCAGTCACGATCGTATTTTGTTGCGTGAAATGTCGACTATTTGGGCGTTAAACGGCGGGGAACTTCGGCAATATGGTGGTCATTACGATGATTATTTAATCCAGAAAACGGCCCACCAGCAGGCATTGGATCGTCAAATGAATGTGGTTAAAACGCAGTTACGGCGAACCAAGCTTGAGCAGCAAAAAAGTCAAGAAAAAGCGGATAAACGAGCCGCCCAAGGCAATAAAGTTCGCAAACAAGGTGGACAGCCTAAAATACTGCTCAATGCGATGAGAAATAGTGCGCAAGCCAGTGCGGCGAGTCGTGCTACCAGTCAGCGAGGGCAAAGTGATCGTTTGAATCAAAGGCTAGATGCGTTGCAAGCTCAGCAACAAGAACAGCAGGTGATCAAAATGCGATTAAAAGCGCCACTATTAACAGCTAAACCGCTGCTTAATATCATCAATTTTACCGTTCCATTTAGCCAATGTTATCCGCTTAATGCGCAGTTAAGCAGTGGTGATAAGGTCTGGTTAATGGGTCACAATGGTTGTGGAAAGTCGACATTGTTACAGCTTATCAATCGGCAGAGTACGCCCGAGTTGCGCTGTAACTGTGCGGTGTTCTATTTAGACCAACACTTTTCACTATTGCTGCCTGAGCATTCACTGCTCGAGAACCTTGTTCACTATTGCTCTCATCTCAATCAAAGTGAAGCAAGAACGTTATTAGCGGGCATTGGTTTTAGGCGTGATGAGGTTCATCGCTTGAGTGGAAGCCTGAGTGGTGGCGAGAAGATGAAGCTCGCAATGACCATTGTCGGGCACCAAGCAGATTCACCATTGTTATTATTAGATGAACCAGACAATCATCTTGACCTACACTCTAAGCGGGTGCTTAGTCAGGCGTTAAAGAACTATCCAGCGGCGTTGATCTTGGTTAGCCATGATCAGGAGTTTGTTGGTGAAATCGGGATAAACCGAACGGTAATGTTTCATTCTTTAGTTAATAATAAATAAAAACTGGGTCGTTCATTCTAACTTTAACGTAACAGGCTTGGATTGCGTTTTATTTTAAGGCTTAGTGCTAGAGATGAATTTAGTGAAGTCGAAGCAAACTAACTGAGGGATAGTATGTCTAACTTACTGGGTGGATTGGCATCTTTGGCGGTTGGCCTACTGATCTTTGCTGGCTACGTTACTCTGTTCTCAAATGAGTGGTACCTACGCTACTCTAGCGAAATGCTGATCATATTATTTGGTCAAGTCCCTAGTGTAGAATCTTGGATTTCTGATGCTGACTTTATTGATATTCAGTTGGTCTTTACCCTTATTCAAGCGCTGATTTTAAGTGGTGTGCTTGCGATGGTGTTTAGTTTATTACTCGCGATGTTTAATGGCCTAATTCGATATGTGCACTTTGCTATTTTGGGGGTGTTTATTGGCTTTATGTATTTTGTTAGCCCCGTCTTAGTCACGTTTGCTACCAGCGGAGTGCTGAGCAAAGGTGCAGTGCCTAATCCTGTTCTCACTCAACCATTGGTGGATGCGCTGGTGTGGTATTTGCCTTTTGTTATTGCGATTTTTATTAGCGCGAATATCAAACGTCGTCAACTTGCCCAAGCGGCTCAGCGGTCATGGTTTCATTAAACGGTATTAACGTTTTTTTAAAAAGTGTTGCTGGGCATTTAGAATAACGTAGTTCATGGATGCGCCAGACAACAAAAAAGAGGCTTTTAAGCCTCTTTTTTATCACCATTTAATGACTGATGGTTCAGTCTTAAACCAACTCGTAGCTGATCATATAAAGTTGGTCGAGATCAGGATAAATCTCTCCAATTAATCGCTTTAATTCATCTAACGGCAGGGCTTCTTGTTCCGCATGGAATTCATTGATGTCATCGAACAAGAGTGGCTCAACAGACAAAATCTTAATATCACACACTTTTTGATCAGTTTCTAAAGTAAATACTTCGACTTGTGTGCCCGGAACATAGTGGCTTTCAGCTTCATCACGAATGGTAATAGTCTTCATACCAGAGGTGATCAACGGGGTTAGAAATTCAAAGAATGTAATCTTAGTTGGCGCTTGGCTCATGAGGTATCCACCATAGTATTTTAAGTGGTGAGTATACGTCAAAAATCGCAGAATCAGTCAATGTTGATCACGGTAAAACCAAATAATTCGCTAAGGAGTGCCGTGTCAGGTTGGGATTGGCTATTTAGAAAGGGGCATTAAGGCAGCAAACTTAGAGGGCTGTCAGGGGCATATTGAACAAAACGCGCTGGTTAGGTGATAACCAGCGGATTTTACTATCGCTGATTACGCTGAAATAGAATGTTTGAGGCAAATATTGGTGTTAGTGAGTGATCCCACAAACGCCACAATCATCAGTGGTCCAAGTAGACATGACATGAGAGCGCACGCTGCTTGTTTTAAAGGGTTAGCTTTCGCTGGCGTAAAAAACTGAGTAGCAAAAAAGATAAGTAAACCTGCTATCGACCAAACAATCATAAAATCCTCTATTTTTTCTTAAGGCTTATTGCCTCTACAAACAAGATAAAGGGTTTCGAACTAAGGGTGTTATGCGGGCGGTCACACTTTGAGATAGTCACTAGATAAATAGTTTAGCGCCGTGATGACTAGGTCAGTATTACTGATAAAAGTCTTTTTAGCCAAAACAAGGTTTGGATAAGTAACTTTCCTTAGCTACAAGCTTGAAGCGTGAGATTCCTTAATCCAGATTAAGGTTTTTACCTGTCGAAGTCGTTACCATGCCGCTCATATTGGTGATAGTCACTAATGAAGAACAGCCCTGCAATTTGTAGGGCTGTTCTTTTTGGTTGTGTCGATGAAGCAACCAATTCCTTTATTTCTCACTATGCGCTTCGAGCTGAATCGGTATCGAGAGCAAGGGGAAGAAAGGAAATAGAATTTGATTGAGGAAAAGATTTGAGCATTTTGTTTTCACCATCCCGCATTGGCGGCATGACATTAAAAAACCGTTTTGTCCGTAGTGCAACATGGGAAAATTTGGCGACTGAAGATGGTCATATGACCGAAAAGTTGTACGACGTTTACCGAGAGTTAGCGGAAGGCGAAGTGGGCCTGATTGTGACCGGTTATGCCAACATTGTTGAAGAAGAGAAACCCAATGCAGGCATGATGGGGATGTACAATGACTCATTCATCGACGAGTACCAGAAGCTGACGTCACTTGTGCATCAATATGATGCCAAGATCGTGATGCAGTTGGCTTATGGTGGCACTAAAACCACCTTTAATGTTGGCGAACGAGTGATCTTTGCTCCGAGTGAGGTCGCTGAGCGAGGCACGCAAACGCTTGGTAAAGCGATGACGCAGCAAGAGATTGACTATATTGTTGAAGCGTTTGCTCTTGCCACAAAACGCGCTCAAGATTCTGGATTTGATGGTGTTGAGATCCATGCCGCACACACCTATTTGATCAACCAATTTTTAAGCCCTTACTATAACCGTCGTGATGATCAATATGGTGGTAGCTTAGAAAATCGTATGCGCTTTTTGATTGAAATCTATCAGGCTTGTCGTGAACTTGTCGGTAACGATTTCCCAATTTTGGTTAAGTTGACCGCGTCAGAGTTTTTCGCGGGTGGCGCAACGTTTGATGAGACTCGTGTAATCTGCAAAAAGCTCGAACAGATTGGTGTTGATGCGATTATTATCTCAGGCAACATTCACGGTAATGCGAGTAGCTTAGTGGGTGAGTCTTTTGATGGTTTTACCCTGCAGCAAGAAGGCTACTTCCACGAGTACGGACATGCCATTAGCCAAGATGTAAACGTACCTATCATTACCGTTGGCGGCTTGAGTGATATTCATGCCATTGAAGAGATGGCTGAAAATACCGGCATCGGGTACTTTGCACTTTCTCGCCCATTATTGGCTGAACCTGATTTGATCAAACGTTGGAAAGAGGGACAACGCGATGAGGTTGACTGTGAGCGCTGCTCTAAGTGTCGAACCAAACGCGGTAACTTCTGCGTGGTATATAACAAACGAAAATAGCCAGTCCTCTGCATGTTGCAAGGATGCTAAAGGCGCGAATACGTTGCCCTACAGAGAAGAACAATGAAAACTGAAAAACAGAAGATGTTAGCCGGTGAGCCTTACGACGCATGGGACAAAACCTTGTACAGCGAGCGTATTGAGTGTCGTAAAACACTACAGCAATTTAATAATGCGCTGCCAGATTCAGCCGAGTGGCGTGACGCGATTGATCGTCTGATCCCCAACTCACAGGGCGCGTATATTGAACCGCCATTTCGTTGCGATTACGGAACCAATATAGAGATTGGCAAAAACTTCTTTGCTAACTTCAATTGCGTGGTGCTTGATGTCGCGAAGGTCACGATTGGCGACAACGTTTTATTTGGCCCTAATATCCAACTTTATGCCGCTGGTCATCCTTTGGATGTTCAAGGGCGGGTAGAGCAAGGTATTGAGTTTGGCTTGCCAATTACGATTGGTGATAATGTTTGGTTAGGTGGTAGTGTGGTGGTTTGTCCGGGCATCACGATTGGCGATAACTCGGTGATTGGCGCAGGCAGTGTGGTAACAAAAGACATTCCAGCCAATGTGGTCGCTGCAGGTAATCCGTGCCGAGTGATTCGTCCGCTTCAAGAGACGGATCGCCCTTCTCGCTAATCGCTCTGTTTTCAGGACAATTAAAACGCCTAAGCCGAGCTTAGGCGTTTTTGTATTGATATCCGACAAGTCGATGTTTCGGCCGCGTGCCTATTTAAAAGTCACATTTGGCGTTGAAGACCATACGACGGTGATCGTAGGGGTGATCAAACGAAAGTTGCTCTGCATGCAGATGCAATCGTGAATCTTTCTCGCCATACAAACCATCACCGACCATCGCCATGTTTAGCCCCATATGGTGGGCACAATGGACACGAAGTTGGTGGGTACGGCCCGTTTTAGGATGCATATAGAGTTTACTGCGACCATCTTCAGTCGCTATTAATTGCCAATAGGTAGTGGCGGGCTTTCCGTGCTCAAAACAGACCAATTGGCGTGGACGATCATCCGGATCGCCGCGCATTGGCAGGTTAATTTCCCCTTCAGTCTGCTCAACGATCCCTTCTACCATCGCGATATAACGCTTCTCAACGCCGCGAGTAATAAACTGCTTTTGTAAGCTCTTATTCGCACGGCGCGTTAGGGCAAATACCAGTAAGCCGGAGGTCGCCATATCGAGGCGGTGCAACACAAATGGTCCCTCTGCGTTGTCGTTAAACATCGCTTGTACGCGAGTATAAGCGGAATCTTTGATGGTTTTGCCCGGAACGGAAAGTAGACCGGAGGGCTTGTTGACCACCACAATCGCTTCATCTTGATAGATGACTTCTAACGCTTTGTCCGCGGCCCAGTTATCTTCAAGTGGGTTTGGGTCGACTTCTAGCCCTTGTAACATGTGGCCAAGGATCGGGTTACATTTACCGTGGCAAGAAGGATAGAACTTGGCGTGTTGGCGTACTTCTGACTTTGGCGACACGCCCCACCAAAATTCCGCCATCGCCAATGGGGTAAAGCCATGCTTATAGGCGTAATGCAGCATTTTTGGCGCGGCACATTCGCCCGCACCCGCAGGCGGTACCGGGTTAGTATTTGGGGCAAAAATGGCTTTTAACGATTTTTCTTCACCGCGCGCATTAAGGAAGCGGTATTGTTCGAACAATTTGTTTTGCAGCGCATTGGAAAGGAGCTTTCGCTGCTGCTTTGCGTGAGTGATGGCATCAGTCAATGTTGAGAGTTGAGCCTCTACAAGGCTAATTTTCTCATCCCATTCTAATTTTAGGTACTTGAGTACGTTTTTTTCCGCCACACTTTGCTTGGCAAGATCATCAACAACGGCGGCTAATTCTTGGCCACCCAACGTCTGATCAGCTTGTTGGCGTTGCAGCTTACGAGCGGCTCTACCATCGATCATTGCTTGGCGCTGCTGTGCTTCTTGTGCTTGGTAGTCTGCTTTATATTGCGCTAACTGCTGGGTAAGTTCTGCGACCAATGGATTTGCCGTCAGTGCTTTAACTTGGCTATTTAATGCGGTGATTTCTTCCAGCTCTGTGCGGAAAAAGCACTCTTCAGCCAGCATATCAAACACTGGAGGGACAAAGTTTGGCAATAGGTTTTGTTCAGCAATTTTACCCGAGAAGGCACTGAGATAACCCAGTTCGCCTTGAGGCGAGCGCACTAATAACACGCCAAACATTTTACCGGTGCCATTTCCCGTCACCGTTGTTGGCTCATCAGTCGCAAGTTGCTGCTCGTCAGTTAGACCAAAATCATGTTGCCACGCTGTTTGAGTCGCGAGGTGTTGTTGTAACTCGTTGGCCGCAAGCACACAAAGCGGATGTGGCTGATAGTAAAACGGGAATGTGAACGCGCTTGGTAGATCGAATTGATCAACAGTGGCGTTAAAGCGGGTAAATAATTGCTCTGGTTGGTGCATGGTAAACTTCTATCAGCGACACGATGAGGCGCGATTTTACCTGTTTAGAGCAGGAATACCACCTTGCGTTACCTTAGGGGGAGGCAAGGTGGGTAATTGGATATTTGGTGTGGTGGTTCTGACGCTAGGTCGTGAGGATTATTTCACGTAGTCTGATTGCATGCTGGCCAACCAATGGTGTGCCGTGCCGTCGCTTTTTTCCACCCAGATATCATTACGATATTGCTCAATACGTCCTTTTACGCTGAGTTTAAACGTGTTGTCTTTAACCGCAACAACGCGCAGGAATTGATCGGATGTCGTCAATACAGGTTCGTTATCACCTAATTCTGACCCGTTGGCGATCAGAAAATATTGGTTCATTTTATTGAGTTTACGATCGGTAGACACGATTTTGTAACCGACCAAACTAAACTCTTCGCCAATCGGCGTTGAAGAAACTTGTGGGCCGAGAGAGGTGTGAGTTGGGATGAATACCCAAGCAGCCACGCCAGCGGCAATTAGCACCAGCGCAAGTAGTACGATTTTAATTTTTGACATTATCGACTCTGAATAAAACAAGCGAACATAGATAGCGGCTAGTTTAGCTTAGCCTGACGAGGGAGCAAAGCGACAAAAAGAGAGGCAAGAAAGGGACGTTCTGATAAGGGTAAGTTGGCGTGCATGATTTTCGCTAAGTAGAGAGTAAAAACCCCGCCAGTGAAATTTGAGAGGGCGGGGTTTTAGGCAGTGATATTATTTAGTGATGCTCACTAACATCATTCAATCGACACTGCGTTTTAAGCGAAAAGGTACTTAGCATGGAAGCGTAAGTGCTCTTCAATAAATGTCGACATGAAATAGTAGCTGTGGTCGTAACCTGCTTGCATACGCAAAGTAAGGTCGGAACCATGTAGATCCGCAGCCGCTTGCAATGCATTTGGCATCAATTGCTCATGTAAGAAGCCATCTGCATCACCTTGATCAACTAAGATTGGCAGCGCTGATTTATGACGTTTTAGCAATTCAGATGCATCATATTGTTTCCACGTTTCTACCGAAGAACCGAGATACGCAGTAAATGCTTTTTGTCCCCAAGGACATTGAATTGGGTTACTGATTGGGCTAAACGCTGAGATTGAACGATAATTCGCGCTATTTTTTAGACCAATTGTTAACGCACCATGGCCACCCATGCTGTGTCCAGAAATCGATTTTACATCGCTGACTGGGAAATTTGCTTCAATCAGTTTAGGCAATTCTGTCACGATATAATCGTACATTTGGTAGTGTTTTGCCCAAGGCTGCTGGGTTGCATTGAGATAGAAGCCTGCACCTTGGCCAAGATCATAGCCTTCATCATTGGTGACGTTTTCTCCACGAGGGCTGGTATCAGGAGCGACAATCGCGATACCTAACTCAGCCGCAATACGGAAAGCGCCAGCTTTTTGCATGAAGTTTTCATCAGTACAAGTTAAGCCTGATAGCCAATACATCACAGGAACAGGGTTACTTGGTGATGCATTAGGTGGAAGAAAAATAGCAAAACGCATCGAACAGGCTAAAACGTCAGATTGATGCGTGTATTGTTTGTGCCAACCGCCAAAGACTTTCGCTTGGCTAATGTTTTCGATGGTCATACTCATCCTCAATGAGATTGCTCTTTGCCTCGAGGGGATAATTAGCGGTTGCTAAACCACTTCGAGCCAAATGAAATTTGTCATTCATCAACCCTATAGATATGCATGCTGATGAAGAGTGTCGATGCCGCTGGTGGCGGCACCGACCTTTAAAAGGAATGATTTAATCATTCGCAATAGGTAAAGATGTTACTTATCCATATGTAGAACAGTACGGATAGACTCACCTTTGTGCATTAGTTCAAAGGCTTCGTTAACGTCTTGTAGACCCATGGTATGAGTGATGAACTCTTGTAGGCCAAATTCGCCAGCCATGTAACGTTCAACGATTTCTGGTAGCTCAGAGCGGCCTTTAACACCACCGAAAGCAGAACCACGCCATACACGGCCAGTCACAAGTTGGAATGGACGAGTAGAGATCTCTTGGCCTGCACCGGCAACACCAATGATCACTGATTCGCCCCAACCTTTGTGGCAGCACTCAAGAGCTTGACGCATCACGTTTACGTTACCGATACACTCGAATGAGTACTCAACACCACCATCAGTCATCTCAACGATCACTTCTTGGATTGGTTTGTCGAATTTCATTGGGTTGATGCAGTCAGTTGCGCCAAGTTGTTTTGCTAGCTCAAATTTGCTCTCGTTGATATCAACACCGATGATGCGGTTTGCACCCGCCATGCGAGCACCAATGATTGCAGATAAACCGATACCACCTAGGCCAAATACTGCTACGTTGTCGCCTTTTTCAACTTTTGCAGTGTTTAGAACCGCGCCCATACCTGTTGTTACACCACAACCTAGCAGACACACTTCTTCAAGTGGCGCTTCTTTGTTTACTTTCGCTAGTGAGATTTCTGGAAGTACTGTGTACTCAGAGAAAGTAGAACAACCCATGTAATGGAAAATGGTTTCACCATTGATAGAGAAGCGGCTAGTACCGTCTGGCATTAGACCTTTACCTTGCGTTTCACGAACGGCTTGGCATAGGTTGGTTTTACCAGATTTACAGAATTTACATTCGCCACATTCTGCGGTGTAAAGAGGGATAACGTGATCGCCAACTTCAACACTTGTTACGCCTTCGCCGATCATTTCAACGATGCCGCCGCCTTCGTGGCCTAGAATTGAAGGGAAGATACCTTCTGGATCGTCACCTGATAGTGTGAATGCATCAGTGTGACAAACACCAGTGGCAACGATGCGTACCAGCACTTCGCCTGCTTTTGGAAGTTGAACATCAACTTCTTCCATTTTTAGAGGTTCGCCAGCTGCCCAAGCAACCATTGCTTTAGATTTAATGTGAGTTTGACCCGGTTTGATATCAAGCGCCATTGGAGTTTCCTTATTAACGTACCAGTGCAAATTCACTGGTATCAATTCTGTGTTTAAGAATAGTTGAGGTTTTTATGTCACGCTTCCTCATCAGATGGTGCTTATTTTAGGTGTTTCACTTGAAATGATAATCCGGTTAAACTGTAAATGATTTTTACCAATACGTAATAATAGAGAGTGACGATGGCGATTTGGGAAGGGGTAAGTGAATTTGTTGCGGTTGCAGAAACCAATAGCTTTACTGGCGCAGCAAGAAAGCTCAATACCTCGGTAGCGCAGATAAGCCGCAGAGTGGCAGCATTGGAAGATCGACTGGCGGTAAAGTTATTACACAGAACGACTCGTAAGGTGACATTAACTGAAGCGGGACAGGTCTATTTTGAACAATGTAAATTGCTTGTGGAAGGATTAGAGCTGGCTGAATTAGCGGTAACGCAGTTGCAGACAGCGCCAAAAGGCAAACTAAAAATTACCGCCCCAGTCACTTACGGTGAAATGCATATCGCGCCATTACTGCACGAATTTTTATTGCTTTATCCGCAATTAGATTTGGAGCTGAACCTGACTAACCAAACGGTTGATCTGATTGAGAATGGGTATGATATTGCCATTCGTTTGGGGCGTTTACGCGATTCTACCATGATCGCTAAGCGGCTCTCTTCTCGCCAACTTTATGTGTGTGCGAGCCCGGACTATATTCAACGTTATGGTGCGCCGCATACGCTATCTGAATTATCACATCATCAGTGTTTAGTCGGGTCGGTGGAGTATTGGCACTTTCAAGATAAAAAATCTGAGAAATCATTGCGGGTGAGTGGGCGAATTCAATGCAATTCGGGTTTTTCTCTGCTTGATGCTGCGAAACGCGGATTGGGGTTAGTACAGTTACCTGATTATTACGTTCAAGCAGGGTTAGACAGCGGTGAATTGGTGGAAGTGTTAAAAGAGTATCGTGATGAACGTGAAGGAATTTGGGCTCTGTTTCCACAAAATCGTAACTTATCACCGAAAGTACGTCTATTGATCGATTTTTTGGCTGAGAAGATGGTGGATTAAGAGGCTTGGTCTTTGTGGATTCAGTGGTATTTTAACTAATAACGAGACTCCCTTCTTAAGGGAATCTCGTTATAGCCAGAGCAACGCTCTTATTACGAGGGCGTTACTGAGCAAATCACAAGCGAGAGATTTATGCTGTTGGTTTTAGCTAAATCAGTCGTTCTCCTGTGCATCCTGCTGTTTAATCACTTTATGGCCATCTTCTGATACGCCATTTTTCCAGTAGCTACTGATGTAAATAAAATCACGCTCGATGGCTTTGTCATTACGCAAGTATTGACGCAGTGCTCGCATAGCATCAAATTCACACGCGACCCATGCAGAAGCTTGACCTTCTAACCAGTTAAGTTGGCGCACTGCCTCGGCGAGGTCACTGGTAACCCAATGCACTTCCATACCCTTTGGCACCACAAGGTCTTGGATGTCTTTTTCGCTAAGCACTTCAACGACGACGTAACCTTTGGCCTCTGCAGGCAACTGACGCACCTTGGCTGATAACGCTGGCAGTGCTGTCATATCCGCGGCTAATACAAACCAGTCAGCAGAAAGATTTAGGCTAGAAATTGTGCCTGGCCCACGAATTTCAATCGTATCACCTAGTGTGGCATTCATCGCCCAACGTGATGCAAACCCACACTGGTTATCCGCTGTAATGTGGCGAACGAAGTCAACTTCGATGGCGTTTTCATCGGCCATAAAGCGACGAATAGTATAGGTGCGCATCATTGGACGTTCACCCTCAGCAAGCGAAGATAAGTCGGTACTACCGTTTTGATTAAACAGCAGTTTGATGTAGCCACCTTCACAATCGCTTGGGAAGTTTGCTAGCACGTCGCCTTGTAAGACAAGACGCTGCATGTTCGGAGTAATCATGTTATTACTCCGAACCGTTACGGCTTGAGAAGTGGAAGTTTGAGGTCTAGTCGCTTGCTGCATAGTCAACTCGATAGTGAATAATGATTTTTATTGAGAATAACACTCAATATCGTCCGCAAACAGCATCTTTAAACTAATTTACATTTGTGACGCCCTAGAGAGGAATGATAAATCTAGGTCTAGGGCGCGTTAACGTGGCGATCAAAGCGTGTATTTAATCATTGACTGTTTTGCTTATGCTGACATAACGATTTACAACATCGGTATCGTTGATGCCACCAGTAGCAACGCCATTGAATAGTTAAACGTTCGCACTCGAACTGGTGTGGTTAAAAAGTGCTGCAGTTTTTGCCCTGCTACGGTCCAAAATGAAACGGATGGGACATTTGCGAGAGCATAAACCAAGGCAATAATCGTTAATCCAAGCCAGCTATTATGTGGGTTATATACGCTCACTGCCGTTAGCGCCATAGACCAACCTTTTGGATTCACCCATTGAAAGCTAGCGGCTTGCCAAAAGCTAAGCGGTTGATAGTTAAGCGCAGTTCCGCTAGGAGGCTGGCTGCGCGCGATTTGCCAGGCGAGATAGGCTAAATAGGTTAAGCTGACGACTTTGAGACCTTGATGTACGATCGGGTATTGCTCAAATAATTCAACTAAGCCGAATCCCACTAGTATCACCATAACAGGGAAGCCAATGGTGATCCCTAGCATGTGGGGGATGGTTTTATTAAAGCCGACGTTCGCCCCAGAAGACATCAGCATTAAATTATTCGGTCCGGGTGTAAAGGTAGATACAAACGCAAACAGCGCCAGTGCGGTAAGTTGTTCCCATTGCATAATATTCTCTCGCTGTTTTGAAAGTGAAGTTCAATAGAGTGATGTATTGCTGACCGGTCTAAAAATAGTCTACGTAGTAATCGGCTCAATTTTGTGCTTTTATTGCTTAGTATTGAATTAAATAAGCAATGAAAGTTCGTTATGGATCGATTTGAAGAAAGAATATTGCAGGAGTTAAAAAGGGACGGTCGAATCTCGAATGTGGATTTGGCCAATATCATAGGCCTGTCACCTTCAGCCACACTGCGTCGAGTACAAGATTTAGAAAAGCGTGGTGTGATCACCGGTTATAAAGTAAAGCTCAATACCATCGAGCTAGGTATTGGTTTTATTGCTTATGTCTCGATTGGGCTTGCGAGTCATCGCAAGCAAGCACAGCTGGCTTTTGAAGAGCATGTTCGTGACGTAGATGAAGTGGTGGAGTGCCACAATATTACCGGTTCGACAGAGTATTTGTTGCGCGTTGAAACCAAGGATCTCATCAGCTATAAAAAATTTCATGCTGATGTCTTGGGGGAGTGCGAGCATGTCAATTCCATCACCACCATGGTTGTCATGGGCTCTCCGAAAGACGCGCGTTAGCTTTTCGTTATTGGGTTAATCTTGCTATTAAATAACCTTACAAACAGTAGGTTTGTAATAAAAAACAAATGGATATGAAATTTAACTTTCATTTTTATGCCATGTGATTTTCATATTTGATCGCTAATTTAGTCACCAGCAAAAGCAATTGAGCGCATAGCTCACGACTAACTTAGGGAAAAGAAAATGAAAAAAGCAGCAGTGGCACTTGCCGTCTTCGCCGGTCTAACTTCTGGTTCAGCACTAGCCGCAACAGTATATAGTGCGGATGGCACAGAGTTGAAAGTTGGCGGTCGTGTTGAATTTCGTGGTGACTTTATCGGTACATCAAAAGGCGCTGAAATCGATGGTACGATGAAAGACAGTACGCGTGCACGTCTTAACCTTAAAGGTAAATCTCAAATTACGGATGAGTTGACCGCTTTTGCCGTTTACGAAGGTGAGCAAGATACTGGTGATAACCTATTTGAAAACCGCTACATGTATGCAGGTCTTCAAGGTGAATTCGGCGCAGTCTCTTTTGGCCGTCAAGATATGGCATCAGTGATTGTTTCAGATCTGACCGATATCACCGAGTTTTCTGGTGTGCAGCAAGTTATTGAGTCTGCAAGCGATAAGCAAAACAGCGTGTTTAAGTACGCCGGCGATTTTGATGCATTGCAAGTTGAAGCAACTTATCAAGCGAACCAGGCGAAAGACACGGATGGCTATGGTATTTCTGGTCTTTATTCACTGCCAATGGGGTTAGATTTAGGTTTGGCCTTCTCTGGTGCTGATTTAGGTCAAGGGGCGGGTAGTGCTTCTGAAGCGTTATTTGGCTTAGGTTTTACAATAGAAAACCTTTACCTTGCAGGCACATATTCATTCGGCGACCTGAATGACAAAGCCAGCGGTACGGAAGATAAAGAATTTACTGCGATGGAATTTGTCGCTCAGTATCAATTCAATAAACAGTTTTCAGCGGCTGCGCTTTATACCAAGCAAGAAAATGAACAAGCGGATAGCGCAAAATATGACAAGACCGAAGGCGTAGAACTGGTCGGGTACTACAAGTTTAACGGTAATTTCCGTACTTACCTTTCATACTACCTAAATGGTTTGGATGAAGAAAAAAGTGCAGTAACGGGTCTAGTCACCCAAGGTGAAGATACCCTTCGTCTTGGTGTTCGTTACGATTTCTAACTGGCGTGAGCCCATCGTTTCTTCAAGCCAGAGCAATGCTCTGGCTTTTTTCTTTTAGTTCAGTGGCTTAAAAAACTTGTCGGCATATTGACTGTGGTGACGTTTTTTTGACGGGTTTTGTATATTAAGTTGTTATAATTTAATGACTTAATCGGGTGGACTTGTGGTGTGTAATTGTAATAGACTCGCCGCCTCGATGGGAGAATTCCCAAAGCATGGATGCGCACTTAGAACCTGATAATAAAGGCCAACCATGCAGTTTTCACTGAAAAACCTTTCTATTCGCACCCAAGTACTGTTGCCAGTGCTGTTCACTACTTTCGCTCTCTTTATTGCCCTTTGGATCACCAAAAACAATCTACAGCAAGAGCAAGCGGTGGTTTCTGATAACACCCAGTCTTTGGTTTACTATAAAGATTCGTTAGCCAAAATCGACGACCAAGTTTACCCACTACGTATTAGTGCGGTGTATGCCATTTACGATGCCGACCGCCGCGATGCTTTTCTTGCAGAACTAAAGCAAAGTATGCGCGAGATCCAACGCGACTTAGATGGCATGGCAAAACGAGGTACATTCCGCACTGAAGTCAATCAAGTGAACCGTTCGATTGAAGACTATGTACGTCAGTCAGAGCAAGCGGTAACGTTTTTCAACCGTCGTGACCAAGGTTTGGTATCACAACAAGAATATAATGACTTTATTGCCAAATATCGTACTGCAGGCAATGTGATGGTTAGTTCAATCAATGATTTATCTAAAAAGGTAAATACAATTGCAACGGCTGCAATGGCAGAGAGCGAGCGTGCTGCCGAAAGCGTACAGAGTTTAGCAATGTGGACCGTGCTCAGCGTATTGACGCTGTCATTGGTTGTAGCGTGGTTCCTGTCAGGTATGATTGTGACGCCAATTCAAACTCTGCAACAAGTGATGCGTAAGATTGCTCACGGTGATTTATCTGTCCGTGCGGAAACTGACGGTGACAATGAAGTGGCACAGCTTAGCCAAGATGTAAATCAAACTGTTGAGCAGCTGCATTCGACCGTAGATCACTTAACTCGTATTAGTGAAGAAGTCGCGTCGGCATCAACTGAACTTGCAGCGGTAATGACTCAAGCAGAAAATAATGCTCAACAAGAGCTAATGGAGATTGAACAAGTCGCTTCAGCGGTTAACGAGTTAGCATGTACGGCTGACAACGTTAGCGATAATGCACAATTGGCGGATACTACCGCTCGTGATGCAGAACAATTAGCACTCTCTGCCTTAGCAACCTTTGAAGAGAGTAATGCCGCCAGTGAACAAATGGGCCATGCACTTAACGATGCAGCACTGGTCGTGACTAAGCTGAAAGAACAATCTGAGCAAATCAACAATGTGATTGAAGTGATCAGTGGCATCTCGGAACAAACCAATTTATTGGCGTTAAACGCAGCAATTGAAGCGGCACGTGCCGGTGAATCGGGCCGTGGCTTTGCGGTTGTTGCTGATGAAGTGCGCATGCTGGCTGCACGTACACAAGCTTCAACGGTTGAAATTCAAAGTATTATTGAAGAGTTACAGAAGCAGTCGGGCCTTGCGAACGATGGTATGCAGATGAGCCTTGATATGCTGACCAAGAATAACGACCTAGCGCGTCACGCTAATGAAGCGTTAGTGGGTATTACCGAAGCCGTTACGCACATTAATGATGCCAATACACAAGTTGCAACGGCAGCTGAGCAGCAATCGCAAGTGACGCAAGACATTAACCGTAACGTGGTGAACATGTCTGAGTTGGTAAATCAGAATGTTACTGGTATTAGCCAAAGCGCGAGTGCGAGCAATGAACTGTCTCAGCTAGCTGAGAAGCAAAAAGCACAATTATCGTTCTTTACCCTGTAAGGCTTGTTGTGGTCAATGTTGTCTTTCTTGATGCGATAATACTAGAAATGGTATGACTAGAAATAGGGCAACAATGTTAGGGCTATCCCCCTAAGCCTTGAAGAACAAAGCTTACAGGCATACAGCAATATATCTAAACGCCGCCTGCGTCTTTCGCTTGGCGGCGTTTTTGTTGTATTGCTTATGAAATAATCACGAGTAAAGGTTATTCATCGAAATGTGTGACTTTGATTGTTATTTTGTCTGGTTCGGTTACAATGTGCGCCTATTCGTAGGAAGGGGCATCCGTATTTGTCTCTAAATGCGAACGAAAAACCAAATTCACTAATCGGTTTAAATGGCTTAAAGCGATTAAATAAGCAAGTGTTGCTTGGTATGCAACACCACTGTAAGGATTATACATGCCTATTATTACTCTTCCTGACGGCAGTCAGCGTCAATTTGACAACCCAGTTTCTACTCTTGAAGTTGCACAATCTATCGGCCCTGGTCTTGCAAAAGCAACCATCGCTGGTCGTGTTAACGGTCAACGCGTTGATGCATGCGATCTTATTGAACAAGACGCAAGCCTAGAAATCATCACAGTAAAAGATGAAGTGGACGGTCTAGAAATCGTTCGTCACTCTTGTGCTCACCTTCTAGGTCATGCAATCAAGCAGCTTTACCCACAAGCGAAAATGGCGATCGGTCCAACGATCGACAGCGGTTTCTACTACGATATCGATCTAGAAGAGTCGCTAACGCAAGACGATCTTGAAAAGATCGAAAAGCGTATGAAAGAGCTTGCGAAGACCAAGTACGAAGTTGTTAAAAAGAAAGTTAGCTGGCAGGAAGCGCGTGACGCATTCGAAGCGCGTGGCGAAACCTACAAAATGGAAATCTTGGATGAGAACGTTGCTCGTGACGACCGTCCAGGCCTATACCATCATGAAGAATACATCGACATGTGTCGTGGTCCTCACGTACCAAACATGGGCTTCTGCCAACACTTCACACTGCTGAATGTTGCAGGCGCTTACTGGCGTGGTAACAGCGACAATAAAATGCTACAACGTATTTACGGTACTGCTTTCCATGATAAGAAAGCACTTAAGGCGCACCTAACTCGCCTTGAAGAAGCGGCTAAACGCGACCACCGTAAACTCGGTAAGCAGCTTGACCTATTCCACATGCAGCAAGAAGCACCAGGTATGGTGTTCTGGCACCATAATGGCTGGTCAATCTTCCGTGATCTAGAAGTATTCGTACGCTCTAAGCTAGACGAGTACGGCTACCAAGAAGTAAAAGGTCCACTTATTATGGATCGCGTTCTTTGGGAGCGTTCTGGTCACTGGGACAAATACGCTGAGGCGATGTTCACGACTTCTTCTGAGAACCGTGATTACGCACTGAAGCCGATGAACTGTCCAGGTCACATTCAGATCTTTAACCAAGGCCTGAAATCTTACCGTGATCTACCATTACGTATGGCTGAGTTTGGCTCATGTCACCGTAATGAACCATCAGGTGCTCTACACGGTATCATGCGTGTACGTGGCTTTACTCAAGATGACGCTCATATTTTCTGTACTGAGAGTCAAATCCAAGAGGAAGTGACGAGCTGTATCAAGATGGTTTATGATACATACCAGACATTCGGTTTTGACAACATTGTTGTTAAACTATCAACACGTCCTGAAAACCGTGTTGGTTCTGATGAAATCTGGGATCAATCAGAAGAAGCGCTTAAACTATCTCTTGAATCGATGGACATCCCATACGAAATTCAAGAGGGCGAAGGTGCATTCTACGGTCCTAAGATTGAATTTACTCTACATGACTGCTTAGACCGTGCGTGGCAATGTGGTACAGTACAGCTAGACTTTAACCTACCAAATCGCCTTGGTGCGACTTACGTAGGCGAGAGCAATGAGCGCCTTGTACCAGTTATGATCCACCGCGCGATTTTAGGCTCTCTAGAGCGTTTCATCGGTATTCTAATTGAAGAATACGCGGGCTTCTTCCCAACGTGGTTGGCTCCTGAACAAGCAGTAATTATGAACATTACTGACAAACAGGCTGATTACGCACAAGAAGTAGCAAAAAAATTGCAAAAAAGTGGAATTAGAGCCAAAGCGGACTTGAGAAATGAGAAGATTGGCTTTAAAATCCGCGAACATACATTGAAGCGTGTACCGTTTATGCTAGTTTGTGGCGACCAAGAGATGGAAGCAGGCGAAATCGCAGTCCGTACACGTAGAGGCAAGGATCTTGGCAAATTTAAAGTGGATGATTTAATTACATACATCCAAGCCGAGATTACTAGCCGTAAGCTCAATCTGGAGGAATAAGCTATTAAAGGCGGAAGACGCGGCCAACAGCCGGTAAAACAAAACCCGCACCGTTTAAACGGTGAAATTCGTGGCGTACGTGAAGTTCGTTTAACTGGTGCTGACGGTGAGTCAGTTGGTGTTGTATCAATTCAAGAAGCTGTAGCTGCTGCTGAAGAAGCAGGTATGGACCTTGTAGAGATCAGCCCTAACGCGGAGCCACCAGTCTGTCGCGTGATGGATTACGGCAAATTCCTCTTTGAAAAGAGCAAGTCTGCTAAAGAGCAGAAGAAAAAGCAAAAACAGGTTCAGATCAAGGAAATTAAATTCCGACCTGGAACTGATATTGGAGACTATCAGGTAAAACTACGCAACCTGACTGGTTTCCTTGAAGACGGCAACAAAGTGAAAGTAACTATTCGCTTCCGTGGCCGCGAGATGGCTCACCAAGACATCGGTGTTGACGTTCTACATCGACTGAAAGCCGACACAGAAGAATTTGCTGTTGTTGAATCTTTCCCAACTCGAATAGAAGGTCGCCAGATGATCATGGTGTTGGCCCCTAAAAAGAAGTAATTAACGGCTTTTGCAAGTAAGAAAATCTAGTCGCTTTTCTTGAAAAAGATAAACGGCTAGGTTTTGTTCGCCCTAATTACTATTGTTATAAACAACTCAACAATGCGGAGTTATTCATCATGCCTAAGATGAAAACCAACAAAGGTGCTGCTAAGCGTTTTAAGAAAACTGCTGGTGGTATTAAGTTTAAGCACGCTACTAAACGTCACATCCTGACTAAGCGTACTACTAAGAACAAGCGTCAGCTACGTCCAAATGCAATCCTTCCTAAGTGTGAAGTGGCTGCAATTGCTCGTATGATGCCATACGCTTAATTCTTTTTAGTTTAATATTCGTTTAGTTTAGGAGAAGCATAATGCCTCGCGTAAAACGTGGTGTACAAGCTCGTGCACGTCATAAGAAAGTTCTAAAACAAGCTAAAGGTTACTACGGTGCACGTTCACGTGTTTACCGCGTAGCTTTCCAAGCAGTTACCAAAGCTGGTCAATACGCTTACCGTGACCGTCGCAACAAGAAACGTCAATTCCGTCAACTTTGGATTGCACGTATCAACGCGGCATCTCGTCAAAATGGTCTATCTTACAGCCGTTTCATCAACGGTCTTAAGAAAGCATCTATCGAGATCGACCGTAAGATCCTTGCTGACATCGCAGTATTCGACAAAGCAGCATTTGCTGTACTAGTTGAAAAAGCGAAAGCTGCTCTTTAATTAGCAGTTCAGGTTTAATAAAAGGAGAGCTTAGGCTCTCCTTTTTTCTTTTTCTAATCACCAATTTTCCCCTCCAACGTATAAATTCTGCTAACACGCTTTATTTCGCTTTACCCAGTTTTTGAACTATAAACTCGATAGTGGGCTTAATACACCGTTCGCTCCGCGGTCAATGACATGCGTGTATATTTGTGTCGTCCTAACGTCACTGTGGCCGAGTTGCTCTTGAACGGTGCGTATATCTGCGCCTCCTTCCAACAAGTGTGTAGCAAAACTGTGTCTTAACGTATGGCAAGTTACGTGTTTCTCTATTCCTGCATCAACAGCGGAGCGTTTTACCGAGCGTTGTAACACGGTTTCTGCCATATGATGACGGCGCATTAGGTCGGACTCTTTATCAACAGAGAGCCGAGTAGACGGAAAGAGGTAGTGCCAGCGAAATTCATATTGCGCTTGAGGGTACTTGGGAAGCCGAGCTTGCGGGATCCAAGCGCCACCATAGCCTTTAGTCTGCATATCTTTATCATAGAAACGTTGTGTTAACGCGATTTGCTCACGTAGCAAAGGATAGAGCTCTTTGGCTAAGGTGACGGTGCGATTCTTACCGCCTTTACCATGCCAGATGCGCAGAGCACCGTAGTCGAAATCAATATCTTGTATTCGCAGTCGCATGCACTCCATTAAACGCAGCCCTGAACCGTACAGCAACATACACTGGAGCTTATGCCTTGGATCAATATGTTCGACGAAGCGTCGCATCTCTTGTTTTGTAAGCACTACGGGTAGCTTGATGTCTTTAAGTGATTTGGCAAATTTCATATTAGGGTCAACAGAAATCAGCAGAAACTCTCGATAAAGAAACAATAAGGAATTGAGCGCGAGAGCTTGCGTTTTTGCTGCCACACGTTGTTTAACGGCTAAGTCAGATAAGAAGGCTTCGATATGTTCATCACCTAGTTTGCTTGGGTGTTCGAACTCATGAAAGCGAATATAACGCGCAACCCAAAATGCATACGCCTCGATTGTTTTCGTCGCGTAGTAACGAGAGCGCATATGTTCTTTAAAGCTGAGTAAAAACTGACTCTTCATATTCTCTAGTACTGTTTATTTACACATGTCATTAAGCATAGAGTGTTTTTTGCGTTAAGCGATTGACCAGTTGGTTAACTGAGGTGCAATTGGTGCTTGGTTAAACCTTGATTACATGACTTTCAGGCGGGTGTGTGAGTGAAGTAGTGATTCAAAAGGAGGAAAACAGCGGTGATTGAGGCAATATGATTTGTTTGACTTCAAGCGATTACTCGTGAGGGGAAGCTAATCGTTGTTGTGTGCGCAACGGTTAACGTTACGCTCAACTTAGTAACATCAAGAGAAACGATCATGGAATTATGGAAATTACTGTTGTTTATCCCTGCTTGCTTTGCTTTGAATATGACACCCGGCCCCAACAATTTGTTGTCGATGAATAATGCCCGTTGTTTTGGCTTTAAATCCGCTTTGTTTGCTGGTTTAGGGCGCATTGTCGCATTTTCATTCATGATCGCGCTTGCGGGATCTGGCTTGGCAGTTGTGCTCTACACCTCAGAAGCGATCTTTTTGGCAATCAAATTGTTTGGCGCGCTATATTTGGTTTGGATTGCATGGCATCTATGGCGTTCTCAAGCGAGTCCGTTAGCGGATGTTGAGACAACGAAAAGCTCTTTTGGCTTAGCAAAGCAAGAGTTTATTTTGGCAGCGGGCAACCCGAAAGCGATTCTGATCTTTACTGCATTTTTGCCTCAGTTTGTCGATGTTACGAGCTCCATCAATCAACAGTTTTTCATATTAGGCGTTACATTTTTACTATTAGAGCTGATGGCAATAAGTCTTTATGCGTTATTTGGGCTATATCTTCGCCATTGGTTTGCTCAACCGAAGATGGCAAAACGCTTTAATCGTACTTGTGCAGGGTTTCTTGCACTTTCAGGCATTAACTTATTAGTCAGTCGACAAACTTGATACTCTAGCGAACAGTGCGATCACTGTGTAGTGGCGCGGTACAACCCGATTAACTGAGTGACTAGTGATGGTCTTACTCATAACCTTCGAGTTCAAACTCTCTGTTATAGAGGGAGTTCTTGCAGCGTTTCATTTCGCGTAGGTTTTCTTCTGCTTCTGCTATGGATTCTTTGAAACGGTTATTTAGGCACGCGGCTGTGCCGGAACTGAAGCTGATCTCTTTTCTTTCATAGGCTTTGGTGACCGATTCAATATAATCTTCGGCTTGGTCTATATCGACGACAACGAGAAACTTGTCAGCTTCGATTCTAAACACATAGCCAAGATCTTGGCAGGAATACATTAGCTGTGTGGCGAAGGCATTCAGTACTTTGTTACCAATATCATGGCCTTTGGATTTGTTAACGTTACTGAAATTATCGATATCAAAGTAGAACACTTGATAGGCCCCTAAGGGGACAAGATCGAGGGTTGCTAGGGTGTAGCATTTGGTGAGGTTGTCAGTCAATGTGAGTTTATTTATACGAGTAAAGTGAAGATATAACCCTTTAATGATACAGCCATAACCAATGATGAGTAGTGCTTCATCCAATAATGCATCGGCGAATGGGAAGCGATTACTGATCATTAAATCTATGTAGACGATTTCGGTTATTGAGTCGTAAACGCCATTTGCGACTGCAATCATTAGCCCTAGTTTTATCAGCTTTGAGTTTACTAATTTACCTATCATCGAAGTCATTAAAATAACGCAGTACAGGCGCACCACCTCCAATAGGTAATCATAAATAGATTCTACAGGGATCTGAAATACGAACACTGGCACGATATAGACAATAGGAACAATCGAAAATTTGATCGCACTGGTAAAGATCCAGTGGGACAATTGATGATTATTGAATAGTGATCTCATGAACAACTCAACGACGACAAAAAGTTAAAATCGTCGCGATAATAGCAAAACGCATGGATTATTAATGCAATTCATTGCACATAAAGTAAAGATATTCAGTGTAACAGCGAATTAAGCAGATCAAAGATGTGTTGAAGAGGTTTTAACGTAGGGGGAAATATTAGCTAATAATGTAACTGGTTGATAAAAATAAAGAGAGCTGCCCATAAAATAGAGCAGCTCGATTGCTTTTACCACATTAGGTCATCAGGAACGACGAAATCTGCGTACGGATCATCTTCGGCGACCTCGGTTGATTCCGCTTCTTTCTGTTCAATGATGACTTGCTCGTCACGTTGAGCAATCTTATTGGCGACAACACTTGGGATCACAACGTAAGTTTCTTCATAACGTGCAATCGCTAAGATGCCACTGATCAACTGCTTACGGATCAATGTATCAACATAGAAGGATTTAACTAAGGTTCCATCGGTAAAGTTATACTTGATATCGCCATCGCCTAAATCAACTTTGTTCATTTCGATCAGTTGCTTAATTTGAGCGCGGATTTCGTTGCTTAAACGTTGCTCTTTTTGCTGGCTGCTCAATTCTTTGTCACGTTCTTGCTGCTGACGTTTGTTCTCTTCAACCGCAGCTTTTACTTCACGAGCTTGCACACGAGACTTTTTAGAGCCTTTTTTCGCTTTTTTTAGTTTCTTCTCGTTTACTAAGCCTGCTTTTAACATTTGCTCTTGCAGTGTTAACTTTGCCATGATCATTCCAATTCGTTTTTATCTTTGACGCATTTTATCGGGTCATCTGCAGCAAATAAAGATCGTAGGCAGACATTAGTGATTATTCTTCTGCTGTCGAGCTCAAATGACACAGAGTTAGCTTGTTCAGAATGATGATAAACATCAATCTGTAACGTTATCTACCTGCTATTTGCTCGCGTATGTCGCCACAAAACCGTTAACGGCTGCGTTTACTACTCGCTCTAATTCTTCGCAACTTGGTGGTGGTTGATGGGCTAGGAGTTGTGGCCAAAATACGACGGCTTTAATACTGCCAATGAATTGCTCAATTGCTAATTCAACATTGGTAACGTTGAGCGCTTTTGCTTCAATGCCTTGTCGGATCCATTCTTGAAGACCATAAGTATCTTCAATGGCTGAAAATCTTTGCATTAGCATCTGTGATGCTGTGGGACAACGGATGCATTCAGCTATCACCAACCTTGCAGTGGCTTGAAAATCTTCAGTATTGATATAACAAAGTTGTTTTAGTGTGAGTTGCGTCAATTGAGTCGCAATGGAAACTGAAGGACTAAATTCAGCCTGACACTGATCATCAAATCGACACATCAACGTGCTGACAATGACCTCAAATAACGCTTCTTTGTTTGGGTAGTACTTGTATAAAGTACGTTTGGATACGCCCGCTTCTTTCGCTATTCCTTCCATGCTGGCTTGCTTAAAGCCTTTTTGCGAAAAAACCGTAATAGCAGATTTAATGATATCGTCTTGCTTAATGTCGCTTCTTTTTATCATGAGTCAATTCTACATAACCTAAAAGCACACGAAAGTGAGTACTTTTATTAGATTGAAACAGAAGTATACACTAACGTTTACTTTTATTGATAGTAAACTATAGGTTGTAGTTAAGAAATTCCAGAGACGGATTATGTGAGAAGTATTGAGAGGATAAGGTGCTTATTCGTTCCGGTTACAAACCTAAACTAGATTCTTGTCTGCAAGCAAATAACCTTACTGTTAGAAGGGGGTGCAGCTAGGTGATTGTCTGCAGATGTAAAAACAAGTCTTGCCGCTAGGTGACAAGGCCTTTTAGAAAATGAAGGTTAGTGAATCTTAGCCTATACCTATTATGATTAGGTTGTTATCGAGAGTGGTTTACTTGTTTGGCATTCGCAGAATTTCAAACATGCCATCAAACTTATATAAGGTACTAGCAAGCTGTTCTAGTAGAGTCGCTAAGTTGATTGACGCCAGGTAGCTTAGCCCAATAACCAAAAAGCAAACCATTCGGTTCGCTTTTGAATTATTAAGAATTAACCAACTTAGTTAGTTATCCTGATCACAGATAACTAAGATGGAAACTTGCCAGCTTTCTAAATCAACGAGCTGGAATACTCTTTAACGATAACCGAGTTGGAAACTCCAGTGCTTTATGGCTAATGAAGGCAGCAAGTTTGGTTAACAAAGTTGGAAACTCTCTCTTTAGATTAATTACTCAGTTCGTAAAACCCGAACCGTACTTTGCGAACCGCTCTTTACGCACCTCGAATTTGTAATGAATCAGCCGCTTGTTTGTGTAAACAACTCAATATGCTCAGGGCTCACTTACCTCAAGCTTTATCATCTTTGTTCTGTATAAATCCAGGTACTAGGGCTCGAATAGAGTCAACATGCTCTAGCTCGTGTCTATTCATCAACTGCAAGTTAAAGGCATGCGGCGGCAAAGAAGCATTAGGCGTACAGTCTACGTGGAGGTCATTGAGCACGTAACCAGCTAACGCTTCGTTGGTTGTAATGTTTCGCACGTATTGACCCTCCATACCAAGATCAATAGCTAAGTCATTTCTATTTTCATGCTTAGAGTGCGGTGCAACACTTAGGACAACGTCACGGTTCCAAAGAGTATCGTCCTCTATAGTCTTGTCGTATGAGCAGTCAGTTTGTTCAGCCTTAAGAATTCTACTTATTCTAAAGCACAGGAATTTACGTCTTTTGCTGTCCCAAGCACGGATGTGCCAAGCCCCAAGTCCTTTGAATAGAGAATGAGGTGTCAGGGTTCTAGTCTCGGTGCTAGTTGAGGAACTATACAGGACAGAAATACAGTGCTTATTCAGAATCGACCTTGTGACTTGGGAGACGATATCAATAGATAGTGAATCCAACACTGTCGCAAAGCTGCTTACACCATAAGTTGTTACTGGAATGGAGTTAAGCTCCTGACCCCATGCTATTAACCTCAGAGCTGCTTCTGGGTCATGCTCAAAAGCTGGGCTAAACGATGCTGACCTCATGTATGCTCGCAGGCTTTCGTTGAAAACCGTGTTGTTGGGAAAACGTTCTTTGTAAGCATTAAAAGAGCGGCTTGCTGTTGCAACGGCAATATCACCGTGCTGAATAAGGTCGGAGCGATTCACTTTCCCAAAGAAGCAGAGATAGAAATCAATAAGCCTTAGTCGTTTGGTTTGTGGAGATTCGACACAACGCACAATGATTACCCTTATCAAAATGAACTGTACTAATTTACTCTAACGAATCATTTGATTCCAGTGTAATATGCTACTAGTTGATTCTTTGACCGCTAGTAGACACGAACACTTGGCTCTTTTGGGTGTTGAGGCATTTCTATCTTAAACGCAGCCTCTTAACTCTGGTGGAAGTTGGAAGCACAAATAATGGACTTACTTAGTGGCAGTCGAGTCAGTAAGTTTGTTGTAGGTCATTCACTAACCGAGGGGTTGAGAATATCTCTGCCGCACTGTGATGAAAGAAATGAATAAATCTGAAACAAAAAGCTCTAAACTACTAGGGATCGTACTTTTCCACTCATTTATCCCTGGGAAACTATTCAAGGTCAAGGCTATCGGGCATAGCAACAATACGGGTGATAACGGAGCTGGTAAATCCACTTTGTTAAGCTTACTTCCAGCGTTCTATGGAGCCGATCCGAGTAAGCTGGTGGATAGACAAGCGGATAAAGTTTCCTTTGTTGATTACTACTTGCCCACCCCAAAATCTGTCATCGTGTTCGAATATGAAAAGCTTGGTGAGAGAAAGTGTTCTGTAATGTATCGAAATGGCTCCAGTGTCGCTTATAGGTTTTTGACAGGAACCGCTGAACAATTGTTTTCTCAGCATTTGTACGACGAGCTAATTAAGCAAGGAAGTGAAACTCGAACATGGCTTAAAAACCTTGTGTCTCAGTCAATGTCAGTAAGTTCGCAAATTGAAACTAGTGTCGATTACCGCTCTGTAATTCTAAACAATAAAAAGCGTTTGGCCCAAAGACGTAGTACGGGTAAAAACTTAGTTGCAATCGCCCATGAGTACTCGTTGTGTTCTGCGAGCCATAACATGAATCATATCGACATTTTGACGGCGACAATGATGCGCCACAAGAAAATGTTGAGTCGTTTTAAGACGATGATTGTGGACTGTTTCTTGAACAATACATCGATGGACGATGTCCCATACAAGAAAGAGTATATCAACCTAGCAAATAGCCTAGATGTGTTTGTTCAACTAGACACTAAAAAGAGCAAGTTCGATGAAGCAGTTGCAAGTAAAGACAGCCTTGATGAGTACATAAAGCAACTAAACTCCTATCGAGCTCAAATCGCTTCTTATCTGCGTCAACTGGCACTAAATGACACTCAGTTGTCTGACAAAATTCGTTCGCAGAAGGAGTTGCACGGCTCCCTAGTCAGTGAGAGGAAAGATAGACTTCAAAAGCTTGATACTGAGTTAAGCATTCATCGGACTGAGTTTGAAAGGAAATCCAAAGTAGTTGATGCTATTTACAATAAGCGTGACAAGTACGAGAACGAGGATGATATTTTAGAAAAAATCACGCTTTACAATAGCTTGAGTGACTTGCTGAAGGAAGCAGAATCTGCAAGGAAACATTACGACAACTTACTGGAAGACGTAGAAACCGAAGAAAGTACGTTTAACAGTCAGGTACAAAAATTGGAACTCGAATGTGCTAATTTCCGCTCCAGTAAGCAAAAAGAGATCAATAATATACTTAACACTAAGGAAGAGATATTCGAGCAAAAAAACGACCGTTTAGAGGCGATGCAGAGTGACCTCAACCTTCAAAAGAAAAAGTTGCAAGATGAGTTCGATGAACAGTCTGACAAGATAAGACAAGAACAATTCCGACTTGCAATTCTAGAAGGGCAGTCTTTAGAGTTCACACCAGAACAAAAAGGCGAATTACGTAGTCTGGAAAGTGATCTTGAGAGTAAGCGTGAACAACTTAACGCTTCCCACAATGCAGTAATTCACTTGAATGAGCAACTACGTCAGGCAGAGAAAAATCATGAGAACAGTCTTTCTACTTACCACACATGTACTAGCGAATTAAAAGAAATTTCAGATGAAATAGTTTCTGTTAGTCGCGCATTATTGCCAGCAAAAGGGTCGCTCAACGAGTACCTAGATCAAAAAGTGCCTGATTGGCGCGGCAATATAGGCAAAGTAATCACTCCTAGTTTGTTAAATGCGAAAAACTTGAAACCATTTTTCGACCCAGAAGCTACTGAGTCGATTTTTGGTCTTTATTTGGATCTGGATTCAATCGCACTTCCTGATTTTTGTCTGAGTGACGAGAAGCTTTCAGAGCGATTAGAGACTCTAAAAATCAAGGAGTCAGAAGTAGAAGTTCGGCAAGGTAAAGCGAAGAGCAGGGCCAAAAGTGATGAGCAAGAAGCAGATAAGCTTCACAAAGAAATAAAAATTCAAAGTCAAAGAACAAAAGTCTTTGAGGAAGAACTGAGCAAGCTCAATCTCCTAAAAGAGCAAAAAACAGTCCAGTTTGAAAGTGATGCTGAAAGTCGTACATCTGAAGTTAAGAAAAAGAAAAGCGTACTAGAGTCTGAACTTTTTACCATCAAGTTTGAGCTGAAAGAAAAACTTGAAAACGAGGAACAGCGCCATCAACAAGAGCGTGTTCAGGTGAAAGCTAACTTCGATTATCGCTTGTCAGAAGAGGACGCGAAAAAAAGTGCTATTGATGAGCTGATTAAAAATAAAGAAAAGATAACTTCAGACAGAATTAGTGACTACAAGTTAGCGTTCAACCAAGCCTTGATGAGTAAAGGAGTAGATCCAGTCAGTATCGAAAGAGCCAAGTCGAAGTGGGAATCTCTCGAACGCCAATGTGAGGAGATAAAAACATTTCAAGCTTTAATTCACGACTATGACACTTGGCTAGAATCAGAATGGAAATATATTGATAGCTACAATTCTGAAATTTTGGTTTTAGATCGACAGATCACGGGAGGTGAAGCGAAGAGAGACGACTATGAGAAGTCGGTAAACAAAAGAATTGATGAAGTATCGTCTTCAATCAAGTTATATGAAGAAGATTTCATTACAGTCAAGGAGGCCATAGCGCAGCTTACTACTTGTACTAACAGCCTAGAAAAAGCGGTCGATGAATCAGATTTAGCTAACGTAGAGGATGTCTCTGTAGATTCGGAATTTCATTCTGTTGAGCATGCAGTGAGTTTAGTGACGGATAAAATCACTGCGATTAACACTCTTAAGAAAGAAATCGTTAGTAAAGTAAAAGACGTAAGTAACACAATCTTAGGGTTGGACGACAACAATGAAATAAAGATGATGTGGGAGCAGATGCGCTCTGCGACCATGACGAAGCTTTCAGAAAATTATGACTATGCTATCAACTACGATAGTCCTCAATTTTCCCTTGCTTGCTTGGGAGATCTTGAAGAGCTTGTCCTTAACGTGATACCAGATGTTAGGGACGTTAAAATTGAGACACTTCGTTCAATATCGACTCAGATTTCTAACTATCACCAAACCCTTAAACAGGTGAATAGTAAAGTAGATTCAGTTTCGAGCACTTTGGACAAGTCGATTGAAACGGGCAATCCTTTCCCTGCTATCGACACCATACACATCAAACTATCAAGCAAGATACATACTTTTGATCTTTGGAAAGACCTTAATCTATTTAGTGTCGAATTGGATAGATGGTCAGGCGAAACCTCAAGAGGTCTACCTTCCAAAGCGTTTCTTGCTTCCTTCAAGCAACTGTTGGCTTCATTTAAAGAGGCTCAGATATCTAAAAACCTAGAGTCTTTGGTCGAGATGGAGATAACGATTGTTGAGAATGGACGCCCAGCAGTGGTTCGAAATGATGAAGATTTAGAAAAGGTCGGCTCCGAAGGGATTTCCAAACTAGCTATTATCGTTGTTTTCTGTGGGATGACTCGATTCTTGTGTCAGGATGAAGACGTTGCCATTCACTGGCCGCTCGACGAATTAGGGAAAATTTCTATTTCTAACCTGGCTATTTTATTCGACATGATGGCTCAAAAAGGTATTTGCTTGTTCACTGCTCAGCCAGATCTGCATCCAGCTACTTATAAGTACTTCGCGACTAAAAATCACATCGTAAAGAATGTAGGTGTCAAATCATTTATTGGTGGACGTAGAAGCAGAGTCAATCCATTGCTTTCTGAGTCGAAACAAAATCAGTCTACGGAGGTGGTTGAATGAATAAGTTTGAATCGGTTTTCCGAATGCTCATGAGTAAAAAAGTGATATGTGAATATGCATCTCCTATTGAGTACACATACTTATCCGATACCAGAAATCGAAGTGACATGAACCAATACTTGTCTCGAATAAGCATGACAACAGTCGAAACACAAGACGGCCTAGGTTTTTACTGTGGATACGAGAGCATCGATAACACTCGAAAGAAAAACGAAGTTCTCAAAGACTTTGAAGTTTTTTCGCAGACGATGGAAGGAATAATCGCTTGGCTCAAACTAGCCCGAAATATTGATTCAGACTCCAGACCTATCATGGCTGGTGGCAAGCTTTCGGAGTCAGAGTTACTCGCAGCAATAGAGGAAAGTAACTCACTTCAAAATCAGCTTGATCATATTGCACACAAGCTTAAAAGAGCCCATAAAAGCAAAGAGAGTAAAACGAAGCTGAGGTCGATCTTAGATTATCTTGTCCAAGAAGGATACTTTGTACTGAGGGATCCCCTCATAATTTCCCCAAAGCACAACCATGTTTGAATAGATTTTGAGCAAGCAGGGTTGCAGCCGCGAGCAAGTCTTCCCTCGTTATTGTGTAGCCAGAATGCCGCAAAACTTCCATCCCTAAGCGCACTGTTGAGAGTACATTTCGATTTTTGACAGTGTTAGCTTGGAAGTGCTTATCCCAACCTTGTTTCTGACCATGAACTCCAGCAAGCCAAAATGTCAGTTGAAGCATTAGGGCGATTAGCAGCATGATATCAAAGCGCTCTGAGCTGCTAGTTCGGCTATGACGGAGGCCTAAACCGTAGGCTGGGCTTTTCAAGTCTCGGAAGGTTTCTTCAATTTGCATACGCTTCGAGTAGAGCCTAACAAGTTGCTTTGGTGTTCGGATTTCAACGGGCAAGTTAGTCGCTAAAACCCATGGTTCTTTTGTCGAAGCGGAGTAGATTTTAGGTGACGGATGATGACAATTAGTCCGTGTCGAACGCTGATTTTTTCGGCCTTTAGGACGTGATTTATACAGTGCAATTTGACATGAAATTGGGTTGCTCTTAGTCAACCTCTTATAGCCTAAAGTCTTTGAGCGACTTGAGGATATGCTATGTAAGTTGCTGATAGGTTGCCAGTTTTCCGCACCTAAATCTGCATATTGCACTTTCCCTCTGACTCGACTTAACCAGTACCAACCTAGCTTTTCAACGGATTTATACCATGGCACTTTAAAGCCAGCATCACTGACAATGAGCGGTGTAGTGTTACTCGGTAGAATGCTTGCAAGGTCGGCTAGAAATTGGTCATGAGCCTTCTTTGAACATTGCTCTGAAAGCGGAAAGGCTTTCTCATAAAGAGTAATAGAACGACCATGTAGTGCCACCGAAGCCCGCAATACCATAAGCCGTTTTTGCTCACGAATATCAGACCAGTCAACAAGAACAATGGGCATCGAATTACCTGAACAGATAAAGCTGGCATGCCAACGGTATACAGCGAGTCGCTCTTTGTGCAAGTGACGATTACCTAACAATCTGTCGATTCGTTTGATGTTATGTTTTGTTCTGGCTTTCGTTGGCAGGTTACGACCAAGTTCGGTAAGAGTGAGCGTTTTACATTCAAGTAATGCGTGGCAAGCCAGCGTTAAACTGTTGAGTCGTTTTAAGTGCAATTCAGGGCAGAATTGGTAAAGAGAGTCGTGTAAAATATCGAGTTCGCACATCTTGTTGTCTGGTTATTGATTTTTCTCAGAACCATTTGATCACATGACAAGATGTGCATCTACCTTAAATTTATGATTTTTATCAAAATCATTAGGGGATTCCTCAGTACTTTGTATCTCCATCATCAACTGGCTCTCTCTTTATCGCTACAGCAAAATGGTCATTGCTTTATGAGACTTTGGAGTTTATCGCTATTAATGAAGGGATGCTGGAAAGTGAAGCTGATGGTGGAAATGAATTAGATACTCAAATGGGGTTGATTTAGATGTCTCGACAAGTGGAGTCAAAAGAAGCTGTGCGAGCTTTAAGCACTCATACTGAGGTAGTAGACGAGGCTTGCTATGAGCAAGCTGGAGTACTTCATCATAGTGAAAGCAATAAAGCTGCAATTGCAGCACTTACAAAACATCAGTTGGCATATCACTTAGATGATGAGCATGGAGTCCAAGTTCATTCGTCTGTTAAACGTTTACTGGATAGGGTAACTAGTCGTTATAGATTCAGAGAACGTCATGGTGAGTTTTCTAATCAGATTGAAAACTTGGATTATGCCGTTGACAGTTACCGACGAGTTAAGGACTTCAATGACGATAAAAAACAACACTACTTAGATGAAATTCGAGAGATAACAGTCGAGATAAATGACGCCTTAGTTGAGACCGTATCTTCTTTTCATAGGATCGTTGCTGATGAATTTAGCATGGTCACTGATGTTGATGACAAAATTCGCCAAATCGGTCGATGCAAACGTGAGATCGGTAGAATCAATAGTATCTTCGAGCATTTAAGTGTGAAAAAGCTAAGAGAGTGGGTACAAACTGACATTCACCTTGAGCGAATTCTTTTGAAGCTACTTAAATCTAAAATCGATATAGCATTGAAGGACTTAAATGTATCAAACAAAAAAATGGTCGATATGTTGGCAAAGCTTCAGCGAGATAAGAAATCTTCCAAGCTTAATCGCATTATTGATGTTTTTGCAGCTAAGTTCCAAGATGACAAAACCTTTTCGCCATCTATAGATTCCATTGAATGTTTGCCTGACTGCTTGTCTCAGGTTTCGGAAACAGAAGTACGAGCCTACGGAAATACTAATAGTGACATTCAAGCTGATGACTTAATTGATTTGGCTGTAAGGGCTCTTGCTAGCTGTGAGAGGAAAAAAGGCAGAGCTTCAGATTTAGACAGTATCGAAGTTACGGATGTCCGTGAAGATGAAGAAGAGTTTGAACTAAACGAGGTAGATGAAGCGCTAGAGTTAATGTTTGAGGCAATAAAATCCAACCCTAACATTCTCCCTCTATCTGCTGCGCAAAGCTATACACTGTTTGATCTCGATATAGAACTGGAGGACTGGCTTTTACTGGTCGATGGTTACATTAGTGCGCAAAAAGTCGGTTTGAAGAGTATCGTTCAAGTTAAGGAAGAAAGAGAAGTCGTATTACCTTATGACGGTAATGTGATTATTAGTGATATTGTTTTTGAAACAATCGGAGGTGCTAAATGACGCTATCTCTATCGCTAATTAATGCTGCTAAGAGGGTTGTTGTTAATTCGAGGGAGAGGATTCCTGCCAACAAGTCCAATACTGAAGTTTGCAGGCTCGTAGAAGTCGGGGCTGTTAGTGGCAATTCAATTCTTTTATCCCGTTCAGAATTGAGGGAAATTGAAAAGTATTTTACTTCAACATTGGGACAAAATCTTCTGACCTTTCAACAGAGTAGCAACTCTCGGATGGATACTGCACGCCCTGGTATTAGCGAGAAGTCTGCAAAAGGTGGTGTGTTTCAGCAGCTCATTAGCTTAGCTGGTAATGTGAATATCCCTTTAAAGAATCAGCCAGATGTACCAAAAGAAGCTAGGTATGTAGCTTCTGTACAGTTGGATGATTTAGATTTCCCGCGTTTTAGCCGAGTACTTATTATCGAAAATGGCGAGCTAATGGTTCGATGGAAAGACGTTGTACTCTCTTTGCCAGATGAATGGCAATCCGCTGTGCTCGTTTACCGTGGTCACGGAAAAAACCAAAAAGACCTACCTACTCTGATTGAATGCTTTGACAACAATGCCGTTGAAGTAGGCTTTTTCTATGATTACGATCCAGCAGGCTTAGATATGATCGACCAACTAAGTAATGATAAACACTATTGGGTTGTCCCTGTCCTAAATCTGGAGTTATTTCGAGGTATCAATAAGCTCGATGAATTTTTGAAACAACTAGATCAGCTTGATAGGCTCAAGAGCAGAGATGTCAGCGCATCAGTGCGAGAGCATTTAACCTTCATTGAGAAGAATACACTGGCTATTACGCAAGAGCACTTGATTAGAAATCAGTGCCAGTTGGTGAGTTGTGAGCTCAGGTAGTTATTGTGTGTAAGTTCTATGGAACTAAAAAGGCGAACCAAACGGTTCGCCTTTTTAATTCAAGTTAGTTTCCAATTTAGTTATCGGTTTCCAACTTGGTTATCTGTGATCAGCTAAGTTGATTGACGCCAGATAGCTTAGCCCAATAACCAACTTAGTTAGCTATCCTCAGACTCCTACTGATAATGATCCACACTTGGGCATGAGCAGATCAAATTACGATCGCCATAAACATTATCGACGCGGTTTACAGTCGGCCAGTATTTCGATTGCTTGGTGGCGTAAGATGGGAAACACGCAACCTCACGCGAGTAAGGACGATCCCATTGGTCATCAGACAGATCCACTTGCGTATGTGGTGCATTCACCAGTGGGTTGTTGTCTAACGGCCATTCACCATTTTTCACTTTGTCCATCTCTAAACGAATCGCAACCATGGCTTCGCAGAAGCGGTCTAACTCTTCCAAGTCTTCCGATTCGGTTGGCTCAACCATCAACGTGCCCGCCACTGGGAAGGACATCGTTGGCGCGTGGAAGCCGTAATCCATTAAGCGTTTGGCAATGTCTTCTTCGCTAATGCCGGTGGCTTCTTTGAGTGGACGAATATCGATAATGCATTCGTGCGCGACACGGCCATTGGTGCCACGGTAAAGCACTGGGTAGTATGGGCGGAGCATTTCCATCACATAGTTGGCATTCAAAATCGCCACCTTGGTCGCTTCGGTTAAGCCTACTTCGCCCATCATGGCAATATAAGCCCATGAAATTGGCAGAATAGAGGCACTGCCGAGATCTGCAGCGGATACGGCAAACGCTTCGCCTTCGACCCCATTTTCAATATGACCGGGTAGGAAAGGTGCAAGGTGCGATTTCACCCCAATAGGTCCCATGCCTGGGCCACCACCACCATGCGGAATACAGAAGGTTTTGTGTAGGTTAAGGTGCGAAACGTCTGAGCCAATAAAGCCTGGTGTGGTTAAGCCCACCTGCGCGTTCATATTGGCACCATCAAGGTACACTTGGCCGCCCGCTTGGTGCACCATCTCGCACACAAGCTTCACTTGTTCTTCATACACGCCGTGGGTTGAAGGGTAGGTGATCATGATGCTGGAAAGGTTATCGCGGTGTTTTTCGATTTTATCTGCCAGATCGCTAATATCGATGTTACCTTCTTGGTCGCATTTCACGACCACGACCTTCATTGACACCATAGAGGCTGTAGCAGGGTTAGTGCCATGCGCGGAGCTTGGGATCAAACAGACATTACGATGTGCGTCGCCACGGCTTTCATGGTAACGCTGAATGGCGATAAGCCCAGCGTATTCGCCTGACGCTCCAGAGTTTGGTTGTAGCGAGAAGTCGTCGTAACCGGTTATCTCACACAGTTTCTCTTTCAGATCTTTTGCCAGCGCAGTGTAACCAGCGGCTTGCTCAAGCGGAACAAATGGATGTAGTGCGCCAAATTCTGGCCAAGTGACAGGAATCATTTCGGCAGCGGCATTGAGTTTCATGGTACAACTGCCCAGCGGGATCATGCCATGAGTGAGCGAGAAGTCTTTATTTTCTAGCTGTTTAAGGTAACGCATCATCTGCGTTTCACTGTGATGAGTGTTAAACACTGGGTGCGTTAAATATGAGCTGGTGCGACGACAAGATTCAGGAATCGCAGCAAACTCATTTTTCTCTATATCCGAAGCGAGTGCAGACACATTTTCTTTGATATCAAAAATGTTAAAGAGTGCGTCGATATCCGCGACAGTGGTGGTTTCATCTAAGCTCACGCCGAGTTGGTGTGAAGATTTTAGTAAGCGAAGGTTGATGTCGTTTGACTGAGCTTTTTGATAGAGCGCTTCGGTTTGATCACCACTGTTGATGGTAATGGTGTCAAAGAAGCTATTATGTGCCAGTTCGTAACCTGACTTAGTTAGCCCAGCGGCAAGGATTGCCGTCATATGGTGTGTGCGACGAGCGATAGTACGCAAGCCTTCTGCACCATGATATACCGCGTAGAACGAGGCCATATTGGCCAGTAGTGCCTGCGCAGTACAGATGTTTGAGGTCGCTTTCTCGCGGCGGATATGTTGCTCACGAGTTTGCATTGCCATGCGCAGTGCTTGGTTACCTTTAGCATCAATGGAAACACCGATAACGCGACCAGGCATGGTACGTTTGTGTTTGTCTTTGGTCGCCATGAAGGCGGCGTGTGGGCCACCATAACCCATTGGCACACCAAAACGCTGAGCAGAGCCTATCACTACATCGGCGCCCATTTCACCCGCAGGTTTTAAAAGTGTGCTGGCAAGCAGATCGGTGGCGACGGTCACTAGAGTTTTGTTGGCTTGCGCGGCGCTAATGATATCAGTGATATCGCGTACTTCACCCGTGGTCGATGGGTATTGAACTAAAGCTCCGAACACATCGTGGTTCGGCAGTGAGTCAACGTCGTCAACGATTACGTCAAAACCGATGTATTTTGCACGGGTTTTAACCACTTCAATAGTTTGTGGGTGCACATCCGTAGCGACGAAGAACTGGTTACTTTTGCTCTTGCCTGCTCGTTTGCATAGGGTCATCGCTTCCGCAGCCGCAGTGGCTTCATCCAACAAGGATGCATTGGCGATTTCCATGCCAGTTAAGTCCATCACCATTTGTTGGAAGTTGAGTAGTGCTTCAAGGCGGCCTTGTGAGATTTCCGGTTGGTAAGGCGTATAAGCGGTATACCAACCTGGATTTTCGAATACATTACGCAAAATAACATTTGGCGTGAAGGTGTTGTAGTACCCTTGGCCAATGTAAGTGCGCTTAATTTGATTAAGCTTGGCAAACTGTTTCATGGCGGCAAGCATATCGGCTTCACTCTTGGCTTCGGTGAGCATGAGTGGTTTTTCCAAGCGGATTTGTGCTGGCACGGTTTGAATGATCAACTCATCCAAGCTTTTTGCATCGATAGCATCGAGCATTGCTTGTTGGTCGGCTTTGTTTGGTCCGTTGTGGCGAGCAACGAACTCATGTCGAGTGCTGAGGCTTTGAAGTAGTGTTGTCATTATCCTTTACCTTCTGGCTCGGATGTCGGGGCTTTTGACTCTGTTGAGAAAAAGATACCGATATCCATTAATACGAGCCTTTAAAAAAAGCCGCCCACTTTCATGGGCAGCTTTTGCTGATTTATTATTCTTCTTCGATAGAGCTTAAATATTCGTCTGCGTCTTTGAGATCGTTTAACTCTTCCGGATCAGACAATTTCACTTTGACGATCCAACCGCCTTCGTATGGTTCTTCGTTGATAAGCTCAGGACTGTCCTCAAGCTCCTCGTTCACTTCGATGATTTCACCGGTGACAGGCGCGTAGATGTCTGATGCGGCTTTCACTGATTCAACTAATGAGAAGTTTTCACCTGCATCGATTTCTGCTTCGACTTCAGGTAAGTCTACGAAAACAACATCACCAAGCATTTCTTGTGCATGCTCAGAGATGCCGATGGTTACAGTACCATCACCGTTATCACGCACCCATTCGTGGCTGTCTGTAAACTTGAGGGTTTTGTCCATTGCTTGATCTCCACATTTCATTTTTAGGTAAAAAGAGAGTGCTGGCAGATGTTATCTCATCTTTCTTCTTTACGTGTTAGGAAGGCCCTAAACACTCTGCACTTGCTTGCTACCATTGCGTCTAAATTATTACGTCTAAATTACTGAGTCTAAATTGTGCTACGCCAAAGCCGCGGCTTGTCTGTTTTGCTGAGCAAGTCTCTTTCAAGACGCTAATCAGCAAAACATCGCCTGACCTCATTATCGATCACAAGTCCGCATTGATCAGTTTGCATTACTTTAATGCGGATTTTTGAGTGACCGATCACTGAATTACGCTCTGTTTAGTCATGGCTTCTACGCTATGTTTATTTCGAATAAGGTGAGTGACCTCTTGGTGAACATCGAGCCTCTGATTCTGCCTTATTGAACGGTTACAAGCGCCTTGATTAAACGATTTTCAGCTAACATCTCGGTAACATAGCGGTTGATGTAAAAACAATCAACCCCAAAATTTCCTATAGGAAACATAGTTTCAGAATTTGTTAGCGACCCCACGATTGGTGAACTTTTATCCTTTTTTATTCTGAGGGCTTATTGCACAATGCAACGTCATACAGGATGTTTAATTCGCTGGGGGATGCATGGCGGAAGAGATTTATGATGAGTATCCATCATTAACACTAGCTAAAGAGAGCCAAGAGCAGACTATTGCGCCATTGAAGCTGGGAGTACGCATCAAAGAGATCCGCGCCCGCTTAGGTATTACCTTGGAAGAGGCTAGTCAGCGCACCGGGTTGGCACGTTCAACGTTAAGCAAAATTGAAAACGAGCAAATATCGCCAACCTTCCAGGCGATGCAAAAATTGGCCAACGGTTTGCAAATAGATATGCCGCAACTCTTTGAAGCGCCTGAGAAAAAGGTGGCGACGGGGCGCAGGGATATTACATTGCAAGGGCAAGGAAAACCGCACCCGACACAAACTTACGAGCATGAATTACTGGCCACGCAATTGCTCAACAAGAAGATGATGCCATTTAAAAGCCGTGTTCGTGCCCGTTCATTTGATGAATATAGCGATTGGGTTAGGCATGAAGGAGAGGAGTTTTTATTGATTCTTGCAGGCTCTGTTACCTTCTATTCCGAGTTCTATGAACCGGTTGCTTTGGGTGAGGGTGACAGTGTTTATTATGATGCCAATATGGGGCATATGCTGGTTTCAATCAGTGATGAAGATGCTCATATTCTTTGGGTAACCGCAAAATAAGCAGGTTGTTTCCAATTGGAAATACACATTGTAATCATGGATATCTTGAGCTGGCCTAAGCCAGCTCTTATTATTTTATGCCTCTTTGCATGGCAATGAATATGGCAACGAATGTTCGTAAAATGTTAAATGTCACACTTTGCATCTATGGGTAAATTTTAACCGTGCAAACTCACCACTATCATGTTTATTATCGGAAACAAGATTTCTTATAGGTTCCTGCTTAACTCGATCGCAGGAATCAGAAGTAGAACCAAACGGACATTTGGAGAGCCCCATGACTGAAGTGCTACTGACCACACCATTGCATGATTTGCATCTTGAAGCGGGGGCGAAAATGGTCCCTTTCGCCGGTTACGATATGCCAGTTCAATACAAGTTAGGCGTAAAAAAAGAACATTTACACACTCGTGAACAGGCAGGTTTATTTGATGTGTCACACATGGGGCAATTGCGTTTAAAAGGCGTGGATGCGGCAGCATTTCTTGAAACTTTAGTGCCAGTCGACATTATCGATTTACCGGTAGGCAATCAGCGTTATGCGTTTTTTACCAACGCTCAAGGCGGCATTATGGATGACTTGATGGTGGCCAACTTAGGTGACCATTTGTTTGTTGTCGTTAATGCGGCATGTAAAACGCAAGATATTGCTCATCTACAACATCATCTTCCGCAAGGGGTTGAGCTTGAGGTGATTGAAGATCGTGCCCTACTTGCATTGCAAGGGCCTAAAGCGGTGAATGTTTTACAGCGTTTACAACCTGCAGTGGCAGAGATGATCTTTATGGATGTCGGTCAGTATTCTTTGCTCGGTGTGGATTGCCTCATTTCTCGCAGTGGTTACACCGGTGAAGATGGCTATGAAATATCGGTGCCAGCTGAACATGCGAAAGCATTAGCACAAGCATTACTTGCCGAAGAGGAAGTGGAGTGGATTGGGCTTGGTGCTCGTGACTCTTTACGTCTTGAGTGCGGTTTGTGCCTGTATGGCCATGATTTGGATGAAACCACTAGCCCTGTCGAAGCGAGTTTATTATGGGGTATTCAAAAGGTACGTCGCTCTGGTGAAGCGCGTGCTGGTGGTTTCCCGGGGGCAGACATTATTCTTACTCAGATTGAAACAAAGCAAGTTGCGCGCAAACGCGTGGGGTTAGTTGGAGAAACCAAAGCGCCAGTGCGCGAAGGTTGTGAGTTGTTTGATGCTGATGGCCAGCGAATTGGTAATGTGACTAGCGGAACGGCAGGCCCTTCAGCAGGTAAGCCAGTTTCGATGGGGTATGTGAGCGCCGATCTCGCCACTGTCGGCACACAAGTTTTCGCTGAAGTTCGCGGAAAGATGCTACCGATGACGATCGAAAAGATGCCATTTGTTCCACAAAGGTATTTCCGAGGCTAATTGAAGCAATCCAATCCAAAAGCGCAATATGTAACACAGAGTAATTGTTAAGTTATAGATTTAGATTTGTACCTCATGATCTATATTTTATGTAATACCTGTGCATTTAAATTAAGTGGAAGGTGTTAGGGTAGCAATGCTTTGGAAAGGTGTGAATTGGTAGGAAGGAAGTAACTAATGCGGAAGTTAATTTTAGTCACGGCGTTAGCTTTAAGTCATTACGCTCATAGCGTTGAAGTTTCACCTTATATCATTAATGGTTCTAGTGTTGATATCAATAACTATCCCAGCTTTGCAAGCTTGTTCTATGAAGACCTTGCT
Source organism: Vibrio scophthalmi (assembly GCF_040869025.1). NCBI lineage: Bacteria > Pseudomonadati > Pseudomonadota > Gammaproteobacteria > Vibrionales > Vibrionaceae > Vibrio > Vibrio scophthalmi. Next base: position 110,695 of record NZ_CP134272.1, on the reverse strand, counting down.
GGTGCTCATAGTACAAGCTTTTGTGGTGCAACTGTTCTTAACAGTGAGTATGTGTTGACAGCAGCACATTGTATTGTCGGTAATGCAAATCTCGACAAAGTCACGGTTGTGTCTCAATTAGTTGATGAAACAAATTATGTTGCGGGCGCACCGATAAGGGTGAGTGACTTTTTTGTATCTGAGACTTACATTGACTCTTCAAGCCAACTTTGGCCAGATGATATTGCGATTTTGAAGCTTGAAACGCCATTAGCGACAAGTGACTTTCTGGATAATCTCAACTTTAGTTATCAAGGAGATTTTCCTGCCGATGAAAGGTATGTCACGATTGGACACGGTTTAGTTTACAACAGTTTAGAAGGTGAGTATCAGAATGAAAATGAGCTGTTAGAAACAACGTTAAGGCCACTGACTGTCAATCAATGTCGAGCCATTTGGGGAAGTAACTTTACAGATAAGCAGATTTGTTTTGATGGCGTTTTGCCTGATGGAATTCTACAGAATGCCCCCTGTGATGGAGATTCAGGGGGCCCCGTCTATTGGTTTACGAATGGTAATTATGTGCAAGTGGGCATTACAAGCTTTGGCTTGGCAAAATGTGGTGATGGGGCTTTAAATAGCCAAGTAACCTCTGCATTTACAAATGTTGCGCGCTATGAAAACTGGATAAAAAGTGTATTGAGCGGAACTGTTTCGGCAAAGTACAGTGTTGTCACTACAAATGGACAGCGCATTTTGGTTGATCCATCTTCGCCAACAGCCATTTCGCCGACAAGTTCGGATAGCTCCGGAGGAAATGTTTCTGTCATTTCTTTGTTAGGACTTTTGTTTATATCGCTTATGCGACATTGCAGCCGCGTGCATATGAGTTGTTCAAGTAATCACCTACGTTCTCAAAATTAAGATGATCGTCGTAACCTAATGAAATTGTTGCTTAAATTATTCATATCTGAAGAAGTGTGAACTGGGTTAATGTTGACTATTTGTTTCTAAACGATAGTTTTACATTATAAAAGCCAGAGCACAGTGTGGAGAAACGAATATGAGCGCCAACAGTACCTATAACATTACCTTGTTATCTGACATCAGCATGCAGTCGAAGTTGTTTAAGGATTCATTAGAGCGTGGCATTGAGTTAGAGGTGCGTTTAGTTTCTCTTGACGACTTGAGCGTTGGATCTGAGAGCAATAATTCGTTGCTCGGTGACTATGTATTGATTGATTTTAATTATCTCAATGATTCTAATTTTGAAATCTATAATCAAGCTCGGCTGTCGGCCAATAGTAATGCGAAAGAGATCGTGATCAATTGTCCGAAAGAGGTCGCATCATCGCAATTGTTTAAATGGCGTAATCTTGTTGGTGTGTTTTATGTTGAAGATGACATTAGCCTGCTGCTCAAAGGTATGGAAAAAGTCATGCAAGATGAGATGTGGTTATCACGTAAGGTCGCACAAGATTATATCGAACATTTCCGTTGTGCGAATACGGTAACGACATCGCAAGTGTATGCCAACTTAACCAAACGTGAGAAAGAGATCATGCGTTTGTTAGGTCATGGGGCATCTAACCTCCAAATTGCCGATGAGCTGTTTGTCAGTGAGAACACCGTTAAAACACACTTGCACAATATCTTTAAGAAAATAAACGCTAAGAATCGACTACAGGCGTTGCTATGGGCAAACAACAATATCGCCTTGGAAGAGCGCGTGTAGAATGTTACTTGGGATGAAAGAAGGGAGCCAGCGGCTCCCTTTTTGTTTACCTGGCTAAAAATCGTCGCACTTGCTTTCGCTTAGCCTTAATTTAGCGTTAGTCGTAAATGGTCGGAATAGGCTGACGTTTATGTTGCGTCGTGCGATATATGTGTACGAGACGATCAGAGGCTTCCTGAGAAACGGTTTTGCCTTCCAAGAAGTCGTCAATCTGCTCATAAGTCAGGTTCAACGCATCTTCATCGGCTTTTTGTGGTGCGAGTTCTTCTAAATCGGCAGTCGGTACTTTCTTAACTAACTGCTCAGGAGCACCGAGTGTGGCGGCAACTTCACGGACTTGACGTTTATTCAAACCAAACAGAGGCGCGAGATCGCAAGCACCATCACCAAACTTGGTATAGAAACCGGTGATGTTCTCCGCTGAATGATCCGTACCAAGCACTAAGCCACCAACAAAACCGGCAATTTCGTACTGGGCAATCATGCGTGCACGCGCTTTTACATTGCCTTTGATGAAGTCTACTTTAGCAGGATCTTGTGGGATCAGCCCCGTATTTTCAAGACCAACCAGAGAGGCGGCATGCAGGCCATCTGCGCCTTCTTTAATGTTGACGGAAACGGAGTGGCTTGGTTGGATGAATTGTAGAGCAAGTTGCGCTTCGTCTTCATCCTTTTGCTCGCCATAAGGCAATCTCACTGCAACAAATTGATAGCCGCCACCGCTCTGGTCATTTAGCTCATCCACCGCAATTTGGGCAAGTCGGCCACAGGTCGTGGAGTCTACGCCGCCACTGATACCGAGAACCAGCGCTTTGCAGCCAGAATCTGTTAATTTACGTTTGATAAAATCGACGCGACGGGTGATTTCAAAATGAGGGTCAATCGATGGTAAGACGCGCATTTCATCGCGAATCAACTGTTCCATTAGTTTTCTTCCTGCAGCAAGGTTGTTTATCGTAGTATCATACCTAAAACCAATAAATAGAAAACCGAGAACACGGATTTCCGCCCATTCAAGGTAAAAATTATGAAAATCGCCGTATTTGGCAGCGCATTCAACCCACCCAGTTTAGGTCACAAGAGTGTTATAGAATCACTCTCGCATTTCGACCGTGTTTTACTGCTTCCAAGCATCGCGCATGCTTGGGGAAAAGAGATGCTGGATTATGCGTTACGAATTCAATTGGTCGATGCTTTTATCGTCGATTTGAATATGACGAATGTCGAGCGCTGCACGATTGAAGAAACATTATTGGATCGAGCACAATCATCGGTAACGACCTATGCCGTACTTGAGGCATTGCAAGTTGAAAACCCTACAGCTGAACTTACGTTCGTGATCGGGCCTGACAATTTTTTCAATTTTGCTAAGTTCTATAACGCTGAAGAAATCGTTCGTCGTTGGTCGGTCATGGCATGCCCAGAGAAGGTTGCGATTCGCAGTACCGACATTCGCACTTTGTTGGCAGATGGAAAGAAAATTAATCACTTAACAACCCCAAATGTTTGCGCTATGTTAGTTGAAAATAACTATTACTAACTTATCTATCAGTATTGTTCATCAGTTAATCAAAGACGAGGTGAATGTATTGAGGTGCTTATGGCTAAGAAAAGCGTTTTGCTTGTTTTTGGTCTGTTTTCAGCTTCTGCTTATGCTTGCATTGAAAATAACCAAGGAGTCAGTATTGGAGCTGACTCAACAACACACGATCTCGATCGTGAGCTGTGTTCTCCCATGCTTGGGGAGAGCGTTTATCCAGTAAATCAAATAACTCCCCCCCTATTGCTGGTGAAGGAAAAATATAACCAATCCAACTATTGGTCTGATTGGGTGTTGAAAACCGAATCCAATCCGGTGTTAACGCAAAACTTCGCAGATAACTATTTTGGTGTGGGATGGTGGTCCCCTGAAGATAATGTTCTTCAAGGTGATGAACAGACCACGGAAGAGTGGTTAATGAATCACGGTCTAATGTTTAGCGTTGGTTTTGGCGATAAAACCATTGGTCAGCCTCGGTTTAGACTCGACTATCTTTGGCACGACGAAGATCAAGATAATGTCATGATGCAAATTGAAGTGCCGTTTTAGTGGCACTTTATTTCTCTCCTATTGCAACATAGGCAGCTAATTAGAAATAGTCTTTGGTTGCATTAAACACAGATTTGAGTAGTAGCTGATAATATTGAGCGGGATCTCAGGTTTCGAGAAGTAATAACCTTGTATTTGTGTACACCCCATATCACTGAGCTTTTGTAGCGCGTCTTCACTTTCTACCCCTTCTGCCACTAAATTCACTTCAAGCTGTTGTGCAAGTTGTACTATTAAACAAACAACGTGTTCAGCTGTTTCGTTACACAGCATATTTTTAATGAAAGTCGCATCGATCTTAATCGTATCGATAGGGTAGCTATGGATGTAATTTAAGCTTGAGTAACCCGTACCGAAATCGTCAAGAGCAATAGTAAACCCCTGATTGCGAAGTTTATCTAATATGTATCGGACTTCATTGGTTTGCGATAGCAGCACTGTTTCAGTGAGCTCTATGGTGAATTCTCTCGGCTCGAAGTGAAAGCGTGAAATGGTGGTTGTAAGATGGCGCATATAGCGCGAGGAGTCACTCAGTTCGTGCGCTGAGCAATTCAGGCTAAGGCGAACTTTATAACCGAGGCCTTTCTCTAATTCCCATTTTGCATGACAAGCCAATTCAACGATACGCTCACCCAATTCAATGATCAAACCGGACTGTTCTGCAGCTTCAATAAACTCCATTGGTGAGACCACGCCAAGCGTTTCGCTGTTCCAGCGAGCCAGTACTTCAAAATAATCCCACGTCGGCGAATTTAATGAAACGATAGGTTGCACTGCGACATAAATTTCCCCCCCTTTACTAGAGGTTCGATCAAGTTCGTTGCGCAGAGCGTCAATCACCATGGTACGACGGTAATACTGAGCACTGAGGTGGGTATCGTAGCTTTGCACTTTGCTGTTGCGAGTTTGCTTGCAATCTTTTAAGGCCAGTGAGGCATTTAATATCAATTGGTCTGAAGTCAATCGTTGGTCAGAGGTGCGAGCAAGACCAATGCTGACACTAATTTTAATCGTATGTGATGGGTCAACATAGCCTTCATTTAAGCGTGAAATCAAGGTTTGGCAGATGGCCAATGGGTCGCTAGAGAAGGTGACAAATGCGAACTCGTCCCCTGCGATACGGTAGGCTTGATGGTCTTCTGGGACCGCAAATTCAACGGCTCTTGCGACAAATTTAATCACTTGGTCGCCAATGTAGTTGCCGTATAGGTCGTTGATCGATTTGAAATTGTCAATGTCGATATAGGCGAGTGTTAAAGGTTCAGCTCGTGTTTCGATGATATGTTCGAGCGAATTAGACAAGTAACTGCGATTGAGTAGGCCAGTGAGATTGTCGTGAGAGACTTCGTGGCTGAGTTGATGAACCAGCGTGTCGGAGCGAGCAGAAAGCCATTTTGATCTCAAGCTGTGAACGATAATATTGGCAAATAATAGATGGCAATCAATCAGATTTTGATTGTGAATGGTTTGCTTGGTGAAAGTAGAAAGCAGGATGCCCAAGATATCACCAGCACGATTACGTAACGGAACGCCTAGATAGGCCTCGACGCCATTATCAATCAGGTAAGTGTCTTGTGGAAACTGCTTTGAAACACCTTGTTCAAACAAATAAAAGAGTTTGTCTGATTTACTAACAACATCACAAGGTGTTCCCGCCAAAGAATAGCTAAATTGTTGTTGGATCTGTTTTTCGCAGGCAAAGGAGAGGGTATGCGCAGTAAAGTTCACCTTGTCTATTTCGATGACACAACAACATTGACTGTTAAATGCTTTATGCAATGTCAATGTGACCCGATGGAGTAGTTCTGGTCCATCAAGTGCCATAATTTGGTTGAGTTCATCAATGTTAATTACGTCGGGTTTGTTATCCTTAGCCATGACGAATGCTCCTTATTTGTGTGATTCTGGTCACTTATTGACAGAGTTCGCATCGTTAAATATGGTACATGGCGCATATGTTTGCAAATAAGGCGTATCAATTTAGGCTAGGCGTGATTTTAAGTAATCGAGAAACAATTGAGTTCGGGTATTTTTGTAATCTAACTTAGGATGATAAGCATAGACCGTTGCCTCATCGGCGGTGATGTCAGGTAGGATACGTTTTAACGTGCCGAGTTTGAGTTCTTCTTTGATCATGACATCGTTGGTTAGCAATATTCCCATCCCAGCTTTAGCTGCATAGAAGAGCGCCTCTGGGTTGGTGGTGGCAAAGTTGCCCGAGAGCAGAATTCGTTGCCCCTTTGAGAGCTTCACCTCACGCTGCGGGTTTTCCCCCCAATTGAGCATATTGTGTAAGCTCAAATCTTGCACCGTTTTTGGCTCACCATGGCGACCGAGATAGAGGGGTGAAGCGTAAAATCCGGCTTTGTGTTCAAAAAGACGGGTAGCGATAAAGCTCAGAGAATTTAATTGTTCAATTTCACGGCTAATGAACAGATCTAAGCTGAGTGCTGGTAGTTGCCCTGGAGTGGTGGTGGTTAGCTGGATTCGAATATCAGGGTAGAGAGAGAGAAAATCATCCAGATATTGGACAAGAAATTTCGAACCCACCGCAAGCGTCGCTCCAATCTTGAGAAGCCCTGCAGGAGATTGGTCAATGGAGCGCGTTTCATCAACAATCGATTGCCAACCGTCTAATTGTACTTTTGCGCGTTCGTAAAACAGCGCGCCTGCTTCAGTTTGTGAGACTGAGCGCGTGGTACGTTTTAGAAGTTGCACGCCAATACGCTCTTCAAGCCAATGAATGCGCTTACTCACAGCTGAGCTGGTGGTGTTTAAACGCCTCGCTGCGCCGTTGAAGCTGCCCTCATCTACGACCAAAATGTAGCTTTTTACGTTCTGTAGCCAGTCCATGGTATGACCTTATTATTAAATCTCTATAGGAACTAATTAGTTTCCTTTTTAGAGTATTATCATTTATGAGTTTACAATTTAAACTCAATCGCATGAAAAGCAAGCAAACTTCCCCTTTTAATAAAATTCCTCTATTGCTGGCGATGATGATCATCGCGACCGGCCAAGTAGGCGTGTCCATTTATTTACCTGCACTGCCTCACATCAGCCAATCGCTATCAGTCGATCAAGCTGATGTTCAGCTGTTAGTTACCCTATTCTTGGTTGGCTTTGGTGGTTCACAGCTCTTCTATGGCCCGCTCTCGGATGCGATTGGTCGACGGCCGGTTTTCATTTTTGGGCAGGGGATCTATTTGCTCGGTACGATCGTCTGCTTACTGTTTATCGACAATCTATACTGGCTGGCATTTGGCCGTCTGTTGCAAGGCTTAGGGTCGGGGAGTGCTTCGGTATTGGGACGGAGTGTACTGCGTGATAGCTACGATGGTGCTCATCTAACCAAAGCCTTTGCCTATATTTCGGTCACAGCTTCAGTGATCCCCATTTTTGCCCCAGTATTGGGTGGTTGGATTACCTATCAGTTTGGTTGGCAAGCGGTATTCATTTTTGTTTTCATTTATTTAGCTGCAATTTATTTACTCGGTATTTTTATCCTACCGGAAACTCTGCCCTATGAGGCGAGTCGTTTCAATTTGCTGGCTGTGATGAAAAACTATCGTCGCTTGATGACCAATCGACAAGTGATCTCCAGCGCCAGTTACAATTGGTTAAGCTATCTAGCCTCGCTCGTTTCGTTGTCTGTCTTACCGTTTATTTTGCAACAAAACTTAGGTTTATCTGCGGCGCAGTATGGTTCGATCATGATCGTGCCTTCTGTGGGGCTTATGTGTGGTAGTTTGGCGCTCAACGTGTTGAACCGTTTTTTGAGTCGTTCTCAGCTACTCGCTATTGCGATCACTATCATTGCGTTATCAGGGCTTTGGTTGCTCAGTTTTGAAATGACACTATTCCACTTAGTCTGGGCGTTTAGTTGGCTCAGCTTTGCGCAAGGGATGTCATTTCCAATCTCCATTAGTATGTTGCTTGAGCCACATAAGAAACAAGCTGGGGCGGTATCGGCGCTATCTGGATCGGTTCAGATGGGAATATCAGGTATATTTGGCGGCTACTTGGTGCAGTACTGGGTGCATACTCAAATTGGATTAGGGCTATTCTACCTATTGATAGCGGTGGTAATGGCGGCAGTATTAATGTCTCAAAAATCTATATTCTATACAGAACAACAGGCGTAGATCGTTTGTTGTCATTGCATAAGGTTATGGAATACGAGAACTGAATATCGCCAAAATGAGCGCATGAGGTTACAATGCCCGCCATTCGCGTTATCAACACCATTGGGTGACATTATGGAACATAAAGAGTTTGAAGAACTGGTCAAAGCAGCCAGTCAGCAAGAAGCTTTGCCACAAGCATTAGCAATTTTAAAAGCCAGTGAAGATCAAGAAGTTGCAGAAGCAGCTGCGTCACTTGCTGGTCAGTTCTCTTTGGCTGAAGTCGATGGTGAAAAGCGCATTTACCATGTAACGACTCACGAAGATGAGCAAGGCGAAGAACAAGAGTTCGTAGAGCATGTGATGAATGAAGGCGACGAAGTGATTCGCTTTGTTGCTTGGTTCTTCGATGCCATGTTTGAAGTAAAACGCAAAGATACCTATCAAGCAGCAGGTAAAACTTACCTACAGCCTAAACGTAGCTAATTCCGCGTATCATTGAATGTAAAAGCCCCAGCATGTGATGTGCTGGGGCTTTTTATTTTGAAGATTCAGATCTGTGAAAGTGAGGCTTAACCTTGGTTTGCTTCAAGATTGATGACATTGTCAGGCACTGTATTGAGTCCTTTTTCCTCAATCCACGCTTGTAGATTATCCGCACCACCAATGTAATGACCATTGAGCCAAATTTGCGGCACAGTGACAGGTGTTTTTAGCCCGATAATCGCTTTTACTTCCGGGATCATGCGGTACAGTGCTGCACTGTCTTTCACCACATCATAGTATTGATACTGGATGCCTGCTTCATCGAGTAGCTTTTTCGCTTTCACACAATATGGGCAAGTGGCTTTACCATAAACAATATTCCCTTTTAAGGTATCGCGCTTGGTCCATTGTTCAATTACGGATTGAATCAATACACCGCGGTTTAAGGCTTCACCTTGGCTGACGACCTTGCCTTCAACCACTAAAATTGGTGCATGCCATGAACCGAGTTTGAGTGGCTCCCACCAATGAGATAACCAATCTTTCACTTCTAGCTCAATCGGAATACCAGCCAATTCATTGTCAAAAGTATCTTGTAAGATATCTTTTGTCAGGGTGCATTCCCCACACGGAATGTTGACCTTAAAAGGTCCCCAGCTACCCGCCCAGCGATAGAGCGTTATTTTAATTGGTTGTGTCATTATCATCTCCCGAATTGAGCCAAGCGGTTGGGAAAGCGTCTTTGTTTCAGCGCCTTTGTTTAAGCGTAGAAGGAAACCCAAACCATTTCAGTTATTAAGAACGGTGAAAGGGAAGATTAATTTCAACAACTCAACGTTTTTTACGAAATTTCTTACTTTCCCATTGGGTAATAAAGGCAACAGAGGCGATGATGATAAACGCGCCTAGCCATAAACGACCTGGTGGTACCCAACCAAAAACAATCCAGCCAGCTAACACGTTCAGTGGTAGCTTAGCGTGGTCAAATGGTTGTACAAAAGAGGCATCAGCCACCGCGTACGCTTTTACAATTGCCCACTGCGCGAGTGCTGTGGCGATACCGGCAGCGATCAAAATCAGCCATACATTAAGACCACTTGGCATTTGCCAATCAGGCAGTGCGAGTAAGATGTTAAATGGCGTAATTAAAATCAGCAAATAGACCACCATTGTCGAGGGTGAATCGTTCGCAGAGAGTTTTTTCACCATCAAAGAGTAGCAAGCCCAAAAGAAGGCGGCACCAACAGGTAACAATGTTGCCCAGTTAAAGTCGTCGCCCCACGGCTCAAGGATGATCATTGCACCAATGAAACCTGTAATGGTGGCTCCCCAACGAGCAGCGCCAACGTTTTCTTTGAGCAAAAGACCTGAGCCAATAGTGGCGAACAGAGGCGAGGTCATCAATAACGCGATGCCTTGCCAAATAGGCACAGGGTAAGCAAGTGCCCACAGCCACAGTTGAATACCAATCACCGATAAAAACACGCGGAAAATATGTAAACCAAGCTTGTCTGTTTTAAGAGACTGACGAATACCTAACGTTTTTAAGTAAGGCAAAATCGCGACCAATGCGATGGCGTATTGGATCAAGGCAACGGTCGTTGACGATAAGCCAAAATTGATACTGGCGACTTGTGCAAGGCTATTGACGATCGCGAAGGATAGTCCCGCAGTAAGCATCCAACTTGCGCCTTGGATTGGGTGATGATTGTGACTCATAAAAATTAGGTACTCGAAAAAGGTGGCTGAATCATACGACTTTCTTTACAGGCTTACCTTACTTTTTTGTCCGATTTATCATGACAACAGAGAATATGACTAAGCCCATACCGATTGCGTGCCAAACGGTGAACAATTCCCCTAAAATCAGCACCGCACCAGCCGCGGTGATGGCGGGCCCAAGATTATTGGTTAAGCTCAATTCGGTCGGCGAGAGACGCGCCATCGCAGCGGCGACAAAGTAAGAAGGCAGCACTGTACAAAATAGTCCCAGAGCGACGCCAATACCAATTAGCTCCACTGACCAAGTACGAATATCGGCGCCATTGAAATAGAGATGAATTAGGATCGCTATACCCGCACAGCCCATACCGACACTGGTAAACAAGGAACTCCCTAAAGCTCCTATCAGCGGCTTGCTGGCAACCAGATAAATGGCAAATACAAACGCTGAGCTAACGGCAAGCAGCGCCCCTAAACCCACCGAGCTTCCAAGGTTTTGGAAGTCCTGCACTAAGATTAGCGCGGTTCCGGTGTAGCCAACGAAGGTTGCCGCAACGACGGTTCGTGTTGGTGGCTGCCCATAGAACACCCAACTGATAAGTACAACAAAAGAAGGGAATAGGAAGATAAGCAAGCGTTCTAGTTGGGCAGAAATATAAGATAATGCGGAAATATCAAGAAAGCTGGCCATGTAATAGCCCAACACGCCAATCATCGCCGCTTTAAAGCCATGAGAACGCAACTTCATACGCGTAGTCTGCTTACGGCATAGAAAAACCAAAGTCACAAGGTAGAAAGGCAACGAGCTAAAGGCCCGCAAAGCCATGATTGAAGTGGCATCGCCGCCCGCTTGATAAGCGAGTTTGACAAAAATCGGTTTGAGTGAAAAAAGGACACAACCGACTAAAGCAAACAGAAGTCCAGTCTGATATTGGGACGAAAACGCTGACAAATGGTGTGATGGCGTATTGGTCGCAACGGACCTTGCTTTTGATTCGCGAGTAGACTCACTGGTATCGCTCATGGGATCGTATCCTTACCGTTATAAAAAATTGATAAGTAATCAAAAATAACAAGGCTACGAGTGATGCGATCTGGCTGCAAAATTCGCAGCCAGACAGAGTATTACCTACCGGCTACGGGCATTCAGGAGGAGGAGCCATTGTTGTGTTAACAATGGGCTGCTTATCTGACGAAAAGTAGAGTAAGTAAGACTAAGTTGCATTTAATACTATTCCTATCGGGTGAAAATTTAGACTAACGAGTGTGCAACCATAATGCAACTTATTTGATACTTAGTTTGCAAGAGACTTGTTTAAACGCTTTTTGATACATCAACCAAGCGCTGAATCCCGCACCAATATTGCCAATGAAGGCGCCCCAAAAAATGCCTTCAATACCACCGAGTATTGAGCCGATCCATAAGCAAGGTAGGAAAAACACAAATAACCTCAGTGCTGAAATCGTCAGGGCGGTGTAGGATTTTCCAAGTGCATTATTGATAGATACCATCAACATGCAGATCCCTAAAGGACCTAAACTAAAAGGGACAATCATTAAATGCCACATGAGGATTTGCTTCACCTGATGATCGCTGGTCATCACAGTCGTAAGAAAATCAGCGCTGAACCACGTGATTGCGGCGACAATAACCTGAAAGCCGAGAACGTATTTGCAGGCCAGAACCACCAATTGACGAATTTCTTCTAGTTTGTTAGCACCTAATAGGCGGCCGACCATTGGCGGCATCGACATGGTTAAGGCCAGTACTGAGACAATAGCAAAAAACTCAAAACGAGATCCTAGCGCCCAAGCTGCGACCGCTGCTGTACCGAAGCTTGCGAGCAATTTGGTTGCGAGCATGGAAGAGAGAGGTGGCAATAGTTGACTGACCATCGCAGGCCCCATGATATTACCAATAGATGCAAGACTCTTAGCCACATTTAGATCGTGCCAATCGAAACTCATCCATTGCTTTTTCACTACCTTAGGAGCGACGAACAAAATGCCTAAGCCGAATGCAATTATGGTTGCCAACGCAGCGCCATTAATGCCCATGTCGAAAGTGAAAATAAACAGCGGGTCGAGAGCGAGGTTAAGTAAGCTCGTGACTACCATCATGCTCCCAGGCAGCATGGTATTGCCGTTGGCTCGGCAAACACTGTAGAAAAAGTAGAGCAACGCGCCAGTCCATGAGCTGACTAACCAATAAAGCCAGTAGCTATCGATAATGGTAAAGACGCTTTGCGGCGCGCTGAGCATTAATAAGATAGGTTCGCGGATCAAATAGAGAAGTACACAGAAAATAGCAACACCGACGGAGCCAAGCGCCACAACCAACCCGCCGAGCTGTTGTGCATAGCGCTGTTGATTTGCGCCAATGGCTCTGGCAATCACGGCCGTGGTTGCGATACCTAACCCCACTTGAAGGCCGATGATGATCATTTGGATCGGTAGGGTAAAGCCTTGCGCTGCCAGAGGTAAAATACCTAGCTGGCCGATAAACGCACTGTCAACCAGTTGGAAACTCATTAAAGAGAGTACGCCAAATAACATTGGCCAAGTCATAGAAAACAGTTGTTTGCCAAGATCGTGAGAATGCATGGTGTAACCACTACTGGATTGGAAATAAAAAATAAAGCTGAGACAGGCTCAGCTTTATTAAGTTAGTAAAGACTAGTTTACTTGATTGAACGATGAAATCGAGCGGCGCTTGCTTGAAACTCTTTAAACATTTTCTTTAAAGTCGTCATCGTAGCCTTTTGGTGGAGGCGTCCAGCCTCGCTCATCATTGTTGTGTTTATCTGCTCGGTCAGTGGTAATCGCGAGTTTGATCTGCTCTTCCAAGTGCATGAACAGTTGTCGATAGTTGTTGTCGAAGCGCTCATTATCCGAATCATCCAACCAAGCTTGGTACAAGGCATCCGATTTTTTATCTTCTACTCGCTTGTAGCTGGCTTTTTGCTGCTCAACTAAGAACGGGTGTTGGCCTAGTTCACGCAAAGCATGCGCACCCAACTCTAAGGCTGAATGGTAAGTTTCAGATTCAATTACGTCCGCACCGGCTTGACGAAGCAGGTAGCCGTCACCGCGGTCAAAAGCACGAGCGAGAATCGTCACATTAGGGTAGGTGTGCTTAATGTATTTCACTAACGCAAGGGAGGCATCACGATTGTCAATGGCGACAACAATCATAGCCGCTTCCTCTATGCCCGCTGTGTGCAATAAATCGGGGCGTGTCGCGTCGCCAAAGAACGCTTTAGTATTAATCTGACGAACCACATCCACTTGATCTGCTTGGTGATCCAACACCACGGTTTTAACGCCATTGGCGACCAGCAGGCGGTTGACGATTTGACCAAATCGGCCAATGCCCGCGATGATTACGGTGCCTTTTTCATCAATTTCGTCAGCTTCTCCCTGATTAGAAGCCTGCTCGTAGCGCGGCAGAATAACCTTATCAAATAGGATAAACAGGCCCGGGGTTAAGAACATCGAGAGCGCGACAACCAAAGAAAGTGTTTGCGCTAACTCGACCGGAATAACATGGTTTTGCGTGGTGAAGCTGAGTAGTACAAAGCCAAATTCACCGGCTTGAGCCAAACTTAATGTAAATAACCAGCGATTGCTTTGGCGGATCCTAAAACAAAAGGCCAGCAAAAACAGTACAACGGCTTTGAGTAACATTACGCCAAGCGTAAGACCGACGATGAGGAAGAAGTCATCAAATAAGATCGCGAAATTGATCCCCGCGCCAACAGTGATGAAAAACAACCCAAGTAGTAACCCTTTAAACGGATCAATATTGGACTCTAGCTCGTGGCGAAACTCACTGTTGGCCAAAACGACCCCAGCAAGGAAAGCGCCAAGTGCGGGAGATAAACCAATTAAACTCATTAATGCCGCAATACCGACCACCAGCATTAGGGCGGTAGCGGTAAATATTTCGCGCAGACCTGAGCTGGCAACAAAACGAAATAGCGGCCGACTCAGATAATGCCCGCCGACGACTAATCCGCTAATTGAAGCGACGATCACTAAGGCGTATGCCCAGCCAGGTAGGCCTGCGACAAGGCTTAATTCTTCATGATGCTCTGCAGCCGTTGATGCCATCGCCTGAGCCTGCTGAACCAGTTCTGGTAGTGCCAGTAATGGAATAAACGCCAGCATTGGGATCACGGCAATATCTTGGAACAACAAAACAGAAAACGCATTCTGGCCGCCTTCTGTACGGCTTAGCCCTTTTTCGTTAAAGGTTTGTAAGACAATCGCGGTTGAAGAGAGCGCAAAGATCAAGCCGATGGCAAGAGCAACCGTCCATGCTTGGTTGAAGTACATGGCAATTCCCATCACCAGAGCGGTGGTGACTCCAACCTGCAATCCTCCCAAACCTAATAGTCGATTGCGCATCCCCCAAAGCATTTTCGGCTCAAGTTCAAGGCCGACGAGGAATAGCATCATCACGACGCCAAATTCGGCAAAGTGCTGAATGGTGGTTGTTTCTTCACCCACTAAACCAATGATTGGGCCGATAACCACACCAGCGATCAAATAACCCAGCACTGAGCCTAAGCCGAGACGTTTTGCAATTGGCACGGCAATGACGGCTGCGACGAGATAGATGAAAGCTTGCAGAAAATATCCGGTCATGCGTTATCTCCTAAAATGAGCTCGTCTAAGTGGTGATTCAATTTTTCCACTTCGTAAGCTCGTTTGTAGTCGAATCGGTCGTTGACTAACGCTGTTAGCAGCCGTTTCCAACGCTGTTCGTGCTGGGTAATTCGTCCCTCTTCTTTGGCTGTGCGCGCACCAAATAAAGCAAGCGGGGCCATATATTTCATGCCAGTTAGTGCGGCCATTTGCTCCATCGGATAGAGGAGTTCTCGAATGGTAAAGTGATTATAGCCTTTGGTTTGATAAGCGTCGGCTTTGCCTCCGGCTGAGAGTGCGCACATGAAATGCTTACCGTTAAGCGCAGTGCCTTGGCTGCCATAAGCGAAACCATATTCAAGCACTAAATCTTGCCACTCTTTGAGCATCGCAGGGGTGGAATACCAATAGAGAGGGAATTGGAAAATGATCACATCGTGATCCATCAAACGCTGCTGTTCACGATCAATATTGATGTTGTAACTTGGATATTCGTAATAAAGGTCGACACAGGTGACCCCTTCGGTATTTTGAGCAGCATTGAATAGAGGTTGGTTGACCTCAGAGCGGTGTTGAGATGGATGAGCGTACAGGACAAGCACTTTATTTTTTGGCATGTTGGCATCCTATTGGCGGTAGTCGTTTATTATTCTAATGAGTTAATTTTGAACATCTTTTTAAATGTTTTGAACACTATTGTTGCGCTTTAGCGCCGCTCAAGCAACCGCACGAGGTCATTTAACTGTTCAACGACCACGGAGGCACTATCCGAAAATGCTGAGGATTGGCCGTGGGTGACCAAACATGATGGCATTTGAGCATTTGCCGCCGCTTCTAAATCATAAAGATGATCACCTACATACAACAGTTCATCAGCTGTAATCTGCCAATCGTCCGCAAGGGCAAGTAATGACAGTGGTGAAGGCTTAGGCGGATAATGTTCACGGCTAATAATTCGAGTGATATTCAGTTTATTATGGCTGACTTTGAGTTGAGCGGCTTGCAGGCAATTGCGAGTAATAATCGCAGTATGCAGCGCTTGATGTTCGATAAAGGTGAGTAAGTCACGACAGCCTGGCATGGTGTGTGAGCGTTGGGCGTCGTTGATTTCATGGTTGAGAATTTGTTGCTGAGCGATGGCGCGTTGGTTAGGGCAATCAATACTGTTGGTATAGCTAAGTAGGTCAAGATGTTGTGGGCAGCCAACTTGGTTTCGCAGCCATGTAAAATCCATATTGGAGCTAACAAGGGTGTTGTCTAAGTCAAACACGATGGCGCGTAGATGTTTGGCGTTAAAGGGCACAACGTTAACTTTATCCATAATTATGACTCCAAAAACAAAACACCCCTCAACCAGTGAGGGGTGCTGCAATTAGGCGAATTCTTTTTCTAGGTACGTAACGATATCGGATGATTCATATAACCATTGTACGCCTTGCTGATCTTCAATTCTCAAGCAGGGCACTTTCACTTTACCACCGCCAGTTTCTAATTCTTGACGATGTTGAGCGTTGCTTTTGGCATCGCGCAGCTCAATGTTGACCGATTGACGCTTCATGGCACGACGAACTTTAACGCAGAAAGGGCATGCTTCGAATTGGTATAAAGCAAGCTTCGCTGCTTTTTCATCGATTTGCTGTTGTTGCTCTGCGGTGCGCTTGATTCCGCGCGGTGAAAATACAAAATTGCCCAGCAAAATAAGCCGACCTAACAACCAACGAATAACTTTCATGATAACCCTTGATGAACTAAATTACCCTTTTATTGTAACAACTTGCCAACACTCAACAAGCGTTAATAATCAATTTTGTGCTGCTTGGTGACGTTGATACCGAGTCGCTTGGCTAAGCGGACTAAATTGGCTCGGTCAAGCTGCAGTTGACGCGCCGCATTTGCCCAGTTGAAATTGCTTTGCGTGAGCGCTTGAATAATCAGTTGTGTCTGGTATTGGTCAGTGGCTTGGCGTAGTCCTTGCGTAGCATCAATAGAGATTGAGTGCTGATGTGGTTGCTTTTGTTTGATCTCGGGCATATCAGGGATATCGGTCAGGTTTAGGTCACTGGCAGATACACTAACGGTATTGTCTGATAAACCCTTGGCTCGAGCTTTTAACGCGGCGCGATTGATCACATGTTCTAATTCACGAACGTTGCCAGGCCAGTCATAGCGAGAAAGTTGAAATAGGGCTTCGCTGGTCAGTTTTAGTTGCACGATGCTAAGTTTTTTACGCGCATGCTCAAGAAAATAGCCGGCGAGCAGTTCAACGTCTCTTTCACGCTCGCGAAGAGGAGGAACGGTGATTGGGTACACCGTGAGTCGGTGATACAAATCGGCGCGAAATCGACCTTGCTCTACTTCTCGCTTCAATTCACGATTGGTCGCTGCCAGTACGCGCACATCAATACTTTGGACTTGGTCTTGCCCAACGGGTTGAATTTCTTGGTTTTGCAATGCACGTAGTAGTTTACTTTGAGCGCTAAGGCTAAGTTCACCGATTTCATCGAGAAATAGTGTGCCGCCGTCTGCAAGCGCAAATTTACCTAAGCGTGTTTTATCTGCACCGGTAAATGCCCCTTTCACATGACCAAAGAGCTCACTCTCTAACAAGCTTTCAGGGATGGCTGCACAGTTCACGTAGATTAAGGGCTGTTGGCGGCGATTTGATTGATGATGCAAACTGCGTGCGACCAACTCTTTACCTACGCCGGTTTCACCGTGAATTAAAATAGTGAAGTCGGAAGGCGCCACAACCGAGATGTCTGTTTTAAGAGCGTTAATCAGTGGACTTTCCCCAATGATTTCCCCTCCTTCTCGTTCCCATGCTTCAAGGTTCAACTCTTCTAATTTCTGCTGGGTTCGTTTTGCCTGCTGTTCTAACTGAGAAACAGTGAGGGCAACTTTGAGATGCGATGCCACAATCGCTGATAGCGCTTCGAGGCTGCGACGTGGAATGGTGTCGAAGATATTGGGAGTCAAACTATCAAAGGTCAAAATTCCGAGCAATTGATCAGAATAATGCAAAGGTAAGCCCATGCAGGCATGCATTGGTAAATCGCCATCATAATCGATAAGTAGGCCATCAAAAGGATCGGGTAGGGGCGAGTCTGCATCAAATATTACTACACCTTGCGCCTGACAGATCTGATCAAAGCGAGGGTGATCACTCACTTTAAATCGGCGGCCTAAAGTATCTCGAGTCACACCTTGAATAGCCAACGGGGTCAAAGTATCACCGTGTAAACCGAGTAACGCGACACAATCACATTGGATGACACGACGTATCGCATCGAGCAGGCGGTTGAATCTATCTTGTGCATTGTGTGCGCTTGCGAGCCCTGCTGTCATATCGAGCAAGGTGGAAACAGATATTTCTTGCATAACATCAGCTCTAAAAAAGTTATTTCACTATTGTAGTGTCTAAATGACATATTTCAAGCGTGTCTTATTGACTTGTTTTTATGTTGTAAATTCAATTAAATCAGGTAATTACAAGTTATTGTATCTTGGCATGGTTCGTGCTCTCTATGTGGTGCATCTTGAATGCACTAAAAATAATAATTAGGAGAAAGCTCTTATGCTCAATGATCATCATATAGCGGTTGTTAAAAGCACCATCCCTTTATTAGAAACCGCGGGCCCAGCCCTGACGCAGCATTTCTATCAACGCATGTTTCTCCATAACCCGGAGCTAAAAGACATATTTAATATGACGCATCAGCAAACGGGCCGTCAAAGCGTCGCTTTGTTTGAGGCCGTCGCGGCGTATGCGAAAAATATCGACAACCTAGCTGCACTCTCTCAAGCTGTGGAGCGTATTGCTCATAAGCACACCAGCTTTAATATTCAGCCGCAGCATTATCAGATTGTTGGCCATCATTTGATTGAGACGCTACGTGAGTTAGCGTCAGATGCGTTTACCACTGAGGTAGAAGAAGCGTGGACACAGGCGTATCTCTTCCTCGCCAATATATTTATTGAGCGTGAGGAGCAAATCTACCAACTGAATGCGCAAGGTGCGGGCGGTTGGCGTGAAGGGCGTGAGTTTATCATCGATCGTAAAACGCCTGAGTCACAGCGAGTCACCAGTTTTGAACTGCGACCAGCAGATGATAAACCGGTGCTCAATTACCTTGCCGGTCAATACTTGGGTATTGAAGTGAAGCCAAGCAGTAGCGAGAATACTGAGATTCGTCAGTACTCACTATCACAAGCGCCAAACGGAATCAGTTACCGTATTTCAGTAAAGCGCGAAGGCGATGAACACAAAGGGCTGGTTTCCCATTATCTCCATGATGAGTTAGAAGTGGGTGATTCCGTGACCTTGTATCCACCCGCAGGTGACTTCTTTTACCAACCCACAGAGAAACCTGTGGTGTTGATTGCAGCAGGAGTTGGTGCGACGCCGATTCAAGCAATGGCGCATACATTATCACAAGAGAAAAAGGTCAATGTAAGCTATTTCTATGCCTGTGAAGACGCCACACAACATACATTTCGCGTGGAAAGTGCACAGCTTATTGAGGCCAACCAGTGGCAACAAAAGGTGTGGTATCGCGATCAGGATGGCATGATGGATTTGGCATCAATTGCCGAGAAAATTCCGATGAGTGATGGTGAATTTTATCTGTGTGGACCACTAGCGTTTATGGAGCATGCTGTACAACAGCTTGAGGCATTGCAGGTGCCGAGAGAACAGATCCACTATGAGGTCTTTGGCCCTCATCGTTATTTGTAATTCGCGTTCGTCTGATAAAATAAAAAGCTCCCAAGGGAGCTTTTTGCTTATTTGAATAGGCTTTTTAACCATTGAATGATGGAGCCGCTTTGCTGCTGGTTAGTCGCGGTATGCGCTTTACCTTGATAAAAGCTGGCCATCAACTGGCTGCGAAGCGCTTGGCTATCGCCCCCCTGCATTGTTATCAGGGCTTGCACGCTACTTTGCGCATGGTCATTAGCAAGGCTAAAGTCCATCCCCAGATAGCCCTGTACATAAAGCCACAGATGCGTAATGACTAGCAGCTGCTCGCCTTCTTGATATCGAAAGCGGCTATGGTGTTCGGCGCCCACATTCTTTTCTATGGCTTGATTCATCGCCTCGACAGAATCACGCTGCTGCTCGACACGACTTAAAGCTTCAATATGAGCTTTCGTCAAAATACCCAACAAGTGATGAGTGAATGCTTGCTCGGGTTTAGCAAGTTGAACTCGATTAAATAATGATTCATTGTGCTGGCAAAAGGCTTGCCATTCCACAGAGTCACTGCTGACGTGTTCAAGTTGATCTGCACCAATATTGATCAGTGCTTGAGCCAGATTACTCATGGCTTTGTAGTGTTTCCCAAGTCACTTCGTGTGAGGTTTTGCCATCGACAAATAAGCTGTTACCGGTGATCATCACTGACAGCTCCATGCCTCGCTCTACATCGGCAGCTAGTGCTTCAATTGCAGCGCCATCAAAACAATGAATGGTCGCTGGTAGCGCATTCAGCTTACTTTTAGATTGATTCCACCATACGTCCGCTTTGCTGTTGAATGCGTAGACTTGTACACGCTTTGCTAAGCGGGTTGATTTTTTTACCCGATCGACGGCTGGCTCACCCACTTCGATCCACTCTTCAATAGTTCCATCTAACGCTTTTAACCACAGGTCAGGCTCTTCGATTGAAGAGAGACCTTTGGTAAATTGCAATTCAGGTTTGGCATTCAAACAGTAAGCCAATACGCGAGCCATCATGCGACTAGTGGTTTCTGACGGATGAAGTGCGATAGTGCAAGAAAGTGAATCGTAATAATCACGATTGGTATCTGAAAGGGAAATACGAAACTTGTAGATTGTTGGTTTTAGAGCCATGTATGAGTCGCCAATAAAAAAGCCAGCTAAATGAGCTGGCTATTACAATCTATTTTGGCAACAAGTTAAAGAACTTTGATGTTCTCAGCTTGTGGGCCTTTTTGACCTTGCGAGATAGTAAATTCTACTGGCTGGCCTTCAGCTAGGGTACGGAAACCGTCACCAGTAATTGCACTGAAGTGTGCAAAAACGTCTGGGCCGTTTTCTTGTTTAATGAAACCGAAACCTTTAGTTTCGTTGAACCACTTAACTGTACCAGTCACTGTATCTGACATGTGTCTTTCCTTCGTATATCTTAAATAAGCCTAAGGGCACGGATAGCGTGGAAAAGGAGACTGCTATTGCGCACGACGTAACGATAGAAGTCCATGAATTCCAACGAAACGCGTCTAGCCAAGAACCGTTTTCTAGCTAATAAGTAGTCTAAGGTTTAACCGATTGAAGTCAACTACATTTCCAGTGACTTCGGCCAATGTTTTGAACTAAATATCGTATTTTCAATTCCGTATTAAAATAACGGATTTTACGCCTTGTCATTGTTGCAACATGATGTTTTTAAAATTAATTATTGGTTTCGTGATTCTCCTTTAGTTGAGATAAATAAGCATGGCCTAAGTAAGCTCGGATAACATTTATTGACGGGATTTTATTTTGATGACTGGCTAAAAAGCGATCAGTGGTTGCGGGTTATTTGGACATGATGTGTCAGTGGGGGATATCACAAAGATGACAAGAAATTAAAATTATTTTTATGTTGTGAAAATGTTAACGCAACCTCTCTTTTCCCTTGTCTAATGGCTAAGATGCTTTAATCAAACAAAATAAAAGAGTTTATTTTTTAACCATTGATTTACATCTGCTATGGATTAGATTTTTACTGAGAAAAGTGCTCAAAAAGTCACTTGAAATTAAAATTCTACCTGAGAAAATACCCGCAAAATGAGTTTGCATTTATGGAAGGATGCTTTTAACCACTTATCTATGGGGTAAATTCTATGAAACTGGTTCTAATTATCATGGCATCGTTATCTGCAGGTGTTGCATCTGCTGATCATCTTCATTCATTCATGCTTGGTCTATCAATTGCCGCTTTAGCTGTGGGTAGCTGTTACTGGTTTGCTTTTCGCTCGACACGTTTTCCTCAATTAGGATTACTGCTACTGATGTGTGGCATGCTGGCCAAATTAACGGTCACAATCGTTGGGGTGAGCTGGGGGATGTCAGCTGAGCTGATTACTTCTCCGTTTATCTTTGCATTGTCTTACTTATTCTTCTCCTTAGTGGTGACTTATTTGTGGTTTAGTTACCGTGATGCCATCACTTCGAAGGCAAAATCGTTGCAAGTTGCGTAACGCATTTATTATTTGTATGGAAAGCCAGCTTGAATGCTGGCTTTTTTATACCCTTCAACCGATATCACATTAATTTGCCTCAAACCTTGTATAACCGTAACTAAGCGTAACAGTAGTGCTGCAAGTAGCTACGCTTTGAATATACTGAGTGAAGTCTCCTAATTGGTAGAGTGCCATGAACAAAAAACGTTTCATCAAGACGGTTTGTATTACAGCAACTTTAGGTTCAACTGCTGCGATTGCCGCACCGTCGATCACGCCTGATGCTCCAGCACTAGGTGCGAAGGGTTATATTTTGATGGATTACAATACCGGACAAGTATTGGTAGAGAAAAACGCCCATCAGACTTTAAACCCAGCGAGTTTAACTAAGTTGATGACGGCTTATGTTGCGGGACAGGAGGTTAATTTTGGTAATGTCAGCTTAGACGACCAAGTTACGATCAGTAAAAAAGCGTGGGCTAAGAACTTTCCCGATTCTTCGAAGATGTTCATTGAAGTGGGTACTGAAGTCTCGCTAATGGATCTGTATCGTGGATTAGTTGTGCAATCTGGCAATGACGCCAGTGTGGCGATTGCCGAGCATGTTGCGGGCAGTGAAGATGCTTTCGTTGGCTTGATGAACAATTGGGCAGAAAAGCTAAACCTGGACAATACCGCTTTTACTAACCCACATGGTTTAGACAGTGATGGGCTGTATTCTACGCCGTATGATATCGCGTTGCTGAGCCAAGCAATCATTCGCGATCTGCCAACCATTTATTCGCTATACAGTGAAACGGAGTTTGCTTATAACGGCATAACGCAATACAACCGAAATGGCTTACTTCGTGACCGAAGCTTAAATGTGGATGGCATGAAAACAGGCTACACTAGTGGCGCGGGTTATAGCTTAGCGACGTCTGCGACGAACGGTGATATGCGTTTAATTTCGGTTGTGATGGGCTCGTCTAGCACCAAAAGTCGTGAATCGGAAAGTAAGCAACTGTTGAGCTACGGCTTCCGTTTTTTTGATACGGTCTCTGCGGGTGATGCAGGGCAAGAGATTGCTAAAGCGCGAGTTTGGATGGGGGACAGTGATGAGCTCAGCGTTGGTGTCGCCAATGATGTGTTTATTACCCTACCAAAATCCCAAGCGAGCAAGGTTAAGGCTGAACTGCTTTATGATGGTGATTTGATTGCGCCAATTCAGAGCGAGCAAGTGATTGGTAAAGTGATTTACAGTGTCGATGGTGATGAAGTGGCTAGCGCTGAATTAGTGGCATTAGATCCCGTTGAAGAGGGCGGCTTCGTTAAACGCATTATTGATTGGTTTAAACGCTTAGTGGCGAGTTGGTTATAATTTGCCCTCATCTCTATTACCCTGAATGATCATTCGAGCGGGCAAGAGCCCGCTATTTTCGAGACTTGTTTCACTTAGTTACATTATATCCTCGCAGCTTATTCAATAAGCCGCAATTTGCTTGAATCCTTAAACTTCGCTTACCTTACACTGACATTATACCCGTTGAAAACGCCACAATAACGTCAAAATGAATGCGCCCGAATCGAGGCGAAAGCAGTGTAGGAACTCATCATGGAATTTACCGTAAAAGACAACGAAGCGTTATACCAAGTTTGGATGTCACAGAAATCTAAAATGCGCCTAACCCAGATGGAGTTCGCCAAGAAACTGGGTATGAATCAATTAGAGTTTTCGAGTATTTTGAGAGGTGAACGACCACTTTCGATGGCGTTCGTATCACGATTTTGTAATTTGCTTAACTTGGAATCTCACCGAGTTGTCCCATCACTGCGCACGCAGCCGAACGTGAAAGAAGTGTACTTAGAAAGCCGCATGACAGTGGATGGGGAAATCAAGCGTGCCTATATTGACGGAAATCAGGTCGTGGTGGAGTATTTACATACGGTATTTCAACCCGCATAACGGGCTCGTCCAATGAGCGAATAAACGGTTAAATAATCAGCATGGACAATTCATTTAAGGTATGATGTACCAATAAATAAATTGGAGACCAGTGCTGATGAGAACAAAACGAGTTTGGTGGCTATTCGCAACATTGTTATTACTGGCTGGTTGCGCTTCGGGCCCGTTAACTAAAGCCACCTCGTTTACATCGTATCAAGATTTTAGTCCCGGCCCTGAAGGCGGTGTCGATCTTGTGTGGGTTAAAATGGGGCTACGTGATGCTTCGCGGTTGCAACGTAAGTTGGCCGAATATGATTCGGTAGTGATCGATGAGGTGATCGTGATTGTCGAAGATGAGTCGCTTAGCCAAGCGGAGATTGATGAGTTAAGTCATTATTTAGTCGAAAAAATCAAGCATAAGATTTCGCCTTACAAGTCAGTGGTTGATCAACCCACCAAGCACTCTTTACGACTCAGTATCGCACTGAGTAATGTCGAAACCCCTAATCCAATCTTAGCGGTCACAAGTAGTGTGCTGCCATTTGGCTTAGCGATCTCAACCATTTCAAAAGTCACAACCGGTGAACACACCAACGTCGGTAGTGCGAGTATTGAGTTGTTGGTCAGTGACGCTATGTCCGGTAAACCCTTATTCGCCGCCATTGACCGACAAGCGGGAAATAAAGATATTTCGACCATGATTGATTCCCTTGATGATGCCAAAGACGCGATCGATTACTGGGTAGATCGATTAGGTATCACTATGCAAGGTTGGCAGCAGCCGTAACCGCTATGTTTATGAGCGAGAGAGAAAATACCTCTTTGCGTTATTTGAGCTAGAATACCTCTGCCGAAAGAGTTCTTTGTCTGTTAATCTTAACTCAAGATAACACCACAGTTAGAAGATCTAATGCTCGAAAAACAAAACCTCATCAAGTTAGCGCGTATGCAGATGCCTTTTGGTAAATATGCAGGGCGAGTGTTGATTGATTTACCAGAAGAATATTTGCTTTGGTTCGATAAGAAGGGTTTTCCTGAAGGGGAGTTGGGGCGTCTGATGCAACTGTGTTTAGCCCTTAAGGTTGAAGGTCTAGATAGTGTGGTACAACCTTTGAAATATGACGATCATCCACGGTATTGATCACCATAAGAAATTGAATTGATTGTTCGTAACAGCTCAATTCATTTCTTCTATCGAGTAGCCCACTAACGCCTAAAATTCCCCCATCAATGGTGCTTTTTAATGGTCTTCTATACAAAGGACAGACACGGGTACAAAGGACAGACACGGGTACAAACAGGACAGACACTATATAGAGAAATCATAGTGCCGAGATATCGTGCAGTATCAAGGTAATCATACTCTTTAAATTGCTGCTCATTTAGCGTTTATCTGGTGGAAAAATACGGTATTGGTTAAATGGAGTTGGGTTGGCGCGAACGGAGGTAAACGAAGATGGTCATTCGTTGGCTGTGGTCGTTTTATGAAGAGAGTAAATCGGCGATATTCAACCATCTAAGCGAAACAGATGTATCCGTTTTTTGTTTAAGTGACTTCTGGCTGGCTCGACAGTGCAGAGACAACCGATGGCGGTACTACGATGACGCTCTAGTTCAGTGCAGGCTTTGAGCCAAGTGCGCTGGTTTAGGTTGAGCCGTTGCAGTATCGGCGGCACATTGGCCTCTAAACAAGCTTTGTCCTCTCGAAATTGGCGCGCACTCCAATCCACCAGTTCAATATAATCCATTAGCCGAAAGGGAATGCCATCGAGTTTTTCATTGGTTGGATTACCGATAAACGGGTGCAGGTAAGGAGCGGTTTCTTGTTGATTATTTAACGCTTTCAATCTGACTTGTATCGAAGTGAATTCTGAGGTTTCTGGCGTTTTGGCAATGCCCGCTCTCAATGGGTTTAAATCGACATAAGCCATCGCCGCAGCGAGTGCTTGTTCATCGAGCAGAGCCTGACTTTTAAAGCGGCTTTCCCAAAAATGCCCCTTACAATCTTCTTCTCTATTGGCTTGGCAAGCAATATCAAAATTGAGCTCTTTCATAAACCAGCTAAGGCTCCATAAACGAGCGCGCCAAGCGTCAATGATTAACAGACAAGCTTCTGTTTCCGCCTCACTGGTTAGTTGCCCCAATAACCAACGTGACAAAAGGCTTGGGAGTTTGTGCTCTTGCTGCCAGCGCTCGACTACTTCATGGTAAGAAAGAGCTGCAGCCTTGTCTCGATTGATATGTACGACCAGATGATAGTGGTTGCTCATAATCGCATAAGCACAAATATCGATGCAGTAGACTTGCGAGAGTGCATATATTTTGTTTTTGATCCACTCGCGTCGATGCTCAAAGTTTTGCTTTGTTAGCGGGTCAATACCACACAATAAACTACGTCTGACGCAGCGAGAAACGCAGTGATAATAGGGTGTCGCATCGATGGATATCTGTTGTCTTCTGGCTGTCGTCATCGTTGGCCTCGAGTGGTGTTTAACCTCTCAAGAGTAAAAGACTTAAATAAAGCGGCAAGACTCAATGTCCGAACTTACCACGAGGTTATCAGCAAACCATACTTTGGTT
Organism: Vibrio scophthalmi; assembly: GCF_040869025.1. NCBI lineage: Bacteria > Pseudomonadati > Pseudomonadota > Gammaproteobacteria > Vibrionales > Vibrionaceae > Vibrio > Vibrio scophthalmi. The sequence continues at coordinate 84,218 of NZ_CP134272.1, read as the reverse complement.
ACTTTATGATGTGTGTCCTTCTTATTCACTATCGGACAATTGGCTCAACATCCTATGTGTTTCAGTTTGAATGCCTCTAAAAGATAGGGGCATTTCTACTATTGCTCAGTAAAACATGAATGAGCGGTTTTCTGAGGTCTGTTTGACTAAATCAGAATTTCTTTTAAATCAATAGCTTTCATTGTAAAAAGTTAGTTTGAGCATATGCTATATACTGAGGAATCCCCTAATGATTTTGATAAAAATCATAAATTTAAGGTAGATGCACATCTTGTCATGTGATCAAATGGTTCTGAGAAAAATCAATAACCAGACAACAAGATGTGCGAACTCGATATTTTACACGACTCTCTTTACCAATTCTGCCCTGAATTGCACTTAAAACGACTCAACAGTTTAACGCTGGCTTGCCACGCATTACTTGAATGTAAAACGCTCACTCTTACCGAACTTGGTCGTAACCTGCCAACGAAAGCCAGAACAAAACATAACATCAAACGAATCGACAGATTGTTAGGTAATCGTCACTTGCACAAAGAGCGACTCGCTGTATACCGTTGGCATGCCAGCTTTATCTGTTCAGGTAATTCGATGCCCATTGTTCTTGTTGACTGGTCTGATATTCGTGAGCAAAAACGGCTTATGGTATTGCGGGCTTCGGTGGCACTACATGGTCGTTCTATTACTCTTTATGAGAAAGCCTTTCCGCTTTCAGAGCAATGTTCAAAGAAGGCTCATGACCAATTTCTAGCCGACCTTGCAAGCATTCTACCGAGTAACACTACACCGCTCATTGTCAGTGATGCTGGCTTTAAAGTGCCATGGTATAAATCCGTTGAAAAGCTAGGTTGGTACTGGTTAAGTCGAGTCAGAGGGAAAGTGCAATATGCAGATTTAGGTGCGGAAAACTGGCAACCTATCAGCAACTTACATAGCATATCCTCAAGTCGCTCAAAGACTTTAGGCTATAAGAGGTTGACTAAGAGCAACCCAATTTCATGTCAAATTGCACTGTATAAATCACGTCCTAAAGGCCGAAAAAATCAGCGTTCGACACGGACTAATTGTCATCATCCGTCACCTAAAATCTACTCCGCTTCGACAAAAGAACCATGGGTTTTAGCGACTAACTTGCCCGTTGAAATCCGAACACCAAAGCAACTTGTTAGGCTCTACTCGAAGCGTATGCAAATTGAAGAAACCTTCCGAGACTTGAAAAGCCCAGCCTACGGTTTAGGCCTCCGTCATAGCCGAACTAGCAGCTCAGAGCGCTTTGATATCATGCTGCTAATCGCCCTAATGCTTCAACTGACATTTTGGCTTGCTGGAGTTCATGGTCAGAAACAAGGTTGGGATAAGCACTTCCAAGCTAACACTGTCAAAAATCGAAATGTACTCTCAACAGTGCGCTTAGGGATGGAAGTTTTGCGGCATTCTGGCTACACAATAACGAGGGAAGACTTGCTCGCGGCTGCAACCCTGCTTGCTCAAAATCTATTCAAACATGGTTGTGCTTTGGGGAAATTATGAGGGGATCCCTCAGTGCTATATAGTAATTATCTGACTTACTTACTATCTTGTTAGTGTTCCGCATAACAAGAAAGGAATTAAGTGATGAAAAAAGTAACGCTGATTATGGGGTTGATGGCGGGACTCGCGTCAAGCCAAATTTATGCGACACAAATTCCGAGTGGTGAGATTGATTTAATGGGGAGTGACCTGCAATCCGCAACGATTAACAATCTAAGCTTTAAGATTGCGGATTTTTCTCAAGCCTCTAAAGCCGGAGAGTTAACTCAAGACGGATTTGTTTTTGAGCGTGGCTATGATGATGGTTACGTCGGGCCTGCTGGGTACTTTCAGTCTCAAAGCATTGTGACGTGTTCAGAACCGGCGACTCGGATTACTTCTCTAGCGGATTTTTCGGCTTTTCCTCAAAGTGAAAACCCTTTTCCTACCTTTGGTTTAGTTTCTTACAATAAAGCCGACTCTGCAGATAAAGATGGTATTCAACGTATTGGTTTTCGTCTATATAAAGACCAGTCTGTGATGAACTTTTCTGGATTGGAGCCTTTAAAACAGGGTGATAAACGCAAAACACTGGATGCGATTACTCAGCAATTTGGCTCGCCATCGATGGTGTTAAAAGAGAAAGATGGCTTACGAGTATTGTATGTCGATAAAGGCGTGGATTCCGCAGCGCTTCAATTAGCCTACGAGAATGCGTTAAACCCCCAGAAAAAAGATAACCTACTTAATATGACACCATCGACAGTACTTTATGGTGTGCTGCTAGATGCGTCATTAAATAGTGACTTACCTCTAAACATCAAGGGCAACGCTTTAGAGTTCTATATCGGTGATGAGTATATGGTTTTCACCAAATATGCTGAAACAGGCAAGTTTATCGATCGAATTAACACTGAACTCGAGAAGTGTGATTCGACGGCGTTGTAAATTAGCATGTGTAAATAGACAGTAATATGCAAAAGCTCAGACAGTGTCTGGGCTTTTTTGTAGCCATAAATTAGCATCGCGCGAGGTTATTTTACTGCACGCTATTTTGATAAATAAAATGGTGTGGGATAACTCATATCTAATGAGAGCGTTACTTACTGTTAGAGTAAAGACACCAATGTGATGTGTAAAATATCACTGACCACTCAGATTTATACCATGTCGAAATGATATTCTCGCTAGGCGAGAAAAGTTGTTGATCATTTTTTGATATAAATCAATACAAATTGTAACTTATTAGTGACAGCCTTCTGTCTATTCATAAATAAGGAGTTACATTTAAGTGTGGTTCTATAAAAAATTAAAACAAGAAAATCACCAGCTGAGACAAGAAATCGAACAGTTAAAGAAACAGTATAAAGAAGAAGTAGAAGATTTAACTGCTCAGCTAGATCAAACCAATTGCTTGCTCAAGGAAACCAACAGTACCCAGAGTTTAGATGCCAATATCATGTCCAATGTGCTTTCAGGAGGACAGTTACTGGATGTAATACGCAATAGTATGGCCGAAAGTGCCGAAATTTTGGTCAGTGAAAATCAAACGCTCAGTATAATGAGTGAAATGTTTAGTCAAACCAACCAAGCGCTTGAACGCTTGATTCAGCGTACTGAACGTATTAATCAACAAACACAGACAAGCCAATCTTCATCTGTCATTTTGGATGAAACAGCCCTTTCAATTGGTAAATTAGTCGGCTCGATTAAAGACATTTCTGAGCAAACTAATTTATTGGCACTCAATGCGGCGATCGAAGCGGCGAGAGCAGGAGAAGCGGGCAGAGGTTTTGCGGTGGTTGCCGATGAAGTGCGTAAACTGGCCAGCAAGGCGCAAGATGCTAGTGGCCAGATCGAAAACCTTGTAAAACAGATACTCTCTCAGGTTGAAGCGATTAAAGAATCGATTCAAGTTAGCCAAGATTGTGCGATTGATGTGTCCAGTTCAACCGAACAAATCAGCAGTGTGGTGAATGATGTATTGGGCAAATCTAAGCACATGCAAGAGATTATCCGTTCAGCATCGTCACATGCTTTCTTAAACACGGTTAAGCTGGATCATGTCGTGTGGAAAAATAACGTTTATCAGTTGGTGAACAAGCGTGAGTACGCTTGTGCGGTGAATAACCATAAAGAATGTCGCTTAGGTAAATGGTATTTTGAAGGTGCTGGAGCGCAGTACTTTAGCCAATTGCCAAGCTTCAATAGTATTAATTCACCTCATGAAGCGGTGCATAATTCTGGTCGAGATGCTTTGCTATCTGGTCAACGTGAAGATCTTGAATCCATGATGCAACACCTTCAAAGCATGGAAATAGCAAGTGAAGGGGTGGTGTATAATATTGACCGATTGTTAGATGAATCAATTAAGCGCCAAATCGGATAAGCAGAGATAAAGGGTGGAACATCACCCTTTATTTACTATTTTGCTTAGGAGGATCTTGATTATCGGTGTCGATTGAGCTTGTTCGAGCAACTAACGTTTTAAAGTGTTAACTCAAAGTAAGACAAACTTGAAGTTGGTCGATATGTGCAAATCGATTATCTACTTAGCCTAAATGTGATTATTACGATGAAAATCGTTACAATAAATACGATGCAACTATTAAATTTACGCCCGTGTCATTGTATTAAATAGAGCAGAATACGATATGATTTATCGGTAGCCATTTTTCGACGATAGGTATTTGCTTTTCATGCTCAAGAAGCTCACTTTTGTGTTGTTAACGATCGTGCTGTCCATTTTATTTATGGTAACGATTGAGTCTTTCCTATTTCAAACTAGTGGCCAGAGCGAGAAAGCCCCCACAAAGCCTTTGCTTTCACCTGAATCGCAATTATTGCTAATTGCCCCTCAACATCCGTTGATTAATTTTTTGCATCAAGCGGAAGCGAAGCCCTCCACCGCTAAACAACAATTACTCGAGTGGCAAACGTCACAAACGCAAGATTCAGCCATCATCGAGCAAATTTATATACTTTGGATTGAGCAAGAAATTGCCAAACAACAAAACCTTGGTCAAAAAGTGCGGGACTACCAACAAGAGCTGGCCGAACTGGCGCAAGAGGAAGGTATTTATTGGTTGCAAGCTCAGCTAGCCTTAGAGCAAGCTGTTGCTTCATTAAAGAGTGATCGCTACAGCGATGGTCTAGAGAAAATAGAGCTAGCGATAAAGTTGGCTGAAACTCATCAAGCGGAGTTTTTGTTGCTTGAATCGTATAATACTGCTGGTATTTTATATAATGCCTCCAATCAGTTAAAACAATCGCAACGTTATTTTCTCCAAGGTGTTGAGCTTGGCAAGAAATATCCACAAAGTGATTTCAATGGCCGTTTTTACAATAATCTTGGTTTGCTTTATGTCCATTTGGAGCTTTGGGATAAGGCACTCGAGCATTTAACGAGTGCAGAGCAGTTCTATCTAAATTTTGAACAAACAACAGATAATGTTTTGATTATCATCTATCTAAATAAATCTTACGTTTATAATCAGTTACAAGATCCTCACTTATCGCGCCAATCTTATCTTAAGGCGATGAGTTACTTCTCCAATGAAACACCTAACTATTACTCTATTTTGGCCTTAAAGGCGAAGGCGAGAATGGAGCTATTACTCGGCAACGCATCAGCTGCAGAACAAGACGCATTGCAGTGCCTGGCATATGAAGGAGTTGATAAGCGGCCAAAACAGGCGGCTATCTGCCAATACATACAAGCTAAAGCGCTACATGCTCAAGGGCTAAACTCTGAATCGATCAAGGTGATGACCGCTAGTATTGATAAATTTCAACATATTGCTCACCACAGATGGTTGATTCGCAGCAACTTGGTTTTGGCTAGTGTGTATGAAGCTGATGGCCAGTATGAAAAAGCCTTACAGCTATATAAACACTATCACGGCAAAGAACGCAGACAGATCATCGATGAGTTCCACGTTTTAGAAACGGCATTCGAAGTGAGGGAAGTTGAAAAAGAGCGTGATTTACTTAGTGTCCAGAATGAATTGATCGATCTTGAGAATCAACTAAACGACAACCGGATGAGAATTTTGGCCTTCTGGTTTGCGGTTATTTTATTGGTTACATTATGGTTTATCTCACGTTCGGTCATGGATCGTCGTCAAAATAGATATTTGCAGGATCTTTCTTATCGCGACCCTCTAACAGGGGGTGGCAATCGACGTCTCTATTATCAGGAATTGAAAACGCCTTATGCTCTTAATACCAAGCATTCGTATCGCGTTGTACTGGTGGATTTGGATTGGTTCAAGAGTATCAATGATGGTTATGGTCATGAAGTTGGGGATGAAGTGTTAGCAGAGGTCGCTAAGATTCTGCGTAGTCAACTTAAAGAACATGAATTGTTTATTCGTTGGGGTGGGGAAGAGTTTCTCTTATTGATACAAGATCAGCCGGATTTTCGTATGCGAGCACAATCATTGGTAAACTCAATCAGTAAATCCCCTCTGGCTCTTTCGCAACATCAGCTACCCGTCTCAATCTCAGTCGGAGTGAGTGCAGCGTGTTCCATCGATGATTTACGCCAAGACAGTGAAATGTTCATTGTCGCCGATAAGTGCCTCTATCGAGCTAAGCATCAAGGTCGCAACCAGTTTGTGACAGTGGAAGACCTCTCGGATTAAACTCTCCCTAGCATCAGTGAACAAAGTATATGGTTGTGATATTTGTATGCTTTGTTCACTATGCGTCAATCCATTTAGTGTTCGCTTACCTTGTCTGTTAATAACATCATAGCGTAATCATCTCATCGGCATCCGTTCCACTTACTCGTTTACTGGTATCGGTGTCATTCATAAGTCTGGATGTATTCAGATTGCGTTGAAATAGAAATAATCATAGTGTCGGCAGCATAAGATCCGCCAACTTAGTGCTAATTGTATGAAATTAATTCGCGAAACTTTAGCGTTGCGGAGACTGAGTGCAAATGTTTTTCAGCGACCGATTATAATCGAGATGAAATAATGAACAAAAACTAACCACTGAACTTTGATTTTGTACAAACTTACTCCGTTTATGAATAAGAGCTCCGATCTCTACCTATTTACTAGAAAAAATTGTGATGGATAGCACAATAAACATCGATTGAAGCACGTCTTTTTTGCTGCATATACTCGGGTATCAACAGTATTCCTAAGTAGCCTAATTTTAGTGTCAAAGACTTGGAAAGAGATGACGCTTCATATTCTTATCTGAAATGGGTGATACAACTCAGATGCCTAAATCATAAAGTCACTTGGGATATTTTTCTGTTGATAGAATAATTATTACAGGAAGAAAAGAGAATTTTATGATCGATTTATGGCCATTGATTGGCATAGTAATAATAACCGTGGGATTGGCGTTAAAACAAAACACGCTATTGGTTATTTTGGTTGCTGGTGTCACTACGGGTTTAGTGGCAGATCTTGCGGTGAAGGACATTTTATCGACCTTGGGTCAATCTTTTACACAAAACCGCTATATGTCACTGTTTATTCTTGTACTACCAATGATTGGTGTGCTTGAGCGCTATGGCTTGCGTCAACGTGCAGAAGCGCTGATTGGTTCGATGAAAAAAGCCTCGGTAGGTAAAATCTTAATGACTTACCTAGCATTACGTAAGATTACCAACGGTATGGGTTTGAACATTGGTGGTCACCCTTCAATGATTCGTCCTCTTATTGCGCCAATGTCAGAAGCGGCGGCTGAAAAATCGACGCCAGAATTCAGTGATGAAAAACGTCAGACGATTCGTGCTCTATCTGCCGCAAGCGAGAACTTTGGTAATTTCTTTAGTCAAAACCTCTTTATTGGTACCGGAAGTTTGTTGCTGATTAAAGGTGTGATGGGCGATAACCAATTAGATGTAAAACTCGAAACCATGGCTCTTTGGGCTCTGCCAACCGCGATTATGTCTTTTGTTGTGTTCGCTATTTACACCAAGTTTATTAGCGCTCGTATGAATAAACACACCACCACGAACGAGGCGCAAATCTCGACGGAATCTCAACCAGAAAAAGAAGGGCACTAAGTCATGCTTGAGTATGTATACCAAGCCACCGGTCTTTTGCTGTTGGCATTCTCACTACAGAGCTTTTTAGATAAGCAAAACCCAAAACGTGTCGGCAGCGGTCTATTTTGGTTGATTTATGGCGTTACCTTTATTTTTGGTGCGATGATCCCCCATTGGATTACGGGTGTGATGGTATTGATGCTTACCGCATTGGCTGCGGGCGGCTTCATGGGCATTGGTAATTACGGTACAACCTCGGATGAAGAACGTCGAGACAGTGCTTCAGTACTGAAAAACAGACTGTTTTACCCTGCGATTGTGGTGCCCGTTGGGACAGTCGCAATTAGCCAACTGACCTCTTTAGGCGCTTTAGTTGGCTTGGGTGTGAGCTCTATTGCGGCGATTATTGTTGCGCTTATTGTGACTAAAAGCCGCCCAATGCACAGCCTTAACGAGGGCCGACGTCTAATTGATTCAATCGGTTGGGCGGCAATTTTATCGCAATTTTTGGCCGCGTTAGGTTATCTATTCAATCAAGCTGGTGTTGGCGAAACCGTCGCGGGCTTGGTTAAGATGATGATCCCTGAAAACATGCTATTGGTGAAAGTGATTGCTTACTGTGTGGGGATGATGCTGTTTACCGTGGTTATGGGCAATGCATTTGCGGCATTTGCTGTGATTACAACTGGTATTGGTATTCCACTGTTAATTCTTGAAAACGGTGGTAATGCGGCGATCATTGGTGTGCTTGGTATGTTGTCAGGCTACTGCGGTACCTTGATGACTCCAATGGCAGCAAACTTTAACATCGTGCCTGCAGCCTTGTTAGAGTTAAAAAACAAACACCACGTGATCCTTATTCAGATTGTCCCAGGCTTGGCTATCTTGGCCTTTAACATCTTTGTTATGTATACCTTCGCCTTTTGAGAGCATTTATGAAAAAAGTACTGATTACCGGTTTTGAACCTTTTGGTGGCGCAGCGATTAACCCTGCATTAGAAGCGGTAAAAAAACTGCAAAACGCAACCTTAAACGGTGGCGAAATTGTTATTTGTGATGTGCCGGTGACACGCTATGAAGCGGTTGATACCGTGATTGCTGCGATTGAAAAGTATCAGCCTGATTACGTAATCACTGTCGGTCAAGCTGGTGGTCGTGCAGCGATTACGCCGGAACGTGTTGCGATCAACGTCGATGACTTCCGTATTCCTGACAACGCTGGCAATCAACCGATCGATGAGCCAGTTGTTGTGGATGGTCCTGATGCTTACTTTACCACTCTGCCAATCAAAGCGATTACACGTACGCTACAAGAGAATGGTATTCCTTGCCAAGTCTCTAACACGGCAGGCACGTTTGTGTGTAACCACTTGTTTTACGGTGTTCAGCACTACCTACGTGACAAAGAGATTGGTCATGGTTTTGTGCATATCCCACTATTACCAGAGCAAGATACGCTAGGAAATCAAGCGACCATGTCGTTGGATGTGATTGCTGAAGGTTTGAGATTAGTTGCACAAGCGACGATCGATAACCCGCACGATGTGGCGATTGGCGCTGGTCAAATCTGCTAAACCGCTCATTTATTGAAAACATAATACCCGCTTAGTGCGGGTATTTTTTATCCTTCATTTTGCTTATGCTAATCTTATTGATAGGTTTGACACATTAAACTAATACCAAGAAACAATTAGAGCAGTAGTACGTCATTAAGTAAGCTATTGCCAGAATGAAATAATTGAGAAAAGAGATGAGCAAAACAGCGTTGGTAGTGGAAGGCGGAGCGATGCGTGGCATTTTCGCCTGTGGTGTTTTAGATTCATTTATGGCGCAGAATTATAAACCTTATGATTTTGCGATTGGTGTTTCCGCAGGCGCGTCAAATTTATTGGGTTACCTTTCTCATGCGCCTGGTCGAAGCCACCATGTAATTACTCAACTCGCCACCAACAAACATTTTTTCAATCGTGCCCGCTTTGCTCGAGGCGGCGATTTAGTTGATGTAAAATGGTTGATTAAGGAATCTAATCGTCGTTATCCATTGGATAATGATGCACTGTTCAAAACGCCAATGATAGCCGCGGCTACTAACATTGAAACAGGACATGCAGACTACTTCCAATTGACACCGTCTAATCTGGAAATGGTTATCGAAGCCACCACCGCATTGCCAATTGCCTATCGCACACCTCCTTGCTTTTCTGGTGGCTGCTATACCGATGGTGGCGTGGCAGATTCAATTCCGGTTAAAGAGGCGTATCGACGTGGTGCGCGAGATATTACCGTTGTATTATCACATCCACTCAGTTATCACATGAAGCCGATGCGCGCAGCATGGTTGATGAAGCGATTACTTGCTCAATACCCACGTATTGCGGAGTCTATGCTTGTCCGTGCGGAAAATTACAATCAATCGTTAGAATTTATCCATTCTCCACCTGAAGATGCGATCATTCGTGTCATTGCCCCACCAGAAGAGTTTTCAGTTAAACGTTTAACTATGAACCAAGCGGTACTTGAAGACGGATACCAAATGGGAATCAATGCAGGACAAATGCATATTGCTCGTGGTGAGGGGATTTTCTATTTTACTCACGAGAAGCATCTTTTTAGTGAATAGAAGTGGTAAGCGCGAAGGGATCAGGGAATGGAGCAAAGCAAGCTATATTATGTGCACGATCCAATGTGTGCATGGTGCTGGGGTTATAAACCTACATGGAACAGAATCGAACAAGCATTGATCCACAATGAAGCTCATCGACTTGAGGTCGTCTATTTAGTTGGGGGATTGGCGGAAGATAACGACCAAGCGATGCCGATGGAAATGCAGCAGCAAATCACTTCCTATTGGCAGAAAATTGAGCGCTATTTAGGCACCCAATTCAACTATGATTTTTGGCGTGATAACACGCCTCGACGCTCAACTTATCCGGCTTGTCGTGCCGTCTTGGCTGCTCGCCATTTAGGGGCAGAAAAGGCGATGATCACCGCTATTCAACAAGGCTATTACCTTCGTGCGCTTAACCCGAGTGACAATGCGGTATTAATTCAACTCGCAGAAGAGTTGCAGCTCGATGTCTTTCAGTTTCGACAATTATTGGCATCAAAGGCGCTTAATCAGCAGCTCCATAGTGAAATCGCTTTGGCTCGTTCGATAGGGGGATGCAGCTTCCCTTCCTTGTTTTTTCAACACAAGGGCGTAGTGAAAGAGTTGGCGGTTGAATACCAAGATGCAGAGCAAACGCTTAGAGAGATCCGTTTGCTATTAGATAAGAGAGAATAACCGTTTGAATTTGGACGAGTGGCGTGATGAAGTATCACGCCACTATGATGATTCGGACAACCGATTAGATCGGAGTGACTTGAGTCGCTTGAGGGCCTTTAGGACCTTGCTCGACGTTGAAAGACACTTTCTGTCCTTCTGTCAGCGTTTTAAAACCATCTGAAACAATTTCGCGGAAGTGAACGAAGACGTCTGCGCCACCATCATCTTGTGAGATGAAACCAAAGCCTTTAGTTTCATTAAACCATTTTACAGAACCTGTCATTTTACCAGACATACATACCTCAAATATCGTATTAGATTGCTAAACATTAGCGGTTAACAAAAGCTATTAGATGGTTTTGTAAGGTAAAGTTGTCGCAGTGCTTAAACGAAGAAGTTCGAAAGGTTTCTGTGAAAAAACTGTACATTTTACATTAATAGCTTTGTGTCTAGTTCGCGTAACCGTCACGCACTATCTATGCGTCATCACGAGAACTATTTAATAAGTCTAGTAAATCCACTTGATAAAGCAAAAAACCATCGCCGATAAATGCTAATTATTTTTAAAGAATTCATTAGCCAATTGTTCGACTAAGACGGGAATTTGCTCGAGCGGGGTGTTACCAAAGCCAAGCACCACTCCATGCCAGTCACGGCCTGATTTAGCGTGTGGTTGATAGTAGCTCAATGTACGCAGAATGAGGTTAATGTTCAGCGCGCGTTGGCGTAAAGTCTCTTCATCGATCTTCCCTTGCCAACGTAATGTAATATGCAGCCCGGCCGCTTGGCTGATGACTTCAACATGGTGACCAAAATACAGCGTGATAGCGCTTAGCATTGCTTGGTGTTTAGCTTTATATAACCGACGCATTTTCCGAATGTGGCGCAGCAATTCTCCTTCAGTAATGAAATCGGCGAGGGCGTATTGAGTATGGACAGGTGAGTCTCCGCTTAATGCATCTTTCATTACAAGGCACTGTTCAACTAAAGAATCGGGTACCACCATATAACCTAGCCGTAAGCCATTGAACATTACTTTGCTGAATGAGCCAATGTAGATAACACAGTTATCTAGGCCAATTTGTGCAGCGAGCCCTTGTAAGCTGGTGTGTGGCCGGTGTGCAAACTGAAACTCGCTATCGTAGTCATCCTCGATAATCCAACGCTTTCCTTGGCTTGCCCAATCAATCAGTTTTAATCGTTGTTCACTGTTGATTGTGGTGCCCATCGGGTATTGATTGCTGGGGGTGATGTAAAGCGCCTTAGCTTCGCTGGTAATGACTTGCTCAATATTCACGCCTTTAAACGGGGAGACATCAACATAGCGTTTCTGTGCATCAACCAAACTCATCACTTTGTCGGCTTGGACATAGCCGGGCTGCTCAAGCAAAATTTGTTCGTCTCGATGGAGAATGGCTAATGCAGCAATGGCAAGCCCCTGCTGCGCGCCAGAAGTGATAATGATCTGTTCTGGACGGCAGACCACTGAACGGCTAGAGGCTAAATAACTTGATAAAGCACTGCGCAATTCAAGTACGCCTTGTAAATCACTATTACCTAAAATATGCGTGCGAGAGCTGTGACGTTGCAGATAACGTTGCCATTTCTTCAATGGGAATTGGGTGAGATCTGGAATGCCAGGCGCAAACGATCGATTGATATCTTGTTTCAGTTTGCTATGTGATGCAGGAGTATCGGCGGTATTCTTGGTGTTCAAATAGTGCTCTGGTAGTTCGAGTGAAACGTAAAATCCACTACCTCGCTGGCTCTCAATGTACCCTTCACACAGCAATTGTTCGTAGGTGGCAATAACGGTATTGCGGCTAAGATTAAGCTCTAAAGCCAGTTTTCGGGTTGAAGGGAGTTTTCCTGCTAGTGGCCACAATCCGTGCACGATCTTATCGCGAATCGCATGAAATAAGCGCGCTTGTAATGTGGCATTACTCTCTGGTAAGCAAAGATCGCCAATATCAATATGAGGTGAAATTCGAGACATAAATTGGATCCACAAATTGCTTTAAACTGGCTCTAAAATTCAAACCAGTTTGGCAATATAGTAGCGATAAAGCAATGTTAGTTGACCACACAAATGTGAATAGGGAAGTTTATGTTATCTGCTACCTCTCGAAGTACGATAAAAAAAGGCGCACATAAAGCACGTACTCAATTAGAACTACTGCACAGTATTATTGATGAGTCATTGATTGCACATATTGCCATCAGCGAAGAGACGGGGCCTGTAGTGATCCCGATGTTGGCTTGGCGGGTTGATGATTACGTTTATATTCATGGGGCCAACAATAGTCGTTTGATGCGTAATCTCAAAAAAGGCAACTCAACTTGCTTAACCTTTACTTTGTTCGACGGATGGGTATTGGCACGTTCTGCCTTTCATCACAGTGCGCATTATCGTTCCGCGGTGGTGTTTGGTCAGTTTACCGCGATTGAAGAACGAGCTGAGAAAGATAGGCTATTGAATCACTTTATTGAGCAAATCGCCCCTAGTCGGTGTGAAGAGATTCGCTTGAGTAGCGATAAAGAATTGGATGCGACTATGTTACTGGCGATACCGTTAACCGAAGCTTCTGTCAAAGTCAGTGAGAATGACGTTGCCGATGATGAACAAGATCTGTCGATACCTGTTTGGGCCGGTTTCATACCTTATAAAACAGTGGTTGGCCCTCTAGTGGCTAGTGAAACCATGACTGACACGCCCAAAGCACCTGATTATTCCATGGCGTATGGCGATCGATGGCAAAATGCATAATGTCATTTAATCGGGAGACTTAGGAGACTGAGGTTGACGATCAGCCTCAGTGAACCGGGTGTGAAAATAGACTGCGTTATCGGTGCGTTTCAAGACCAATACCAAGATAGCCGCTGATTGGATCTTTATTCTTCACCGTGTAAAAAACATTCACGTTTTATTCTTGGCAAAAACCGTCTCCAGGCCAATTACCATAGGCACTTGGTATTAGTGTGCTCAGCATCACACAACTTAAATAACTTAGTTGAATTGTGATCATTGTCACTAAATGCCGTACTTCATCCATCCCTAAGAATATTGTCTTTAAATTTATGCGTTTAAAAAATGAACATTGACACTAGTGGTGGTTTTTTGGTGCTACAAGTGAAAATAAGCAACGTTTCGCATTTGAAAGTTACAGTTTCATTACTAAATTTGAATGGATAGCGCGTGTTGTATTCAGCACGTTTATAAAAAAAAACTATCACATAGATAGGGATATAATGATGAAATTAAATAGCTTAGCCATTGCAGTGGCATCAACTTTACTCGCTTCAACCAGTGCGTTTGCTGCACAAGTTTACAGTGGCGACGGAACGACACTTTCCGTCGGCGGCTACGTTGATGTGGGGATTGGTAAATATGGTTCTTATGGTGAGGATGTGGATGTCGAGGTGCATCAGGTATCGCCACGTATCAATATTGAAGGTAAAAAAGAGATCGGTAATGGTATTACGGTTGATGCGAAAGGTGAGTGGGCGCTCAATTATTTAGAAGGCGGCGATACCTCATTTACCACTCGACTTGGTTATATAGGAGCTAGTCACGACAAAGCCGGACGTGCAGTAGTCGGTACACAATGGTCTCCTTACTATGATGTGGCAGGCGTTGCCGACTTGCCGATCGCCTTTGCCAATGATTTCTTATACTCAAATCACAACAACCTCGGTTCTGCTCGTGCTGAAAAAATGGTCAGTTACCGCAATACTCTTGCAGTGAGCAGTGATATCGCGCTGAGTTTTGGTCTCGGTTGGCAAGGTAAAAAAACGGCTACTTCAACGAAAGAGAGTCAACCTGTTAATCCTGGCCCTATCGTTGTGACAACCACAAATGCTGACTATGATAACCGCGGTCAAATAGCCATTAGTGGTGATTTTGCCGGTTTTGGGGTGGGTTATACCTATAGTGCGGGTGATATCGATACCGAGAATGCGAAATCCCATATAGTCTCAGCCAATTATGGTTCGTACGGAAAAGGGATTTATGCCGCTTTAGTATGGGGTAAAAATGAGAACTTTTATAAGGGACTTGAAGAAACCTACCAATACGAAGCGCTAGCAGCATTTGGTCTCGATAATGGTGTGAATATCAGCGTTAACTACGAAGCAGTCGAAGACGACAAAACGGATAAAACACAATACAGCCAAAGTGCGATTCAAGTGGAATACACGATTGTATCGGGCTTTGTAACATTTGCTGGTTACCAGTTTGATTTGGGTAATGATATCGGCATTAAAGAAGAAGACTTTTATACCGCGGGTGCTCGCTACTACTTCTAATATGGATTTACGCTGTTAATACCTTAGGCAAGTCGATTAAAAACAACTCAGAGTTTGTCCTATAATGGGCGCAAGCTCTGAGTTTTTTGTTTTTAAACGTAAATTTTGTTTTCCGCAGATTTAGTTTGGCTAAAATGTGCCCTCACGATTTCCTCAGGGACGAAGGCATGCACTCGATTATTGTTGACGGAAAAGCACTCTCACCAACCAAAGTTCTTTGTGTTGGCCGTAATTACTTAGATCACATTAAAGAACTGAATAATGTGATTCCGCAACAAATGGTCGTGTTTAATAAGCCTTCAACCGCGATTACTACACAACTTAATGCTTACCATCAAGAGACTCTGCACTATGAAGGTGAGATTTGCTTTGTGGTCACCCAAGGACAATTGTCAGCCGTGGGCATTGGTCTGGATCTAACGAAGCGTCAACTTCAATCGGAGCTAAAACAGAAAGGTCTACCTTGGGAGCGAGCCAAAGCATTCGATGGTTCTGCTGTGTTTAGTCGATTTATTCCTTTAGCTGGTCTAACGATTGACGAGCTTGAGATTGAACTATTCATCAACTGCGTTCGAGTACAGCGTGGGGGAGTAAAACAGATGATTTATTCACCACAAACAATCGTCGCTGAGCTAAAAAGTTACACGACCTTGTGCGATGGTGATGTCATCATGAGTGGCACCCCGCAAGGCGTGGGTGAAGTACAGCAAGGGGATGTATTTCTCGGCCGCTTGATCCACGCAGGAAAAACGTTAATTGAAATAGAGTGGCTAGCAAACTAGGCCACTAAGATTAAAAACAACGCCAGCAATGATTGCTGGCGTTGTTGCCTTGGCCCTATGCCGCTTGTTGAATGACTACGGATGTGGATTGGCATTGCTTACAACAGCAAATTATTAATCAGTAAAAACACCACCATACTGACTACTGTTGTTAACAGCACATTGGCAGTCTTATAGATCAATATGGCCGCTAATATCGCGCAAAGTAAGTAAGGGTTAGTCGGGGCTAGCCATAATTCCCCCTCGGGTAGAAAAACGATCGGCGCTAGAATGGCAGTCAGTACTGCAGGGCCTGAATAGCTCAGAATGCGCTGTACTTGAGGCGCGAGTCGTAAAGGCAACTTTGGCTCGAGAAAGACATAGCGGCTGAAAAATACTAACCCAGCCATGGCGAAAATAGAAAGTATGGTCATGCTTGCTCTCCGCGCAAAGTTTCAACCAAATAACCTGTTAACATGCCGCCTAGGCTGGCGATCATTAATGCTCCTTCGACGTGAAAAAGGTTAAGTGCTACCGAAAGGATCAAAGCCACGATAACAGCTGCCAAAGTCGGGGAGTTCTTTACATTAGGGATGACTAAGGCGATAAATGTGGCTGCGACGGCAAATTCAAGTCCCAGCTCGTTCATCGCGGGTATATAGCTGCCAGCGACAATGCCCACAAAGGTAGCTAAATTCCAACATAGATAGAAGCTTAGCCCAGCCCCGAGAGCGTACCAAGGCTCAAAACGTTGAGTGGTTTGGTTGCCACAAATAGCAAATAGCTCGTCGGTGAGCAAAAAACCTAACGCTAGCCGCCAGCGTAGTGGAAGTTTACCAATCGTACTGCGCATCGATACGCTATAAAGAAAGTGTCTCGAGGTGATGAATAAGGTCGTCAGTAATAGCGTTGCGATGCCAGCGCCAGCTTTCATCATCCCTGTTGCGACAAGCTGGGCTGATCCCGCAAACAAAATTGCTGACAATGCTTGGCTTTCGATGGGGTTCAAGCCTGAATCAATCGCATAGGAGCCTGCTAATAATCCCCATGGAACAACCGCGATGCTAAGCGGCACCATGGCGATGCAGCCCCGTAAAAAGAGTTGTCGATTGCTTTGGGCTGGTTGGTCAGTTGTTCTATTGTCGATTGAGACATTTTCTATCGAAGTTCGCTCTGACGAATTACTCTGGGTTGAATCATGCTTTTGGCTGCGGTGCGGCTTGCCCATACATACTTCCTTATTGATTTTGTTTATCCACATTACGCCATGTTGAGATAAACAAACCTTGTACAAAATTGCCGTTAAAGTGATTGTTTATATTGCTTTGGAGTGACGCCCATTGCGCGTTTAAAATGTCGATGCAGATGGCTTTGATCATGGAAGCCTGACTCTTGTGCCACATCACTTAGGCGGTGTCCTTGTTTCATTAACGTCATGGCATAGCGCAAACGAGCTTGGATTTGATAGCTGTGCGGTGAAAAGCAGAACTCTTTTTGGAAAGAACGCGCGAAGTGGTAAGGACTGAGGTTGGCCAGTTTCGCCAACTCCGCCAAAGAGACATCCGCTTGAGGGAAGTCATCAATGAACTCTTTCGCTAGCATTAACTGACGTTGATTGCGGCTTTTTTCTTCATTGACGGTGTATTTCTTTGCATGGCGAGCCATCAGCTTGACTAACGTCCCATAGACTAAGGTTTCCCTTAGTAGGCGGTTATCCGAGTTTTCTAAGGTATCGAAAACCAAACGTAGCTGTTGTGCCATTTCAGGGTCGTAAACAACCGGTTCAGGGAAATAGGGAACCATGGCCTCATGGCTGATGCCGTCCGTGAGCGATGAAAACTGCTTAGGCAGGGGATACATTGCCTTATATTCCCAACCATGTTCACTGGCACTTTGGCCATTATGCACTTGCTCGGCATTGACCAATATAATGCTATCTTCTGGTGCAATATGATTACCACCATTACGGAAAAAGCGTTGCGCGCCTTTTTGAATTACCCCAACGGTATAGCCCTCGTGGCTATGGCGAGAAAATTTTGGTGCTTATATTTAGCGTCGATTAACTCTAAGCCACCGAGCTCTTGCGCTAGTTGAAACTTCGCACTCTCTTTAAAATGATTGTCGGCCATAGTGAACAGCGCTCCTTGCCAAATGGGTTACTGACAGGATAGATGATCCCCAACAGAAGTTTTTGTACAAACTTGCTCTTTGCTCACTATATGATCGGCACGAATTTTAGTCACTCAAACTCTAGGCTATTGATAAATAGCATTTTCGACATTAGTTCAAACTCTGTGTTGATAGCTAATGCCTAAAATGTTTGTTATGTCAGCGATAAAATCTAGATATTAAAGTTAGGGCAATATAAAATCCCCGTCCTTTCGCTAAGCTGCAAATAATAATTATGATTGATATCTCTATTTTGCCTGTCTATTTAACGGCAGTGGTGGCACTTTTGCTTCTTCCTGGGCCAGATATGTTACTGATAGCTAGTTCAAGTATTAGCTATGGTCGTCGCGTGGGTATTTTTGCCAGTTTAGGTAATGCTACATCGGGCATTATTCTTACTTTGCTTGCCGCTTTAGGCGTGTCAGCTCTGATCGCGATGAGCCCAATGGCATTAAAAGCATTGCACTTACTTGGTGGGGCATATCTGCTAAAAATGGGCTGGGATTGTATTCGCACTCAAGGCATCGATGCGCCTGAACTCGAAGGTCAGAGTAAGATGGCGACCAAATTTTACCAGCGAGCATTGGTGAGTAACCTACTCAACCCGAAAGCATTGGTGTTCTTTGTGATGTTTTTACCACAATTTGTTTCCACTAAAGTTGCCGCGACCTCGGGTGAGCAAATGTTAGCACTCGGACTGGTGCTCAATGTTTTGGGGCTGATCTTCAATCTCTTATTAGTCGCTCTCGTTGGAACTATGGGGAAAGGTTTGCTTGAAAATGCTAAATTTAGAACCTATCAACACAAGTTTATGGGCGCGATCTTTTTAGTACTTGCTTTGTGGATGCTGAATAGCTTTTTTCAAGCCTAGTTAACACAATTATTGTATCGGCCAGCATCATTGCTGGCCTTTTTTATGCCTGGCATTTATGGTGACGACCGCATAATAGAGCAGTGGTACTCTGAATTGAGGATAGAATATGCAGATAGACTTTTTGATCGATCCTGAAGAAAGCATTAAACAAGAAATTCATGCAGGCCTTCATGCCTTCAATATGAAAGTATTCCCTCATGAAGATAGCCTCGATGTGGCGTGTATTGCGACCAATGATAATGGTGAGTTTTGTGGCGGCCTGTTTGGCGAAATCTATACGAATACCCTATTTGTAAAATATTTTTGGTTAGATGAGAATAAACGTAAGTCAGGCCTGGGCAGAGAAGTATTCAGTTTAGCCGAGAGCAAAGTTCAACAAATGGGTATCACGGATATCTATTTGGATACGTTTTCATTTCAAGCGCGAGACTTCTACCTCAAACTCGGTTTTGAAGAAGTCGGTCGCTATAGTGGTTATCCGATGGCGGGTGTCGATAAAATCTTTTTGCAAAAGCGAATTGGTTAGAGAGAAAACTTCTAAGTCTGTTTGATAATATAAAAAAGCATGGTTTTACCATGCTTTTTTTGCTTTTTCGACGATATTAGCGTCAACTTAAATCATATGTTGATGCTCTGCAATGAGCATATCCATCGATAATTGAGCTTTTTCAAGTGATGCAGAATAGTCATCATCGCTCGAAATGGGTTCAACCACTTCATAGTAGCACTTCAATTTTGGCTCCGTACCGGATGGTCGCACGATAACGCGAGCACCTCCAGAAAGGTGATAAATGAGTACATCACTACTCGGTAAATCAATCGTTTCAATACGGCCATCAGCATAGTGGCGACGCTGGTGTTTAAGATCTTCGGTGAGCTCTACGTTACGTCCGGCAATCGCAACTGGCGGCTCCGTGCGCAGTTTATCGCCGACGGGTGGCGTATTTGGTGCTAGGGCGATACTTCTTTGAGCATTAACAAATATACCATGCTGGCGATAGAGGCTTTCTAACTGATCCCAAATCGTTTTTCCTTGGCTGTAAAGTTCTGCACTCAACTGAGCGAAAGCGACGAGTGCCGATAAGCCATCTTTATCCCACACCTTGCTTCCGACGGTATAACCAAGCGCTTCCTCATAAGCGAATAAGAATTGATGTTCTGCAGATTGCTTTTGCATCGCGACGTTGGTGAGCCATTTAAATCCAGTTAAGGTTTGGAAATACTCAGCTCCATGAGCTGCGGCAACTTTACTGAGTAGGCTAGATGAAACGATGGTGTTGCCCACCAGTTGCTTGGACGATTCTGTTTTGCTGAGTAAGTAATGACCAAATAGTGCACCAACTTGATCGCCGGTTAACATTTGGTAGTCGCCGTCGGGTTTTTGAACCGCTACGGCAAAACGATCAGCGTCGGGATCATTGGCGCAGGCTAATTGCGCGTTGTGTTGTTTGGCAAGAGCGATCACCATATCCATAGCGCCGGCTTCTTCGGGATTAGGGAAGTTAACCGTCGGGAAGGAACCATCAGGTTCGCGTTGCTCTTTTACACTGTAAACTTTACTAAAGCCGGCATCCGCAAGTAGGGTTTCTGCCATTCTTGCGCCAACACCGTGCATTGCTGTGTAAGCAATACCAATCGCATCTGGCTGGCTATGATTAGTTAGCAGAGTATTGCTATTCATGGTTTGGCGATAGGTTTGGTAGTAATCATCATTAAGCCACTCGAGTTTACCTTGCTGTTGAGCCTCTTCAAGTGACAGTAATGAAATTGGCTGATTAGCGACGGCGTCGATACAAGCCGCGATGCCGGAATCGTGTGGTGGAATGATCTGCGCACCATTTTGCCAGTAAACCTTAAAACCGTTATATTCCGGAGGGTTATGGCTAGCGGTTACAACGACAGCAGCGACGGTATTGAGGTAATTAACCCCAAAAGCAACGATAGGCGTTGCCGCGACATCGTGAGTTAAGTAGACCTTGATACCCAACTGTGCCAGCACGGCGGCTGTATCATGAGCAAATTGCTTTGAATCGGTGCGGCCATCATAACCAATCACAACTCCTCGTTGATTAGCATCGCTAAATTGGCTTTGTAAGTAGTGACCAAGTCCACACGCAGTTTGCTGAATAACCAATCTATTCATTCGGTTAGGACCACAACCCACTTTGCCACGTAACCCCGCGGTACCAAACTCTAAGCGGCTACGAAATCGGTCCGTTAATTCGTGTTGTTGATTCTCAGCAATCAAACGTTGCAATTCTTCACGTGTTTTTGGGTCTGGATCGAGTGCCAGCCATTGTGTCATTTGTTCTGTCATCGTGATTACCTATATGAGACGTTTCATTTATCTTAGGTGATATTGCTTATCATTTGCGAGAGCGCAATCGCTAAACCATTTTGTCACTGCACTTTCTTGCACATTTTAAAATCGATAACTAGCATTAATTAACATAAATATAACAAATTGCGTCAGTTTTAGGCGAACTCAAATGAATTAATTTTCCAATTTCATTTGAGATGTAATCTAAGTATTACGCATGGAAAGCACGAATAAAGCGCAAATGGACGTTGAGCAGAGTTTCTGATGTTCTACGTAAAAGTGATTGAACCTTTCGTTTTCGCGCTCGACTGGGCAGAAGCAGAGGAGAGCTCTTTTGAAGAGAATACCAGCATGGCTATGGCTAACATTGAAAGTCGGGGCTGCAATATCGGCATTTTCAGCAAGCGCTGAAGAGCCAGTACTAAACATGACACAAGGCGTGACACAAATCAGTGGGCAGGTTTATGAGCTGCATATGCTGATTTTTTACATATGCTGCGCAATCGCCTTGATTGTTTTTGGCGCGATGTTTTATTCCATTTTTAAACATCGCAAGTCGAAGGGAGCGGTGGCTGCACATTTTCATGAAAGCACCAAAGTTGAAATTATTTGGACTGTCATCCCCATCATTATCTTGATCGCCATGGCGATACCAGCCACTAAAACCCTAGTGGCAATGGAAGATACCACCCAATCAGATCTTACCGTCAAAATCACCGGCTCTCAGTGGAAGTGGCATTACAGTTACTTTGGTGAAGAGGTGGAGTTCTTTAGTTTGTTGGCGACTAGTCAGAAGCAAATCGATGGTATTGAAGCAAAAGGAGCGCACTACCTACTGGAAGTCGATAACCCGTTGGTGTTGCCTATCAATCGTAAAATTCGCTTTTTAATGACCTCTGATGATGTGATTCACTCTTGGTGGGTGCCGGATTTTGCGGTGAAAAAAGACACTATCCCTGGTTTTATCAACGAAGCTTGGACACGTATTGATAAACCTGGGGTGTATCGCGGTCAATGTGCCGAGTTGTGCGGACGAGCCCATGGTTTTATGCCCATCGTGGTACACGCAATGGAAGAGGATGATTACGATGCATGGCTTGCCGATCAGAAAGTTCAGTTAGCGTTAGCCAAAGAGCAGGCGGCACAAGCGCTAGGCAGTGTATTAACTCTCGAAGCGTTAATGCTGGAAGGCGAACAGATTTATGTTGAGCGCTGTGCGGTTTGTCACCAAGCCAATGGCGAGGGGATTCCAGGTGCATTCCCTGCGATTAAAGGCAGTGCAGTGGCTACGGGCGATTTGGATGCACACATCAGTACTATCGTAAATGGGGTGGCGGGTACCGCGATGCAATCATTTAGTAACCAACTGACCGAACAAGAGATCGCCGCCGTAATCACTTATCAACGTAATGGATTTGAGAATAATACCGGCGATGTGGTTCAAGCCGCGGACATCAATGCCTTTAAGATGCAAAGCCAAGGCAAGGAGGCACAATGAAAACCCAGACTCCTCACCCAACCAAGTCATCGCCAGTCGCCGATGCTGATTTGAGTCGCGCGAATTCAACTGCGGCACTCGATCATGAAGAGCACCACGCACCTAAAGGGTTGGCTCGCTGGATTTACTCTACTAACCACAAAGACATCGGTACGCTCTATTTATGGTTTAGTTTGATCATGTTTTTCACCGGCGGCGCAATGGCAATGATCATTCGTGCAGAGCTCTTTCAGCCGGGGTTACAACTTGTTGATCCACAATTTTTTAATCAGATGACCACGGTGCATGGCTTAGTGATGGTGTTTGGTGCTGTGATGCCTGCTTTCACGGGGCTGGCAAACTGGATGATTCCGTTAATGATCGGTGCGCCAGATATGGCATTGCCCCGTATGAATAACCTCAGTTTTTGGATCTTGCCTTTCGCGTTTGCAATTTTAATTGGTTCACTGTTCACAGCGGGTGGTGGGCCTGATTTTGGCTGGACATTTTATGCGCCACTGTCGACAACCTACGGGCCAGATAGCACCGCGTTGTTCGTTTTTTCGGTGCACATTATGGGGATCAGTTCGATCATGGGGGCGATAAACGTCATCGTAACGATCGTTAATATGCGTGCGCCAGGAATGACATGGTTCAAAATGCCGTTGTTTGTCTGGACATGGTTGATCACCGCGTTTTTATTGATTGCCGTTATGCCTGTGCTGGCGGGGGCCGTCACCATGGTATTGACGGATAAGTACTTTGGTACTTCGTTCTTTGATGCGGCGGGTGGCGGTGACCCAGTGATGTTCCAACATATCTTCTGGTTCTTCGGTCATCCAGAAGTGTACATCATGATTTTGCCTTCATTTGGCATTATTTCGGCGATTATCCCAGCATTTAGCGGCAAAAAGCTTTTTGGTTATCACTCTATGGTGTACGCCACTTGTAGTATTGCGTTGTTGTCGTTCCTTGTTTGGGCGCACCACATGTTTACCACCGGGATGCCAGTATTTGCCGAGCTGTTCTTTATGTATTGCACCATGTTGATCGCCGTACCAACAGGGGTGAAGGTCTTTAACTGGGTGGCGACCATGTGGCGAGGAGCAATGACATTTGAAACGCCAATGCTGTTCGCGATCGCCTTTATTGTATTGTTCACAATCGGTGGTTTTTCAGGCTTGATGTTGGCGATAGTGCCTGCCGACTTCCAATATCACGATACCTATTTTGTGGTGGCGCATTTTCATTATGTGCTGGTGTCTGGTGCGGTCTTCTCGATCATGGCGGCGGCCTATTATTGGCTGCCTAAGTGGACTGGGCATATGTACGACCAAAAATTAAGTTTATGGCATTTTTGGACTTCGATTATCTCGGTCAATGTGTTGTTCTTCCCGATGCACTTTCTGGGGTTGGCGGGGATGCCAAGACGGATCCCAGATTATGCGATTCAGTTTGCCGATGTGAACCAAATTGTCTCCATTGGCGGTTTTGCATTTGGTTTATCACAGTTGTTGTTCTTGTGGGTTGTCATTAAATGCATTCGTGGTGGAGAAAAAGCCCCTGCGAAGCCATGGGAACGGGCGGAAGGATTGGAATGGACCGTTCCAAGTCCTGCACCTCACCATACCTTTTCGACACCACCTAAAATAGATTGAGGTGATGATCATGGATGAACAAGAGCATATTCAACGCAAAGCGAACAAAACCTTAACGGCTAAGTTGTTGGTCGCCACGATAGCGATGTTTGGCTTTGGTTTCGCATTAGTGCCGTTGTACGACATTATGTGCGATGCACTTGGCATCAATGGCAAAACGAATCGTGAGGCTGTGGAGCAACCCGCTGCGTTAACACCTGATACGTCGCGCACGATTCGAGTTGAGTTTATTGCTCACCCTAATCCGACTATGCCGTGGGAGTTTAAACCTCAAGTTATGAGCATGGATGTACATCCTGGGGAGGTAATTCAAACCTCTTACTATGCATTTAATCGTTCCGATCAAACGGTGATTGGCCAAGCCGTACCCTCGGTTTCTCCCGGAATGGGGGCAAGCTACTTTAACAAAGTGGAGTGTTTTTGTTTTAACAAACAGCCACTTGATGGCCGAAGTGGCGTGGATATGCCGCTAATTTTTTACATAGAACGAGATATACCTCAATCGATTCATACCTTAACGCTCTCCTACACGCTGTATGACATCACGGCAGCGCAAAATAAGAAGAGTAAGCAAGTGGCGAAAATTGAGGCTCCGGCATCACGCGATATGACTAAACAAACAATGCGCGACAATAATTTGCAGGGCAACTGAACCACAACTGCTTGGTCAGAAGCATGCCACAACCACGAAACTCGTGGCTTACAAGGAGAAACAGCATGAGCTCTAAACCTCAATCGTATTATGTACCGGCACAAAGTACCTGGCCGATCGTTGCGGCCATCGCCTTGTTCTTGATTGCGCTAGGGGCAGGGTTGACGGTGCAAACCATGGCTGAGGGTGGCAGTGCGAGTCTCTTTTCAAAAATCATATTGGGTTTTGGCTTTCTTTTTCTGCTCTACGTCTTAGCAAGGTGGTTCAGTAACGTGATTACTGAGTCGATGACGGGCCTCTATTCTGCGCAAATATCACGCTCGTTTCGTCAGGGAATGAGCTGGTTTATATTCTCGGAAATCATGTTTTTTGGTGCATTTTTCGGGGCACTGTTTTATGCACGTTTGATCTCGGTTCCTTGGCTTGCTGGAGCAAGTAATAATGCGATGACTCATGAAGTGCTGTGGCCGGCGTTTGAGGCAATATGGCCGTTGACCACGACACCTGATGGTACGACAACCATGGCAATGGGCTGGGCAGGCATTCCGCTAAAAAATACGCTGATCCTGCTGCTATCTTCCGTCACTTTGCATATGGCGCACGTCAGTTTAGAGCGTAACAAGCGCATGGCGTTGATTGTGTGGCTCGAAATTACCATCGTATTGGCATTCTTCTTTCTTTATTTTCAGGCGGCGGAATACATTCATGCGTATGAAGAGCTGGGCTTGACGTTAGATGCAGGTATTTATGGTAATACCTTTTTCTTATTAACCGGTTTTCATGGTTTGCATGTCTGTTTAGGCACCATCTTCTTGATCATCTTGTTGGCTCGGGTTGCGAAAGATCACTTTACTCCGAAAGATCATTTCGCGTTTCAAGCTGGTAGTTGGTATTGGCACTTTGTTGATGTGGTGTGGTTGTGTTTGTTCATCTTTGTCTACGTGCTTTAGCGAGAACCCATCGTTCTCAAATATCAAAACGATGGGTGAATAGAGCTGGATTGAGAGTGTGTTTAATCAATGATTGGCATTGCTAATAAGGGCGGACATTGGCTTCGATGATGCCGGTAAGTAAAGCCACAATGAGTAACACCACCGCGAGGGCGGAGAGAACGAGACGTTGACCTAGATAGTGACTCATAGGAGGCTGATCAGATTCGTTTGCTTCGTCTTCATCGGGCGATTTAACCATCTCAATTAAGGCTTTGGCGAGGTTGGCGATGATAAAAAGCAGTAGTACCACAAGCAGTAATTTGAAGATGAAAACCATAGCGTTGTCCTTAAGTGAGTTAATAAAACAACCGTCGTTTTGGTTGGCGCTTATCTTAACTGTGGTTGCGATATCGATATTGGTCAACTTGGGATTATGGCAATTAAATCGGGCTGAGCAGAAACAGGTGATACAGCAAGAGCTTGATAGCAAGCAGTGGCAAACTCTTCTGCCATTAGACGATGTACAGCCTAGCCAAGAGAGCTATTTGACCGGGCAACGAGTGGACGTTCTTGCAACACCACTACATGGAAAATACTTATTGCTAGATAACCAAGTATTTGAGGGCAATGTGGGCTATTTGGCGATTCAGTTGATGAAAACGGCACAAGGGCGTTATGTATTACTTGAACGAGGCTTTATTCCTGCGGGTGTGAACCGTTCAATACTGCCTGAAGTCAATTGGTTGGATGAGAGGTATCAAGGGGAAGGGCGATTGTATGTACGTTCAAACAACCCGCTCAGTGACGCATTGATGGCTGAGGATACCTTGCCAGTGCGTATTCAAAATTTGAACATCGCTGCGTTAAGCCGCCTTTGGCAATACCCAATTGAGAGGTTTGTCGTTCAACCACAATCGATTGATCAGCAGTGGGATTACCCACAGCCGTGGAACCCACTGCCAATGAGTGCAGGAAAACATATTGGTTATGCGGTGCAGTGGTTTGCCATGGCAGTAGCATTGGCAATATTAGCGCTTATTTGGCTGTCGTTGGCAGTGAAGTCAAAGCGAAAAGTGGTCAACGATTTACCTTGATTGTCATCGAGCTAAGGAGAGCAAATGAAAGCATCAGTTACTCGCGGTCGCATCATGTTATTGGCACTTATTTTCGTGTTTGCTTTGCCTGCACTATTAGCCAAGTTGATTCTACAGCAGCAGTGGTACACGGCTGGCGTGACTAATAAAGGTACGTTAATTGAACCCTCCACCAGTTATGCGAGCCTTGGTGTTGAGAATCCCTATGTTGGTCAGCGTTGGCAATTGGCCTATGTGATGCCAGAAGTATGCGACTCGCTCTGCCAAGAACAACTCTATCTACTGAAACAAAGCCATACCGCCTTAGGAAAATATCAACAACGGGTTGAACCTGTCGTGCTGGTTCGTGAGCGTAGTGATCAACAAGCGCTTGAGGACATTGGTTTTTCAACACTTACGATCAATAGCGCATTTGGGCAAGTGGTGGGCGGTTTTGAATATGTAATTGTTGATCCAAGA
This sequence comes from Vibrio scophthalmi, assembly GCF_040869025.1. Taxonomy (NCBI): domain Bacteria; kingdom Pseudomonadati; phylum Pseudomonadota; class Gammaproteobacteria; order Vibrionales; family Vibrionaceae; genus Vibrio; species Vibrio scophthalmi. Next base: position 56,727 of record NZ_CP134272.1, on the reverse strand, counting down.
GGTCAGCTCGTCATGCGTTACCCAAAGGTGGATTCACAAGACAATTTAGTGGCTCAAAGTAAAGGATTACTGGCTGATCTGAGAAAACTACTCAAGTTATCTCGGGTGGGCTAAGGAGGTTCTATGCTATTAAAACGCATGTTACAACTGAGTTTGCTGCTGACGTTTATCGTTATTCTTTTAGGGGCTTATACTCGTCTAGCGGATGCCGGACTAGGCTGCCCAGATTGGCCCGGTTGCTATGGTCAGCTTAGCGTACCCAATAGTGAGCTGGAAATTGCTCAAGCCAACCATCTTTTTCCTGCTTTAACTGTCGAGACGGATAAAGCATGGCTGGAAATGATCCATCGATATTTTGCTGGTTCTCTTGGTGTATTGGTTTTTGCCATTTCAGTTATCGCTATTGTGCAAAAACAAGTGGGCCGACTGTTGCCTGTTTTGGTCAGTGTCGTGGTCGTATTCCAAGCTCTGCTAGGAATGTGGACGGTCACGATGAAGCTGATGCCTTTGGTGGTGATGGGACACTTACTTGGCGGCTTTACACTGTTTAGCTTATTGGCTTTGTTGTATTGGCAGGTTCGCGCAAGTGAATGCTCACATTCCGCACTAGAACAAGAGCCTGAGCCCAATGTCGGCCATCTTGTGCATAATACCAAGCAACGGATATCGCCTAATTCTAGTGTGATAAAAATCATTGCCGTGTTGGCTTTAATACTGCTGGTAATGCAAATTGCGCTTGGTGGTTGGACATCCTCCAATTATGCCGCCTTAATGTGTACCGAACTGCCGATATGCCAAGGACAATGGCGTGATTATTTGGATTTCAGCACCGCTTTTCAGCTCATCCAACCGTCACAAGAGAGCTATGAGTTTGGTACGTTAGATTATGGTGCAAGAATGACGATTCATGTCATGCATCGCTTTGGTGCAATGGTCGTTAGTCTCGTATTGATTAGTTTGATTTGGCAGTTATTCAAACAGGAAAGTTTGCCCTGTCAGCACCAAGCTAAGTGGTTAACAGGATTGCTGGCGCTACAGCTTATGTTGGGGATCAGTAATGTTGTCTTTAGCTTACCCATCGTGGTTGCGGTTGCTCACAATCTCGGAGCCGCATTGCTTTTACTTAATGTACTTTATATTAATCATTTATTGTGGCAATCAACCCCAAAAACTTCTGCACTAGGTATGCGTGTTGGCAAGGAGGCCTACCATGAGTAAATCTCTAAGTTATGAATACAGCCAGAGCAAAGCCGTGTGGCGTAGTTACCTCGCATTAACCAAGCCAAAAGTGGTGATGTTGATGCTACTAACGGCGCTAGTTGGAATGTGTTTGGCTATGCCGGGTTCCCTGCCTTTGCAGCAAAGTATATTAGGAATGCTGGGCATTGGCTTAATGGCTTCTTCGGCGGCAGCTTTCAATCATTTAATTGATCGTCGTATTGATGCCGTGATGGCTCGAACGCACCGCCGCCCTTTACCACAAGGGGAGATGTCACCGATGCGTGTGGCGGGATTTGCCACTACCCTCGGTGTTGCGGGGTTTATGATATTACTGTTTACCGTTAATCCGCTAACGGCTTGGCTGACGTTTGCCAGTCTTTTGGGCTATGCAGTGGTTTACACCATGTATTTGAAACGTGCGACGCCACAAAATATTGTCATCGCTGGGATTGCAGGGGCAATGCCACCGTTGTTGGGTTGGAGCGCGGTGACGGGGGAGCTACACAGCCATGCTTGGCTGCTCGTGATGATCATTTTTATCTGGACGCCGCCACACTTTTGGGCGCTCGCCATCCATCGCCGAGATGATTATGCCAAAGCCGATATTCCTATGCTGCCAGTGACTCATGGGATTGAGTACACTAAAACCTCTATCTTGCTTTACACCATTTTATTGGCTTTAGTGTGTTTATTACCCGCTTTGGTTGGGATGAGTGGTCCACTTTATTGGATGGGCTCCATTGTGTTGAGTGCAGGCTTTATTGGTTATGCTTGGAAGTTGAAATACCAGCCAACAGAGAAAACAGCCATCGAGACGTTTAAGTTCTCTATTTACCATCTGATGCTGCTTTTTGTTTTACTGTTGGTCGATCACTACATTACTTAACGATATAAAAAATAACCAAAAATCAACAAAATGACCTTTGATATCACGAGGGGTTCACGTATGCTGGTCGTATTTTCATCATCCAGACAGCATGACCCCTTAGAACAGCAAGCATGAATAAACGTCCTTTATATTTTAATCGCCGAGTGATACTGCTTATGGTTGTCGTATTGCTTAGCGGTTTAGCGTCAATGGCAAAGACGTTTAATGTGCATGGCAACAGCGTACGAGAAGTTGAAGTATTGTTTGGTGGTGACTGGGCCTTGCACAGTATCCTCTCATTTCTATTGGGATTTATAGCCTGTTGGGCGACCCCAAAATACTATTTTCGTAACGCCTTATTTCGCTTCCCACCGCTGTTGATCCTAATGCTCTGTCTCGTCTCAGCAGATGAGGCTTTTCAAGCCGTTAGCCCCTTGAGAGAGTTCTCATGGCAAGATTTTTTGATCAATATTTCCGGGCTTTTATTGGGTAGTGCTGTCTATCGCCTCTATTTGGCAACTCAGTCTAATTGATCGCCTATTCAGTCAAGAATTTGTGACCTTACCGCGTTCACAGATCTCATAATCCCTTTCAGATTGAACCTGCTTTAGGATGACGTATCTAGTGGTTTTTGTTGAATCTGCTCTGAATCTTGCGAGAAGCTTAAATAGTTATTTTTATAATTCTTTGAATTAAATTAATTTTTGATTAGATTTTCCTTAGTTTCTTATCTTTGATAATGGGTGTAATTATTTTTTTACATTGGCTGTAAAGTTTAAAGTATGCAGAAATATTGCCTTTTAAATAAAATAATGGTTGCAAGGTTTGTTTTTGATAGATAAGTTACAAGGAACAGGAACGTAAAGGGTCGAATCGGCAAGCACGTAATAATGCCAATCACTCGAAATAAACAGGAAGAAGTAGCGATGTTTCAAACAGATGATGTACGAATTCACAAAGTAAAAGAGTTATTACCACCGGTAGCTGTATTAGAAAAATTTCCGGCAACAGAAACCGCTTCTTCTACAACATTTCGTTCACGCGAATCAATTTCAAATATTTTAAAGGGCACTGACGATCGTCTATTGGTTATTGTCGGTCCATGTTCGATTCACGATACTGAAGCGGCGCTAGAGTATGGCAAGAAGCTGAAAGTACTGCGTGATGAACTGAGTGAAGACCTTGAAGTGGTTATGCGAGTTTACTTTGAAAAACCACGTACAACGGTGGGTTGGAAAGGTTTGATTAACGACCCATACTTGAATGATACCTTCAAAATCAACGATGGACTGCGTATTGGCCGTAAGTTGCTACTAGATTTAACAGATCTTGGTATTCCAACGGCAAGTGAGTTCCTAGACATGATTACGCCGCAATACGTTGGCGATTTAATCAGCTGGGGTGCAATTGGTGCTCGTACCACGGAATCTCAGGTTCACCGTGAGTTATCATCGGGCCTATCGTGTCCAGTTGGCTTTAAGAATGGTACTGATGGCAACATCAAAATCGCCTCAGATGCGATTCGCTCCGCTGGCGCTTCTCACCATTTCCTATCAGTGACGAAGTTTGGTCACTCGGCGATCATTGAGACCAGTGGAAACCCAGATTGCCACATCATTTTACGTGGCGGTAAAGAGCCGAACTACAGCGCAGAGCATGTGAGTGCAATTAAGCAAGAGCTTGAAGCATCAGGTTTGCCGCAGAAAGTGATGATTGACTTTAGCCATGCCAATAGCTCAAAAGAGTATAAGCGGCAGATGGTGGTTGCTGAAGATGTGGCAGGCCAGCTAGCGGCAGGTGAAGATGCCATTTTTGGTGTGATGATTGAATCTCATTTGGTTGAGGGGCGCCAAGACCTTATTGATGGTAAAGCCGCGACTTATGGCCAATCGATTACCGATGGCTGTATTAACTGGGGTGACACTGAACAAGTGCTGCGTCAGCTCGCTCAGGCAGTGAAACAGCGTCGTAACGCCTAGCCACTCATTTTAAATGAAAAAGCTCCTATCTGTAGGAGCTTTTTTTATGCTGTCTGTTTGTTCTGGTAGAAGCTAGATTTAGGAAAACATTTAGTTTCTGTGCTTATGATTTCATCCTCTACACTTATCGGTAGCTTTCAAGCGATGTGTCTATTTGATGGAGGCATAGCGTTGGAGTAAGAAAAGTGTGGCGGTTGACCCAAAACTGGTAATTATCAGGCGCTCTACTCGGGTTCGCATTGAGCATTTATTCAAAGCAGCTTAGCCTAGTGGCAGGATAATTTAGGAGTGATAGAGATGGTGTCTAAAGTGGTAGTTGGCCCACAAGGTCCGGAGCTTTCAGAACTGGTACAAGGTTACTGGCGACTAGCGGAGTGGGGCATGACGCCTCAACAACGTTTGACATTTTTAAAGCAGCACATAGATTTAGGGATCACGACTGTTGATCATGCAGATATTTATGGTGGCTATGAGTGTGAGCAGCTGTTTGGCGAAGCGATTAAGTTAGATCCGTCTGTTCGCGAGCAAATTCAAATTGTCACTAAGTGCGATATTCAGTTGTGTGGTGCAAAATATCCGCAACGTAAAGTGAATCATTATGATACCAGCTCGGCGCATATTCATGAGTCGGTGAATAATTCGTTGTCTCGCCTCAATGTTGACCACATCGATTTATTATTGATTCATCGTCCAGATGTATTGATGGATGCGGATGAAGTTGCTGAGGTTTTTTCTGAACTGCATAAAGTTGGTAAGGTAAAATACTTCGGTGTATCAAATTTTACGCCAAGTCAGTTTGATCTGCTTGAGTCGCGAACGCACAAGCCACTAGTGACGAACCAAGTAGAAATCAACCCGCTTAATTTTGATGTTGCTCATGACGGTACGCTAGACCAACTGCAAATGAAGCGCGTAAGACCGATGGCGTGGTCATGTCTTGCTGGTGGGGAGTTGTTTACTGGCCAATCCGAACAAGCAAAACGTGTTCGAGCTGAGCTCGAAGCGATTCGTGTAGAAGTTGGTGCGCAGTCGATTGAACAAGTGATTTATGCATGGGTACGACGCCTACCCTCAAAACCGCTGGCAATTATTGGTTCGGGTAAGATTGAGCGCGTAGAAAGCGCCGTGAATTCTCTATCAATCGAATTGACTCGTGAACAATGGTATCGCATTTGGGTGGCTTCTAAAGGTCATGGTGTTGCCTAAGCCTGATGGAATAGAAAACGTATAAGCCAACCACAAGGTTGGCTTTTTTTGGCGCCACGTTTGTGATTAAGCGGGGAGTCGGCTAACTTGGTCGAACTTGATTTCGCTGCCTAATTCGATTAGCGCCGCTGGTTTGATCGGCCGTGAGTAATAGAACCCTTGTATATAGCTAACATCGAGCTCTTTCAGCAAATCGATTTGGTGCTTGGTTTCTACCCCTTCAGCAATGACTTTCATTTCCAACTCTTTTGCAAGTTGAATCATCGAAATCAAAACCGGTGTAATACTTGAATCGTTTTGTAGGCTCTTAATAAACACTTGATCGATTTTCATGACTTGAAAGCGGTGCAAACGGATGAAGTTGAGACCTGAGTAACCAGTGCCAAAATCGTCAATAGCGAGCTGAAAACCCATTTTTTGAATTCGCTGGAGATTGCGTAATGCTACTTGTAATTGCTGCTGATCAAAATCCAAATTTTCGGTGACTTCAAGCAGCAAGCATCCAACAAGCTTAGGGTACCGTTTGGTAAACAGCAGTAAGTGAGTAATAAAATCATCGTCAACCAAACAAACACGGCTGAGATTGACGCTGACATAATTTTTGGCTTGATAGCTGGGATTATTGGTGAGAAATCGAGCTACATTTGATAGTGTTTTTTTGGTCAGCAAGTCAATTATGCCGAGGCTCTCCGCCAATGGAATGAAGATTTCAGGTGAGATTTGACCTTGTGTCGGGTGATTCCAGCGCACAAGGGCTTCACTACCAACCACTTCGTTGTTATTTACATCCACAATTGGCTGTAAATACAATTCAATTTGGTCATTCTCAATGGCGCTGACTAAGTTAAATTCAATCGAACGCTTAGCCAACAGTTGATAGCCAATAGTCAAATAAATTAAAGAAAACAGAGATGCCACTAAAATGGTCTGCCAAATATGGCTGAAATAGTGATATTGATATGTGCCAGCGCTAGGGCGTAGTTCTATTTGCAGTGGGTAGATTTCAGAGTCGAAAATAAACTGGTCTTTTTGTTTTAGGTTACTTGGTATTTCTCCATTGAGATCCCTACCTAATATACTGAGTCGATATTTGTATTGTTTGTTATCTAAATTTTGCGCAATGAGATTGATAAAGCGTTGCGGGGGCATCAGAGCATTTAGGCCATAGTGATCATTGATTGAGGCATAAATGAAAAAGGTGTTTAACGCACTGTTGGAGCGGCTGACTTCAATTGTAATATGTGTTTTAGAAGCATTGATTCTTTCTACAATCGCATTGGAAAGGTCAATATCAGTCAGGCCTTCATTACTGGTACAGATTATTCGACCGTTACTATATATCCCTACTTCTTTAATGAATTCAGAATGGAAGACATGACTACGTAATGCCAACTTATCTTCTTCGCTGCATGTTTTACCTATTTGTTTATTCAAAACATAGAGTTCACTAGCCGTTTTTTCGATATAGCGTTCCAATGCGAGAATGAGCTCTTTCCCATCTTGATAGGCCGCTTTTTTTGTATGGTAGTAATTGCCTAAGATAGAAAATGAGAAGGCAAGGAAGAAAATGACGAGGACAGGGATTAAGTTTGGCAAATGGGAACACATCTCTCGAGTGAGTGTGTAGATTTTGCGTAAGTTAAACTTTGCTGAGTACATTAGAACCTGCTTGTCATTGCTTTATGCAACTATAAATAAATTTAACTGAGAGTTTATGAATTACTTCAGTTTTTTTTAGCATGTCTCAATACTAATACATCTCAAGTTGTCCCATTCTAACGTTGAAAAGTCTGCTCTTTAGTCAGATTTTCATATGTGTGTATTTTCATTTGTGCGTTATTTGATTCCATACAACCAATTTTGTGTTCAATGACTATACTTACTTTTGAACAACGAAAGTCACTAAATGAGTGAAAATCAATGCAAAATCGTTTCTTATTTGGTAAGTTTCTGGTGATAAAATAGTAAATAAAATGATAAGAATTACTAGTTACTTGCAAGATTTAAGAAATTTCGGGGGATGAGATGGACAATAAAGTGGGCGACGGTGGATTCAAGGTTGCTAAACTGAGCGGAGATGCAATTGTCATCGACGAAAAAGGGAATGCGCGAGATCTAAAAGTCGGCGATGTTGTCACGAACAAAGATACAGTCATTGTTGTTAATGGCGCAGAGGTAGAGCTTAAGTCTGGAAACGAAGTCGCCGTTATCACGCAAAACTGCGTTGCTTGCTTCGACCATAATACTGTCTCTCAACAAACTATCGCAGATGCGCCGATTGGTGGCGAAATTAACGTTGATTTGTCGAATATTGAAGATACAACGTTTGCCATCGACGAGATAGAGGCTCTGCAAGCTGCCATCTTGGCGGGAGAAGACCCGACAGCTATTTTAGAAGCCGCGGCTGCGGGGGGCGTGTTAGGTTCTGCCAATGCAGGGTTTGTTACAATTGACTACACCAACGCTCAAACACTCGCTCAAACCTTCTTTGAAACCAGTGCTCCGCGCCGTGATATATTTGATGACCCAGAAGAGGATGGCCGCTCAACGGTCTTTGCTGCTGGGGGAGAAAGCATAGCAGAGCTAGTAGTAGAGGGGGATCTAGATCCTGATACTTATCCTTCTATTGTCACAGCCTCCGTCTTTATTGAAGCTGGCGATTTGCCGCTTGACCCAACCAGTTTTGTCCCTGACCCCATCTCTCTTGCCACCCTGCTGGCTGAATTAAACAACGATATTAAATCGGCAAACCAAGACGTCACATTTAGTTATGACGCGAGTGAAAATGCCATTATTGGTGTATCTGCGGCTGGTGAGGTAATACGCATCGACTTGGATGTGACCCCTATAGGAAAAGATCTCACACTAACCATTACCACGACATTATCGCAGCCTATTGACCATCTACCTTCTGTTGGTAGTGGCAATGTGGCCTTGGTTAATGATCAAATCGTGGTGAATTTTGATATTACGGGCACCGATAGCGGTGGGAATTCGATTCAGGCGCCAATCAGTGCCAGCGTCACCATCGGCGATGGTATTGATCCACAAATCGTGGATGTGCCAAATATCACCCTGAATGAAGCAAACTTAACGGACGGTACGGCAACCGATCCCTCAGCCACAGTAGCTGGTAATGTAGTGGATATTAATTTAGGCAGTGACACCATAGAGCAATATCGTTTGGACGTTACTAACTTTAACGCCGATGGCCGTTTAACTTCACAAGGTGAGCCACTTACGATCAGTGAAGTTGCAAACAGTGATGGTAGCTTTACTTATACCGCTTCAACCAGTGCCGGTGATGTGTTTGTTCTGACGATTAATACCGCTGGTGATTATGAGTTTTCACTGAAACTACCAATTGATCATCAAGTGGGCAGCGATAGTACCACTATCGATTTTCCATTAACCGCCACCGATTATGACGACGACACAGCCCAAGGCACATTGCCGATCACCATTCTTGACGATAAACCGGTACTGAATGGCTTTACTGGCGAAACCAGTGTTGATGAAGATGACATTCCTACCATTGGTTCAGCTCTTGATGGCAGCAATCAAATCAGCGGTAACTTCGATATTAAAGAAGGTGCTGATGGCATTAAAAGTTATCAGATCACCAACGTTGATACGTTACTGTTTGGCTTAACCTCTGGTGAACTAGCACTGGAATGGAAGGCGGGGAGCCCAGAGCAGAGCGGCACGGAGTTTACGTATACTGCGCAAACCACCGCAGGTGACACTGTCTTTACTCTTGTATTTGATACCAGTGATAACAGCTACCGATTTACCTTAGATAAGCCATTAGACCATCCCGATGTTCAAGGTGAAAACACCATCACATTGAATGTGATGATCAGCGCAACGGATTTTGATAACGATACGACCGCAGCCAAATCGCTCGATATCGTTGTGGTCGATGACATCCCGTTGATTAACGAGATTGCCCCCCTATCAATCGATGAAGATGACCTGCCCGGTGGGATTGATGTCGGTAATGATCCTCTGATCGATTCTGGTGTTTTTGATACCACTCAAGGTGCTGACCGTGTTGTGACGTACAGTCTTGAATCGCTTACCGTCCCAGTGGCAGGTCTTGAATCGCAAGGTAAAGCAATCACGATTGCCGAATCGTATGATCCTAATACGCAAACTTATACGTATACTGGCTCGACTGACGATAGTGAGGTGTTTGTTTTAACCCTCAGTGGTAACGGTGCGTATCAATTTGAACTCAAAGCGCCGATTGATCATGCAACCAATGAAAATGATAAAGATCTCACCTTTGCCATCGTCGCTACTGACCAAGATGGCGACACCAGCACCAAACCGCTGGTGGTGAAATTAGTTGATGATGCGCCTATTTTAAACGGTTTTACTGGCACGACTACGGTTGATGAAGACGACATTCCAGCGATAGGATCTGCGCTCGATGGCAGTAACGTGATCGGTGGCACCATTAATGTTGAAGAAGGCGCTGATGGTGTTAAAAGCTATCAAGTGACCAACACCGCTACGCTACTTAATGGTTTAACCTCTGGCGATGAAGCGTTGGAGTGGAAAGCGGGCAGCCCTGAACAAGATGGTGGCAAGTTTACCTATACGGCGCAAACCACGTCAGGAGCGACAGTCTTTACCTTGGTATTGGATACCAGCAATAACAACTATCAATTTACCTTGCTCAAACCTCTCGATCATGCTGATGCGCAAGGTGAAAACAACCTAGAATTAGCCTTCCAAATTTCTGCGACTGATTTCGATAATGACACCACGGGCGAGCAACCGCTGACGATCACTGTGGTGGATGATATTCCGCTGATTAATACCATCGCACCATTGAGTGTTGATGAAGACGATCTGGTCGGCGGTACTGATGAGGGCAATGATTCGTTGACCGCCTCTGGCGTGTTTGATACCACGCAAGGTGCTGATGGGGTCGTTACTTACCAACTGGAATCATTAACTAGCCCTGTTTCTGGTCTGTTATCACAAGGTAAACCGGTCACCATCAGTGAGTCGTTCGACACGGCGACAAAAACCTACACCTACACAGGTGAAACCGCCGATGGCCCTGTATTTGTGTTAATCCTAAGTGGCAACGGTAACTATCAATTTGAGCTAAAAGCGCCGATCGATCATCCCGATAGTGAAACCAACCAAGATCTGACGTTCTCGATTGTCGCCACTGACCAAGATGGTGATACCAGTACGAAACCGCTCGTCGTCACTCTAGAAGATGATGCGCCGATCCTAAATGGCTTTAGCGGCCAAACCAGCGTAGATGAGGATGATATCCCGGCCATTGGTTCGGATATTGGGCCTGGGCAAGTTGGCAGCAATATTATTGGCGGCACCGTTGATATCAGCGAAGGTGCAGATGGCGTTAAAAGCTATCAGGTGACTAATATCGGCACTTTGCTTAATGGCCTAAGCTCTGGCGATGATACGTTAGAGTGGAAAGCGGGCAGCCCTGAACAAGTTGGCACTCAGTTCACCTATACAGCGCAAACAACCTCGGGTGAAACCGTGTTTAGCTTGGTGTTTGATACCAGTGACAATAGCTACAGCTTTACGCTCGATAAGCCGCTTAACCATGTTGATGCGCAAGGGCAAAACACGTTTGATCTGACCTTTGAAGTAACGGCAACAGACTTTGATAACGACACCACGATGGTTAAGCCGTTAGTGATTACGGTCGTTGATGATGTGCCGCAAATAGACACTATTGCACCACTGAGTGTTGATGAAGACGATTTAGCCAATGGCACCGATGCAGGTACCGATTCACTGACCGCTACTGGTGTGTTTGATACCACACAAGGCGCTGACCAAGTGATCACATACCACCTCGAATCATTGACCGTTCCTGTCAGCGGCTTGATGTCACAAGGTAAGGAAGTGAGCATCAGCGAATCGTTTGATTCAGCGACAAAAACTTACACCTATACTGGTTCAAGTGCTGATGGCGAAGTGTTTGTACTGACGCTAAAAGGCGACGGTAATTATCAGTTTGAACTTAAAGCACCGATTGATCATGCCGTGAATGAAGACGACAAAGATCTCACCTTCTCAATTGTCGCCACTGACCGAGATGGCGATACCAGCATAAAACCATTAGTGGTCAAACTGGTTGACGATGCACCGGTACTGAATGGCTTTACTGGTGAAACTAGTGTTGATGAAGACGATATTCCTACCATAGGCTCTGCGCAAGATGGTAGCAACGAAATCAGCGGTAACTTTGATATTGATGCCGGAGCTGATGGGCTAAAAAGCTTCCAAGTGACCAATGTTGATAGCGTACTCACTGGGCTAAAATCGGGTACTGAAGCGGTAGAATGGCAAGCGGGGAGTCCGGTTCAAAATGGCACACAGTTTACGTACACCGCTCAGACCACGTCAGGGGCGATTGTATTTACCTTAGTTCTCGATACCAGCGACAACAGCTATCGCTTCACCTTATCAGAGCCTCTGGATCACCCAACGGCTCAAGGCGAGAATAGTCTCGCGCTTGATTTCATGCTGAGCGCTACCGATTTTGATGGCGATACGACCGCAACCAAGCCACTGACGATTACAGTGGTTGATGACATTCCACTGATTAATACGATTCTGCCGCTGAGCGTGGATGAAGATGATTTAGTCGGCGGCTCTGATCAGGGCACTGATTCCCTCAAAGACTCTGGTGTCTTCGATGTGACGCAAGGGGCTGACCAAGTGATCACTTATCACCTAGCCTCATTGACTGATCCGGTTGCAGGTTTGCAATCACAAGGTAAAGCGATCACGATTAGCGAAGTGTTTGATCAAGCGACTCAAACTTATACTTATACGGGCTCTACTGCGGATGGTGAGGTATTCATTCTTACCTTGAATGGCAGTGCTGGTAGTTATGAATTTGAGCTTAAAGCGCCGATTGACCACGCCGATACAGAAGACGACAAAGATATTACTTTCTCAGTGGTCGCAACCGACCAAGATGGTGATACTAGCACTAAACCATTGATCGTTAATTTAGTCGATGACGCGCCAGTGATTAATAGCTTCACGGGTGATCAAATCGTTAATGAAGACGACATTGCTATCGTCGGCTCTGATCCAGATAAAGAACCTATTACCATTGGCGGCACATTCGATATCACTGAAGGGGCAGATGCGCTCAAAGCGATCACCATTGCCAATGAAGCATCTGTACTCAATGGCTTAAAATCAGGTGGCGAAAATTTAGAGTGGGCAACCACAACCACTGTGGGCAATGTCATTACCTACACAGCGCAAACGGAAACGGGTAACGAAGCGGTGTTTACCATGGTGTTTAACACCCAGACGCAGCGCTATGACTTTACCTTGTTAAAAGCACTCGATCACCCAACGGGCCAAGGTGAAAACCAGCTCGATATCAATTTCCAAATCAGCGTGATTGATTTTGATAACGATGAAAGTTCAGCGATTGCACTGCCTATCACCGTCATTGATGACGTTCCAACAGTAGATGACGTTGAGCGTTTAGCGGTCAATGAAAATGATCTCAGTGATGGCTCTAGCCCGAGTGCCACAGATCTTACCGCCGATGGCAGCTTTACCACGGTGCAAGGCGCCGATTCAGTGGTTAAATACAGTTTAGAGTCGACCACGTCGCCCGTCACTGGCTTGCAGTCTGGAGGCTTCGATGTGGTGATGTCTGGGCCAGTGATTGACCCTGCCACCAATCAACACACCTACACGGGTAGCGCTGATGGCGTTGAGGTGTTTGTCTTAACCCTTAAAGCCAATGGTGACTACAGTTTTGAGCTAAAGGCACCGATTGATCACGCCCAAGGTTCGGATCTCACCACATTAACATTCCCTGTCATTGCCACCGATTTCGATGGCGATACCAGCGCGAAAAGTATCTTGGTTGATATCAGCGATGATTTACCCACAATGACCGAGATCAGCGGCAATAAGTTAGTTGATGAGGATGATCTTGCGGGGATTGGCTCTGATGGCAACAAAGAGAGCACCACCGCGGCGGGTAATTTCGTGGTAGAAGAGGGCGCTGATGGCATCACAGAGTATGAGATCGTTAATCTTGACAGCGTATTAGATGGGTTAAAATCAGATGAGCAAGACTTGGTATGGGCTGCAGTGCAAACTGATGGCACCAAGGTGACTCATACCGCGCAAACCGCAACGGATGGTGATACTGTCTTTACCCTGATTTTTGATACAGCAGATAACAGCTACGCCTTTACTATTGAGCAGCCTTTTGACCACCCTGCGGGACAAGGTCAAAACGATATTACGATTGGTTTTGATATTCGCGGATTGGATTTCGATAAAGATCCAACGGCCACCCTGCCATTGGATATTGTGGTACGAGATGATGTTCCTAATATCATCGACCGAACAATCACGGTGATTGAAGGCGAGACGAATAGCACTCGAGCGAATCTTTTTGGTAAACCGGGTGCTGATGGTGCGGAAATCACCCTAGTGGAAGGTAACGATACCCCAAATGGGGAGATTCGCTTTCTACTTGCCGACGGAACGTATGTGGATGCATTAGATCCAGCAGGAGCACGTACAACAGTGACGGTTGTCGAAACCATCCGTGATTCTGGTGGCAACATCACCGACAACATCGTGCAGGGTACGCTGCAAGTTCGTCCTACCTCCGGCGATCGAGGCCAATTCCGCTTTACGCCAGTCGATAATCTAGAGCATGAAAGTGGCCAATTCACTTTTAGTCTGACGGTAACGGCAACTGATGGTGATCAAGATACCTCGGTGAAAAACTACACCGTGAATATCTTAGATAGAGACGCGATAATTGAGTCATCAAGTGTGGTGAGCTTTGAGGATTCAGGCCGTGACAGTTCACTTACTTTCAATCCGCCTATTACCAATAGTAATGTCGAAGACAATCAAGGTTCGTTAGCGATAACGCCAAGCAAACTCGACTTAACCGTTAAGTTGTTCGACTTAGATAACGGTGAGAAAGTCGGCACGATTATCATTGAAGCGGGAACGCATAATGGTAAGTTCTACTTCTTAGATGGCACGACTTACACCGAATTAACCACGCAACCAGATGGCCGTGTGGTGTTAAATGCGGATGATGTACAACAGACCATCGACCCCACCACGACGATAGCCAGCATTGATAATCTTTACTTCGTGCCCGATCGAAATTATTCGTCAGGTGATGGTGGTTTCTCGGTGCCGATAACGGTTGAAATACTTAATGGTGTAACCCCCGATCATGCCATTGGTGGCAGTTTGAACATCGAGGTTGAGGCGGTTGCCGACATTGCAGAGTGGAATGATGCGAACAGCCTCTACACTTATTCGCTGTTTGAAGATGGCGAAAATGCCAACCTTGCATTGCAAGCTGTGACTCAAGATGGCAGTAACCCAGAAACGATCACTTATCGCTTAGAGGTCACCGCAGGGGAAGGTAAATTCGAACTGCTGGATGGCAATGATCAAGTGATCAATGAAGTCTCTCCGGGCGTGTATGAAATCACCTCGGGCGATATTAATTCGGTGCAAGTGAATCCGATCGATCACTTCTCAGGTTTCATTAAGTTTAATGCTACCGCTCTAACAGAAGAGACCGATAACGCACTCGCAGGCAAAGAGCAGGCGGAATCCGTCGTGCAAGAGTTGGTGATCAATGTTAATCCGATTGCTGACCAAGGCTCTTTCAGTGTTAATCGTATTACCATTTTTGAAGACAATGCCAAAACGCAAGATACTATTGATCCAGAAACCGATCACGAAGCGTTTACGCTCAATAAGGTTATCTCGTTAGGCTCAACAGATGATATCGACACGCCAAACGATGATTCAGAAGCGCAATTTGTTCAGCTTGATAATTTTAAATCAGAAGATGGCTCTGTACTGGTTGGCTATGAAGTGCGTTGGATCGGCACCGGTGATAGCCCAATAGTGGAAATCTCTCCGGGTGTATTTGAGATCCCCGAAGCGGCATTGCCATTCGTTGAAATCCAACCGCCACTGCACAGCAACGTTGATTTCAGTTTTGATGTGGTTGGTATTGTAAAAGACACCGCCACTCTAGCTGATGGTTCTCAAGTGGTGGATACCAAACCAATGGGTGCGGCGAAAACCGTTAACGTGACGGTGAAAGGTGTCGCTGATATTCCGTTTTTGCCGGATGTACCAGAAGAGCCTGCAACGGGCGGCGTGCTGGGAACATGGTACGAATACAACCCACCGTCTGGCTTGGTTGGCGCGCAAGTGACCATCAATGAAAGTACTGAGGCCGATATTAGCTTTGCGGTCCTCTCTGGTGAGGAAGGTGATAGTGTCTTTGACGGCTCAGAAAGCTTATCAGTGCTGCTGTCTAATATTCCAGATGGTGTTGAGCTATTTGATGCCAATGGCGGTGCGATTGACTTGGTCTACGTAGGCCAAGAAGGTGGTAAGCCAATCTATCAAGCCAACATTACGCAAGAGAACTATCAATCAGGCATCACCATCCGTCCCCCTAAGTACTCGACAGATGACATCACCATCGATGCAAAAGTGGTTGTGACAGAAAACGATGGTCACGTGCGTGAAGTGAATGGAGTACTCAAGGTAAACATCGCTCCGGTCATCGAAGCGGGAGGTGCAACAAACACATACAGCGCGAGTGCGGTCGGTAATGAAGATACGTTTATCAGAGTTCCTTGGCGTGTTACGGCTGGTGTGGATGCGCCCGATAGTACCCCAACAATCAATGGACGTGATTATGAGTTTGTCACCGACATTACCATCTCGGGTTTTCCTGCTGGCGTGGGGGCTGATGGTGTTGATATCCAGATTGATGGGGCAAATGTAGTCGTTGATGGCGTATTGCAATCAGGTTTCCCGAATGTAACTTATTCCAATGGCGTGCTTAATATCAGTGGGCTAGATCAAAGTACAAGTGCACCAGATATATTGGTGCGACCTCCGGAAGACTCGAGTGTGGATCTCTCGCTGACCAGCGTATTAAAAATGAAAGAGATCGATGAAGATGATCCATCGCTGACAGTGGAAGCGGATGTCACGGGGCAACTAAGTATTGTCGTGCGTCCTGTTGTAGAGCCTGATGGTACTCTGAGCATTGAAGACAGCAATGGTAACGTGGTCACGTCAATCAATGATGCCGATGATGGTAACAGTGACGGCCGAATTGACTTTACCATCAATGATCAAAATGGCGATGCTAATATCGTTAAGTTCCAAGATCTCGACCCAAGCTCAACCGAAGATGTCGATCAAGTGGTGGTGCGCTTTGCAGGCTTTACTGGCGGTATTCCTGATGCCGATCTCGAAGCGGTAATGGATCAATTGATCGTTTTCGGTGCCGTTAATAATGGCGATGGCTCATGGACCGTGCTCGATGAAGAAAACTTTACGATCGCCGCACCGAGTGGCCTGAAATACCCAGATTTAGGCGCATTAGAAAACACCATTAAAGTGGAGTTTGTTGCTGAAGTCAGAGACGCCGGTGATGAAGGCGAAGGCAGTGCGCCACGCGAAGTGACAACCATCGTGGACTTGGTCTTTCCAGGAGCTGTTTCCACCCTAACCAGCGAAGCCGCAGAGGTTGAGGAAATCACGGCGCCTACCGCCATTATCTTAGGCCAAGAAGATAATCAGTTTGATGTTAGTAGCCAATTATCGAACGTGATCAAACTGAAAGCGGGCACGGCGGATGGTATCGCAGACCAAGTGACCATCGTCATTGCGCAAAGTGACATTCCTGCGGAAGTGTCGGGGCTGGTGATCAGTGGCGGCACGTATGATTTCGCCAATGAAATGTATATTTTTGAAGCGCAAGTGACAGCGGGTGGCGATCTGATTATTCCGGCTGGTTGGGAGTTTATAACTCCGGAAGATTACGCTGGTGATTTCATTATTCCAATGTCGGTTGTGACCACTGATACCATCTCCGGTGATGAGAAAGTGTTACCGGTTGATGTGAAGTTTGCCGTGACGCCATTGGCTGATGTGCCAGTCTCATCGGGCGGTAGTCCACAACCGGAAGATACCGACGTCACGCCAAGTTTCACGATTGATGCAAGCTCTGTTGAAGCAGGTACAGGCGCAGAGCTCTCCGCTGATGCTCTAGAAGATAACTTAATCAAACTAGAGCTCGATATTGCGCTCGCAGACGAACGTGATGCACCAACACAAGGGCGCGAAACGTTAAGTAAAGTAGAGATTGAACTGGTAGATAGTGATTTAGGTTTCTTTGCTGATATTAATGGCGATCCAATTACAACCACAACACCGGGTGTGTTGGTGATTGAATCGAGTGATCCCGCGGTGATAGAAGCGGCGTTACAAGCGATCTATTTTGTCCCTAAGCACAACTACCCAACAGGCAATAACAATAATACCGTTGAAGTACGAGTCACAGGTACCGTTAGTGATAAAACCATCTTTGATCAAACGGGTACTACACAAACCCCAGACGAACAGGCCGATAAGACGTTTAGTGCCGAGATGTCTTTCGACATTACACCGGTTGTTGACCCAGTGACGATGCCTGAAGCGTCTGACAACATTGTCGTTATTGGCGATGAAGATACCGATATACACCTAGAAAGTAACGGTAGTGGTTTGCAGATCTCGCTTACCGATACAGATGGCTCTGAGCAGTTCCTATCAGCCAAACTCACCGGCGTACCGGACGACTTTATTGTTAACAGTACTTCGAGTGACTTTGTGGTGAAAAACAATGGTGGCGGTGAATGGACGATTCAATTAACCGACCCAAGTGTCACCTCCATCGATTTATCACAAGTAACGATCACACCGGCCAAAAACTTCAGTGGTAAAGCTGATATTAATATTGTTGTCTTTACCCAAGAACAACTGCTGGGTGTTCCTGTGGAACATACTGGTCAATTTACGATAGATGTAACTCCGGTAGGAGATCCTGTCGATACCGACCCCGTTGATAGCGTCACTGGCGATGAAGGGCAGAACATTGATATCACCATAAACGCCAGTGTGATTGATAAGATAGATTTATTGCCAGCAGACAGCGCCCAAGATCAGCCAGAAACCTTGTTGATTACGGTGGAGAATGTCCCTGCTGGTGGTCAGATCTTCTTTGATGATGGCATTACGCTCGCGACCGACTTGGGGGGCGGTGTATGGCAACTAGAGGTGAATGCTCAATCGATTGATAAAGTGGTGTTTAACTCTGGCGACCAAAACCAAGGAACGTGGGATCCCGACCAACTGACGATAAAAGTGCAGTCCGTTGATACGGGTTATGATGGCGTTAAACACCTTGGCCCAATCAGTCAGTTTGAGGTAGGCGTAGTGGTAGAGGCCGTGAACGACCGCCCTTATTTTGAAGATATTGATAACCTTCAAACCGCAGAAGATACCTCGGTGTTCGTCAAAGGGTTCACGATTAATGATATCGATGCCACATTGGATGATCCGAATGCGAGCTACACGTTAACACTGAACGTTGATAGCGGTACGTTGACGCAAGATATTACGGTGGCGAGTAACAACAACCTTACCGTTAATATAACGGGTGGGAACACCATTACCATTAGCGGTACGGTGAGTGAGATCAACCAAGCGCTCACGCAAAACTTAGTGAGCTTCACCCCTGCGTTAGACAGCAATGACTTAGTTGATCCTGATGGCGTGAAAGTGACGGCAACGGTTGATGATAACGGTAATTTAGGTTTAGTTGAGCCAGGTAACGATAATACCCTTAACCAAAACAGCACCGAGTTCGTGATTAACGTTTCCGAAGTGAACGATAAGCCCATCGCAGCGGATGTGGATTTGGGGTCAATTAATGAGGATACTTCGCTGCAAATTAACGTTTCACAACTGATTGGCCCGGGTTTAAGTACTGATCCGGAAGGGCACAACCTGATTGTGAAATCGATCACCGTACCGCCGGAACAAGGCGTAATTACCGCCAATCCAGATGGCGTATCATGGACATTCCAACCGAAGCTGGATTTCTCTGGTGATGTGACTATTAGCTATGTGATTGAAGATGATGGCACCACCGATGGCAATCCAGATTTCCTTACCGATCAGGGTACGATTTCTGTCACCGTGGTCGGCGTGAATGATGCACCAGAAGTGGATGTAGATTCGGCTACGCCAGTGATTGATGAAAGTGCGGCGCAACAAATCAGCGGTATAACGGTTGCTGATGTCGATTATGTCGACGCCTTTGCAAATGATACGATGAGTGTCGAATTGAGTGTCAGCTATGGGTCGTTAAGCGTGAATTTACCCGCAGGTTCTACGGTAACGGTCACCCCGGCTTCAGGCAGTTCGATTACCTTAGAAGGTACGTTAGCGGAACTCAATACTTTGCTTGATACGCCAGCCGCAGGAGAGGGTGTTATGCTCGATGCGCGTTTTGCGACAGACTCAGAGATAGCGCTAACGGTATCGGCGACCGATTCGGGTAACCCATCAGGAATGAGTATTACCACCAGTAAAACCCATGACATTACGGTTAATCCAGTTGCGGATGCGCCAACGCTCTCTATTCAACCGGGCTTTGATTACATCCGCAATGTGTCGGCTAATCTAAGTGTTAGTGGCAATAGTATTGCGATTGTTGGTTTAGTCGCAGCGTTAACCGATATAAATGAAGTGCTATCGGTTGAGTTGAGCGACTTACCGGTGGGCGCGAGTGTGGAAACCGCATCAGGTGCGATCACACCAATTGGAGGTATCTATTCAGTGCCTGCTGCCGATATTGACAGTATTGAGGTTGTCGGTGCAGGAGTGGGTAGCCATACCGTTAAAGTCACCGCCGTTTCAACCGATGATGGGCAGACCGCCCAATCAGCACCGATTGATATTGTGTTAAATATCTCGCCTGACGGCACGGATATTGACCAATCGGCGCAAACACAAGATGTTGAGCTGTTGGGTGATGATACCGGTGTTAACCTTACTGCCGGATCGGGTGATGATCGTATCGTCGGCGGTGATGGGGGAGATATTCTTACCGGTGGCGCTGGCAATGATGAAATCATTGGTGGTGCGGGTGCGGACACCATTGACGGCGGACTGGGCTCTGACATTCTAACAGGTGGCACTGGCAACGATATCTTTGTTTGGCACGAAATCTCCGATGGAGCGACAGATACCATTACCGATTTCACCGTATCAGAAGACAAAATTGACTTGCGCGATGTATTGCCGGAGCTTAAATCGGCCACGGTTGGTGTTGATGACTTGCTCGATCATATCCAAGTGACAGTACAAAATGAAGATCTCGCCATGACGATTCACCCAGATGGTGTCGGTTCAGGTGAAGAGCAAACCATTTTGGTCGAAAATTTGGCACAAGATTTAACGCTCGGTGGATTAGATCAAGGGCAAATACTTAATACCTTGATCGATCAGAACATCTTTTTGCATGATAGCTAGAATAAGCTAATAACGAAAAGGAAGTGTAGGAGACTGCACTTCCTTTTTTATTTGTTCTCACATCAATAATAACGACTCAAAAAATCGAGCTGTAGAGCAGAGAAAAAAAACCTAACTTACGCTAGGCTCACTCTTCAATAAAGCTGCGATATCGTGATGCCACTTAATCAAGGAATCAAAATGAGTCAGCGCAAAGCAGGGCGACCTCCTCAGAAAATAAACGCGCGGGACAAATTGGTTGCCAGTGCACGAGAGCTATTTCTTGTCATGGCTTACGACAAAGTCTCTATTCGATTAGTTGCACAGAAAGCCGGCGTAGATAGCGCTTTGATCCGTTATTACTTTGGCAGTAAAGAGGGACTGTTTGAAACCATGCTAAGGGAAACCTTAGAACCAATGAAGCAGCAATTGATTCGGTTAGGGCGCGACAGCAGCCAAGCCAATTTCATCGATATCATGCGAACTTACTATCAGCAAATGCGTAAAGTTCCGCAATTTCCTCGTTTGCTTGCCCAAGTCATGCACATGCCGGAGTCAGGTGTACAGCGTAAGTTAATGGAAAAGGTGATGATGGAAATCACTCAGCCAATGCAGAGCATCATATTTGATAAGCTACTCGCCAATGGCGTTATCAAACCAGAAATGGACCCAAACTTGTGCCGTATCTCATATCTATCACTGATGGTGTTTCCTTTCATAGCACCACCATCGATGTTGGCAATCCACGGTATTGAACTCAACGATCAGTTTTTAGAGCAGCTGTTGGAACACAACATCAAACTGATGACGAGTGGTTTTTTAGTTTCCAACGCCTAAGAATTCAATCGCCTAAATGCTTATATCGTGGCAAATGGTCACCGGTTCGCTACCAAAACAGATTTTTTGGATCTTTATCGATCTCACGCATAATAGCGGTTAGATCCTGACTCTGACTTAGATAAGGGTAGGCGAGCCACTGTTCATCATTTTGATCATCAATCATAAACAGTAGCCAAGATTGTGCTTTCTCATCCCAATATACCTTCGCCACGGGTGAGGTATAGTCAAAATGTGATGAGTCGAGTAAGTAATGCTGATTGAAAAAAATCACCCCATTAAGGATCGATTCAAAATCTGCTTTTCCTAATTCAGTTGGCATACTTTGGTTGCGATGACGACATATCGCCTCTGCACGAGTTTCCACTTGTTTTTGCAACAAACTGACTAAGCTCATAGTTACTCCGAAGCGAATTAATTCCACAATCATTGGCTCTAGGCCTATCACCTCAAAACCGTTTATAACGTATCTTGAAGTCATGTTGATATAGTATGGCTTACTATTGTTCACGTCTGCCCCATCTTTCACAAAATTGTCATCAAATCAGCCTATTCTATGCTCGGTTATGATTCGCCGTGATTGTGCATCGTATCGATGTATCGGCTCGGCACTATTTTATGGAGAACACTATGATCCGACTCGCGTTAGCTGCGCTATGTTCCATTTCTGCTGTGACTTTTTCTGCGCACGCCAGCGAAATTAATATTTCAGGCTCTACTTCGGTAGCACGTGTCATGGATGTGCTAGCGGAAGGCTTTAATCAAACTCACCCTGACTCTTATGTAGCGGTACAAGGCATAGGCTCTACTGCGGGGGTTACGTTAGTTAAAAATGGTGTGGCAGAACTCGGCATGAGCTCTCGCTACCTAACCGATGGCGAGCAAAACGACAGCTTAACGGTTGCTACAATCGCAATGGACGGGCTGGCAGTCATTGTTAACCCGGCAAATTCGGTGAGCAACATTAGCCGCGACCAACTGTTTGATGTCTACAAAGGAAAAATTACCAACTGGAAACAGCTTGGTGGGGTTGATCAGACGATTGCAGTAGTCACTCGTGAAGCCTCTTCAGGCTCTCAATCTAGCTTTGAAAGCTTACTTGGATTGAGCAAAGTGGTTGATGACAAGCTGGTATCAGACATGAGCCAAGATAATCTGGTCGCCAATAGCAACAGCATGGTGAAAACCTTAGTAAATCACAATCCACAAGCGATTGGATTTATCTCGATGGGATCGGTTGATAATTCAGTTAAAGCGATTCAATTTGAAGGGGTAGAGCCAAGCAATAAAAATATGACAGAAGGGAAATATGAACTTGCACGCCCTTTTCTTGTTTTTTACATAACAGATAAGATAGACCCACAAACGCAATCATTTGTGACTTATTTGGCAAGCCAAGAGGCAAAACAAAAAATAGTTGAATATGGCTACACGCCAGTGAAATAAGAAATTTTTGTATAAAAAAGGAGAGCAAATATGCTCTCCTTTCTTTAAATTTTGAGGTTAGAAGTGCAGTTGAATCACCGATACAACAACAGCGCCAGGGCGGCGAATACCTTCAATTTCAACTTTGATTTCACGCTCAACCTCTAAGCCTTTCTTAATTGGTGTGACTTTAGAAAGTGTGCTAACCGCGCGAATACGATTACCCGCTTTAACAGGGTAAGGAAAACGAACTTGGTTTAAACCAAGGTTAACCACCATTTTCGCGGTAGGGAACAAGTTGTTCTCAGGATCAACGCTATCAGTCATCTTTGGTAGTAACGCGAGTGTCAAAAAGCCATGAGCAATCGTGGTTTTAAATGGAGACTCTTGTGCTGCACGCTCTGGATCAGTATGAATCCATTGCATATCTTCGGTGATTTGACCGAATTGATTGATACGCTCTTGAGAGACATCAATCCATTCACCTGTGTGGATCACAGTGTTGAGTTTCGTCTCTAACTCATCAAATAAAATTTGTGCGTCGGCCTTAAGCTCAATCGGTTTTGGCTGAGGGTGTTCTTCATTTACGGCAGGTTGCTGTAAATCACGCAAGCGTGAAAAAAGATGACGATTATTCGCTTTGTGCATGAACTCGCCCCAGTACTCACGTACTGCAGGTGACATCCATTGCATAAACTCAGAATGATGCTTCGAGTTTGACTCACTACGATGTTTGAACAAGTCAGCGACTTTCATAAAAACCTCAGAAACAGACTATAGACTAGGCTAATTTGGTAATTTTGAAGCACTTCACAAATATCTGCAATTACTTTCGGGCGTACAACTGTTGCCTCAAAGTGATTAAATCTTTATTTTTCATCTGCATGGCAATAAAACACTATTTTATTGCCATGTCAATGGTTAGAGCTTTTGCTTCATAGAAACGAGAGGCAAGCATTAGTCGGCTGCCAATATAGCGCTAAATGAAAGCTAGCAAAAATCGAGCCTGAATGCTTTTTAAGCACTTAAACGCATTAGAGTGAAATAGTGCTTTACAACATCAGCACCTGAACCTAATATGCGTCCCAACGGAGAGATGGCTGAGTGGTTTAAAGCACCGGTCTTGAAAACCGGCGTGGGTTTATAGCCCACCTAGGGTTCAAATCCCTATCTCTCCGCCACTTATTCTTAGAAAAAAGCCTTTGATTATCAAAGGCTTTTTTCGTATCTGAAGCATAGAAAAGTCACCTAACACAGATAGGTGATACATATGTATTTGATAAAACTGGCTTCTGGCGTGTACTACACACGTATTGCCACCCCTGTTTTTCTACAAAACTCACATGACTATCCGAAGGAAGTTCGCTTCTCTTTGCTTACTAAAACGCGCCGTGAAGCGATTAAGCGTAACACTCGTTTAGCCAGTGCTATCTGCTCTCTGTTCGATAGAGCACTCAATCAGTACATGCCGTACAAGACGTTTAAAGCCATTCTCCTGGTGTTGATAAAGCGTGTACGCGAGGAGTTTAAGACGAGTTCGAAGATGGAGCCTCATTATGCGCCAGTTACCGTCGAAACTCCGCCACCAGCACCTGTCGAAGCCTTACCTAAACAGCCTTCGAAAGACTCGAAGTTCTTCGCAAATGAACTAGATGACTTTATTCGCTCGAAAAACCTTGAAAACATTACTCACCTTTCTTCTGTTCAGCTTAAGCAGCGTTGTACCGACTTCATCTTCTTTGTTAGAAAGCGAAAGCTTCCTATAACGCCTAAAACTGCCATGGTATATCGAGATAGCCTATTAGCTCGGGGGCTGGGTTCTAAGACAATCAAGGACTACCTCGCAGCGCTAAGGCAGTTTTTCACCTGGTGTGTGCAGCGAGAAACGATTGCTAGTAATCCATTTCAATCAGTTAAAGCTCCTAAATCTAAAGCTTCAAAAGCTTCTGAAGAGCGCTCGCGATGGACGTTGGATGAACTCACAGCGTTGCTTTCTTCTAGTGAGTACCGTAGCAGAGATAAGCAATTCGATTGGGTAACGAGATTACAGATTTACCATGGCTTGAGGCCCGCTGAAGCGTGCCAGTTATCGACTACAGACGTTAAGAAGGTCGGAGGGATCTATTGCATCACTTGTTCTGACTCTAACGAGAGGCAACGTCTTAAAACCAAAAATGCATACCGTTTAGTTCCTGTCCATCGTGCGTTATTGGACTCTGGTTTCATTGAATATGTGGAAGAACGTAACCGTAAGCGCCTGAAGCAACTATTCGACTATAAACCTCACGGTAAGAACCATGATTGGTCTTTCCGCTATAGAACACACTTAGGCAAGGTACAAACTGCTATCGGAATGAAACCGAAGGAGCGACCTACAGCTTACTCGTTTCGTCATACCTTTATCGATGAGCTAAAAATGGCCGAGGTTGCCGAGCACGTTGTGTCGGAAATCGTTGGTCATGCTCACCCCAACATTACCTATGGTCGCTATGGTAAGAATACTGACTTGCAGAAGCTTCAAGAAGCGGTGAATGTCTTTCCTATTCTAGAAGGAGATAGCCATGCGTAAGCTCGCTCACTTTGAATTGAAGTCTGTATTAAGTGCTCTAGACCATGCTGAATTCACGCAGGTTTATGATTTCTCGAATCTAGTCGCATGCGACATTAGCCTAGAAGCCATAAGGCTTGTCTACCGTCTAAAGACGGCATTAAAGCGAAATAGTGAATTAACAGTGGCGAATTACATCCAGCATGTGAATCAACTCTATGCTGTTGTGGATTCGTTCTACGGGTTCAAAGAAATGCTCGGTTACAGTGTGCTTTCTCAGGAGATCGAAAGGGAAGAAAAGCTTTTGCAACTAATTGATTTTGTACAAAGCCATGGTTTGGACGTGAGCGTTACAACACGAGGAAATGGATGGTCAATCTCAATACAGGTTGAGTAAATCCAATTGCTATCTGAGCACCGCTTGCGGTGCTCTAATTTGTGTACTCCGAAGGCACGAAATATGTGCCATTTGTATTAGTACCTAGTTTTGTTCATACCATAGGTATCAATAATCAGTGTCTTTCGTGTCGATAATATTTGTTTGTTCTTGGTCGAATGAACACTAAATCATGTGTCATTTAATTGTCGATAACACTACAAAATAACACTCTTACGTCAAGTGATATAACAAGGATTTATATTAATAGTAACGGTTTTTTTGCAGGCGATAAAATGACTTTGATGGGTTTGTTAGCGCCGATGTAAAAATGACCCACTAACACCGATTTAAAATTGACCCACCTGAGGCAAACTATCCGTTCGTAAATGGACAAAGCGGCGGATTATGATCAATCAGGAGCAACTAGTGGAAATACACGTTTTACACTGAGGAATCCCCTAATGATTTTGATAAAAATCATAAATTTAAGGTAGATGCACATCTTGTCATGTGATCAAATGGTTCTGAGAAAAATCAATAACCAGACAACAAGATGTGCGAACTCGATATTTTACACGACTCTCTTTACCAATTCTGCCCTGAATTGCACTTAAAACGACTCAACAGTTTAACGCTGGCTTGCCACGCATTACTTGAATGTAAAACGCTCACTCTTACCGAACTTGGTCGTAACCTGCCAACGAAAGCCAGAACAAAACATAACATCAAACGAATCGACAGATTGTTAGGTAATCGTCACTTGCACAAAGAGCGACTCGCTGTATACCGTTGGCATGCCAGCTTTATCTGTTCAGGTAATTCGATGCCCATTGTTCTTGTTGACTGGTCTGATATTCGTGAGCAAAAACGGCTTATGGTATTGCGGGCTTCGGTGGCACTACATGGTCGTTCTATTACTCTTTATGAGAAAGCCTTTCCGCTTTCAGAGCAATGTTCAAAGAAGGCTCATGACCAATTTCTAGCCGACCTTGCAAGCATTCTACCGAGTAACACTACACCGCTCATTGTCAGTGATGCTGGCTTTAAAGTGCCATGGTATAAATCCGTTGAAAAGCTAGGTTGGTACTGGTTAAGTCGAGTCAGAGGGAAAGTGCAATATGCAGATTTAGGTGCGGAAAACTGGCAACCTATCAGCAACTTACATAGCATATCCTCAAGTCGCTCAAAGACTTTAGGCTATAAGAGGTTGACTAAGAGCAACCCAATTTCATGTCAAATTGCACTGTATAAATCACGTCCTAAAGGCCGAAAAAATCAGCGTTCGACACGGACTAATTGTCATCATCCGTCACCTAAAATCTACTCCGCTTCGACAAAAGAACCATGGGTTTTAGCGACTAACTTGCCCGTTGAAATCCGAACACCAAAGCAACTTGTTAGGCTCTACTCGAAGCGTATGCAAATTGAAGAAACCTTCCGAGACTTGAAAAGCCCAGCCTACGGTTTAGGCCTCCGTCATAGCCGAACTAGCAGCTCAGAGCGCTTTGATATCATGCTGCTAATCGCCCTAATGCTTCAACTGACATTTTGGCTTGCTGGAGTTCATGGTCAGAAACAAGGTTGGGATAAGCACTTCCAAGCTAACACTGTCAAAAATCGAAATGTACTCTCAACAGTGCGCTTAGGGATGGAAGTTTTGCGGCATTCTGGCTACACAATAACGAGGGAAGACTTGCTCGCGGCTGCAACCCTGCTTGCTCAAAATCTATTCAAACATGGTTGTGCTTTGGGGAAATTATGAGGGGATCCCTCAGCGTTTTACATCAGCAAGGGTGCAGCATCCGCCGTATCGCCAAAGACTTGGGTATCTCAAGGAATACCGTTCGCACTTACCTCCGCGATAAAAGCAAAGCGCCCGTGTATCCAGAGCGTCAATCCCGACCAACTAAACTTCAGCCATATCATGACTACTTGCGTGGTCGTATTGAAGCAGCAAAGCCATATTGGATACCCGCAACCGTCTTACTTCGTGAGTTAAGAACACTCGGTTACGAAGGTGGTATAACGATGCTCAAGGAGCACATCAAACAATACAAACCAAGTGCGCCTGTCGACCCCGTGGTTCGATTCGAGACATTGCCTGGCGAACAGATGCAAGTCGACTTCACGACCATCACGCATCACGGCGTGCGTGTAAAAGCCTTCGTAGCTACGCTGGGTTATAGCAGGGCGACCTTCGTTCGCTTTAGTGAGCGAGAGCGTCAAGAAGACTGGGTTGAAGGCCTTGAAGAAGCGTTTGAATACTTCGGTGGCGTACCCAAAGAAGTTCTGTTCGATAATGCAAAAGCTATCATGATAGAGCGAGATGCTTATGGTGAAGGCGAACACCGATGGAACTCTATGCTGCTCACCGCCGCCAAGAAATACAACTTCAAACCAAGAGCTTGTCGTCCTTATCGTGCAAAGACTAAAGGAAAAGTGGAGCGATTTAACTCTTACTTGAAAAGCAGCTTCGTCACTCCGCTTGCCGCTACACTCAAGCAACACGGTCTGAAAATCACAGCCGATGTCCTCAATGGACATATCGGCGCATGGTTAGAAACCGTCGCTCATCAACGGACGCACGGCACGACAGGCACAAAGCCTCAAGTTCTGTTAGACAAAGAACGTTTTACACTTCAATCTCTCCCGTCGCCGACACGCTCAGTAGCACCGCTAACACTGACTGATAATGTCATGCCAGTTGAGAGCTTCCAACACCCGCTATCAATGTATGACGCGCTATTGGAGGTACGAGTATGAACCTTCAAATGAATCGCATCGAAGCGGCCTGTGCAACGCTGAAGTTACAAGTGATGGGGCAGGAATGGCCGAGACTGGCAGAAGTCGCTAACAATCGTGAGTTGAGTCTCGCTGATTACTTAGAATCACTTCTAAACGCTGAGCTTGAAGCGAGAGCTGAGCGCACACGAGCAACGCTAACTAAGTTCGCCAGCTTCCCTATGGACAAAACGTTCGATGACTATGACTTCACGTTCGCGACAGGCGCCCCAAGAAAACAGCTCAAGGAGCTAACAGGGTTGGCGTTCATCGAACGAAAGGAAAACGTAGTGCTACTTGGTCCAAGTGGTGTCGGCAAGAGCCATCTTGCAGTGAGCCTTGGCCAAATAGCGGTACAAAAAGGCTTAAAGACAAGGTTTATCACAGCAGCAGATTTAATGCTTCAACTGTCTACAGCGAAAGCTCAAGGCAAACTTGAAAGCTACTTAAGACGAAGTGTGCTCGCCCCTAAGCTCCTTATCGTGGATGAAATCGGCTATCTACCATTCGGCAGAGAAGAAGCTAACTTGTTCTTTAACGTCATCGCTAAACGCTATGAGCAAGGCAGTATTATCGTCACCAGTAACTTGCCATTCTCTCAATGGTCAAATGCGTTCGCTGACGATACAACGTTAACGGCAGCACTGCTTGATCGACTTCTTCATCACTCACACATCGTTCAGATCAGTGGTGAAAGCTATCGACTACGAGGAAAGAAAGCGGCTGGAACCATACCAGCGGTTCTAGAAAGTCTGTCTGGAAACAAGAGTTAATAACGTGGGTGGGTCAGTTTTACTTCGGCGATAACGTCGATAAGTGGGTCAAATTTAAACTGGCGTTGACAGGTTTAAAAATTAGCTTGTAGGGTCGGGATATGTACAGTTTTATAAATAGAATGGATGGCGTTATTGTAACAAGAGATGATGACTATGCTGCAATAAACTACTTGTTTCAACCAATTTACTCACCAAGAACAAAAAGAACTATTTATTACGAAGTTCTATCGCGGGTTACATCTCAATCAGGTGAGATATATAGCAATCAAGATTTCTTTGAAAGCGTAGATGACGAGTTCATAAAGAGCGCTGAGGGATCCCCTCATAATTTCCCCAAAGCACAACCATGTTTGAATAGATTTTGAGCAAGCAGGGTTGCAGCCGCGAGCAAGTCTTCCCTCGTTATTGTGTAGCCAGAATGCCGCAAAACTTCCATCCCTAAGCGCACTGTTGAGAGTACATTTCGATTTTTGACAGTGTTAGCTTGGAAGTGCTTATCCCAACCTTGTTTCTGACCATGAACTCCAGCAAGCCAAAATGTCAGTTGAAGCATTAGGGCGATTAGCAGCATGATATCAAAGCGCTCTGAGCTGCTAGTTCGGCTATGACGGAGGCCTAAACCGTAGGCTGGGCTTTTCAAGTCTCGGAAGGTTTCTTCAATTTGCATACGCTTCGAGTAGAGCCTAACAAGTTGCTTTGGTGTTCGGATTTCAACGGGCAAGTTAGTCGCTAAAACCCATGGTTCTTTTGTCGAAGCGGAGTAGATTTTAGGTGACGGATGATGACAATTAGTCCGTGTCGAACGCTGATTTTTTCGGCCTTTAGGACGTGATTTATACAGTGCAATTTGACATGAAATTGGGTTGCTCTTAGTCAACCTCTTATAGCCTAAAGTCTTTGAGCGACTTGAGGATATGCTATGTAAGTTGCTGATAGGTTGCCAGTTTTCCGCACCTAAATCTGCATATTGCACTTTCCCTCTGACTCGACTTAACCAGTACCAACCTAGCTTTTCAACGGATTTATACCATGGCACTTTAAAGCCAGCATCACTGACAATGAGCGGTGTAGTGTTACTCGGTAGAATGCTTGCAAGGTCGGCTAGAAATTGGTCATGAGCCTTCTTTGAACATTGCTCTGAAAGCGGAAAGGCTTTCTCATAAAGAGTAATAGAACGACCATGTAGTGCCACCGAAGCCCGCAATACCATAAGCCGTTTTTGCTCACGAATATCAGACCAGTCAACAAGAACAATGGGCATCGAATTACCTGAACAGATAAAGCTGGCATGCCAACGGTATACAGCGAGTCGCTCTTTGTGCAAGTGACGATTACCTAACAATCTGTCGATTCGTTTGATGTTATGTTTTGTTCTGGCTTTCGTTGGCAGGTTACGACCAAGTTCGGTAAGAGTGAGCGTTTTACATTCAAGTAATGCGTGGCAAGCCAGCGTTAAACTGTTGAGTCGTTTTAAGTGCAATTCAGGGCAGAATTGGTAAAGAGAGTCGTGTAAAATATCGAGTTCGCACATCTTGTTGTCTGGTTATTGATTTTTCTCAGAACCATTTGATCACATGACAAGATGTGCATCTACCTTAAATTTATGATTTTTATCAAAATCATTAGGGGATTCCTCAGTAAAGAGCGTCTGTTTAAGCCAATTACAAGTGGCAAAATCGTTGAAAATCAAATCAACGATATCCTTAAACATCAATATGTCTTGTCTATCTGATGACCAGTTTGTTCAAAGTATTCTCCTATTTAAAGGAGCAAAAATTGCGTTAGAGATAAATGAACTAAATTGCTATACATCGGCAATTCAAACGCTTAACAACATTAAATCTCTACAAAGCAACGGAGTGATGATCTGGCTCGATGACTACCATTCAAATAACGAACAAGCCAATTTGTCACTAGGCACTATCAATTGGGACTACATAAAAATTGATAAGAGCTTCTTATATTTTAATAGTTTAGATGTCATGTCTGCTAAGGCATTAACCTATGTTTTATCTCCGTTTACGAAAAAAGGTTTGATCTTTGAGGGAGTCGAAACATACGAACAGGCCCAAATCGTTAAGGCTACGGGGTCCTTATCACAAGGATATTATTATTCTGTTCCAAAGCAATGGTCTGAGATAATGCAGGATATAAAGAATGATCATAAAAACAAAATCACTGCTGCTATTTAATGCGAATAATTTTCAAACGAAGGTAGTCTTCCATAGGGAGCACGTAGTTTCTTTTGATTGCCAAGGAATCATTTCTTTCAAGGGGCATGTGGCTCACATTTCACCAGGTGAAGCTATAGTTCTTCCAAAAAACACTTCGATTCATATTTTTCTATATAGCAACGATTGCGCAAAAATTACGGTATACAGATACTATGATGGGTCTTCAAAAACTTGGTATACCTCTGGTCTTTTGGCTGAATATGTTAATACGCATAACGAGTTAATCAGATATGATCTCAAGTATAGTGGTTTTATCAACAGAGCAATTGATAAGTATTTTAAGCTTGAAGTGGTTAGAACGTGTGAGATCAAAGGCCATAAAGCAGGAGTTGTGCCTAAAATCAGACAGTTGGTTGTTAAAGACCTTCGTAAGGATTGGTCAGTAAAAGACATATGTGCTCAGGTTTACTTATCTGAATCCAGTTTGTATAGAACACTTAAATCAGAACAAACCTGCTTCACCGCATTGATTCAAGACATCAGGCTAGCCTATGCCAAAGAGTTATTGGTCACTTCAAGATTATCGATTGGTGAGGTGTCATACAACAGTGGTTTTAACAGCTCCTCGTACTTCGGCAATAAATTTAGAGCAAAGTATGGGATGTCACCGACTTGCTATCGAAACTTGATAGAGGCTTGAGGGTATATACCTTGTGATTGATTTTGAAAGCCCTGTAGGGCTTTCATTCTTCGATTGGTAGGTTGTTTAACCTTAGTGCTGCTATCAAGCGGGCTGTAGGCTTTCCTTGTCTATGGTTTGGCGGAATTGTTTAGGGGTCACAATACACGCTGGGTAATCTCCAACGTGTTAGAGTAAATATCTTGAAACCTTAGTCTCTTGTTAGCCATGTTCATTTTGTTTATCAATAAATTGTTTGTAAAGTTCTTTTTTCTCTTCGGCACAATATGAGGAGTCTGGCTGAGGGTCTTTGGCATCAGTAAGCCGTCTAGCAATTCTTGCCTGTGCAGGAAACCAACTAGTGATACCTTCCTTTGGTGTTACTCGCATAATGTATCCATCACGAACTAGAGTAAGTGAGGCAAAGTCAGTTTTCTTACCACCAATAATATCCCATGCTATTACTTCTGCTTGATTTCCGTTGACTTTACCTCGTAATAAAACAAAGTCAAAAACAGGGATTGATTTACATATTTTCTTCGTGGCTATAGTCCCGTCAATATTTCCATTGGTCGCATGTATAGTTATTTCCAAATCAACATCTGATAAAGCTAAATCTGCCATATCAACCATGCCTTCAGGGAAAGAAGACCAATGCCCAGTCCAATCTTCATCTTCTTTAACCCAAGATTGGAACTGATCAGATGTTTCTTTAATTTCTTTAGGCAATATTCGAGCATTTTGCAGCATTGTCGGACCTTGCATTAGGATGGTAGACACAAATGCACTTGTTGCGGCAGCAACAACCCATACCTTCTTATACCAAGGTATGTATTTCTTCTGATTGATAGTTTGATTTTGCCTAACTTGTTTTTTTCGTTTCCTGACCACTTAAATCTCCATGACAATCTAATGGATAACAGCTAACTCTCTAATAGACAAAAGTTAGCCAGTATTCCTCTAAAATCACCATTCAAACCGTTCGTCTGATCGTCTTGACTGTAACTCTTCATCGGCCCTTTCTCGTTCTACTGCCTGTTCTAGCTTGCTAAGTATCATTTTGGTACTTTCTACAACATCAGGCTTTTCATGGAAAAGAAGCTCCTCAAACATTTCAGTTCTCTGTTCAATTATGGATGCACGTGAACCACTCCAAGACATTGGGATAGCACTTATTTCGAAAGCTTCAATCACTAACGACGGCTCTGGACTTTTGTTAATTAGAGCTTTCGCCAAGTTGGTTAGTTTAAGATGATCACCGATCTTCTCATATGGAGTGATCGACGACGCAAGAGTTTTAAATCTGTATATTGGTGATTCCTGGCACCACGCTATAGCTTTATCAATCGGAAGCTTAGAGAATGGGCTTGTATCTCTAGATAAATGACTCGTTGCGATTTGACCTGATACATTGTCATCTTTGAGAAATACATCTAAGGCTTGGGTCGGCTGTAGTTCGATTAAAGTTGATAAAAACTCCCCATAGTCAAAAGCATAAACTTTATAAGTAGCTATGCCTTCAAACAATTTTTTGAAAAGAGTGTTAGCTTCTTCCCCTGCTTCATCTTCCAAAAAACACACTTTAGCTATCTGTGTCAAAGAATAATCTCGACCACCAGAGTCTCGTTGTTCTCGGCTATAATCATGCTTCAGTAAGAACTCTCTGCATTTTTTAATCAAATCCACACTAGGAGCATAACTGGCTTGTTTCCCCAATCCATGGAACCGCATGGTTAGTATTTCTGTAGTGGCATAGTGAATTTGGTCACTTAGTTAGAGGTGATATCATCGCCTCATAAGTTAACAGGTGACATTATGACAAAACGTACAAGACGACTATTTAGCGCAGAATTTAAGTTAGAAGCGGCGCAGTTAGTCCTAGACCAAAACTATTCAGTGACTGAAGCAGCCCAAGCCATGAATGTAGGTAAATCCACGATGGATAAATGGGTTCGCCAGTTAAGAGAAGAGCGCCAAGGGAAAGCACCGAAAGCTTCACCTATGACCCCTGAGCAAATAGAAATTCGGGAACTAAAAAAGAAGCTGGCTCGCCTTGAAGAGCATAATGAAATACTAAAAAAAGCCACGGCTCTGTTGATGTCGGACTCACTGAACAATTCTTGATCATCAAGAAACTCAAGCAGAGCTACAGCGTAAAAACATTATGCGAAGTCTTCAATGTTCATCGAAGTAGTTATAACTATTGGCTTAAACGTCCAACTGTAATTAATGCTGAAACAGTAAACCTTCGCAGCTTGGTTAGCGAGGCCCATACTGCAAGCAATGGCTCAGCAGGAGCGAGAACCATTGCAGATATAGTCACAAACCAGGGCATAAAGCTTAGTCGTTACCGAGCGACTAAGCTGATGAGAACTCTTGGTTTTGTGAGTTGTCAAGAGCCAAAGCATCGTTACAGAAAGGCTTCACAAGAACATATTGAAATTCCAAACCACTTAGGTCGTCAGTTTGCGGTTA
Source organism: Vibrio scophthalmi (assembly GCF_040869025.1). Classification (NCBI taxonomy): domain Bacteria; kingdom Pseudomonadati; phylum Pseudomonadota; class Gammaproteobacteria; order Vibrionales; family Vibrionaceae; genus Vibrio; species Vibrio scophthalmi. Next base: position 21,980 of record NZ_CP134272.1, on the reverse strand, counting down.
CCGCGCCAAATGACGTCTGGGCTGGCGATGTTACGTATATTTGGACGGGTAATCGGTGGATGTATTTAGCGGTTGTTATCGATCTTTTTGCCCGCAAAGTGATTGGTTGGTCGATGTCGTTATCACCAGATTCTAAGCTAACAGGCAAAGCTCTCTCGATGGCTTATGAGTCTCGTGGAAAGCCTAAAGGTGTCATGTTCCATAGCGATCAAGGTAGTCACTATACCAGTCGTAAATACCGCCAATTACTGTGGCGTTTTCAAATAAAGCAGAGTTTATCTCGCCGAGGAAACTGTTGGGATAATGCGCCGATGGAACGCTTTTTTAGAAGTCTGAAAACGGAATGGGTGCCAACGGTGGGTTATCGTAGCTTTGCAGAAGCTCAACAAGAGATCACTCGATACATCATTGGATATTACTGCCAACTCAGGCCACATCAGTATAACGGTGGTCTAACTCCCAATGAGTCAGAACGATTATATTGGGAAAACTCTAAAACCGTGGCCAATTTTAGTTGACCACTACATTCAATAACTGCGCTGTGCCCACTTGGTTGCAACCAGAGTAAATCCAAGATAGTAATTAAATCAGGGTCACATATTGATTCATGTCGCCTACCAGATGCCATATTTCTGTACATCCAGCTCGGAGAAGTATTATTTTTTAACGATGTGATGAGCCTACCTACAGCAGCTTCATCTAGAGGGCAATCAAACTGCACCAATGGGTATATTTGATTTAGTTTATCGCTGTTTAATAAGTAATCTAAAATTAATTGTGCGTTATCTGAGTCATTGTCGTAAACATACCTAACAAAACCTCCGACAAAGTTCGAGTTTACTTTTTTGATATCTAGATTTTCTAGGCAGGTGGCTATATCACCCCATACCTTTTCAATATCATCTATTCCGCTCGCAACGCCATAACCAAATCTAAATAGGTGGTTGTTCGTATTCATAGTTGTAAGAATCTGAGCTAATTTGCTTATAAGGTAGTTATAGTGTCCTTGAACAACATGTGTGCCTAATTCTTCAGCGAGTTCTTGAGCTTTTTCATAGCCCCATTTTATCGTTTCACCTTCTTCATCTAGCTCATCAAGGCCGAAGTAATCATGGTTGTCAGCAAATACATATAGCTCCATTTGACCATCTAGATCTTGAGCCGCAATGTTTGCCCTAAGCATTTCAAGTCGGTTTTTGTGCTCTTTCGTCATTGATGCTGAATCAAACCGCAATGTTGCTCCTAAAGTCAGCCAGCCTCGTGCCCATCCCCCATTACTACAGAAGCTTTTTGATATGTATTCGAGATCATTATGTAGTTCAGCTATTTTCCATAGCCCCCTAATATGACTAGCAAAAACCTCTTTGATCCGCTCATCAATAACATTAGCTGACGAAGCAAGATTTCGAATAAGCAATAAGTGTTCATGATACCAAGACAGAACATCCTTTCGACTTTGAGGCTCATAACCAAAATCTCTTGATTTAGCACCAAAATCAAAATCATAACTTGATGAAAAATGGTGAGTCTTTAGCGAGCTATCGAGTAACTCATATCCCAGTTCCCTTTCGCTTTCATTCGTGCTATCTATGAGTTTACCAATGCAGTTAACTCGGCGTTCCACTTTAGCGTGTGTACCTGATAGATAAAGCTGAAACAAACTACAAAGTAAACTTCTAACTGAGTTGTTATTTTCTCCTTTTTTCTCAGATAATGCGAAATGACAGAGCAGATCAAAGCATTGACTGAACAAGCAATCTTCATATGCTAGAGAACGAAGAAGCCTTGTAATTGATATGTAGTGAGGGTTTTCTCTACTTAAAAAAGCTGGATCACATTTTGCTTTTTTCTCCAGATAGGTGAGCACTTCATTTGGAATAATTGGGGCGATATTGGCCAATAATGAGATCGATAAGTCGTCATTACTTTTTTTAAAAAGTAAATCTATTACTCCATCAGCCTCTAGCCAAAATGATGCCAGCTTAACAGCTTCTTCGCTATCATTAAGGTACCCAATACGACGTGAAAATGACTTCAGCAGTCTTGGTTGTGTATTGATGTTTATGAACTTGACAACATTTGAATGTGGTACGTTCTGCAATGCTAAACGGGCTAGTCTATTCGCAATAGGGTGAGGTAATATCGCCATCCAAATGCCACGTTCTTGCGCTAAGTTTCGTCGTTTCAGCTCTTTAGCGAACTTGTACATTTCATGAGGAGGAAGCATTACTATCCCACCGAGTAACTTTAGCTCTTCACTAAAGTCATCTTCAGATTCCAACTGAAATGAATAAGCTAGTGATAGCCCCTCGGCTGCTTTTTCTAAGCCAATATCTGAATCATGGCGCTGATGAAACAGCCTTTTGAACAACTCTTCATCTTTTAATCTGGATATGTTTTCATCTTTCTCAACAGTACAGGAAAGTGCATTGGCTACTCTTGCATTACCTCCTGAAAAATCAGCAATTTTCTTTGTGGTTTGTTTACTTAAATGAGGAAATCTTGATGAAATCATTGCTTCGATAAGTTCACTAGAACTTGGCTCTAAAGTATAAACTTCAGTTTCCTCTGGCTGATCTTCTCTAACGTCGTATTCAATAGTTAGGATTCTAGCTTTGCTGTTACATTTACATAAACTGGTAAGTTCACGATGCAAGTCAGGGGCACAGTTATCCACTACAATAATGGACTGAATATCGTCCCTGACAAGCCGTTCGACTAAAACCCGTGGAGTAGGTGAAGGAGATAGGCTAATGTCCGAATAGAATACACTCTCTTTACCAAGTGCATTTTCCCCGATTCTGTCATCAAATAGTGCTTGTACGAAGCGAGTTTTACCTACACCTGATAGCCCGACTAAACGAATAGACGCGCCAGGTTTAAGTAAGCGATTTCGAAGTAAATTTAATGCATCAACTGTAGCTAACCCTTCTGAGTCATTAGAGGAAGAATTGTGAAGGCGCAAAGCTTGATCTAATATGTATTCTTCCTCAATGCCCTTTGGGCATTTAGCCCAATTACCATACTCCTCCCAGCCACTATAATCTTTCCCAAAATTAGCTCGTAACCAACTAGCTTGTTTGGATAGTGTATCTTCAGCCACAAACTTCTTGATATGCTTATATATATCGTCTTGTTTTGAAGATGGTTTACTAATATTAATATGATGAGCATCTATTGGAATTACCCGCTCTTTTAAGCCTGGATCTGAGCTATCAGCCTTAACAATCTTTCCAAATATTAAATATGGCTTGGTTTCAACTAACACTAAATGCCGAATGTTCTTATCGTGACACCATCCTCGATACCAAGTGTTCAAATCACGTAGAGTGGCATCATTACGCTCTAATGAGGCAGTTGCCGCAGAAGGTTGATGTAAGAACAGCTTTAGAAACAATTGCCCGAAAAGAGAGTTACCTGTTTGCGCTAGATCTGCACCAGTATGAGGTGAGCCTAAAAACGCCACACCAGTAACTCTATTTATGAGTTCAATCGCACCCTTACGCCCATTCTGATCGCTTGCTAATCTAAGTAGCTGTTTAATAATTAGTCCGCCTAAACTGTGACCTACTAGTATTAGCTCACCTTCACTTAGTTGCTGCTCAACTAAGAGTGTCTCAAGTACATTTTGTGCTCTGTCAAGGAGACCCATTCCTGAATCTCGCACAGTTAGTTTAGGAGCTTCGTAACCAATCGACCATATACACACATCTTCCATATCCTCATGTAACCACTTAGGCCAAAAGACTTTTTCTGAATCACTTGATTGCCATGTGGTTTCAGCATTGCCACCTAATCCATGAATGAACACAACATGTTTTCTAGCGAAAGAATCGCCAGACATCAATCGCAAGTCAGCCATGCAAACCTCTATTAGTATCAATATTATTTTTCAAATATTATCTCAAACATTAATCAGCTAATAGCCTTTCTTTCAACAGGTTACATATGAGTAAGCTAAACACTAGTGGTTAGTACGCATAATCATCGCCACCCCAAAGCATAGGCTACTCTCTCTAATTGCTTAGTAGTAAGAACGGTAGTTAAGGAACATAGCAGTAGACCTACTAATCTGTTTGGCTACCACATGCAACTTTCAATAAAATCAATGTCATAGATGTATCAAATACGATAATTGCTACCTGAACGGTCAATTGAACTGACTGACGACTGTTTCACCAGACTGCCGCGATGACTAAATTTATGCCTTATGGCGACATTGTGTCTCTCTATGCAGTCTGAAAATTACTCTTTTTATCAGTGATTAATTGATTATTAAGCGCTGTTAGATTGGCTTTATCTCGCTCCAGTATTAGTGCGGTGCGTTCTGCTACGTTAGCCCTAGTTATGGATTCTGACAGCTCCAAACGTAACGACGATATTGTTTCTTCCGCTTTGGTTAACGCATTTTGAATACTGCCATATCGCGAGTTTGCAATGGTTAGCTGCTGTTTCGTCGTATCGAGCTGGTTTTCTAAATCTGAATAACGCTCATTTAACTTAGCGCTTTGTAAGTTCCTTTCGTTGAGCTGAGTATCTAGGACTGTATTAGCAGTTGAGAGCGAAAGAACTTGTTCTTCAAGATCCTGAATAGTGATTTCAGATAACCTAACATCCTCGCACAGTTTTACGTTGTCGCGCTTTAACTGCATCAATTCGGATGAAATATTAGCCTGAGCTTGTTCAAGCTCAGAATATCGATGTTCCAATTCTTCACATTGAAGTTCAAGCTCTTCATTATTCGCTACCTGAGCGCGAACGCGCTCTTCTGTTTTAATGACTTGCTCTTCAGCTAACCTTTTCTCCTCAAGAGCGATTTCTTTCTCATTGATCGCACTTTGAAGTCTTGTTCTAGTTAGCTGTTCATAATGACATGCAGTAATATCATTTAGCCTTAAAATAAGCGCGTATATCGACTCTGAAAGCTCTGCTTCCGTGATCTTGTATGCATCTTGGATCTCTATGGGTAGCTGTGCATGTTCGGTTTCGCTGCGTGCTGGCAGAACCTCGGTTGAAATTGCTGGTTTTACGTATATTGGAAGCTTACCGCTTTCAGTTAGACGTTTTATATCCTTATCAAACGAAGTGGTTTTACCTCGCCCTAGGATCTCCCGTATGCGCCAGCCACGAGGTTCAATTCCCTTGTTTAGTAGCTCACTAGCTACATTGATTAACTCTTCTTCTGAATACGATTTTGGCCTAGCCATCTTGCTCACCTTTACTTTCGTTTTGAAGCACCTAATTGGTTTGTTAGTTAGTTCAGAACAAACTAACTCTGGTGCCGTTATGAGCAAATTACGGCGGTGAAAAAGATTCGTCAAATATATAAATTATTAATATGTTTAATAAAATTAATGACTTAATTATTGTTCTATCTATAACAGGACAAAGAGGATTTTAGATTTACATTTATTAATCAAACCTATGGATAAGCCATGTTTTGGGTAAAAACTTAGAAAGCTATCACTGTAAACACATTTTCCTGAGTTCTGGAAATTGAGATCATGATCTCACATTTTCAATGGCTCTGTTCTGCCAAAAGTATTGGTCAAAGGCTGGGTTCGAAAATGTGAACTCCTGCACTTATCACTTTAAAGTAGACAATTATACTAACTAAATTAGTGATAAGTGTTTATCAGGTATGAAGCAAAGTGAAGCAATCCAGCGCCTGAACGCGTTGGATCTAAAAGGGCACTACATTTTTCAACATCGAGATCTCAAGAAAATATTCCATGAAGACACGGAAAGGAATTTGAATGAGACGTTGAAGCGGTTAGTGAAAAACCAGATCCTAGAGCGGGTTGCTCGCGGCATTTACCTGTACACGTTATCCAGAGATAGATTTAGTTCCAATACACTCGAGATTATCGCTAAAACTCTAAGACGTGGTGAATACACCTATATCAGCCTTGAGTCTGCTTTGTCTGAATACGGTGTCATTTCGCAAATCCCTGTAGATCGCTTGACTGTTATGACAACAGGCCGAAAAGGTGAATACAAAACTCGATATGGTGTGATTGAGTTTACTCATACGAAAAAGTCGGTTCCCGACATTGTCGATAGTATTCGACGTGTGGGTAGGCCACTTCGTGTCGCAACCGAAGAGACTGCTATTCGTGATTTGAAACGTGTTGGACGTAACGTTCACCTAATCATCGATTAAGCGTTTTTCGAGTTTCCTGCCTTAAGGCAGGTATGCTGTACCTGAATCGCTTGTTATTTTCAAAAGAGGTCGCACTGATGATAGTTACGATTAAAGTTACTGACGAAGGTGAGCATTACTTCGAAATTCCTGATGAGTACCTAGATGAACTTGGCTGGCAGGCTGGCGACAGCGTCATTTGGACTCAGAACGAAGATGGAAGCTTTTCACTTACTAAAAAATAAAATGAGTCATGGTAATGGCTACGCTTATACAAATATGTAACACAGATCTGCCCCAAAAACATTTAGATTAAATACTCTACATAGTTGTGAGGGTATGCGTTTACCCAACTAAAACTTATTCGATTGAGTTGATAACTGTTCATTCTCGTCATTAGGCGACATCTTGCCGCTTAACTTCCCGTCATGTGTCATAACTTATTGATTATGAGTTGAGTTAATATAAAAATGATGGCATTACCGAAAGATGTTAGACGACAATTTGTCGTCTAACAAGCGTTAGGCAAATAGAGAAGTACGGTGAATGAAAAATAAAAAGAAGATTGCTAGAAAGCTACGAAGAAAGCTGGCGAAAGTACAACGCAGAAAGCAAAGAAAGAATAAGAGTTATGTACCGAGAAAACAAAAAATGAGTCAACTTGATAAGATTCTAAAAAAGTCCATGTTTGATGTAGAACATGCGCTAAGCTTGTATGCTACAAGCTTTTTCTATTTACCAGCAAAATTGCTATATGATAAAGAGTGTTTAAAGCAGTACGAGGATATTTCAAAGAAATGCCATATCTATATTATCGGCTATCTGCCTAAAACAAAGCTGTTGAGAGGGTATCAAGAAGAGCAAGATGCGGTATTAGAGTTTGAAATAGGCTCGGTTAAGCATGACTTCAAATTACCATTACCTAAAGGCTGTCGGTTAGAGTTAGATGATGCTGTTCCTTACGCTGTAAATGAGCAAGGGCAAAAGTTTGCGATACCTGAAGAAGCAGTAAATTTCTTCCTGCAACAACACTCGAAGTTTGAAGTGAAATACGTAGGGCAAGCATACGGGAAAGACGGTTCCAGAAACGCCATTGACCGATTAATGAAACACGAAACACTTCAAAAGATCTCATTAACTGGCGTGCCAGATAATTATGAACTCCAGTTATTGCTTTTAGAGGTAGAGCCAAGTCCACAGTTAATTACCGCATTGAACCCTTTTGCACAACAAAAAGACGAGACTGGTGGCAGAATCAAAGCGGGTCTAGATAAACTCTTTAATACAAGTGAACAAGAAAGGATTTCTTTGTACGAGGCTGCCTTAATACGTTATTTCTACCCTCAATTTAATCGAGAGTTTAAGGACAGTTTTCCCTCTACAAGGCTTAAAATCTTACATGATTGCTATGAAAAAGACTTTTCAATGGTATCAGCAGAAATTATCTTCGATGAACTTCCATTTCAACTATGGTCAGACTCAGTGCCAGCGAAACATTCACATATGGCTGTGCATGACCTGCATGATGATGAGTCAAGAAAAGCATTTTTCTACGGTAAGTAAATTTGCCTAACAAACTGCTTAAGAGGGATTCGCAACGCGTGGCATTTTTACTATGCGTTGAATTTAGTGATTAAGGTGGTTGCAGCGGCTTAGGTATTGCGTTGCTCACCCCTTAGCAGGGCGTTATGCGACAGTGTTAAATGACAATGTTTTGATAATTAAGGAAAGTTATGTTTAACGAAGGTGACGGTCTTAATTCTGAGGTCAAGTTTGTAGTTGCTTCTGCATATGATGCATTTAGTAAGGCTTGGGGTGAGCTTCCCAGTTCAAGACTTCATTGGATAGATTTGTGGTCAGAGCAGTTAAAAGAAACTTCAGCCGCCACAATTAAGCAAGCAGCAGATTACTGTGTAAGAGAGTTGTCTGATTGTCCATCATTACCTGTTTTTAGAAAATACTGTGAGCGAGTGGATGGGAATGAAAGTTTAAGCGAGCCGATGGTTTCTGTTGAAGAGAAAATTGCAAAAGCCATTCTAAACACTCCTGAGGAACAATTTGGCTATCGAAATCTTGACGAATTCGCTGATGCTTTACTTATTGCTGCTTCAGTTATTTCAGCAAAAAATTATGAGTCAGTTGGTTTGAAGTGGCGCAATGAACTTGTGGAAAGTGAGTTTAAAGGTCGTGCTGGGTTGTTTGGTGCAGAAAGTGTTACTTGGAACAATGAGGCTCATAAAGGCCAAGGGTATTGGGCGGATATTCTAGGTGATGTTGATAATAATTAGACAGAAATTTCTTGTCAAAAGTCGCATAACAAACAATTCAAGCTGATTCGCACCGCTCGGCGCTTTCGGTTTTAATTGGTTCGGTGATTACGGTGAAGTGTTTAGGTCATGTGGCAGCGTTGTTCACAACTTAATTTGGCGTTAGCACTATCTAAAATTTAGTACCAAAGCTTTAGTGCATCATGTAGTATATGCGAGGTTTCAACCCAAAATGTCTGAAGTTGCTACTGCTTCGGACTTGGAACTCAGGGTAACATATGCCCCCTGGATACTACTTTATCTGATGTTATCGATTTGCTCGATTTGATCAGTGGGCGCAAGGTGATTGGGTTGAAACCATTAATTCATAGTTGAGAATTAAAATGAACACACCATTAGGCAGTTTACTCTTCAACCTAGAGTCTTTCGAACCAGAAAAAATCCCCAATAAAAAGACGTATAGTTGGAAAAACCCTAAACTATCACCAACTCTTACAAGAGACTTAGAGGTTGCAAAAACTCATTTTGTTGGACTACAAACAGATAATGATGTTGCCAACATATTAGAAATTCCAGTTGGTCAATTATTGCACATTCTTTATTATCAAAAGCAAAACTATAATTCTTTTACAATAAAGAAGAAATCGGGGAAGACTCGTCTAATTGATAGCCCCAAAGCATCGATTAAAATCTTACAAGATAAAGTTAAGCCCCTCATTGAAGCACACTATCGAGTGAAGAAACCTGTGCATGGTTTTGTTGGCGATGGTAAAGGCATAATTACAAATGCTTTTCAGCATAGAAAGAAAAATTATGTGCTTAATATCGATCTTCAAGATTTTTTCCACTCTGTTAATTTTGGCCGAGTACAAGGTATATTCCGAAATACCCCTTTTAATATGGGTATCCCCGCTGCTACAGTTTTAGCCCAACTTTGTACTCATAATGGCCGCTTGCCACAAGGTGCTAGCACTTCTCCTGTTATATCTAACCTAGCTTCAACCTCGTTGGACAAAAAGTTGGTTCAAATAGCCAAAAAGTTTCATTTAACTTACACACGTTATGCCGATGATTTGACTTTTTCTAGCAACAAGCCTTTTCCAACTATTTTAGTTGAGCGAGAAATTGATGAAAACGGTAAAGAAATACATAAAGTAGGTCGTTTACTTGAGCAAGCGATAAAAGATAGTGGTTTCGAAGTTAGTCATCATAAAACGCGTTTACAACATAAATCACAAAGGCAAGAAGTTACAGGCTTAGTGGTAAATGAAGGCGTTAACGTAAATAGGAAATTTATTCGAAAAACTCGCGCAATGATAAATGATTGGAGTAAGGGGCTTGCCCAAGCCGAGATCCGATTTTTGAAGCAACGTTATCATTTGACTGATAGTGAAATTAAGACTGATGGTCTCGATGGTTCTATATTCAAGCGAGCAGTGTATGGGCATTTGAGTTTTATACGTATGGTCAAAGGGGAAGAACACTCCCCTTATTTAAAACTATGCGAGCAAGTCCTTGCTTTAGATAGTTGAAAGTAATTAAGAAATAGTGTAACAAATAGAATAGGATCTAATGAGAAATAGTGGACTTCCACTGAATACCTAACTAGCTGATATTCAATGGAAATGCACAAAATAAAAAGGTTATTGCATGTGAATAGAAAATAAATCGTTAAAAAGTGTCATTTAGAGGGGACGGTATATTCCGATGGTTTACCTAGAACCATAACTACTTCCCCAACAATACGAAGTTTTTCTAATTCATCCCTTGCTAAAAAATCTTCGTTGTAGCATGAGTTATCACTGATAATACGATAGCCATCTCTAAGCAAATCAAACTCGAGCCTCTTTACTTTCAATTCGCCATCGAGATTAAACACATGGACGCCATGAACGACCCTATTGGGACTAAATTCTCTACGATCAATTAAAAGATCCGCACCACTCTCTATTGTCGGTTCCATGCTATCGCCTCGCGATTCAATAATGCATAAATCAGAGTACAACAGCCGATGACGCTTAAGGTAAGCTTTGCTGAATGGGTATATATCAATAACACTTTCAGCATCGATGTATGCGCCAGAACCCGCCGAGGCCACCACTTCAAATTTTTCAATATAAGTGATCGGAATTATAGGCTTTTCTACCGTAACCTCTATTGCATCAATCTGTTCACTAAGAAACCATTCAATAGGTTTATGTGAAACATTGGCAATAGCTTCAAGGTTCTCTAAGTTCGGTGTAGTTTCACCTTTTCGATATTTTCTAACAGTAGCCTCTGATATCCCGCACTTTTGTGCGAAAGCTACATTAGCTTCGCCGTTCATAGCTTCTTCCAACCGTTTAATGAAACGGTTTTTTATATCCATTTGAAAAAACCGATTCTGTTCGTTTTTTTCTTCTGTGGTTTTATCTTTGTAAGTATCTGACATATAAAGCCTTTTTATTCCGCCCTCGCGACACTTTATGATTCGAACAAAAAACCGAATGAGAAAGCTTGACTCGTCGAATAATTCGATCAAATATTAAGTCATGAAACTAAGCGTCGAATTTAAATTCTAGTGGTTAGTTGCGTAACTAACTATTTTAGCAGAAAAGTATATAGGAGATCATTATGTCGATTGAAAAAAACGACATGCATCGAATAGATATCGTTGCAGCTCTTCATAAGAAGGGCTTAACTGTAAAAACCTTGTCTGTGCGAGCTGGTCTTGCCCCTTCAACATTATCTAATGCTCTAAATAGACCATGGCCTAAAGGCGAGCGAATTATTGCACAAGCATTAGAAGTTGAGGCTTGTGATATTTGGCCTAGCCGTTACTCCAATGGAGCAGCTTAATATGTTCGTTACAGCAAAAGATTGTTTAGGTTTGCCTGAGATGGCAACTCGGGTTCACAACATTAGAAATAAGTTAGACAAACTAGCGCTGAAAGGTCAAAAGCGTAAGCGTGAGGGCTCGAAGGCTTTCGAGTATCACATTGATTGCTTACCTGAAAAAACGCGTGTCTACCTACTTCACGCTCAAGCGCAACGAATGGCTGATGAACAAGTTGCCAAACCGACAGAACAACGTACTCGTAAATCAGTCGAAGAAGTTTGGTATGACTACGACAACGCCACCAGCAAAGTCAAAGCAGTTGCACAGAAAAGGCTTGAAGCGGCACTACTGGTTCATTCATTGATTGAAAACGGCAAGACAAAGAAAGTTGCAATGCAAATGGCTGGAGAACTAACAGAATTTAGCGCCAGAGCCATTCGCAAGTGGTTCTACACCGAGCCAAAGCTTAACAAGATCGATAAACAGGATTGGTTGCCTTATTTAGCGACGACACAAGGTAAGAAGCTTGGTGACGGTAAGACCGTAGACTTCGCCAAAGAAGCTCAAAGCTTCTTCAAAACCGCTTATCTAAAACCAGATGTAACGGTCGCGGAAGCGAGACGTAATACCGTGAAGGTTGCGTTACAACATGGTTGGACAGTACCGAGCGTGGGTTATTTGAGAAAGTGGATCTCAACCAATATTCCACATGAGCTGATCGTATTAATGCGTAAAGGTAAAGCGGCTGCTCATCAGTCATTAACCCCAAGTTTAAGACGTACTCGAATGGGAATGCATGCTCTTGAACTCGTTAACGGTGATGGTCATACCTTCCGTGTTCAGTGTGAACTTGAAAATGGCAAGATAATTCGTCCAACCGTTTGGGTCTTTCAAGATGTTTACAGCTCTGCAATTGTTGGCTACAGCATCGATATCTCTGAGAACAATGAGATGCTCTCGATTGCGATTGCAAACATGATCAAGGTGAATGGTCTTCCTGGCGGATGGTTGTTTGACCGAGGTTCCGCTGCGTTATCTGACCAAATAACAGGGTCAATGAAAAAACCAGGTCGAGATGGTAAGTATAAAAAATTCAGCACCAGCGAACTTGAAGGTTTACTTCAAGATTTAGGTTACAGCAGTGATGACATTAACTGGACAGGCATTATCGAAGATAACGTCGGGAATAAAGGTAGCGCTCGAGCAAAACCTGTTGAGCGTCTCTTTCACAGTAAAGGTGGCATCGGTCAATTTGAACGTCGCCCTGAATTTGAAGGTTGTTATACAGGTAAGGACATTATGTCTAAACCTGCGAATTATGAAGGCGGTAAGCGAGGAGTTCCATTTGCTTTGTTATGTCAGCTCTTTGATGAATGGGTGGTTGATTACAACCACGAACAAGGACGACGCACTGAGATGGCGCGAGGCATAAAGAGTTATCAGCAGGTATTTAATGAAAGCTATGCCGTTTCTCAAATTAAACGACCAACACCTGAGCAAATCCGTTTGTGTCTATTAAAACAAGAGACGGTGATGGTTCGAGAGTCTGGAGTCTTTGAGTTAATGGCCAGTAAATATAAAGCCAAAACAGACTCAAATTATAGGACTAATCGCTATGGCTCTGCTGTGTTGTACGACTATATCGGTGAGCGTATCTCAGTGAAGTACAACCCATATGACATGCACAGTGAGGTGTATGCCTATGACAAGAGTGGACGCTTAATTGCCCCAATCCCAATGTTAGAGGATGCAGGGTTTAGCAGTCTAAGTGCAAAGCGAATGCAGGTGCTACTTCAAGGAGATATGAAGAACCGTTTAAGCCTTCTTGAACAACAAGCTGAGTTGATGGACAAAGAGCAGTTTGAGTCACTTCTAAAGAGTGTTAAGCACGAAGATTCTGGATTGGGTTCGGTTGTACCAGGCATCACTGAAATGGTGCCCACTCTTCCGACGCATTTAGATGGGTATAAAAAAATCGCCACCCAAACAGAGTTGGATGACGATGAATGGGAAGATGATGATACCAACATCATCAACGCCATGTTTAATACCTTCCAACCAGCAGTTGGTGAGTAACAAAGTAAGGTAACGAAGGAATTATGATGAACGTTATTGAGCAAGTCAAAGCAATTATAGAGCGTGATGGTTTAACCAATGCTGAAGTATCCCGTCGGTCAGCGGTCTCACCTCAAATTTTAACGCCTTTATTAAAGGGCCGTTATACGGGCAATACTGAACTCTATGTCGATAAGTTGGCCCGTTGGCTAACAACATACGAAGCGGGTATCGCAACACGTAAAGAAACGTGCCAAGAGCCTGAATGGGTTGAAACACCGACAGCTCAAGCATTACTCGAAATGATGCGTTTATCGCAAGGTTTTCAAGCTTGGACGATGGCCTATGAAGGTGCGGGAGTGGGTAAAACAGAAGCGGCTAAACGTTACCAGAAACATAACAGTAATGTTTGGATAGTGACCGCTTCACCTAACATCAAATCACGTAAAGCATTCTTGGCGGCCATTGCGCGTGAGATGGGTGTCCATACCAATGGTATGACGATTGACCGTATTGATTACGAAATTATGCAGCGTATTACAGGCAGTAATGGCTTATTGATTGTTGATGAAGCGCAATACACCACTGACGATACCCTTAATGGTTTGCGCATACTGACAGAGAACCGTATCGGGGTCACTCTGCTGGGGAATGACGTTGTTCGCACTCGCATGAGCGCTTCAAAATCTCGCACCAATATGTACCCCGTTTGGTCACGCATTTTGAAATCTCGCAAGATAGTACGCTCTACACAAAAAGACATACAGGCATACCTTAAAGCCTGGGGAATAACCGATTCAGAAGTCATTAAATGGGCCTACAACGTGATACCAACTACGACGGGACAATTAAGAACATTACGACACTTGATCCGTTTAGCGATATCTATAGCGAAAGATGAAGGCAGTACCGTTAACGCTAATCATATGGATAAGGCTTACAACTTCATTAAAGAGGTAGCGTGATGAAAATGCTCATGACGGGAGTTTATGACCTTGAGACAGCAGACGTGATTATCGAGGCGCTCAAGAAGAACCCAATGACCACTGCCGAACTTAATGTGTTATTAGACATTCGTTGTGACTGGTCACTAAAAAAGCTTAATGAGTACGGCGCAATACAATACTCAGACAGAAAGGAATGCCGTTGGATAGTAACAGGACGAAGCTTTCGCGGTACATGCTCCAAATGCTCTCGTAATGAGCTGATATGGCGAATTAATGATGCATGCCTTTGCCATAAATGTCGAAATGGAGGGTTTGAACCCAGCGCCCTAAAAGAGACGATGTACAAAGAATTTGATCGAGCAAAGCCTTTCAACCGATTGCTGCAACTGCCTTTCGGATTGGACTCAAAGCATTACGTTGAATGTTTAAGTGTGGGGTAAGAATTATGTTAACCGATATGGTGGTTGTGTTAGGTAAGTCTTGGGTCGCTTCACGTCGCCCAATGGGCAAAGGTGCGTTAGTGATGTGTGAGTTTCCACTTCAACTTAACGAGCTGGTAAAGCAAGAAATTGGGGATGCCCCCATCTTCATTATCAATACGGTTTTAAATGGTCAACATAAAGTCATGAAAGCGATTCGAGTAAATCGTGACACCGTTTGTTGGGAGGAATCATGTCGAGCATCATTTTAATGTTTTTCATTGGGGTACTTTTAGGTTTTGGCGCTGCCGTAATGATGATGAATAGCGCTGTTAAACACATCAACCGTCAAACGAAAATGAATAAAGTTCGTTTAAAAAGAGCAAAAGCAGCACTTGATGATGCGCTGCTATTAGTGAATCAATATGAACAAGGTAAATAACATGAATACTGAAATGACAACAACATCTACCGTAGAAGTTGACACAGCCCCTGGATTTGCAATTCCAGCAGGCTACATGCAAGACCGTAAAGGTCGTTTCGTTCCGGCATCTCAAGTCGAAGATCACGACAAACTGATGGATGAGTTTGTGCGTAACCTAGTGGCGGTATCAAAGCAACACCGAGCGCTGCTCACAGAGTTTAAAGCCCGAGCTTTTGATGATTGCCATGCTTTTATGGATTTGCTTGCTGAAAAGTATGATCGCAAAGTTGGTGGTAAAAAAGGCAATGTTTCTTTCACTTCGTTTGATGGCTCAAATAAAGTCGTAATTTCAATGCAAGACACGATTACCTTTGGCCCTGATTTAAAGATCGCAAAAGACATCATTGATGAGCTAGTTAGCGAATGGTCTGAGGGTGCCAATGAAAACCTGCGTGCAATCATTACAGATGCCTTCCAAGTGGACAAAGAAGGTAACATCAGCACCTCACGTATTCTAAGCTTGCGCCGTATCAAGATTGATGATGCTCGTTGGCTTGAGGCGATGAATGCGGTATCTGAAAGCGTTCTTATCTCCACCAGCAAGTCTTATGTTCGCTTCTACGAGAAAGGCACAAAAGACGAAATGCAGGCAATTTCTTTAGATTTTGCCAAGCTGTAATCGTTCCGCTCGCTTGCAACAAGTGAGTTAATACCAAGACAACCAATTAATTAAATACAGGCAAGCGACGCATCACGCGTTCCCGCTTTGGCTTCGCTTTGCCTGAATTTAGAGATTGAACTTATTTCAAAGGAATTTTGAATGGCTAGAAAATACAGTGCTTATCAAAAGTACATCGAACTTGCCGAACAAGCGGCATTGCTTGAACGACAAAATGAATATAGCGAAGCCTCAATTTATTGGGCTGAGGCTGTGGTTTGCCTTTTAGATACTCGCTCAGCCAATTTAGATTGGGCAGTCTGTCGGGCTGAGTTCTGTCAACACTGGGCAACAAGACTTAATGTAAAAAAGGAGCAAACGTATGAAGCATAATAAATCAAACTTTAAAAGCAAGCGTCCACAGGTGGCAAAACAAGGGACGGGTATTCGTCGTCATGAGCCACGTCGTCGATTCCCTTGTAAGTGTTGTGAATACGTCATGCCTGTACGTTATGGCATGGTTTTTACAATTTGCCGTGGTGAAAAGCTTGAGGTCTGTTCTGATTGTTTGGCCGATCCAGAAGTATGCGAAGTTAACCACTGTGCGAACTGCAACAATGGACACCCTCAATCGGGCGTTAAGTTGGTCGATACAGCCTCAAATAAATCGCTAATCGTCTGTCGTTCTTGTTTTGATTCACGCAAAGCGATTGGCGAATACTTCAATGGCGAGCCACACAGTGATTCTGAGAGCGTATTTTAATGACGGCAATGATTCATACCGTTGATGCGGTTTATCGAGAGATAGAAAAAGCAGAAACGATTAAGTCCACCATTGATACCGCAAACCAGGACTTAACCTATGAGGATGGCGTCATTAGTGCCTTGATGTGGGTGATGGGGAAAACGTCCTCCCCTTGCGAAGATATATCAGAGCTTATTTGTAACGAGTAAGTCTTACCTAAAACCATTTAATTAGAAATAAGCGAGCAGAGCTATACAGCTTCACTGCTTTGGTTTTGCTCGCTTTGAAGATGGTTAAAACGTTATTTAAACCGGATATTAAGGATATTAAAAATGAAAGAATTAAACGAAGTTGTTAGCGCTCATCTTAACCAAATGTGTACCGATGGCACTCTTGAAAAAATGATCCAAGAACAGGCCGATGTCTTGGTTAAAAACCTTGTTAGTCGCTCTATGGAGACTCATGGAACATTTGGTAAAGCTATCCAAGCCAAGATTGATGAATCTCTTCAGGATGCGTTAAACGAAGTTACCTTGCCTGAATACAATCGATTTGTTGCAGAGACGCTAATCAATGCCTATGAGAATGCGCTCAATACTCAAACCGTTGATAAAATCAAAGATCTTATTGATGTCACATTTAAACCAGTTGATGCGGTTATCAGTGTTGATGATTTCTTTGAAGGAATTAAAGATGCAGCCAAAAACTGGGATATTGAAGATCAAGAAGAGATAGAACTGCAATGGGACTGCTGTAACGATTATTCACGCATTGAAATTATTGTTGCAGATGAGACTCGCATTACATTGTATGACCACAGATGTGAAGGTAGTCATCACATTGGTTATCTCGCGAACAATAGTCATGTATTCAGCGGTCCTTTGATGAATTCCACTTACTGCTTCGGCATCGATGCTTACCTGTACAGACTCTACTGTGCACGCACTCAAATCACGGGCTTACCGGATGCTTATGGTTGCAGCATTCAATTGCAAGATTGGTGATCATCATGGAGACCAATCAACTGCTTATTGAAGTCAAAAGCATTATTGGTCATGCGGTCTGCACTATACGTGCAGGTCATGCAACCAAAGACCAACAGGAAAGTGCTTTAGACAACCTAGCCTCGGCAATGTTCGCCATTGAGACCCATTTAGCTAAACCAGGAGTGAATCATGAATAGTTATTTCAAGATAGCTTTAGTTTTGTGGCTATTAACTAGTATTTTTTTATTCATTTGCGCATTTATTGGTGGTCACATCTAAACCAGAAGTAAGTAATGAAGATTAATCGTGAAATTTTGGAGCAGTTATTTGATTGCTCAATTCGAATTGACCATGTGTTCCACATGCAATTGATAACGGCTTGTGATTCCTTGCCGGATTCATTTTGGGAAGTATTTGAGGATAATTGTGCTGATGTTTTTAACGCATTAGGTTTAACCGAGAAGTTATCTCAAGAGTATGACCTTGAGAGCAAAAGCGAACTGTTGGATTTTTTGCATGACCAACGAGTCGGGGGCGTTTTGCTTCAGTTTTCAATGCCTGTTCCGAGAAACTTTCACTTTAATGGCGAGGGAGAGTTTCGTTCTTGCTCAAGTGGTTGGAGTATCTCGCATTGGAGCATGGCTCATGCTGAGACGCTAGAAGAAACATTAAGAAAGGCAATCGCCTATCAAGAGTCATACTTCGAGCAGTGTATAGATAAAGCCAAGCAAGAGAGTATAAATTATGAGTAACAAGAAGCTAGGTTGTGATTATGTCGGGCATGACTTTGGCGCACACTATCCAGATTCAACCTGTATCGATGGCTACTTGTGGGATATGGATAGCGGCGGCACTGATACCGAAGGGAATAGTTATCTAGATTTGGGCGGTGATATGCCTTGCCCTAAGTGCAACTCTAAAAAGTTTGTACGCTATATCGCTGACGATATCTTTGATAGCGGGTATGAATGTTTTGAGCACCCACTGACAACGAAGATGATAAAAAATCCGTTATCCAAGCTGCCATCAAATAAACGTCGCATGGCGATGCGGTACTGGCGTTCAGGTCGCCGTGAAGCAATTCGTGAGGCAAAAATAGAGGGTTAGATATGGAGCTAACAACAATAGCCTTTTCGATTCCAACATCAATAATTGATGCTCTGTGCGACTTATTTGTTCTTTGGTTCTGTATTGGCTCATTGGTTTTTATGCCTTGGTCTATTTACCGTTCTCAAAATAGAAATAAAGAGTATCAATACATGGCATCAATGCGCGGATTGTTAATTATTCTCTCTGTTATTTTGCTTTGGCCATTGATGTTGCGAATCATGATGAAAAAAGGGCGATAGCAATGCCTTGTATGCCAATCGTTGAAAACGGAAAGAACATCGGTTTTATGTGTGGGAGCTTTAGCAAAGAGGAAGTAGCGCAGAGTTTTTGTTTTGATTGTGAAAGCAACAACCCAAGCGCTGCATTCCTTTGTGATTACCCTGTCGGTAATGACAAGACTTGTGATAGACAGCTATGTCCTAACTGCGCGAACGCGGTTGGCCCTAACATGCATTACTGCGCGACTCACCATAAGGAGTGGACTGAATTTCAAAACAGTGGCAAAGGCCATAAGCAAGTTTTAAACGCAATTAAATCTGGTAAGAAACTCACCCTTCTTACTCGTTAAAACCAATATTTAAATACAGGCAAGCGACGCTCTCAGCGTTCCCGCTTTGGCTTCGCTCGGCCTGAATATCGTGAGAAATATATTATGAACACATTATTTACTAAAACTGGCTCTGTGGTTCCACCTCGCCCTAATACGAATGACGAAGTTGTAAAGCGTACTGTCATCAATCAAGCAATGGATGATTTATTTGCAGAGCGTGGGCGTGGTTTTAAAGAAAACGATAAAGCCAAACTGATGGAGTCATTAATGAAACACTGGGAAGAAGGTATTGATATTTATGACCTAGCTAGAGAGTTCGAAGATGATGGATGGGGAGTTAATTTTGACTTCGTCAATAAGTTAGAAAATGTCAGCGGTTGTGTGGACGCTGCCTTAAGAGCAAATATCGACGACTGGGCACATGAATACGATATTGCCTTGCCTTATCCTATCGGCACTCAACTTGATGTTGGTATTATCACTGGCGTTTGGGGGTATTGGCCAGCTACCTACAAAGTCTTGAGCAAGAATGAGCCTGAAGATTCCGCAACTAGATTGCTGATTAAGTTTGAAGATGCAAAATTAGCGAACAAGGAAGCGAGCCATGCCTAATAATAAGAACATCGACAAAATCAAAAAACTCCTGCGCTTAGCTAAATCCGCTAATGAACATGAAGCCGCTGCTGCTATGTCGAGGGCGCAAGCGCTAATGCAGCAAATGGGCCTATCAAGTGAAAGTCCAGAACTGAGTGATGTTAGTCAGTCTGATGTTGCCTCAAAATTTAAAGCGAAAAAGCCAGCAAGCTATTTTAGCTATTTAGCAAATACCGTTGCCGAGGCGTTTGGTTGTCACTTGCATTTCAGATATGAGTCATTTACCAAAAGTTGTCATGTCGTCTTTACAGGCCACAATGAACGCCCAGAGGTGGCTAAGTACGCGCATGAAGTGCTAGAACGTCAACTAGTAAAGGCTCGTCAGGATTACATTGCAACGCTTAATAAACGTATTAAGAGCTCGACTAAGACAGCTAGAGCCGATCTCTTTTGTGAGGGTTGGGTTGTGAGCGTGAGTCATCTTGTTAAGGAGTTCGCTCTCTCTGAGTCTGAATCAAATCAAATAGATGAGTACATCAAGCAGAAGCACCCAAATCTATCAGCGAGCAAAGGTCGCTCAGCTTCGGTTAAAAATGCAAGAGGTGGTTCTGATGGGGCGTATTTCTCTGGAATAGTCACTGGTAGATCTGCTCAGCTAAGTCACGGAGTTCAAGGATCTGAGCAAGCGAAACTTGCAAATCTTACATAAAGAACAATATAAATGAATTTAGTTGCACGTGAATCGGTGGTGACTTTTTAAACTACACAATACAATGCCCTTGCAAGTAAGATTTGCGAGGGCATTTTTTATGAATCGATATCAACAATATGGTCTTATACACAAAGGTATGAAAACCAAACTCACCGTCGAACTGGGTGAGTTTACCGATGAAGCTTATCGTCGCACCCTTGTGGATATGACGGGTAAATCAAGCTGTAAAGCAATGAACCATGGTGAGCTTGAGCAAATCATCACGCATCTAAAACAGTTTGGTTATCTTGAAGCGTCTAAGCGCTACCAGCCTGTTAAGACAAGTAATCCAAACAGACCGACCGATGCGCAGTGGCGCAAGTTAGCTGCGCTCTGCTACGACAAAGGGTGGCAAGAAGGGTTAAAAGATAAAGCACTGACCGCCTTTGTTAAGCGAACTGCTGGCGTGACGAACCCTCGATTTTTAACTAGGCAGTCCATCAGTGATGTCATCACTGGTCTTGAGAGATGGAGCTAACGTTATGGCGATGCCTTTAATGCGTGAAGGAGTCGAAGCGGTTGAGGTTCACGACAAAGCCGATGTTGAGCGCATTCTTCTTGAAATGTGGCCCGAGAATCGTATCCCTGTTGATGAGTTTCATGCCATGCTTACCCATGCAGATATTAGCCTGCTTAAGTATCATGTAGGTTGTGGTAGAACGTTTTATGCTATCCGTGAAATTGCGGATTTGATTTGGAAGTGCAGTAACTATGAACGATCCGACGAGTTCATCAACAATTAAGATCAAACGATGCACTCAGGTAATGAACGGTCAAGGATGCACCATTAGGCGTAGAGTAAAAGAAGAGCGTCTATTTGCCTTTAAGCTTGCCATCTGGCAAACCTTTGTGATCGAGAAAGAATCCAAGCCTGAGCCATTTGATCAACTTTCCTTGTTTTAATCAATCATGAAGCCGCCTTTAATGGGCGGCTTCGTCGTAGATGGCTTTGGTCTATTTGGGTTTTGGGCTACTGCTTTTAAACGATGCACCGTAGAAGAAGCTGATGATGCCCGCAATGATAGTGCCCAGCAAAAAGCCCAAGATGGTATCGGCAAAGCGTACCGCTTCTTTGGGTATATCGATAAAGGTGATCGCAAACAGATAAGCCGTGGCAACAATTGCCCAGTAGAACGAGAAGTAATACAAGAACCGTTTTACAAAAGGGTCTTCACTTTTGACAGTTTTCTCTTGCATCTCTCTCGCGTCTTTTTTGTCACCAAATGCGAGCTTATTAAACGCCAGTTCATGCTGCATTAAAGCCTCTTCAACTTGGGTTGCAACTACCGGATCTTGAAGCGCTTCAATGGTGCTGGATAACGTTGTTGTTCCCGTGACCGCTTGGGTCACCCTCAACACCTTATCGGCGATTTCATTGCCATTGTTACCACCAAACCAGCCTGAAATGGTTTCATTTATGCCAAGCGCATTGGCAATACCAAGGGCGGCACTAATTAGGCTCATAGTCTGACTATCTCCAATTGATACGCTTCATCGGTCAGGGTTTCCAATAA